>NZ_WMLB01000033.1 GCF_009709675.1 Agromyces bracchium | reverse complement strand
GGTGTCCTGCCAGACGATCGCGTTGTAGACCGGTTCGCCGGTGTTCTTGTCCCACACGACCGAAGTCTCGCGCTGGTTGGTGATGCCGACCGCGGCGATGTCGTGGCGGGTGAGATCGGCCTTGCCGAGCGCCTGGCCGATCACCTCGCGGGTGTTGGCCCAGATCTCCTTCGGGTCGTGCTCGACCCAGCCGGCCTTGGGGAAGATCTGCTCGTGCTCGAGCTGTCCGGTCGAGACGATCGAACCGGCCTTGTCGAAGATGATCGCGCGCGACGAGGTCGTGCCCTGGTCGATCGCGAGGACGTAGTCAGCCATCTGAGAACTCCGTTGCTGTCAGTGGTGGATGTGGTGGGTGGGGTGGATGGGCGTGCGGGATGCGTCGGCTCAGCCGAGCACGGGGAGCGCGACGAGCGCCGCCCAGCCGGCGAGCACGCCGCCGATGATCGGGCCGACGATCGGGACCCACGAGTAGCCCCAGTCGCTGCCGCCCTTGCCCTTGATCGGGAGGATGGCGTGCGCGATGCGCGGGCCGAGGTCGCGGGCCGGGTTGATCGCGTAGCCGGTCGGGCCGCCGAGGGAGGCGCCGATGCCGATGACCAGGAGAGCCACGGGCAGTGCGCCGAGTGCCGCGAGGCCGGAGGCGTCGCCGTTGCGGCCGAAGCCGATCACGACGAAGACCAGCACGAAGGTGCCGATGATCTCGGTCACGAGGTTCCACCCGTACGAGCGGATGGCGGGACCGGTCGAGAACACCGCCAGCTTGGTCGCACTCTCCGGCTCGGCGTCGAAGTGCTGCTTGTATCCGAGCCACACGATGATCGCTCCGAGCGTGGCGCCGATCAGCTGCGCGCCGATGAACGTCAGGACGCTGACGATCGTGACGGGCACGGTGGTGCCGAACGCCGGGTTGCCGAACTCGGTCGCACCGTTGGCGACGAGCCCGAGGGTGACGGCGGGGTTGATGTGCGCGCCCGATGCGTAGGCGACGATGACGCCGGCGAAGACCGCGAGGCCCCAGCCGATGTTGACCATGAGGAACCCGCCGTTGTAGCCCTTGTTCTTCGCCAGGGCGACGTTCGCCACGACGCCGCAGCCGAGCAGCACGAGCATGGCGGTGCCGACGAGTTCCGAGAGGAACAGCACTCCGAGATTGTCCACGTTGACCTTTCTGGGTAGGGCCGGGCGGCCCGGGGGCGGGTCGCCCGGATGGGCCGCATCGGAGCGGCCCGGATGAAACGTACCCGCGGAATCCGCCGATCATCGGCGGATCCGCGTGCACATCCGTGCAGATTTCAGCGCGCGGCGAGCTCCTCGAGCACGACGCCGTGACGCTCGGCGAGCACGGTCCGCGCGTCGCGGACCTCAGCGGCGCGGGTCGCGGCATCCCAGCCGAGGACGCCGCCGACGACGTCGGCGAGCTCGTCCAGCAGCGGCCCGCTGACGGCACCCGTGAACGCGAGGCTCGTGCGACGGAGCACCACGTCGATGAGGTGCACGACGCGCTCGTTCGCGGCGAGCCAGGCGATCTCCTCGCGCGAGTACCCGGGCGCGTCCGCGAGCGGCGTCTCCGCGGCATCCTCGACGCCCTCGATGATCGCCTCCGCGCGCGTGCCGTACCGCTCGAGCAGTTGCTCGGCCCGCTCGCGCCCCACGCCGTCGCCGTGACCGACGATCCACACCAGCCGCGCGGCATCCGTCACCGGGTAGCCGGCGCCGCCGCCGATCGGCAGCCCCTTCGTCGACCGGACGCGGTCGCGGCCGACCAGTTCGAGGACCTCGTCGGAGAGGTGCTCGGCGAGCGCGCGGAAGGTCGTCCACTTGCCGCCGACGAGGCTCAGCAGGACCGTGCCCGGGCGCTCGGCGACCTCCGCCCGCTCGATGCGGTAGTCGCGACTGACGAAGCCGGGCTGGGTGTCGTCGTGGCGCGGCAGCGGCCGCACCCCGGAGAACCGGAACACGATCTGCGATCGGTCGACCCGGATGCCTGGGAAAACGTGCGCGACGAGGTCGAAGAAGTAGTCGACCTCCTCCTCGGTGCACACTGCGGGCGTCCGCATGTCGTGCTCGAGGTCGGTCGTGCCGACCATGACCCGGCCCTTCAGCGGGTAGATCAGGACGATGCGGCCGTCCTCGTGCTCGAAGAAGATCTCGCGCCCGCCGGTCGCGGCGAGGAGCTCGTCGTTGTCGAGCACGATGTGCGACCCCTTGGTGCCGCCCATGAAGCGCGTGTCGCGGCCGAGCTGCTCGTTGGTCAGGTCGGTCCAGGGGCCCGAGGTGTTGACGACGACGTCGGCGGCGAGGTCGAATTCCTCCCCCGTCACGCGGTCGCGCACGCGGACGCCGCCCGCGCCGAGGCCGACGGCCTCGAGCTGGTTGGCCGCGCGTGCGTGCTCGCCGGCGGCGAGGCCGTCGTGCAGCACGTCGAGCGCCAGGCGCTCGGGGTCGTGCATGCTCGCGTCGTAGTAGGTCGCGGTGTACTTCAGGCCCGGGTTCAGCGCGGGCAGCTCGCCGAGCGACTTCTTCGCGCCGAGGAAGCGGTGCCGCGGGACCGACCCGCCGTCGCGCGAGAATGCGTCGTAGATGGTGAGGCCGGCCTTGATGAGCGCGGCGCCGCGTTCGGTGGGCGTGCCCTGCCGGTGCGTGAGGAAGCGCAGGGGCGCCGAGAGGATCCCCGAGAACGTCGAGAAGATCGGCACCGTCGTCTGCAACGGCTTGACGTAGTGCGGCGCGATCCTGAGCAGGCCGTTGCGCTCCTGGACGGACTCCTGCACGAGCCGGAACTCGCCGTTCTCGAGGTAGCGGATGCCGCCGTGGATCATGTGGCTCGACGCGGCGGAGGCGCCCGAGACGAAGTCGTCGCGCTCGACGAGCACGACGTCGACGCCCTGCAGGGCGAGGTCGCGGAAGGTGGCGATGCCGTTGATGCCGCCGCCGATGATCACGACCTCGGCGGCGGGTCGGGCGCGCAGCGCGGAGATCTCCGCACGGGTGCCGGGAGTGGGCGTGGGGCGGTTCGTCGTCGGCGACGTGGTGGGCGACATCGCTGTCCTTTCGAGCTGGTCACGCCGGGTTGCGTGGAGTCCCCGGCTGTGGATGAATACATCGTGGCAGCGATGAACATGCTTGCAAGCCGAATGAACAAACGTGCAGGGGGAGACGAGATGGTCGTGACGGATGCCGCAGGGCCGGCCGCGGGGCACGAGCTGCCGACCGGGAAGACGCGGGACGCGCTGCGCGCGGCGCACCTCTACTACCTGCAGGACCTCACGATGGACGCCATCGCGAAGGAGCTGCACACGTCGCGATCCTCGGTCTCGCGCCTGCTGAGCCACGCGCGCGCGACCGGGCTCGTCGAGATCTCGATCCACTCGCCGCTCGACCTGCCGAGCCGGCTCGAGCAGGAGATCCTCGAGCGCCACGAGGTCTCGGCGCACGTCGTGCCCGTGCCCGACCACGCGAGCGACGTCGACCGGCTCGAGCGCGTCGCGCTCTCGGCTGCACGGATTCTCAGCCGGTTCATCGACTCCAACCAGACGATCGGCGTCGCGTGGGGCTCCACGATGAGCGCGATGAGCCGCCACCTCGCCCCGAAGGCGACGCACAACTCCGAGATCGTGCAGCTGAACGGAGCGGGCAACCTCCGCACCACCGGCATCCTCTACGCCTCCGAACTGCTGCGCCGCTTCGGCGATGCGTTCGGCGCCCGGGTGCAGCAGTTCCCGGTGCCGGCGTTCTTCGACGACCCCGCCACGAAGGAGGCGTTCTGGCGAGAGCGCAGCACGCGGCGCATGCTCGACCTGCAGGCGTCGATGGACGTCGCGATCTTCGGCATCGGCTCGCCCTTCGCCGAGGTGCCGAGCCACGTCTACCAGGGCGGCTACCTCGAGCGCGCCGACTACGAGGCCCTCTCGCGCGACGGCGTCGTCGGCGACGTCGCCACGGTCTTCTACCGAGCGGATGGCTCCACCGACGGCATCGCGCTGAACTCGCGCGCGACGGGGCCCGACTTCGGCATCCTCCGCCGGGCCCCGCGGCGGATCTGCGTGGTCTCGGGGCAGGCGAAGCTCCCCGGACTCACGGGAGCGCTCGCGGCGGGCCTCGTCACCGACCTCATCGTCGACGAGGGCACCGCGCGCCGATTGGTCGAGGGATCCGCGGTCGACGGCGGGAACCGCGCCGCCGACTGACCTGCACCGCGACGGAATCGTGATCC
Source organism: Agromyces bracchium (assembly GCF_009709675.1). Classification (GTDB taxonomy): domain Bacteria; phylum Actinomycetota; class Actinomycetes; order Actinomycetales; family Microbacteriaceae; genus Agromyces; species Agromyces bracchium. The sequence continues at coordinate 259,176 of NZ_WMLB01000033.1, read as the reverse complement.
CGATCGGCGGATCGGCAGGGTAGGTTGGCCCTCGTCGAGCGCCCGGCCGCGGGCGCGCGAGAGGACCCGATGCACCACCCCGACACCTCGGACCGCACGGAGGAGCACGCCGTCGAACCGGGCGCGCCCGCCCCGACGATCGGCGCGCCATCGCCCGAGGACGCCGTCGAGTTCGTCCGGGTCCCGCCGCCGCCGAAGATGCCCCGCACGCCCCGACGCGTGGGCGGACTCGCCGGGGCCGCCATCATCGCGGCCGTCGTCGCGGCCTGGGCGATCGGTCACCAGCTCATCGCGAGCGCCGTCCACGCCGATGCCTGGCCCGCATGGACCGCCGCCGACGCCGCGTTCGACGAGGCGGCCACCGACTACCGCGAGACCGCGGAGCGCGCCGAGGGCGCGATCGACCGCGGAGACGCGCTCGTCGGGATCGCCGTCGGCGACCTCGTCGCCGACGAGGATCGCGCGAGCCTCGAGGCGCGCATCGCCGAGGCCCGGGAGGTCCTCGCCGACCGTCCCGCGAGCCCGGGCATCGCCGCGCTGGGCGACCCGGCGTCGTTCGCGCCGGCCTGGGAGCGCTACGCCGACCTCGTGAGCATGCTCGAACTCGTCCCGTCACGCGAAGCGGCCGCCGCCCGGTACGCCGACGCACGCGACCTCGTCGCCGACGGCAGTCTCGCGATCGCCGACGCCACCGAGGCGCTCGTCGCCGGAACCGAGGAGCGTGCCGCGGCCGCGGTCGAGGCGAACCCCTCGGCGACCGTCGCCTCGCGAGTGGCGGTCGACGAGGCGGTCGCCGCCCTCCGCGCCTCGCCCACGATCTCGTCGGGCGACTCTAGCCGCTACGCGGACCTCGCCGCCGCCGTCGACGAGCTGCGCGCCTCGCACGCCGCGGAGCTGGCGCGGCTCGCCGACTTCCCGGTCCGGAGCGAGATCGAGGCGTTCGCGAGGTCGATCGCGTTCGGCGTGCCGTTCGACGTCGAGTGGGCGGAGGAGGTCGGGGGCTACTCCAGCGACGGGTACTACTCCGGAACCGCGGAGTTCTTCGAGGACGTCGACGGCGACGGCTGGGGGCTCATCTCGCTCACCCACAGCATCGAGGACGCGTGGTCGTTCGACGAGAACGCCGAGGCCGTCGTCGTGCACGAGGTCGGCCACCTGCAGGTCCTCCGCGAGGCGTGCGCGACGATCTTCAGCGGGCCCGAGTTCTCGGGCGACCACGAGGTCTGGGCGACCGCCTGGGCCATCGGCATGGGCTACGACCTGCCGGGCGCCGGCATCGAGGCGTACGGCCGGCCGAGCGATGCCCAGATCCAGGCCTCGACCGCCTGCCGCTGACCGCCGCCCGACCGCCGCCGCCCCCGGCCCCGCCCCCGGAACGCGGGGAATATCCGCCGCACTCCGGCGTTGACCTACAATCGAACACGTAACGTGCTCCGGGGTCGGTGCAAGTCCGAACCGGCGGTGAAAGTCCGCGAGCCGCGAGCGCGTGACCATCCGGTCGCGCGCGGACGGTTGATCCGGTGGAATTCCGGTACCGACGGTGAAAGTCCGGATGGGAGGCAGCACGTGTCGGCGACGCCATGCGCGTGGTCGACCGGTCCGGCGATGCCCGGGCGCCCCGGAGCCTGGAAGGCAGGCGACAGGCGATGACCACGGCCACGCGTGCGGCGACCGATGCCGCGACGATGCGCCGGGCGCTGGAGCTCGCGGAACGCGGCCCGGCGAGGGGCGTGAACCCGCGCGTCGGGTGCGTCATCCTCTCCCCCGACGGCGACGTGCTCGCCGAGGGGTGGCACCGCGGTGCGGGCACCGCGCACGCCGAGGTCGACGCGCTGTCGAGGCTCGCCCCCGGCGCCGCGCGCGGCGCGACCGCCGTCGTCACGCTCGAGCCGTGCAACCACGTCGGCCGCACCGGGCCGTGCGCGCAGGCGCTCGTCGACGCCGGCGTCGCCCGGGTCGTCTACGGCGTCGACGACCCGGGCCGGCACTCGGCGGGCGGTGCCGCCACGCTCGCGCACGCGGGCATCGACGTCTCGCGCGGCGTGCTGGCCGACGAGGTCGAGGCGTTCCTCGAGGACTGGCTCTTCGCGACCCGCGAGCGGCGCCCGCGCGTGACGCTGAAGTGGGCGTCGAGCCTCGACGGCCGTGTCGCCGCCGCCGACGGCACGAGCCGATGGATCACCGGCCCCGAGGCGCGAAGAGACGTGCACCGCAGGAGGGCGATGGCCGACGCGATCGCGGTCGGCACGGGCACCGTGCTCGCCGACGACCCGGCCCTCACGGCGCGCGACGACGACGGTGCGCTGCTCGACGACCAGCCGATCCCGGTCGTGTTCGGCCGACGCGCGATCCCCGCCGACGCGGCCGTGCTGCGGCATCCGCTCGAGCCGATCACGCTGGCGGGCGTCGAGCTCGCCGACGACCTCGAGCAGCTGCAGCGACGCGGCATCCGTTCGCTCTTCGTCGAGGGCGGCCCCACGCTCGCGAGCGCCTTCCTCGAAGCGGGCCTCGCCGACGAGCTCCTCGTCTACGTCGCGCCCGCCGTCGTCGGCGGGCCGCGCACCGCGATCGGCGACATCGGCGTCGGCACGATCGCCGATGTGCAGCGCTTCCACTTCACCGACCTCGTGCGACTCGGCGACGACCTCCTCGTCGTCGCCCGACCCGGCACGGCACACCCCGAGACCACCACCCGAGAGAGGGTCTGACATGTTCACCGGAATCATCGAGGAGCTCGGCGAGGTCACGCGCGTCGAGCCGGCGGCCGACGTCATGCGCGTGACGGTCCGCGGCCCGAAGGTCGTGCAGGGCGTACGGCACGGCGACTCGATCGCAGTCTCGGGCGTGTGCCTCACCGTCGTCGAGGCCGACGCGGAGACGTTCACCGCCGACGTGATGGCGCAGACGCTCGCGATGTCGACGCTCGACACGGTCGAGGCGGGCCGCCGCGTCAACCTCGAGCGGGCGGCGCTCGTCGGCGACCGACTCGGCGGTCACATCGTGCAGGGTCACATCGACGGCACGGCCGAGGTGCTGCAGGTCGTGCCGGGCGACGCATGGCGGGTCGTCCGCTTCTCCCTTCCCGCGAACCTCGCCGCGCTCGTGGTCGACAAGGGCTCGATCGCCGTCGACGGCGTCTCGCTCACGGTGAGCGGGCTCGGCGACGAACCCGAGGGCTCCTGGTTCGAGGTCTCGCTCATCCCCGAGACGCTCGCGGCCACGACCCTCGGCTCGCTCGAGCCCGGTGCCCGGGTGAACCTCGAGACCGACGTGCTCGCCCGTCACGTGCAGCGGATGCTGCGCCTGGACGCGCACCGCGCCCTGCCGTCGTCGCTCGCCGAGCCGGGCGAGTCGGGCTGGGGGTTCCGCGCGGACGACCCGGCGTCCTCGTCGATCGGAGGCGACCGATGAGCCTCGCCACGATCCCCGAGGTGCTCGACGCGCTCCGTGCCGGCAAGCCGGTCATCGTGGCCGACGACGAGGCGCGCGAGAACGAGGGCGACGCCATCATGGCGGCGGAGTTCGCGACCCGCGAGTGGATCGCGTGGATGGTGCGCAACACGAGCGGTTATCTGTGCGCGCCGATGCCGAACTCGTTCGCCGACCGGCTCGGCCTGCCGCTCATGGTCGAGCGCAACGAGGACGTGCGCGGCACGGCGTACACCGTCTCGGTCGACGCCGCGGACCGCACCTCGACGGGCATCTCGGCCTCCGACCGCGCGCACACCCTCCGGGTGCTGGCCGACCCGGACTCGACCCCCGACACGCTGATCCGGCCGGGTCACATCCTGCCGCTCCGCGCGGTCGACGGCGGGGTGCGCGAACGCGCGGGTCACACCGAGGCCGCCGTCGACCTCATGCGCCTCGCCGGGCTCTCCCCCGTCGGCGTGATCGGCGAGCTCGTCGCCGACGACGGCGAGATGATGCGCCTGCCCGGTCTCATCGAGCTCGGTGAGCGGGAGGGCCTGCCGGTGACGACGGTCGCCGCGCTCGTCGACTGGCTCCGCGACCGCCACGGCGGCCAGGACCTCGCGGCGGGCGAGACGCCCGCTCCCATCGACGAGTCGCCCAGGGTGCAGTTCGAGGTCGAGACGAACCTGCCGACCATGCACGGCACGTTCCGCGTCCGCGCCTACCGCGACCGCAACACGGGGGCCGACCACCTCGCGATCATCGCGGGCGACCCCGAGCTCGACCCGGCCGGCGCGATCACGCGCGTGCACTCGGAGTGCCTGACGGGTGAGGCGATCGGCTCGCTGAAGTGCGAGTGCGGGCCGCAGCTCGACGCGGCGCTCTCGACGATCGCCGACCGCGGCGGCGTCGTCGTCTACCTCCGCGGCCACGAGGGCCGCGGCATCGGGCTCATCAACAAGCTCCGGGCCTACCGGCTCCAGGAGGGCGGGCTCGACACCCTCGACGCCAACGTGGCGCTCGGGCTGCCGATCGACGCGCGCGACTACACCGCGGCGAGCGCGATCCTCGCCGACCTCGGCATCGAGCGCGTGCGCCTCCTCACCAACAACCCCGAGAAGGTGCACCAGCTCGAGGCGCACGGCATCCGGATCGCCGACCGCCTTCCCCTCGTGGTGGGCGTCGGCGCGGTGAACGCCGGCTACCTCGAGACCAAGCGCACCCGCATGGGACACGCCATCGACGACCGGCAGCTGACCGAGGCTGCGGCGGACGAACTGCTGAAGGGACACGCATCATGAGCGGAGCCGGATCACCTGAACTCGACGTGGACGGCGAGGGCCTCAGCGTCGTGATCGTCGCCGGAAGCTGGCACGACGAGATCTCCGACGGCCTCATCGCCGGCGCGACGCGCACGCTCGAGGCGGCGGGCGCGTCGTTCGAGCTGGTCCGCGTGCCGGGCAGCTTCGAACTGCCCGTGGTGTCGAAGGCGGCCCTCGAGGCCGGCGCCGACGCGGTCGTGGCGCTCGGCGTCATCATCCGCGGCGGCACGCCGCACTTCGAGTACGTCTCGTCGGCCGCGACCGACGGGCTGACGCGCGTCGCGCTCGACACCGGCAAGCCGGTCGGCTTCGGCGTGCTCACCCTCGACGACGAGCAGCAGGGCCTCGACCGGGCCGGCCTTCCGGGCTCGAAGGAGGACAAGGGCCGCGAGGCGGCCGAGGCCGCGATCGCGACGGCGAACACGCTGCGAGCCATCCGGGGCTGACATCACCGCGGCCGGCGGGTCACTCCGTCGGGCGCGGCCGTCGGCGCCGTCTCGCGCCGAGCCATCCGGTCGCCAGGCCCCACGCCCACCAGGCGGCGAGGCCCACGGCGAACGAGGCGACGATCGCGAGCGGCGGCGACCACTCCTCGATGGGCGGGTAGACCTGCCAGTGCGTCAGGTAGACGAACATCGAGGCGGATGCCACGGTGCCGAGCGCGCCGGCGAGCACGGCGGGCACCGGCAGGCTCGTCACCCACACGAGCAGGCCGAGCCCGACGATGACGATCCCCTCGCGCACCGGGTCGCCGAAGAAGCCCGGCACCGTCGCGAGCACGACGGCGCTCGTGGCCGCCTTGCGCGGCAGCGTCGTCGAGCGGGCGACGAGCCAGCCGAGCGCGATGAGCCACGCGATGGCGGGGAGCGCGTAGCGCATCGGCGACGAGGGCGTGATGCCGCCCGCGACGACGTAGCGCACGACGAGGGCGATGCCGAGCACGGTGAGGGCGAACGCGTACGGATGCCGTCGCTCGAGTCGCGTCACGCCCGGGATCGCGAAGAGCACCGCGAGACCGACGATCGACCAGACGAGCGTCTCGAGGAACCAGAACTGCCACTGCTCGCTCCAGGCGCTCGCGCCCGGCACGAGCCAGTTCGACAGCAGCACCGTGGCGGGGTCGTAGGTGCGGGCGACGAGCGCGACGCCGCCGATCCACAGGACGGCGGGCACGGCGATGAGCGCCGCGCTGCGGAGCAGGCCCCGCACGCGTCGTCGGCGTTCGGGGCGTTCGTCGCCCGCACGCGCGGGCGCACCGGAGAACCGGAACCGGGCGAGGTTGAACCCGGCGACCGCGAGCAGCAGGTGCGCCCCGCCCTTCAGCTGCACGACGTCGGCGTGCGTCGCGACGATGAGCACGATCGCGACCGCGCGGAGCACTACGGAGGTCTCGAGCCGGGCGATGCGGCGACGCCGCGGGGCCGCGGGTGGGACCGCGCCACGCTGGGCGCGGGTCCGCGTCCGCGTCGGCTCGTCGCCCGGCGACGGCCCGAACGCGTCGTCGGCGGGTCCGGCGGGCTCGGCGCTGGGCTCCGACGGGGCGAGCGAGCGGATGCTCCGGCTCGGCCAGTCGGCGGGCAGCGCGCCGATGCGCTCCTCGAGTCGGAGTGCGACCTCGACGTAGTTGAGGGAGTCGCCGTCGAGCGAGGCGAAGCTGTCGTCCTCGGTCGCGTCGGGCCGGCCGAGGAGTTCCGCGTAGAGGTTGCGGAGATCGGCGGCGGAGGCGGCAACGTCGACCGGGGATCCGGGTGCGGCGGCATCCGCTGCGCCTCCGCGGGTCGCGGCATCCGTCGCCCGAAGGAGTGTCGCGTGCGCGCGCAGCGCCGCGTGGTCGGGCTTGCCGTTCGCGGTGCGCGGGAACTCGGCGAGCGCGTGCACGTCGAACGCGTGCGCCGGGACGCCGGTGTGCCGGATCACGGCGGCCCGCGCGGCGTCGGCGAACCGGTCGTGGCGGACGAACACCGCGAGCCGCTCGCCGACGGCGACCGTGCGCGCTTCGACGCCGTCGGCCGCGAGGAGCCGCTCGATGCGGTCGAGGTCGAGGCGCAGCCCGAAGCTCTTCACGAAGCGGCTGAGGCGCCCGGTGATCTCGAGCAGGCCGTCGTCGCGGCGGCGGGCGAGGTCGCCCGTGCGCAGTTCCGCGAGCTCCGCGCCGCGGGCGAAGTCGGCCGGCGACTCGGCGTAGCCCATCATCACGTTCGGACCCGAGTAGACGAGCTCGCCTTCGCCCGGCGCTCCGCCGCCGACGGATTCGTCGATCCGGAATGATCCGCCGGGGATCGGCACGCCGATCGCGCCCGCGGCCGTCTCGGCGAGCGCGGGCGGCAGGTAGGCCATCCGCGCGGTCGCCTCGGTCTGGCCGTACATCACGACGACGTCGAAGCCGCGCTCGCGCCCCAGCCGCGCGAGCGCGCGGACCCGTTCGGGCGCGAGCCGGCCGCCCGCCTGCGTGACGTAGCGCAGGTCGGGCAGGTCGCGGCGCGCGAAGTCGGTCGCCTCGAGCAGCTCGTACGTGTGGGGCACGCCCGCGAACGAGGTCGCGCCGAGCGCGGCGAACTCGCTCCAGAACTCGGGCTCGACGATCGAGCGGTCGGTGAGCAGCAGGCTGCCACCCGACCGGAGGTGGCTGTTGACGACCGAGAGGCCGTAGCAGTAGCCGAGCGGCAGCGTCGTCGCGGCGCGGTCGTCCGGTGCGAGCCCGAGGTACTCCGAGATGCTCGCCGCGTTCGCGAGCACGTTCGTCCGCGAGAGTCGGACCAGCTTCGGCGAGCCGGTCGAGCCCGACGTGCTCGCGAGCAGCGCGAGTTCGGGATGGAACGCGTGCGACGGGCCGCCGGAGGCATCCGTCAGCTCGAACCCGCGCTCGTCGGCGCGGACGACCACGTCGGGCGCGTACCGGTCGGCGAGCGCGTCGAGCGCCGCGCCGGCGGTGCCGGCGGGCAGCAGCAGCACGGGGTGGCCGCCCGCGAGGGCGGCGAGGTAGGTGACGACGGCCTCGACGGTGTTGCCGGCCGACAGGAAGACGAGGCGCCGGCCGCCGCCGAGCGCCGCCCGGCGGTCGTCGATCCGGTCGTGCAGCTCGGCGTAGTCGATCCGGCTCGTGGGGGTCACGAGCGCCGGGGCACCGGGGTCGCCGCCGAGCAGGTCGAGCGCGGGCTCGGTCCTGGTCAGCAGCACGGGCATGGCACCTGTCCGGTTGTGAGGGGTCGTGTCCGTCGGAACGACGGAAGGTTAGGCTTACCTTACGCGATGACCGCGAGGCGTCGAAATCCGCGACGAACCGTGACGCGCGAGCGCGCGGCATCCGTCGCCGACCGACACGTCGCACCGGCGCCGCCGCTCGTCGCACGAGTGCCGCCGTTCGTCGCATCCGGTTCGTTCCGTCGGCGAACGCCCGCGTAGGTTGTGCAGGTTGCCACAAGCAGCGGATCCACTCGACCCGCGCGGTGCGGCGCCCGATCGACGCGCCCCGCGAGGGCCTCGCTCCCCATCGGAAGTTCCCGCACCGCAATGACCGCAACCCAGTCCCCCGCCGACGCCCCGGCCACGACCCCCGCCGCGCCCGTGAACTCGCGCGGCCGGGTCATCCTCGCCAGCCTCGTAGGCACGACGATCGAGTTCTACGACTTCTACGCGTACGCGACGGCCGCCGTCCTCGTGTTCCCGATCCTCTTCTTCCCCACCGGCAACCAGACCACGGCGCTCCTCGCCTCGTTCGGCGTCTTCGGCGCCGCGATGATCGCACGCCCGATCGGCGCGATCGTGTTCGGCCACTTCGGCGACAAGCACGGCCGCAAGGCGACGCTCGTCGCGTCGCTGCTCGTCATGGGCATCGCGACGTTCCTCATCGGACTCCTGCCCACGTTCGGGCAGATCGGCTGGTTCGCGGCGCTCATGCTCCTCGTGCTCCGCCTCGCGCAGGGCTTCGCGCTCGGCGGCGAGTGGTCGGGCGCGGCGCTCGTCGCGACCGAGAACGCCCCGGCCGGCAAGCGCGCCTGGTACGGCACGTTCCCGCAGCTCGGCGCACCGCTCGGCTTCATCATCGCCAACGGCCTGTTCCTCGCGATCAACCTCGCGGCGCCCTCGCGCGAGTGGTTCTTCGAGTGGGGATGGCGCGTGCCGTTCCTCTTCTCGGCCGTCATGGTCGTCGTCGGCCTCTGGGTGCGCCTGCGGCTCGTCGAGTCGAGCGCGTTCACCAAGGCGAGCGAGAAGGGCGCCATCCGCAAGCTCCCGCTCGGCACGGTGTTCCGGCACAACTGGCGCGAGCTCGTCCTCGGCACGTTCTTCATGCTCGCCACCTACGTGCTCTTCTACCTGATGACGAACTTCACGCTGTCGTACGGCACGAAGGCCGCCGACCTCGAGACCGCGAGCGCGGCCGCGCAGGCCGCCGCCGAGGCATCCGGCACCGCGTTCGACGCGAGCGCCTTCGCCGCGCAGTTCTACCCGGGCCTCGGGTTCGGCTACGCCGACTTCGTGACCATGCAGATCATCGGCGTCGTGTTCTTCGGCGTCTTCACGCTGCTGTCCGGTCCGATCGCCGACGCCATCGGCCGCCGGCGCCTGCTCATCTGGGTCACTTCGGCGATCATCCTGTTCGGCCTCACGTTCAACCTGTTCCTGCTGCCGCAGCTCGACCCGAAGTTCACGGGCGCGCTCACGCAGGCCTTCCTCGTGTTCGGGTTCATGCTCATGGGCGCCACGTTCGGTCCGATGGGCGCGCTGCTGCCCGAGCTGTTCCCGACCAACGTGCGGTACACGGGATCGGCGATCGCGTACAACGTCGCCTCGATCCTCGGCGCCGCCGTCGCACCGCTCATCGCGGTCGCCCTGTGGGCGGCGGCCGGCGGCGAGCCGTGGCCGGTGGGCATCTACCTCTCCGCGATGGGCGTGCTGACCCTCGTGGCGCTCCTCGTCTCGACGGAGACGAAGGACGTCGACTACGAGGCCGCCGGCGTGTCGGCCGACGGTCGGCTCGCCGAGGGCGAGGCCGAGGCCGCGTCGCTCTAGCGACGGCCCGGCGCAACGACCGAACGGGGCGGATGCCACGGGCTCGACGAGCCCCGCGGCATCCGCCCCGTTTCGTGCTCGTGACGGTCGGCTCGACCCCCTTCTCGCCACGCGGCCCGCGGCGTAGCATTCGGCTCGAGAGGGTCGCCGGGCCGCAAACGCCGGCTGCACCGACACCCGGCGCCCCGGAGACGGCGAGGTGCGGGATGAACATGACGATGGACATGATGAAGGGCGCCATGTCGGCGTCGGACATGCCCATGAAGGACATGGACATGTCGATGATGCAGGAGTGTATGGAGGCCCTCTCCGCGTGCATGCAGGCGTGCATCATGTGCGCCGACGCCGACGCGGGCGAGGGCATGGGCCGGTGCGCCGCGATGTGCGCGAACTGCGCCGACGTGTGCGACACGATGATGCGGATGATGCTCCGCACCACCGGCTATGACATGCAGGTCATGATGTCGATGATGGAGACCTGCGTCATGATGTGCCGCGCGTGCTCGGCCGAGTGCATGATGCACGCCGAGATGAGCGAGCACTGCCGCATGTGCGCCATGGCGTGCGACCAGGCGGTCATGGCCATGGAGAAGATGATGGGCGCGATGAAGGGGATGATGCCGGCGAGCTGACGCGCACTCCATCACGTCGACGCGGCCCGGGCGGCCGCGTCGCGTGCGCCCGGGGTGGCGGCGCGTGGATCGGACGGGCGGGTCAGACGGCCGCGACGCTGTAGCGGTCGTCGCCGCGGGCGAGCACGCCGTACACGGGGTGCAGCGCGACCGGGTCGCCGGCCGCGAGCCGCCCGGTGAGGGCGCCGTGATTCCACACGCGGTGCGCGCCGCCCTCGAGGTCGACGAGCTCGACGAACCCGTCGGACGCCGTCGCGACCACGACCGCGTCGGTCCACCGGCTCGCGACGATCCGCGAGAGGCGGTCCTGCATCGGGTGCAGCCCGTGGCCAGGCCGGTCGCTCGAGCAGGACTCGCCCTCGACGCAGCCGCGCATGCCCATCGCGAGGCCCGTGCGGGACTCGGCGGCGGCGTGCGGGTTGTGCGGCGACATGGCGTGCTCCTCGATCGGCGGATCGGTCGGTTCGTGGAGGCGACGATACGCCGGGCAATGGCGGATGTCGCGGGGCGCCGTCACACGCGGACACACGCGGCGCCGAGGGCAGCGGGCGCCACGGGGCCGCACCACCCGGCGGAGCACCGACGCAACGCTGCGGCCGCCGCATACGATGAGGCGCATGCAGCCCGACCGCTCCCCCGCACTGCGCGTGGCCGATCGCGTGCGCGACGCCGTCGCCGCCGGGCGGCCCGTCCTCGCACTCGAGTCGACGATCCTCACGCACGGGCTGCCGAGCCCGCGGAACCTCGAGGTCGGCCTCGCGACCGAGGCGCTCGTGCGCGAGGCCGGCGTCGAGCCCGCGACGATCGGGGTCGTGGGCGGCACGGCGGTGGTCGGCCTCGACGAGCACGAGATCGAGCGACTCTGCACCGCCGACGACGTCGTCAAGGCGAGCACGCGCGACCTCCCGGTCGCCCGCGCCGCGGGCCTCGACGCCGGGACGACGGTCGCGGCGACGGCGTGGCTCGCGCACCGCGCCGGCATCCGGGTGTTCTCGACGGGCGGCCTCGGCGGTGTGCATCGCGGAGCGAGCGACACGTTCGACGAGTCGACCGACCTGCCCGCGCTCGCCACGACGCCCATCGTGGTCGTGAGCGCCGGCGTGAAGTCGATCCTCGACGTGGGTGCGACCCTCGAACGCCTCGAGACCCTCGGGATCACCGTGCTGGGCTTCCGGACCGACCGCTTCCCCGGCTTCTACGTCGCCGACTCCGGCTTTCCGGTGCCGGCGCGCGTCGAGTCGGCGTCGGAGGCGGCGGCGGTCGCGCGCGGCCGCGACGAGCTCGGGCTGGCCTCGGCCGTGCTCGTCGCCAACCCGGTCGCGGAGGCCGACCAGCTCGACCCCGAGGTCCACACGCGGGTGCTCGCCGAGGCGCTCACTGCGGCGGATGCCGCGGGCGTGACCGGGCACGACACGACGCCGTTCCTCCTCGACTTCGTCCAGCGCGCGACGGGCGGCCGGAGCCTCGAGGCGAACCTCGCGGTGTACCGCGGCAACGCCCGACTCGGTGCGGAGATCGCGCGTGAGCTCGCCGGCTGAGCCGGACCGCCGGGAGGCCGTGCCGAACGCGTCCGCTCCCGGCGCATCCGCTCACGGCGTCCTCGTCGTCGTCGGCGACCTGCTCGAGGACATCGTCGTCTGGGCGACGGAGCCGATCCGCGCCGCGACGGACTCTGCGGCGCAGGTGTTCCGCTCGCGGGGCGGCAGCGCCGCGAACGTCGCCGCGCACGCGGCGTCCCTGACGCCGACGCGGTTCATCGGCCGCATCGGCGACGACGGGGCGGGCGCCGCGCTCGTCGCCGCACTCGCCGGGAGCGGCGTGGATGTGCGCGTCCAGCGGGACGGACGAACCGGCGCCGTCGTCCTCGTCGTCGCACCCGACGGCGAGCGCACGATGTTCCCCGACCGTGCGGCGGCGGCCGAACTCTGGGCCGTCGACCCGGCATGGCTCGACGGCGTCGCCTGGCTGCACGTGCCGAGCTACGGCTTCGAGCACGAGCCCATGCGCGCCGAGGTCCACCGTCTGGTCGGGCTCGCCCGCGAACGCGGCGCCCGCGTCTCGATCGACGCGTCGTCCACGGGGCTCGTCGAGGGGCTCGGCGTCGAGCGCGTGCTGGGCTGGTTCGCCGAGCTCCGCCCCGACGTGCTGTTCGCGAACGAGACCGAGGCCGAGCTGCTGGGCCTCGCCGGCGGCGGCGAGGTCGCGGCATCCGCGGCGGATCGAGTCGTCGTGAAGCACGGACCGCATCCGACCGAGGTGTTCGACCGCGGGGCGCGCGTCGCTCGCGTGCCGGTGCCGCCGGTCACCGTGGTGCGCGACCTCACCGGCGCGGGCGACGCGTTCGCGGCCGGGTACCTCGCGGCCGCGATCGGCGGGGCGGATACCACGGCGTCGTGCATCGCAGGGCACGCGCTCGCGGCATCCGTCATCGCCTCACCCGGCGGCGATGTCAACCACGGTTGACGACGAGATGGATGGCCCCGCGCTCGAGGTCAGCAGGCAGGCTGTCCACAAGAAGGTCGGGCGGGCCTGAGCCTCCCAGCCGGGCGACGTATGCTGCAATGCGGCCCGCGATCCCCGACGACGGATGCCGCCGCCGCGCGCCGCGAAGGAAAGACCTCATGAGCGACACCGAGACCACACCCGGACCCCGCGCCGCCGCCCGCGCCGCCGAACGCGCGGCCGAGCGCGCCGCCCGCACCGGGAGCATCCCGCTCGTCGGCCGACGCGACCCCGCCGGTCGGCGACCCGGCCGCGATGCCGACGCGGGCGCGTCGGCATCCGAGGCGAAGGCCCCCGAGTCCGGCCGACCCGCACGCCGCAGCCCGTTCGGGCGCCGAGGCGAGACCCCGCCCGGCCCGCGTGCGACGTTCCGCCAGCTGCTGCCGTTCATCTTCGAGCACCGCCCCGTGCTCATCCTCGTCGCGGCGCTCTCCATCGTCGGCGCGATCGCGAGCCTCGCGCAGCCCCTCCTCGTGGGTCGAGTGATCACCATCGTCGAGGCCGGCGACCCGCTCGACGGCATCGTCTGGCTGCTCGTCGGGCTCGTCGTCGTCAGCGCGATCATCACCGGCTACCAGCACTACCTGCTGCAGCGCACCGGCGAGGGCGTCGTGCTCTCGAGCCGGCGCCGCCTCATCGCGAAGATCCTCCACCTGCCGATCGCCGAGTTCGACACGCGGCGCACGGGCGACCTCGTCTCCCGGGTGGGCAGCGACACGACCATGCTGCGCGCCGTGCTCACGCAGGGCCTCGTCGAGGCGATCGGCGGCGCGGTCACCTTCGTCGGTGCGCTCATCGCGATGCTCGTCATCGACGCGGCGCTCCTCGGCCTCACCGTGCTCGTCGTCGCGGTCGCCATCACGACCGTGACCCTGCTCTCGGCGCGCGTGCGCGAGGCGTCGCACGCGGCCCAGGCGAAGGTGGGCGACGTCGCGGCCTCCGTCGAACGGGCCATCACGTCGGTGCGCACGATCCGCGCCGCGGGTGCGACCGAGCGCGAGGTGCGCGACGTCGGGGTCGAGGCCGAGGGCGCATGGGAGATGGGCGTCAAGGTCGCTCGGATCTCGGCGCTCATCGTCCCGATCGCCGGCATCGCGATGCAGGTCTCGTTCCTCGTCGTGCTCGGCGTCGGCGGCTTCCGCGTCGCGTCGGGCGCGATCACGATCGCCGACCTCGTCGCGTTCATCCTCTTCCTGTTCATGATGATCCTGCCGCTCGGCCAGGCGTTCGGCGCGATCACGTCGGTCAACCAGGCGCTCGGCGCCCTCGGGCGCATCCAGGAGATCCTCGACCTGCCCGACGAGGACGCGCACGACCGGCAGCTCGCGGCGCGCGCCGTCATGGTCGGGCCGGCGAACGAGGGCCTGCTGCCCGATGCCGCGGCCGTCGAGTTCGACGACGTCCACTTCGCGTACGCGCTCACCCGTCCGTCCGACCCGGCCGACCCCGGCAACGACTCGCCCGACGAGCACCTGCCCGAGCCCGACGTGACCGACCGCCAGCCGGTGCTGCGCGGCGTCTCCTTCCGGGTGCCTCGCGGGCAGCGCATCGCGCTCGTCGGCCCGTCCGGCGCCGGCAAGTCGACGATCCTCGCGCTCATCGAGCGGTTCTACGACCCGAGCGTCGGCACCGTGCGCCTCGGCGGGCTCGACCTGCGGGCGCTCGATCGCACCGAGCTCCGAGCGCAGATCGGCTACGTCGAACAGGACGCCCCCGTGCTCGCCGGCACGATCCGCGACAACCTCAAGCTCGGCAGCCCCGACGCGACCGACGAGGAGTGCGTGCACGTGCTGCACGCCGTGAATCTCGGCTCGGTGCTCGAGCGCGACCCGGCCGGGCTCGAGGCGCAGGTCGGCGAGAACGGCATCATGCTCTCCGGCGGCGAGCGCCAGCGGCTCGCGATCGCGCGGGCCCTGCTCGCCGCGCCGCCGATCCTGTTGCTCGACGAGTCGACCTCCTCCCTCGACGGCGTGAACGAGCGCATGATGCGCGAGGCGATCGACGCGGTCGCCGCCGGGCGCACGCTGATCGTCATCGCGCACCGGCTCTCCACGGTCGTCGACTCAGACCGCATCGTGGTCGTGGAAGACGGCCGCGTCATCGGCGAGGGCACCCACCAGGAGCTCGTCGAGAGCGTGCCGCTCTACCGCGAGCTGGCCGAGCACCAGCTGCTCGTCTGAGCCGCGGGCGCGAGCCGTGGGCGCGAGCCGCGCCGCCCCGGGCCGCGCGGTTCGCACCACCTCGGATTCAGGGTTCTCCCCCACCCCGCCCCGGGGCCTGCGCGGATGCCGCGCGCCTCGGGGCGTTCGTAGCGTGTCCTCATCGCGTTTCCGGCGCGCACGCGCCATCCACCCCGGAGGACCACCATGACCTTGCTCGACGCTCCCAGGACCGCTGCCCGCGGCGCGACCACCGTGCGCGACCTCGCCGCGGTCCTGTCCGCCCCCGCCACCGCCGAGGACGAGGCGCCCGCCTCGCCGGAGCCCAGCTTCGACGCCCTCCGCGCACGCCTCCAGACGTGGCTGCGCGAGTGGGACACCCAGCGCCTGCCCGCGTTCGAGCAGGCGCGCTCGGTCGCCCCGGCGGGCGATCGGCCGACGTCGCTCCGCGCCGCGCCCACGCGCACCGACGGCGCGGTCCGGGTCACGGCGAGCCTCTACGACCCGCCGAGCCGCGGCGGCGACCCGCTCGCCTGGACCCGCAACTGGGTCACGGCGGTCGTAGTGCCGACGGCACCCGTCGACGGTCGCGTGTTCTACCGCTTCCGCGTCGGCAGCCGGCTCGTGCTCGACGGCCGCGCCGAGACCGCGCTCGTCTCGACGAGCGTGCACGTCGGCGTCGTTCCGGATGCCGCGGCCGGCAGCCCCTTCGACGTGCCCGGGTTCGCCACCCCGACGCTGCGTCCGCTGGTCGGCGTCACCGCGCGCGAGGACGTCGACGCGCAGGCCGAGCAGGACATCGAGGGCTCCATCGCCGTTCGCGCGGGCGAGTCGCCCGTGATCGGCATCGTCGTCGGCGCCGACATCGTGTTCCGCGACGGCTGGATGCGCGTGCACGAGGGCTCGGGCCTCTGGGTCGGCGCCGCCGACCGCGGCCCGACCGGCTCGGTCGAGGTGCGCTTCGCGCCCGACGCGCTGCTCGACCTCTTCGGCGAGGCCGGCGTCTGACACTCACCGGCGTCCCATGCGGCGTAGCCTCGCCGCATGGGACGCTTCGCCGTGGTGCTGCCGATCGACCCCCTCGCCGCCGGCGACTCGTTCCCGGTCTCGTCGTGGCCGCTGCACGTCACGGTCGTCGAGCCGTTCGAGACCCGGCACGACGCCCCGTGGGTCGCCGACCTCATGGCACCCGTGCTGCACGGCCGACGGGCGATCGAGGTCACCGCGTTCGACCGGGCGATGTTCGGCCGGCGCCATGACGTGCCCGTGACGCTCGTCGGTGACGACGGACCGCTCGGCGCGATGCGCACGCGCCTGCTCGATGCGCTGCGCGAGGCCGACGTCGACGTCGCCCGGGCGCGTTCCGACTTCCGGCCTCACGTGACCGATACGGTGCGCGGCGCGATGCCGACGGGCCGGATGGCGCGCCTCGTCCAGGTCGCACTCGTCGACCTGCGCCCGCCGGAAGGCCGCGCGATGCGCTCGGTCGCGGCCGTCTGGTCGCTCGACGGCTGAGGCCTCGTCGTTCCGCGCGACGCCCTACGCGCCGCCGTGGTTCCATTCCCGGATCTCGGGGTCGTCGCGACGCCGCTGCGCGTCCGCATCGTCCCAGAGGTCCGGCCCCTCGGTTCCCGCCGAGCGGTCGCGACGGATGCGCGACGCGAGCACGAATCCGAGGACGACCAGGACCACGACGATCCCGATCACGATCCACACCCACTCCATGACCGAACGCTACTCCCGGGGCACTGCCCCGGCAACGGCCCCGGATGCGCCCTCATCGATGGCGGCGTACCGCGCCTTCTGCCACGGCCAGTGGCCCGAGATCTCGACCTCCAGCGACCAGCTGAGGAAGGTCCGGATGACCACGATGAGCGCCAGCACCGTGACCGATTCGATCGTCGGCGTGACGGCGACCGTGCGGATGATGTCGGCGGCCACGAGCAGTTCGAGGCCGATGAGGATGCCGCGGCCGAGCACGCGACGGAACCGCGTGTAGACCGGGCCGAGGTTGCGGAGTCGCCGGATCGCGGCATCCGCCAGCGCGTAGAGCACGCCGACGACGATGGCGACGACGCCGAGGATGTCGATGACCTCGCCGACCTGCGTGATGACCGTCCCGAACTCCATGGTCCCTCCGCGGTCACGGTAGCCCCGCGCCCGGCGACGGCGGTGGAGGCGCGGCGCGTGGCGCGCACCGCGGCGCCCATTCGAGGTGCACCCACCGCACGGGGGGTTTCGGCCGCGCCGGACGAGGACGAGAATGCGCGCATCGGCCGACGCCGATGCCGGCCGGGATCCGCTCAGAGGAGATCGACCATGAACGCGCTCCGAATCCTGTCCGTGATGACGCTGGCCGTCGCCGCGTCACTCGCGCCCGTCGGCGCCCAGGCCGCCGACAGCACCTGGACCGCGCAACTCAGTGCCGGCGAGGAGGTGCCCACCAACGACTCCCTGGCGCGTGGCGCAGCGGTCTTCAAGCTGTCCGCCGACGGGACCGAGCTCGACTACCGCCTCATCGTGGCGAACCTCGAGAACCCGGTCGCAGCGCACATCCACCTCGCGCCGGAGGGCGTGAACGGCCCGGTCGTCGCCTTCCTGTACGGGCCGGCGGCTCCCGACGGCGGACGGACGAGCGGGGTGATCGCGACGGGGACGATCACTGCATCGAACCTCGTCGGGCCGCTGGCGGGTGCGTCGCTCGACGACCTGGTCGAGATGATCGAGTCCGGCGGCGCGTACGTCAACGTCCACACGAACGACGGCGAGGCCCCGGTCACCAACCTCCCGGGAGACATCCCCGCCGGCGAGATCCGCGGCCAGATCGGCTGATCGAGACTCCGCGGGCCGGCCGGCGATCCGCGGGCAGAATGCGGCGACGGATGCCGCGGGCGTGACGCGCCTTTCCATGCACGCCGCGCCCGCGGCATCCGTCGCCGTCCGCGCGCCCCCACGCGCGTGTGCGCCGGTCGTCGCCCACCCCTGAGCGACGACCGGCGGCTGGTCCGCTACGACGCCTGCTGCTGCAGGTGGTAGCGGAGGCTGGAGAGCTCGGCGCGGAGGGCGGCGGGCACCCGGTCGCCGAACTGGCCGAAGTACTCCTCGGTGAGGTCGCACTCGGCGAGCCAGGTCGTGGGGTCGACCTCGAAGAGCTGCGCGAGCGCGTCCTCGGAGATCTCGATGCCGTCGAGGTCGAGCGAGCCCTCGGCCGGCAGGTTGCCGATCGGCGTCTCGTCGGCCTCGGCGGTGCCCTCGAGGCGACCGACGATCCACTCGATCACGCGCGAGTTCTCGCCGAAGCCGGGCCAGAGGAACTTGCCGTCGTGGCCCTTGCGGAACCAGTTGACCTGGAAGATCTTCGGGGCGTTGGTGCCGAGCACGCGGCCCATCTTGACCCAGTGGCCCCAGTAGTCGGCCATGTTGTAGCCGCAGAACGGGAGCATCGCGAACGGGTCGCGGCGGAGCTCGCCGACCGTGCCCTCGGCCGCAGCGGTCTGCTCCGACGAGATCGTGGCGCCCATGAACACGCCGTGCTTCCACGAGCGCGCTTCGGCGACGAGCGGGACGTTCGTGGCGCGACGACCGCCGAACAGGATCGCGTCGATGGGCACGCCGTCGTGCGCGTCCCAGTCGTCCGAGATCTGCGGGCACTGCGCCGCCGCGACCGTGAAGCGCGAGTTCGGATGTGCAGCGGGGCGGCCCGAGCCCGGGGTCCACGGGTTGCCCTGCCAGTCGGTGAGCTCGGCCGGCACGGTGTCGGTCAGGCCCTCCCACCAGACGTCGCCGTCGGGGCGGAGCGCGACGTTCGTGAAGATCGTGTTGCCCCAGAGCGTCTGTACGGCGGTCGGGTTGGTGGTCTCACCGGTGCCGGGAGCGACGCCGAAGAAGCCGGCCTCGGGGTTGATCGCGTAGAGGCGGCCGTCCTCCCCGGGGCGCATCCAGGCGATGTCGTCGCCGATGGTCTCGACCTTCCAGCCGGGGATCGTCGGTCGCAGCATGGCGAGGTTCGTCTTGCCGCACGCCGACGGGAACGCGGCCGCGATGTGGTACGCCTTGCCCTCGGGCGAGGTGACCTTGATGAGCAGCATGTGCTCGGCGAGCCACCCCTCGTCGCGCGCCATGACGCTCGCGATGCGGAGCGCGAACGCCTTCTTCGCCAGCAGCGCGTTGCCGCCGTAGCCCGAGCCGTACGACCAGATCTCGCGGGAGTCCGGGAACTGCACGATGTACTTGGTCTCGTTGCAGGGCCACTCGACGTCGTCGCGACGGTGGCCGACGCCGTCGATGAGCGGGTAGCCGAGCGAGTGGATGGTGCGCACCCACGGCTCGCCGGCCTCGATCAGGCGGTACACCTGCTCGCCCATGCGCGTCATGATGCCCATCGAGAGCACGACGTACGGCGAGTCCGTGATCTCGACGCCGAGCTGGCTGATCTCGCCGCCCAGCGGACCCATCGAGAACGGCACGACGTACATCGTGCGGCCCTTCATCGAGCCCGTGAAGACGCCGATGAGCTCCTCGCGCATCGCGTGCGGGTCGCGCCAGTTGTTCGTGGGGCCCGCGTCCTCCTCGTAGGTGGAGCAGATGAAGGTGCGGTCCTCGACGCGCGCGACGTCCGACGGGTCGGTGCGTGCGAGGTAGCTGTTGGGACGCCACTCGGGATTGAGCTTGATGAGCTTGCCCTCGGAGATGAGCTGGCGCGTGAGCTGGTCGGCCTCCTGCTTGGAGCCGTCGCACCACACGATGTCGTCGGGCTGGGTGATCGCGGCGATCTCGGCGACCCAGGCGCGCAGCGCGGCGTCGGTCGTGCCGCGCGGGCGGTCCTCCGCGTCCGAGGCGGGTCCGGAGGCGCTGACCGAGAAGTCGGAGATGGTCATCGTCGTCCTTTCGAGGAGTCTGGAGAGCCGCCGTGATCGGTGGCGTGTTTCCAGTGTGAGTGAGGATGGGACATCCATTCGGCCGTTTCGAGTGTTAAGAATCCGCGATCTTTCGATATTCTGAAGAGCATGAAGCTCGGCAGCCCAGACCTGGCCACGCTCGGCCACCGCATCCGGCACTACCGCACCGACCTCGGGCTGACGCTCGACCAACTCGGCGACCGGGTCGGGCTCGCGGGCAGCCAGCTCTCGCTCATCGAGAACGGCAAGCGCGAGCCGAAGCTGTCGACGCTCGACGCGCTCGCGTCGGCCCTCGAGGTCGACCTCGCCGACCTGCTCAGCCGCGAGGCGCCGAGCCGCCGCGCCGAGCTCGAACTCGAACTCGGGCGAGCGCAGTCGAGCCCGCTCTACGCCGCGCTCGGCCTGCCGCACGTGAAGCCGACCCGCGGCATGACCGACGAGTCGCTCGAGGCGATCGTCGGCCTCCACCACGAGCTGCAGCGACGGGCGAGCGAGGCGATCGCGACGCCCGAGGAGGCGCGCCGCGCGAACACCGAGCTCCGCGAGCGGATGCGCGCGCGAAGCAACTACCTCCCCGAGATCGAGCAGCTCGCCGAGGAGCAGGTCCGCTCCTCGGGCCACCGCCAGGGCGCGCTCACGCACCGCGAGGTGAGCGTCATGGCCGAGCGGCTCGGGTTCCAGCTGATCTACGTCAACGACCTGCCCGACTCGACGCGCTCGATCACCGACCTCGCGAACGGGCGCATCTACCTGCCGCCGGCCTCGATCCCCGGCGGTCACGGCCTGCGCTCGATGGCGCTGCAGGCCATGGCCCACCGACTCCTCGGCCACGAGCCGCCCGCGAGCTACGTCGAGTTCCTCTGGCAGCGCCTCGAGATCAACTACTTCGCGGCCGCGTGCCTGATGCCGCAGGAGGCATCCGTCGCCTTCCTGCAGGAGGCGAAGCGGGACAAGCGCCTCGCGATCGAGGACTTCCGCGACGCGTTCGGCGTCACGCACGAGGCCGCGGCGCTGCGGTTCACGAACCTCGCGACGAGCCAACTCGACATGACCGTGCACTTCCTGCGCGTCAACGGCGACGGCGCGCTGCTCAAGGGCTACGAGAACGACGGCCTGCCGCTGCCGACGGATGTCACGGGCTCGATCGAGGGCCAGTGGGTGTGCAAGAAGTGGAGCGCGCGCACGGCCTTCGAGCACACCAACCGCACGACCGAGAACTACCAGTACACCGACACGCCGGTCGGCACCTTCTGGTGCGCGACGCAGACGGGTCGAACGGATGCCTCGGAGTTCTCGATCACGGTCGGGGTGCCGTTCAACCAGGCGAAGTGGTTCCGCGGGCGCGAGACGACGCTGCGCTCCGAGTCGCGCTGCCCCGACGAGTCGTGCTGCCGTCGCGCGCCCGACGGGCTGGCCGAGCGCTGGTCCGGCCGGGCGTGGCCGAGTGCCCGCCTGCACGCCCACGTGCTTTCGCCGCTGCCCTCGGGCACGTTCCCGGGCGTCGACGACGTCGAGGTCTACGCGTTCCTCGAGGCCCACGCGGGCGAGTAGGGCCATGCTCTTCTCAGGAGGATTTCGGCGTGTCGCCGTGGGCACCGGCGTGTCGTCCTGAGAAGCGCGGTGATTCCGTCGCCCGCTCCTGAGAACGGTACCGAACTGTTGCAATAGTGTGCGTTGCACAGTACAGTGCAAGACATGAGCATGGATGACACGACTGCCGGCCACCTGCAGGAACTGCGGCGCGGCACGGTCGTGCTCGGCTGCCTCGTCCGGCTGCGCGAGCCCGACTACGGGTACGCCCTGCTCGAGTCGCTGAACCGCATCGGCATCACGGTCGACGCGAACACCCTGTACCCGCTGCTCAGGCGACTCGAGAAGCAGGGCCTCCTCACGAGCGAGTGGAACACCGACGAGGCGAGGCCCCGCAAGTTCTACCGCACCAGCCCGGCGGGCGAGCAGCTCGCCGGCATCCTCACCGCCGATTGGAAGAACATCGACCGGGCCCTCGCCCGGCTCACTTCGGGAGACGAACGATGACCGCTCCGACCACGACCCTGACCGACCGATACGTGTGGGCCGCCGTCCGCACCGTGCCCGACGCCCAGCGCGCCGACCTCGACCGCGAGCTGCGCGAGCGCATCGGCGACGCATCCGATGCCCTCGTCGGCACCGGCCGCGCGCCGGCCGACGCGGAGCGCATGGCCCTCGTCGAGCTCGGCGACCCCGCGGTGCTCGCGGCGAGGTACGTCGACCGCCCGCTCCAGCTCATCGGCCCGCGGTACTTCCTCACCTGGTGGCGGCTCGTGAAGATGCTCTACGCGATCGTGCTGCCGATCGCCGCGGGCGCCGTGCTCCTCGCGAAGATGCTGTCGCAGGCGCCCATCGGCGAGTCGTTCGCCGACGCGTTCTCCGTCGCGTTCGCGCTCGCGGTGCACCTCGGGTTCTGGCCGACCCTGATCTTCGCCATCCTCGAGCGCTCGCCGGGGCGGGCACCCGACCTGTCGTGGAACCCCGATATGCTCCCCGAGCTGCCCGAGACCGGGCGGGCCGGTCGACTGGGCGACCTCATCGCGTCGCTCGTCTTCCTCACGCTGTTCGCGATCCTGATCATCTGGCAGGGGTACGGCGCGCCGGTCGTCAACCCCATCGGCGAGACCGTGCCCGTCCTCTCCCCCGACCTGTGGTCGTTCTGGATCCCGTGGTTCCTCGTGCTGATCGGGCTCGAGATGGTCTTCGCGGCCGCGATCTACGCCTGGGGCTGGAACTGGTGGCTCGCGGTCGTGAACCTCCTGCTCAACATCGCGTTCATCGTGCCCGCCCTGTGGCTGTTCACGACGGGTCAGCTGATCAACCCCGAGTTCCTCGACGTCATCGGCTGGCCGTGGGGCGAGGCCGGCGGCGTCGTGACGACGATCATCGTCTTCGGCGCGATCGCGGTGACGGTGTGGGACGTGATCGACGGCGTCATCAAGACGGTCCGCGGGCGCGGCGGGTCGGCGCTGTCGCTCGGCCGCATCTGAGGTCGGTCACCGGCCCGACCCGGTCCGAGGACAGGGGGCGGATGCCGCAGGCTCACGCCGCGGCATCCGCCCCCTCGCAGGTCGGCACCCGCCCTACTTCGGCTGCATCCGGATCGCGCCGTCGAGGCGGATCGTCTCGCCGTTCAGCATCGGGTTCGCGATGATCGAGCGCACGAGCGCGGCGTACTCGCTCGGGTGCCCGAGCCGCGACGGGTGCGGCACCTGCTGCGCGAGCGAGGCGCGTACGTCGTCGGGCATGCCCGCCATCATCGGCGTCTCGAAGATGCCGGGAGCGACCGTGACGACCCGGATGAGCAGCTTCGACAGGTCGCGCGCGATCGGCAGCGTCATGCCGGCGACGCCGGCCTTCGACGCCGAGTAGGCGGCCTGGCCGATCTGCCCGTCGAACGCCGCGACGGACGCCGTGTTCACGATGACCCCGCGCTCGAGCGTCGCGGGGCCGCCGGCGACCCCCGCGGAGACGGGTTCGGTCTCGGCCATGGCCGCGGCGGCGAGGCGGATCACGTTGAACGTGCCGATGAGGTTCACCCGGATGGTGCGCTCGAACGCATCGAGCGGCGCCGGGCCGTCGCGGCCGACGGTGCGGTTCGCGGTCACGATGCCCGCGCAGTTCACCGCGACGCGGAGCGGGGCCAGGGCGGATGCCGCGGCGATCGCCTCGGCGACCTGCACCTCGTCGGCGACATCCGCCGGCACGAACCGGGCGCGCTCGCCGAGCTCAGCCGCGGCCTGCTCGCCGCGCGGGCCGGGCAGGTCGACGAGGACGACGTGCGCGCCGCCGTCGACGAGGGCCTGCGCGGTGGCCCGGCCGAGGCCGGAGGCGCCGCCCGTGACGATCGCGGATGCTCCGCTGAGTTCCATGTTGCTCCTTCGTTCGAGGGGTGGATGTCACCGAGTGATGCCGGTCGCGCCGAGTGATGCCGGTGGCCCTGTCTCACCCGGCGCGACGTGCATCACTCGGCGGGGAGGGGTTCGTCGCGGTCAGAGGCGCTCGACCACGTAGGCGTTGGCCATGCCGCCGCCCTCGCACATCGTCTGCAGGCCGTAGCGGCCGCCGGTCGCCTCGAGGTGGTTCACGAGCGTCGTGAGCAGGCGCGTGCCGCTCGAACCGAGCGCGTGGCCGAGCGCGATGGCGCCCCCGCGCGGGTTGAGCTTCGCGGCATCCGCCCCGGTCTCGGCGAGCCAGGCGAGCGGCACCGACGCGAACGCCTCGTTGACCTCGTACGCGTCGATGTCGTCGTGCGAGAGGCCCGCGCGTTCGAGGACCTTCGCGGTCGCCGGGATCACGCCCGTGAGCATGGTCAACGGATCGCTGCCGACGACCGAGAACGCGCGGAACCGCGCCCGCGGGGTCAGGCCGAGCTTCTCGGCGACGTCGGCGCTCATGATGAGCGCCGCGGATGCACCGTCGGTGAGCGGCGAGGAGTTGCCGGGCGTGATGCGCCACTCGAGGTCGGGGAAGCGCTCGGCCAGGGCATCCGTGCGGAATGCGGGGTTGAGCCCCGCGAGCGACTCGACCGAGGTGCCCGGTCGGACGGTCTCGTCGACGAGCCGGTCGACGCCCGCGACGGGGACCAGCTCGGTCGCGAAGGCGCCCGACTCGCCCGCCGCCGCGGCGAGCTCGTGGGAGCGCCCGGCGAAGGCGTCGAGCTCGTCCCGCGAGAAGCCCCACTTCTGCGCGATCAGCTCGGCCGAGACGCCCTGGCTCACGAGGCCCTCGGGGTAGCGCGCGCGCATGCGGGTGCCGAACGGGTCGGCGCCCGCCGCGCTCGAGCCGAGCGGCACGCGGCTCATCGACTCGACCCCGCACGCGATCACGATGTCGGCCTGCCCGGCGAGGACCGCCTGCGCGGCGAACGTCGCCGCCTGCTGGCTCGACCCGCACTGCCGGTCGATCGTCGTGCCCGGCACGTGCTCGGGGAAGCCGGCGGCGAGCACCGCGTTGCGGGTGATGTTGTACGACTGCTCGCCGATCTGGCTCACGCAGCCGCCGATCACGTCGTCGAGGAGGCCCGGGTCGAGGTCGTTGCGGTCGACGATCGCGGTGAGGGCGCCCGCGAGGAGGTCGACGGGATGGATCCCGCTCAGCATTCCTCCGGGCTTGCCGCGCCCCACGGGCGTGCGGACGACGTCGACGATGACGGCTTCGCTGCTCATGCCATCAGCCTACGGCCGGGCGCGGGGCGAGCCGCCGCCGTGCGGCGCCCGCCCCGCGGCATCCGCTCAGCCGACCTCGGCGACCTCGGGCACGGCCGCCGCGGCGACCTGCTCGATGCGAACGGGCTCGCGCTCGGGGAGCACGACGGGGTGGGTGCCCGCCATGGCCTCGATGACCCGGACGACCTGGCACGAGTAGCCGTACTCGTTGTCGTACCAGACGTAGAGCACGACGTCGGTGCTGTCGGCGATGGTCGCGAGGCCGTCGACGATGCCCGCGCGGTGGCTGCCGACGAAGTCGGTCGAGACGACCTCGGCCGACTCGATGTAGTCGACCTGCTGGCGCAGCGGCGAGGTGAGCGAGACCTTGCGGAGGTAGGCGTTCAGCGTCGCCTTGTCGGTCGGGCGCTCGAGCTGCAGGTTCAGGATGGCGAGGCTCACGTCGGGCGTGGGGACGCGGATCGCGGACCCGGTGAGCTTGCCCTCGAGCGCCGGCAGCGCCTTCGAGACGGCCTTCGCGGCGCCCGTCTCGGCGATGACCATGTTGAGCACCGCCGAGCGGCCGCGGCGGTCGCCCTTGTGGAAGTTGTCGATGAGGTTCTGGTCGTTCGTGAACGAGTGCACGGTCTCGACGTGGCCGCGGCCGACGCCGTACGCCTCGTCGATCGCGGCGAGCACCGGGGTGATGGCGTTCGTCGTGCACGAGGCCGCCGACAGGATGCGGTCGCCCGACTCGATGTCGCCGTGGTTGATCCCGTGCACGATGTTCTTGATCGCGCCCTTGCCGGGCGCGGTGAGGAGAACCCGCGCGACGCCGGTCGACTCGAGGTGGCGGCTGAGGCCCGCCTCGTCGCGCCAGCGGCCGGTGTTGTCGACGACGATCGCGTCGGAGATGCCGTACGCGGTGTAGTCGATCGTGCCGGGGTCGTCGGAGTAGATGACCTGGATCAGCGTGCCGTTCGCGAGGATCGTGTTCGCCTCCTCGTCGACCGTGATGGTGCCCTGGAAGGGGCCGTGCACGGAGTCGCGGCGGAGCAGGCTCGCGCGCTTCTGCAGGTCGTTCTCGGCACCCTTGCGCACGACGATCGCGCGGAGGCGCAGGCCCTGGCCGCCGCCGGCGTGCGCGATGAGGATGCGGGCGAGCAGGCGCCCGATGCGGCCGAAGCCGTAGAGCACGACGTCGGTGCCGGATGCCGCGGGGGCGCCCTGCGCGTCGGCGTCGCCGTCGGCGGCGCCGGCCGTGGGGTCGACGAGCACGGGTGCGAGCTCGGAGCGCAGGAAGTCGACGAGGTCGGTGCCTTCGGGCGCCGCGTGGAACCGCGAGACGAGGCGTGCGACGTCGATCGAGGCGGGGCCGGGGGCGATCTCGGTGAGCGCCTCGAGCACGCGCATGGTGTCGGCGAGGTCGAGTTCGACGTCGCCGGCCTGGCGAGCGAAGCGGTGCGCCTTCAGCAGCTCGACCGCGGAGCGGTTGATGAGCCGCCGGCCGTGGATCGAGGTCACGACCCCGTGCCGGCGGTACAACCCGCCGATGAGCGGGATCATGCGCTCGGCGAGTTCCTCTCGGGCGATCCAATCCTCACGGCGGGCGTCGAACTCGTGGCTCACGGCTCTTCCTTCCAGCCGCGGGTCGGACCTCGTCGGCCTGTTCGGGTCGCGCTCACTGATGGGCAGCGTCGACCACGGGGTTGTCCAAGGGGATGCTCAGATCATAGCCATGGCCGGACTGCGAGGGCGCTGTACACGACGTCCGGTGACGGGGGCGACGGATGCCTCGGCGGCGAGCCGTGGCATCCGCTCTGCACCTCAGGCGAACACGTCGTCGACGAGGGCGATGTCGTACACCGCGACGCGCTGCGGCACGCCGTCGAACGCGGCGGCCCGCGCGTCGGAGGCGAGGTACTCGGCCTCGAGCGCACGGAACGCATCGGCGTCGCCGGGCGCGCTCACGGCCCAGACGAACTGGTTCGCCTCGCGGATGCCGTAGGCGAACTCGATCGCGAACCCGGCTTCCGGCCGCACTCGCGGCATCCACTCCTTCCACCACGCCACGAAGGCGTCGTACTCCCCGTCGACGAGCGTGTACCGGCGCAGCTGGATCGTCTTCACCCGTGCCATCCTGCCCCATGGCCGCGGCTCATGACGCCGCGGCGGTCGGCCCCCTCGCCCCTCGCGTAGACTGCGAGGGTCCAGGCGCCCCGCGGAACGCATGCTCCGCCGCGGCGCCGGCGCTCGAAAAAAGGGCGCGAAGCGTCAGGCCGGTCCGGCCGGCCCCGCGAGACACATACGGAAGTCCCCGCATCCGTCACCGTCTCGAAAGGCTCCGCCATGCCCACTGTCTCCGCGCACGTCGCCCGCACGCTCGCCGCCCACGTCGACCACGTCTTCGGCGTCATGGGCAACGGCAACGCCTGGTTCCTCGATGCGATCGAACGCGAGACCGAGGCGACCTTCACCGCGGTCCGCCACGAGGTGGGCGGCGTCGTCGCGGCCGACGCGCACTTCCGCGCCTCGAACCGGCTCGCCGCGGCCACCGCGACCTACGGCGCCGGATTCACGAACACGCTGACCGCCCTCGCCGAGGCGGTGCAGGCGCACGTGCCGCTCGTGCTCGTCGTCGGCGACGAGCCGACCTCGGGCCCGCGGCCGTGGGGCGTCGACCAGATCGCGCTCGCGTCGGGCGTCGGCGCCCGCACCTACACGGTCGGGCGGGCGGATGCCGCGGCCACGACCGTCATCGCGATCGAGCACGCCCTGGCGTACCGGGTGCCCACCGTGCTCGCGATCCCCTACGACGTCGCCGCGCTCGAGGCCGGGCCCGTGCCGGAGACCGCCGCACCGAGCCTGCCCGTCCCGCTCGCTCCGCGCGGCGACTTCGCCGCAGGCGCGATCGCCTCGCTCGCCCGGGCGCTCGCCGGTGCGAGCCGCCCCGTGCTGATCGCGGGCCGCGGTGCATGGGTCGCCGGCGCCGGCGCCGTGCTGGGCGAACTCGCGGCGGCCACGGGCGCCGTCACCGCGACGACCGCGCTCGGGCGAGGCGTCTTCCCCGACGAGCGGTACGACCTCGGCGTGACTGGCGGGTTCGGCGCCGAGGGCGCCATGGCACTCATCCGCGAGGCCGACGTGGCGGTCGTCTTCGGCGCCTCGCTCAACCAGTTCACGATGCGCTTCGGCGACCTGTTCGCGCCCGGGACCCACGTCGCCCAGGTCGACGTCGCGCCGGCCGCGACGCACCCGCACGTCGGCGCCTACGTGAGGGGCGATGCGGCGCTCGTCGCCCGCGCGCTCGTCGAGGAGCTCGCGGCGCTCGCGGCCGAGTCGTCGGGATGGCGGGAGTCGCTCGCGATCGCGCCGCTCCGCGCGCACGACCGGGGCGTCGGCATCGTGCCCGAGGACGGCAAGCTCGACCCGCGCTCGGTGGCCGCGCGCCTCGCGGAACTCCTCCCGGAGGACCGCGTCGTCGTCTCCGACGGCGGCCACTTCATCGGGTGGGCGAACATGTACTGGCCCGTGGCATCCCCCGACCGGATGATGATGATCGGCACCGCGTTCCAGTCGATCGGCCTCGGCTTCCCGAGCGTGCCCGGCGCCGCGGCGGCGAAGCCCGAAGCGACGATCGTGCTCACCACCGGCGACGGCGGCGGGCTCATGGCCATCGCCGACCTCGAGACCGCCGTCCGCACCGCTGCCGGCCGCGGCATCGCCGTGGTCTGGAACGACACCGCCTACGGTGCCGAGGTGCACCTCTACGGCCGCAAGGGCCTCGCCGAGCCGCCGATGCGGATCCCCGAGGTCGACTTCGCGGGCCTCGCGACGGCCGTCGGCGCCGAGGGCGTCGTCGTCCGCGAGCTCGCCGACCTCGACCGGCTCGCCGCCTGGGCGGCCGAGCCCGTCGCCGATCGGCGGTTCCTGCTCCTCGACTGCCGGGTCTCGGACCGGATCGTGGCGCCGTACCAGCACGAGATCATCCGCGTGAACGCCTGAGCCTCGAGGTCTCGAGCCATAGGGCGGATGCCTCGCGCGAGCGTTCGGCCGGGGCATCCGCTCGCCGCCCTCGAACTGGGCGGACAGATCGTATATGATCTGAGATATCAGGCTGTCGCGACGATCGATACGATCGGCGTGACGCTCACGACGAAGTGGAGATCACGTGCCAGACCCGTCACGCATCCGGGAGATCGCCGACGAACTCTTCGCCGCCGACCGCGACCGCACGACCGTCCCGCTCCTGACCGCGCGCAACCCCGGCATGACCGTCGAGGATGCGTATGCGGTGCAGCGCGAGTGGGCCGAGCGGCGGATGTCGGCGGGCGCCAGGCTCGTCGGACGCAAGATCGGGCTCACCTCGAAGGTCATGCAGGTCGCCACGGGCATCACCGAGCCCGACTACGGCGTGATCTTCGACGACATGGTCTACGAGTCGGGCTCGGTCATCGAGTTCGACCGATTCTCGAACGTGCGCATCGAGGTCGAGCTCGCGTTCGTGCTGGGCGCTCCGCTCGAGGGCCCGGACACGACGATCTTCGACGTGCTCCGCGCGACCGAGTACGTCGTGCCCGCGCTCGAGGTGCTGAACTCGCACATCGCCCTCGAGGGCCGCACGATCGTCGACACGATCAGCGACAACGCCGCGATGGGCGCGATGGTGGTCGGCGGGCGCCCGGTGAAGGTCGACGACGTCGACCTCCGCTGGGTCGGCGCACTGCTCTCGCGCAACGAGACCATCGAGGAGTCCGGCGTCGCCGGCGCGGTGCTCGGCCACCCCGCCATGGGCGTCGCGTGGCTCGCGAACAAGCTCGCGGCGCACGGGCAGTCGCTCGGCGCGGGCGAGATCATCCTCGCCGGCAGCTTCACGCGGCCCATGTGGGTCGAGCGCGGCGACACCGTCCACGCCGACTACCACGACCTCGGGAGCATCTCGTGCCGATTCGCCTGACCCTGCCGCCGACCTTCGCCGCTCGCATCGACGAGGCCGACCGACCGCAGGTCGGCATGTGGGTGTGCTCCGGCAGCCCGCTCGTCGCCGAGATCGCCGCGGGGAGCGGGCTCGACTGGGTGCTCATCGACGGCGAGCACTCCCCCAACGGGCTCGAGTCGATCCTCGCGCAGCTGCAGGCGGTCGCGGCCTACCCCGTCTCCCCCGTCGTGCGCGTGCCGTACGGCGACACGGTGGTCATCAAGCAGTTCCTCGACCTCGGCGTGCAGAACCTGCTCGTGCCGATGGTCGACTCGGCCGAGCAGGCGGCCGGGATCGTCCGCGCGGTCCGCTACCCCACGAGCGGCGTCCGGGGGGTCGGCTCGTCGCTCGCGCGCGCCTCACGCTGGAACCGCGTCGAGAACTATCTGGCGGATGCCGCGTCGACCATCAGCCTCCTCGTGCAGATCGAGTCGGCGGCCGCGGTCGCCTCGGTCGAGGCCATCGCCGCGACGCCCGGCGTCGACGGCCTCTTCGTCGGCCCCGCCGACCTCGCCGCATCGATGGGTCACCTCGGCCAGCAGTCGCACCCCCAGGTCGTCGAGGCGGTGCTCGCGTCGATCCGCGCGGGCGTCGCGGCGGGCGTGCCGGTCGGCGTGAACGCATTCGTGCCCGCCGACGCCGAGCGCTACCTCGACGCCGGCGCCTCGTTCGTCGCGGTCGGGGCGGATGTCGCGCTGCTCGCACGGGCGTCGGAGGCCCTCGCCGATCGCTTCATCGGCACGGACGGCGCAGCGGATGCCTCGGGCGACGCGGACAGCGCGCACCGCGCGACGGGCTCCGCAGACGGACGGGACCCCTCCGCGACCGGCACGAGTGCCGGAACCGGCGAGCGTCCGAGCTACTGAGCCGCGGCGGCATCCGTCGCATTGCCAGACCACGCGGGATCGTATATGATTTCGGATATCTGAAGACGAGGGAGTCCATGACCGCCATCGCGAAGCCCGGCAAGATCATCGCCGTGCACCTCAACTACCCGTCGCGCGCGGCGCAGCGGGGTCGCACGCCGGCGAAGCCGAGCTACTTCCTGAAGCCGCAGAGTTCGCTCGGCGAGACCGGCGGCACCGTCGAACGACCCGCGGGCACCGAGCTCCTCGCGTTCGAGGGCGAGATCGCGCTGATCGTCGGCGAGCCCGCGCGGCACGTCTCCCCCGCCGACGGCTGGTCGCACGTCGCCGCGATCACGGCCGCGAACGACTTCGGCCTCTACGACCTGCGCGCCGCCGACAAGGGGTCCAACGTCCGCTCGAAGGGCGGCGACGGCTTCACGCCGCTCGGCCCCGTCGCGATCCCGACCGACGGCATCGGACCGGGCGACTGGCGCGTGCGCACGTGGGTGAACGGCGAGCTCGTCCAGGAGGACGCCTCCGACACGCTCCTCTTCGACTTCGGCACGCTGGTCGCCGACCTCTCGCAGCACTTCACGTTGGAGACCGGCGACGTGATCCTGACGGGCACGCCCGCGGGCTCGTCGGTCGTCATCCCCGGGGACGTCGTCGAGGTCGAGGTCGACGCGCCGCGTGCACCGGGCGCACCCTCGACCGGACGCCTCGCGACCACCGTCACCCAGGGCGAGGTCGCCTTCGGCGACTTCGGCTCGAAGCCCGCCGTCGACGACCTGCAGCGCGTCGAGGCGTGGGGCTCCGAGTCGGCGCACGCCGCTGCGGTCGCCGCCGGCCGGGCGACCCCGCTCGATGCTTCCGACGGGGCGACGGATGCCGCGGAGCCCGCGTTCGAGCTCACCGACGGGCTGCGCGCCCAACTCTCGTCCGTCGCCGTCGCGACCCTGTCGGTCGCGCTCCGCAAGCGCGGCTACCACGACGTCTTCATCGAGGGCGTGTTCGCCAACCACCCGGGCGACCGCATCGTCGGCCGGGCCCGCACGCTCCGCTTCATCCCCGCCCGGCCCGACCTCTTCGCCTCGCACGGCGGCGGCTACAACGCCCAGAAGCGCGCGTTCGACTCGGTCGGCGCGGGCGAGGTGCTCGTGGTCGACGCCCGCGGCGAGCGCGGCACCGGCACCGTCGGCGACGTGCTCGCCCTGCGCGCCAAGGTGCGCGGTGCGGCGGGCATCGTGACCGACGGCGGCGTGCGCGACTTCGACGCGGTCGCCGAGATCGGCATCCCCGTCTTCTCGCAGGGCCCGCACCCGAGCGTGCTCGGCCGACGCCACGTGCCGTGGGAGACCGATGTGACGATCGCGTGCGGCGGTGCGGCGGTGCAGCCCGGCGACGTGATCGTGGGCGACGGCGACGGCGTCATCGTGATCCCGCCGCACCTCGTCGCCGAGGTCGCGGCCGAGGCCGCCGAACAGGACGCCGCCGACGCGTGGGTCGCCGAGCGCGTGGCCGAGGGCGAGGCCGTCGACGGGCTCTTCCCGATGGACCGCGCGTGGCGCGAGCGTTACGAGCGCGAACGGGAGGCCGCGGCATCCGTCGCCGACGAAGGCCGCACCGGGGAGCCGCGATGAGCGTCGAGAGCAAGTCGCAGCAGGCGTACCGCTTCATCCGGGAGCGCATCGACGACGGCCGCTACGTCCCGGGCTACCGGCTCGTCCTCGCGCAGATCGCGGGCGAACTCGACGTGTCGGTGGTGCCCGTGCGCGAGGCCATCCGCCGCCTCGAGGCCGAGGGACTCGTCACCTTCCAGAAGAACGTCGGAGCCCAGGTCGCACTCATCAAGGAGACCGAGTACCTGCACACCATGCAGACGCTCGCGCTCGTCGAGGGCTTCGCGACCTCGCTCACGGCGCCGTACCTCACGCCCGAGCAGCTCGGCCGCGCGCGGGCGATCAACGACGAGATGCGCCGCACGCTCGAGGACTTCGAGCCGCATCGGTTCACCGAGCTCAACCTCGAGTTCCATGCGGTGCTCTTCGAGGGCTGCCCGAACCCGCACGTGCTCGACCTCGTGCACCGCGGGTGGAACCGGATGCGGGTGCTCCGCGACTCGTCGTTCAGCTTCGTGCCGGGCCGGGCCCGCGCGTCCGTCGAGGAGCACGAGCGCATCGTCGAGCTCATCGAGCAGGGCGCCGACGCGCTCGAGATCGAGCTCGCGGCCCGACAGCACCGCACGGCCACGCTCGACGCGGTGCTCGCCTACCAGGCCGATCACAAGCCGGCGAGTGCGCCGGCACCTCAGGCCGTCGCCACCTGACGCACCGACCCACCCGACCACCGGCAGCGGCGCCCGCCGACGCGCGCCGCCCGCCATACGCCCAACCGGAAGGAACCGACATGACCCAGCACATCCCCGAGGGCCTGCCCGACCGCATCCGCCACTACATCGACGGCGAATTCGTCGACTCGATCGGCGGCGAGACCTTCGACGTGCTCGACCCGGTGTCGAACGAGACGTACGTGCAGGCCGCCGCCGGCCAGAAGGCCGACATCGACCGAGCGGTCGCTTCCGCGCGGCGCGCGTTCACCGAGGGCCCGTGGCCGCGGATGCTGCCGCGCGAGCGCTCACGCGTGCTCCACCGGATCGCCGACCTCGTCGAGTCGCGCGACGCGCGCCTGGCCGAACTCGAGACCTTCGACACCGGCCTGCCGATCACGCAGGCGCTCGGCCAGGCGCGACGCGCGGCCGAGAACTTCCGATTCTTCGCCGACCTGATCGTCGCGCAGGCCGACGACACCTACAAGGTGCCCGGCCGCCAGGTGAACTACGTCAACCGCAAGCCGATCGGCGTCGCCGGCCTCATCACGCCGTGGAACACGCCGTTCATGCTCGAGTCGTGGAAGCTCGCGCCCGCGATCGCGACCGGCAACACCGTGGTGCTGAAGCCCGCCGAGTTCACACCGCTCTCCGCATCGCTGTGGGCCGAGATCTTCGAGGAGGCGGGCCTGCCGCAGGGCGTCTTCAACCTCGTCAACGGGCTCGGCGAGGAGGCGGGCGACGCGCTGGTGAAGCATCCGGACGTGCCGCTCATCTCGTTCACCGGCGAGAGCCGCACCGGGCAGATCATCTTCGGCAACGCCGCGCCGTTCCTCAAGGGCCTCTCGATGGAGCTCGGCGGCAAGAGCCCGGCCGTGGTCTTCGCCGACGCCGACCTCGACGCCGCGGTCGACGCGACGATCTTCGGCGTGTTCTCGCTGAACGGCGAGCGCTGCACGGCCGGCAGCCGCATCCTCGTCGAGCGGTCGGTCTACGACGAGTTCGTCGAGAAGTACGCCGCGCAGGCCAAGCGCGTGGTCGTCGGCGACCCGCACGACCCGACGACCGAGGTCGGCGCGCTCGTGCACCCCGAGCACTACGACAAGGTCATGAGCTACGTCGAGATCGGCAAGGGCGAGGGTCGCCTCGTCGCCGGCGGCGGCCGGCCCGAGGGCCTGCCGACGGGCAACTACGTCGCCCCGACGGTGTTCGCGGATGTCGCGAAGGACGCCCGGATCTTCCAGGAGGAGATCTTCGGCCCGGTCGTCGCGATCACCCCCTTCGACACCGACGAGGAGGCGCTCGAGCTCGCCAACGGCGTGAAGTACGGGCTCGCCGCGTACATCTGGACCAACGACCTCAAGCGGGCGCACAACTTCTCGCAGGCCGTCGAGGCCGGCATGGTCTGGCTGAACTCGAACAATGTGCGAGACCTCCGCACCCCGTTCGGCGGTGTCAAGGCCTCCGGTCTCGGCCACGAGGGCGGCTACCGCTCGATCGACTTCTACACCGACCAGCAGGCGGTGCACATCACCCTCGGGGCGGTCCACAACCCCACCTTCGGCAAGGCCCCGGTGCTCGAGTAGCGCGAAGCGCGTACCGAGATCCATCCGACATCGAGCAAGGACGCTGACATGACGAACCGCGACGACAAGACCCTCACTTCCTCGGGCTTCTACGTGAGCCAGGAGGCTCCGATCCATTCGGGGAACCCGATCCCGACGCCGACGGCGCCGGCCCCCGACATCCTGCGCTGCGCCTACATGGAGCTCGTCGTCACCGACCTCGCCGCGAGCCGGAACTTCTACGTCGAGGTCCTCGGCCTCACGGTGACCGAGGAGGACGAGGACACCGTCTACCTCCGCTCGCTCGAGGAGTTCATCCACCACAACCTCGTCCTGCGGAAGGGCCCGGTCGCGGCGGTCGCCGCGTTCAGCTACCGCGTGCGCACCCCGGAGGACCTCGACAAGGCGGTCGCGTTCTACACCGAGCTCGGATGCCGCGTCGAGCGTCGCGCCGAGGGCTGGACGAAGGGCATCGGCGAGTCCGTCCGCGTCGAGGACCCGCTCGGCTTCCCGTACGAGTTCTTCCACGACGTCGAGCACGTGGAGCGGCTCGCATGGCGCTACGACCTCTACACGCCCGGCGCGCTCGTGCGCCTCGACCACTTCAACCAGGTCACGCCCGACGTGCCGCGCGCGGTCGGCTTCATGCAGGACCTCGGGTTCCGCGTGACCGAGGACATCCAGGACGAGGCCGGCACCGTCTACGCGGCGTGGATGCGGCGCAAGCCCACCGTGCACGACACCGCCATGACCGGTGGCGACGGCCCCCGCATGCACCACGTCGCGTTCTCGACGCACGAGAAGCACAACATCCTCGCCATCTGCGACAAGCTGGGCGCGCTTCGCATGTCGGACGCGATCGAGCGCGGACCCGGGCGCCACGGCGTCTCGAACGCGTTCTACCTCTACCTCCGCGACCCCGACGGCCACCGCGTCGAGATCTACACGCAGGACTACTACACGGGCGATCCCGACAACCCCGTGGTCACCTGGGACGTGCACGACAACCAGCGCCGCGACTGGTGGGGCAACCCCGTCGTGCCGTCGTGGTACACCGAGGCGTCGCTCGTGCTCGACCTCGACGGCAACCCGAGGCCCGTCGTCGCGCGCACCGACGACTCCGAGATGGCCGTGACGATCGGGGCCGACGGCTTCTCGTACACGCGCATGGGCGACGAGGAGAAGGGCTTCAAGCTCGGCAACACGCTCTGAGGGCGAGGCGGGATGCGTCGGGGTCGACCATCCCACCCCCCTCCCGCCGACGCGGCGGGGACGGTCGTTGTCCCGCCCGTGCGGAGGGGATATCGTCGGTCCCCTGAGATCCGGTCCGGCGCCGCCGAGGTCCGGCACGGCCCCCGCCCGTGGAGGAACGCATGGCACCCGCCCCCGAGCCCGTCGACATCGGGGTCGATGGCGATGTCGGCGGTGACCCGGGTCACCGCGCCGACGCAGCCCTCCCGATGCTCCGCCCGACCTCGCTGCTCGATGGTGCGGTCCGACCGCTCGCGCCCCCGCGATTCGTGGACGACCGAGGGTCCCTGACGCCGCTCCAGCTCGCGGAACTCGGGTTCGCCGTCGCACGCACGTTCGTCGTGACCGCGCCGGCCGGAGCCGTCCGCGGCGGGCACGCGCACCGCAGCGTGCGCCAGGTGTTCTTCCGCGCGAGCGGCCGGATCGACGTGGAGTTCCGTCATCGCGGTGCATCCGCTCGGCTGACGCTCGACGAGGAGCATCCGGCTGTCCTGGTCGACTCGGGCGTGTGGGCGCAGCAGACGTACCTCGTCGACGGCTCGACGCTCATCGTCTTCGCCGACGGCGGCTACGACCGGAGCGAGTACCTCGACCACGACCGGGGCGCAGACGGGGCAGCCTCGTGACGCGGCGACGCGTCGCCGTGCTCGGCGCGGGCATCATGGGAAGTGCCACGGCGATCGAGCTCGCGCGTCGCGGGCTCGACGTGACCCTCATCGAGCGCGAGCCGGCCCCGATGTCGGGCACCAGTCGGTGGAACGAGGGCAAGATCCACCTCGGGTTCCTGTACGGCGCCGACCCGACGACCGCGACCGCCGAGCACATCCTGCCAGGCAGCCTCGTGTTCAGCGATCGAGCCCGGGAGCTCATCGGCACCGACCTCGACGGTCATGTCACCCGCGAGGACGACCTCTACCTCCTGCACCGCGATTCGGTCGTCGACGCCGACACGATGCGCCGCAAGTTCGAGGCGATCGGCGCCCTCGTCAGGCGGCATCCGGATTCGGCCCGGTACCTCGTCGACGTGTCGGACGCCCGCGTCACCGAACTCGCACACGATGAACTCGCCGCCATCGCGGGCGACGACATCGTCGCCGGCTTCCGGGTCCCCGAGCGGTCGATCGACACACGCTGGTTCGCCGACCGGCTGGGCGCGGCGGTCGCCGCCGAGCCGCGCGTGACGCTCCGGGCCGGCACGACGGTCATCGGCGCCGAACCGGTCCGCTCCGTCGACGGCGCATGGCGGATCCGGACCGCGGACGGCGAGGACGAGGTGGCCGATGTCGTCGTCAACGCCCTCTGGAACGGCCGGTTGCCGATCGACGTCACGGCGGGCGTCGATCCGGAGCCGCCGTGGACCCATCGGTTCCGGCTCTGCGTGTTCGTCCGAACCCGCGCCGACCACCGGGTGAAGAGCGCGCTCGTCGCGGTGGGCCCGTTCGGCGACGTGAAGAGCTACACCGACCGCGACTTCTATCTCTCGTGGTATCCCGAGGGCCTGGTCGCGGAGGGCGACGACCTCGAGCTCGCGGCGCCGGCCATCCCGGTCGGCGCTGACGCCGCCGCGTTCGTCACACGGGTCCGATCGGCCCTCGGCCGTCTCATGCCCGGCATCGACGAGGTGCTCGAGGACGCCGAGGAGACCGTCGTACACGGCGGATTCGTCTTCGCTCAGGGCCGCGGAGCGCTCGACGACCCCGCTTCCGACCTCCATCGGCGCGATCGGTACGGGGTACGGCGACGGGGCACGTATCACTCGGTCGACACGGGCAAGTACTCCACCGCACCCTGGAGCGCGCGCATCCTGGCCGAGGAGATCGCCGGATGACCGGCCCGACCACTCCGACGGACGTCACGACTCGATGGGATCCGCTCGTGACCGCCCTCGTGCCGACGTACAACGGCGCCGCATTCATCCAGCGCACCCTCGACAGCCTGGTGGCCCAGACCTGGCCGAACCTCGAGATCCTCATCGGCGACGACCGGTCGACGGATGACACGCTCGAGGTCGTGCGTCGCTTCGCCGAGCAGTACCCGCGCACCCGGATCGTCGAGCGCGAGGAGAACCTCGGCTGGCTGCGGAACTCGAACGACCTGATGGGCCGAGCGGACGGTGAGCTGCAGTTCTTCGCGTTCCATGACGACGTCGTCGCGCCGACGTACGTCGAACGCCTGGTCGGCGCACTCGCGGCGAACGACCGAGCCGTGCTCGCGTTCACCGACATGCGTGTGCACGAACTTGACGGACGTCTCGAACTGCACGTGTTCGACGAACTCGAGGGCCTGCGCTCTCCCGTGGCGCGCGGCCGGGTGATGGTGCGTCGACCCGGGTTCTGGTGGGTGCCGAATCGCGGGCTGTTCCGGACGTCGGCCTTCCGTGAGGTCGGTGGCATCCACCCGAACGAGCAGGGCGAGTACTCGGCCGACTGGACGTGGCTGCTCGGCCTGTCGCTCATCGGCGAGTTCGTCCGGGTTCCCGAGGTGCTCTGCACGAAGTACTACAAGTCCGGCAGCCTCTCCAAGACGTGGCCGCACGACCTCGACCAGGTGGCGGCGCTCCGGCGCTCGGGGGTTGCGGAGATCCGGCGGAGTTCGCTCCCCTCCCGACAGAAGGCGGTGCTCGCCGGGTACCTGTTGCGGAGGATCTACGGCCGTCGACTCCCGGGAAACGTGAAGGGCGTGTTCCGCCGGATGGGTCTCTGACCGGCGGCACCGGCGCGTTCGCGCGGGGACGGAACATCCCGAGCCCGCTCGGGCGCGCGAACAATAGCGGAATCCGGCCTCCGCCGGAATGGCTGGACGTCCCGTCGCTCGCGGCGGAATGCTGGTCATGTGGTCGCGGACCAGGGAACGACCGCTTCGCGGGCGATCACGACCGGGGGGACGTCCCCGGGGGACACCCGTCCCCCGGGGCCCGAAGGTTCCCGACCCGCCGTGCGCCGCACGGCGTCATCGCCGATCAGAAAGGCACTTCCGTGAACACCCTGCTCATCATCGTCGGAATCATCGCCATCATCCTGCTGTTCACCGGCGGCTTCGTGCAGTCGCTTCAGTTCCTGCTCTGGGTGGGCATCGTCCTGCTCGTCCTGGCCGTGGTCGTCTGGCTCGTCCGGACCCTCACCGGCAACCGGAGCGTCTGATCGAACCCGCCGGGTCGTGTGCGCGCGACCCGGCGATCAGGCCTCGGACGAGGTCGCATCGCCGCCCGCACCGTCTCGGTGCCGGGCGGCGCCCTCGTTTCCGGGCAGCGCATCGCTCGGCTCGGTGATCGAGACGTCGGGGACGTCTCCGACCGACGAGTCATCCACATCGTGGTGCGGTTCGACGAGTTCGAGCGCCTCGATCATGCCGGCGAGGAAGCGCGCCACAACGCCGAGCTCCCGCTGGTCGAGCCCGTCCGCGACCGCGATCATGGCCTGGTGCATCCGACCGAGGGTGGCCCGCACCTCGGCGTCGCTGTCGGTCGTGCTCGCCACGACGAGCGAGCGGCGGTCGGACGGGTGCGGACGCCGCACGAGGTGGCCGCTGCGCTCGAGGCGGTCGATGAGCACCGTCGTCGACGCGGTCGAGATGCCGAGGAGCTTGGCGAGCATTCCCGGCGTGAGCATCTCGCCCTCGCGCTCGGCGCGCAGCACGTAGCGGAGCGCCAGGAGGTCGGTCTCGCCCATGCCCATCGAGTCCCGGGTCCGGCGGCGCATCTCCTGGTCGGCCGCCCGGTACCGCCGGAGCAGGTTGAGCACGTCGACGCTGCCGAGGCGGGAGTC
Organism: Agromyces bracchium; assembly: GCF_009709675.1. Taxonomy (GTDB): domain Bacteria; phylum Actinomycetota; class Actinomycetes; order Actinomycetales; family Microbacteriaceae; genus Agromyces; species Agromyces bracchium. Next base: position 219,333 of record NZ_WMLB01000033.1, on the reverse strand, counting down.
ATCGGCCTCGTACCAGTAGCCGCTCGACTCGAATCCGCTGGGACGACTGGACACCCTGACACCCTAGTCCCGGCCCCCGCGCTTCGTGCGCGCACGTCCAAGCGGGTCGCACGCACCGGCAACGGCGCGGACCGGGCCGCTGCCTACCGTGGAACCCCGACTCAACGTGGAGGTGCCATGAACAGCCCGATCCCAGTCCTCGAGGACACGCAGGCCGACCTGCTCGCCGAGGTCGCGCCGGATGCCGGAGAACGCCGCGAGATCCTCGACCCGGCGACGGGCGGACTCGTCGGCCACGCCCCGGTGCACACCGTCGACGACCTCGAAGCGGCGATCGCCCGCGCGAAGGCGGCGCAGCCCGCTTGGGCGGCGCTCGGGCACGAGCGCCGGAGCGAACTGCTCCTGCTCGCCGCCGACGCCATCGACGCCGAGGCGGAGGCCCTCGCTCGCGTGCTGTCGCGCGAGCAGGGCAAGCCGTTGAACGGTCCGAACGCGCGATTCGAGGTCGGCGCGGCATCCGGTTGGATGCGGGCTGCCGCGGCGACGCCGCTCGAAGCCGAGGTCGTCGTCGACGACGGCGAGACGCGCGCCGAGCTGCACTACCGCCCGATCGGCGTCGTCGGCGCGATCGGCCCCTGGAACTGGCCGCAGATGATCACCGTCTGGCAGGTCGCGCCGGCGCTCCGGATGGGCAACACGGTCGTCGTGAAGCCGTCGGAGTACACGCCGCTCAGCGTGCTCGCGCTCATCGAGGTCATCAACCGCGTGCTGCCCGAGGGCGTCGTCGAGGTCGTCTCGGGCGGCCGCGACGTCGGTGCGGCGCTCGCATCGCACCCGTCGATCGGGAAGGTGATGTTCACCGGCTCGACCGCGACCGGCAAGGCGATCATCCGCAGCTCGGCCGACACCGTGAAGCGGCTCACGCTCGAGCTCGGCGGCAACGACGCCGGCATCGTGCTGCCCGACGTCGACCCGACGGCGATCGCCGAGGGCGTCTTCTGGGGCGCCTTCATCAACACGGGCCAGACCTGTGCCGCGCTGAAGCGCCTGTACGTGCACGACGACGTCTACGACGCCGTGTGCGAGGCGCTCGTCGACGTCGCTCGAGCGATGCCCATGGGGGTCGGGCTCGACGAGGCGAACGTGCTCGGGCCGCTGCAGAACCGGCCGCAGTTCGACATCGTCGACCGGCTCGTGGAGTCGGCGAAGGCCGGCGGCGCGCGGGTGCTGCTCGGCGGCGACCCGGATCGCACGCAGCCCGGCAACTTCTACCCGACGACGCTCGTGGCCGACATCGACGACTCCGCACCGCTCGTGCAGGAGGAGCAGTTCGGGCCGGCGCTGCCGATCATCCGCTACCACGACCTCGACGAGGCGATCGCGATGGCGAACGGCGTCGAGGTCGGGCTCGGCGCCTCGGTCTGGTCGACCGACCGCGACGAGGCGCGCCGCATCGCCGCGCGCCTCGAGGCCGGCACGGTGTGGATCAACGCGCACGGCGCGGTCCACCCGATGGCGCCGTTCGGCGGCGCGAAGCAGTCGGGCTACGGGCTCGAGTTCGGCGTCGAGGGCCTCAAGGCGCTCGGCGTCCCGCAGGTCGTCAACGGCTGACCTGCGGAGCGTCCGCGGGGGCGGGCAGGGATGGGCCGGGAGCGCGATCGTGCTCCCGGCCCTCGCCATGTCGCGGTCGCGCCGCGCGCCCGTCTCCGCCTGCCAGGCTCGGCCCGCCGCGGCGCGTATCGTTGACCCCGACGCCGCGGCGTCGCGAGAGGGGACCATGCCGAAGATCGTCGACCACGACGCGCGCCGCCTCGAGATCGTGCACGCGACCTGGCGCCTCATCGCCGAGAAGGGCTTCCGCGCGACCACGATGCGCGAGATCGCCAAGGCGTCGGGCGTCGCGAACGGCGGGCTCTTCCCCTACTTCCGTAACAAGGAGGAGCTGATCGGGGCGACGTTCGAGCACGTGTTCGCCGCGACGAACGAGCGCTTCGCGGCCGTGCGCGCCGACCTCGAGGGCATGGCGGCCCTCCGCGAGCTGATGCTGCAGATCTTCCCCCTCGACGAAGAGCGGATCCTCGAGGCGCGAATCGTCATCCCCTTCTGGGAGTACGCGGCCAACGAGCCCGATCTGCTCGCCCTGCACGAGCGCACCATGGACCAGTGGCGCGTCGAGATCGGCGGGCACCTCGCCGACGCGAAGCGCCTCGGCGAGATCCGCGAGGACGTCGACATCCCCGTGGTCGTCGACCACTTCATGGCGATGCTCGACGGCGTGCAGGTCATCGCGGTCGTCGCCCCGGCGAGCGCCGACGCCGATCGGCTGACCCGATCGCTCGACGGGTACCTCGACCTCCTGCGCTGAGCGCCGACCGCGTTCCGTTGGCGGCGACGGATGCCGCTGCGCCGGCGTCGCGCCTCAGTTGATGATCTCGCCGCGCTCGTCCGCCGCGAGCTCCGCCAACCGATCCCGCCACGCCTGCAGCGCCTCGGGCGCGAGCCGGGTCCAGTCGGAGACCTCGGCGACGACCCGCAACGGTTCCGTGCTCCGATACGACCGCGTCGGGTTGCCGGGGAACTTCCTGTCGGTGACGTTCGGGTCGTCCTCGAACGATCCGGTCGGCTCGACGGCGTAGACGCGCGGCTCGCCGTCGCCGACGGCGAGTTCGGCCGCGAGGCCGGCGCCATCCGGAAGCGCCGTGAAGTAGACGTGGTTCATGACCACCTCGGGGCGGTAGTTCGAGCGGAACCCCGCCGTCAGGAGGTCCCCGACCCCCAGGTCGGCCTTCGTGCCGTGGTAGAACGGCCCCTCGTCCAGTGCGTCGCTCACCGGGACAGCGTAGACCCCCTTTCCCCGACCCGAGCCCCGGCGACGGCACGTCCGCGTACTACGCTGACCCCGAACCAGCCGAGCGGGTACCCAGCTGCGGAAGGGGCGTGCAGCGTGAGCAACTCACCGACGTCGTCACGACGGGTCTCCCGCAGGGTCGCGACGCTCATCTCGGCGGCGACCGTCTTCGGCGCCCTGATCGTCTTCGCCTACTTCGCGCTGATCGATCCGATCCCGGTCGATGAAGCGGCGGTCTCGCCGCTCGAGACCGAGGGCATCGTGGTGTTCGCGGTCGCCGGTGTCGTGATCCTCGTCGCCGCGATCGCGATGGTCGTCTGGCTCGGGCGACCGATCCGGAGATGGCTGCGCCTGATCGAGGCCGGCACGCCCGCCTCGGAGATGCCGCCGAACGTCGCCCGGCTGGTACTGATCTGGCCCCTCGTGGGGGCCTCACTGGTCGCCGCCGGCAGCCTCGTCGTCGCGATCTTCCTCTCGATCCTGTACGACGATCCGGGCAACTTCGTCGGCATCGCCATCGGCGGCGCGGTCGGCACGACGATCGTCTACTTCGGCACCGACCTGATCTGGCGGGAACAGATCCCGACCTTCTTCCCGGACGGGGACCTGAGCAGCATCCACGCGTTCCGGCTCTCGGTACGGCGGCGGTTGCTGCTGGCCTTCGCCCTGATCGGAGGGCTCACGCCGACCCTGCTCGTGGTCCTCACGCAGGCACGCACTCGCGCGATGCTCGACGCGGAGAATCCGCGGGCGATCCTGGACAACCTCGTCGTCGTGCAGCTGTACATCCTCGGAGTCGGCCTGCTCGCCGGCGTCATCACGGCCGTGCTCGTGGCGCGGGCCATCGTGGGGCCGCTCGAGGCGTTGCAGGCGGCGATGGGTCGCGTGGAGAACAGCGAGCTCGACACGAGGGTCGCGGTGACCACCAACGACGAACTCGGCTACCTGGGCGAGCGATTCAACGTCATGACCGACGGGTTGCGTCAGGGCGAGCGGCTCCGGGAGCTGTTCGGCCTCTACGTCAGCGCCGAGGTGGCGCAGGCGGCCGTGGAGAGCGGGGCCGGCCTCGGCGGCACGCTCGTCGACTGCACGGTGGTCTTCTCCGACATCCGCGACTTCACGACGCTCAGCGAGCAGATGCCGCCCGCGCGACTGGTCGACGTGATCAACCGGTACATGACGGCGATGGTGTCGGTCATCGTCGACCACGGGGGCGTGGTCACACGCTTCGGCGGGGATTCCGTCCTGGCGGTGTTCGGCACGCCGCTGAATCCGATGGCCGATCATGCGGACCGCGCGGTGAGGACGGCGATCGGGATGCGTCGAGCCCTGGCGGCGTTCAACGACGAGGAGACCCTCGACCGTCTCCCGAACCTCCGCTCGGGGATCGGCATCGCGACCGGACCGGTCATCGCCGGGAACATCGGCGGCAGGGAGCGCATCGAGTACACGGTGATGGGCGATGCAGTCAATCTCGCCGCTCGGTTGGAGGAGAAGACCAAGGAGGCCGGCGCGCCCATCCTCATGAGCGCCGAGACGTACCAGGCACTCGACGGCGCCGACGCCCCGCACGCCCGCGCGTTGACGGATCTGGAGATCAAGGGGAAACGAAGCCCTGTGACCGCCTACGCCCTCGCCGAACCCTGACCGGTACCAGTCCGCGACTGGTCGGCGCGCGCGAAGTGCACCCCTTGCACGGGAACGACGACGGGCGGATGCCGCGCCCCCGCGACATCCGCCCACCGTCGTTCGGTCGACCGGGCGTCAGGCCCCGTGCCCGTGCGCGTGCCCCGAGCAGGTGCACTCGCCGGCAGCGCAGTGGCAGCCGCCGGCCGCGGCATCCGTGTGGCAGGCCATGCCCATCGCCTCGGAGGAGGGCACGTTCAGCGTGGGGTTCCGCCCGAAGAAGCCGTAGGGCTTGAGCGTGAACTTCGCGTAGTCGACTGGCATGACCGGCCAGTCCTCGACGCGCGGGAAGTGCGTGGGGCCGAAGGTGTGCCAGAGGACGATGTCCTCGCCGTCGATCGAGCGGTCGGCTTCGGTGTAGCGCGGGAGGCCGTCGCCGCCGGGGTTCTGGTTCACGAGGTCGCCCGCGGGGTAGCGCTCGTCCTGGTCGTAGCGCGTGACCCAGAGGTGCTTGCGCGTGAAGCCGGCGCGCTTGGCGATGACCGACTCGGGGTCGGCGAGCAGCGTCGGCGAGCCCTGTGCGAGCAGCTCGTAGGCGACGGGGCGGCCGAGCCGGTTCTGCTTCTCGGTGTTGACGATGTGCCAGGCCCGGCCTGCGACGGGGTCGGCGTCGCGCGCGCCCTCGGCCTCGGTGCGGAGGCGTGTCGTGCGCTTCGTGAAAGCGTTGCCGTAGGGGTTGCCGTCCCCCATCGGCACGCGCACCGCGTCGACCTCCTCGACCGCGTTCGCGACGCCGTCGACCATCATGTCGAGCCGCGCGCTGAACAAGTGCTGGTGGTACGGCGCCCCGAGACCGGGTGCGACCTCGCTCGCGTGATCGCCCGCCTCCGGGTCGTACGCCGATGAGAAGAGCACGCCCGTGAGCTTCGCCTCGCACTCGATCGTGCCGTCGAGGTACAGGTACCAGTAGAAGCCGTAGTCGTAGTTGCCCACCGTGGTGAAGAAGCTGATCACGAGGCGCCGCTGGCGGCGCACCTCGTTCGACCCGGTGTAGATGTCGGTGTGCTTCCAGAGGGTCCCGAAGTCCTCCTCGTGCATGCAGATCGCGTTCGGGATGACGCGGGGGTGGCCGAACTCGTCGGCGATCGTGGCGTCGAAGTAGTGGATCTCGCCGAGGCAGTCGCACCCGAGCTGCAGCGAGTTCGCGTAGCGGCCGAACACGTACTCGCCGGTGTCGAAGTAGTTCTGCCAGAACCGCGCGGGCGACGGGTCGCCGTACGGCACCACCATCTCGGCGATCGAGGCGCGGTAGACGATGTCGCGCTCGGCGCCGCCCTGGTCGGCGTCGACGTAGCGGATGCGGCGGAGCACGAGCCCCTCGCGCGCGTCGAACGCGAGCGAGAAGCGCCAGTTCGCCCAGCTGACCCGGTCCTCCTCGACGGTGAAGCTCGGCCCCTCGGGCTGGGTGATGCTGATCGGCTTCAGCGTGTCGAGCGGCGCGCCCTGCACCTCGGGGTCGTCGAAGTTCCCCGACTCGGCGGGGATCTCGAAGACCTTGTGGTCGACGAGCTCGAACATCCGGCCCTCGATCATGTCGACGTAGGCGCAGAGGCCGTCGACGGGGTGCGCCCAGCAGTGGTCCTGCTCGTCGTGCCGCATGAAGGCGAGCACGCGGATGACGCGACGCCCGCGCTCGGCTTCGAACCCGTACTCCCCCGCCGAGAGCGGGGCGAGCGCGACCTGCTCGTGCGTGATGCCGCGCTTGGCGAGGGCCTCGTGCCAGTCGGGCTCGGCGCCCAGCAGGTCGTAGATCGCCTCGAACTCGACGTCGAGGATCGGGACCTGGCCGTTCGCGCCGTCGATCTCGGTGCGGCTGACGATCGCGCGGTCGGTGACCGAGACGCGGACGTCAGCCGAGGCGCCGGTGGCGCGGTCGAGCAGCAGGACGCGAACGATGCGGGGCAGCTCGGCCCCCGCGAGGACGTCGGGCTTGGCCGGCTCGTCGAGCCCGACGTAGACGAACCGCGTCTGCTCGGCGAGGAGGCCCGCCTCGGCCAGGATCTCGCGCGTCGCGTCGATCTCGGCGGCCGTCAGGCCGCGCAGGGGATCCGCCACAGGCCGGCCCTGATCGGGTGACCGGTGCCGCTCGGCGGCTCGGGTGGTCGACATCGTCGTCATGGTGCACCTCGTTTTTCTCTACGTTTGTCGAGTAATATAGCCGGACTCACCGGAACAGGGAAGATTCGGGGACGAATGGCCGAGATCGCACACGGAGTCATGCTCGCGGGCGCGCTCGCCGGCACCGGCGCGACGCTCGCGCGGGGTCGGCGACTGCGGGCCCTGGATGCGCTCGCCGCGCTCGCGATGCTCGCCGCCATGCTCGACACGGCGTTCACCGGCGTCCTGCCCGGAGTGGCGTGGGCGGCCGTCCTCGTCCTCGCGGGCCTCGCGATCGGCATCCGCTCGCGCCTCGACCGGTCGCGCCGGTCCGCTTCCGCTGTTCCGAAGGGCCCTCGGCCGGTCGGCTCCCGCAGTCGCCCACTTCACGACCTGCACCACGCGCTGGCCCTCATCGCGACCGGATGGCTCGTGGCCGCCGCCGGTCGCAACGACGCCGGGGTGTCCGGTGCGACGCACGCCCACGCCGCCGCGCTCCTCCCCGCCGGGACCATCGTCGTGCTCGCGGTGGTCGCGCTCGGCGCGTGGGTCGCGGCTCGCGCGCTGCGCGAGGGCCGCCGCGGGGTCGGCCACGGCGTGATGGCGGCGAGCATGACCGTCATGCTCGCCGCCATGGCCGCTCCCGGCCTCGCGACCGCGCTGGGGGCCTAGAACCCCCGGTGCGCCGGGACCTCGACGACGGCCGCCTCGGCCTCTTCGATACCGTGGCCGACCCGGGCGTAGAGCTCGGGGTTGCGCCGGCGGATGACGAGCCCCCACACGACGCCGGCGATGCCCGGGACGATCAGGAGCGCGGGCAGCACGAACGTGACCGCGGTGGTCTCGGCCTGGCCGAGCAGCACGTTGAAGTTCGCGAGGATGAGCACGAACACCGCGAACAGGACGACCGCCGAGATCGCCGGCGCGATGAGCGTCTGCCAGGCGCCGAGTCCGCGTCGGTCGCGGCGGAAGAACCCGATCACCGCGATCGCGATGACGCCCATGAGCAGCACGAGCCCCATGGCACCCGTGTTCGTGAGCCACGTGAACATCGTGAGGACCGGGTAGAGGAACTCGACCGGCGCGAAGTCGGCCTTCAGCCCCATGACCTCGCCCGCGATGACGAACCCGAGCGTGACGACGATCGCGATCACGCTCTGGGCGACCGAGCCGGCCCACGGCGCGCGCGAGGCGGCCCGGACCGAACCGAGGCCGCGGTGCAGCACGCCCTCGCGTCCGAGCGAGAAGAGGTAGCGCGCGACCGCGTTGTGGAAGGACTGCAGCGCCGCGAAGAGGCTCGTGAGGAACAGCACCTGCATGAGGTCGCTCACGATGACCGGCGCGTGCTCGCCCATGAAGACGAACATGAGGTCGGGGCCGTAGGTCGCCGACGCCTCGACGATCTGCGACGGTCCGATGCCGACGGTGAAGGCCCAGGCGCTGAACGCGTAGAACACGCCGATGATCGCGACCGCGGCGTAGGTCGCGCGCGCGACCGTGCGCTTGGGGTCCTTCGACTCCTCGCCGTAGATGGCCGCCGACTCGAAGCCCATGAACGCGGCGACGCCGAACGAGAGCACCGCGCCGACACCGGGCACGAACAGGTTGGCCGGCTCGATGCCCGCGGTGCTCACGCCCTCGGGCGCCACGGCGAACGAGACGAGGTCGAAGACGAGCACGGCCGCGAACTCGAGCGCGACGAGGATGCCGAGCACCTTCGCCGAGAGGTCGACGCGGTTGACGCCCAGCGCGCCGACGACGGCGATGCAGGCGAAGATCCAGAGCCACCACGGCGTGACGAGCCCGAACTTCGCCTCGAGGAACATCGACAGCTGGAAGCCGAAGAGCCCGTAGATGCCGACCTGCATGGCGTTGTAGGCCACGAGCGCGACGAGCGAGGCGCCCACGCCGAAGGGCCGCCCGATGCCCTGGGCGATGTAGGCGTAGAACGCGCCGGCGTTCGTGACGTAGCGGCTCATCGCGGCGTAGCCGACGGCGAAGACGGCGAGCGCCGCGGCGAGCACGATGAAGCCCACGGGCACGCCGATCACGCCGGTCACGGCGAAGGTCGTGGTCACGCCGCCGGCGACGACGGTGAGCGGCGCCGAGGCCGCGATGATCATGAGAGTGACGGATGGCACGCCGAGGCGCCGGTGGCCGAGTGCCCCGGTCGCCGCGGGCGTCGACGTCGTCGTTGAGGAGGTCATGGCTGGGGATCCCTTTGTCGACGGAGGGCGAGCCACGGCGGCATCGCCCGGTTCCGGCCCATGGTTCCGTGCGCCGACGTCCGGGACTTGTCGGAGAGCGTACGCCAGTTGACGTCGACCGCAGACCCGCCCTGTCGCTTTTCGCTCAACGGGCGTAGAGTTTCCTCTCGACCCGGACATCGTCGTCCCACCCAGAGATGAGGTGCATCCCGTGCCCCACGGTTCCTCCCCCTCCCCCGCTCTCGCGTCGGACGCGCCCGCCGCTGACGCGACCGCCATCGACACGTCGGCTCTGCCGCTCGACTTCGCCGAGTTCAGCGCACTCGCCTCGCAGTCCTTCGTGCCGCTCCGGGTCCGCTCCGACGATCCCGACGCGTTCCGCGGCGACATCCGTGCCTCGGTCGGCGACGACATCCAATTGTCGGTGGTCACCGCCACGGGCCACGAGATCCACCGCACGCCCGAACTCGTCGCGCGATCGGAGCATCGCTCGTTCAAGCTCGGGCTCCAGCTCTCCGGCACCGGCCTGCTCATCCAGGACTCCCGGGAAGCCGTGCTCCGACCCGGCGACCTCACGATCTACGACACCGATTCGCCCTACACGCTCGTCTTCGAGGAGGCGTTCAGCACGCTCGTGCTCATGGTGCCGCACCGGATGCTCGAGCTGCCCACCGACGCCGTGCAGGGCATGACCGCGGCCCGCATCGCGGGCGACCAGGGCCTCGGCCGCGTCGTCGCGCGCTTCCTCGCCGAGCTGGCGGGCGACCTCGACCAGCTGGGCGGTCCCGTCGGCGGCCGTCTCGCCCGCAACGCGGTCGACCTCGTCGCGACGCTCTACGCCCGCGAGCTCGACGTCGCCCGCGACGCCGACCGCCCTCATCGGGCGATGCTGCGCGGCATCCAGGCCTGGCTCGAGGACCGGCTGGGCGACCCCGACCTCACGCCGGCGACGATCGCGGCGGCGCATTTCATCTCCACGCGCCACCTCCACGCGATCTTCCACGAGGAGGGTCTCACCGTCTCCAGCTGGATCCGCTCGCGGCGGCTCGACCGCTGCCGCCGCGAACTCGGCGACCCGCTCGCGGCGCACCGACCGGTCGCGCAGGTCGCCGGCCGCTGGGGCTTCGCCGACGCCGCGCACTTCAGCCGCGCCTTCCGCGCCGAGTTCGGCGAGCCGCCGAGCGCCGTCCGGGCTCGCGCGACCGCCGCGTGACGCGGGCCCCGGCGCTCAGACGAGGAAGTCGATCGCCGCGTCCTTGAACGTGCGGGACGTCAGCGTCGAGACGTGGTCGCGGCCGCGGATGGTGATGAGGTCGCTCCCCCAGTCGAGCGCGAGCTGCTGGACGCCCACCGGCACCGGGTCCTCCTCACCCGCGACGAACAGCACCGGGATGTCGCCGGGGATCGCGAGCGGGGCACCCGAGACGCCCTCGACGCACGCGAGGAGCGCGTCGCGGTCGGCGCCGGCGCGGATCGCCGGACCGAGCACCTGGGCGATCACGGGGTTCCGAGGCGCCGTGCCGTCGTGGAGGTAGGCGCGTGCGTCCTCGACGTCCCACGTCGCGAAGAGCTCCGTCGGTCCGGCACCTCCGACGACGACCCGCCGAACGCGATCGGGCGCGAGCTCGCAGAGCGCCGAGATGATGCGGTTGCCCATCGAGTAGCCCACGGCGTCGCAGCGTGCCGCGCCGGCCGAGTCGAGCACGGCGACGAGGTCGGCGCCGAGCCGGTCGGGCGCGTACGCGTCGGCCGTCACCGGCTTGTCGCTCGCGCCGTGCCCGCGAAGATCGGTCGTGATGACGCGACGCCCGGACTCCACGAGCGCGCGCACCCACCCCGTGCCGTCCCACGTGATCGTCGAGTCGGACGCGAAGCCGTGCACCAGGAGCACGGGCGGGCGTCCCGACTCGGCGTCGTCGCCGTGCACGCGGTAGGCGATGAGCACCCCGTCGGGCGCCTCGGCGTGCAGGATCGGGGCCGGGGACGACTGCTCGTTCACGCGCGACCCGCCTCGTCGTCGGCCGGCGAGCCGGCGGCATCCGCATCGGGACTCTCGACCACCTCGCCCGGTGGCAGCTCGGACGACTCCACGATCGCCGCCCCGGCGTGGCCGAGCTCGGCGATCGCCGCGTCGGACGTCTCAGTTGCGACGCCCGCGATCAGGTCGCGGAGCACGCGCACGTGCCTCCCGTGCTCGATCGCGTCGAGCGCGCTCGCGCGCACGCAGTAGTCGGTCGCGATCCCCGCGATGTCGATGTCCGTGATGCCGTGCCGCTCGAGCACCTCCGAGATCGACGCGCCCGAGTCATCCGTGCCCTCGAAGATCGAGTAGGCGGGCACGCCCTGGCCCTTGCGGATGTGCACGTGGACGCCGCTCGTGTCGAGCGCGGGGTGGTACTCGGCGCCGGGCGTGTCGGCCATGCAGTGCTTCGGCCATGTGCTCACGAAGTCGGGCTCGGCGTCCGTCGCGAAGTGCCCGTCGTTGTGGTCGTCGGGGTTGTGCCAGTCGCGGGAGGCCACGACCAGGTCGTAGCGTTCGGCGTGCTCGGCGAGGTAGGCCGTGATGCCGGCAGCCACGGCCGCACCGCCCTCGACGGCGAGCGCGCCGCCCTCGGTGAAGTCGTTCTGCACGTCGATGATGAACAGGGCCCGACTCATGATCGGCTCCTTCGCTCCTCGGGTCTCGGGCGGGGTTCTTCCGGCCGCCGCTCCCATTCTGTCGCGATTCGCGGATGCCGCGGCGGGCCCTCGGTCACTCGTTCGAGAGCTCGTCGCCGCAGCGGTAGAAGCCGGTCGTGAGGGTGTCGATCGCGACCTTCGCGTCGGCCGTGATCTGCGAGACGTCGCCGAGTGCGTAGATCGCGAAGGTCAGGGTCGTGCCGTCCTGGGCGTGGATGATGCCGCCGAGCGTGTAGCCCGTGTCGATCCATCCGGTCTTGGCGAACACCGCGCCGTGCGCGGCGGCGTTGTCGCCCGCGAACCGGTCGGCGTACGACAGCGACCCGCGCTGTCCGGCGATCGGGAGCCCGTCGCGGATGACGCCGAGGTTCGCCTCGCGCGCCTCGACCTTCGCGAACAGTCGCGTGAGGTACGCGGGCGGCACCGCGTTGTCGGGCGAGAGACCCGAGCCGTCGATGACGCGGATGCCGCCGCGCGCGATGCCGTACGCCTCGAGCGCCTGGCGCACGGCCGGGTCGATCGCCTCGAACGTGTTGCCGGTACCGACCGCGATCGCGACCTGCCGGGCGAGCATCTCGGCGACGGTGTTGTCGGAGACGACGAGCGACTTGTCGACGAGCTGCGCCACGGTGGGCGACCACACCCGACCGAGCTCGGTCGCGCCGCCGGGCGCCGTGCCGCGCTCGATCACCGAGACGCCGCCGAGTTCGGCCGCGAAGGCGTCGCCCGCGCGACCGACCGCGTCGGCCCCTCGACGCGAGGTGTTCGCGTACGGGTCGTCGCGGTCGCCGTCGACCATGAGCGCCGTGATCTCGGGCATGTAGCCGAGCTCGCGCTCGGTCGGCGCCCAGCTCGCGTGCCAGGTCTCGCCGCCGAAGTACGACGCGTCGAGGACGAGCTTCGTGAGCGGCGGGTTCGACGGGTCGGCGTCCCACGCCGCCCGCACCTGCCGGGCCAGGTCGTCGAGGTGCGCGGCACCCGGGTAGACCGTCTCGTTGCCCGTCGCGGTGCGCGAGAGCGTCAGGTCGCCGCCGCCGACGAGCACGACCGATCCGGGTTCGGAGCCCTTCACGACCGTGGTCGCGAAGCGGTCGTCGGGCGAGAACACGGCGAGCGCCGCCGCCGCCGTGACGACCTTCATGACGCTCGCGGTGCGCGAGGCCGTGAGACCGCCGCGGTCGAAGAGCACCTCGCCGGTCTCGGCGTTCATGACCTGCGCCTGCAGGTTCGCCAAGCGCGGGTCGGCGGCGAGGCCTGCGACCGAGCAGGTGCGGACGCGCGCCGCCGGTTCCGGGGTGGGCGTCGGCGTGGCGGTCGGCGTGGGCGTCGGTGTCTGGGTCGGGGTCGGCGTCGGGGTCGCCGTCGGCGACGCGTCGTCGCCCGTCATCGTCGCGGCGAACGCGACGGCCGTGCCGAGCAGTCCGACGGCGGCCACGGCGGCGACCGCGGCGAGCACGCGATGCTCGGCGATCAGCGAGCGGATGCCGCGTGGGCGGGTGGGCTTCGACGGGACGGGGTCGCCCGGCGGCCGGGGCCCGCCCGGCAGGGGCGTCGCGCCCGCGGCATCCGTCTCATCGTTCACCCGGGCATTGTACGGACGCCGCCCGGGCGACTCCCGAGTGCCGGCGCCGTCCTCCGCGGCCCGAACGCCGTCAGCGGGCGGATGCCGCGGTGTCCGGCTCCCCGCAGAAGTCCCTGATGACTCGGCCGATCACCGCGACCAGCGTTTCGAGCGACGCGACCGACACCCACTCCTCGTCGGCGTGCGCGCCCCCGCCCGACGGACCGACGAGCACGACCGGGATGTCGGCGGCGGCGATGAGCCCCGCGTCCGTCCACCACGGGTCGCCGCGGCGGACCGCGGTCGCACCGGTGACGCCCTCGACCGCGTCGAGCACGGCGCGCGCGATGCGGCTCGTGGCGTCGGCCTCCATCGCGGGCCGTGCGACGAGCGCGACCACACGCGCGGGTCGCGACGCCGCGAGCACGCGCTGGAGCTCGGCCATCGGGTCGGCATCTCCCGGCAGGGTGCGCCGCTCGACGACGAGCTCGCAGCGATCGGCGACGGTCGCGGCATCGGTCCCACCCTCGACGGCAGCCACGCGCACGCTGCCCGATCCGAGCAGCGGATGCCGCGACCGCGCGTCGAGCTCGGCGCCGAGCGCGCGCAGGGCGACGAGCCCGTCGAGCGCGCGGTCGATCGCGTCGACCCCGAGCTCGGGCTGCGAGCCGTGCGCCGCGACCCCCTCGTACTCGACTCGGTACCAGGCGAAGCCGCGGTGCGCGAGCGTGACCTCGAGGTCGGTCGGCTCGAGCACGACGGCGCCGTCGGGGCGACGATCCGCCGACTCGGCGTGCGTCTCGTCGGCGTCGATCGCGGCCAGGAGCTCCTCCATGCCGCTGGAGCCGAACTCCTCGTCGGCCGCGAACGCGAGGACGACGTCGCCCACGAGATCGCGTGGCGCGTCGGCGGCCGCGATCATCGCCGCGGCGAGTCCGCCGGCCATGTCGTACGCGCCGCGGCCGACGATCCGGTCGGGGTCGGCGTGCGCGGCGCCATCCGCCCCGGTGCCGTTGCCTTTGCCGGTGCCGGTGCCGGTGCCGGTGCCGGTGCCGCCTACCGTGTCGAGATGACCGGCGAGCAGAAGCGTTCGGCCGCCACCCGTGCCCCGCCGTCGCGCGAGGACGCTGGGCCGCGCCGCGTCGGCGCCCACGAGTCGCGCCTCGAATCCACGCCCGGCGAGCCACTCCGCGATGATCACCGCGATCTCGCGCTCACCCGCCCCGCCGGCGACCAGCGACGGATTCGTCGCGTCGACCTCGACCAGCCGGCGTGTCAGCGCGGCGACGTCATCGGTCGACTGCACGGACACGCCCTCGCCTCTCGCGTCGTACGCGCCCGATCAGTCCTCGCCCGGGTACCGCAGGCCGATCTCCGCTCGGATGCGGTCGAGCGTGCCCATGATCGCGACCGACTCCTCGGTCGGAAGGATGTCGCCGCCGTCGAGACGACCATCGGCGACGAGCTGCTCGAGCGCTGCGGCCTGGTAGTGCATGCCGCGGCCGTTCACCTCGGAGGTGAACTCCTCGATCACGGCGTCGTCGTGCCCGATGACGCGGAAGCTCGTGGGCGTGTACCAGACGCCGTCGATCTCGATGCGCGCCTCGGAGCCGAGCACGAGCGCCCGGTTCGGCCCACGGGCGTCGCTCGCCGAGAACGTCGAGGCGATGCGTCCGTCGACATAGCCGAACTGCACGGCGACCTCCGCGTCGGCGCCCGTCTCCTTGAAGATGGCGGTCGACTGGATGACGGCGGGCTCGCCGAAGAGATCCCACGCGAACGAGATCGGGTAGATGCCGAGGTCGAGGAGCGCGCCACCACCGAGCTCGAGGGCGTTGAGGCGGTGACCCGGGTCGTCGGAGAGCTTCTGGGTGTGGTCGGCGATCATCGAGCGCACCTCGCCGATGGTGCCCGACGCGATGATCTCGCGGATGCGCACCATGTGCGGGAGGTAGCGCGTCCACATCGCCTCGAGCACGAGCACGCCCCGCGCGCGGGCCGCGTCGGCGACGATGCGCGCCTCGGCCTCGTTCAGCGTGAACGGCTTCTCGACGAGGACGTGCTTGCCCGCCTCGACCGCCGCGAGGGCCGAGGCCGCATGCCACGGATGCGGCGTAGCGACGTAGATCGCGTCGACCTCGGGATCGGCGAGCAGCGCGTCGTAGCTGCCGTGGGCCGTGGGGATGCCGTGCTCGTCGGCGAACGCCCGCGCCGACTCCGCTGAACGGGAGCCGACGGCCCGCACGTCGAAGCCGTTGGCCAGCAGGTCGGAGGTGAAGAGGCGGGCGATGCCGCCGGTGGCGAGGATGCCCCATCGCAGTCGTGCCGTCATGCGCGCCAGCCTAGCGGCGACCTCCCCTCCGATGGATCCGGAGGTGCGCATCCAGATGACACCTGTTCTGGGATATGCGGAAGACTCACGTTTGCCGCTACGTTTCGGCCATGTCGGCACATTCGAACCGAAGGAGCCGCATCGTCGGCTCGATCGCCGGGGCCACCGTCGCCCTCGTCGCCGTCTTCTTCGGCGCCGCTCCATCCGCCCTCGCCGCCAAACCAGATCCGGTCAACAGGTACGTCTCGCTCGGCGATTCGTATGCGGCAGGGCAGGGCGCCGGCATCCCGCTCGACGGATGTCTCAGGTCCGATGCCGCCTATCCCGTCCTGCTCGACGCGGTACCGAGGACGAACCTGCTCCGCCAGGCCGCCTGCACCGGCGCGACGATCTCGAATGTCGCGGAGTCGCAGCTCTCCCAGGTGAACCGCGGGACGACCCTCGTGACGCTGACCGTCGGCGGCAACGACCTCGGCGTCGGCGAGATCCTCGCGATCTGCGCGCCTGACCCGGAATCATTCGCCTGCGCGACGGCCGTCTTCGAGGCCGAGCAGCTCCTCACCTCCGGAGTCATCGGGCAGCAGTACGTCGGGCTGCTGCTGGCGATCGCAGAGCGCGCACCCAACGCGCGCATCGTCGTGACCGACTACCCGGTCCCCTTCGTGAGCGGATGGAGCGCGCTGACCGACTCGGTGAACGCCGCGACCCTCGCACTCGACGCCCAGATCGGCGCCGCGGTGGACACCGTCGGCGCGATGAGCATCGAGGTGGAGTACACGAGCCTCGCGTTCGCGTACGTCGGCCATCAGGTCGGCGACCTCGAGCCGTGGCTGGGGGCCGACCAGTTCGACCCGCTGACCTTCCTGCACCCGACCGCGACCGGTCAGGCCGTCTACCGCGACGCGATCCTGCTCGTGCTGGCGAGCTAGGGGCCCACTCATGTCGAAGGTCGAAGCCGTCACGACGGTCTCCTCGCAGGTCGAACGCCGGCGCGTCGCACTGCTCGTCGCCGCCCTCCTCGCCGCACTGGCGCTCGTGCTCGGCGCCGCCGTCGCCGGGCCCGCGGATGCCGCATCCGCTGCCGTCGCGACCGGCAAGCCCGACAAGCCGGGCGGCGGCGGCACGACCGAGCAGAAGTACTCCGCACTCGGCGATTCCTTCGCGTCCGGCACCGGCTCGGGAAGCTACATCGACTCCACCAGCTGCGACCGCAGCAGCCTGAGCTACCCCAAGGTGCTGGACGCGGACGCGACGGCGAACGTGCAACTCGTCGCGTTCCCCGCCTGTTCGGGCGCCTCGACCGCGGAGGTCATCAGCTCCCAGGTGAAGTCGATCGCGAGGGGCACGACCCGGGTGACGCTCACGGTCGGCGGGAACGACCTCGGCTTCACGAACGTCATGACGTGGTGCTTCGTGATCACGTGGTTGCCGGGTCGGTGCGACTCCTACCTCGACACGGCCGAGTCGCTGATCTCGAACGGGACGATCGGGGCTCGGATCACCTCGACCGTGAACGCGATCGCGACGAAGGTCCCGAAGGCCAAGATCATCGTCACCGGCTATCCGCTGCTCTTCGACCCGGCATCCGGGTATGCGAACGCCGCCAGGGTGAACGCCGACACCGTTGCCCTCAACGCGGCGATCAGGGCAGCCGCCGAGGGCGCCGGCGCGGTCTTCGTCGACGTGGCCGGCCCGTTCACAGGCCACGGGATCGGAAGCGGCGAGCCGTGGATCAACGGCTTCAGCAACCCGGACATCGCCGCACACCCCACCCAGGCTGGCAACGCCGCCTACGCCGAGGCGGTTCGAGCCGTCATCGGCTGAGGCGCGCGGGTCCTCCTCGATCCGCGGTCGGCACTGCCCGTCCTCGCTCGACAACCGAAGGCCCCTCCGATGGAGGGGCCTTCGGCGCGGGTGCGCGCCGGTCGCGCTCGACCGCTCGGACTGCGATCAGGCCGAAGCTGCGGCGCCGGCCGATGTTGCAGCATCCTGCCGTTCCTTATCCTCGGGTGCGGCCTCGAGCACCGTCGTCCAGGCGCCGACCCCGCCGCGCAGCACCGCCACCGCCGCGCCGGTGAACGCGATGACGCCGAGCACGAGCGACGTGTACGTGATCCAGGCGCCGGAGAGGAAGTTCGGCAGCAAGAACTCGACCACGGTCCACGCGAGCAGCGCGATCGCGACCCACCGCGGCACGACGGCGGAGCGCAGCAGCGCCACCGCGACGAGGATCACGCCGAGCACGGTGCCCGCGAGCCCCGCGAGGAGGTACGGGACGAAGTCGCCGCCCTGCGTGGTCGCGAACGCCGCCTGCGCCGCGTCGAGGTCGCCCGACTCGAGGGCGTACCGCGCCATGCCGAGCGTGACGAGGCTCGCGCCTCCGAAGGCGGCGTGGCCGAACGCGCCGAGCCCGCTGAAGACGGCGCCGAGCGCGGCGAGCACGGGCGAACGGTGACTCGTTGCGTGCGCGAGCCCGACGAGGCCGATCGCCCAGAACACCTGCGACCAGAGGAAGAGCTGAAGCCCGACCGCGGCCGATGCGGAGCCGGCCAGGAGCTCGACGTACTCGCTCGGGTCATCGGGGAACTCGGGCTGCAGCAGCATCCCCACCGCGGCGAGGACGATGGCCGCGACGAGTGAGCCGGCGACGAGCCCCCGGCGGACGGACGGCAGTGCACGGGACGTGGACATGAGCGATCTCCCCTCGATTCGGCCGCGGCTGCTCCGCGGCGACGGCACGACGCTACGAGCGCCACGACGGCGAGCGCATCGGTCGCGCGGACCGCCACGATCACCCGAAGTCGACTCGCGGATCACCCGCGGGTGATTCCGCCGATGGCGTGCGGACCGCTAGCCTTCGGTCGTGGACCGCCGCACCCGCTGGCATCTCGCGCAGGACGTCGCCGTCGCCGCGCTCATCGCGGCGCTCGGACTCGCCGAGGTCTGGGTGCCGTTCGAGTCCGTGCAGGGCTCGGGCTCCCCGGTGCTCAGCACGGTGGCCATCCTCGTCTGCGCGGTCCTGCTCGCGCTCCGCCGGATCGTCCCGCTGGCCTTGGTCGGCGTCCCGATGACGTGGGTCGTGTGCTTCGTCGCGACCGGCGGCGACACGCAGGTGCTGTTCTTCGGTGGGTTCCTTCCCCTCCTGCTCGCCCTCTACACGGGCGCACGGCACGGCGACGTGCGCACCTCAGCGACGGTCTGCGGCTCGATCTTCGCGGCCGTGGTCCTGGCCGATCTCTTCGTGCCCGAACTGCAGGGACCGAGCGAGATCTTCTTCCACTGGGGCGTGCTCCTCACGATCTTCCTCGTCGGCATGGGCATGCGGCTCTCAGAGCGGCGAGCGGTGGATGCCGCGGTGCGGGCCAGCGCCGCGGAGACCGAGGCCCGCGAGGCCGCCCTCCGCGCGGTCTCGGAGGAGCGCGCACGGATCGCCCGCGAGCTCCACGACATCCTCGGCCACTCGGTGAGCGTCATGGTGGTGCAGGCCGGAGCCGCGGCCGAGGTCGTCGACGTCGACCCGGTCGCCGCGCGTCGCGCGATGGAGGCCATCCGGACGACGGGCACCGATGCGCTCGCCGAGGTGCGCCGTGTCGTCGAGCTGCTCCGCGAGGACGAACACGAATCACTCTCGCCCCAGCCGGGCATCGCCCGTATCCCCGAGCTCATCGCGCGGGCGCGCGACTCCGGACTCGTCGTGGAGTTCCGGGCCGATGACACGAGTGACCTGTCGGCGGGCCGCCAGCTCGCCGTCTACCGGGTCGTGCAGGAGGCGCTCACCAACGTGCGTCGCCACGCGCGCGCGGCATCGGCCTCGGTCGCGATCGACCGCTCGGTCGACCGCATCGACGTCACGGTGACCGACGACGGCGATGCCGCGGGTGCCGACCGCCCCGCCGGTCATGGGCTCCTCGGCATGCGCGAGAGGGTCATGCTCTACGGCGGCACGCTCGAGGCCGGGCCGGGGCCGAGCGGATGGCGCGTCCACGCGACGCTCCCGATCGGAGCCGGGTCGTGAGCGGGCCCGCGCCGACGCGCGTGCTCCTCGTCGACGACCAGGAACTCGTCCGGGTGGGCTTCCGGCTCATCCTCGAGCGTGCGGGCATCGACGTCGTGGGCGAGGCCGCCGACGGTGCGGCCGGCGTGGCCGCCGCTGCCGCGCTGGAACCCGACGTCGTCCTCATGGACATCCGCATGCCGGTCATGGACGGCATCGAGGCCACGCACCGCATCCTCGACGCCGACGCCTCGCGCCGGGTGCTCGCGCTCACGACGTTCGACCTCGACGAGGTCGTGTTCGCGGCTGTGCGGGCGGGCGCGTCGGGGTTCCTCCTCAAGGACGTGCCGCCCGCCGACCTGGTGCACGCGGTCGGGGTGGTCTCCCGCGGGGAGGCGATGCTCGCGCCGACGGTGACGGCGCGGCTCCTCGAGCGGTTCGCGTCGGCGCCGTCCCCCGACGCCGTGCTGCCCCGGGACCTCGACCTCACCGAGCGCGAGGTCGAGATCGTCCGCCTCGTCGCGCGCGGCCGGTCGAACGCCGAGATCGGCGCGGCGCTCTTCCTCAGCGAGTCGACGGTGAAGACCTACGTCTCGCGCCTCCTCGCCAAGCTCGGCGCCCATGACCGGGTGCAGATCGCGATCCTCGCCTACGAGTCGGGGCTCGTGCGCCCCGGCGAGCGATCGCCCTGACCAGCCGGCGCGGCGGCATTCCCGGGCCTTCGGGTATGCCCCGGAACGCCGGAAGGCCCGGACATCGTCCGGGCCTTCCGGGTGGAGCCGCCTGAGGGAATCGAACCCTCGACCTATTCATTACGAGTGAATCGCTCTGCCGACTGAGCTAAGGCGGCGTGGCATCCGTTGCGAATCGCACCGAACGGCACGAGAGACCATGTTAGCGGGTTTTCGGAGCCCTCATGACCACTCGGTCTCCGTGCGCCCGCCGTCAGCACCGCGGGTCGGATGCGGGCACGGTGCCGTCGATGAGGAAGTCCTCGACCGTGTCGTCGATGCACGCATTCGACTTGCGGTAGGCGGTGTGCCCCTCACCGTCGTAGCTGACGAGGAAGCCCGAATCGAGCTGCTCGGCGAGCGCCTCGGCCCACTGGTAGGGCGTCGCGGGGTCGCCGGTCGTGCCGATCACCATGATCGGCGCCGCACCCTCGGCGGTGATCGCGCTGCGATCCGCTTCGCTCACGACCGGCCACTGCGCGCATCCGATGTCGCCGAAGCCGAAGTACGGCCCGATGATCGGCGCGGCCTCTGCGAGCGCGGCCGCATCGGCGCGCATCTTCGCCGGATCGTCGTCGTAGGTGTAGTCGAGGCAGTTGATCGCGCGGAACGCCTCGGTGGAGTTGTCGGCGTAGGTGCCGTCTTGTTCGCGGCCGTTGTAGAGGTCGGCGAACAGGAGCGCGGTGTCGGCCTCGCCGAACATGACGGACTCGAACATGTCGCTGAGGTAGGGCCAGCTCTCGACGCTGTACAGCGGGTAGATGATCGCGGTGACGAGCGCGTCGGCCCCGAGCATGCGGCCGTCGGTCCCGCGAAGCGGGCTCGCGCCGACCGAGGCGAGCAGCCGCGACACCTCGTCGGCCGCGGCGTCGACCGAACCCGAGAAGGGGCAGTCCTCACCGGCGAGGCAATCCCCGAGGTAGGCCTTCAGGGCGTCCTCGAATCCGACGGACTGCGCGACGTTGACCTCCTGGTTGCTCGCCGTCGGGTCGATGGCGCCGTCGAGCACGAGCCGGCCCGTCTTCTCGGGGTAGAGCCCGGCGTAGGTCGCCCCGAGGAACGTGCCGTACGAGTAGCCGAGGTAGTTCAGCTGCTCGTCGCCGAGGATCGCGCGCAGCAGGTCGAGGTCGCGTGCGGCGCTCTCGGTGTCGACATTGGCGAGGAGCTCGCCGGTCTCATCGGCGCAGGCCTGCCCGAAGTCCTGGTTCGCCGCGGTGACCTCGGCGATCCACTCGTCGCTGCCGCGCTCGGCGGGCACGATGCCGTACAGGAACTCGTCCATCTGCGCCGCGTCGTAGCAGGTGACCGCCGACGACCGGCCGACGCCCCGCGGGTCGAACCCGACGATGTCGAACCGCTGCTGCAACCGTGGCCCGGTGGCGTAGTCGATCGAGTCTGCGATGAACTCGTACCCGGAACCGCCCGGACCGCCCGGGTTCACGAGGAGCGAGCCGATCTTGTCGCCACTCGTCGGTCGGCGGACGAGCGCGAGCTCGATCTCGCCGGCCGCCGGATCGCTCCAGTCGAGCGGGGCGGTCGCCGTCGCGCACAGCTTGTCGTCGCAGCGCTCCCACTCGAGCACCTGCGAGTAGAACGGCTCGAGCTCGGTCGCGACGGTCTCACCGGTCGGCTCGGACCGATCGGTGCCGCCGCCGAGGAACGACGGCACGCTGCATCCGGCCAACACCAGGACGGATGCGACCACGGCGGATGCCGCGGCGATCAGCCGTCGCCGCGCCGTCACGAGCGCACCCCGCGAGCCGGCTCGGGCCGACGGATCGCCGAGACGAGCATCGCCTCGAGCGCGAGCGTGGGCTGGACGTTGGCGTCGATGCGGATGCGGGCCTCCTGGATGGCGTCGAGCGTCGCGAGGGTCTGCGCCGGGGTCGCGGATGCCGCGGCGCGGGCGATGTCGGCGGCGATCTCGAGGTTGACGAGGTCGACCTCCGCACCGAGCTGGGTGACGAGGATGTCGCGGAACAGCGACGCGAGGTCGACGAGGATGCGGTCGATCCCGTCGCGGAGGCTCCGGGTCGCGCGACGCTTCTGGTCCTCCTCGAGCGCGCGCAGCTGCGACCTGAGCGCCGCGGGCACCGCCTGGCCGGGCGCGACGCCGAGCGAGCGGAGCGTGTGCTCGCGCTCCTCCGCGTCGCGCAGCTCGGTGATGGCCTTCGCGTCGTCGCCCGCGATCTCGAGCAGTCGCGCCGCCGTGAGCACGGCGCCCGGCGTGGACCGCACGTGCAGCGCGAGCCGCAGCGTCTCGTCGCGCCGGTCGCGCGCCTCGGCGCTCGTGGCGAGACGGTGCGCCATCCCGATGTGGCTCTGCGCCTCGCGCGCCGCGCGCTCGGCGATGTCGGGGTCGACGCCGTCGCGCCGCACCAGGAGGTCGGCGACCGCCGCGATGTCGGGCACCTGGAGCCGCACGGACCGGACGCGCGAGCGGATCGTGGGGATCAGGTCGGCCTCGCTCGGCGCGCACAGGATCCAGACCGTGCGCTCCGGCGGCTCCTCCAGCTCCTTCAGCAGCACGTTCGAGGTCTGCTCGGTCATGCGGTCGGCGTCCTCCACGACGATCACCCGGTGGTGGCCGACGGATGGCGCGTAGTGCGACCGCTCGACGATCTTGCGCACGTCGGCGACCTTGATGATCACGCCCTCGGTGGCGAGCACGTGCAGGTCGGGGTGGCTTCGCGCGGTCACCTGCGCGCGCGTGGCCTCGTCGCCGTCGGGGGTGCCCGAGAGCAGCGCCTCGGCGAACGCGTACGCGAGGTTCGATCGACCCGATCCGGGCGGCCCGGTGATCAGCCACGAGTGGGTCATGTCGGCCGTGACGCGTGCCTCCGACGCCGCCCGGGCGGCGGAGCGCAGCACGGCGATCGCGGCATCCTGACCCGTCAGGTCGCTCCACACGGTCACGGTTCCACGCTACCTTCGGCCGCGGACAGCGGCGCTGTGAGGCGCCTGACCATGTGCCGAGCGGATGCCTCGGGGCGGGCGACGGGCCGGCTCACGCCAGCGTCTCGACCCGCGCACGGATCGTGGCGTGGATGTCGTCGACCGGCAGCGTCGCGTCGACGACGAGGAAGCGGTCGGGCTCGGCCGCGGCGAGCGCGAGGTACGCCTCGCGGACCCGCCCGTGGAACTCCCCCGCCTCGGCCTCGAGCCGGTCGTACCGCGTCCGCGCGCCGTCGAGTCGGCGACGGGCGACGTCGGAGGGCAGGTCGAGGAGGATGGTGAGGTCGGGCGCGAGGCCCTCGGTGGCCCACTCGGAGATCGAGCGGACCTCGCGGGCGTCGAGGACGCGCCCGGCGCCCTGGTAGGCGACGGACGAGTCGATGTAGCGGTCCTGCACGACGACCTCGCCGCGCGCGAGCGCCGGTCGTACGACCGTCGCCACGTGGTGGGCGCGATCGGCGGCGTACAGCAGCGCCTCGGCGCGCGGTGCGATGTCGCCGCGGTGGTGCAGCACGATCTCGCGCACCTCGACCCCGACGTCGGTGCCTCCGGGCTCGCGCGTGCGCACCACGGTGCGCCCCTCGGCGGTGAACCACTGCTCGAGCAGTTCCGCCTGGGTGGTCTTGCCCGATCCGTCGCCGCCCTCGAGGGTGAGGAACAGCCCGCGACTCACGAGGTCTTCTTCGCCGTGCGCGTGCTCGTGCGCTTGGCCGGCGCCTTGGCCCCCGACTTCGCGGTGGTCGTGCGCGTGCCGCGTGCCGGGGCCGGCCCCTTGTCGCGCTTGATCTGCAGCAGTTCGACGGCGCGCTCGAAGGTGATGTCCTCGACGGACTCGGCGCGAGGGATCGTGGCGTTCGTCGTGCCGTCGGTCACGTACGGGCCGAAGCGGCCGTCCTTGACCTTGATGGGCTTGCCGCTCACGGGGTCCTCCGCGAACTCCTTGAGCGCGCTCGACGCGCGACGCGCGCCGTACTTCGGCTGGGCGAAGAGCTCCTGCGCACCCGCGAGGTCGATGTCGAAGATCGCATCCTCGCTCGGGAGCGTGCGGGTGTCGGTGCCCTTCTTGAGGTACGGGCCGTACCGGCCGTTCTGCGCGGTGATCTCATCGCCCGACTCGGGGTCGAGCCCGACGACGCGCGGCAGGTCGAGCAGCTGGAGTGCGGTCGCGAGGTCGACCTCCTCGATCTGCATGCTCTTGAACAGCGACGCGGTGCGCGGCTTCGGCGCGGCGGCCTTCTTGGTGCCGCGCTTGGCCGTCTTCGCCGGCTGCGCCTCGACGACCTCACCGGTCGCCGGGTCGACGGATGCCTCGGCGGCCTCGGGCTCGGGCTCGAGCTCGGTCACGTAGGGGCCGAACCGGCCGTCCTTCACGACGACCTGCTTGCCGTTGTCGGGGTTCACGCCGAGCACTCGATCGGTCTGCACGGGCGCCTCGATGAGCTCGCGCGCCTTCTCGGCGGTGAGCTCGTCGGGCGCGAGTCCCTCGGGCAGGTTCACGCGCCGCGGCGGCGCGTCGGCGGCCGCGTCGGGGTCGACCGTCTCGAGGTACGGGCCGTACCGGCCGATCCGGAGCGTCACGCCCGGGCCGATCACCATCGAGTTGATCTCGCGCGCGTCGATGTCGCCGAGGTTGTCGACGACCTGACGGAGGCCCGTGTGGCGGTCGCTGCCGAAGTAGAACTCGTTGAGCCAGTCGACGCGGTCGGCCTCGCCCGAGGCGATGCGGTCGAGGTCGTCCTCCATCTCGGCGGTGAAGTCGTACTCGACGAGGTCGCCGAAGTGCTCCTCGAGGAGGCGCACCACCGAGAACGCGACCCAGCTCGGCACGAGCGCCTGGCCGCGCTGCGTGACGTAGCCGCGGTCGAGGATGGTCGAGATGATCGAGGCGAACGTCGAGGGGCGACCGATGCCGAGCTCCTCGAGCCGCTTGACGAGGCTCGCCTCGGTGTAACGGGGCGGCGGGCTCGTCTCATGGCCCTTGGCCTCGAGCTCGGCGAGCCCGACGGCCTCGCCCTCGGCGAGCTGCGGCAGCTTCGCCTCGCCCGGGGCCTCGTCGGCGTTGCGCTCCTCGTCTCGGCTCTCCTCGTAGGCGGCGAGGAAGCCGCGGAAGGTGATCACGGTGCCGCTCGCGGTGAACTCGGCGATCGTGCCGGCGACGGCGGCCGTGGGCGTCTCGGGCGCCGCGGCATCGCTCGCCGTCGGGCCGACCTCGATCGTGACGGTCGCGGTCTGCCCCTTGGCGTCGGCCATCTGCGAGGCGACCGTGCGCTTCCAGATGAGGTCGTACAGCTTGAACTCGCTGCCGCGGAGCACGCTCTGCAGCTCGGCGGGCGTGCGGAAGACCTCGCCCGACGGGCGGATGGCCTCGTGCGCCTCCTGCGCGTTCTTCGACTTGCCGGCGTAGGCGCGGGGCTTGTCGGGCACGCTGTCGGCGCCATACAGCTTCACGGCCTGCGTGCGCGCGGCCTGGATCGCCTGCTGCGAGAGCGACACCGAGTCGGTGCGCATATAGGTGATGTACCCGTTCTCGTAGAGCGACTGCGCCACGCGCATCGTGTCACGGGCGGAGAGCCGGAGCTTGCGCGCCGACTCCTGCTGCAGCGTCGAGGTCGTGAACGGCGCGGCCGGGCGCCGCGAGTACGGCTTCGACTCGACGCGGCTCACGCGGCGCGCGACGGTGTCGTCGCGCAGTGCCGCGGTCAGCGACTGGGCGGTGGCCTCGTCGAGCACGACGGCCTTGCCGGTGAGCCGGCCCGAGTCGTCGAAGTCGCGGCCGGTGGCGATGCGCTCGCCGCCGACGCGCACGAGGCGGGCCTCGAACGACGAGGACTCCTTCGTGAATCGTCCGATCAGGTCCCAGTACGACGCGGCGACGAACGCGAGGCGTTCGCGTTCGCGATCGACGACGAGGCGCGTCGCGGCCGACTGCACCCGGCCCGCGGACAGGCCCGGCCCCACCTTGCGCCACAGCACGGGCGAGACCTCGTAGCCGTAGAGCCGGTCGAGGATGCGGCGGGTCTCCTGCGCGTCGACGAGCGCGGTGTCGAGCTCGCGGGTCTGGTCCTTGGCCTTGAGGATCGCGTCCTTGGTGATCTCGTGGAAGACCATGCGGCGCACCGGGACCTTGGGCTTGAGCTCCTGCAGCAGGTGCCACGCGATGGCCTCGCCCTCGCGGTCCTCATCGGTGGCGAGCAGGAGTTCGTCGGCGCCCTTGAGCGCGCGCTTGAGTTCGGCGACCGTCTTCTTCTTGGCGTCGGAGACGACGTAGTAGGGCTCGAACCCGTTCTCGACGTCGACGGAGAACTTGCCGAGCGAGCCCTTCTTCAGCTCGGCGGGGAGGTTCTTCGGCTCGATGAGGTCGCGGATGTGCCCGACCGACGAGAGCACCTCGTAGCCGTCGCCGAGGTACTGGGCGATCGACTTCATCTTGGTCGGCGACTCCACGATCACGAGTTTCTTCGCGCCAGACACCGGACTCCTCTTGCTCATGGACGGAAAACGAGGGACGCACATCATCGCCGCGCCCCCGAGCGGTGTGCCATCGGCCGGCGGATGACGCCGACATGGCACACCATACACACAACGACCGTGAGGAAACCCCTCATGGCACGATGCGACGCGGGGAGGAAAGTCCCTTGCGGCCGTGCAGGACGAGTGGAGAATGGCGGCATGGACACGTCATCCGGCACCTACACCGCCAAGCTGATCGACGGACCACTCGAGGGGAAGACGGTCTCGACCGGGTTCCTCGACACCGGCGATCCGCAGCCGAGGATCAGCTTCCCCGGCGACGGCGGCAAGCACTACGTCTACTCGCGCGGCGCGGGGCTCGAGTTCGATGCGCCGGGCGACGACCGGCCCTCGGCGGTCGAGTACCGCTTCATCGAGACCGTCTTCGACTGAGACCGGGACGGATGCCTGAGGCGTGACGCACCACGACGGTGCGCCACGCCTCAGGTGCGCGTGCCTCCTCGACTACACGGAGCGCTCGTCGACCCCGTCGTAGTGGGACAGCGGGCGGATGAGCGCGTTCGACGCGGCCTGCTCGATGATGTGCGCCGTCCAGCCCGTGACCCGCGAGGCGACGAACAGCGGCGTGAACGTCTCGGTGTCGTACCCCATGAGGTGGTAGGCGGGGCCGGAGGGGTAGTCGAGGTTCGGGTGGATGCCCTTGCGCTCGACGAACTCGCCCGAGAGCGTGTCGTAGAGCTCGGCGAGGTCGGGCCGGTCGTAGTACGCGATGAGCGTGTCGAGCGAGGCCTTCATGGTCGGCACGCGCGAGTCGCCGTTCTTGTAGACGCGGTGGCCGAAGCCCATGATCTTGCGCTTCTCGGCGAGCGCCGCGTCGAGCCAGGGCACGACGTTCTCCGCCTCGCCGATCTCGTCGAAGATCCGCATGACGGCCTCGTTCGCCCCGCCGTGCAGCGGGCCCTTGAGCGCGCCGATCGCGCCCGTGACCGCGGAGTACAGGTCGGAGAGCGTCGAGGTGATGACGCGCGCCGTGAAGGTCGAGGCGTTGAACGAGTGCTCGGCGTAGAGGATCATCGACACGTCGAACGCATCGACGACGACCTGCTCCGGGACCTCGCCGAAGGACATGTGCAGGAAGTTCGCGGAGTAGTCGAGGTCGTCGCGCGGCGGAACGAGGTCCTCACCGCGACGGCGCCGCTGGTCGTACGCCACGATCGCGGGCAGCGCCGCGAAGAGCGACATCGACTTGGCGAGGTTCGCCTCGCGGCTCGCATCGTCGGTCGTCGGGTCGGAGGCGCCGATCACGCTCACGGCCGTGCGCACGACATCCATCGGGTGCGCGGTCGTCGGCAGCAGGTCGATCGCGGCCTTCACGTTCGGCTGCAGTGCACGGCCGGCACGCTCGGCGGCGCGGAACTCCGCGAGCTGCGCGGCATCCGGCAGCTCGCCATGCCAGAGCAGGTACGCGACCTCCTCGAAGCGCTTGGTCGCGGCGAGCTGCTGCACCGGGTAGCCCCGGTAGAGCAGCGAGTTCGTCTCGGGGTTCACCTTCGAGATCGCGGTCGTGTCGACCACGACGCCCGCGAGGCCCTTGCGGATCTCGGGCACGGACGCCGGGGCGGTCATGGTGTCGGTCATGTCGTGCTCCTCTCGGGGTCGCGCGTCAGCGCGCGACCGTGAAGTTGAAGATGGAGGTGTCGAAGTGGTTGTAGCCCTCGTAGTCGATGAGCTCGTAGAGCTCGGCCCGGTGCTGCATCTGCGGGAGGAGGCCGGTGAGGGCACCGGCATCCGTCAACTCGTCGAGACCGCGCTCGGCGGCGCCCATCGCAAGGCGCAGGAGCGAGACGGGCCAGATCACGAGGTTCATGCCGACGTCGGCGAGCTGCTGCACGGTGAAGAGCTCGCTCTTGCCGAACTCGGTCATGTTCGCCAGCAAGGGCACGTCGACCGCGGCGCGCATCGCCGCGAACTCCTCGAGCGAGCGCATCGCCTCGGGGAAGATCGCGTCGGCGCCCGCGTCGACGAGCGCCTTGGCGCGGTCGATCGCGGCGTCGAGCCCGTCGACCGCGGCGATGTCGGTGCGCGCCATGATGAGGAAGTTCGGGTCGCGGCGGGCGTCGACGGCGGCGCGGATGCGCTGCAGCGCGGTGTGCTCGTCGACGACCTGCTTGCCGTCGAGGTGGCCGCAGCGCTTCGGATTGATCTGGTCCTCGATGTGCAGGCCCGCGAGGCCGGCGTCCTCCATCTCCTGCACGGTGCGGGCGACGTTCATGGGCTCGCCGAAGCCGGTGTCGGCGTCGACGATCGCGGGCAGCTCCGTCATCCGCGCGATCTGCTTGGCCCGACCGGCCACCTCGGTGAGGGTCGTCAGTCCGATGTCGGGCAGGCCGAGGTCGGCGGAGAGCACGGCGCCCGAGATGTAGACGCCGTCGAAGCCCTTGCGCTCGATGAGCCGCGCCGAGAGCGGGTTGAACGCGCCGGGGAAGCGGAGCAGCTCGCCGCTCGCGAGGCGCTCGCGGAAGCCCGCGCGCTTGTCGGCCGGGGTGGTCTGTGCGTACAGCATGGGTCCTCCTAGAAGATGCCGCGGGGCGTCTCGAACTGGGCGAGCACGCCCGGCGCGGCGATGATCGTGAGCTGGCCGAGCTCGTCGGGGCCGAGCTCCGGCAGGCGCTGGGCGAGGTCGAGGAAGCGCTCGATCTCGGCCGCCTCGAGGACGCCGTCGGCGAGCGTGCGGAACTTCTCGACGTACTGCTCGCGGCCGAACGGCCGGGCGCCGAGCGGGTGGGCGTCGGCCACGGCGATTTCGTCGACGACGGTCGTGCCATCCGCCAGCGTGATGACCACGCGGCCGCCGAACGCCTTCTCGGCGATGTCGAGCGAGTGGTACCGGCGGGTCCACTCCTCGTCCTCGACCGTGGTGACCTTGCGCCACAGCTCGACGGTGTCGGCTCGGCCGGCGCGCTCCGGCGCGTACGAGTCGACGTGGTGCCAGGTGCCGTCCTGCAGGGCGACGGTGAAGATGTACGGGATCGAGTGGTCGAGCGTCTCGCGCGACGCGGTCGGGTCGTACTTCTGCGGGTCGTTCGCACCGGAGCCGATCACGTAGTGCGTGTGGTGCGACGTGTGGATGACGACGCTCGCGATCCGCGACGGGTCGGCGACGAGCTCGGGGTGCTCGCGGTTGAGCTTGCGCGCGAGGTCGATCCAGGCCTGCGCCTGGTACTCCGCCGAGTGCTCCTTCGTATAGGTGTCGAGGATGGCGCGCTTCGCCTCGCCGGCGACGGGGAGCGGCACCTCGTAGCTCGCGTCGGGTCCGTCGAGGAGCCAGGCGATCACGCCGTCCTCGCCCTCGTAGATCGGCACGGGGCTCGTCTGCCCGCGCATCGCGCGGTCCACGGCCTCGACGGCCATCTTCCCCGCGAAGGCCGGCGCGTGCGCCTTCCAGGTCGAGATCTCGCCCTTGCGGGACTGTCGGGTCGCGGTCGTCGTGTGGAGGGCCTGGCCGACGGCCTGGAAGATCGTCTCGGGGTCGAGTCCGAGGAGGGTGCCGATGCCCGCGGCCGCCGACGGGCCGAGGTGCGCGACGTGGTCGATCTTGTGCTTGTGCAGCGAGATCGCCTTCACGAGGTCGACCTGGATCTCGTAGCCCGTCGCGATGCCGCGCACGACCTCGCGGCCGGTGAGGCCGCGCTGGGAGGCGAGGTGCTGGGCGACCGCGACGATCGCCGGGATGTTGTCGCCCGGGTGCGAGTACTCGGCCGCGAGGAACGTGTCATGGAAGTCGAGCTCCCGCACGGCCACGCCGTTCGCCCACGCCGCCCACTCGGGGCTCGTTCGGCGCGCGGGCTCGAGGCCGAACACGGTCGCGCCGTCGCCGCCGACCGACACGGGGTGCGCGGTGGCCTGCGAGCGCGCCGCGATGATCGGAGCGCGCGTGAGGGATGCCGCGGCGACCGCGGCGTTGTCGATGACGCGGTTCACGGCCATCTCGGCGACCTCGTCGGTGACCTCGACCGGGTCGGCGGCGACCTCGGCGATCTTCCAGGCGAGCTGGTCGGGGCGGGCGAGGTTCTCCTCGCTGCGGTGGACGCGCACGTGGTGCAGCTGCACGGTTCGGCCTTTCGGTTCGGTGTTCGCTTGGTTCGTTCAGGTGGTCTGCGGGCCCGGCGCGAGCGGGCGGCCCCGGCGGCGAGCGGATGCCTCGCTCACGCGACGCGCGACCCGTCATCGGTCCCCGGTGACGCGGCGGCCTCGTCGTCGGGGGCCGTGGCGAGCGCGTTGGTGAGGCTCCGGTGCAGGTGCACGTGGGTCGCGTGCGACGCGAGCTCGGCGTCGCCGGCGAGGATCGCGTCGACGATGAGCTCGTGCTCGCCCGCGGCCGCCCGGAGGCGGTCGGGGTTGTGCCGGGACAGGCGGCGGATGCGCGCCGAGTGCAGCTGGACGCTGCGGAGGGCGCTGCCGAGGAACGGGTTCGCGGCCGCCTCGTCGATCGCCCGGTCGAGGTCGTCGACGATCTCGAAGTAGCGCGTGAGCCCGGCCTCGCCCTCGGCGAGGAGTCGGGGGGCGTCGTGGAGCCGGTCGCGGATCGCGAGGAACGGGGCATCCGCTCGTCGTCTCGCGGCGAGGCCGGCCGCGCGGGCCTCGAGCGCTTCGCGGAGCTCGTAGAGGGCGACGATGTCGGCGCGCGAGATCGCGGTCACGATGGTGCCGCGGGCCGTCGGCTCGACGAGGCCGTCGGCGGCGAGCCGGCGCAGCGCCTCGCGCACGGGCGTGCGGCTGACGCCGAGGCGCACCGACTGGTCGACCTCCTGCAGGACCGTGCCCGCGCCGAGCACGCCGTCGAGGATCTCGCTGCGAAGGGTCTCGTACGCGCGTTCTCCGGCTCGCATGCGGTTCCTCCCGTCTTCGTCGGCGACAAGTCATGTATACACGGATGCCACCAACGGCGCAATCATGGCCGCGTTTCCTGCGAATGTGCCGGATTCTCTCGACTCCGCGATCATTCGTGTATACATTGAGCGCGTGCCCGGGCCAGAGCCGGCTCGGGAGGGAACGCACGTCCCGAGGGCCCGGCACCGGTGCCGCCCTCGAGGGAGGAACCGCGATGAGCACGACGACGAGCTACGCCGACGAGTACCGCCGCAGCATGGAGGACCCCGGGGGGTTCTGGCTGGATGCCGCCGGGCTCATCGACTGGATGCGCCCGCCCGCGCGGGCGCTCGACTCGGGCTCGGCTCCCCTGTACCGGTGGTTCCCCGACGGCACGTTGAACGTCAGCGCCAACGCGCTCGACCGCTGGGTGGCCGCCGGCCGCGGCGACCAGGTCGCCCTCGCGTACGACTCGGCGATGACGGGGTCGAAGCGCACCTTCACCTATGCGGAGCTGCTCCACGAGGTCGAGCTGTTCGCGGGCGTGCTGCGGCAGAACGGCGTCGAGCGGGGCGACCGCGTCGCGATCTACCTGCCGATGACGCCCGAGGCCGTCATCGCGATGCTCGCCTGCGCCCGCATCGGCGCCGTGCACTCGGTGATCTTCGGCGGCTTCGCCGCGAACGAGCTCGCCGTGCGCATCCAGGACGCCGCACCGAAGCTCATCGTCACCTCCTCCGGCGGCCTCGAGCCCGGCCGGGTCGTCGAGTACCTGCCGATCGTCGAGAAGGCCCTCGCGATGATCGTCGGCGATCGCTCCGTCGCGGGCACCGTCACGAGCTCGATCACCGTGGTCTCGGAGGACGAGCTGAGCGTCGAGGCCGTGATCGTGCGCAACCGCGAGGCCGTGCCGGGGGATGCCGCGGCGTTCGACGGTCGCGTCGGCGTCCGCTGGCTCGACTTGGAGGACCAGCTCTCGCGCGCCGAACCGGTCGCGCCCGTGGAGCTCGCGGCCACCGACCCGCTCTACATCCTCTACACCTCGGGCACCACGGGGACGCCGAAGGGCGTCGTGCGCGACAACGGCGGCTACGCGGTCGCGCTGGCCTGGTCGATGCGGAACATCTACGACGTGCACGCGGGCGACGTGATGTGGACCGCGTCCGATGTCGGCTGGGTCGTCGGCCACAGCTACATCGTCTACGGGCCGCTCCTCGCGGGCGCGACGACCGTGCTCTACGAGGGCAAGCCGATCGGCACGCCCGATGCGGGCGCGTTCTGGCGGATGGTCGAGGAGTACCGGGTGAAGGTGCTGTTCTCGGCGCCCACGGCGGTGCGCGCCATCCGTCGCGAGGACCCGGCGCTCGAGCACCTCGCCGGCTACGACACGTCGAGCCTCGAAGCGCTGTTCCTGGCCGGCGAGCGCCTCGACACCGAGACGTACCACTGGATCGACGAGGCGCTGCACTGCCCGGTGGTCGACCACTGGTGGCAGACCGAGACGGGCTGGGCGATCGCGGCGAACCCGCGCGGCATCGAACCCCTGCCGGTCAAGCCGGGCTCCCCCACCGTGCCGGTCCCCGGCTACCGCGTGGGCATCGTCGACGGCAAGGGTCGCCCCATCTCCCCGGGCGTCGAGGGCAACATCGTGCTCGAGCTGCCGCTGCCGCCCGGGAGCCTGCCCACGCTGTGGGGCGGCGACGAGAAGTACGTCGCCTCGTACCTCACGGCCTTCCCCGGCCACTACGCGACCGGCGATTCCGGGTACCTCGACGACGACGGCTACGTGTACGTGATGGGCCGCACCGACGACGTCATCAACGTCGCCGGCCATCGGCTCTCGACGGGCGGGCTCGAGGAGGCCCTGAACCACCATCCCGCGGTCGCCGAGGTCGCCGTCATCGGCATCCGGGACGAGCTCAAGGGCCAACGTGCAGCCGGCTTCGTGACGCTCAAACACGGCACGGTGATCGACCACGACGTGCTCGTGACGGAGCTCGTCGCGCTCGTGCGCGAGACGGTGGGCCCGGTTGCGGCCTTCCGCGACGTGACCGTGCTCGACCGCCTGCCGAAGACGCGCTCGGGCAAGATCCTGCGCAAGACCATGCGGCAGATCGCCGACGGCGAGCCCTACAAGGTGCCCGCGACGATCGAGGACCCGACGGTGCTCACCGCGCTCGAGGCGGCGCTCGGGCGGTAGCCCGCAGCATCCGCGGGACGTAGGACCCCACCCGCGAGGCATCCGGGCTGCCTATCCTCCTCGCATGGAGGCGACGACGCCGTCATCGACCCGCTGGGCTCCCATATCGAAGGATGTCGCGGCGCTCCGGGTGCGCCCGAACCTCGTCGACTACGACGGGGCCCGCGCGTCGTTCACGTGGGACGAGGCGCGCCGCGGCCTGACCGGGCTGCCCGGCGGCGGCGTCAACATCGCGTACGAGGCCGTCGGCCGCCACGCGTCCGGACCGCTCGCCGACCGCGAGGCGCTGCGGTTCGTACGCGCCGACGGCACCGTCCGCTCGCTCACCTATGCGCGACTGGCCCGCGAGGCGGCCCGGTTCGCGGGTGTGCTGGCCGGCCTGGGCGTCGACCGCGGCGAGCGCGTCTACTCGCTGCTCGGGCGCCGCCCCGAGCTGTACGCCGCGGTGCTCGGCACCCTCCAGTACGGCGCCGTCTTCTGCCCGCTGTTCTCGGCGTTCGGTCCGGAGCCGGTGCGCCAGCGGCTGCAGATCGGCTCCGGGGCGGTGCTCGTCACGACGCGAGCGCTCTACCGCAAGAAGGTGGCGCCGATCCGCGACGAGGTCCCCGCGCTCCGGCACGTGCTGCTCGTCGACGCCGACGGCTCGCCCGAACCGGGCACGCTCGACCTCGCCGCGCTCCTCGAGGGTGCGCCCGACGACGCCCCGACCGCCGCGACGGGCCCGGAGGACTGGGCCCTGCTCCACTTCACGAGCGGCACCACCGGGAAGCCGAAGGGCGCGATGCACGTGCACGACGCGGTCACGGCGCACTTCGCGACCGGGCGCTTCGCCCTCGACCTGCACCCCGATGACGTGTACTGGTGCACCGCCGACCCCGGCTGGGTCACCGGCACCTCGTACGGCATCATCGCCCCGCTCGTGCACGGCGTGACCGCGATCGTCGACGAGGAGGAGATGGACGCCGACCGCTGGTACCGCATCCTCGCCGAGCAGCGCGTGACCGTCTGGTACACCGCGCCCACGGCGCTCCGCATGCTCATGAAGGCCGGCGCCGAGCGCGCAGCCGTGCACGACCTCTCGGCGCTCCGGTTCGTCGCGAGCGTCGGTGAACCGCTCAATCCCGAGGTCGTCGTCTGGGGGCGGGAGGCGTTCGGCCTCCCGGTCCACGACAACTGGTGGCAGACCGAGACCGGCGGCATCATGATCTCGAACTACCCGGCCATGGAGATCCGGCCCGGCTCGATGGGCCGGCCGCTCCCCGGCATCGAGGCGGCCGTGCTCCTGCGCGATGGGACGGGCGCGCCCGTCATCCGCGACGGCGAGGCGGTGGTGTGCGAGCCGGATGCCACGGGCGAGCTCGCCTTGCGACCGGGCTGGCCATCGATGTTCCGCGGCTACCTCGACGAGGAGGAGCGGTATCGGAAGTGCTTCGCCGGCGGCTGGTACCTCACGGGCGACCTCGCCCGCCGCGACGCCGACGGGTACTTCTGGTTCGTCGGCCGCGGCGACGACGTCATCAAGTCGTCGGGGCACCTCATCGGCCCGTTCGAGGTCGAGAGCTGCCTCATGGAGCACGACGCGGTCGCCGAGGTCGCCGTCATCGGCGTCCCCGACGCGGTGGCCGGCGAGGTGGTGAAGGCGTTCGTCGAGCTGAAGCCCAGCCAGGAGGCATCCGACGCCCTGCGCCTCGAGCTCATCGGCTTCGCCCGCAAGCGGCTCGGCCCCGCGGTCGCGCCGCGGATGCTGGACTTCGCGTCCGCGCTGCCGAAGACGCGCAGCGGCAAGATCCTGCGCCGGCTGCTCAAGGCCCGGGAGCTGGGGCTGCCCGAGGGCGACACCTCGACGTTGGAGGCCGGACGATGACCCCGCCCATGACCGCCGAGGAGCGCGCGGCGCTGATCGCCGCCCGGCCCGACCGCACGCTCGACCTGCTCCGGCAGATGCTCCGCGTGCGCCGGCTCGAGGAACGCTGCGTCGAGCTCTACTCGGCGTCGAAGATCCGCGGGTTCCTGCACGTCTACATCGGCGAGGAGGCCGTCGCCGCCGGCGTGATGTCGGTGCTCGGACCGGACGACGCGGTCGTCGCCACGTATCGCGAGCACGGCCACGCACTGCTGCGGGGCGTACCGGCGAGCGCGATCATGGCCGAGATGTACGGCCACGCCGAGGGCTGCTGCCGCGGACGCGGCGGGTCGATGCACCTCTTCGACGCCGGCACACGGTTCTACGGCGGCAATGCCATCGTCGCGGGCGGGCTGCCGCTCGCCGTCGGCCTCGCGCTCGCCGACAAGATGCTCGGCCGCGACCGCGTGACGGCGTGCTTCTTCGGCGAGGGCGCGATGGCCGAGGGCGAGTTCCACGAGAGCCTCAACCTCGCCGCGCTCTGGGACCTGCCGGTGCTGTTCTGCTGCGAGAACAACCTCTATGCGATGGGCACCGCGCTCGAGCGGTCGGAGTCGCAGACCGACCTGGCCCTCAAGGCGGCCGCCTACGAGGTCGCCTCGTGGGCCGTCGACGGCATGGACGTGCTCGCCGTCGAGGAGGCCGCCCGTCGAGCGGTCGACGCGGTGCGGTCGGGCGGCGGCCCGCACTTTCTCGAGTTCCGGACCTACCGCTTCCGTGCCCACTCCATGTTCGACCCCGAGCGGTACCGGGAGAAGGCGGAGGTCGAGCACTGGATGGAGCGCGACCCGATCGCCTCGCTGAAAGTCGAGCTCGAGGCATCCGGCCACCTCGACGAGGCCGTGTGGGCTTCCCTCTCGCGCGAGGTCGACGCCGAGGTCGATGCGGCGGTCGAGTTCGCCGAGGCCGGCACGCTCGAACCGGTGGCCGAGCTCGCGCGGTTCGTGCACAGCGAGCGGGGCACGCCGTGAAGACCACCTATCGCGAGGCGATGCGCGCGGCCATGCGCGACGCGATGCAGCGCGACGAACGCGTGTTCCTCATGGGCGAGGACGTGGGGCGCTACGGCGGCGGCTTCGCGGTCAGCCTCGGCCTGCTCGAGGAGTTCGGTCCGCAGCGCGTGCGCGACACGCCCCTCTCCGAGGCCGGGTTCGTGGGCGCCGGCATCGGCGCGGCGCTCGGCGGCATGCGACCCATCGTCGAGGTCATGACCGTCAACTTCAGCCTGCTCGCCCTCGACCAGATCGTGAACAACGCCGCCACGCTGCTGCACATGTCGGGCGGGCAGTTCAGCGTGCCGCTCGTCATCCGGATGACCACCGGTGGCGGCCGGCAGCTCGCCGCGCAGCACTCGCACAGCCTCGAGGGCTGGCTCGCGCACATCCCCGGCCTCCGGGTCGTCGCCCCCGCCACCCTCGAGGATGCGCGCGGCATGCTCTGGACCGCGCTCGAGGATCCCGATCCGGTGCTGATCTTCGAGCACGGTTCGCTCTACAACGTCGCCGGCGAGCTGGCGGATGAGGCGGGACCGGTCGACATCGACCGCGCCGCGGTGCGCCGGGCGGGGGCGGATGTCTCCCTGATCACGTACGGCGGCACGCTGCCGACCGTGCTCGCGGCCGCCGACGCGCTCGCCGCGTCCGGGATCGATGCGGAGGTGCTCGACCTGCGCACGCTCCGCCCGCTCGACGACGCCGCGATCCTCGCGACCGTCGCGAAGACCCACCGGGCGGTCGTCGTCGACGAGGGATGGCGCAGCGGCAGCCTCTCAGCCGAGGTCAGCGCGCGCATCACGGAGTCGGCGTTCTACGACCTCGACGCGCCGGTCGGGCGGGTGTGCAGCGAGGAGGTGCCCGTGCCCTACGCCAAGCACCTCGAGGAGGCGGCGCTGCCGTCGGCGGAGCGCGTGGTCGCGGCCGCCCGCGTCGCCGTCGGCGAGGCGGTGGGTGAGGCGGTGGGTCCGCGTGCCTGAGCTGCGGATGCCGTCGCTCGGCGCCGACATGGAGCACGGCAAGGTCGTCGAGTGGCTCGTGAAGCCCGGCGACTACGTGCACCGCGGCGACCTCGTCGCCGAGGTCGACACCGAGAAGACCGTGATGGAGATCGAGTCGTTCGAGGAGGGCGTCGTCGCCGAGTACCTCGTCGACCTCGGCGAGACCGTCCCGGTCGGCACGCCGATCGCACGCGTGACGGGGACGCCGGCGGATGTCCCGGTCGAGGTCGCCGCGCCCGACGGTGGTGCGGTCGAGCGGGCCGTCGCGGCCGAACCGGCCGTCGAGTCGGAGCCGACGGTCTCGGCCGGGCCGGCCGTCGCGGCCGAGCCGGCCGTCGCGGCCGAGCCGGTGGCAGCGGTCGCGGTCGGGCACGCGGACGCCCCGGTCGAGCATCCGGCCGTCGCCCCGCCGATCCGACACCTGGCCCACCGGCTCGGCATCGAGGTCGACGGCCTGCACGGGACCGGCCGGCACGGCGCCGTCACCCGGGCGGACGTCGAAGCCGCCGCCGAGCGGTTGCACCGGGCTGCCGAATCGGTTGCGCCGACGGTCGCCGCCCGCCCCGCGGCTGCGACCGGGGCAGGACGCGTGCGCTCGTCGCCGCGCGCCCGGCGTCTGGCCGTCGAGCTCGGCGTCGACCTCGCCACGGTCGAGGGCACCGGCCCGGGCGGAGCGGTCACCGAGGCCGACCTGCATCGCAACGCCGCGTCGCGTCCGGTCCCGGCCGCCGAGGCCGCGCCCGCCCCGCATGCAGAACCCGAGCCGACCCACGTGGGCGAGGCCGGGCCGGGGAGACACCCGCGGTCGTCAGGAGCGGCTGAGACGAGCGAGACGGGAGCGGCCCCCGATGGTTCGAGTGCGGCCCAACGTGTCGCGAGCCTCCGGCGGGCGATCGGCTCGCTGATGTCGCGTTCGAAGCGCGAGATCCCGCACTACTACCTCAGTACGACGATCGACCTCGGAGCGGCCCTGGATTGGATGCGCGGGGCGAATGCCGGCCGTCCGCTCGCCGAGCGCCTGGTCCCCGCGGCGCTGCTCCTGGCCGCGAGCGCGCGTGCGGCGCGCGATGTGCCCGAGATGAACGGGTTCTTCGTCGACGGCGAGTTCCGGCAGAGCGAGGCCGTGCACCTCGGCGTCGCCGTCGCACTGCGCGGCGGCGGACTGGTCGCTCCCGCGATCCACGACGCGGACCGTCTCGAGCCCGACGAGGTGATGGCCGCACTGCGCGACCTGGTGGCACGGGCGCGGGCCGGGCGCCTGCGTCGCGCCGAGATGGCCGACCCGACGATCACGGTCACCAACCTCGGCGAACTCGGCGTCGAGTCGGTCTTCGGCGTGATCTACGCGCCGCAGGTCGCCCTGGTCGGCTTCGGCCGCGTGGTCGAGCGGCCGTGGGCCGAGAACGGCCTGCTCGGGGTCCGCCCGGTCGTGACGACGACGCTCTCGGCCGACCATCGCGTGAGCGACGGCCTCCGAGGCGGCCGTTTCCTGGCCCGCGTCGACGAACTGCTGCAGAGACCGGAGGAACTGTGAACGACACCGATGCCCGGGTGGCCGTCTTCGCCGCCCTCCACGAGATCGCCCCTGACGTCGAGCCCGACGACCTGGATCCGGGCGCTCGATTGCGCCAGGACCTCGAACTCGATTCGCTCGACTTCCTCCGACTGCTCGAGGTGCTGGCCGGTTCGACGGGTGTCTCGACGCCCGAGGACGACTACCGGGACCTCACCACGGTGCAATCGCTCATCGACTACTTCGCCGCACGCGGCTGACACCACGCCCGGCCCGATCGTCGACCGCGTCCTCATCCGTTCCACCCCGGCGGCCCGGCCCGCGCCGTCGCCGTCGCCTGCATCGGTCCGTACCGGACGACCACCGAGACGACGGCGACGGGTCCGTCCGCGCGGCACTCGACCACCTCCGCACCGTTCCGTCGAGCGAGTCCGTTCGCCACCGCGCACGGCTCGCCGGCCACGGCACCGCTCACCGCGTCGGCGGCGGCGAGCGCCGCGGCATCCGCGGCGTTCGCGGCCCGCTGCGCGGCGACCGACGCTCCGAGCACCCCGATCACGGCCACCGCCACGAGGACCACGGCCCCGACGATCGCCACCGCGACGACCGTCGCCGCGCCCGCGTCATCGGCGATCCGGCGCTCGCGGACTCGGCGGTGTGCGGACGGATCCCTCACAGTCCGCCTCGCATCGCGCACGACTCCGCGTGCAGCTCGACGGCAGCGAGCACCCCGCCGGGGCTCGCCGACAACGTCGCGCACACGAAGTCGACCTCCTCGGCGACCGCGAGGCTCGCGCCGCCGACGTGCCGCCCCGCGATCCCGGCCGCGACGTCCACCGGCTCGCCACGGCCGAGCGCACGGGCGGCGTCGGCCGCAGCGTCGGCGAGCCGGACCTGCAGCGCGACCGCGTGCACCGAGGCGAGTGCGGCGGCGAGCACGAGGGCGATCGCGGGCAGCGCGACGGCGAACTCCGCCGTCACGCTGCCCCGCTCGGCGTCACCCGACCGTGAGCGCATTCCGCACGAGGTCGGTGAGGATGCCGCGGACCTCGTCGCCACGGAGGATGACGACGAGGAGCCCGGCGAAGCCGACAGCGGCCATCGTCGCGACGGCGTACTCCGCGGTGGCGGCGCCGCGTTCGCCTGCGAGGCGCCGAGCGACCGCGGCGAGGCGCCCGCGAGCGCCACGGGTGCGAGGGGCGCGTCCGAGGGTCGGGCGGACGGCGGGCGGTGACGGGTGCATGCGGTTCTCCTTCTCTCTGCCGCACGGAGCGGCGACGGTGGCACGAGTCGGGTCGTCGTCACACGGCACCGCCGAGGGTGCCCGTGACGACCGAGATCATGAGCGGGACGACGCCGAGCAGCACGAACGCCGGCAGCACGCAGCATCCGAGCGGGAGCATCAGCTGCACCCCGAGTCGGGCGGCACGCGCGGCGCCCTCGGCGCGCGCCGCGCCCCGGAGCCTGGCCGCTTCGGCGCGGAGCAGGTCGGCGACGGGCGCCCCGGCCCGTTCGGCGAGGGCGACCACTGCTCGGGCCGCACCCCGCGGCGGCGAGTCGGGCAGGTGGGCCGCGAGCGCCTCCTGCACGATCCGCTCGGCTCGCACGATCGACGCGCCGCTCGACAGGGCCATCGCGAGCAGCTCGAGTTCGAGACCGGCGTCCGGGTTCTCGACCGCAGCACGCCGGATGAGCGCCCGATTCCAGCGCGCACCGCCCCAGAGCAGCGCCGAACCCAGGGCGAGGCAGGCGAGTCCCACCGGTCCGCCGACCAGCACGCCGAGGGTGTCGAATCCGAGGAGGGCACCGAACGCGACGGCGATCAGCGGCAGCGCGGCCACGAGTCGCGCGCTCGCGGCCGGGCCCGCGAGGAGCGCCGCGGCCTCCCGACGCAGTTGCGCCTCGTCCCGCAGGGTCCCGGCGAGCATCGTGAGGCAGCGCGCGAGCGGTGCGCCCGCGGCATCCGCCACCGCCCAGGCCGCGGCGAGCACGCGCCACGCGGCCGCGGCTCGAGCGTTCGCCCGCCGCGCCGCCTCGACGGCCTCGGCGACCGGCGACCCGTCGGCAGCGGCACGCGCCGCGCGCGCGATCACGGCCGAGTCGGCATCGCCGACCTGGTCCGGACGTGCGCGATCGCCTCGGGCGTTCGGACGCGCCCGATCGTCCCTCGCGCCCGGACGCGCCCGATCCCCTCCGACGTTCGTCGGCGCGTCGAGCGCGGCCCACGCCGTCGCCGGCGCGAGTCCGGCCGACAGCAGCGCCGCCAGCCGCTCGGCAACTCCGGCCACCCGGTCGGGCCCGGTCGATGCATCCGCGGAACGCAGCCCGAACCTCTCGACCAGGCGCACCGGACCTCGATCTCTCAGCACGCCTCGACCTCCAGCCGATCGCCCGTGAGCCGGAACGCGCCGATGCCGGCGATGCGACGGCGGCCGTCGACCCGCTCCAGGTGCACGACGAGGTCGAAGGCGCTCGCCGCCTGGCGGGCGACGGCCTCGGCGGACATGCCGGTGGCGGCGCCGAGCGCCTCGAGCCGTGCGGGCACGTCGGCGAGCGAGTTCGCGTGCAGCGTGCCGGCCCCGCCGTCGTGCCCCGTGTTCAATGCCGCCAGCAGGTCGCGCAACTCGGGGCCGCGGCACTCACCGACGACCAGCCGGTCGGGCCGCATGCGCAGCGCTTCGCGAAGCAGCACGTCGAGTCCGATCCGCCCCGTGCCCTCGAGGTTCGCCTGCCTCGCCTCGAGCGAGACCACGTGGGGGTGCGCCGGCCTGAGTTCCGAGACATCCTCGAGCAGCACGATACGGTCGCCCGCCGGTGCCTCGCCGAGGAGTGCACCGAGCAGCGTCGTCTTGCCCGCGCCGCCCGCGCCCGTGATGAGCACGTTCCGGCGATCACGCACCGCATCGCGCAGCCGTCGTTCCTGCTCGGGGTCGAGCATGCCCGACCTGGCGAGTCCACCGAGACTCGCTCCGGTCGTGCGCGGCACCCTGACGGACAGCAGCGTGCCCGAACCCGACACGGGCGGCAGCACGGCGTGCACTCGGATGCCCTCGCCGAGACGGACGTCGACGGCAGGCGTCGCCTCGTCGATGTGGCGGCCGCCGCGGGCGATGAGGTGCACCGCGAGCGCGCGCACCTCCGCCTCGTCCGCGCTCCATCCGGCGTGCTGCTCCGCCCCGCGCCCGCGGTCGATCCACAGCCCGCGCTCGCCGTTCACGAACAGGTCCGTCACGTCGGCGTCGGCCGCGAACGGTGCGAGCGGGCCGAGGGCGGCGACATCCGGGCGGATGGCTCGGCCGTCATCGAACGGCGAGGATGACTGCGACTCGAACGGGTCCTCCTCGCCGATGCCGGACGGCGTGCGCGCCCACACGTCGCTGCCTGGCGGAGCCCACTCGGGCGCGGCCTCGATCTCCCATGACGGGACGGCGACGAACGGGACGGACATGCGGTCGACCGTAGGCGCGCGCCGAGCGCGACTCACGACGCCGGGGTCGAGAAACGAGACGAGCTCCCCGCCACGCCGTTGTGGAGGAGAGCTCGTATGGTCGGCATCGGAGACGCCGCGTTAAAAGAAGGGGGCGGCACCCATTGGGGGGAACAGGTGCCGCCTCGGCAGCGCAAGGATTGGGGGGAATCGCGAGCGCTGCAGGCCTCGAATCGAAGTCGTTCGGGCGTACATCAGTGTATGGGCTGGATATCCATGCGCAAGTACTTTTTGTCCTCATTTGTGCGGACGCACAGAAATCTCTGCGAGATCCTCCAGCCGCTGGGAGGATCTCGACGGAAAACGGGGGTGGAAGCGGCTGCGGACGACGGTTTCCGCACCGGATCGGGATCGAGGGCCGTCGCGCCGGACGGTTTCAAGCGAACGAATCCCCCACTCGCCCCCTCGCGCGTGCCCAGCGTACGCCCGACCGCGCGCGATCCGCGACCGACACCCGCAGCGAAACATCGGGGAGCGGGCGCTATGGTGCTGTGTGGGGCAGGCGACCCGTCATCTGAACATTTCGCGAAGGAGCGATCGCACCACTATGAACGCGCAGATCGATCACGCGCTCGAGGAGATCCGGCGCTTCCGCCCGAGTCCCGAGTTCGCCGCCCAGGCCGTCGCCGACGAGGGCCTCTACGACGCCGCTCGCGCAGACCGGCTCGAGTTCTGGGCCGACCAGGCCCGCACGCTGCTCCAGTGGGAGAAGCCCTTCACCCGTACGCTCGACTGGTCGAACCCGCCGTTCGCGAAGTGGTTCGACGACGGCGAGCTGAACGTCGCCGTCAACTGCCTCGACCGCCACGTCGAGGCCGGCCTCGGCGACCGCGTCGCCATCCACTGGGAGGGCGAGCCCGGCGACTCCCGCGACATCACGTACGCCGAACTGACCGACGAGGTCAAGCGCGCAGCGAACACCCTCGCCGACCTCGGGGTGGGCGAGCAGGATCGCGTCGCGATCTACCTCCCCATGATCCCCGAGGCCGTCGTCGCCATGCTCGCCTGCGCGCGCATCGGCGCCATCCATTCGGTCGTCTTCGGCGGGTTCAGCGCCGACAGCCTCGCGTCGCGCATCGACGATGCCGAGGCATCCGTCGTCATCACCGCCGACGGCGGTTACCGCAAGGGTCGAGTGTTCCCGCTGAAGCCCGTGGTCGACGAGGCGCTCGGCAAGGCCGAGGGCGGCACCGTACGCAACGTGCTCGTCGTCAGGCGCGGCGAGAACGAGGTCGACTGGAACGCCGACCGCGACCTGTGGTGGCACGAGACGGTCGCGACCGCGTCGAACGAGCACGAGGCGAAGGGGTTCGAGGCGGAGCATCCGCTCTTCATCCTCTACACCTCGGGCACGACCGGGAAGCCGAAGGGCATCCTGCACACCTCGGGCGGCTATCTCACGCAGGCGGCGTTCACGCACAAGAACGTGTTCGACCTGCACCCCGAGCGCGACGTGTACTGGTGCACGGCCGACGTCGGCTGGATCACGGGCCACTCGTACGTCGTGTACGGCCCGCTCGCGAACGGCGCGACACAGGTGCTCTACGAGGGCACGCCCGACACGCCGCACCCCGGCCGCTGGTGGGAGATCGTCGAGAAGTACGGCGTCACGATCCTCTACACGGCGCCGACCGCCATCCGCTCGTTCATGAAGCTCGGCCGGCAGATCCCGCACGAGTTCAACCTGCGCACGCTCCGCCTCCTCGGCTCGGTCGGCGAGCCGATCAACCCCGAGGCGTGGATCTGGTACCGCCACGTCATCGGCGGCGGCTCCATCCCGGTCGTCGACACGTGGTGGCAGACCGAGACCGGCGCGATCATGATCTCGGCGCTGCCGGGCGTCACCGACCTCAAGCCGGGTTCGGCGCAGGTGCCCGTGCCGGGCATCTCGATCGACATCCTCGACGACGACGGCACGGCGGTCGAGGGTGAGGGCGGGGGCCTGCTCGTCGCGACCGAGCCGTGGCCGTCGATGCTGCGCGGCATCTGGGGCGACCCGGAGCGGTTCAAGGAGACGTACTGGGAGAAGTTCGGCGACAAGTACTTCGCCGGCGACGGCGCGCGCCGCGACGAGGACGGCGACATCTGGCTGCTCGGCCGC
The DNA here is from genome assembly GCF_009709675.1 of Agromyces bracchium. Taxonomy (GTDB): domain Bacteria; phylum Actinomycetota; class Actinomycetes; order Actinomycetales; family Microbacteriaceae; genus Agromyces; species Agromyces bracchium. Next base: position 174,706 of record NZ_WMLB01000033.1, on the reverse strand, counting down.
GTCGACGACGTCATGAACGTCTCGGGGCACCGGCTCTCGACGGCCGAGATCGAGTCGTCGCTCGTCGCCCACCCGTGGACCGCCGAGGCGGCGGTCGTCGGCGCCTCCGACGAGACCACGGGCCAGGCGGTCGTCGCGTTCGTGATCCTCAAGGCCAGCCAGGTCTCGCACGTGACCGACCCGTTCGAGGCCAGCGAGGAGCTGCGCAAGCACGTCGCGACCCAGATCGGCGCGATCGCGCGCCCACGGCAGGTCTTCATCGTCAACGAGCTGCCGAAGACGCGGTCGGGCAAGATCATGCGGCGCCTGCTGCGCGACCTCGCCGAGGGCCGCGAGGTCGGCGACACGACGACGCTCGCAGACACCTCGATCATGGAGGTCATCAGCGCCCAGGTGCGCTGACCCGTTCGAACAGCGGATGCCGCGGCCGGAGGTTCCGGCCGCGGCATCCGTCGGCTCGGGAGCGAGGCGCCCGCCGCGGCTGCTCCGCGGCGGGCGCCGGGCCGCCGCTACGCGAACTCGACGACGAGCTCGACCTCGACGGGCGCGTCGAGCGGGAGCACCGCGACCCCGACGGCCGAGCGCGCGTGGCGACCGGCATCGCCGAAGACCTCGCCGATGAACTCCGACGCGCCGTTGACGACGCCGGGCTGGCCCGTGAAGGCGGGGTCGGATGCCACGAAGCCGACGACCTTGACGACGCGCGCGACCCGCTCCAGTGAGCCGAGCTCGGCCTTGACCGCGGCGAGGGCGTTCAGCGCGCAGAGTCGCGCGTACTCCTTCGCATCATCGGCGGGCACGAGTCCGTGGCCGTCGCCGACCTTGCCGGTCGCGGGCAGCGCACCGGCGACGAACGGGAGCTGGCCCGAGGTGAAGAGGAGGTTGCCCGTCACGACGGCGGGCACGTAGGCGGCGACGGGCGCCGCGACGGCGGGCAGTTCGACGCCGAGCTCGGCCAGGCGGTCCTCGACGGCACCCATCAGGCGTCGCCCTCGAACTGCTTGGCGGCCTGGGCCGCAGCGGCCTGGCCGGCGGATGCCGCGACCGACGACTCCCCGCCGACAGGGCGCTTCAGGTACGCGACGAGCCCGCCCTCGGGACCCTGCACGACCTGCACCAGTTCCCAGCCCTCGGAGCCCCAGTTGTTCAGGATCGCGGCGGTGTTGTGGATGAGCAGCGGGGTGGTGATGTACTCCCATGCGGGCATGGCGTCTCCTCGGTGTCGGAACGGGCGGCTATCCTGAGGCTCGAGCCGGCCGTGGGCGCTGCGGCCCCTCGGCATGCCGGATTTTGCCAGCCTTCCTCAGTTAGGCTCCACTCTATGTCTGCCCAAAATCGAACGATGAGCGATGCCGCCGCGGGAATCCTCGGCTTCGTCGGCATGAGCGCGCTCGCCGGCATCCTCGTGACTGCCGCGGTGACCCCTGCGCTCGCCGTCACGGGCATGGCCGCGAACAACAGCATCAACATGTTCGAGAACCTCCCGGCCTACCTCAAGGTCGGCGAGCTCTCCGAGAAGACCGACATCTACGCGACGCGATCCGACGGTTCCGAGGCGCTCCTCGCCTCGTTCTTCGACGAGAACCGTGAAGAGGTCCCGTGGGACGCGATCAGCCAGTACGCGAAGGATGCCGCGGTCGCCGGTGAGGACCCGCGGTTCTACGAGCACGGCGGCATCGACATCCAGGGCACGGTCCGCGGTGCGGTGAGCACCGTGACCGGTCGCGACGTCCAGGGCGGTTCGTCGATCACGCAGCAGTACGTCAAGAACGTGCTCATCAACAACGGCGTGAACGCGGCGCAGACCGAGGAGGAGAAGGACGCGGCGTACGCCGAGGCGACCGAGGTCTCCGCCGAGCGCAAGCTCAAGGAGATGCGCTACGCGATCGCGCTCGAGAAGGAGTCCTCGAAGGACGAGATCCTCCTCGGCTACCTCAACATCGCCGCCTTCGGCGGACGCGTGTACGGCATCGAGTCGGCCTCCCAGTACTACTTCGACACGAGTGCGAAGGATCTCTCGCTCGCCCAGGCCGCGAGCCTGATCGCGATCGTCAACCACCCGGAGAAGTTCCGCCTCGACCGGCCCGACAGCGAGGAGAACGGCGCCAACACCGTCGTCGACGGCGAAACGGTGCCGTACGCCGCCAACAAGCAGCGGCGCGACTACATCATCGACGAGATGCTCGAGTACGGGAAGATCACGCAGGAGGAGCACGACGCGGCGATCGCCGAGCCGATCGCACCCAAGATCACCGAGCCGAGCACGGGCTGCCAGACGGCCGGAGGTTCCGCGTACTTCTGCGACTACGTCGCGAACGTGATCCGCAACCAGTACGACCTCCCCGAGACCGAAGACGTCAACGAGGGCTCCGTGCTGCTGCAGCAGCGCGGCCTGAAGATCTACACCACGCTCGACCTCGACCTCCAGAACCGCGCCGAGACCGCGATCGCCGAGAACATCCCGTTCACCGACCCGCGCTTCGACGTGGGTTCGGTGGCCGTGAGCGTCGAGCCCGGGACCGGGCGGATCCTCGCGATGGCCCAGAACAAGAAGTACTCGGCCGACCCCGAGGTGCTCGAGAGCAGCAACGAGTACTCGGCCGTCAACTACAGCACCGACCAGGACTACGGCGGCTCGAGCGGCTTCCAGCCGGGTTCGACGTACAAGGTCTGGACGCTCGCCGAGTGGCTCAACGAGGGGCACTCGCTGCTCGAGTCGTTCAACGGCTCGAAGCGCGCGTTCACGCACTTCACGAACTCGTGCGAGGGTGACTTCGTCGGCTCCTACGAGCCGAACAACGACGACTCGACGACCGCCAACAACGCCGTCGAGGCGACGAAGTGGTCGGTGAACTCGAGCTTCATGGCCATGGCCCAGCAGATGGACCTCTGCAACATCAAGAAGACCGCCCAGGCGTTCGGCATGCACCGCGCCGACGGCGGCGACCTCACGATGTACCCCTCCGACGTGCTCGGCACGCAGGAGATCGCGCCGGTCACGATGGCGGCCGGCTTCGCCGGTATCGCCAACGACGGCAATACCTGCACGCCCATCGCGATCGACAAGATCGTCGCATCCGACGGCGAGGAGATCGCCCCACCGAAGTCCACGTGCACCCAGTCGGTGACCCCGGATGTCGCGCACGCCATGCAGTACGCGATGCAGCAGACCTTCAACGGCGGAACGGCGTCGCAGTCGAACACGGGCACCGGCGTGCCGCACATCGGCAAGACGGGTACCACCGACTACGCGTTCGACACCTGGATGAACGGCGCCAGCAAGGAGGTCGCCACGGCGGTCTGGGTCGGCAACGTCACCGGTGGCGACAACCGCACGAGCCTGCGCTCGATCGACTTCGCGAGCGGCTACGGCGCGTCCGCGCGTCACCGCATCTGGAGCGCGATCATGGCGGTCGCCGACAACAAGTACGGCGGCGGCGCGTTCGCCGAGCCGAAGGCCGAGTACTTCAAGCAGGTCCTCGTCGACATCCCGAACGTGGCCGGCCTCAGCGTCGACGCCGCGAGGCAGGCGATCGAGGCCGCGGGCTTCCAGTTCGAGCAGGGCCCCGAGGTCGACAGCGACCAGCCCAAGGGCATGGTCGCGGGCACGGATCCGTCCGGCCAGGCCGGCCGCGGCTCGCTCGTCCGCGTGCTCATCAGCAACGGCAAGGTGGCGGGTGTCCCCGATGTGCGGGGCATGGACCGCGACTCCGCCGAGTCCACGCTCGAGGGCGCCGGATTCAGGGTCCAGGTCCGCGAGGAGGACACGACCGATCCGAGCCAGGACGGCGTCGTGATCTCCCAGTCGCCCGACGCGGGAGCATCGGCGAAGGCCGGTGATCGAGTGACCATCGTGGTCGGCAAGCTCTCGGCCGGAGGGCCGACGCCACCGGGCGGCAACGACGGTGGAGGCAACGACGGGTGAGTCCTCGAGCCTCGAGCGCCGCCACGCAGATCGCCTCCGCGGTCGGCGTGGCGGCGCTCGCCGCACTGGCGTGGGGAAGCTTCGTCGAGCGGACCCGCTGGACGCTCCGTCGGGTCGACGTCCCCGTGCTCCCGGCCGGCTCCGGGCCGATTCGCGTCCTGCACGTGTCCGACCTGCACATGGCGCCCTGGCAGACGTCCAAGCAGGCCTGGGTCGCCTCGCTGGCGGCACTGGAACCCGACCTCGTCGTCAACACCGGTGACAACCTCGGGCACGAACGAGGCATCGAGGGCATCCGGCGGGCGTTCGCACCGTTCCGGGGTGTACCGGGAGTCTTCGTCAACGGCTCCAACGACTACTTCGGCCCGGTGCTGAAGAACCCGTTCAGCTACTTCGGCGGCCCGTCAAGACAGGTCGCCCGCGCGAAGCGACTCGACACGAAGGCGCTCCACGACGTGTTCGCCGATCTCGGATGGACCGACATCGACAACGCAGCGACCAGCATCGACCTGCGTGGAACGCACCTCGAGTTCTTCGGCGTCGACGACCCGCATCGCGGCTACGACCGCCTCGACCTCATCACCGCCGCGATCGACGACCTCCGCTCGGAGGACCCGCTCGGCGACGAGGAGTGGCCCGACCGGCCCTCCGCGCCTGCGCCGAGGCCCACGGTCACGGTCGGCGTCACGCACGCGCCGTACCAGCGCGTGCTGAACTCGTTCGTCACGCACGGTGCGCAGCTCATCCTCGCGGGTCATACGCACGGTGGCCAGGTCTGCGTGCCCGGCTACGGGGCGCTCGTGGCCAACTGCGACATCCCCCGAAGGCAGGCGAGCGGCCTGAGCGTGTGGCGCCACGGACTGCGCTCGGCGTTCCTCAACGTGTCCGCCGGGCTCGGCACGTCGATCTACGCACCGGTGCGCTTCGCGTGCCCGCCTGAGGCGACGCTGCTCACGCTGACCGCCGTCCGCTGACGCCCGCAGCACCCCCTCCGGCGAGGCCCGCGAGTGGTCAGCGGCTCCGGAAATATCCGCTATCCTTGTTGAGGCCCACGGGCCACCGGGGTGTGGCGCAGCTTGGTAGCGCGCTTCGTTCGGGACGAAGAGGTCGCAGGTTCAAATCCTGTCACCCCGACCATCTGGAAGCCCCTCCTTCGGGAGGGGCTTCCGTCGTCTCCGGGACGAGTTCGCGCAGCAGACCCCGCCGGCCGATGCCATCATCGGGACCCGGCTGCCCTGCCGAGGGTTCAGACGTCCCCTGCGCTCGCCTGACGGCCACGGGAGCCCTCCGTCGAGTCGTTCCTCCGGTCCCGCCCGCTCGCGGCCCTCAGGAGCATCTCGAGAGGCCCGCGGCCGACATAGCGCCGCCACAACCACGCGAACACCATCGAACCGACGACCAGGCCGACGAGCAGCCCCCACGAATCATCCGTCACGACGCCGTCGGGGCCGACCCGCTTCGACAGGGAGAGCACCACGAGTTGGCCGGTGTAGATCGTCAGGGGCATCGTTCCCATCGCAGTGATCGGCGAGAGCAGCGTCGAGGCGACCCGGCGCACGGGACCCACCGCGAGGACGGTGATCGCGATGGCGCCGGCGAGGACGCACAATCCGACCCCGACGTTGCCGATCGTCTCCAGCGAGGCGCGCACCGGGATCATCCAGTCCTCGGTCGGGTCGGCACCGAGCACCTGGTTCTCGGGCATCATGGCGGCGATCGGCAGGCACACGGCCGCCGCGGTCACGCCGGCGAGGGCGTACCAGCGAACGATCGAGGCCGCAGCGACATCCAGCCGCGCGAGGCCGAGGCCGATGAGCATCACCGGTACCCAGATGATCACGGGGTAGGCGCCGGTGAGGAACCAGTCGACGATGATCCCCGTGTCGCCGGATGCAGCTGCCTGCAGGACCGGATCACGCTCGGCGAGGGCGGCGAACGCCGGCGCGACGGCCAGCAGGACGCCGCCGGCCGCGAGCGCGACGCGTGCCGGGATGAACAGCAGCGGAACCATCACGAGGAATGCGATCCCGTAGACGTCGAGGATGACGATCACGAGCGGGCGCAGCAGCGCGATCACCAGCAGGCCGATGGCGAGCAGGATGACCGCCCGGATCGCGATCTGCCGTCGCAGCTCTCCGCGGTCGTTCACGCGTGGGCGGGTGGCGCCGGTGATCAGCCCGAGGCCGACGCCTGCGGTCAGTGCGAAGAGCAGGCGCGGCCGCTCATCGGCGAGCGCGATGAGCTGCGACACATCGGGAGAGGCCACGGCGGGCGCGACGTGCGCCACGAACATGCCGATGAGCGCGATGCCGCGCGCGGCGTCGACCCCGGCGATGCGCGACGCCGGACGGCGGCGGGCCTCGGTGCGGGTTTCGACGTCCTCCTGCATGCGGCCCCGCTCATCGCCCCGTCAGGGACGACCCAGGCCGTGGTAGGTCCAGCCCGCGCTGCGCCACGAAGTCGGATCGAGGACGTTGCGGCCGTCGATGACGGTGTGGCTCGCGACGAGATCGCGCACGGTGGCGGGGTCGAGCTCGCGGTACTCGCTCCATTCGGTCACCAGCACGACGAGGTCGGCACCGCGGAGCGCCTCGGTGGTCGAGGCCTCGTAGGCGAGTTGCGGATGCCGCAGCCGGGCGTTGGCCAGACCCTCCGGGTCCGTGGCGATGACGTCGGCACCGAGGCCCTTGAGCTGCACGGCGACATCGAGTGCGGGCGAGTCGCGCACGTCGTCGGAGTCGGGCTTGAAGGTGACACCGAGGACGGCGACGCGTCGTTCGTTCACCGATCCGCCCATCGCCTCCACGGCGAGGTCGACGACGCGCTGACGGCGGCGCAGGTTGATCGCGTCGACCTCCTTGAGGAACGCGACCGCGTCGCCCCGGCCGAGCTCTTCAGCCCGGGCGGAGAACGCCCGGATGTCCTTGGGCAGGCACCCACCGCCGAAGCCGACGCCGGCGTTGAGGAACCGGCGGCCGATGCGCGCGTCGTGCCCGATCGCGTCGGCGAGCTGCGTGACATCGGCCCCGGTCGCCTCGGCGATCTCGGCCATCGCGTTGATGAAGCTGATCTTGGTCGCGAGGAAGGCGTTGGCGGCGACCTTGACGAGTTCGGCCGTCGCGTAGTCGGTGACGATGCGGGGCGTGCCGGCATCGAGGGCCGCGCGGTAGATCTCGTCGAGCGTCGCGGCGGCCGCGTCGTCGGCGACGCCGTAGACGAGACGGTCGGGCTCGATCGTGTCCTTCACGGCGAAGCCCTCGCGGAGGAACTCCGGATTCCACGCGAGCGCGGCGTGCGGGGCGACCTCGGCCAGCCGCGCCGCGAGGCGCGTCGCAGTGCCGACCGGCACGGTGCTCTTGCCCACGACGAGGGCGCCGTCGGCGAGGTGCGGGACGAGGCCCTCGAAGGCGGCGTCGACGAAGCGGAGGTCGGCGGCATGACTGCCGGCCGTCTGCGGCGTGCCCACGGCGAGGAAGTGGACCTCGGCGTCGGCGGCATCCGCCATGTCGGTGCTGAAGCGGAGGCGACCGGAGGCCGTCGCGGAGGTGAGGATCTCGGGGAGCCCGGGCTCGAAGAACGGCGGGCGGCCTGCGGCGAGCTCGCCGATCTTGCGCTCGTCGACGTCGATGCCGATCACGTCGTGGCCGAGTTCCGCCATGGCCGACGCGTGCACGGCGCCGAGGTAGCCGCAGCCGATGACCGAGATCTTCATGGGGTCCTTCCGGTGTGGACCGCGCCCGGAGCGGGCAACCGCTCGGGGAGCGCGGCCGTGGATTACCTGCACCGACGGTTCGCGCGCGCGAACGGAGTGCATTGACAGGGTAGTCGGTCCGGGCTGAGTCGATGCCGACGCGGCCACGGGTCACCCGCAGGCGGCCTCCTCGAGCTTCACCGCGGTCGCGTTGATCATCGGCGTGGTCCGCACCTCGGTCGGCCCGTGTTCGCCGATCGTGCCCTCGAACGTCGCGCGCACGACCGCGACCTGGCCATCGACGAGGTCGACGGTGAACTTCTCCGCGGGCCGTCCGAGATCCACGACCGACGGCCCTGCCACGGAGTTCAGCCCGCCCTCGAGGACCTCGACGGATTCGGTCGTGGCGTCCACCGGCCCGTAGAGGAAGACCTCGGTCCGGTAGAAGTCGTAGAGTCCGCTGTCGACGTACGACGGGAGCTCGACCTCGGGGAGGTCGAACTGCAGCCGCACCTCGACCTCGTACGTGGGCGCTCCCGGTGTGCAGGCGTCGGTCGTGACCGTCGCCTCGGTGTGCAGGTACGTGTCGATCTTCGACGAGGACCGGTCGCGGAAGTAGACGCCGAGCACGCTCGATCCGTCATTCGCCTGCGGCAGCGTCCCTTGAAGACGCGTGCCGTCGAACAGCGCCTGCGTGACGGGATCGTTCGACCACATCATCAACGAACCTGAGCCTGCGACATCCGTCACTGCCTCGGCCATCGCCCACACGTCGTAGTCGACCGACATGATCCGGTCGAATACCGCGGATGCCGCAGCGGCGAAGTACTCGTCGGATCCCGCACCATCGGGGTATCGGAAGTACGCCTCGTTGAGCAGCTTCGACACGACGTTGTCGCTCGTGAGCTGCTCGCCCTCGGTGGTCGTGACGGGTCCGGTGACCTGCAGCAGCCGCGACAGTCCGAGCGGGTCGAGCGAGATCACGACGTCCGGTGTCACCCCCTGGTCGCGCTGCCAGTACGCCGAGATCAACTGCGCCGCCGTCGGGAAGTCCGGGCGGCTCGTCGTCGCATTGACCTGGTTCAGGAGGATGTCGTCGTACAGCTGTTCGGCACTGTCGTCGAGTTCGACGTCGACCGGCACGACATGGAAGTCGCCGCTCGAGACCTGGCGGGTCACATCGACGGCACCGGCGCCGACGGTGAGCAACGTCTGCGCCGCCGGACCGCCGCCGAGCGCCGCCGCCTCGGCGTTGTTGAGGAACGCGAGCACGACGTTCCTCGGGCCGTTCACGCCGAGAAGCTCGGTGACCGCGGTGAGGGCACCGTTCACCTGCGGGATCGCCTCGTCCGCGGTGTCGAGCAGGCCATCGAACTCGGCCACGGCCTCAGCGACCTGCGGGATCGTGGAGTTCGAATCGACTCCGGCGAGCTCGGCGCGCAGGCCGGTGACGATCGAGGCCGCCGACGTCGAGATCTCGCTCGCCGCCCGGAGCGGCGCGACATCGAACCCGCCCGAGGCCGGGTCGCGCTCGAGCGTGAACTCGCCGAGCATGGTCGAGGCGGGTGTGACGACCTCGGCCGACAGGTCGTTCACGCCCTCGGCGATGATGCGCACGGCGCGGAGGTTCTCCCCTGCGACGGGCACGAGTTCGCCGATCCGCCAGATCGGCGAGGTCGTCGGCATGACGGCGTCGGAGCTCGATACGTCGAGCTGTGCGGCGAGCGCGGGCAGGTCGCTGAAGCGCTGTTCGGTGGCTGCCGTCTGGTAGGCGGACACAGTGGCCTTGGAGGCCTCGAGATCGTCGCGGACCGCGAGCGCATTCGCGCCGATCCACCACGCGGCGAGCCCGCCGCCGACGACCAGGAGGGCGAGCACGCCGAGCATCGACCAGGTCCAGGCCCGCGCGGTCGAACGACGTCGGGGCGACCGCTCGCGGGTCCGGTTTCGAGGCGGGTTCGGGTCGGAGGCGCGGGCAGGCGCGCGAACGAGGTGCGGGGACGTCACGAGCATCCATCGTAGATGGGCGTTCGTGGGCGCCCGGCCCGCGCGAGCACGGTGGCCGTCGGGTCGGCTCAGCCGCAGGTCGCCTCGACGACCTCGACGCCGGTGCGGTTGATCATGGGGGTGGTCCGCACCTCGACCGGAGCATCGTCGGGCGTGCCCGCGAAGGTCGCGCGCACGACGGCCGTCTGGCCGTTCACCATGTCGACCGTGAACTTCTCGGCGGGCCGGCCGAGGTCGGTGACGGATGGGCCGGTCGTCGTGCCGTTCGCGGGATTCGGGACGGCGACCTCGGTCGTCGACCCGGCGGCGGGCCCATAGAGGAAGACCTCCGTGCGGTACGCGCCGGGCTCACGCGAGTCGATGTACTCCGGCAGGGCGAACTGCAGGTCGGCCGGGATGTCCATGCGCAAGGTGACCTCGACGGTGTAGGTCGGGGCTTCGGGGGTGCAGGTATCGGTCGTGACCTTCGCCGACGTGTGCAGGTAGTAGTCGATCTTCGAGATCGACCGGTCGCGGAAGTAGACCCCGACCACCGTCGCGCCGAGGTTGGTCTGCGGCAGCGTTCCGTCGAGCCGCGAGCCTTCGAAGAGCGTCTGCGTCGGCTCGCTCTCGGTCCACATCATGAGGCTGCCCGAATTGGTGACGTCGATGAGCGCCTGCGCCATCTGCCAGATGTCATAGTCGCCCGCCATCATCTTGTCGAACATGGCAGCGGATGCCGCGGCGAAGTACGCGTCGGACTCGGCGCCGCCCTCGGGGTAGCGGAAGTAGATCTCGTTCAGGAGCTTCGAGACCACGTTGTCGCTCGTGAGCTGCTCGCCACCCGGCAGGGAGACGGGACCGGTCACCTCCAGAATGCGGGCGACCGCGATCGGGTCCGTCATCACGATGGTGTTCGGCCGCATCCCGAGGTCACGCTCCCACCGGGCTCCGATGAGCGCCGCGGCGGTCGGGAAGTCGGGTCGGCTCGTCGTCGCGTTGATCTCGGTGCGCAGGATGTCGTTGTAGAGCTGATCGGCGCTCTCGTCGAGCTCGACGCCGATCGGCGCCTGGGTGTCGAGTTGGGTGCTGGAGACCTGGCGATCGATCTTCACCGTGCCGTTGTCGACGCTGAGGAGGGTCTGGGCGGCGGGACCGCCACCGAGCGCGGTCGCCTCGGCGTTGTTCTCGAAGGCGAGGAGCACGGTCTGCGGGCCGTCGATGCCGAGCATCGCGCCGGCTCCGGCGAGCGCGGCGTTGATGCCCGGCAACGTCTCCTGGGCGCTCGCGACGACGTCTCCGAACTGCGCCACGGCATCCGAGACCGGACCGATCGTCGCTTCGGTGTCGATCCCCGCGAGGTCGTCTTCGAGTCCGTCGAGGATGGTCTGCGCGTCGGCCGCGATGTCGGTCGCCTCACGCATCGGAGCGAGGTCGAGCGCGCCGCTCTCGTCGCGGGTGATGGCGAACTCCCCGACGAGCCCGCTCGCCGGCTGGACGACCTGCTCGGAGACGTCGTCGACGCCTTCGGCGATGATGCGCACGGCGCGCACGTTCTCCCCCACGCCGGGCACCCACTCGGCCATTCGCCAGACGGGGTTGGCCGTCGGGGCGGCCGCGCTCGATGCCGCAGCCGACAGGTCGTCGGCGATGGGTTGCAGGTCGTCGAACCGGCGTTCGTCGGCGGCCTTCTGGAAGGCGACGACCTGAACACGCGCCTCCTCGAGGTCGTCGCGCACCGCGAGCGCGCTCGTCGCGAGCCACCACGCGGCGAGTCCACCACCGATGATCAGGATCGCCAGAAGCGGCCAGAAGATCGAGTGGAAGATGATGCGACGACGACGCTTCTTCCTGCGGCTGCCGCTGTCGCTGCCGGAACTACGGTGCTGCCGCTCCGGGGCGAGCACGAACTCGGGGGTCGTCACGATGCCCAATGGTAGAGGGGAGATGCCGTGATCCGACCGAGAACCGGATCACGATCGCGACACACCATCAGTAGGCGCCCTGCGCCCTGAGCACGGCACGAGCGGTGCGGTAGAGGATGATGACGTCGCCCGTCAGGGACCAGTTCTCGACGTAGTAGAGGTCGAGGCGCACGCTGTCGTCCCACGAGAGGTCGGAGCGCCCCTGCGTCTGCCAGAGACCCGTGATGCCGGGCCGAACGAGCAATCGTCGTCGCGCCCATTCGTCGTACCGTTCGACTTCGGACGCCAACGGCGGTCGCGGCCCCACGAGCGACATCTCGCCGCGCAGAACGTTGACGAACTGCGGCAGCTCGTCGAGGCTGTACCTGCGGAGGACGGCTCCGATCCGAGTGACGCGGGGATCGGACCGCATCTTGAAGAGCACGCCGTTGCCGTCGGTGCGATCGAGCAGGGTCGGCAGCTGGGCCTCGGCGTCGTGGACCATCGAGCGGAACTTCAGCATGCGGAAGCGCTGGCCGTTCAGACCGACACGCTCCTGCGAGTAGAACGCCGGGCCGGCGCTGTCACGGCGGACGAGCACGGCGATCGCGAGGAAGACCGGGCTGAGGACGATGAGGGCGATCGTGGCGACGACCAGGTCGAACGCGCGCTTGGCCGCGTACTTCCGGCCGCTGAACTCGGGGTAGTCGACCTGGATGAGCGGCAGCCCGGCGACCGGACGCGCGTGGATGCGCGGGCCCGCGACATCCGTCAGTGCCGGTGCCACCACGAGGTTCGTGCTCGTCGCCTCGAGCTGCCAGCCGAGTTCGCGCATTCCGCGCGGGTCGATCGTGTCGGCGCCGGTGAAGACCACCGTGTCGGCGCGCGCGGCCAGCAGCGCGTCATCGAGCGCATCGTAGGCACCGAGGACCGGGATACCGGGCACGAGATCGCGAGTGGATCCACCGTGCTCGGTGACTGCCCCGACGATCTGGATGCCCGAGACCCCGTCCCGCTCGATCTGCTGGGCGACGTGCACCGACTTCTGGCGCTCGCCCATGAGCACGGCGCGGTGCAGGAACCGCCCCGCCGCTCGCTGGCGCAGGAGCCATTTCCGCCAGGCCCAGCGACCGGTGACGAGCAGTGCGAGCCCGAGCGGGAGCGCGACGAGCACGTAGGCGCGGCCGACCTCGGAACGCAGCAGGAAGGCGCCGATCGCGAGTACCGCGAAGACGCGGATGCTGGCGTCGGCGATGCGGCGGTACTCGGCCGTGCCGGCACCGACGATCGTGCGATCCCGCGTGGCGAAGATCGCCAGCGAGGCGAACCAACCGGCGGCGAGGACGGCCGAGACGAGTGCGTAGCTCAGCAGGTAGTCGGCGTCGCCGTCGAGGCCTGGGATGCGGAGCGACGTGCCGGTGGTTCCGAAGCGGATGAACTGGGAACCGTACACGGCGAAGACGATGACGACGAGATCGGTCACGAGCAGTCGGCGAGCGTACGCCTGCTGCCACTCCGCGACCACCTCGGCCGGGGTGGTCTGCGTCGTCTGCCGCGTGAGGGTCATGCACCACCTCCGCCGCGATGGCTCGGCGGCCCGATGACGGCCCCCGAGCACCCGCCGTTCGGGTCGGCGGGCAGGGACAGGCTACCCTGCGCGGTCCCCCAATAGGAGGACCGGATCGAAGTGCCCCCCCGAACTGGGGCGACCCTCGGCGGCGGTTCAGCCGTGACGGCCGTCCAGCACGCCGCCGCTCTCCTGCAGGTAGCAGACCCCGCAGAGCGATTCATAGGTGACCTCGTCCCCGTCGATCGCGACCTGGTCGCCGTCGAAGATGTACCGCTCGCCGATGCGGCGCCCGTTGAAGATGGCCTTCCGTCCGCACCTGCAGATCGTCTTCAGCTCCTCGAGGCTGTGCGCGACCTCGAGGAGGCGGCGGCTGCCGGCGAACGCGACGGTCTGGAAGTCGGTGCGGATGCCATAGGCGAGGACGGGGATGTCGTCGAGCAGCGCGATCCGGAGCAGGTCGTCGACCTGGTCGCCCGTGAGGAACTGCGCCTCGTCGACGAGCAGGCAGCTCACGTCGCGCCCGTTCGACTCGATGACGGGCGTGCGGTGACGCTGGAAGAGGTCGAGCACCTGGTCCCCCGGGGCGATCGTGAAGTCGACCTCGCGCACGACGCCGAGTCTCGAGACGATGTCGCGATCACCCTTCGTGTCGACCGCCGGCTTGGTCAGCAGCACCCGGTGACCCCGCTCCTCGTAGTTGAAGGCGGCCTGCAGCAGGGCGGTCGACTTGCCCGAGTTCATCGCGCCGTACCGGAAGTAGAGCTTGGCCATTACTCGAGCATTCCGTCCTCCGCCGCGCGGCGGATCAGCTCGGACCGACGGCCGGCGGGCCGGCCGACCCTGGCGTACTTGTCGCGAGCACGACGCAGGTACGTCTTGGCGGTCTCGTAGCCGACCTCCATGCTGGCGGCGACGTCGGCCGTCGACACCCCCTGGACGTAGAGCTCGACGGCGCGACGCTCGGCGGCGCTGAGCCCGGCATCCGGCGGGGCCGCGACAACGGGACCCGCGTCACCCGCCTGGCTGGCGCCGGCTCGGTCGCCGGACGCGCGCGATGCGCGCTCGCCCCGGAGCGCACGCCGAGCCGCCGCCACCACGGCGTCGACGGGCAGCGTCTTCGAGACGAAGGCGTCCGCTCCGGCGGCCAGGCATCGCTCGCGCGATGCATCGTCGTCGACCGCAGTGACCACGACCACGATCGCACCGGCGGCCCGGCACGCCCGGATCCGCGACTCGATCGAGACCGTGTCGCCGAGTTGGAGATCCATGAGCACGAGGTCGACGGGGAAGTCGGGGTGTCGGATCAGGTCGAGCCACTGCGTCGTCCGGATGACGACCTCCAGGTCGGGCGAGTGGTCGGCGATCCAGCTCGAGATGCCGTCGACGATGACGGCGTGGTCGTCGAGGATCGCGACCCGGACGACCTCGTCGGCGTCGGGCTCAGGCGTCATATCGGAACTCCACCCGCACATTCTCTCGCGTGATCTCGAGTTCGCCTCGCACGCCGACCGCACGAGCCACCGCGAGGAACCGTTCGACCTCGCGTCGCGTCGGCGACGAAGCGCCGTCCGCGTCCACGATCGCGAGCACGCTCACGATCGCGCCGCCTCCGTTCGCAGCGACCGAGATCCGGATCGATTCCGAGCGCCCGCCGCTGCTCAGCCAGGAGAGCAGCGCGGTCAGGGGCGGCCGCTGATCACTGCGCAGTCGTCCGGCAGTGGCGCCCGGATCCTCCACCGTGATCGGAACCTGACGAGCCGCTTCGATCGAGGCGGCGAGGTCGTCGAGCCAGGTCGACTCGATCCCCGCCTTCAGCGCCCGCCGCAGCAGGTCGGCGAGCTCGCGCGCACGGTCGGCATCCGCGACGCTGATCCGCTGGGAGTTCGTGATGTCCGCGAGGAAGGGCAGCACCTCCCGGCTCAGTACCGAGACACGACCCTGCTGCACCGAGCGGACGATCCCGGCGCGCAGTCCACCGTCGCGCTCGAGTGCGATCGAGTTCGCGTGCCGCTGCCATGCGAGGCTCTCGCGGACGATCGTCGCCGAGTAGGCCGCTCCGGCGGCCGAGAGCGCGAGCACGGCGACGGAGTTGACGGCCACGAGCGCGGCGGCACTGGCCTGGGTCGCGCTGGCACCGGCCGATCCGACCGCGAGGATCGCGAGGACGGCCGCGGCGACCGTTCCGGCCGCGAGCAACGCGATCCACGTGCTGAACGGCGCAAGGGAGAGGATCATCATGCCGACCACGAGCGGCCCGTAGTCGTCGTACAGGTACCGGTCGGCGCCGACCGTGCTCACGTACTCGGCGATCGCCCCACCGACGGCGAGCGCGACGGTGAACCACAGGCGATCCACCGTGAACGGAGCGCGGGCCGGCAGTGCCGACGTCGTCGCCACGGCCCCCGCGGCCGCGACGAGGAGGATGCCGAGGACCGCGGCGAGCGGCGAGGCGACCTCGCCCCAGTGCCATGCGGTCAGGGCGATCGAGGTCGCCACCGAGAGGACCGAACCGATGAGCACGAGCGGGGCCGCCGCCACGCCGCCGATCGGGTCGACCTCCTGTTGCGTGAGCCGGAGTGCGGTGCTCATTCGCCGCCCTCCGGGACTGCGAGCATCACGGTGGTGCCGACGCCGGGCCGCGACCAGATGCGTGCGCGACCGCCCTCCTGCTCGATCCTGCCCCTGATCGACGTGCGGAGCCCGATGCGGTCCTCGGGAACGCGATCGGGATCGAACCCGCGTCCATCGTCCACGACCACGACCGTGATCTCCCCGTCCGCACGCCCCAGGGCGACCTCGACGTCGCCGACGCCGGCGTGGCGGGCCACGTTCATGAGGCACTGGGCGACGGCCGCCTCGATCGCGGCGCGGCGCCGGGGACCGACGCCCGCGAGGACCTCGGGAGTACCCGATACGTTCACGGACAGTCCGGCGTCGCGAGCGATGTCGAGCGCCTCTGCGAGCGGTTCGGTGCGCCCTGGTGCCGCGACGGTCGAGGTTCGGCCGCCCCGGCCCGATCGGCCCGGGGCGCCGCCCGAGGTGTCGGATGCCTCGCCGCCGTCGGCTGCACGGAACACGGCGGCGACCGAACCGCCCGTTCCGGTCGGCGCTCCCACCGCCGCGGCGTCTTCCGTGTGCTCGGTGGCCCAGTCCCGTCCGACGATCAGCGTGAGGTCGTGACGGATCGCGGCGCGGAGGCGCTCGTCGACCGGGCCCGAGCCCGATGCGGCGATCGCGACGAGGTGGCTGAGGGCGGTATCGTGCAGGCGCGCGATGGCGCGCAGTTCGTAGTCGTGGCGGATGACGAGTTCACGCGTCTGCTGACTGGCCCGGTGCAACGCCGCCTCGCGTCGTGCGTCGCTGCGCGTCATGGCGTCGAAGACCCTCGTGACGATCACGATGCCGAGCGCGGCGGCCGCCGCCGCGTTCGGCGCCCACGTACCGCCCGCGGTCTCGGCCCCGAGGAACGCCGCCGCTTCGCCGAGCCCCCAGCCGAGTGCCGCCCAGGTGATCGCGATCCGCGATCCGATCCCGGCGCCGCCGACGAGCAGCAGCGCGGTGCGCGGCATGGCCAGCACGGCGTTGTTCGTGGTCTCGAAGCCGTTGCCCGGGGCCATGACGAGCACGGTGAGTCCGTAGACGACGGCGGTCCCGCCGAGGAGGTACACGACGGTGAGGGTGACGCTCGGATGGAAGGCCACGACCGCGAACAACGCGGCCTGCACTGCGAGCAGCACGAGCGCCGCGATCGCCGCCTGCCGATCCGGTCCGGTCTCGCCGGTCGGCTCGAGGACGATCGATGCGACCGAGATCACCATGGCCGACGCGAGGCACACCGCTCCGGCGGCATGCCCGGCGCTCGCGAGCGCCCGACTGAGGGACGCCTTCGCGAGATGCTCGGGCAGGCCAAGCGTCATGTGTGCTCCGATCCGGCCGTCGGGGGAAACGGCACTGGCCGGATTATCGCATTCGGCAGCCGATCGGCCCAGTCGCGCCATCCGCCGTCAGAAGAGCATCGCGGGAGCGGCGACCGCGTCGAGCGGCCGGTCGGAGGACGGCCGACCGGTCGCGCTGGATCGCACTCCACCGGTGACCGCGTCTTCGCGGCCGCGTTCGAGCCGGTGCGCGCGCATCAGTGGCCGGATCCGCGACGCGAGCCAGGTGCGGTACTCCTTCGGCGCGTAAGCGGCGGCTCCAGGGAACATCGCCCGGTACTTCGGCACGAGTTCCGGATGCTCGCGCGCGAGCCACGCGAAGAACCACGGCTTCACGGCGCCCCTCAGGTGGAGGGCCGAGTAGACGACGCTCGTCGCACCGGCCGCCTTCGCACGTCGCAGGGCCTCATCGAGGTGTGCCCGCGTGTCGGTGAGGAACGGGAGGATCGGCATGAGGAACACCGTGCAGTCGAAGCCGGCCTCGCGCACGGCCGTGACCGTCGCGAGCCGGGCCGCGGTCGTGGGCGTGCCCGGCTCGATCGCACGCTGGAGTTCGTCGTCGTAGACCGCGATCGACATCGCCAGGTCGATCGGCACGTGCTCGCGCGCGCTCGCGAGCATCGGCAGGTCGCGACGGAGGAGCGTGCCCTTCGTGAGCACGCTGAACGGCGTGCCGCTGCCCGCGAGCGCCTCGATGATGCCCGGCATGAGCGCGTAGCGGCCCTCTGCGCGCTGGTAGGGGTCGGTGTTCGTGCCGAGCGCGACCGGCTCGTGCCGCCACGACGGCCTGGCGAGTTCGCGCCTGAGCACGTCGGCGACGTTGACTTTCACGATCAGCTGCCGGTCGAAGTCGTCGCCCGCGCTCAGATCGAGGTACTCGTGCGTGGGCCGAGCAAAGCAATTGTGGCTGACCACGCCGTTCGCGACGAAGTCCTCGGTGCTCGTCGTGATGTCGAGCATCTCGATCTCAGTGCCCAGCGGTTCGACGGCGACGACGCGCAGATCAGCGTGCGTCTTGACCATCGCTCCGATGATCGCCTGACGATATTCCTCCGTCCGCTCGATTTCCGGCCCGGGAGCTCCACTACCGAACCCGATCAGCGAATTCCCGGTGGTGAGGTACGGACGACGCTTCGCTCCATGCATCGCGCCGGTGACATGCTTCCACCCGCGCTCGGTCAAGAAACGGTGATCTCCACTCGCCACGAGCGTCGTGCCGTCGGCCAAGGTGATCCGGTGGGCGCGCTTTCGCGTCGACCACTTGGCAAGCACCTTCGATGGCGCATAGCGCCGGTATCCGTCGCGCCGCACGGTACCGACCACCGTGTCGCCGGGCTCGATGTCGCGCAGTGCGCGCACCGATCCGTCCGCCATCGTGATCCGCGTGCTCGGGTCCAGGCAGTAGACGCAGGCGTGACTGCACCCCCGGTACGGGTTGATGGTCCACCCGAACGGCACGTACGACTGCCCGGGCACCCGGTTCAGCGCGGACTTCGCGAGCACCTCGTGGAACGTGAGGCCGGCGAACTCGGGCGTCTGCACCGACCTGACGAGGTTGTTCAGGCGAGCCAGGCCCGGCAGCGTGCCCTGCTGCTCGACGCCGAGTTCCTGCCCGTTCCACCGCATGCGTTCATTCGAACACATGTTCGAATCGGTCGCAAGCGGGCGCACCGCGCGAGGACACGTCGCCGCAACGTCTCCGGGCTACGCTGTGGCGATGTCCCGGACGCCGCCCGCCGACCATCCGTCGCAGACCGCGATGGCGCCGACACGCACGGCGACTGGCGGCCCCTCACCACGCGCGCTCGCGTGGCGGCGCCTCGTCCTGATCATCCTCGGCATCGCGTACGGGATCGGCCTCTGGACGGTGCTCTTCTGGCCCGTTCACGTCGACGGCGAGGGCGGGCTCATCCGGGTCGACGGGATCATCGACTTCCTGGCACAGATGGGGATGCCCGCCGGAATCCGCTACCCCCTCGTGCAGTCCGGCCTGAACGCCGTCCTCTTCCTGCCCTTCGGCGCGCTGTGGGCGGGGTGGTTCCGCCGCCAGCGCCTGCACCTGGTGATCTCGGCGACGCTGCTCGCGTCGGCCGCGAGCCTCGCCGCCGAGATCGCCCAGGGCCGCTACCTCCCAGAGCGCACGTTCGACCTCCGCGACGTGGTCGCGAACGGCATCGGCGCGGGCATCGGCGCGCTCATCGTGGTCCTCGCGGCCCGGCGCCCGCCGGCGCCCGATCCGAGGGCGTGACGACGGATGCCTCGGCGGCGCCGCGCGCGCCGAGCTCGAGTTCCTCCCCCGCCCAGCGCCGACGCAGCCATCTGTCGTGGCTCGCGACGATCACCGCACCCGGGAACCCGCCGAGCGCGTCCTCGAGTTCGCCCGCAAGCGCGAGCGAGAGGTGGTTCGTCGGCTCGTCGAGGAGGAACACGTGCGGCGGTGCGGCGATGACGAGCGCGAGCGCGAGGCGTCGCTGCTGGCCGACCGAGAGCCGTCCGACCGGCCGATCCAGATCGCGTGGCGAGAAGAGGCCGAGCCCGTCGAGCGGGACCCGCTCGGCGCGCCGCTCCCCCACGGTCCGCGCGTAGATCGCGCGCGGCGAGTCATCCGGGTCGGTGAACCGCACATCCTGCTCGAGCAGGCCGACGCGGAGCCCGCGGCGACGATGCACGGTGCCGTCGTCCGCCTCGAGGCGTCCGGCGAGCACGGCGAGGAGCGTCGACTTGCCCGCCCCGTTCCCGCCGGTCACGAGCAGCCGGGTCCCCGGCGTCACCCGCAGCGCGGCGACGTCGAGGCGGCCGCGCACCGACACGTCCGACAGGTGCAGCAGCATCCCGGACTCCTCCGGCAGCGCGTTCGCGCCCGCCGGGATACCCGTGAAGGCCAACGGCGCCGGCGGTCGGGCGACCTGCGTGCGCTCCAGCTCGACGAGTCGCCCCTCGGCGTTCCGCACGCGGCGCGAGACCGCCTGTTCGACGTTCTCGCCCTTGAAGTGCGTGAGGAACTTGTCGTTGTCGGTCGCGGCTCGCCCGTGGGCGACGCTCCTCGCGGTCTCGGCGACCGCGAGCCGCAATCGCCCGAGCTCGGACTGCTCCGCCTCGTACTGGCGTCGCCAACGCTCGCGCTCGCCCGCACGCACGGCGAGGTACTCGGTGAACGACCCGCCGAAGGCGGTGCCGGCGGATGCCGCGAGCGCCGCCTCCCGGTCGCCGGAGCCGTACGCCCCGCCACCGGTTCGCGCGAGCGCGACCGCGCCGCCACGGCCCGGATCGAGGTCGAGCAGCCCGGTGGCGACCCGGTCGAGGAACTCGCGGTCGTGGCTCGCGAACACGACCGGTCCGCGCCAGGCGCGCAGCCGTTCCTCGAGGAACACGGCCGCGCCGTCGTCGAGGTGGTTCGTCGGCTCGTCGAGCAGCAGCGACTCCGGCGCCGACAGGAGCAGGGCCGCGAGCGCGAACCTGCTGCGCTGCCCGCCGGACAGCTCGTCGATCCGGCGACCGCGGCCCAGGCCGCCGACGCCGAGTCCGTCGAGCAGTTCGTCGCGCCGCCGTTCGACCGACCAGACGTCGGCGCGTTCGGCGGCCTCGAGGGCGCGCGTGTAGCGTTCGGCCGCGAGGTCGGGCGGGAGGTCGGTGCGCGCGCCGGCGGCGGCAGCGCCCGCGAGGGCCGTCGCCGCGGCATCGAGCTCGCGCTCGATCGCACGCACCTCGGCGATCGCCGCCTCGATCACGTCGTCGACGCGGTCGTGGGGCGAGAACGGCAGTTCCTGCAGCAGCAGCCCCGTGCGCAGCGGTCGCACGATGCGACCCTGCGTCGCGGCGCCGGTGAGGTCCGCACCGGCGAGCAGCCGGAGCAGGGTGGACTTCCCGGCCCCGTTCTCGCCGATGAGTCCCAGGCGGTGGCCCGGGGCGACCGCGAGGCCGAGGTCGGCGATGACACGGCGGTCGCCGAAGGCGACGGAGAGGCCGTCGCCGCTGAGATGGGTGGAATGGGTGACGGTGGCAGACATATGGAAGGGATCCCTTCGCGAGATGCCCCCGGGCCGTCGGCAGGCGTCCGCGCGCTTCGGCGAGCACAGGCGACGCATCGACCGGCGGTCGTCGCGCGAGAGCGGCGACGACGGCCCGGGAGCGGGGTGGATCCCGCCGGGCATGTGCCGTCGTCGAGGCGAGCGCGAACACGGTCGCGATCAGTGCTGGTGCGCACACCCCGGTGTCGACGGCGCCTCGGGCGCGGGACGGTGGGATGTACTCACTTCATAGCGCCGTCGACGATAGCAGAGGTCGGGGCGTTCGAGAAGAGCGCGAGTGAGCGGATGCCGCGAGGGCGGGGTCTCCATGCGGGCGCTGCGCGTCCTACTCGACCACCGGGGTCTCGATACGGGCGCTCCGCGTCCTACTCGACCATCGGGGGCGAGTCAGGCCGTGATCTGCAGCGCGGCCGCGGTCCGGGCGAGCGAGGCCGCCGCGGCATCCGGGTCGTCGGAGAGCGTCGTGCCGTACGACGGGATCATCTCGCGGATCTTGGGCTCCCACTCGGCCATGCGGTCGGGGAAGCACTTCTGCATGACCTCGAGCATGATCGGCACGGCGGTCGAGGCGCCCGGCGAGGCGCCGAGGAGGCCGGCGATCGAGCCATCCGCCCCGCTGATCACCTCGGTGCCGAACTGCAGCACGCCGCCCTTCTTCGGGTCCTTCTTCATGACCTGCACGCGCTGGCCGGCCGTGATGAGCTCCCAGTCCTCCGACTTCGCGGTCGGCATGAACTCGCGGAGCGCCTTCATCTTCGCCTCGCGCGAGGCGAGCAGCTCGGAGACGAGGTACTTGACGAGGTCGAAGTTGCGGAGGCCGACCTGCAGCATCGGGACGAGGTTGTGCAGCCGGATCGAGAACGGCAGGTCGAACCACGTGCTCGACTTCAGGAACTTCGGCGTGAAGCCCGCGTACGGGCCGAAGAGCAGCGAGGTCTCGCCGTCGACGACGCGCGTGTCGAGGTGCGGCACCGACATCGGCGGAGCGCCGACGGCGGCCTTGCCGTAGACCTTCGCCTGGTGCTGCGCGACGACCTTGGGGTTCGTGGTGCGGAGGAACTGGCCGGAGATCGGGAAGCCGCCGTACCCCTTGATCTCGGGGATGCCGGAGTGCTGGAGCAGCGAGAGCGCGCCGCCGCCGGCGCCCACGAAGACGAAGCGGGCGCGCACGGTCTCGGGGGTGTTGCCGACGAGGTTGCGGATGCGCAGCTTCCAGGTGCCGTCCTTCTGTCGCTTCAGCCACGTGACCTGGTGGTCGGTGCGGATCTCGGCGCCGCGCGACTCGATGTCGCGGAGCATCTGGACCGTGAGCGCGCCGTAGTCGACGTCGGTGCCCGACTCGATGCGGGTCGCGGCGATCTTCGCCTTCGGGTTGCGCTTCTTGGCCAGCAGCGGCGCCCACTCGGCGATCGTGTCGAGGTCCTCCGAGTACTCCATGCCGGCGAACAGCGGCTCGCCGTCGAGCGCGTCGACGCGCTTCTTCAGGTACTCGATGTTCGACCTGCCGCGCACGAACGTCATGTGCGGCGTGGAGTTGATGAAGCTGTTGGGCTCGGGCAGCGCGCCCGATTCGACCAGGTGCGCCCAGTACTGGCGGCTGACCTGGAACTGCTCGTTGATCGAGACGGCCTTCTCGGCGCTGACGGTGCCGTCGGCCGATTCGGGCATGTAGTTCAGCTCGCAGAGCGCGGCGTGACCGGTGCCCGCGTTGTTCCACGGGTTCGAGGACTCCTGGGCGACGCGACCGAGGCGCTCGTAGAGCCGGATGCTCCAATCGGGCTGCAGCCTCGAGATCAGGGAGCCGAGCGTGGCGCTCATGATGCCCCCGCCGATCAGCACGACGTCGACGGTGTCCTCGGAATTCACGCGTTCCAGTGTATGGGCGCTCGGATGGACGCGATGACCACCGCGTCACCGTCGGATGTACGCGCTGACCAGCCCGGGCGCATGATCAGCGGCTCGTCAGAGCGCCTGGACGCCGCCCGCGATGAGCCCGATGCCCGCCGTGACGAGTCCGATCGTGAGCGAGCCCGCACCGATCCAGAGCAGCAGGATGGCGCGACTCGGCCTGGCGGGATCGCGCCCGAGCACGGAGAGGAAGAAGCCTGCCGGCATGAGGATCGCCGCGATCGGCACGCCGAGCCGGGCGACCCAGAGCCAGCCGCCCTCCAGCGCCGCGGAGGAGAGCACGGCGAGGATCGCGACCGAGAGCACGATGAGGACGCCCGCGTGCGCGTGCCCGGCACGGAAGAAGGACTGCTGGAGCGCGTTCGCCGGCGCGAGGCCGCGCGAGACGCGGGTGAGGAACCATCCGCCGCTCTCGACGGTCACGAGTGCGAGCAGGAGTGCTCCGATGAGGATGGTGTCGATCGGCGACGGCATGGCGCGGCCCTCCGGGTCCGGTGGCATGATTGGATAGCTTGACTCTCCAATATTAGAGAGTGTTGCTATCCAATGCAAGGAGTCCGCATGCGCATCTCGGGCCTGGCCGACGCTTCGGGCGTCGCCGTCGCGACGATCAAGTTCTACCTCCGCGAGGGGCTCCTGCACCCGGGCGTCGCGACGTCGGCGACGCAGGCGACCTACGACGACTCGCACGTGCGCCGGCTCCGCCTCATCCGGGCGCTCACCGGGCCCGTCGGGCTCAGCGTGCAGCAGGCGCGCGCGATTCTCGAGCTCGTCGACGACCCCGGGCACGACCTGTACTCGACGCTCGGACGAGCGGTCGGGGCGCTTCCTCCGACCACGACCGCGGCCGACGCCGCCGATCCCGACCCGTACCCGCGGGCCCGCGCCGCGCTCGAGGCGCTCGAGCAGGTCTACGACCCGCGCTTCCCCGCGGTGGCGCAGCTCGAGACCGCGCTGGCCGCCGCCGAGGACGCGGGGCTGCCCATCAGCCCCGAACGCCTGCTCGCCTACGGGCGAACGCTCCGCGAACTCGCGGCCTACGACCTCGAGCGGATGCCGCCGGAGCCCCGCGCCGCCGTCGAGTACACCGTGCTCGGCACCGCGCTGTACGAGCCCGTCATCCTGGCGCTCCGCCGTCTCGCGCACCAGGACGTCGCGGCTCGGCTCGACCTCGGACAGTGAACGGAGGCGCGGATGGATGCCGCGGCCCGCGTCTGCCGCGCAGGACGGTCACCCCTGACAGCACGAGACCCGGCCGCCTCGGGCGACCGGGTCTCGAGGAACGAATCGGATCAGACCGACGCGAGCGACTTCGCCGCGACGAGCTCCGCGATCTGCACGGCGTTGAGCGCCGCGCCCTTGCGCAGGTTGTCGTTCGAGACGAAGAGCACGAGGCCCTTGCCCTCGGGGGCCGACTGGTCCTGGCGGATCCGGCCGACGTAGCTCGGGTCGGTGCCCGCGGCCTGCAACGGCGTGGGGATGTCGCTGAGCGCGACGCCCGGGGCATCCGCCAGCAGCTCGGTCGCGCGCTCGGGCGTGATCGCGTTCGCGAACTCGGCGTGGATCGAGAGCGAGTGGCCGGTGAAGACCGGCACGCGCACGCACGTGCCGGCGACGCGGAGGCCCGGCAGCTCGAGGATCTTGCGGCTCTCGTTGCGGAGCTTCTTCTCCTCGTCGGTCTCGAGGTCGCCGTCGTCGACGATCGAACCTGCAAGCGGGATCACGTCGAAGGCGATCGGGCGCGGGAACTTGACCGGCTCGGGCATCGTCACGGCGCCGCCGTCGTGCACGAGGCTGATCGCGTCCTGTGCGACCGCCGCGCGCGCCTGCTCGAGCAGTTCCTCACCGCCGGCGAGGCCGGCGCCCGACACGGCCTGGTACGTCGAGACCATGAGGCGCTCGAGCCCGGCCTCGTCGTGCAGCACCTTGAGCACCGGCATCGCGGCCATCGTCGTGCAGTTCGGGTTCGCGATGATGCCCTTCTTCGCCTCGTCGATGGCGTGCGGGTTCACCTCGCTGACGACGAGCGGGACCTCGGGGTCCATGCGCCAACCGCTGGAGTTGTCGATGACGGTGACGCCCGCGGCGGCGAAGCGGGGCGCCTGCGCCTTCGAGAGCGTGGCACCCGCCGAGAAGATCGCGATGTCGAGGCCCGTGGGGTCGGCGGTCGAGGCGTCCTCGACGACGATCTCCTCGCCCTTGAACGGCAGCGTCGTGCCGGCCGACCGCGCCGAGGCGAAGTAGCGGATCGAGGCGACCGGGAAATCGCGCTCCTCGAGGAGGCGGCGCACGACGGCGCCGACCTGTCCGGTGGCGCCGACGACGCCGATGTTCACTCCGTGTGCCATGGTGCTTCCTCTCGTGGCATCAGTTCAGTATTCAGGAGATTCCGCGATGTGCAGGGCCCGAGGCGGCCGATCGTCCTGCATTGGCAGGGTTCTCCTGCAAACCGGCAGTCGGTCGACGGATGGCGCCTGCCGCGCGCGGCGCGGCATCCGCCCTGCCTCAGCGGGTCAGCGACCCGTTCCGGCGTAGACGATCGCGTCGTCGTCGCCGTCGAGGTCGAACGCGGTGTGCACCGCGCGGGCGGCGGCGTTGACGCTGTCGGCGCGCGTGACGACCGAGATGCGGATCTCGCTCGTCGAGATCATCTCGATGTTGATACCCGCCTCGTAGAGGGCTTCGAAGAGTCTCGCCGAGATGCCCGCGGCCGAGCGCATGGCGGCGCCGACGAGCGAGAGCTTGCCGATCTGGTCGTCGTACTGCAGCGACTCGAAGCCGAGCGAGTCCCGCGCGTCGGAGAGCGCCTTCAGCGCCTTCTCGCCGTCGGACTTCGGCACGGTGAACGAGATGTCGGTGCGACCGGTCGCGGCGGCGGAGACGTTCTGGACGATCATGTCGACGTTCGCGTTGGTCCGCGCGACGATCTTGAAGATCTTGGCGGCGGCGCCCGGCACGTCGGGCACGCCGACGACGGTGATCTTGACCTGGCCGAGGTCGACCGCGACACCGGCGATGACGGACTCTTCCACAGCTTCTCCTTCGGGAAGACGCTCGGGGTCGTAGACGATCGTCCCCTCGCTGTTGTTGAACGACGAGCGCACGTGCAGCGTGACGCCGTGGCGGCGTGCGTACTCGACGGCGCGGATGTGCAGCACCTTGGCGCCCGACCCGGCGAGCTCGAGCATCTCCTCGCTCGTGATGCGGTCGAGCTTGTGCGCCTTCGTGACGATGCGCGGGTCTGACGTGAACACGCCGTCGACGTCGGTGTAGATCTCGCAGACGTCGGCGTCGAGCGCCGCCGCGAGCGCGACGGCCGTGGTGTCGCTGCCGCCGCGGCCGAGCGTGGTGATGTCGCGCGACTCGCGGCTGAAGCCCTGGAACCCGGCGACGATGACGACCGCGCCCTCGTCGAGCGCCTCGCGCAGGCGCACGGGCGTGACCTCGACGATGCGCGCAGCGCCGTGCGTGGCATCCGTGATCATGCCGGCCTGGCTGCCCGTGAACGAGCGGGCGTCGTGACCGAGGCTCTTGATGGCCATCGCGAGGAGCGCCATCGAGATGCGCTCGCCCGAGGAGAGCAGCATGTCGAGTTCGCGCGGGGCCTGGATCGGGGTGACCTCGTTGGCGAGGTCCATGAGCTCGTCGGTCGTGTCGCCCATCGCGGAGACCGCGACGACGACGTCGTTGCCCGCCCTGCGGGCCTCGACGATGCGCTTGGCGACCCGCTTGATGCTCTCCGCGTCGGCGACGGATGATCCGCCGTACTTCTGCACGATCAAGCTCACGTGGGCGCTCCCGGGGGTGTCTGGGCCGGGGAAACGTTCACCCGGCGCCGGAAGGACCATCATACGGCGGGCCGCATACGCGCCCGGCCATGTGACGGCGGGACTACAGTGCGGACATGGCGGACGCGCTCGAGGCATGGACGGACTTCAACGTCGCGATGGCGGGGGCGACGGCGGCCCTGGCCGGGCTGCTCATCGTCGCGATGTCGGTGAACATCCGCGAGATCATGTCGTCGGCGGCGCTGCCGGCGAGGGCCGGTGCGGCGATCGCGTCGCTCGTGCTCGCGCTGGTGGCGAGCGCGCTCGGCCTCGTGCCCGGCCAGCCGGCGATCGCGTACGGTCTCGAGGTCGGCGTCGCCGCCCTCGTCGCCGGCGCATTCCAGGTCGTCGCCATGCGCGCGGTGAGCCGGGAGCACTACGGCCGGGCGGGCCTGCGGGCCGCGCGGTCGCTGCTCGGGCTGCTGCCGGTCGGCGCGTACCTCGTCGGCGCGGGCCTCGTTCTCGCGGGCTCCACCGGGGCGGGGCTGGGGGCGATCGCGGCCGGGGCGATCCTCGCGGTGGTCGTGGCGATCGTGATCGCCTGGGTCGTGCTCGTCGAGGTGCTGCGTTAGCGGTCGCGTTCCATGTACCACTCGGTGAACCGCGAGGCGCGGCCGTCGTCGGCGAGGCGGATCACCCAGAGATTGTCGTAGAGCTTGGCGGCCGGGTAGTCGGTGCGGCCCTGCACGACGACGAGGTCGTCGGTCTCGGTGAGCACCTCCCAGTCGAAGTGCCAGTCGCCGGGCTCGTCACGCGAGTCGAGCCATCCGGCGATGATCGCCTCGCGGCCGCGGAGCGCGTCGGGGTCGTCGGGGCTGAACTCGTAGACGGCCTCGTCGGTGAAGAGGGCGGCGATGTCGTCGGCGTCGTTCGACTCCCATGCCCGGACGTAGCCGGCGACCCAGTCGGTTCCTGCGCTCATGGGGTCCGTTCTACTTGCGCGCTGCGCGTGCGTCAACGGATGGCGCCGACGGCGTCCGTGTGGTCAGCCGACGACGCGGCGGCCCTCGAACGCGCGGCCGAGGGTGACCTCGTCGGCGTACTCGAGGTCGCCGCCGACGGGCAGGCCGGAGGCGAGCCGGGTGACGCGGATCTCGAGGGTCGTGAGCAGGCGGCTGAGGTAGGTCGCGGTCGCCTCGCCCTCGAGGTTGGGGTCGGTGGCGATGATGACCTCGGAGACGGTGCCGTCGGCGAGACGCTGCATGAGCTGGCGGATGCGCAGCTCGTCGGGGCCGATGCCGTCGATCGGGCTGATCGCGCCGCCGAGCACGTGGTACAGGCCGCGGAACTCGCGGGTGCGTTCGATGGCGACGACGTCCTTCGCCTCTTCGACGACGCAGATGAGGCTGGGGTCGCGGCGGGGGTCGCGGCAGATCGAGCAGGTCGACTGCTCGGCGACGTTGCCGCAGATCTCGCAGAACTTCACCTTGTCGCGCACCTCGATGAGGATCTCGGCGAGCCGGGAGACGTCGAACTGCTCGGTCTGCACGATGTGGAACGCGATGCGCTGCGCCGACTTCGGCCCGATGCCGGGAAGGCGGCCGAGTTCGTCGATGAGCTCCTGGACGATGCCCTCGTACACGCGTTACCCCCGCTCCCCGAATCGGGCCTGCGGCGCCTCGACCTCTTCGAGGAAGGTGGCGCCGAGCAGGTCGCGCACGACGGCCTCGCCGTAGCGCTGGATTGGCGGGGCCGAGCCGGCGGGCGCGCCTTGGGCGGGGCGGGATGACGGCTTCCGCGCGCCGCCACGGGACGGCGCCGGCGCTGCCGGCCCCCGGCGCACGTCGGCCTCGGACCCGGGCGCGTCGTCGGGCTCGGGCTCGAGCGGGGGGGCGTCGGCGTCGTCGAGCGGCGGCACGTCGTCGTCGAAGGCGGGCGCCGGCGACGTCTCGACCGGTGCGGGCCGTTCCGCGACGGCGGTTCGCGAGGCCGATCGCATCGTGGGGGCGGATGCCGCGGCGGTCGGCTCCGCGGACGGGGCTGCCGACGGGTCGGACGTGGGGATGGCGACGGTGGCCCAGGAATCGACCGGTCCGCTCGAGGCCACGGGGGCGGCATCGGCCGGGCTGCTGGTGGTGCGCGCGCCGGGCGGCGGGGCGACCGGCTCGGATGCCGCGGCCCCCGCCCGACCTTCGGGCCGCGATGCCGCAGCCGACGGGGTGGACAGCGGGGCGGCCGGGGCGCGACCACTGTCGCGGGCCGATGGCGCGGACGGCTCGGGCGCCCCGGAGCCCCGGTCGGCCCCCCCGCCGGCGGACACGACACGGGCGAGGAACTTCACCCGCACGCCCAGGACCTCGTTGATGGCGGCACGGAGCAGGTCGCCGACGCTCTGGCCGGCCGGGCCGGAGCGGAAGCTGCCCATGTCGGACTCGCTCGGGAAGCCGAGCACGAGCACGTCGTCGTCGCGGTACTCGAGCACCTGGGCCGTGAACGCGACCATCCACGCGCTGCGCTTCGTGCGCTGGAGCGACGAGAGCACCTCGGGCCAGGCGTCGCGCATCTGTTCGACGGTCACCGGGCCGACGGGGCGAGCGGGTGCCGTCGCGGCCGCGGTCTCAGCAGGCGCGGGCGAGGCGGCCGGCGCGGCGGAGGCACCCGTCGAGACGGGCTCGGAGGTCTTCGCGGGCTCGGTGCTCGGCGTCTCCCATTTCGGGGGTGACGACGGCGCGGGACGCTCCGATGCAGGCTTCTCTGCCGGCGTCGCCTTCGCAGGTGCGGGCGTCGCCGCGGCGGGGGCGGGCGTTGCCGCGGCGGGGGCGGGGGTTGCGGCCGGAACGGGCGCGGGCGCAGCAGCGGACGTCGGCGCGACACCTGGCCCGGAGGCATCCGTCACCCCGACTCGACGCTCGAGCCGCTCTACCCGTGCGAGCGCGCCGCGCTCGGTCTCGTCGCTCGAGGGCACGAGCACGCGGGCGAGCATGAGCTCGAGGTGCAGTCGCGGCGAGGTCGCGCCGGTCATCTCGGTGAGCGTCTGGTTCACGAGGTCGGCCACGCGCGAGAGTTCGGCGGCACCGAACACCGACGCCTGGGTCGCCATGCGCGCGAGTTCGTCGGCCGGGACGCCGCGCAGCACCGCGGCGGCGGCTTCGGGCGTCGTCGCGGCGACGACGATGAGGTCGCGGAGACGCTCGAGGAGGTCCTCCACGAAGCGACGCGGGTCCTGTCCGGTCTGCATCACGCGGTCGGCCGCGGCGAACGCGCGAGCCGCATCGGCCGCCCCGATCGCCTCGACGACGTCGTCGAGCAGCGCGCCGTGCGTGTAGCCGAGCAGCGCGACGGCGCGCTCGTAGCCGACCGTCGACCCTTCGGACCCGGCGATGAGCTGGTCGAGCAGCGACAGCGTGTCTCGGGGCGAGCCGCCGCCGGCGCGAACGACGAGCGAGAGCACGCCGGGTTCGACCTGCACGCCCTCTTCGTCGCAGAGCTTCTGCACGTAGTCGAGCATCGGCGCGGGCGGCACGAGCCGGAACGGGTAGTGGTGCGTACGCGAGCGGATGGTGCCGAGCACCTTGTCGGGCTCGGTGGTCGCGAAGATGAACTTCACGTGCTCGGGCGGCTCTTCGACGAGCTTCAGCAGCGCGTTGAAGCCCTGCGGCGTCACCATGTGCGCCTCGTCGAGGATGAAGATCTTGTAGCGGTCGCGGGCCGGCGCGAACACCGCGCGCTCGCGGAGATCGCGGGCGTCGTCGACGCCGTTGTGGGATGCCGCGTCGATCTCGACCACGTCCAGCGACCCGCCGCCCGCGCGCGACAGCTCGACGCAGCTCGGGCAGACTCCGCAGGGCGTGTCGGTCGGCCCCTCGGCGCAGTTCAGGCACCGCGCGAGGATGCGCGCCGACGTCGTCTTGCCGCAGCCGCGCGGGCCGGAGAAGAGGTACGCGTGGTTCACCCGATCGGTGCGCAGGGCCGTCATGAGCGGCTCGGTGACCTGCGACTGGCCGATCATCTCGGCGAACGTCTCGGGCCGGTAGCGGCGATAGAGGGCGGTAACCACGCGTCAATGGTAGTTGTCAGGACCGACACCAGCATGAACCGCCTAACCCATCGCCCATCATCCAGCAGGTTCGACGTGCATGCACCACCTTTGCCCGGTCAACTACGTGCCCTCTTCACAACGGCCGGAGCGCCAACCGCGACCGAACGGGCAGGAATGACGCCGCGAACGACACTATTAGCGCCAATGACTGCCCCGTCTCCGACAGCACTACCACGAGTGACGCACACCCCCCGACCGACCCATACATCGCTTCCAATGGTTACCGGAGCAGAGAGGAGTTGATCCCGCATCGGAGCGCCGAGCGCCATGCCATGATCAGAGTCCCGAATGGATGAAGACTCGGCAATCTGCGAATCTTCGCCGATCTCGACGGAATCCGAAACGGCAATGATGGTGTAGTGCATGACCTTCGCCCGATCACCGATCGAGAGCAAGCCAGTGCGATGAACATCGATGATCACACCATTACCCAAATATACATCCGAGCCAATTTGGATTCCGGAATTCGGAGCCCAGCGCAATCTCACACCGCGCTCGATTTCCAATGACCTACCGACGCGCCCGCCCCAAGCACGTATCCACACTGCGAACCACCAGCCACGCAATCGCCGCATGGCCTTATACAGTCCGTGAACAACTCTTACCATCTCGGTGAACCCCTTGTTGACCTGGAACGGACGGACGATCGGTCAGTGCTGAAGCCAGATGATTCTGCCAGCGACTCGTGCATGGCAACCGAAATCGCGATGCCAATCGCACACCACGCCGGGACTGCAGCTATCAACCCGTTCTGGAACATGAGCACTTCCGTCGAGTTGTGAGCCACGAACATTAAGAATAGCGCAGAGCCAAACTGAACGGCCGGCGACCGTCCGAATGCTAGACGTCGCCAGACCACGAGCAACAGGCTCGTGAGAATCGCTAGTCCAACGAGCCCAATCTGAAGGTAGAGTTGAAGATAGTAGTTGTGGGCAGAAAGGTCAGTTTGCATTATATCGCGCGGGAGTGCACCAGAACCCAATCCCATTAGCGGACTGGACTCGACGGCCGACAGAATGGCGGGCCAAAGCCAATCCCTACCAGAGAGCGCTCGACGCCCGGAGGTCTCTGACACTATCCGAGTTATGTCGTTAATCAACTGGTTCTGATTCACGTTCAGGAAGTACCAGAGCGTCGCCGAAATGATAGCAACTGACCCAACGATTCCTACGAGCCAGTATGCGCGCGGGCGAAGGACGTGCGCGCCGACCATAGCCGCCGCAAATACCGCGGCATAACCGAGGAGACCACGGAAGTCCATCCAAAAGCTCAGGAGCACACTGGTCGCAACGAAGAGGGAAGAATACATCCAGAACCCGCGCCGCGCTTGCGAAATTATAGAGATTGTCACGAGAGCGACCAGGTACAGCACTGTACCGCCCGTGATGTTCTTCGGAAGATCGAGGGAACCTAACCCGATCAGGCCAACTGCGCAGATTGCGTACAGTGCAAATCGGAACCCGCGGTACCCAAGCATTTCATTGCCGTACGCCGCAAACAACGCAAGAGTAGATAGGCCCGAAAACGCGGACAGGGTATTCCGAAATCCCTGCTCGGAATACGGCATGAAGACTGTGCCAATGGCATACATGACGAGGAAGGCCAGCCCAAGAAGGACGATTCCCCGAATGCGACGATATCTGGTCAAGAATATGGTGATCGAGAGAGCAGAGGCACCCAATAGCAGGGCGTCCCCAATGGAGCCCGAGAATGAACTGACCGCCGTTGACGCCACTATGACTAGACCTAGCGCTGAGGCTGCCAGTCGCAGGTCCGGTGCTGAGCTTGGCCCGACGGAGCGCTTCGGCCCACGCCGAGCCGCGTAAGGGCCAGTGCCGGTCACCTAGCCACGACCCGTTTAATCACAGGACGAACTCTTGGCGCGAGCCTAGACATCAGATATCCAATTGCTCAGCTGAGGGACACCAGGTCACTCGGGCTCCATGTCCATCGTGTCCTGGCGACCCCATCACCGTCGGGCTCGATCGAACAAATCGTGCCCATCTTCGGCGACATGGGGCCACTCGGGAAGTACTGACCCGGGTTGACAGAGACAATCCGCCCATGCTCCAACTCCACCAGAGCCTCCAGTTCGTCTGAACAAGTCAGCCGAAGAAGTCCGCTGTCGAGTATCTCGACCTCCCACTCCGCTGCGATGATGAACGAGCTTCTCGGTTCAAGCGCCACTCCACCCTCCCAACAGTCCTCAATCGCCATGTGTCCGCCTTCGATGCTCACCGTTCGCTTGACTGTCGCATTCCACGGCTCATAGCCGTCGCAGTCACCCGAAGCCAGAACTTTGGCGCCTCCACCGTTCAGGAAATCCGAGAAGGTCGCACGCCCCCGTCGGCCAACTCGCCATGTACCGAAGAACTCGGCTGGTTCGAGGCCTACGAACGTTGGACCATTATGAGAACCCGCGGAACGGGTCCAAGCGCGCGCAGGACCAGCCGAGATCGACGCGACGCCGGGATCCACGACGAGCCGACGGCCACTCAAGCAAACCTCGACCGAAAGAAAGTCCGCGTGACCATGCCCGATGACCGCATTTGGGCCCATCGGGCCGGCGTCCATCAGCACGCTCCAATTGCCGCCGGCTAGGCGCGCATAGCCGGCTTCAGCCAAGAGACGGGTTTGCTCCCCGTCCACCGGCGTCCATCCGACCGCTGACGGCTTCACTGCATCGTCAATCGCCGCGTCGTTGAAGGTGGCGATCTCCCCATCTGGGTGGACTATACAGAGCAAGGCCTCCTCCATGCGTGCAGAAAGGTCATCCAGGACCGCGGCGTGAGAGCCTTCTGCGACACCACTCGCACGAAGCGCACGACAAAGTAAGAGCATGTGGACGTGGTAGGTCGTCGACCGCTCCGACCACATTCCATCCGCCAGCGTGCCCGCGTCCAGAACGTGCAGCGCGCGAGACAACTGCCGTTTGGCGCGCGATTGATCAGAGAACAACAGCGCTGCTACAAACAGCGCGACTTCGCCGAACGCCGCGTGGTTATACCCTAGATATCGTTCGACCGTGCGTTGAAGAATCTGGTCGCACAGCCAAATATGGCGCGAGATAACAGCCGCAGCCTCATCATCCTGATCCCCGTCTACCTCGGATGCAATCGCGAGGGAAGTTGCGAGGTTGAGAATCCTCGACGACAAGGCAATCGGGCTCCAGTGGAACATCCGGAGTTCCGATTGGTCTTGAGTTGCACAATTCTCGAGAACCTGAAGCATTCGGGCGATAGTTCTCGCACCTCGCCACCCTTCTGACCTCACCACGGGCAGCGAATACGCAAAGAAGGCGAAGTCGTGCTCCCACCGAGAGCGATCAGGAGCACCACGTGTCACGACACCCCAGCGCATCGCTTCGATGCTCCCGAAATCGTGCTGTACGCCGTTGGAGACAAATACGCCGCGATCGAGCGACTCGCTCGGTTGGGCAAGACGGTCCCCCTGTGCTTCGTATGCGTGGGCAACAGCGAGCAAGGATCTGTCACTTCGCCACCGAGCACCCGCAGCAGTCGACCGCGCACGTGCAAACCGTCCACGCAGCAGGAACCGTCGATAGAGCGCCTGACGCAACTTGCCAACAACCATCTGCGGGGGCAAGAATCGCAGGTACGTGAGACGCGCATTCAGTGAGGTCAACCTTCCACCGTTCTCCGAGGAAATCTTGGAAGCGCCAGTACGTGGCGCGTTACCCACAGCCGAGCGATCATCACAGCGTAGATCAAGATGAATCCCAGCGCATACGCGACGGCTAGTCCAATGTTCGAATACAGCAATGCTCCAAGCGCCTCAAACGCAAACGCGACGGCAGTCCCGCCAATCTGCACAAGTAGTACGAAGTAGGCATCCCCGGACATCTTCAGCACCTCGTCGATTGGTCCCCCTAAGCTCTCCCCGACCGTTCCAAGCAGAAGCATGGCAACAAGCGATTCAATTCCCGCGTATCGTTCGCCAAAGAGGATTGGGATGAGAACCGGTCCCAGCGCCAGGATTCCTATAATCGAGACCACCGCGAGCCCTGTCGTGTACGTCGCGATTCGGGCGACCCTCGACTCGATCAGACGCCACTCGCCAGCTACCGCGAGTTCGGCAAGTTCTGGCCGGATAGAGAAACGTACCGTAGCTATGACCGCCGCCACCGCGGAAACTAGCCGCGTCGCAAGTCCGAACAGCGCCGCACTCTCAGGCCCCAGGAAGATCGATGCAACCCAAACCGGGGACCAAAGAAGGCCAGATTGGACAACGCGACCAACGGCTACTGATCCACCCTGGCGCCAGGCAACCCCCAAGACCGACTGATCGGGGCGAGCCGACTGACCGCGCAAGTGACGAATCGCGATCGCTGAGCAAGTCAGCGCAGCAAGTCCTGTCGACAGCACCGTAAGAGGCAGAACAACGGCGAGAGAATTAGCCAACCCGAGGGCGATCATGGGAATGACGATAAGCAGAGACGCGATGTTGGCAGCGGAATAGAACATCGACGTGCCGAGGGCGCCACGACCGCTCGCGACGACCGACTGCGCCGACGCAAATATCGCTGCATAGCCAAGCCACCAGGCCGAAATCCACAAGCACGTTGTAGGCGATTCAGTTCGGCCGAAGACCGTCCAAACGATGACGATCGCGAGGATCGGTGCCGATGCGATAGAAAACGAGAACGTCCGGCGCCGAAGCCAATTCGCACCGGCTTGGTCTCCCTTTGCTCGAAGGGCCGGAGCGAATCGAATGGCGCCGTCCGGGAGCCCGGCCCCGACCGCAAAGTAAGTCGAGAGGACGACACCTGAGAATGTGAAGTATCGGCCAGCTTCGTCGAGCGGGAGAACTCGAGCGATGAGCGTCACGAGCAGTAGTTGGATTCCGACAGACGCATAGCGTGAAGTGATCGGCACAATGTATCGACGCATTAGGGAGTCCTCGGGGGCTGCCAGGTCGACATGGTCTTTCCTGACCGTGCGTAGACGGTCCCGACAGACGCAGCCACAAGAGACGCGACTACATCGGAAACGGCGGCCGCAACACCTTGAGAGCGCTTGAATGCCCAGACAGCCAGTCCAACGATTCCTACAAGGACCGCTAGGCCAGCCCAGATCGACACGACGCCGATCGCCCAAACGCTGCAACCGATACCGAGAATCAGACAGAATCCCGAGTGCCAACGCAACCACTTGTGCGAGAAGTAGCACCACTTGTCTCGCCATGACAAGCTTTGAAGTGCGCGGCCAAACTGTTGGTGAGTATGAAATGCGCGGGTCGAGATGCGCACCTTGCGTCGGATTTCGAGCCTGCGGCGTGAGACTAACTCCTCAAATGCACGAACGTCCTCTGACCGAATCAACCGACGGTTTGCAAAGACGACGGCCATCGAAACAGTGAAGTCATCCTGCACGCTGTCGGGGAAGTCGGGGTAGAGCTCGCGACGGATTGAGAAGATGGAGCCATCGGCCCCCATCACGTTGCCGGACCTAGACTCTTCGCTCTTGATGAACTCCTCTAGCCGCCAATAGGCGCCACCGACACTCTCTGTTGACGTGCCAGCCGCGGACCTATAATGAAGGGTGCCGCAAACGCCACCGACTTCCTGGTCTTTGTAGCAGCGCGCAAGCGCTCCGATCGACTCTGGGTCAACCGTGACGTTCGCATCCGTGAAGACGAGTAGGTCACGGTCGGTCATTCCGACCATGACCTTCATGCCGTGAGCCTTGCCGAGTCGTTCTCGGCCTCGCACCAGACGTATATCGACGTCAGAGTCTTCGAGAATCGCCGCTGAGTCATCGTCTGAACAATCGTCGTATGCCCACAGTTCGATGTTGGGGTAAGCGGCGCGTATTGCGCGAAGGTTATCCACCTTCTCCGGCATGCTGCTGGCTTCATTGAAGAAGGAAAAGAACAGTGCGAAGGTCTCGCCAGTTGAATCCGTCATTGGATCTACATCGAACTGCAACGGTCGAGTCTTCAGGAGGCGCAGAGCAAGCGGATAGATGGTAAACGGGTACACGGCGAGCACAGCGAGAACGGTGGAGACAGCAGTCAACGATAGAGGGTTCATGCCGCAACCGTCTGATCGATGGCCGTAAGGATCGTACCAACGTGATTGCTCCACGCGAGATGCTCCAGGACGAAGCCTCGTCCACGGGAGCCGAGCGCCTGCCTCAGCGTCTCGTCACGCATGAGCATCTGTAACGCGTCTCGGAGTTCTTCCTCGTTCCTCCCGTCCACGAGCATCCCCGTGACTCCGGTTTGAACAAAGTCTCGCGGCCCCCCATCCCTTCCCGCGACCACAACACATCCGAATGACATTGCGTCGGCAATTACGATTCCGAAGCCTTCGAAATCTGCACCCTCATCCGTTGCGATCTGCGGATGAACGAATACGTCGCACTGTTGATACAACTGCACGATTTCCTCGTCGGAAACGTAGCCTAGAAACCGAACGTGCCGTTCTAGCCCGAGTGAGAGCGCCTCTGCCTGCAACTTAGCCCGGTCAGGCCCCGTACCGGCGATGCTGTACTCGAAGTCATCTCTGCCGGACTCCCGCAGTTCGGCGAGGGCCCTCAGCGAGCCGCGAACATTCTTGCGTTCCACAAGACGAGCGATCGTTAGGAAGTTCACGGAGGCTCTTGGCGACTTTGGCAGCGAATCGCGCGCCAGTTCCGGAAAGGTCAGGCCATTCCCCGCGATCTCCCAGCGACCTCGTACCGATCGCCTTCGAAGCTTGTGCTCCGCCCGCGCGAGGGTCGCAGTCGAAACCGCTATAACGACATCAGCCCTCTCGAGAATCCTGCACATTGCACCGGTCGCCCATCGCGGTACCTTCACGATTTCTCGCCCGTGGATCGTGACGACCAATGGGGTTCTTCCTAACCCGCCGAGCACCGCAGCAGCTGGACGCCACGTCGTCGCATGAACGAAGGAGTAGCCACCACGACTAAGCTCCCTGCGGGCCTCGCGCGCGAGTTTCATTGCGACTACTGCCTGATTGCCCGGCCCTGTGTCGAAGATTCGGATCGACCCCTCGGGATACTGTCGCTCACTCCACCCTTTGGCTGTCCCAATCTGAGTGAGCACCGTGACGCTGAAACCTCGGGCAAGATATCCCCGAACCACCTGCTCGGAATAGGTTTCCACACCCCCGGCGATCGGGGGGTAGGCCTTCGCAAGCACCAGTATGGATCTCGCAGAGTTCATTTCATCCTCGGTCGGTGTTCGTCTTAGTTCGTCCGATTGCCTAATGAGCCTGACCGCCAGGCGAGACAACCGCCCGCACTGTCCGCCAGAGAATCACGACGTCCGCCACCATGGACCAGTTCTCCACGTAATACAGGTCGAGGCGGATGGCGTCGTCCCAGTCGAGGTCGGAGCGACCGCTGACCTGCCAGAGGCCGGTGATGCCGGGCTTCATGAAGAGACGGCGGTGCGCCCAATCCTCGTAGAGTGCGACTTCGGCGGGCACCTGCGGGCGCGGGCCGACGAGGCTCATCTCGCCGCGCAAGACGTTGAAGAACTGCGGCAGCTCGTCGAGCGAGTATCGGCGGATGAAGCGGCCGACCGGGGTGATGCGCGGATCGGAATTGATCTTGAACAGGGGCTTCTCTGAGGTGCCCTGCGCGTCGAGCAGGCTCTTGAGCTGGTCGTCGGCGCCGCTGACCATCGAGCGGAACTTGAGCATCTCGAAGGGAGTGCCACGCAGCCCGATCCGCTCCTGGCGGTACAGCACGGAGCCAGGGCTCGTGAACTTCACGGCGAATGCGACGGCGACCATGATCGGTGCCGACAACGCGATGAGGAGCAGCGAACCGACGATGTCGAAGATGCGCTTCGTCGCGCGCTTGCGGCCGTCGAACTCCGGGTACTCGACGTGAATGAGCGGAAGACCGGCGACGGGTCGTGCGTGGATTCGCGGGCCCGCGACATCCGTCAACGCCGGGGCGACGATGAGGCTGACGGAACGCGCCTCGAGATCCCAACCCAGCCGACGCAGTTGCTTCGGGCCGACATGGTCGGAACCGGTGATGATCACGGTGTCGGCGCCAGACTCGGCGATGATGTCGAGCACGTCGTCATAGCCGCCGAGCACCGGGATCGCGCTCGAGAGGCGCCGTTCGACCGATCCGTGATCGGTGACCGCGCCGATGATGGTGATGCCGACATCGTTGTGCCGGCCCATCTGCTGGGCGACGTGCTCCGACTTCTCGCGTTCACCCACGAGGAGCGCGCGATACGTGAATTCGCCCTGTGCGCGGCGAGCGTTCAGCCAGTGCCGCCATCCCCAGCGACCGAGCAGGAGCAGCGCGACGCCCGCCGGGAACGCGATGATCAGGTAGCCCCGGCCGATGAGCGACTGGGTCAGGAACGCGAGGATCGCGAGCAGGCCGAACGTGCGGAAAGTCGCATCGGCGATGCGCTTGTACTCGAGGCTGCCGCTGCCGATGATCTTGTGGTCGCGCGTGGCGAAGAACTCGAGTGCCACCATCCACCCGGCGACCAGCAGCACCGAGAGCGCCGAGTACGTGATCGCGAACTCGGTGACCTCGGCGTGCAGAAGGTCGAGTTCCTCGACCCGCGTTCCGAACCGGAGGAACTGCGACCCGAAGACCGCCGTGAACACGGCGAGGAAGTCGGTGACGAAGAGCCTGCGGGCGTACTGACGCTGCCACCTCGTCACGCGAACCCGCGGCGTCACCCCGAGTCCGACC
Source organism: Agromyces bracchium (assembly GCF_009709675.1). Classification (GTDB taxonomy): domain Bacteria; phylum Actinomycetota; class Actinomycetes; order Actinomycetales; family Microbacteriaceae; genus Agromyces; species Agromyces bracchium. The sequence goes on along the minus strand of NZ_WMLB01000033.1, from coordinate 135,194 downwards.
TCTTCGACTACAGCCACGACAGCCCTCCATCCGTCGAACGACCGATCACGTCACCGGCCCACACCCATGTCGATCCGTCTGTCGCGGTGTCGACGGCCACGGCTCCCGCCGGAACGGCGGCAGCCAGACAGGCGCCGAGCGCGCCCAGCACCGCGGTACCGTCGACGACCGAAAGCTCGCCGAGCTGCGCCCCCGTGCAGCCGGTCTGGTCGATCACGGCCACCCGGAAGACGCCCGCGTCTCCGGCGCCGATCGCGCCCGCCCCCGCGATCGGTCCCGCCGCGAGCCAGGTCTGCCCACCGTCGACCGTCGCGTGCACGGTGGCGTCGTCGCACAACGCGGCAGCACTGGCATCATCGTCGCTCGCAGCGAGCTGCAGCACTGCCCTGCACGGCGCCGGCTGCGCGCCCGTGGGCGAATGGACCGTCGCGCGATCGCCCGGGTCGACGAACCACTCCGCGGTCAGTTCGTCCGGCGCGGAATCCCAGTCGTCACCCGCCGTCCAGGTGAGATCGAACGTCGACGCGCAGCCGTCCGAAGCCGAACCGAGGACGGCGAGGTACGAGTCGCCATCCCAGTCGACGCGCTGCGCCGCCGAGACGGGATCCGCCGGGATCGCTCGCCAGTTCGCCCCCGCATCGGAGCTCACCTCGACCGCGGTCGGCGCCGGGCAGGTGGTCGACACCGCGCGAACCGCGAACGACGCGTCCAGCGCCGTGATCACGCGACCGGGCGCGACTGCCGCGGGGGTGGATTCGGCCGGCTCCTCGAGCGTCGACGGGTCGTCGGATTCGACGACCGCGTCGCCGGTGCTGCTCGGCGCAGCTCCGGGCGTCGACCCCGCCGTCGAGGGCGTCTCGAACTGCGTCATCGCCGCGTACGCGAGTCCGCCGGCGACGACCGCGAGCACGCCGAGCGCCACACCGATCCAGATCCTCCGCGCACGGCTCTCGCGGCTCCGACCCATCTTTCCCGACGCCATCGCTACCGCCGAGCCGCCAAGCGTGCGAGCAGCGCCACGGTGACATCCACCGCGGGGCCGATCTGCTGGGCGGACTGCTCGTACACCGCAGCCGACCGGCGGTACGGGTCGACGACATCGGCGTCGTCGGGCGATTCGAACGGAGCGACGACGCCCCGGAGGGACGCCGTCGCCGTCACTGCGACACCCAATCCGCCAGGCGGAGCATCGGCGAACGGGTCGACGGACGCCGCGAGGTCGGCCTCCGTGACCTCGGCCGCGAGGTGAGCGAACTCCCGCAGCGTGAACGTCTTGCGCGTCGCAGCCGGGACGAGCTCGACGACCGCGCGACGATGCTCGCGCGCGAGCCCGAGCACCAGGTCGGCCTCGCGGACCATGCGTTCGTCGAGCTGACGCGCGCGATGCGCGTCGGCATCCGCGGCACCGAGTCGTGCCGAGAGTTCGCGGGCTTCTGCTGGCATGCCGTCACCGACCATGGCGATGGTGCCCGCGCTCGACACCTCGATGTCGTCGACGCCGCCGAGCCTGGCGCGAAGGAGCTGTTCGGCCATCGGCGACCGGCAGATGTTGCCCGAGCAGACGGTCAGGATGCGGAAGGTCATTCCCCTCGGCCCCGATTCCGCTCGGAATACGGCGCCGCCTCGATCTCATGCGTCATCGCGTACGTGTACTCGCCGTAACCGTAGCTGTCGGGGCCCTTGGTCGGCAGCATCGTCACGACGACGCCCAGCAGCCGGCTGCCGATCGCCTCGAGCGTGCGCACGGCGGCGCCGAGCTGCGGCTTGCGCGTCGAACCCGACGCGGCGATGAGGATCGCGCCACCGGCGAGCTTGGACACCACCGCGGCATCCGTCACGACCAGCACGGGCGGAGCATCGATGAGCACGTAATCGACCCGCTCCGAGAGCGTGGTCAGCAGTCGATCCATCGCCGCGGAGCCCAGCAACTCGCTCGGGTTCGGCGGGATGCGCCCCGCGGGCAGCACGTACAGCTGGCCACGGCCCCACTTCTGCAGCACGTCCGCGAGCTCCGCGCGACCGATGAGCACGTCAGTGAGCCCGACCGCCCCCTCGATGCCGAGGTAGTCCGCCAGCTTGGGCAGTCGAAGATCGCCGTCGATCAGGGCGACACGCGCGCCGGTCTCGGCGAGCGAGATCGCGAGGTTCGCGGCCGTCGTGCTCTTGCCCTCTCCGGGCCCGGCGCTCGTGATGACGAAGCTCCGCGCCCCGCCGCCCTCGACGTTCACGAACTGCAGGTTGGTCCGCAGGCTGCGGAACGACTCGGCACGAGGATTGCGCGGGTCGGCGTGGACGATCAGCGGGCGCTTGGTGGCATCCGGATCCAGCGCGATGCCGCCGAGCAGCGGCTTGTCGGTCACCTGCTCGATGTCGTGCAGCGAGTGGATGCGGGTGTCGAGCACCGTCCGCAGCACGGCGATGCCGATGCCGAGCGCCAGGCCGACGAGCCCGCCGAGCGCGAGGTTCAGCGGCACGTTCGGGCTCGACGGCTTCTCCGGCACCACGGCCGGCTGGATCGTCTCGATCTTCACGAGGCTCGCGGCGTCACCCTCGGGCTTCTCGAGGTCGTTGACGACGACGTCGGCGAAGTTGGACCCGATCGAGTTCGCGATCTCCGCAGCCTGCTCGGGATCACTGTCCGTCACGGCGATATCGATGAGCACGGTGTTCAGGGGCGAACTCGCCTCGACCGACGCCGACAGCTCACCGGAGGTGGCCTCGAGGCCCAACTCCTCGACCACCCGGTCGAGCACGATGGCGCTGTCGACGACGTCGACGTAGCTCGTCACGGCCTGGCGGGCGAAGTTCGTACCCTGCACGAGGTCGCCGGTCGCTGCGGAATCGCCCGCCCGCACCGAAACATACAGCTCGGTCGTGGCGACGTACTTCGGCGTCACGACGAGCGAGTAGGCGGCAGCCGCGGCGACTCCGAGGAGGGTGCACGCGAGGATCAGCACCCAGTTCCGGTGCAGGATGCGCACGTAGTCTCGGAGTTCCAAAGCCTGTCTTCCCTTTCGTCGCAGCGGTGACTCATTCCGCGAGGACCTCGCCGTTCCCGCACGACACGGACCCACGCGAAACTCGCGCAGGTCCGTGGAAGGAGTCTAGCCTCCGATTTGCAGGACACCCACCTCGGGTATGCATTGACCCCCGTTCTGGGGACAACCCGCGCGGCCGATGCTGACGATCGACGCTGCGGGCGCATGGCCCGACCCGCCGGGCCGTTCGGCCCGGCCGCGATGTCGGCGGTCGGGCATAGGATCGGTGGACCGCACCGGCGCGGAAGCGGCATCCGCCCGCCCCGGTGCACGACGACGGAGGTGGTCACGTGACGACGGGGGTCAGCACAGCCGCGCAACTGGAGCGGTTCCGAGAGCTCCTGCTCGCGGAACGGCGCAAGGCCGAGGAGCGCCTCGCCGAGCAGAGCGAGGGGATCACGGCGGTCCGTGCGGCGAGATCCGACACGTCGGTCGACGACGAACACGACCCCGACGGGCCGACCATGAGCCAGGAGTGGTCGCAGCGCACTGCAGTCCTGCACGACGTCGAGCACGAGCTCACCGATGTCGACCGGGCGCTCGCGCGCATCGACGAAGGCACCTACGGCGTCTGCGAACGCTGCGGCAACAAGATCACCGTCGCCCGCCTCGAGGCCCGGCCGACCGCGACCCTCTGCATCGACTGCGCACGCCTGGTGCGCTGACGCACGCTCAGCGCCGCGGTTCGACCGCGTCGGCGACAGATGCCGCACCGCGCACTCCCGCGAGCCCGTCGAACGCGCGCAGCACCAACGGGCTCGCGCCGAGCACCGTGTAGAGCACGGCCGCTCCCGCGACGACCGGCACGAACCCGAACGCGTCGACCGCGGCACCGGCCGCGAACGCCCCGATCGGCATCGACGCCGCGACGCCCGAGGTGATCGCCCCGAAGACCCGGGCGCGCATGCCGTCGGGCACGACGCCGAACAGCGCCGTCGAGATCATCGGGTTCAGCGCACCCGCCGCGAGCCCCGAGAGGGCCAGGACCACGAACAGCAGCTCGACCGGCACCCCGAGCGCCATGGCCGCGTACGGCGGCGCGCCGGCCAGCACGAAGCACACGGCGAACATGAGCCGGCCCGAGGCGCGATGGCCGACGAGTCCGAACACGGCCGAGCCCGTCAGGGCGCCGGCGGCGAAGCATCCGATCATGAACCCCAGCGACGCCGGGTCGCCCAGCACCTGCGAGGCGTACACGGGCTTCAGCACCGTCATGCCCGCCGCGTCGATCGCGTTCGTGAGGGTCACCAGCAGCACGACGGCGAGCGCGAGCGGCGTCTTCGCGATGAAGCGGATGCCGGCCACGAAGCCGGCCGCGCTCTCGGCGGCGCTCCCTCGGGCGGCGCCTGCGGCTTCGGCGGGTGCGGCCGGCACATCGCCCGCCGCTGCGGCACGCGAGGCTTCGGGCTCCGATCGCGCGGCGTCCGTGTCCGGCTGAGACTCCTCCGGTCGCAGCACCGCGTCGATGCGCGCGCGCGACGGCACGAGCAGCGCCACCAGGATCGCCGAGACCGCGAACCCCGCGGCATCCGCCACCAACGCCGTCATCGGCCCGGCCAGGGCCACGAGCGCACCGGCGGTGCCGGCACCGACCATGGTCGCGGTGCGCTGCACGGCCGACTGGGCGCCCGCGGCGCGGGCGAGCGGGGTGCGCGCGAGCGCCGCGAGGTCGGGCATGAGCACCGTCTTCGCGGTGTCGCCCGGCGGGTCGAGTAGTCCGCCGAGGAACACGAGCGCGAGGAGGACCGGGAACGACAGCAGGCCGGCCGCGTCGAGGAGCGGGATCGCCAGCACGGTGACGCCGCTCGCGACATCCGCCGCGATGCTCGACGCGCGGTAGCCGAACCGGTCGACGAGGACGCCGCCGAGCGCGCCGCCGATGACGAGCGGCACGGTCGAGAAGATGCCGGCGACGCCCGCGGCGAGCGGCGAACCGGTCTGCTGCAGCACGATGAGCGGCACGGCGACGATCGCGATCGCGTTGCCGCCGAGCGAGCACAACTGCGCGGCGAACAGCGCCAGAAGCGGCAGTCGTCGACGACGCCCGGCGACGGTCGGGTCGGCCGGCGCGGCGGGGGCGGATGCCACGCTCACGCGTCGGCCCTCGGGAAGACGTGCGTCATCCACCGCACGAGTCGGGTGCCCTCGGCGGGCTCGCCGCGGCGCGCCCACCACTTGTCACGGACGGCGGCGAGGTCGGCCGAGAGCTCCTGGAACTCCTCGAGCGTCAGGTGCGCGGCCCCGTCGGACGAGTCGGTCGGCGCGATCCACTCGGGCTCGAGGGCCGCCTCAGCATCGAGCGCGGCGAGCAGTTCGCGGTGGTAGCTCTCGAGCACCGTGCGGCGCAGGGCGTCGGATGCCGCGTGCCGCGCCGGGTCGTCGATGAAGTCGACGGTGTTCCAGCTCGTCATCTCGTGCGCGGCGCGCCACCAGCGCTCGCGGCGGTCGCGGGCGAGCTCGGGCGCCTCCTCGACGAAGCCGTGCTTGGCGAGCGTCGCCATGTGGTAGCTGACCGAGCCCGCGGACTCCCCCGTCTGCTGGGCGAGCATGCCGACGGTCGCCGGCCCCTCCATGCGGAGGAGTCCGATGATGCGCAGCCGCATCGGGTGCGCCATCGCGCGCATCGGGCCCGGATCGTGCAGGTGCAGGTCGGACGCGGCAGGCGGTCGGGCGGGATCGGTCATGTCGCCAGACTAGACCCACAAGAACTCTTGTACAAGACTTCTTGTACGTATCATCCCGCGGGATCGGACGGCTCGCGGCACCGGCGCGCCCCGGCCCCCGGAGTCCCGGCGCGTCAGCCCGCGACGACCTCGAGGGTCTGGCGTGCGATCTCGAGCTCCTCGTTCGTCGGCACCACGAGCACCGCGGTGCGCGAGTCGTCCGTCGAGATGCGGCGAGCCTCCCCCGACCGCAACGCGTTCAGCGCGGCATCCACCTCGACCCCGAAGCCCTCGAGCCCGGCGAGCGACATGGCGCGCACGTCGGCCGCGTTCTCCCCGACGCCCGCGGTGAACACGATCGCGTCGACTCGGCCCAGCTGCGCCGCGTAGGCGCCGACGTACGCGCGCACGCGGTGCGCGTAGACCTCGAGCGCGATGCGCGCGCGCTCGTCACCGGATGCCGCGGCCTCGGTGAGGTCGCGCATGTCGCCATGCCCGCCGAGCCCGAGCATGCCGCTCCGCTTGTTCAGCAGGTCGTCGACCTCGTCGACGCGAAGGCCCGCTCGCCGCTGCAGGTGCAGCACGACGGCCGGGTCGAGGTCGCCCGAGCGCGTACCCATCGCGAGGCCCTCGAGCGGGGTCATCCCCATGCTCGTCTCGACCGACCGGCCGCCGTCGACCGCACAGGCGGAGGCGCCGTTGCCGAGGTGCAGCACGATGAGCTTCAGCTCCTCGACCGGTCGGCCGAGGAACGCCGCCGCGGCGCGCGAGACGTACCGGTGCGAGGTGCCGTGGAAGCCGTACCGGCGGATGCGGTGCTTCTCGGCGAGGTCGCGGTCGAGGGCGTAGAGGTACGCCTCGGGCGGCATCGTCTGGTGGAACGCGGTGTCGAAGACGGCGACGTGCGGTACCGACGGGAACGCGCGCTCGGCGGCGACGACGCCAGCGAGGTTCGCGGGATTGTGCAGCGGGGCCAGCACCGACAGCTCGTCGATGTTGATCTTCACGAGCTCCGTGATGATCGTCGGCTCGAAGAAGCGGGCGCCGCCCTGCACGACCCGGTGGCCGACGGCCACCGGGGCGTGCTCGTCGAGCGACGGGCCGTGCTCGGCGAAGGCCTGCAGCATCCACGCGAAGGCCGCGTCGTGGTCGGCGACCGAGACCTGCTCGCGGAACGCGCGGCCCGAGGCATCCGTGTGGGTGGCGCGGCCCTCGCCGGCGCCGATGCGCTCGACGAGACCCGAGGCGAGCGGCTCCCCCGCCGTCACGTCGACGAGCTGGTACTTCAGCGACGACGACCCGGAGTTGACGACGAGGACGACGCTCATGCGGGACTCCCGGGTCTCGATACGCGCGCTTCGCGTGCTACTCGACCACCGGGGGTGGAGCGCGCTTCGCGTGCTACTCGACCACCGGCCCCGCTCACGACGCCGCCTGGATCGCCGTGATCGCGACGGTGTTCACGATGTCCTGCACGAGCGCGCCGCGCGAGAGGTCGTTCACGGGCTTCCTGAGGCCCTGGAGCACCGGCCCGATCGCGACCGCGCCCGCCGAGCGCTGCACCGCCTTGTAGGTGTTGTTGCCCGTGTTGAGGTCGGGGAAGACGAACACCGTCGCGCGCCCCGCGACCGACGAGCCCGGCAGCTTGGTGCGCGCCACCGCCGCATCGGCGGCCGCGTCGTACTGGATCGGCCCCTCGACCGGCAGTTCGGGGGCGCGCTCGCGCACGAGCTCGGTCGCGCGGCGCACCTTGTCGACATCCGCCCCCGAGCCGGACTCGCCGGTCGAGTACGACAGCATCGCGACGCGCGGCTCGATGCCGAACTGCACCGCGGTCTGCGCTGACGAGATCGCGATGTCGGCGAGCTGCTCGGCGGTCGGGTCGGGCACGACCGCGCAGTCGCCGTAGACGAGCACGCGGTCGGCGAGCGCCATGAGGAACACGCTCGAGACGACCTGCACGCCCGGCTTGGTCTTGATGACCTCGAACGCCGGGCGGATGGTGTGCGCCGTCGTGTGCATCGCCCCGGAGACCATGCCGTCGGCGAGGCCGAGCTCGACCATCATCGTTCCGAAGTACGACACGTCTTGAACGGTGTCGCGGGCCTGCTCGAGCGTCACGCCCTTGTGCGCGCGGCGGCGCTGGTACTCGTCGGCGAACCGGTAGACGAGCACGTGGTCGTGGTTCGAGAGGACCGTCGCCCGTGAGATGTCGAGGCCCAGGCCGATCGCCCGCGAGCGGATCTCGATCTCCTCGCCGAGGATCGTGAGGTCGGCGACGTCGCGGGCCAGCAGCGTCGCCGCCGCCCGCAGGATGCGGTCGTCGTAGCCCTCGGGAAGCACGATGTGCTTGCGCGCGTCGCGCGCCCGGGCGAGCAGGCCGTACTCGAACATGAGCGGCGTGACGACGTCGGTGCGGGCCACGTCGAGGCGGTCGAGTAGCTCGACCCCGTCGACGTGCTTCTCGAAGAGGGCCAGCGCGGTGTCGCGCTTGCGCTGCGACTCGGCGGCGAGCTTGCCGCGCGTCTGCGTGATCGCGAGCGCGGTGTCGTAGCTGCTGAGCTCGGTGCGGATGATCGGCAGGCCCGACTTCAGGCCCTCGATGAGGCGTTCGACGGTCTCGGAGACCGGGAACCCGCCGTTCAGCACGATGCCCGCGATCGACGGGAACGTCGCCGACGCGTGCGCGGTGAGCACGCCCAGCAGCACCTCGCTCCGGTCGCCGGGCACGACGACGACGGCGGCCTCGGTGAGCCAGGCCAGCACGTTCTCCATCGACATCGCGGCGACCACGACGCCGAGCGCCTCGCGCTCCAGCAGTTCGGGATCGCCCGCGTAGAGCGTTCCGTCGACGGCCCGCATGATCGAGCGCATCGAGGGCGCGACGAGGTACTGGTCCTCCGGGATCGCCCAGACCGACACGGATGCCTCGCCGCCGCCGGCCGCGCCGGCACCGCCGACCGCGACCACTCCGCCCGAGACGGACCGGACGGCCTCGACGATCGCGTCGAGCCGGTCGGGGTCGGCCCGGTTGGCGACGACGCCGAGGAGCGACGCGTGCTCGCGCTCGAGCTCCTCGACCGCGAGTTCGGTGATCTGGGCGAGCTCGTCGGGCGTGCGGGCGTCCGTGTAGCCAAGCCGCTCGCTCGCCCCGCGCCCCTGCGTGACGCGCCCGCCGACCACGAGGAGGACGGGTGCGCCGAGGTTCGCCGCGATGCGCGCGTTGAAGGCCAGCTCGGTGGGGCTGCCGACATCCGTGTAGTCGGACCCGATCACCACGACCACGTCGCAGCGGGCCTCGATCGCCTTGAACCGCCGGACGATGGTGGCGAGCGCAGCCTCGGGGTCGCCGTGCACGTCGTCGTAGGTGACGCCGATCGCCTCGTCGTAGCCGAGTTCGATGACGCCGTCGTGGGCGAGCAGCAGTTCGAGCACGTAGTCGCGCTCCTCGGTCGAGCGCGCGATGGGGCGGAAGACGCCCACTCGGGTCGCCCGTCGGCTCAGGGTATCGAGCGTCCCGAGCGCCACCGTCGACTTGCCGGTGTTCCCCTCGGCGGAGCAGATGTAGATGCTGTGCGCCACCCGGCCAGCCTATCGAGGCGGCTCTCGAGGGCGCAGGTGCACGGGCCCCGCGCCGGCCGCTGTTCCGGAACCCGAGCACTGTTCGCTTATGCTGTTCGGACCCGACCCGGCGTCGGCCCCGACGACGCCGCCCACGCACCAGGAACACCCGTGAACCCCATCGCCCTCATCGGAGCGGGCCCATCAGGTCTCGCCGGTGCCCGCGCGCTCAGCCGCGCCGGCATCCCCTTCATCGGCTTCGAGGCCGGCCCCGACGTGGGCGGCCTCTGGAACATCGACAACCCGCGCTCGACGATGTACGAGTCCGCGCACCTCATCTCCTCGCGCACGACGACCGAGTTCGCCGAGTTCCCGATGGACTCGACCGCCGACTACCCCGGCCACCGCGAGCTGCACCGCTACTTCCGCGACTACGCCGACGCCTACGGGCTGCGCGAGCACTTCCGGTTCGACGCGAAGGTCACGGCCGTCGAGCCGGTCGACGGCGACGCGACCGGGGCGAGCGGATGGCTCGTCACCGCCGTCCACGCGGACGGCACGAGCACCACGACCGAGCACCCGGCCGTCATCCTCGCCAACGGCACCCTCGCCGAGCCGAACGTGCCGAGCTTCCGCGGCGAGTTCGCGGGCGAGGTCATGCACACGAGCGCGTACAAGTCGCCCAAGGTGTTCGAGGGCAAGCGCGTCCTCATCATCGGCGCGGGCAACTCGGGCTGCGACATCGCCGTCGACGCGGTCCACCACGCGGCATCCGTCGACCTGTCGGTGCGCCGCGGCTACTACTTCGTGCCGCGGTACCTGTTCGGGCGGCCGAGCGACACCCTGAACCAGGGGCGGCCGCTGCCCGCGCGGCTCAAGCAGTTCGTCGACACGCGCGTGCTGAAGGCGTTCACGGGCGACCCCGTGCGGTTCGGCTTCCCGAAGCCCGACTACCGCATCTACGAGTCGCACCCGATCGTGAACACGCTGATCCTGAACCACCTCGGCCAGGGCGACCTGCGCGTCGTCGGCGACATCGACCGGTTCGAGGGCGGGGCCGTGCGCTTCGCCGACGGCAGTGCCGGCGACTACGACCTCGTCGTGCTCGCGACCGGCTACAGGCTCGACTACCCGTTCGTCGAGCGCGCCCACCTCAACTGGACGACGGCGGCCCCCGAGCTCTACCTCAACGTCTTCCCGCCGAGCTTCAACGGCCTCTTCGTGCTCGGCATGATCGAGGCGTCGGGCATCGGCTGGCAGGGCCGCTACGAGCAGGCCGAGCTGATCGCCGCCTACCTCGCGGCCGTGCGCGACCAGCCGGATGCCGCGTCCCGCTTCCACGATGCGGCCGCGACGCCGTGGCCCGACCTCACGGGCGGATACCGCTACCTCGGGCTCGACCGCATGTCGTACTACGTGAACAAGGACGCCTACCGCCGCACGGTCAAGCGCCTGCTGCGGACGCTGCCGGCGCCCGCAGCACCCGTCGCGCCCGCGACCGACACGACGAAGGCGGGCACCCGCGCATGAACATCGACGACGTCGTCCTCAACTTCGCGCCCGGCTCGATGATCGCCCTGAACGTCGTGCTCGGCTTCATCATGTTCGGCATCGCGCTCGACACCTCGCCGGCCGACTTCCGCGCGGTCGCGCGTGCGCCGAAGGCGATGCTCATCGCGCTCCTCGCGCAGGTCATCCTGCTGCCCGCGGTCACGTTCGGGCTCACGCTCCTGCTCGACGTGCAGGCCTCCGTCGCGCTCGGCATGCTGCTCGTCGCCGCCTGCCCGCCGGGCAACATCTCGCAGGTGCTGACCTACCGCGCACGCGGCAACGTCGCGCTGTCGGTGTCGATGACCGCGGTCGCGAACGTGATCTACATCTTCGTGCTGCCGCTCAGCATCGCGTTCTGGGGCGGCATCCACCCGAAGGCGTCGGAGCTCGTGCGGGCCGTCAGCCTTGACGGCTGGCAGATGCTGCTCGACATCTTCCTCATCATCGGGTTGCCCTTCATCGCGGGCTTCCTCATCCGAGCGCTCTGGCCGCGCTTCGCGGCCCGCGTGCAGCCGTACGCGCGCTGGATCAGCCTGCTCGCGCTCGTCGGCTTCATCGTCGCCGCGCTCGTGGGCAACTGGGCGATCTTCATGGCGTACATCGGCGTGGTCCTCCTCGCCGTGTTCCTGCACGACGCGATCGCGCTCGGCCTCGGCTACGCCAGCGCCCGCATCGGCGGGCTCGGCGTGCGCGACCGCAAGGCGATCACGTTCGAGGTCGGCATCCGCAACGCCGGCCTCGGCCTCGGCCTCGTCTTCTCGTTCTTCGGCGGGATCGGCGGCATGGCGATCGTCGCCGGCTGGTGGGGCATCTGGGACATCATCGCCGGGCTCGCGCTCGCGACGGTCTGGGCGCGGCGCACCAGGCGAGCGGATGCCGCGGCCGGCCGCGACACGGACTCGTCGGCCGACGGCGACGTCGCGCCCGATGCCGCGGCCGGCCCGGCGACCGCCTCCGGGACGGCGTCGTGAGCCGGCGCATCCTGGTCACCGGCGGCAGCGGGTTCCTCGGCTCGAACGCGGTCCGCGCCCTCGCCTGGGACCCGGACGTCGAGCTGGTCGTCTCGGGCGACGTGCGCCCGCCCGCGGCATCCGCGCCCGAAGGCGTCATCGTCGAGCGGTGCGACGTGACGGATGCCGCGGCCCTCGCCGCCGTCATCGAACGCCACGCGATCGACACGATCGTGCACCTCGCCGCCATCGTGAACCCTGGGGGCCTCAGCGAGGAGGTCGAGTACCGCGTCGACGTCGAGGGCACGCGGAACGTGCTCGAGGCCGCCGTCGCGGGCGGTGTGACCCGGATCGTCGTGTCGTCGTCGGGCGCCGCCTACGGCTACCACGCCGACAACCCCGAGTGGCTGACCGAGGACGACCCCATCCGCGGCAACCAGGAGTTCAGCTACTCGCGGCACAAGCGACTCGTCGAGGAGCTGCTCGCCGACTACCGGGCCCGGCACCCCGAGCTCGGCCAGGTCGTGCTCCGCATCGGCACGATCCTGGGGCCGACCGTCGCGAACCAGATCACGGCGCTCTGGGAGGCCAGGCGCATCCTGCGCATCGCGGGCTCGGAGAGCCCGTTCGTGTTCGTGTGGGTCGACGACGTGGTCGGCGCGATCGTCCGCGGCGCGACCGGCGACGTGACGGGCGCGTTCAACGTCGCGGGCGACGGGCGAGTGACCGTGACCGAGATCGCGGACGCCCTCGGCAAGCCCACCGTGACCGTGTCCGCGCGACTGCTCACCGCGGTGCTGCGCGTCGGTCACGCACTGCGTCTCACCGTCCACGGTCCCGAGCGCGTCGGATTCCTGCGCTACCGGCCGGTGCTCGACAACACGCGCCTCAAGCGCGTGCTCGGCTACTCGCCCGAGCGGACCAGCCGCGAGGCGTTCGACGCGTACCTCGCGGTTCGACGCGCCCGTTCCCTCGGGTAGACTGTCCGAGGCTCCTCACGTGGCGCCATCCAGGCCAACTCCCCCAGGGCGGAAACGCAGCAAGGGTAACCGGGCTCTGGCGGGTGCGTGAGGGGTCCCAGGAGGATTCGCCTAGTGGCCTATGGCGCACGCTTGGAAAGCGTGTTGGGTGAAAGCCCTCGGGGGTTCGAATCCCCCATCCTCCGCCAAGTGAACATGGGTGACGCGCAGCACCCACAACGGGGTTCGAATCCCCCATCCTCCGCCAAGTGAACATCGCCGAACCCCCGGACCCGCGCCGGGGGTTCTGCCATTTCCGCCCCCGAACGGGCGTCGCCGCATCGCACCCGTATACGGGATGATTCCGCCAGCCCGGACGCCGCTGCGCGGCGACGCCACGAGCGTCGCGCGCGACAGGAAGGGGAATCCGTGTCCGCATCCACCCCGCTCCACCGTCGCGGCGTGATCGCCGCCACCGCCGCCGCCGCGTTCGCGGCGTCGCTGCTCGCCGCCCCGCCCGCCATGGCGAAGCCGCTCGAGAATATCCGGTTCGTCGAGGAGGAGTCGTTCACCGACGAGAACTTCTGCGATGCCGGCATCACCGTCGAGGTCGAGTTCCTGCGCGAGATCCACGTGCTGTTCAACTCGCGGAAGCCGGGGACGGCACCGTACTGGATGGCCAACATCGAGTTCCACGGCACCTACACGGGTCCGGGCGGGACCGTCACCGAGACCGGCAAGACGGTCGACAAGGATCTCAAGATCACCGACAACGGCGACGGCACCATGACCATCCTCGTGCTCGGGACCGGCAGTGCGAACGTCTACGACGAGTCGGGCAAGGCCATCGCGCGCAACCCGGGCCAGGTGCGGTACGAGTTGCTGATCGACTACGGCGACGACATCGCCGACCCGTCCGATGACGAGTTCCTCGAGTTCCTCGGCGTCGTGAAGGGCTCGACCGGCCGCACCGACGACTTCTGCGCGGCGGTGCTCCCCGCCGTGTCCTGAGGAGAAGATCCGAGTACGCCCGATCGGCCGGGCGCAAGTCCCCCTTAATGCCGAATAGCGGCATCGCCGTCGCCGGAACATCATGGTTCCGATGTCTGTGGCAGCGATGAGAACGGGATACGGGGACGCAGGGGAATCCCGCATCGGCCAGGCAGGGGGCGGGGGTCTCAGGGTACTCACCCTGAGACCCCGTCGCTCCTTGACTCGGGCCGTGGGGCTCCCGCTGGTCGCCCTCTTGGTGCCCGTGATCCTCACGGTCGCCTGGCTCGTCTCCCCGTTCGGGAGTGCCGCGGTGGGGCTGACGGCGGCGGTCGTCGTCGTGCTCGCCGCCCTCGGCGTCGCCGCGTACATCAGCTACCAGCGGACCGAGGTCGTCGTCAGTCCGCACGGCATCGTCGAGCGCGGGTTCCTGGGGCGCATCCACAGCGTCGCCCGTCGCGACATGGCCGAGGTGCTCCGCATCGACACGTACCGGGGCGACACGCTCGAGACCGTCCAGCAGCTGTTCGTCGTCGATGCCGACGGCACGTGCCTCTTCCGCATGCGGGGCACGTTCTGGGACGATCACTCGCTCGACACGATCGCCGAGATCCTCGAGCTCGAGGAGACCGTCCGCACCGAGCCGGTGACGCTGACCGAACTCCGGGCGTCGGACCCGCACCTGCTCTACTGGTTCGAGGGGCGCGGGCTTCGCAGCTGACTCGTCGGCGGCGGCGGTCGGCCCGGCCCGGGTCTCAGTGCGTCGCGATGCCGAAGCGCGGAACGTCCGGTCGGCTCGAGGGCAGTTCGTGGAAGCCGAGCCGTTCGTAGAACGCGCGAGCGCCGACGTTCGCCGCGTCGATCCCGAGATGCAGCGCGGGAACGCCGCGCTCGGCCAGCGCGGCGCGGAGCCGGTCGATCAGACGGCGACCGAGTCCTCGACCCTGCAATTCGGGCAGCAGGTCGATGTGCAGGTGCGCCGGGTAGTCCTCGAGCTCGGGGATCCGCATTCGCTCGGCGTCGCCGCCGTCCGCGATGAGCTGCGCCTCCGAGTACGCCGGGCGATGCGCGGTGGGCGGGCCCGCGAGCGGGTGCCTCGCCCGGAATCCCGGCGCCCACTCGCGCGCGTACCAGTCGATGAACTCGGCGGTGTCGGCGATGCCGAGCACGTACCCGGCGACGCGACCGTCGAGTTCGACGACGAAGGCGAGATCGGGCGCGAAGTCGACGTAGGGCATCGCGTAGACCTCCGGCATGAGCGCGTCGTCGGAATAGACGCCGGTGGCATCGCCGCCCGCGGCGGCCGTGCGCAGGCACACCTCGGCGACGGCGGCCCGGTCCGCGGCGCGGTACGGGCGGATGACCGGCTCACTCACGGCCTCCTCGGCCGGATTCACTTCCGCTTCGCCATGCCGAACAGACCCGTGAGCACCTGCGTGATCACCTTCTGCGTGGTCTTCGAGCCGAGCACTTCCTCGAGCGCCGACCGCTGCGGGGTCCGCGAGCGCGAGCTTGAGGAGGTCTGCTTGATGAGCCGGTCGTACTCGGCCTGCGCCTTCTTCTCGGCCTTCGCCTGGTCGGCCTCGATCTTCGCCTGCATCTTCGCGTACTCGGCGTCGGCCTTCACCTTCGCCTCGGCGGCCTCGGCCGCGTCCGCTGCGGCCGCGGCATCCGCCATCCGCTTGGTCAGCAGCTCGTGCGCGGATTCACGGTCGATCGCCGTGCCGTACTTCGCGGTGAGGGGGGATGCCGCGACGGCGGCGTCGATCGCGGCATCCGCACTCGGCGACATCGAGGCCTGCGGCGCGCGCAGCCGCGTCCAGGCGACCGGGCTCGGAGCGCCCTTCTCGTTCATGACGGTCACGATCGCCTCGCCCGTGCCGAGCACGGTGAGGGTCTCCTCGAGGTCGTAGCCCGAGTTCGGGTACGTCGAGACGGTCGCGCGGAGCGCCTTCGCGTCATCGGGCGTGAACGCGCGCAGCTGGTGCTGCACGCGCGAGCCGAGCTGTGCGAGCACGTCGCCCGGCACGTCCTTCGGGGTCTGCGTGACGAAGAAGACGCCGACGCCCTTCGAGCGGATGAGCCGCACGGTCTGCACCACCTGCGCGAGGAACTCCTTCGACGCGTCGCGGAAGAGCAGGTGCGCCTCGTCGAAGAAGAACACGAGCTTGGGCTGGTCGAGGTCGCCCACCTCCGGCAGGCCGCCGTACAGGTCGGCGAGCAACCACATGAGGAAGGTCGAGTACAGCGCGGGCTTGTCGGCGACGCCCGGCACCTCGAGGAGGCTGATGACCCCGCGCCCGTCGGCCGCCGTGCGGAGGAACTCGGCCGTGTCGATCTCGGGCTCGCCGAAGAAGACGTCGGCGCCCTGGTCGGCGAACGCGATGAGCTCGCGCAGGATGACGCCCACCGTCGCCTTCGACAGGCCGCCGAGCCCCTCGAGCTCGCCCTTGCCCTCGTCGCTCACGAGGTACGCGAGCACGGCGCGCAGGTCGTCGAGGTCGAGGAGCGCCAATCCGTTCTTGTTCGCGTAGTGGAAGACGAGGCCGAGGCTCGACTCCTGCGTCTCGTTGAGGCCGAGCACCTTGCTGAGCAGTAGCGGGCCGAAGCCCGAGATCGTCGCGCGGATCGGGACGCCCCGGCCGACGCCGCCGAGCGAGAAGAACTCGGTCGGGAAGCTCGCCGCCTCCCACGCCTGCCCGATGCCGTCGGTGCGCTTCAGCAGCTTCTCGCTGCTCGTGCCGGGCGTCGCGACGCCCGAGAGGTCGCCCTTGATGTCGGCCGCGAACACGGCGACACCGGCCGCCGCGAGCTGCTCGGCGAGCACCTGGAGCGTGCGGGTCTTGCCCGTTCCGGTCGCGCCGGCGACGAGGCCGTGCCGGTTGGTCATCGCGAGCGGGATGCGGACGGGCACGTCGGGCATCGCCTCGCCGTTGACGAGCGCGCCCATCTCGAGCGCGGGACCCTCGAAGGCGTAGCCGGCGCGGATGCGGTCGACCTCGGCGGCGTCGAGCGGGCCGTCCGCTGCGGGCGGGGCGGATGCCGCGGGTGCGGTGGGATCGGCGGCCGCGGGTGCCGGAACGGGGGGTTCTGTCGCGTTCGTTCCTGAATCGAAGGACGCCTCCGCGATGTCCTTCGATTCAGGAACGGTTGGGGCATCTTTCGTGCTCGCCGCGGTCGCGGCACCCGTCGTGTCCTTCGATTCAGGAGTGGTTGCGGCACCCGTCGTGCTCGGCGCGGTCGCGGCACCCGTCGTGTCCTTCGATTCGGGAGCGGTTGCGGCATCCGCCGTACGGGTCGCCGACGTGGCATCCGTCGCCGCCGCGGCCGCGGCCTTCGCGAGCGCTGCCGCCTCCTCGGCCTTGCGGATCGCCTCCGCGGCCTGCTCCTGCAGCGCCGCGGCCGCTGCCGCCGCGGCCTCCGCCGCCTCCTGTGCCCGCTTCACCGCGTCGTCCGACATGGGGCCGATCCTAACGTCGTGGTGACCCGCGCGCCGGGATACTGGGCGGGTGAGCGATCTCGGACCGGTGGACCCCGGGCGAGCCGACGAAGCCGCCTGGCTGCGGCGGTGGCGGCTCCGGCCGGACGGGGATCCCTCGACCACGACGACGAGCCGGCTGATCCCCGTGCGCACCGAGGACGGCGCGGCCGCCATGCTGAAGATCGCGCACGAGCCCGAGGAGGCCAGGGGCGCGGCCCTCCTCGCCGCGCTCGACGGACGCGGTGCGGTCCGCGTCCTCCGCCGCGACCACCAGGCCCTGCTCATTGAGCGGGCCATGGGGCGGCGCGACCTCGTCTCGATGGTCCGCGCGGGCGAGGACGACGCGGCGACGCGCATCGTCTGCGACGTCGCCGCGCGACTGCACGCCGAGACCGATCGGGTGCTCGCCCTGCCCGATCCACCGACGCTCGTGCCGTTGGAGGACTGGTTCCGGCAGTTGTTCGCGCATGCCGAGGGACTCGGTCCGCTCCACCGCGCGGGCGCCGACCTCGCGCGGCGGCGGTTCGACGACGGCCGCGAGCCCGTCGTGCTGCACGGGGACCTCCACCACGGCAACGTGCTCGACTTCGGCGAGCGCGGCTGGCTCGCGATCGACCCGAAGGGCCTCGTCGGCGACGCCGAGTTCGACGTGTGCAACCTGCTCTGCAACCCGTCGCACGAGCGCGCGCTCGTGCCGGGACGGCTCGCACGGCAGTTCGGGGTCGTCGTCGACGCGACCGGATTCGAGGCCCGCCGCCTGCGCGACTGGCTCGTCGCGTGGAGCGCGCTGTCGTCGACCTGGTTCGAGCTCGACGGGCGGCCCGAGCGCGCGGCGACCGCCGAGCGCATCGGCGAGGCGGCAGCGGGGCTCGCCGTCTAGCCCGTCGCCTCCGCGATCAGGCGAGGATCGTCACGGGGTGCTCGATCCTCGCGACGAACGCCGACAGCCACCTGGCCGCCACGGCGCCGTCCAGGACCCTGTGGTCGGCCGAGAGCGCCACGTTCATGACGGTGCCGACCGCGAGCGCGCCGTCGACGACGACCGGTGCCTCCCGGGCCGCGCCGACCGCGAGGATTCCCGCGTGCGGCGGATTGATGATGGCACTGAACTCGCGCGTGCCGTACATGCCGAGGTTCGACACCGAGAAGCTGCCGCCCTCGATCTCGTGCTGGCGGAGCCCTCCGCTGCGAGCGCGCCCGGCCAGGTCGGCGATGCGGCGGCCGAGTTCCGAGACGCTGAGCGCCTCGACGCCGCGGATGACGGGCGTCACGAGTCCGTCGTCGATCGCGACGGCGATCGCCACGTCGACCGTGCGATGCTGCAGCACGCCCTCATCCGTCCACGTGCGGTTCGCCTCGGGCACGTCGGCGAACGCGCCGGCGACGGCCTTGACCACCAGGTCGTTGACCGAGATCTTCAGGGTGCCGGACGAGTTGAGCTCGCGGCGCAACTCGAGCAGCCGGTCCACCCGGCACTCGGCCGTGAGGTAGAAGTGCGGCACCTGGGTCTTCGACTCGACGAGACGACGCGCGATCGTGCGCCGCATGCGCGTGTGCGGGATGAGCTCGGCGTCGGCAGCCGCGGGCGCCGAGGGCGCGGGGGCCGATGCCGTCGCCGCGGGCGCCGCGGCCGGTGCCGGCGACGCGGGCGCGGTCGACGGCGTCGTGGCCGGGGCGGATGCCGTCGCGCCGGAGGCCTTCGCATCGATCAGGGGTTCGACGTCCCTGCGGACGATTCGCCCCTCCGGCCCCGACCCGGAAACCCCGGAGAGGTCGATGCCGTGCTCACGGGCGAGCCGTCGGACCAGGGGACTCATGAACCGTCGGCCGGAGGCCGAGTTCCCACCCGCGGCCCCGCCCGCGTTCGTGCCCGCTTCGGGCTCGGCGAGGTCGTGCTGCGACACGCCCCGGGCCACCTCATCGAAGGCGGCTTCGGCGTCGGCGACCGGCGATGCGGACTCGGGATCGGCGGGTGCGGCAACCGTCGGCGCGGCCGGCGGGGGCGCGGCATCCGTCGCCGTCTCACCGGGCTCCCCGACCACGGCGATCGGCGCGCCCACGTCGACGAGGTCGCCCTCGGCGACGAGCAGCTCGAGCACGGTGCCGGAGACCTCCGCCGCGTACTCGACGACCGCCTTGTCGGTCTCGATCTCGGCGAGCGGCTGCCCCACGGCGACCGCGTCGCCCACCGCCACCGACCAGGACTGGATCGCGGCTTCGGTCGTGTTCGCGAGTACCTCGGGCATGCGGACGGTCGTGGCCATCACGCACCTCCCGCGTTCGCGCGCACGGTCTCGAGTGCCGTGACGACCTCCTCGGTCCGGGCGATCGCCGCGCGTTCCAGCACCTTCGAGATCGACGGCGACGTCTCGGAGCCCGTGACCCGCTGCACGGGCTGATCCAGCCAGTCGAAGAGCCGGCGCTGGATCTCGTCGGCGAGCCATCCGCCGTACGACGTGCCCTGCGCACCCTGCTCGACGATGAGCACCGCATTCGTCTTCTTCACGCTCGACTCGATGGTGGCCCAGTCGATCGAGGCCCGGTCGAGCCAGCGAAGATCGATGAGCTCGGCGTCGACGCCGGTCTGCTCGATCGCCTCGAGGCTGTGCCGCACCATCGAGAGGTAGCTGATGACGGTGACCTCGGCACCCTCGCGACGGATGGCGGCGGTGCCGGGCGGGATCACGTAGTCGAGGTCGCCCGCGATGATCGTGTCCTTCTCGTTGTAGAGGTCGACGTGCTCGATGACGAGCACGGGGTCCTGCAGGGCGAGCGCGGCGTTCATGAGGCCGACGTAGTCCTCGGCCGTCGATGGGGCGACGATGCGCCATCCGGGACTCGTCGCGAAGATCCCCGCCGGATCCATCAGGTGCTGCGAGCCGTAGCCCGAGCCCATGGCGACCTTGGTGCGGAGCACGAGCGGCACCGGATTGTCGCCGCCGAACATGTGCCGGGCCTTGCCGATCTGGTTGAACACCTGATCGGCGGCCACCCACATGAAGTCCGGGTACATGAACTCGACCACTGGCCGGAAACGGCCGTCGAGCGCGAGACCGCCGCCGAGGCCGGCGAACGCGTTCTCGCTGATCGGAGTGCCGAGCACGCGCTCGGGGTAGGCCGTCGACAGACCCTTCGTCGCGCCGTTCGTACCGCCCTTCAGCCGATGCACGTCCTCGCCGAGCACGATGATCCGCTCGTCCTCCCCCATGCGGCGCTCCATGACGCCAGCGACCGCGTCGACGAACTTCAGGCTCTCGCGCTCGCGGTCGTCGTCGGTCGGCTCGAGGGTGCGCAGCTCGCCGAGCTCGCTCCCGTCGCCGCGCACGCCGATGTCGACGAACTCGGGGTCGGGCCAGAGTTCGGGGCGGATGCGGCGGCGCCCCTTCGTCTCGGGGTCGTCCTCGAGCAGTTCGCGGGTGGCGGCGTCCATCGCGGCGACCGCCTGCTCGCGCACGGCGTCGACCTGCTCGCGGGTCAGCCGGCCCAGGCGGATGAGCTCGGTCGCGACGCGCTCGAGCGGGTCGCGCTCGCGCCACTCCGCCTCCTCCTCCTTCGTGCGGTAGCCGAAGGCGCTGCCCGGGTACGGGCCGTTCTGGTGGAAGTACCGGTAGACCTCGGCCTCGACGATGACCGGTCCGCCGCCCGAGCGCATGACCTCGGCGGCCTCCTGCATCGCGAGGTGCACCGCCAGCGGGTCCATGCCGTCGACCCGCCACGACGGGATGCCGAAACCCTGGCCGCGAACAGAGAGGCGGGTGTCGGCGACGGCCTCCTCGATGCGCGTCGAGACCGCGTAGAGGTTGTTCTCGATGAAGAAGCAGACGGGGAGCTTCCACGCGGCAGCGAGGTTCATCGACTCGAGCACCGAGCCGATCTGCGCGGCGCCGTCGCCGAAGTAGTTGATCGTGAGGTCGGTCGTGCCCGCATGCTTCTGCGCCCAGGCGTTTCCGGTCGCCATCGGCGCGCCGCCGCCGACGATCGCGTTCGTGCCGAGCGCGCCGGCCTCGAACCACTGCAGGTGCATGGAACCGCCTCGGCCGCGGCAGAAGCCCTGCGCGAGTCCGAGGATCTCGGCGAGGGTGCGCTGAAGCACGGCCTGCACGTCGTCGGTGACCAGCCGCCCGAGATCGAGCCGCCCAGCGGAGGCATGCGTGATGGCCTTCGCGAGGAACTGGTGATGACCTCGGTGCGAACCGTTGACGGCGTCGGTCGACCGCAACGCGACGATCGAACCGACGGCGCCCCCCTCCTGCCCGATCGACGAGTGCGCCGGACCATGGACCAGGCCGTCGGCGGCGAGCTCGAGCACGCGCTCCTCGAACGCGCGGATCAGGTGGAGCTGACCCAGCATCGTCTCGAGGAGTGCCGGGTCGGCGCTCTTCCAGTCCGCTGCGGTCGTCGTGAGTTCGACCCACTCGGGGGTGGTTTCGAGGCGTCGTCGTCTCGGCATGGCTGCGGTCCTCCGTCGGCGGCCGCCCGACGCGGCTGTGCGTGGGCGATGCGATCATGCTACTCCATGATTGGATCCAATCCAAGACCAGGAATGGCCGATGGTTCCGCCGACGTCCACTCTGGGGCTAGAATTGCATCCAGTCGCCGTCGACGGAAGGGTGGATCATGGGTTTGCCGGGCTTGAGGGGAACTGAGCACATCGGGTTCACGGTCCCGGACCTCGACGAGGCGCACCGCTTCTTCGTGGACGTCATCGGTTGCGAGTACGTCTACACGCTCGGTCCGTTCCAGCGGGAAGACGAATGGATGGCCGAGCACCTCAACGTCCACCCGCGATCCGTGATGCGCGAGCTGCGATTCTTCCGCTGCGGACACGGGCCGAACTTCGAGGTCTTCCAGTGGGAGCCGGCGGACGGTCAAGCCTCGCAGCCGCGCAACAGCGACATCGGCGGTCACCACCTCGCGTTCTACGTCGACGATCTCGACGCGGCGATCACCCACCTTCGCGAGCACGGCGTGCGCATCCTCGGAGATCCGACCGCGAGTCGGAACGCGAGCGAGGGGCAGCGCTGGGTCTACTTCCTCGCCCCTTGGGGGATGCAGTTGGAGCTCGTGAGCTTCCCGCAGGGCAAGGCCTATGAGGCGGGGTCCACCGTCAAGCTCTGGGACCCTCGGGATCCACTCGCATGACGTCGGACCTGCAAGCGCCGGCGTCGCGCGACGGCAATGCCGCGATGCGCGTCGCCAGCGGCATCCGCGACGCGATCGCGCACGGCGACCTCGCCCCGGGTTCGCGCCTGCGCCAGGAGGAGATCGCCGAGCGCTTCGGCGCGAGCCGAGTTCCGGTGCGCGAGGCCCTGAAATCGCTCGAGGCGGAGGGTCTGGTGACACTCGTGCCGAACGCCGGGGCCTGGGTCTCCCGGCTCACCCTCGCCGAGTGCGAAGAGGTCTACCAGACGCGCGAGCGGTTGGAGCCGCTCCTGCTCGCGCACTCTGCGCCCCACCTGTCGGAGGCCGACCTCGACCGCCTCGAGGAGCTCGCGGCGGCGATGTCCTCGACCGACGACGTCGGCGAGTTCGTGCGCGTCGATCGCGAGTTCCACATGCTCAGCTACTCTCGCGCCGAGACGCTCATGCTCGGCGACCTGGTCGAACGGCTCTGGAACCTTACCCAGCCCTACCGCCGCGCGTACACCGTACTGGCCGACGCGGACACCAGACGGATCATGCACGACGAGCATCACCTGATGGTCGTCGCACTCCGCGAAGGGGATGTCGAAGGCGCCGCGCGCACGATCGAAGGTCACATCCGGCGTACGCGGAGGCTGCTTTCGCGGCATCCGGAGGTCTTCACGACCTCCGGATGAGGAGCGCGGTCCGCGTCAGGCCCCGGGACCGTCGGCGCCGGCGCTCGGGGCGGAGCGCATCGACTTCATCGCATGGAGGACATCGACGGCCGAGGCGATCGGGCGCGGATCACCCGGCTGCTCGTGGCCCAGGTCCGCGAGCGACTGGTACGACATGTCACGTCGGCCGATCACGAACCAGATGCCTCGCGCCGGCTGATCGGACTGGTTCACGTAGAGATGCGGGCGACCCGAGTCGAAGCAGAACGAGTCGCCCGGTGCGAGCTCATAGGTGTCGAAGTCGATGCGCAAGGTCAACGCGCCCTCGAGCAGGACGCCGTACTCCAGCCCCGCATGACGCATCATCTTGCCCTCCATGGAACTGGACGCGGACGGCTCGTAGGTCACGATGAGCGGGTCCGCCACGGAACTCGCGCCGACGGCGAGTCGCTCCCAGGTGACGCCGTTCTCCATCTCGATCACCGGGTTGTCCTCGCGACGCTGGACCACCGCATCGCTCGACCTGGTGCCCGACGGCGTCGACTCGACGGCGGGGTTCGCGACGCCGAGTGACGGCGCCCCGGCACGACTCGTGCCCATCAGCCCATCGAGCGAGATGCCGAGGTAGTTCACGAGCGCGTAGAGGGTACTCACCGACGGCTGGGTCTTCCCCGTCTCGACCTGCGACAGCAGGCTCGCGGAAACGCCCACGGCGCCTGCGACATTGCGGAGACTGAGCTTCCGCGACTCCCGCACGCGGCGGAGTTCCGACCCGACATCCAATTGCATCAGCCGTATTCTCCTGCCCCGTGGTTCGCAGTGATCTTTCAGCACTGCTGAACATGTTTCCGTGCGGCAATGATAGCCGACGTCACCGCAATTGCTCGGATTCCGGCGTTTGCATCGGACCCTGTTCAACGTTACTGTACAAATTGGACGGTGATGCGGAGAAACCGCTGCGAGGAGGTCGACGTGGATCTGGAAGTGGGCTTCCTCGGCCTGGGCGCGATGGGTCGCGGAATGGTGGAGCGGCTCGTCGACGAGGGCGTCGATGTCGTCGCTTGGAACCGAAGCCCCGGCCGCGCGGAGGAACTTGCCGAACGGTTCGCCATCGGCACCGCGGCGTCTCCCGACGAGGTCTTCTCGCGAGCCCGTGTCGTCCATTCGATGCTCACCGATGACGAGGCCGTCCTCTCGCTGTTCGACGATCGGCTTCTCGCTGGGATCCCGCCCGGGCGGGTCCATGTGAACCATGCGACCATCAGCCCCACCGCCGCGAGCGAGCTCGCGGAGCGACACGCACGCCGCGGAATCGGCTACGTGCAGGCCCCTGTGCTCGGCAGGTCGACCGTCGCATCCACGGGCGCGCTCCTCGTCGTCGTATCCGGCGACGCCGCCGCGATCGACGCCGGCATGCCCACGCTCGAACGTCTCGGCCAGCGCGTCTGGAACCTCGGCGCCGATCCGAAGATGGCGAGCATCGTGAAGATCGCGGTGAACTACTCGATCATCAATGCCCTGCAGTCGATCGCGGAGTCGGTGGTGCTCGTCGAGTCGGCGCGGATCGATCCCCAGGAGTTCGTGGACATCCTGACCCACACCGCGTTCAGCGGCTCGGCCCATCGAGGTTACGGCCCGCTCATCGCCGGCCGCCGCTACGAGCCCGTGGGCTTCGCGATGTCACTCGGGCTGAAGGATCTCTCCCTGGCCGAGGGTGCCGCCGATTCGCTCGGAGTGACCCTCCCGGTCGCGCCGGTCCTGCGGGACGTGTTCGAGGCGGCACTCGCCGACCCCGCACTGCGCGAACTCGACTGGTCGGCGGTCGCAGAAGTCACGAGGGCTCGACGAACCCGGGGCTCCCTCGGAGACGAGATGGGCATCGCATGATCCGCCACGTCGTGCTGTTCAAGCTGACCGATCCCGTCCCCGGAGCCGTGCCCCGCCCATTCGAGACCCTGCGCGACGCGCTGGAACCGCTCGCGACATCCGTGCCCGGCGTGCTGAGCCTCCGCGTCTCGGCCGACCCCGGGACGATCGATCGGCACTGGCACGCGGTGCTCGAGACCGAGCACGACTCGTGGGACGATCTCGCCCGCTATCAGGACCACCCGGCGCACCGACGGGCGGTCGCGACCATTGATGCGATCGTGGCCGAACGCGCGGTTGTCGACTACGAACGCTGAATCGCGTCCGCAGCGGCAGACGCCGCCGACGCCACGAGGCTCGCCGCGTTGTCGGGCGACGGGGAGAGCTCCCCGGCCTCGATCCGTTCCGCGAGGCCCAGGATCGCCTCGTTCACCGGCGCCCGGCCGCCGATCGCGGCCCGCTTCGCGACGATGTAGCCGCTGAACGCGTCGAGCTCGGCTCGACGGCCCTTGTCCCAGTCCTGCAGCACGGCCACGCGCGTGTCGGGCAGCGAGAAGCGCTCGAGCACGACGTCGAGAAGGTCCAGCGCGTACTGGTCGGAGTCCGGGACCTGCTCGACCGTCTTGCCGAGAACGGGCAGCATGCGGATTCCGAGGTCCGTGGCCAGCGCGTAGGCCTCTCGGGAGGCCGCGTCCATCACGGAGCGCACGCCCTCGAGCGCGACGGCGGCGAGCAGCGGCACGCCGAGGATCGCCGACGGGAGCATCTCGGGGATGTTGGCGATGAGCTTCATCCACTTCGACGAGCGGATGTCGTCGCTGACCTCGGTGACGCCCGCGTGGGCGAGCGCCGCGGCGACCTGCTCGAGGCGTTCGGTGCGGCGACCGTCCATCGTGCCGACCGTGAACCACGTGCCGGACGGCGGGACCTGGCGCACGACCACCCCGGGCTCGAACATGTTCGCCGCGATCCCGAGGACCGCCCCGATCGACCGGTGGGCGCCGAGGATGTCGCCGACCGCATCGATCGTCATGCCGTTCTGGAGGCCCACCATGACCGAGTCGTCGCGCATGACCGGCTTCATGAGTTCGCATGCCCACCGTGTGTCATAGGTCTTGACCGAGGTGAACACCAGGTCGAAGGTGGTCCGCAGCTCGGCGACCTGGCAGAGGTGGTACGCCTCGACCGGAGTCACTTGGGTCTCGTCCGGCAGGTGCACGGTCAGCCCGTCGGCCCGCATCGCCTCGACGTGCGCGGGCCACTGCTCGATGAAGGTCACGTCGAGTCCGGCACGGATCAGGTCGGCGCCGATCGACGCGCCGTTCGCACCGGTGCCGACGACGGCGATGCGGAGCGCGTTCAGGTCCATGATCAGGTCCTCCTCAATGGATACGGGTCGTCGGCGACGGCAGGTCGAGCGGATGCCGTCGGACGGCGCAGATCGGCGATGCGAGCGGCGAGCACGGCCTGAAGGTGTGTTCCGGGTGTCAGGCGTCCGGCTTCGATCTCGAGGGCGAGCTCGACCACGGCGCGGTTCACCGGTGCCGGCTCGCCGAATCGGGTGAGCGCGTCGACGACCGCGCCGTTGATCTCGCGCACCTCGGCCCGGCGTCCCTTCGACCAGTCCTGCAGCACGGTGGAGCGGGAGTGCGGAAGCACGTACTCGGCGAGCAGTTCGTCGAGCACAGTCTCGACGAACGTCTCCGGCGCCGAGGCGGCCTGCCCGGTCATGCCGAAGATGGGACGGATCCGGAGTCCGAGGAGTTGCGCCGCGCGGATCGCCTCGTTCCCCGCCTCGAGCATGATCTCGCGCATGCCCTCGAAGCGTGCGCAGTCGGCGATCGACAGGTCGAGGATGGCCGACGGCACCAACTCGGCGGCGTTGAGCACGAGCTTCATCCACTTCGCCGAGGCGATGTCGTCGGTGATCTCGACGACGCCGGCATGCCGCAGGATCGCCGCGGCCGTGGGGACGTGGTGCTCGCTCGCCCGATCCGGCGCACCCACGGCGAACCAGGATCGGTCGTGGCCCGAATGCCGCATGACGATTCCGGGCTCCTCCATGGCGGCAGTCACCTCGATGACCGCTCCGAGCGCGCGATGCGAACCCATGATCTCGACGATGTCGCCCGTGGTCATGCCGTTCTGGACGCCCACCACGACGCCGTCGCCCGCGACATAGGGCTTGATGAGCTCGCACGCCCAGCGGGTGTCGTATGCCTTGACCAGCAGGAGGACGACGTCGAAGCGCGTCCGGAGCTCGGCGGCCTCGCACAGGTGCAGGACCGGCACTTCGGTCACCTCGGCACCGGTCGGCGACTCGACGCGGACGCCCCGCTGCCGGATCGTCTCGACGTTCGCCGGCCACTGGTCGACGAAGGTCACGTCGAGCCCCGCCCGTGCGAGGTCCGCGCCGATGCCGGACCCGTTGGCCCCGGCACCGAGCACGGCGATCCGATGCCCGGTGAGCGACGGGGCATCCGCCGTCGCGCCGCTCATGCGGGCACCGCGGCGATCAGTTCGGCCAGGTTGCCTCGACCGGCCGTGCGCCGACCCGCTTCGATCTCGCGGGCCAACTCGGCCACCCGCGCGTTGCACGGGGCGACGCCGCCCGACCGTTCGGCCGCGCGGCTGACGAAGCCGTTCAGTTCCTCGATCTCCGCACGCCGACCCTTGCGCCAGTCCTGGAGGACGGTCGTGAGCGTGCTCGGCAGCGTGTAGACATCGAGCACGATCTCGAGGAGCCGGTCTGCGAATCGGTCGGCATCGCCGAGGTGCGTCTCGGTCATGCCGATGATCGGAATGAGGCTGGCGCCGTCGTCCAGCGCCGTCCGAACCGCCTCTCGCCCGGTCCGCACCATGAACTCGCGCATTCCCGGCTCTCGCACCGCCTCATCGAGCGGCAGGTCGAGGATCGCCGAGGGGACGAGTTCGGCGGCGTTGACGACGAGCTTCATCCACTTCGACGAGCGGATGTCAGCCGATACCTCGACGTGCCCGGCCGCTCGGAGCACGTCGGCGACCTCCTCGACGCGGCGAGTCGCGAGCGGGTGGATCCCACCGACCGCGAACCAGGTCTCCTCGCGGCGGTTCTGCCGTTCCACCACCCCGGGCCGGAACAGGTTGGCGGCGATCTCGATCACCGCACCGATCGTCCGCTCGGGACCGACGACGTCGGCCATGTCGTCGACGGTCATGCCGTTCTGCACTCCGACCACGAGCCCGTCCTCCGCCAGCACCGGTCGGATCAGCTCGCACGCCCACCGCGTGTCGTAGGCCTTCACCGCCACGAACACGAGGTCGAAGGGCTCGCGGAGCTCGGCCACCTCGCAGAAGTGATGGGCACGCACCCTGGTCACCTCGGTGAGGCCCGGCATCTCGACGCGGATGCCGCGGTCTCGCATCGCCTCGACGTGTTCCGGCCACTGCTCGACGAACGTCACGTCGTGTCCGGCGCGCGTGAGGTCCGCACCGATCCCCGCCCCGTTCGCCCCAGCGCCGAGGACGGCGATCCGCGGTGCGCCCGCCACCCGATCAGGCCTTCCGCGCGACCCGGCGGCGCCGGCTCGAGCGGGCGACCGCGTAGAGGATCGCCGCCGCGAGGATGAGCACGCCCTGCAGGATGTACTGCCACATCTGGTCGAGCCTCAGGAACACGGTCGCATTGAGCACCTGGACGAGCAGCATCGACCCGAACAGGGTGCCGACGAACGTGCCACGCCCCCCGAGCAGGCTCGTTCCACCCAGGACGACCGCCGTGATGCTCGAGAGGGTGTACGCCACGCCCTGCGCCGGATCGCCGACGCCGATCTGAGTCATGAGCATGATCGCGCCCAGGAAGGTGAGCACGGAGGTCGCCACGTAGGCCATGACGATCGTGGGGTTGATCTCGACGCCGACCCGGCGGGCCGATTCCTCATCGGAGCCGGCGGCGCGCAAGCGCCAGCCCCACGGAGTCTTCCGGAGCGCGTACTCGAGTCCGAGAACCAGCAGCACGAGCACCACGAAGGCGATGGGGATCGGACCGAGCTTGGTGGTGATCGCGCGTGAGACCTCGGAGTTGATGAAGCCCTCGGCAGTCGGGCGGAGGATGAAGCTCATGCCCTGGAGCGCGATGTAGACCGTGAGGGTCGCGGCGATCGCGGTGAACCTGACGTATCGGATCAGGGTGCCGTTGACCAGGCCCACGACGATCGAGGTCCCGAGCATGGCCGCGAGACCCAGCAGGATCGACGCACCGGATGACTCGTTGAGGATGAAGAACGAGCCGATCACCACGAGGAATCCGACGAGCGGACCGACCGAGAGGTCGATGCCACCGGTGAGCAGGGCGATGGTCTGTCCCATCGCGATGAACCCGAGTGCGGAGACCAGCAGCAGCATCGCCGAGATGTTGAACGCCCCGAGGTATCGGTCGTTCTGGGCGAAGATGAAGGCCCCGAGCAGCACCATCACCGCGACGAGCAGGACGGACGGCGCGTAGTCGCCCTGCACGAAGCGCCGAACCTTCGCCCGACGCGCGGCGGCGCGCTCGTCCAACTCCGCTTCGGCCACGTCCTCCACGCCGACGGTCTGCGTGGTCGAGCTGACGGCGGCGTGGATCATCCGCTCCTCGGTGAGTTCGTCCCCGCGGAGCACGTCGACGACGTGGCCGCGCGACATCACGATGACCGTGTCGCAGAGGCCCTCGAGTTCCTTGGCGTCCGACGAGGCGACGATGACCGGGATGCCGGATGCGGACACCTCGCGCAGGATCTGGTAGATCTCGGCGCGAGCGCCGACGTCGACGCCCTGCGTCGGTTCGTCGGCGAGCACCAGCTCGGGCTCGGAGAGGAGGGCCCTCGCAACCATGACCTTCTGCTGGTTCCCACCGGAGAGGGATGAGACCGGTGCGTCGAGGGACGCGGCCTTCACGGACAGCGAGCCGAGGGTGTCGCCGACCATGCCGAGCTCGCGCTTGCGGCTGAGCAGCAGGCGCGTACGGAAGCGCGTGAGCGCCGAGACGGCGGCGTTCTCGCGAACGGTGAGCCGCATCATGAGGCCCTCGCTGAGACGATCGGCGGGGAGGTAGGCGGCCTCGCTGAGCAGCCGCTTGCTGCTGACCCCGGTGCCGTTGATCGTGACCGCGCCGTCGAACTGCGAAAGCCCGGCGAGGGAGCGCAACAGGTCGCTCTGGCCGTTCCCGACCACGCCCGCGACGCCGATGATCTCGCCTCGCCGCGCTGCGACCGAGACATCCTTGAACCCCGGGCCGCTGAGGCGATCGAGCACGAAGTTCGGTTCCTCGCCCTCGGGCCCGTCGTACTTGGGTGGGAAGGTCGAGTCCAGCTGACGGCCGACGATGAGCGAGAGCAGCTCCCGGTCGGAGATCTCCTCGACGACGGCGGTGGCGCGCAGCCGCCCGTCGCGCAGCACCGTCACTCGGTCGGCGAGTTCGCGAACCTCCGCGAGGCGGTGGGTGATGTAGACGACCGACGTTCCCCCTGCAACGAACTCGCGCACCAGGCGGAACAGCATCCTCACGGACTCCTCGCCGAGCGGCGCGGTGGGCTCGTCGAGCACGAGGAGCGCCGGCTTCACCGCGATCGCCTTCGCGATCTCGAGCAGGTGCTTCTGCGCGACCGTGAGCGTCTCGACCCGATCGGAGAGGTGCACTCGGAGGTTCACGCGATCGAGGAGGGATCGCGCGAACTCCTCCCGCGACGGCCCCTCGGCGAAGACCGACGCGGGGAGCGCGACGAGGAGGTTCTCGAACACCGTCATGTCCGGCAGGACCGCGGGGTGCTGGTGGACGAACGCGATGCCGAGCCGCCCGGCGTCCCGGGGATCGATGTTGTCGATGAGTTCGCCGCGGAACACCATGGTGCCGGCATCCGGCCGGATCGTGCCGGTCGCGACGTTCATGAGCGTCGACTTGCCGGCGCCGTTCTCTCCGAGCAGCGCGTGGACCTCCCCCGGAAGCACCTCCAGCGAGACATCGGTGAGCGCGGCGACGCCTCCGAAGCTCTTCGAGATGTCGGACATGACGAGCGTGGCGACGGTGGTCGGCGCTTCGGCGGTTTGGATGTTCACGTGAGGATCCTCACTCCGGGGCTCATGAACGGTCAGTGGGCTTCGGGGCCTCCCGGCCCGCTGCTCGGCAGCGGACCGGGAGGTCGGGGCGGAAGGCGCTACTCGAGCAGCGCGGCCTGCTCGTCGGCGCTCATCTCGGCGGACAGGTAGATGTCACCGGGAAGGTCGTCGCGGCACTCGACCTCGCTCGGGTCACCGTCGACCGAGTCCTCGAACTGCGGCGCCTCGAAGATCGTCTCCGACGGGATCTCTCCGCCCGTGGCACGCGCCACGGCGTGCTGCACGGCCAGCCGCACGTTGTCGTTGCCGGTGGCGACCGTGGTGAGCAGGAAGTCGGGGTTGTCCGGCGACTTCTCCTGCCAGAAGCAGGCGAGGACGTTGCCGTCCGACGTGGCCAGTGCGGGAATCGAGCGCCCGCTCTTCTCGAACTCCGGAAGCGCGCCGACGAGCGACGGGCCGAAGTCGGAGACGATGACGTCGATCTGGTCGTACTTGGCGATCGCAGCAGTGAGCACCTGCTGCGTCAGCGCCGGGTCCCAGTTGGTGACCTCGTAGGGCTGCTCGCCGATGAACTCGTACTTCGGGTCCGTGAGCACCGACTCGAAGCCCTCGCGCTCGTCCAGGCCCTGGCTGTTGCCGGCGGGGCCGCTGAGGAAGAGGATCTTCGCGCCATCGGGGAAGTTCTGCTCGATCCATTCGCCCCAGGCGACGCCATCGGCGACGAAGTCGGCGCCGACCCAGATGTCGTAGTCGACACCGTCCTCTCCGCCGGGGTCGACCCGGTACGGCACCGTCACGACGCCGGCCTCGTACGCGCTGCGCAGTGCGGGGAGCATCGCCTCGCCGGCATCCGGGAAGACGACGATCGCGTCGGCCCCCGAGGCGACCATGCCCTGGATGTCGGAGATGGACTTCTGGGTGTCCCCCTGGCCGTCCGCGTACAGGTACTCGACGACGCTCGGGCACTTCTCGACCTCGGCCTGGCCGGCCGCAGTGGTCACGAGCCGCCAGCTGTTGCCGCCGAAGCCGTCGAGCAGGCCGACCACGGCTTCCTCGGGACCGCACCACGCGGGCGCGCCTTCGACCGAGGTGCCGCCACCCTCGGCGGCCTCATCGGCCCCGCCCGAGGAACAGCCCACGAGAGCCAGTGCCGAGACGCCCGCGACGGCGATCGCCGTGGCGATTCTGCGGTGAATCATCTTGTCCTCCATATCCGCGCGACCGCCATGTCGCACGTTTCTCTTGGTGCACCTCGCTCCGATGGAGCGGGGGTCTCAGGGTGCGGCCGGCGCCGAGGCATCCGGCCTCGCGGCGAGCCGTCTCCGCAGCGCGGCCCAGTCGACGGTGTAGATCGCCACGCCGATGGCGAGGGCCGCAGCCTGCACGAGCGTGCGGACGGCGAACGGGACGCCGAGGGCGAGGACGAACTGGTCCAGCTGGCTCAGGAACAGCGCGGCCACGAACGTGGCAACGGGGTAGCCGCGACCGCCGAGGAGGGACGTGCCTCCGAGGACGACCACCGCGACCGAGGTCAACAGGTAGGTGTTGCCCTGGAACGCCGTCGGTTGATTGGTGATGCCCGCGAGCATGATGCCGGCCGTCGCGAAGAGCAGTTGGGCCCAGACGTACGCAGCGCCGCGGTGAGTGCGATAGCGCAGCCCGGTCGCACGCGCCGCCGCCGGGCTCGCGCCCACGGCCTCGAATCGACGTCCGGCGACGGTCCGCTTGACGAGGATCGTCACGAGCACCAGCACGACGAGTGCGATCAGCAGGGCGTTGGGGATGCCTGCGGTACGACCGCCCGCGATCGAGCTCAGGAGCCTGGTGGTCGTGCGCGGGATGCCGCCGGAGATGCCCAGCACGGCACCGAAGAGCAGCGCGTTGGTGCCGAGCGTGGCGATGATCGGGTTCAGACCGAGTCGACCGACCATGAAGCCGTTGAGCAGACCGGCTCCGATGGCCCATGCGTACACGGCGAGGATCGCCGGCACGAGCATCGAGTCGTCCTGGTTCGGGATGTGCGTGGACAGCACGACCGCCAACGAAACGGCGCCGGGGACCGACAGGTCGATCCCGCCCTGCTGCACGACGAGCATCTGGCCGAGGCCGACGATCGCGAGGACCGATGCGAACGGCAGCATGCCGAGGACCGCTCCCTGCGACACGCTGCTCGGGGCGAGGGCGAACCCGAGGATCACGAGGACGACCGTCGAGACGGCCATCGTCAGCAGACCCTTCGACACGCCGAGACGGGCGCTCGTGAGACGCTGAGGCGTCGAGTCGTCGGTCATGCTCTCCCCTTCGAAAGTCTCACCACCTGTCCGGCCGGACCGAACGAAGTGTTGAGTGACACTTTATGGATCTCCGGTCGTGTTCACAAGCGTTGTAGGTAACGATTCGCCCGGATTCCCGCCCTTCGCGCGAAGTCGATCGCCTCGACGGTCCCGTTCCGACGAGCATCCCGCACGCTCAGCGGGAGCGTCACATGCGCCGACTTCCCTGAGATTCCGGGCCGGAATCCTCTCTGCGTCCGCCGTCGAGCCGACACCGCGGCCACCGGCATGGCTCGACCGGGCAGGTTTGCGCTACTGTTTACCTCAACTGAACAACGACGTTCGAAAGAGGTCCATGCATGAACACGGAGCAGCCGCGCCGCGCGCTCGTCGTCGGAGCGACCGGCATCGCGGGCCAGACCGTCACGCAACAACTCGTCGATGCGGGATGGGAGGTGCACGGCCTGGCCCGGCGCGCCGGGCGCCTGCGGGACGGCGTCACGTCCGTTCAGGTGGACCTGCTCGACGCCGAGGCGACGCGTACCGCCCTCGCCGGACTGCGTCCCGAGATCGTCATCATCACGGCATGGATCCGCAAGGATACGGAGGCCGAGAACATCGAGGTGAACTCGCGGACGCTGCGGAACCTGTTCGCCGCGCTCGAGCCGGACGGCGGTGTTCGTCACGTGGCCCTGCTCACGGGACTCAAGCACTACCTCGGCCCCTTCGAGGACTACGCGACCGGAGTGAAGGCCGAGACGCCGTTCCACGAGTCCGAACCGCGGCTGCCCAGCCCGAACTTCTACTACGCGCAGGAGGACGAGCTGTTCGCGGCGGCCGAGCGCATGGGCTTCACGTGGAGCGTGCACCGGTCGCACACGGTGTTCGGCTTCGCCGTCGACAACGCGATGAACATGGTGCTCACGCTCTCGGCCTACGCGACCATCTGCAAGGAGCTCGGCCGGCCGTTCGTGTTCCCGGGCTCCGTCGCTCAGTGGAACTTCGTGACCGACGTGACGGACGCCGACCTCCTCGGCGAGCAGCTGGTCTGGGCTGCCACGCACCCCGAGGGCGAGAACGAGGCGTTCAACATCGCCAACGGCGACCAGTTCCGCTGGCGCTGGCTGTGGCCGCAGGTCGCCGACTACTTCGGCGTCGAGTGGGAGGGTCCGGAAGAGACACCGCGCACGCTCGTCGACTCGATGACGGATGTCGCGCCCGGGGCCTGGCGACGCATCGCCGAGCGCGAGGGCCTCGTCGAGCCCGACGTCGCGAAGCTCGCCTCCTGGTGGCACAGCGACAGCGACCTGGGCCGCGAGGTTGAGTGCATCACCGACATGACGAAGAGCCGCGAGGCGGGGTTCCTCGGCTTCCGTTCGACGCCGAAGAGCTTCTTCGACAAGGTGGAGCGCTACCGCGCGGCCAAGCTGATCCCCTGATCGGCGGCGGAAGCGGACGGGGCGGTGCCGATCGGCACCGCCCCTTTCGGTCTCGGAGGACGAAGCAGGTCAGGCGGTCGCCGTGAACTCGATGTGCGCCTTGATGTTCTCGGCCGGCCGCTGCGCGGCCTCGAGCGCGGCGGTCGCCTCGTCGACGCCGAAGCGCCGGGTGACGAGCGCTGACAGGTCGATGCCCGCCTCTGCCATGAATCGCAGGGTCTCGGGCCACACGCCGGGCGACCCGATAGAGCCCGTGATGGTGAGTTCCTTCGACTGGATGAGGCCGAGTTTCGCCGGCGCCTCTCGTCCCACGTCGATGCCGATGTACCCGATCCGGCCCTTGAACGCGGCGATCTCGAGCGCGCGGGCCATGACCTCCGGCCGGCCGCTCGCCTCGATCACGACGTCGGCGCCCCGACCGCCGGTCTCGCTCGCGAGGACCTCATCGAGCTCGGCCGGGTCGACGGCGCGCTGGGCGCCGAGCGCCACCGCCTGGTCGCGCCGGGATGCGCTCGGCTCCGCGACGATCGTCTTCGCGCCGAGCGCGGCGGCCGCCGCCGTGACGCACAGGCCGATCGGTCCGGCGCCGAGCACGACGAGCGTGTCGCTGGCATTCACGTTGCCGACGCGCATGAGCGCGTAGTAGGCGACGCTGAACGGCTCGACCAGGGCGCCGTTGGTCCAGGAGACACCGTCCGGGAGCTTGTGCAGCCAGCTCTCCTTCGCCACGAAGAACTCCGCGGCGGCCCCGCTGATCGAGAACCCGAAGTGGTCGTCCCCGATGACGCACTCCCCCACGACGCGGTCGCCCTTCGCGAGGCCCGTCACCTTCGAGCCGACCGCCATGACCTCGCCCGACCATTCGTGTCCCGGGATGATCGGGTACTCGAACGGGATGATGTACCGCCCCTCGAGCAGTTCGATGTCGGAGTGACAGACGCCGACGGACCTGGCCGCGACGAGCACCTCGTCCTCCGCGATCTCCGGGACGGGAAGCTCCTCGACCGACGGTGTCCCGACGGCGATGTACTGCAGTGCCTTCATGTTGCTCGGATCTCCTTCGTTCACTCGGCCCGTACGAGGACCTTGACCTGGTCGCCGGTCGGCGAGAGCAGCGTCTCGAAGCCCTGCTCGACGATGTCGGCCATGTCGATGCGGGCGCTCACGACCTTCTCCACGTCCACGCGCCCGCGGCCGATGAGATCGATGATGCGCGGCCAGTCCGTGACCGGGTAGCACCAGGTGCCGCGGAGCGTGATGTCGCGCTCGGACAGCACCATCGGGTCGATCGCCGCGGGCTTGGTGTGCAGGCCGGTCTGCGAGACGTTGCCGGAGGCTCGCACCGAGGCGAGCGCCGTCTGCAGCGCGATCTCGTTGCCCGAGCACTCGATGACCGCATCGACGCCGATGCCGCCGGTGCGGTCCTTGAGCTCCGCCGCGACATCCGTCGACCGAGGGTCGAGCAGTTCGCCCACGTCGAGCGAGCGCGCGAGCTCCTGCCGCTTCGGGTTCACCT
The DNA here is from genome assembly GCF_009709675.1 of Agromyces bracchium. Taxonomy (GTDB): domain Bacteria; phylum Actinomycetota; class Actinomycetes; order Actinomycetales; family Microbacteriaceae; genus Agromyces; species Agromyces bracchium. The sequence goes on along the minus strand of NZ_WMLB01000033.1, from coordinate 99,037 downwards.
CGGACATGTAGACCGTCGCGCCGAGCGACGCCGCGTACAGGGACGCGAGCGCGCCGATCGGCCCGAGGCCCGTGACGAGCACGGTGTCGCCCGGACGCACGCCCGCTCGATCGACGCCGTAGGCGGCGACCGCGGTCGGCTCGACGAGCGCGCCCTGGATGTCGCTCATCGAGTCCGGGATCTTGGCCACCTTCGACTCCGGGACGACGCACTGCTCGGCGATGCCGCCCCACGCGTCGCTGAGGCCGACGCAGGCCATCGACGTGCAGAGGTGGTTGAGCCCGCGCCGGCAGAAGTAGCATGCGCCGCAGAACAGCAGGGGCATGACCGAGACCCGGTCGCCCACGCGCACCGACGTCACCTCGGCACCGACCTCGAGGACCTCCCCCGAGAACTCGTGCCCGAGGATCTGCGGCGCGGTCGAGCCGTTGAGCGGATGGGGTGTGGTGGGTATGACGATCGGCCCGACCGCGTACTCGTGCAGGTCGGTTCCGCAGATGCCGCACCAGTACGGCTTCAGGCGCACCTCGTGCGGGCCGACGGTCGTCGGTTCGGCGACGTCCTCGACTCGGATGTCCTTCGCGTCGTGGAAGACGGCTGCTCTCATGGCACTGGCTGCCTTTCTGGGTTCGGGGCGACCGCCGCGTCGGCGCAGCGGCCACGGCGTTCAGGAGGATCGAGTCGGATCGAACAGGACCTTGCCGCGGATCTCGCCGTTCGCGAGACGCGCGAGCTGGTGCGGCACCTCGGCGAGCGGGTAGACCGCCTCGACGAGTTCGTCGCCGAGGTCGGTGGTCGCGAGGATCTCGAGTGCCGGCCCCAGGTCCTCGTCGCAGACGTGCGCGACGGTCGTGGTGATCGTCACCTCGTTCATCACCAGCCGGTGCACGTCGAGGTCCTGATGCGCCGACGGCAATCCGACACCGAGGATCGTCCCGCCCTGGCGCACGAGGTCGAGCGCGTTCGAGAGCTGTCCGGGTGCGCCGGTCGCCTCGATCACGATGTCGGCACCGGCACTGCCGACGATCTCCCGCAGCGTGGGGAGCAGGTCGGCGTCGACCGGGACGGTGCGGGTGGCTCCGAGGCGCTGGGCGCGCTCGAGGCGCTCGCCGGCGAAGTCCACGACCGTGATGTCCGCGTCCACCAGGGAGACCAGCCCGGCGAGGATGAAGGTGCCGATCGCGCCGGCGCCGAACAGGATCACGTGGTCACCGTCGCGGGCGCCGGCGCGGCGCGCGGCATGCAGCCCGACGGCGAGCGGCTGGGCGACTCCGGCGTCGTCCAGCGAACATCCGTCGGGAATCCGCACGAGCGTCGACGTCTCGACCGCGACGTACTCCGCCAGGCCCCCGTCGGCGTTCAGGCCATGCGTCGCGTATCGCGCGCAGAGGTTCGTCCGCCCCTCCACGCAACGATCGCATTCGCCGCACGAGACGCCCGCACCGGATGCCACCGGGTCCCCGACCTGCAGGCCGTCGACCGGCCCGTCGGGGAGATCGACGATCTCGCCGACGAACTCGTGACCGATGATCAGCGGACCGGTGTGGCCGCTGTTCGGATGCACCCGATCGATCGGGAAGATGATGGGACCGGACTTCCACTCGGTGGCATCCGTGCCGCAGATACCGCTGCGCAGCACCTTGACGAGGGCTTGACCCTCGGCCGCGATCGGAATCGGACGTCGCTCGACACGCACGTCGCCTCGACCGTGGTAGACGACGGCCTCCATGTTGCCCACGGGTGTGGTCATGACCGTCTCCTTCACTCGCCCGATCGTCCCCACTCGGTGTTGAGGTGCGACTGGGAGTCGCGCGTGAGGTTCAGCGGGCCGCCCACCGCGTAGTACCGCTGGCCGGCCACGAGCAGCTCTTCGGCGGGGAACTTCGTGATCACCTCGCACCCGTCGGCCGTGACGACGACCTCCTCCTCGATGCGGGCGGCGCCCCAGCCGTCGGCCGACGGCCAGTACGTCTCGAGTGCGAAGACCATGCCCTCCTCGATCACCTCGGGGTGGTCGAACGAGACGAGCCTCGAGAAGATCGGCTTCTCCCAGATCGACAGCCCCACGCCGTGGCCGTACTGCAGCGCGAACGCAGCCTCCTCATCGGGGAAACCGAACTCCTCCGCCTTGGGCCATACCGAGACGATGTCGGCCGTCGTCGCACCCGGTCGGACGAGCGCGATCGCGCGGTCCATGTACTCGCGCGCCCTGGTGTACGCGTCCTTCTGCGCGGAGCTCGCGGACCCGACGGCGAACGTACGGTAGTAGCAGGTTCGGTAGCCGTTGAAACTGTGCAGGATGTCGAAGAAGGCCGGGTCTCCGGGCCGGATGAGCCGGTCGGAGAACACGTGCGGGTGCGGCGAGCAGCGTTCGCCTGAGATCGCGTTCACGCCCTCGACGTACTCGGATCCGAGGTCGTACAGGCTCTTCGCGACGAGCCCGACCGCCTCGTTCTCCCGCACGCCGGGGCGGAGGAATCGATAGAGGTCCTCGTAGGCCGCATCCACCATGGACGCTGCCTGGGTCAGGAGCCGGATCTCGTCGCCGGTCTTGATGCGTCGCGCCTCCATGAAGGCCTGCTGACCGTCCACGACCCTGATGCCCTCGCGCTGGAGGGCGAAGAGGATGGGCAGCTCGATGACGTCGACTCCGAGCGGCTGGTTCGCGACGCCGAACTTCTCGAGTTCGCGCTTGATCTTCCTCGCGACGCCCTCGGCGATCTCGGCGTCCGGCGGGAACGCGCCGCGCAGCGTCGAGATGCCCGCCCGCGCCCCGCTCTCGAGCCGGGGGCGCTTCGCACCTTCGTGCGGCGCGTCGGGGTCGGCGTCCATCTCGGCGCTCGTCACGTCCAGCCAGGGGTTGTAGAGCTTGTGATGCTTGGCCGCCGAGCCGAAGTCCCACGAGATCGGGTCGCTGTTGCGCGTCAGGAGGCTGAAGCGGATCAGCTTGTCCATCGCCCACGTCCCGATATGGGTGGCCGTCATGTAGCGGATGTTCGAGAAATCGAAGGCGAGCAACGCCCCGAGGTCGGAGCGGTCCAGTTCGGCCTTCAGCCGAGCCAGCCGATCGTCGCGGAGTCGATCGAAGTCGACGCGCGCTTCCCAGTCGACCGCGTTCGTTCCGGTCGTACCCGTGCTCTTCATGGTGAACCGCTCTCTCGGTGTCGGGCCGAACCTCGCTAGACGAGGATCATGCCGCCTTCGATGGGGATGATCTGCCCCGTGATGTAGTCCGAATCGGCCGCCGCGAGGAAGACACCGGTCGGCACGATGTCGGAGGGGTCTGCCGGTCGGCCGAGCAGGATGCCGCTGGACATCGAGTCGAAGCCGTTCTGGCCCTCGCCGATCTCCTCGAGTTCCCTGTCGAGCTTCGTCCAGAGCGGCGTCGCGACGACGCCCGGGGCGAAGCCGTTGACCGTGATGCCGTGCTCGGCGAGTGCGCGCGCGCCCGCCTGCGTGAGGGAGATGACGGCGGCCTTGGCCGCGCTGTACGGTGCGAAGCTCGAGAAGCCCTGACGTCCCGCGATCGAGGCGGTGTTCACGACCTTGCCCCCGCCGCCCTGCGCGATGAACTGCTTCGCGGCCTCCTGGATCCCGACGAGCACGCCGAGCGCGTTGACGCGCATGACGAGCTCGAAGTTCGACTCGGTGATATCGAGGAACTTCATCGGCGAGTTCATCCCGGCGTTGTTGAAGTAGGCGTCGAGGCGACCGTAGCGCTCGACGGCGTGGGCGATGCCGGCCCGTACCGATTCACGGTCGGTGACGTCGACCCGAGAGGCGACCGCGCTGCCACCGGACTCGACGATCTCGGAGGTGAGAGCCTCCGCGGCCTCGAGGTTGAGGTCGGCGATCACGACGTTCGCCCCCTCGGCGGCGAACCCGGAAGCGAGCGCCGCACCGATCCCCGATGCGCCACCGGTGACGACGATCGTCCGGCCGTCGAGACGTCGGGTCATGTGGATGCTCCTTTGCTTCCGTGGCGGCGTCGGCTTGGACACCTTGTGTTCACTATAACTGAACTTAGACCCTGCCAAGGGTCAAATCAAGTGAACAGGGGGACCGATGCGCCCCGAAGGTCGCAGTCGCTCAACATGGCGTTGAATCGCCGGAAATTCGCGGATCTTCGCCACGCGTGGAATCGACCGGCGAGCGTCTCGACGCTTGCGCAGCGTCGCATTGTGGTGTTGAGTCTGAGTGCAATCGTTCAGTTGGCGCGTGCAGTCATGCACGGTCCAGCACGGCACGAAGGAGTGGAGATGACTTTCACCGTCGACGGCGTCCACCACGTGGGCATCACCGTCCGGGACATGAAGCGGTCGTTCGAGTGGTACTCGCGGATGTTCGGGTTCGAGCCGGGCCCGGTGAATCACGGCTCCGGCCCCGACCTCGAGCGCGGCGTCCAGGTCGACGGAGCCGACCTGTCCTTCTCGATGATCAGGGTCGGCAACGTCAACATCGAGTTCCTCGAGTACCACCACCCCGAGGGCAAGGACTGGGACCGCGCGAACGGCGACGTCGGGTCATCCCACATCTGCTTCGTGGTCGATGACATGCAGAGCGCGTACGACGACCTCATCGACAAGGGCGCCGTGTTCAACGGCCCCCCGGTCACCCTCACCGACGGCGATCTGGCGGGCTCGCAGTGGGCGTATCTCCGCGACCCGGACGGCATCCAGCTCGAGATCTGGCAGTACCCGAAGCCGTGACCACGGTTCGGGTCCCGGGCGCACGCTCCCGCGCGCCCGGGGCCCGAAGCGCGCGCAGCTAGTCCTCCTTGTACTGATAGGGGTTCGCGATCGGCTCATCGTCCGGGATCTGCGGGTGCATCCACTCGTCCCACGCCTGCTTGCCCATCGTGCTGCGCACGTGGTTCACGGATGCGGCGACCTTGTCACGTACAGGCGCCAGCGGTAGGCCGATGCGTTCGCCGTCGTACTTCACGACCCTGCCGTTCACGACGACGGTGTGCACGTCGGCGGTGCCCGCCTGGTACACCACGTGGGCGTAGGGGTTCAGGATCGGCGTCATCGCGGGCGACTCGTCGTTCCTGATGAGCACAAGGTCTGCCTTCTTCCCGACGGTCAGCGAGCCGATCGTGTCGGTCATTCCGAGCGTCGTGGCACCGCCCATCGTCGCCTGCCACACGACGTCCTCGGCGCGAAGCCGGTTGACGTTGACCGTCTCACCGCGGGACTGCAGCTCGAGGTGATCACGTGAGCGGAACGCGCTGAGCGTCGCGCGCATCGCCGAGAAGAAGTCGGCGCTCCACCACACGCTCGTGTCCATCGACAGCGACGCCGGGATGCCGTACTTGCGGATCTCCCAGGTCGACGGGTAGCCCTGTCCGGCGCTCTGCTCGCTCTCGGTCGCGACCGAGACGGTGCCGCCGGTGGCGGCGATCTTCTGGTAGCTCTCGGGACTGAGCGATGAGCCGTGCACGTAGGTGACCTTGTCGGTCATCCATCCGCCGTCGTACATGTGCGCGATGCTCTGGTCCGTGGTGACGCCCCAGACGCCGGCATGGGTCGTCACCCGCAGGTCGAGGTCGCGAGCGGCCCGGAACGCGGCCGCCTCCGGGAACTCCTCGCTGGCCGGGACGTCGAAGGCCATCTGGAGGCCCAGCATGTCGTCGGGCGCGTTGAAGTTGTCGGTCACGAACGTCCGGAACTCCGGGCTGTTCGCCCACTCCCACGGTGCGCCGAGGTAGTTGCCGTACGCCAGCACGAAGCGCCCGGGTATCTCGCGGAACGCCTGCAGCGCCGCCTCGCCGTACTCCGGCGTGCGCAGTGCATGCGACCAGTCGAGCGTCGTCGTGACGCCCTGGTCGATCGACTCGAGCGCGCTGAGCAAGTTGCCCGCGTAGATGTCCTCCGGCCGGAAGACCTCACCCCAGGTCAGGTAGTAGAAGACGAAGTACTGGCTCAGCGCCCAATCGCCGCCGTAGCCGCGCAGCCCCGTCTGCCACATGTGGCGGTGCGTGTCGATCATGCCGGGCATGACGATGCCGCCGGAGGCATCGATCTCGAGCGTGTCGCCGGGCACCTCGAGCTTCGGCCCCACGCCGGCGATCGTGTCGCCGCTGATGAGCACGTCGGCGTTCTCGAGCACGCCCTGGGAGTCGACGGTGATCACCGTCGCGTTCCGGAAGACGACGGGCCGACCGGAGGCGAACTCGTCGGGTCGGGGTCGTGCGGGTGCGTCGGTCATGGTTCCTCCTCGTTGAGTGATCCGGACGGAGCGCCAGGCCTCAGGTGATGCGCCACCCGCGGTCGACGCACAGGTTGGTGCCCGAGACGCCCCGGTTCTCGAGCAGGAACACCGTGGCGCCCACGATGTCGGCCATCGTCGCCAGCTCGCCGCCGGGAGTGCGGGAGCGGTACCCGTCGAGTACGCCCTCGGGCTTGCCGGCCCAGAACGGGCTGTCGCCCACGATCCCGGGGTGCAGGCCGTTGACACGCATCGGCGCGAGCTCGAGCGCGAGACTGCGCACGAGGCCCTCGACGCCGCCGTTGATGGTCGACACCGTGGTCGACCCCGGATACGGTGCGTCCTTCGCGCGTCCGCCGAACAGCACGATGCCGGTGTCGACCGACTCTTCCATGCGACCGAGCAGCGTGTGGACCACCTGGGTGTAGCCGACGAGCTTGAGGGTGACGAGCCGGGTCGCGCGAGCGACGTCGTACTCGCGAACGGTGTTGGCGTGGCGTTCGATCGCGGCGAGCACGAGGCCGTGCACGGGGCCGATGGGTGCGAGGCGCTCGGCGATCGTCTCGGGCTCCGAGATGTCGACCGCCACCCCGGTCGCCCGATCGCCGATCGACGCGGCGACCTCGTTCGCGCGCGCCTGATCCCGGCCGGTGAGGACGACGCGGTCGCCCCGGGCGACGACCGCCTTCGCGATCTCGAGCCCGATCCCCGAGGTCCCGCCGACGACGACGGTCGTGCGCTCGCTCATGCCCGCTCCTCCAGCCGCTCGGTCAGGTAGTCCCAGTCCCGCCGGAAGCGGTACGCGTGCCGCGCCGGCATCTGCGGGGACTGCGTCTCGAGCCAGCGCACCGGAGCACCCGTGGCCTGGAACGAGTGGACGCAGCCGACCCCGGCCCAGGCGACGTCGCGCGGCCCGAGGCGGAACGTCTCCCCGTCGAACGTCGCGTCGACCTCGCCATCGAGGATCAGGTAGGCCTCCTCGAGCGGGTGATCGTGAGGTCCTGCCTTGCCGTCGGGCTCGTACTGCACCATGAACATCGTCGAGAGCACCGAGCCGAGGTCGGAGTCCACCATCATCTTGAGCGAGATGCCGCTGTAGACGAGCAGTGCGGTGCGCATGCTCGCCGACTGGGCGAGCAGTTCCTGCGACTGACGCCGCGGGTCCATCTGGTCGGTCGAGATCGCGCCGAAGGCGCGGGTGCGCGGGTCGCGCGGGTCGACGCGAATCGGATCGCCCGGCACGATCCCCGCGACCCGATACGTGTCCGATCCGTACCGTTGCCGGGGCGGCGGCGCGAAGATGTCCGCCCACTCCGCCCCGGCCTCGCCGATCGACTGCCACGCATGCGGCATGCCCACCGGAATCACGCCGTAGTCGCCCGCGACGAGGTGCACGGTCGTCTCAGCCGTCGTCAGCACCACTTCGCCGTCGAGGATGTGGAAGGACTCCTCGAACGAGTGCACGTGCGCCGGCACCCGTCCTCCTGACGCCAGTCGCGTGACGCCGAAGTCCGTGTGCGAAGCCCCGTCCTCGAACCCCACCGCGCGCCACCGCGTCAGTCCGATCGACCCCGGCGCCAGGCCACCCGGCTCGTCGTAGACGGCAGAGGCTGATCGACGGACCACATAGCGAGCATTCACGGATGCCTCCACGACATGAACATCGACGTTCAGTTGCAGTGAACATTCCATCCGTGTGCATGAAAAATGTCAAGCATGGACGGCGCGCAAGGCCGCGAGCCGGAGGCGGCGAGCAGCGCTACTGCACGATCGACAGCCCCGTGGCATCCGCCGCCTGCTGCATCGACCCGGCGTCGGTCACGTCGAGGCCGGCGCCCTCCATCAGCGCGGTGGCCTGGGCGGAGCGGTTGCCCGACTTGCAGTAGACGACGTAGTCGCCCTCCGCGTCGAGTGCGGGGATCTCGGCGGCGAGCTCGCCCGAGGTGAGGTCGACGTTGACCGCTCCCTCGAGGTGGCCGGCGGCGTACTCGGCGGGCGTCCGCACGTCGACGACGACGGCGTCGGCGCCGAGCTCGATGGGCTCGGTCGACGCGCAGCCGGTGAGGGCGAGTGCGGTCGCACCGGCGGCGGCGACGAGGGCGGCTCGGATGCCGCGGACGCGACGGACGGGACGGGCGGAACGGGGCACCGGAGCGCCCGAGGAGCGGTGGATCGTGGTCTGCATGCGATGAATGATACCCCAGGGGTATCTTCTGGTAGAATCGACGCATGGCTTCCGTGAACATCACCCACGACACCATCGAGTCCACCATCACGGACAACGACATCGTGCTCCTCGACTTCTGGGCGGAATGGTGCGGCCCGTGCCGCATGTTCGGCCCGATCTTCGAGCGCGCCTCCGAGCAGCACGCCGACGTCGTCTTCGGAAAGGTCGACACCGAGGCCGAGCAGGCCCTCGCGGCCGGCTTCCGCATCACCTCCATCCCGACGCTCGTCGTGTTCCGCCAGGGCATCATCGTCTTCGCCCAGCCGGGCGCACTGAACGCCGCGCAGCTCGAGCAGGTCATCGAGGGCACCAAGGCGCTCGACATGGACGACGTGCGTCGCCAGCTCGCCGAGCAGCAGGCCGCTGCCGCACAGGCGTGAACCGCCTCGCCCGCTCGCTCGCCGCGCGCTCGTGCGCGGTGGGCCGCGGCGAACGCGTGCTCCGCGGCGTGATCGCGGTGTTCCTCGCCGCGTTCGCGGCATCCAACCTCGACAACCTCTGGTGCGCGATCCCGGCCGGGATCTGCGCGACGTTCCTCGCGATCGGCGCGATCACCGGATGGTGCCCGACCGACCTGCTCTCGCGTTCCGCCGCCGCGACCGAGCCGAACGTGCTCGGCTACCCCGAGGCGCGGCGCGAGTTGCTGGGCTGAAGGGCCCGGCTCGCGCCGCGGCCGGGCGTACGCTGGGCGCATGATGACGGACGAGCCGCTCATCGGCCCGGTCGAGGCACCCGACCTGCACGTGATGTCCTTCAACGTCCGGCGACGGATGCCGCGCAACCGTCCGGGCAGCCCCGACCGCTGGGCGACGCGGAAGCCCCTCGTGCGGCGACTCCTCGCCGCCGAGCGGCCGACCGTGCTCGGCGTCCAGGAGGCGCTCGACGAGCAGGTCGAGGTCGTCGGCCACGCGCTCGGCGGGACCCACCGCTGGGTGGGGACCGGGCGCGATCCCGGCGGTCACGGCGAGGCGTGCCCGGTCTACTACGACGCCGAACGACTCGAGCTCACGAACTGGCGACAGCTCGCACTCTCCGCGACGCCCGACGAGCACGGCTCGCGTTCGTGGGGCAACCTGACGCGCCGACTCGTCGTCTCCGCCGAGTTCACCGACCGTGAGACGGGCGGCCGGCTCCGCGTGCTCAACACGCACCTCGATCACCTCTCGCGCCGTTCCCGGCTGCAGTCGGCGCTGATGATCGCCGGCCTCGCGCACGCCGCGCAGCTCGACGAGCCCGATGCGGCCATCGTCGTCACCGGCGACTTCAACGCCGACGAGCGATCGGCCGTGCATCGTCGTCTCACGGGCGACGGCGTGCTCCGCGACGTCTGGGATGCCACCGCGGAACGGCTGACGCCCGAGTGGGGCACGTTCTCGAACTACGGTCCGCGCAGGCGCGGCGGACGCCGCATCGACCTGATCCTCGTCGGCGGGGCCGCCGAGGTCACGCACGCCGGCATCAACGCGACGAGGTTCGAGGGGCGCGCGGCATCCGACCACGAACCGGTGCAGGCGGTGCTGCGGCACCGATCGATCGACGCGGCGGCCACGGTCCGGACGAAGGAGGCAGGGTGATGCGGAGCATCTGGAGCGGACTCACGCGGCGCGCCGAGGGCCCCGGCGAGATCGCCGCCGACGTGCTGCGCCTCATCGCGCTGATCTGCATCCCGATCGCCGGCATCGGGTGGGGTCCGCTCGGGCTCGTCAGCCTCACGTTCGTGTCCGCGGCGATGGTCCTTCCCCGCGTCCTGCACGTGCGCCCCGCGCTCGACATCTCGTTCGGCGTCATCGCGCTCGTCTCCGTCTGGAGCAGCGTGACCGACCTCTACGTGAGCGTCCGCTGGTGGGACATCCCGATGCACTTCCTCATGAACGGGCTCGCCGCCGTCATCGCAGTGCTCCTGTTCGTGCGCCTGCGCCTCATCGCCGATCCGCAGCGGCTGCCCCGACCCGTGCTCGCCGCCGTGCTCGTCACGACGGCCTTCGGCTTCGGGCTCGCGGTGATCTGGGAGGTCTTCGAGTGGTTCGGCAAGAACTTCATCGACGACGACATCTACGTCGACTACCGCGACACGATCGGCGACCTGGTCTGGGGCGGGCTCGGCTCCGCGCTCGGCGGGCTCGCGCTGCCGGTGCTCGCGCCGAAGCGGCAGCCGCAGGCGGCCACGGTCCAGAAGGCGTGACGCGCGACGGCGTCACGCGCCGATCGTCACCGCCGGCCGGGACGCCCAGTCGCGCACGAGCTCCTCGCGCACGGTGACCCCCGTGCCCGCGGCATCCGGCACCCTGATCTGACCGCGGTGCTCGCCCGTGCCGAGCACGAACGGCTCGGTGAGGTCGTCCGCGAAGTACCGGCCCGAGGCCGACGTGTCGCCCGGTAGCACGAAGCCCGGCAGCGCGGCGATCGCGACGTTCGCCGCGCGGCCGACGCCCGTCTCGAGCATGCCGCCGCACCACACGGGCACTTCGCGGGCCCGGCACGCGTCGTGCACGCGCAGCGCCTCGAGGAACCCGCCCATGCGGCCGGGCTTGATGTTCACGATGCTCGTCGCGCCGCGCTCGATCGCGTCGACCGCGGTCGTGACGTCGAGGATCGACTCGTCGAGGCACACGGGGGTCTCGGCGGCCTGCGCGAGGGCCACGTGTGTCGCGAGGTCCTCCTCGGCGAAGGGCTGCTCGATGAGGAGCAGGTCGAACGGGTCGAGGCTCGCGAGCAGCGGGATGTCGTCGGACGTGTACGCCGTGTTCGCGTCGACCTGCAGCATGGCCTCGCGGCCGATGAGCTCGCGCACCGCGGCGACCGGCACGAGGTCCCACCCGGGCTTGATCTTCAGCTTGATCCGCCGATACCCCTCCTCGACGTAGCCGGTCACCTCGTCGAGGAGTTCCTCGAGGGTCGGCGCGATGCCGACCGACACCCCGCAGTCGACCCAGTCGCGCACCGCGCCGAAGCACTCACCCATCGAACGCCCCTGCGCGCGAAGCTCGGCATCGAGCACGGCCGCCTCGAGCGCACCCTTCGCCATGCGGTGGCCGGCGACGAACGCCAGGTTCGGGGCGACGGATGCCGCGAGCGGCACGCTCGCGATCGACGCGGCCGCACCTCCGCTCGTGCCCGCCGCGGCCGTGCCGCCGACCCGCTGCTCGCGGTCGTCGACCCAGATGCCGGTCGCGTGCGCGGGATCCTCGATGAGCACACCGCTCACGTGCCCGTCGTCGACGACGAGCGGCGCCGGCGCGCGCAGCAGCGCGGGCGCGAGGTAGCGCTCGATGACGGATGCCGCGCCGTCGACGTACTCGCCCGAGTAGAACGGGTCGCGGCCGGCCACGCACTCGCCCCAGCCGTCGCCCCGGTCGGTGCGGACGTGCACGAGCAGCACCTCGCGAGCCGTCTCGCGGCCGAACGAGGTCTCGAAGGGTCGGACGAGCGGCACCTCGAGCCGGTGCAGCTCGATCGCCTCGATCGTGGGAGTGGTCGTCGTCATCGGGCCTCCGTTCGATGGGCGGTCGAGTCAAGTGTGGCGCACTCCGGGGGATCGGAGGCGGCCGGATCATCGCACCGCCGCCCGCTCCTCCCGCCACCAGGCCGCCGCGGCCGTTCGCGAGCGAACGCCCAGTTTGCGGTAGATGTTCGCCAGGTGACGGTCGACCGTCTTCGCGCTGATGAAGAGCTGCTGGGCGATGTCGCGGGTGCTCGCACCGCGAGCGACGCGTTCGAGCACCTCGCGCTCGCGGGGAGTGAGCGGTCCGTCGTCGCGGTCGGTCCATCGCGGGACCTCGAGGTCAGCACGGGCACCGAGGCGCTCGAACAGACCGGCGGCCTCGGCCCTGAGGTGCTCGGCCTGTCCGACGTCCCCGCCTCGCTCGTAGGCCGCGGCGAGCCAGGCGAGGACCCGCGCGTGCTCGCAGCGCAGACCGAGCCGACGGAAGTAGGCGTCGGCGGCCTGCAGTGCGGCGACGGATGCCGTGGCGTCGCCGTCCGCGAGCGCGAGCATGCCGTCCGCGTGATCGGCCCACGCGCGGAACCCGGGACTCGCGTACTCGCGCGCGACCTCGTGCAGTTCGTCGCGCAACGCCGCGGCTTCGGCCATGCGGCCGTTGGCCAGCGCGACCTCGACCGCGGCGCGCAGCAGCCGTGATCGACCCAGTCGATCCCTCGCATCGAGGGCGGTCGTCACGAGGTGCCAGGCGCGCGCGCGATCGCCCGCCTGCAATTCGAGGTACGCCGCGCCGGGCATCGGATCGACGCCGAACTCGCCCGCGATCCGGTACGCCTGACGTGCCCCGGCGGCGTCCCCTCGCAGGCGCCGGAGCTCTCCCAGCTGGTACCAGCCTTCGCCGGCGACCCACGGATTCACGTGCGCGAGCCGTTCGCACACGTCGGCCAGCGCGTCTTCGACGTCCTCCCAGTCCCCGGCGGCGGATCGCAACTCGAGCCGGTGGACCCTGCAGACGCCCGCGTAGATCGCATCGCTGCCGAGGTCGTGGCACCACTGCTCGGTCGCGCGCGTCCAGTCGGTCATGCGGCGGTAGTCCGCGAGCTCGTGGCAGAGGTCGATCGTGTTGCAGAACACCTCGCCGCCCCACTCCGGCTCGACCTCCTCGGCGAGCACCCGGAGCATCGCCTCGTCGAGTTGCGCGAAGCCTCGTGCGGTCTGTCCGGCGCGCACGTCGAAGACGCCCGAGACGGCGAGGTTCAGCGTCACGACCGCGGGATCGGGCAGCCGTCGCGCGAGGTCCCGCAGCCGCTCGATGCCGTCCGCGGACCACTCGTCCGATCCCTCCAGCATCGCGAACGTCAGCTCGAGGGTGATGAGGTAGGCGTGCAGGACGCCCTCGGGACGGCCGTCCAGCAACGTCTGCGCCCGGCGCATCCACGCCGCACCGACCGTCAGGTCCCCCGTGATCTGACGCAGCAGCGCGACGCGCAGGGCGGTCGCCGTCGCATCGTCCACGCGGCCGGCGTCGCGGAACCCGACGAACGCCTCCTCGGCGCGCGCCATGCTCTCCGTCATCCGGGCGAGCCACCAGGCGCTTCGGCTCCAGCTGGCGAGATCGTCGGGCCCCAAGTGTCGGATGGCGTGCTCGTGCTCGAACCCGGAGATCGCGGCCTGCCAATCCCGGTTCGCGTACGCCCGTCGGGCATCGTCCAGCCCGTGGCGCCCCTCAGGCATGCCTGCATGGTACTCCCGGGCGTGATCGTCACACGCAGACCGGATCCGCGTTCGCCGCGCGGCTGCCCCGGATGGAACGGGATCAGCGCGCGCCGCTGCCCGGCTGCCGGTCGGGGTCGTCGGCGGTGAACACGTAGTCGCCGGCGGCATCGAGTTCGGGCCGCAGCCGTCCGTCGGCGAGCGCGGCGAAGGCGTCGCGTGAGGCGTCTCGCAGGGCTGCCGCCGTCTCGCGATCGGCCGCCCGGACAGCCTCGAAGTCGGCCACGAGCGGCAGGCCGCCCTCGGCGTGCCAGGCCGGCTGCGGCATCCGCTCGAGGGCCCGGGCCACCCGTTGCGAGGACAGCCGCCAGCGCACCTCGAACCGGTCGCTGCGGTCGCCGCCCGAGATGGCGTCGCGCAGCTCGCCGTAGAAGTCGGGGCGGTACGCCGCGACCTCGGCGCCCAGGCGGACGAGGTTCATGCGCGCGTTGCGGCGGATGAGCGGATCGTACGTCCACCGGATCTCGTCGACACCGTGGTCGAGGCAGATCGCCCGCTGGCGGAGCTTCAGCGCGACGCCGATGCCGCGGCCGCGTGCGGCGGGGTCGACGGCGTTCATGTGGGAGTGCACGTGCAGCCCGCCCTCCCACCCGAGGAAGCCGAGCGCCGCGCCGAGCGGCGGGTGGGCCGGGTCGGCGAGTTCGCCCGCGGCATCCGCACGGCCCGGAGCGGGAAGAGCGACGAGCACCGTGTTGCCGGCGTGCGCGATCGCCTTCAGCGACGCCAGGTCGACCGAGCGACCGACGCCCCACGTCGCGTCGAAGCGCGCGAGGACGCCCGCGAGCTCGTCGGGCAGCGCTTCGCGGGTGACGACGCCGGCGCGACGGTCCTCCTCGTCGGCGAGTTCGTGCGCGCGGGCGAGGGTCGCGGCATCCGTCATGGTCGGGACCCTACCGGGTGCCGGCGTCGGGCGGGCGCGGATCAGCGGGCCAGGCGGTCCTCCATGCCCCAGGGCTGGCCGTAGCCGCCGTCGGCCTCGGCGCGGGCCATGAGCTCGAGGAAGGGCTGCGCGTCGAACGCCTCCGGGCCGAGCACGCCGCGGCCCGACCAGATGCCGGTCGCGAGCAGCTCGAGCGCGACGACCGGGTTCAGCGCGGTCTGCCAGACGACGCACTGCGCCTCGTACTCGCGCATCGTCCACTCGTTGTCGCTCACGTGGTAGAGGTACACCTCGCGGGGCGCGCCATCCGTGCCGGTGCCCGTGACCCACAGGCCGGCGCAGGTCTTGCCGGTCATGCGGGGCCCGATCGTGGCGGGGTCGGGCAGGGCCGCGGCGACCACGTCGCGCGGGGCGACCTCGACGGGGCCGTTCGCGCTCCGCACGCGCACGGGCGTCGTCGAGTCGAGCCCGAGCAGGTGCAGCGTCTTCAGCACGTTGATGAACTCGTCGCCCAGGCCGTACTTGAACGTGACGCGCTTCGCGTCGACCCAGCGCGGCATGAGGAGCACCTCCTCGTGCTCGACGTTCACGCACTCGACCGGGCCGATGCCCTCGGGGAACTCGAACACCTCGGGCTCGCTGAACGGCGGGGTCGTGAACCAGCCGCGCTCCTGCTCCCACACGACGGGCGGGTTCAGGCACTCCTCGATCGTGGTCCAGATCGAGAACGAGGGCGCGAAGATCTCGTTGCCCTCCTCGTCGCGGACGACGAGGTTCGCGCCGTCGCGCGTGCCGAGCTCGTCGATCTCGCTGAAGAGGTGGTCGGCGGCATAGCGCGCGAACACGTCGGAGAGCCCGGGCTCGACGCCCATGCCGACGAGCGCGAGCCGGCCGGCCTGCTCCCAGTCGCCGGCCTGTGCGAACTGGTCGTCGCCGAGCTTCACGCCGGTCTCGGCGTACGGCTCGGTCGGGTGCGGCTCCGACAGGCTCATCGCCATGTCGAGGTAGTCGGCGCCCGCGGCGAGCGCCCCCGAGAAGATCGACGGCACGAACTTCGGCTCGACGGCGTTCATGACGTGGGTGGCCCTGTGGGCGCGGGCGACGGATGCCACGACCTCCGGGTCGCTCGCATCGACCTGCGCCGTGGCGAACCGGGCCGCCACGGCCTCGCCGTGCTTCGCGGCGATCCAGTCGACCGTGCGGCGGGCGCGGGACTCGTCGTAGTCACTCACGACGATGAGCTCGTAGAAGTCGCGGCGGGCGGCGATCTTGGCGATGGCATCGCCGACGCCCCCCGCACCGATGAGGAGGATTCGCATGCTGGGTACGGTAGCCGGGATCATCCCAATTGTCCAGTTGGATAATTGTGCGGGGAGTCTACCGACGGGCTCAGCAGAACCCCGCGATGCCCTCCCACGCGGCCGCGGGGCTCGCGACGCCCTCGCGGACGACCGCCGCCTCGATGAGCCCGTAGGGCCGGTCGGCGGCGTGGAACACCTCGTTCGGGTTGTCGAGCCCGAAGGGCGAGAGGTCGACCACGAAGTGGTGGTTGTTCGGCATCGAGAAGCGGATCTCCGCGATGTCGTCGTGCGCCTCGAGCACGCGCCGCCCCATCGCGAAGAGCGTGGCCTGCAGCCCCGGCGAGTACCCCTCGGCGAACGCCTCCAGAACCATTGCCCGAACGCTCGCGAACCGCGCATCGAAGTCCACGTCGGCGCGTGCGTAGCGCCAGCGGGCCGAGACATCCGTCGCGAGGATGCGGTCGTGGGTCTCGGCGAGGGTCGTGTACCGGTCGTGCGGGTAGGCCTCGAAGCCCGAGCCGGTGGACTTCATGACCGTGAGGTCGCGCAGCCCGGCGATGACGTGCCGATCGGCGCCGTCCGCGACGACGACGGCGGTGCGCACCTCGTGACCCGACCGCACGAACGCGTGGTCGTGCGGGGCACCGTCGACCTCGATGCGCTGCCAGGCGAAGCGCTCGGCCGCCCACCGGCCGCCGGTGACCCATTCGAACGACGAGACGAAGTGGTCGGCCAGTCGCAGCAGGAACGCCTCGGGCGTGCCGATCCCGTCGCGCGCGAACGCGAAGATCGTGTTCTTCTGGGTGTCGGTCGGCACGACGTGCGCGTTGTCGCCCACGAGGTGGGCCGCCGCGAAGTCGCCGCGCAACTGCGAGGTCACGTTCAGGTCGTCGATCTCGTGCCGTGCGCTGTCCCGAGTGACCTTGACGACGCGCACCTCGGCCTTGCCGTACTGGTTGGGCCCGAGGACGATGGCGGGTTCGGACATGGTCAGCTCCCTCGATAGGTGGAGTAGGCGAACGGGCTGAGCAGCAGCGGCGCGTGCACGTGACGGCCGTCGTCGGCGACGTGGAAGGTCAGCACGACCTCGGGGTAGAAGGTCGGCGTGCCACGTGCCGCGAACCACGCCGCGGTGTCGAATCGCAGGCGGTAGTCGCCCGCGGGCAGGTCATCCGGGCCGATGCGGGAGACCCGGCCGTCGGCATCCGTCACCGCGGTGTCGAGCTCGCGCCATCCGTCACCGTCGTCGCCGCCGTCGCGCGCCGCGAGCGCGACGGCGACGCCCTCGGCGGGGCGGCCCGTCGTGGCGTCGAGCACGTGGGTCGTGATGCGCGACCGCGAGGGCGGGGCGTCATGGCTGCTCATCGGAGGAGTCCCTTCAGTCGGAGGACGGCGATCTGGCGGAGCTGCTCGGCGACGACCGGCTGCTCCTCGTCGGGCGTGTGCGCGAGGCGAACGGTCAGCGCGTCGAGGATCTCGCGCGACGAACGCCCGGCGGCGCGGATCAGGAAGACCCGCCCGAACTTCTGCTCGTAGGCGCGATTGCCCTCGGCGAGCGCGGCGGCGACCGCGGCGTCGGCGGGGTCGACGCCCGCCTGCTCGGCGCGCGACATCCGCGCCTCGGCACCCGCGCCCGACGGCCGCTCACCGATCCGCGGGTGGTGGGCGAGCGCGCCCTCGACCTCGGCGGGAGTGAACGGGCTCGCCGCGACCTCGGCACGTGCGAGCAGGTCGTCGACGGAGTCGTAGGGGCGGCCGTCTGCGAGTTCGGCGCACCAGCGGTCGACGTCGAGGCAGGGCCGGAGGAACCCGATCGCGTCATCGCGTTCTGCCTCGTTGAATCTCTCGAGCGTCATCGCGGCCCTCCATCCGGTCGTGTCCGGCGGAGCAGGCGCCCTCGGGCCACCGTTCCGTCGACCTCGCGCCCGGCGAGGTAGGTCGCCCGTACCACCCCGACGAGTTCGCGCCCGGCGTATGGCGTGATCGGGTGCCGATGGTGCAGCGCCGCGGCATCCACCGTGAACGCGTCGTCGGGCGCGAGGACCGCGAGGTCGGCGTCGGCGCCGGGGGCGATCGCACCCTTGCCGGCGCCGTCGAGGCCGACGAGGCGCGCGGGCGCCGCCGACATCCACTCCACGACCCGTTCGAGACGGATGCCGCGGCGGCGCGCCTCGGTCCAGACGACGGCCAGGCCGAGCTGGAGGGACGCGATCCCGCCCCACGCGACGGCGAAGTCGCCGTCGCCCGCGAACTTGACCGCGGGGGGCGCCGGCGAGTGGTCGGAGACGATCGTGTCGATCACCCCTTCCTCGAGTGCGCGCCAGAGCGCGTCGCGGTTCACCGCGCCGCGGATCGGCGGGCAGCACTTGAACGCCGTGGCGCCGTCGGGCACCTCCTCGGCGGTGAGCGCGAGGTAGTGCGGGCAGGTCTCCACCGTGAGCCGGACGCCGTCCGCCCGCGCGCGGGCGACCGCCTCGAGTGAGGCCGACGAGCTGAGGTGCAGGATGTGGGCGCGCGCGCCCGTGCGGCGGGCGGCGGCGATCACGGCCGCGATCGCCGCGCCCTCGGCCGCGTCGGGCCGGGAGGCGAGGAAGTCGGCGTACGCGCGGCTGTGCGGGTGCGGCGCAGCGTCGATGGCCGCGGCGTCCTCGGCGTGCACGATGACGAGCTGGTCGAGGTCGGCCCCGGCCTCGCTGCCCGCGGGGTCCGCGCCGCGCGACAGGGCGGTCATCGCCCGCTCCATCTCGTCGGGCGTGACGGGCGGGAACTCCGCGACGCCCGAGTCGATGAGGAAGCACTTGAACCCGAACACCCCCTCGTCGCCGAGCGGGAGCAGGTCGCCCAGGTTTCCCGGCACGATCCCGCCCCAGAATCCGACGTCGACGAACACGTGCCCGGTCGCCCTCGCCCGCTTCACGGCGAGCGCCGCGACCGAGGTCGTCGGCGGGATGCTGTTGAGCGGCATGTCGACGATCGTCGTGACCCCGCCCGCCGCCGCAGCGCGCGTGGCGCTCGCGAACCCCTCCCAGTCGGTGCGGCCCGGCTCGTTGACGTGCACGTGCGTGTCGACGAGTCCGGGGATGAGCACCTCGTCGTCGGCGAGGCGCACGCGGTGCGCCGCCCTGAGCGCGACGCCCGGCTCGGCGATCCGCGCGATGCGCCCGTCGAGCACGGCGACCTGGGCGGGCGCGAACGCGCCGTCGACGAGCACCCGGTCGCCCGCGAAGACGAGGTCGAACACGACGGATGCCTCTGCGCCCCCGATCGAGGAGGCGTCGCCCGGCGGCATCCGCTCGCCCATGCTCACCCGCCCGCCGGCCCGGTCAGCCGCACCTGCCGGTTGACGTCCTTGTACAGCAGGTACCGGAACGGTCCCGGCCCACCCGCGACGCACGCCTGCGGGCAGAACGCGCGGAGCCACATGAAGTCGCCCGCCTCGACCTCGACCCAGTCGCCGTTGAGGCGATAGACGCCCTTGCCCTCGAGCACGAAGAGCCCGTGCTCCATGACGTGCGTCTCGGCGAACGGGATCGAGCCGCCCGGCTGGAACGTGACGATGTTGACGTGCATGTCGTGCGCGAGGTCGTCGGGGTCCACGAACCGCGTGGTCGCCCACGCACCGTCGGTGTCGGGCATCGGCCGCGGTGCGACGTCGGCGTCGCTCGTGACGAAGGACGCGGGCGCCGGGATGCCGTCGACGGGCTCGTACGCCTTGCGGATCCAGTGGAACGAGGTGGGCGCGTCGCCGTCGTTCGCGATCGACCAGGTCTCGCCGGCCGCGAGGTACGCGTAGCCGCCGGGGCCGAGCGCGTGCCGTGCCCCGGCGAGGTCGAGGGCCAGCGAACCGGAGGTCACGAAGAGGACGCCCTCGACCCCGGCCTCCGCCTCGGGCCGTTCGGCTCCCCCGCCCGGCGCGATCTCGACGATGAGCTGCGCGAACGTGGTCGCGAATCCCGCGATCGGCCGCGCGATGATCCACGACCGCGTGCCCGTGAAGCCCGGCAGATTGCTCGTGACGATGTCGCGCAGCACCCCCTTCGGGATCACCGTGTACGCCTCGGTCACGATCGCGCGGTCGGTGAGCAGGTCGGTCTGCGCGGGCAGTCCGCCCGGCGGGGTGTAGTAGCTCATGGGACCTCCTCGTCCGTGGATGCCGGCCGCGGCATATGCGATGGGCGGCGGCACCCCTCAGCTCGTCATGCGCCTCGGGTTCGCCAGTGCGGCGAGTGCCGACGCGTCGAGCCCGGTGCCGGTCGCCACCTCCTCGACGGTGATCGCGCCGCACCGCACGCCCCGGAGGACGAAGCCGGCGAGCGCGCGCACCGTCGCGGGCTCATCGAGCACCGCGCCCGCCGTGCGGTCGTGCACGTGCCGGAGCCGTGCGGACGCCTCGGCCCAGCCGTCGCGGTAGTAGGCATAGGTCGCGAGGAACCGGGTGGGCAGCTGCGCCGGATGCAGGTCCCAGCCCTGCGGGAAGCCGTGCTCGAGCGAGCGCCGCACGAGCCGCGCGTGCAGCCGCCACGCCTCGTCGGCCCGGTCGCCGATCGGCAGCACGTTCGAGGACCCGTCGGAGAGCCGGATGCCGGTGCCGGCGACGGCGAGCTGCATGACCGCCTTGGCGTGGTCGGCGGACGGGTGCGCGAGCGACTGGTGCGGCGCGGCGATGCCGAGGGCCGCGGTGTAGTCGTAGGTGCCGAAGTGCAGCCCGCTCACGCGCCCCGACGCCGCGTGCGCGATGCGGGCGACCGGCGCGACGCCGTCGGCGCCGAGCACGACCTGCGGGGTCTCGACCTGCACCTCGAACCGCAGCCGGCCGTCGGGCAGGCCGTGCACGCGTTCGAGCTCGGCCGCGACCTCGGCCATCGCCTCGACCTGCGCGAGCGTCGAGACCTTCGGCATCGTCAGGGCGAGCCCGTCGGGCAGGTCGCCGTGCTCGACGAGGGCGGTGACGAACAGGTCGAGCGTGCGGATGCCTCGGCCCCGCGTCGCCGCCTCGAACGACTTGAACCGGATGCCGAGGTAGGGCGGCGCGGTGCCCGCTTCGAGCGCGGCCGCGACCTGCCCGGCCGCGCGCACGACGTCGGCGTCCTCGGCGTCGTCGCCGCGATCGCCGTAGCCGTCCTCGAAGTCGATGCGGAGGTCCTCGACGGGTTCGCGTTCGAGCTTGCGTTCCACGAGGGGCGCGATCGTCGCGGCGAGGTCGAACGGGATGCCGACGGCGATCGCGAGCGCCTCCACGCCCCCGGCCGAGTTCGCCGCGGCGAGCGCCGCCACGCCCCACACGGCCGGCAGGTCGTGGGTGACGGTGTCGCCGGGGACGTAGACCGTGTGCACCGGCTGGCGCGACCCGTCGTCGCCGGGATAGGCCGTCGCGAGCAGTCGATCCGTCCCGGCGAGCCGGTCGTCGATCGACGCCGACAGCGTGGGAGGCAGTGCGGTCCGCACGGTTCAGGCCAGCAGCTCGTAGGCGGGCAGCGTCAGGAAGTCGACGTACCGGTCGTCGAGGACGAGGTCGGCGACGAGGCGAGCGGCGGGCTCGTAGTGGGCGGCGTACGGCGCTGGGGGCGTCGCCGCACGCAGTGCCGCGACCTCCTCGTCGAGCACCTCGCGGACGAGCTCGCGCGTCATCGGGCGACCGGTGTCGGCGAGCACGACGTCGTGCTGCAGCTGCTGCCAGACCTGGGAGCGCGAGATCTCGGCCGTGGCGGCGTCCTCCATCAGGCTGTGCAGGGCGACCGCACCGCTGCCGGCGAGCCACGCCGCCGTGTAGGCGACGCCGACGGAGAGGTTCGTGCGCAGGCCCGCCTCGGTGACCGCCCCGCCCGTCGATGCGACGTCGAGCAGGTCGGCGGCCGTGACCTCGACCTCGGGGCGCTGCCGGTCGACCTGGTTCGGCCGGTCGCCCAGCACGCCGTCGAAGACCTCGCGGCACACCGGCACCAGGTCGGGGTGCGCGACCCAGGAGCCGTCGAACCCGTCGCCCGCCTCGCGGGTCTTGTCGGCACGGACCTTCTCGAATGCGACGGCGGTCGCCTCGGGGTCGGCGCGGTTCGGCACGAACGCGGCCATGCCGCCCATCGCGACGGCGCCCCGCCGGTGGCAGGTCTTCACGAGCAGCTCGGTGTAGGCGCGCATGAACGGCGCCGTCATGGCCACCGCAGCGCGGTCGGGGACGATGAACTCGGGGCCCGCATCGCGGAACACCTTGATGATGCTGAAGAGGTAGTCCCAGCGGCCGGCGTTGAGGCCTGACGCGTGCTCGCGGAGCTCGAAGAGGATCTCGTCCATCTCGAACGCGGCCGGGATGGTCTCGATGAGCACGGTGGCGCGGATCGTGCCGCGCGGGATGCCGAACCGCTCCTGTGCGAACACGAACACGTCGTTCCAGAGGCGCGCCTCGAGATGCCCCTCGAGCTTCGGGAGGTAGTAGTACGGACCGGCGCCGCCCTCGATGAGGAGCCGAGCGGTGTGCGCGAAGTGCAGGCCGAAGTCGACGAGCGACCCCGACGCCCGCTCGCCGTCGACGAGCACGTGCTTCTCGGGCAGGTGCCAACCGCGCGGGCGCGTGACCACGGTCGGCCGCCGGAGGTCATCGCGGAGCGCGTACGCCTTGCCCTCGGGCGAGGTCCAGGCGAGCGTGCCGCGGGCCGCGTCGCGCAGGTTGCGCACGCTGCCGACCACGTTCTCCCAGGTCGGGCTCGAGGCGTCCTCCAGGTCGGCGAGCCAGACTCGCGCCCCCGAGTTCAGCGCATTGATCGCCATCTTCGCCGGCGACGCCGGTCCGGTGATCTCGACGCGTCGGTCGGCGAGCCCGTCGGGCGGCGGCGGCACCCGCCAGTCGCCCTCACGCACCTCGCGGGTCTCCGCGAGGAAGTCGAGCGGCTCGCCGTGCGCGATGCGCTCCCGACGATCGCGGCGCGCCGCGAGGAGCTCCCGCCGTCGCGCGTCGAACCGGTGATGCAGGTCCTCGACGAACGCGAGCGCGTCCTCCGTGAGGATGTCGTCGCCGGCGACGCCGTCGGCGTGGACGATCTCGATGGTCATGCGGCTCTCGCTCCCTTCCGCTCCCTTGCGGGGTGGTTGCTCCAGGCCTCGCCCTCATCTTCGCGCAGAAGCGCGCGGGTCGGAACCGGCGCGCGCGCATGAGCGGAACCGGAACCCGGGCCTGCGCGCGGCGTAGACTCCGGTCAGAGGGAGCCAAGGCATGGACATCGTCGTCACCGTCAACGGCCGGCCGCGGGACGCCTCGGGCATCGCGGCCCACACCACCGCGCTCGACTGGCTCAGGTCGCTCGGGCTGACCGGCGCCAAGGAGGGCTGCGCCGAGGGCGAGTGCGGCGCCTGCGCCGTGCTGCTCGCCACGCCCGACAGCGACGGCGGCACAGAGTGGACGGCGGTGAACGCGTGCCTGATGCCCGCCGCGGCGCTCGACGGCCAGGAGGTCGTGACCGCCGAGGGCCTCGGCACCCCCGAACACATGCACCCGGTGCAGGCCGCGCTCGCGGAGGCCGGCGGCTCGCAGTGCGGCTACTGCACGCCCGGCTTCGCGTGCAGCATGGCGGCCGAGTTCTACCGGGCACGAGCGTCCAGGGGAACGAGCGACGGGGCGGATGCCGCGGCCTCCGTTCGCACCAGCGCCGACGGCGGCAACGGCGCCGCCGCCGGCGCCTCCGACGCGCACACGACCGAACCCTTCGACCTGCACGCGCTGAGCGGCAACCTCTGCCGGTGCACGGGGTACCGGCCGATCCGCGACGCCGCGCTCGGGATCGACACGACGCCGGCGGTGGGCGACGCGCTCGCCGAGCGACGCACGCGGCCCGCGCCCGCCGCCCGGGCGACCCGCCTCGCCGGCGACGGCGGCCGCTTCGTGCGGCCCGAGACCCTCGACGAGGCGCTCGCGCTGCTGCACGTCGAACCCGACGCGATCGCGATCGCGGGGTGCACCGACTGGGGCGTCGAGGCCAACCTGCGCGGTCGCCGCGCGCCCCTCGCGATCGCGATCGACCGGCTCGACGAACTCCGGGGCTTCGACGAGGACGACGCCGGCATCGACCTCGGCGCCGCGCTCACGCTCACCGAGGTCGAGCGGCGGCTCGCCGGGCGCGTGCCGCTGCTCGCGGCGCTCTTCCCGCAGTTCGCGTCGCCGCTCATCCGCAACCGGGCCACGCTCGGCGGCAACCTCGGCACCGCCTCCCCCATCGGCGACGCGCCGCCGGCGCTGCTCGCCCTCGAGGCACGGCTCGTGCTCGCCTCTCCCGACGGCGAGCGCGAGGTCGACCTCGCCGACTACTTCACGGGGTACCGCGAGACGGTCCGCCGCCCGGGCGAGCTGATCCGCACGATCCGGATCCCGCGGCCGACCGCGAACCTGACCGCGTTCCACAAGGTCGCCAAGCGCCGCTACGACGACATCTCGAGCGTCGCGGTCGCCTTCGCGATCGACCTCGACGAGGAGCGCGGCACCGTGGCATCCGCTCGCATCGGGCTCGGCGGCGTCGCGGCGACGCCGATCAGGGCGCGTGCGACCGAAGCCGCGCTCGTCGGGCGCGAGTGGACCGACGAGACCGTCCGGGAGGCGGCATCCGTGCTCGGCGGCGAGGGCACGCCGATGGACGACCATCGCGCGAGCGCCGCCTACCGCTCGGCCATGCTCGAGCGCTCGCTCCTCCGCCTGCATCGACGCTCGGCGCGCGAGGGGGTGCCCGCATGAGCGAGCTCAGCCATCGGCCCGCGGGCGCCGTCGCCGGCGCGCCCGTCGCGCACGAGAGCGCGCGGCTCCACGCGACCGGCACCGCTGTCTACACCGACGACCTCGCCGCCACCCGGCGCGACGTGCTCACCGCGTGGCCGGTGACCTCGACCCACGCCCACGCGCGCGTGCGGCTCGACGTCGCGCCCGCGCTCGAGGTGCCCGGCGTCGTGCACGTGCTCACCGCCGCCGACGTGCCGGGCGTGAACGACGCCGGCGCGAAGGGCGACGAGCCGCTCTTCCCCGACGAGGCGCAGTACCACGGGCACGCGCTCGTCTGGGTGCTCGGCGAGACCGCCGAGGCCGCGCGGCTCGGCGCGGCGGCCGTCGGCGTCGAGTACGACGAGCTCGCCTCGATCGTCACCGTCGAGGAGGCGATCGCGGCCGGGTCGTTCCAGGGCATCGCACCGACCGTGCGGCGCGGCGACACGGCATCCGCCCTCGCCTCGGCCCCACATGTGTTCGAGGGGGTCAGCGTCGTCGGCGGCCAGGAGCACTTCTACCTCGAGACGCACGCGTCGTTCGCGCACGTCGACTCCGAGGGGCAGGTGTTCATCGAGTCGAGCACGCAGCACCCGTCCGAGACGCAGGAGATCGTCGCGCACGTGCTCGGCGTGCCGAACCACCGCGTGACCGTGCAATCGCTGCGGCTCGGCGGCGGCTTCGGCGGCAAGGAGATGCAGCCGCACGGGCTCGCGGCCGTCGCGGCGCTCGGCGCCGTGCGCACCGGTCGCCCGGTGCGGCTGCGGCTGACCCGTGCGCAGGACATGACGATGACCGGCAAGCGGCACCCGTTCCACGCCACCTGGCGCGCGGGCTTCGCCGACGACGGGCGCATCCTCGCCCTCGAGGCGACGCTCACCTCGAACGGCGGCTGGAGCCTCGACCTCTCCGACCCCGTGCTCGGGCGCGCGCTCTGCCACGTCGACAACGCGTACTGGATCCCCGACCTCGAGGTGCACGGGCGCATCGCGCGCACGAACATCACCTCGCAGACCGCGTTCCGGGGGTTCGGCGGCCCGCAGGGCATGTTCGTGATCGAGGACATCCTCGGGCGCGTCGCACCGCTCCTCGGCATCGACCCCGCCGAGCTCCGCGAGCGCAACCTGTACCGACCCGGACAGACGACGCCCTACGGCATGGAGGTGCGGCACGCCGAGCGCATCGGCGCCGCCTGGTCGCAGGTGCTCGAGGGGTCGGAGTTCGCCCGCCGCCGCGACGAGATCGCGGCCGCCAACGCCGCGGACCCCGACGTCAAGCGCGGCCTCGCGATCACGCCCGTGAAGTTCGGCATCTCGTTCACGTTCACCGCGTACAACCAGGCCGGCGCGCTCGTGCACGTCTACCGCGACGGCTCCGTGCTCGTGAACCACGGCGGCACCGAGCTCGGCCAAGGCTTGCACACGAAGATGCTGCAGGTCGCGGCCACCGCGCTCGGCGTGCCCCTCGCGCAGGTGCGCCTCGCGCCGACGCGCACCGACAAGGTGCCGAACACGTCGGCGACCGCGGCCTCCTCGGGCGCCGACCTCAACGGCGCGGCCGTCAAGGATGCGTGCGACCAGATCATCGCCCGCCTCCGGCCCGTCGCCGCGAACGTGCTCGGGATCGACCCGGCCGACGTGCGGTTCGAGGACGGCCGCGTGCACGGCGGCGACCCCGACGTCTCGGTGCTCTTCGGCGAGCTCGCGGCGACCGCGTACGCCGAGCGCGTGCAGCTCTTCGCCGCGGGCTACTACCGGACCGAGGGGCTCGGCTGGGACCCCGCGACCATGACGGGCACGCCGTTCAAGTACTTCGCGTGCGGCGTCGCCGCGAGCGAGGTCGAGGTCGACGGCTTCACGGGCGCGACCCGGCTGCGCCGCGTCGACATCGTGCACGACGTCGGCGACTCGCTCTCGCCGCTCATCGACCTCGGGCAGGTCGAGGGCGCGTTCATGCAGGGCGTCGGATGGCTCACCCTCGAGGAGCTGCGCTGGGACGACTCCGACGGCCCCGGCCGGGGCCGCCTGCTCACGCCATCGGCGAGCACCTACAAGCTGCCGAGCTTCTCCGAACTCCCGGACGATCTCAACGTGCACTTCCTCGAGCGCGCGCACGAGGATGGTGCGATCTACGGTTCCAAGGCCGTCGGCGAGCCGCCGTTCATGCTCGCGTTCAGCGTGCGCGAGGCGATCCGAGAGGCCGTCGCGGCATTCGGCCCGCCAGGGCACTCGGTCGAGCTCGCGGCGCCGTCGACGCCCGAGGCGGTGTTCTGGGCGATCGAGGCGGCGCGTGAGGCGGGCCGTGCCGTGACGCCGGTGTCGACGCGAGCGACGGATGCCGCGGGCGACTCGGTCGCGACCGATGCGGGCGCCGTGGGCGCCGTGGGCGCCTTGGCCGGTGGGCCGACGGATGCCGCCTCCCGTGCCGCACACGCCGGGCACGCGAGCGCCGAGCGCTGACGGACGGGTGCCGATGGACTGGGTCGAGGCCGTGCAGCGCCTGCGGGCCGCGCGCACGCCGGCCGTGCTCGTGACGCTCGCGATGGTGCGCGGCCACGCGCCGCGCAACGGCGGGGCGAAGATGGTCGTCGCCCCGTCCGAGGTCGTCGGGACCGTCGGCGGCGGCAACCTCGAGCAGACCGCGCTCGCGCGGGCGCACGAGATGCTCGGTGCGGGCGCCGCGGAGCCCGAACTGCTGACACTCACGCTGAGCGACCGGGCCGCGGCCGACTACGGCGTGCAGTGCTGCGGAGGAGAGGTCACGATGCTGCTGGAACCCCTGCCGGTCGTGCCGGCGGTCGCGATCTTCGGCCTCGGGCACGTCGGGCTCGAGCTCGCGCGGATCCTCGCGCGGCATCCGATCGAGCTCGACCTCGTCGACTCGCGCGAGGCCATGCTCTCGTCGGATCGCGTCGGCGAACCCGGCGCCTCGGGGCCGTTCGCGGACGCCGTCGCCACGATCCGGGTCCACCACCTGCGCGTCCCCGAGGCGGCACTCGCCGAGCTGCCGTCGGGAGCGCACGTGCTCGTCATGACGCACGACCACGCCGAGGACCTCGCGATCTGCGACACCGCCCTACGCACCCCCGGCCTCGCGTCGATCGGCCTCATCGGATCGCGCTCGAAGTGGGCGCGCTTCCGCACCCAGCTGGCCTCGGCGGGCCACGACGAGGCGGCGCTCCACCGCATCGAGACCCCGATCGGCATCGACGGCATCCGCTCGAAGGAGCCCGCGGCGATCGCCGTGAGCGTCGCCGCCGAGCTGCTGCAGCGCGTCGAGCAGGCCGCCCACGCAGGCCCTCAGCGCACCTGAGCGCCGCTGAATCGCGACGCCGCGTGATTGAGTCGCTCGGCTCGTCGGATGTCCGGAGTACCCCGCCGTCAGCTGCGCGACGCCCGTGCGCGTCGTTCGACCGTTCCGCGGGCCCAGCGCGACGCGCGCGAAGTCCATCGATCGCGCGCATCGGCTCCGCGCCCGTCGGTCTCGTTCCGAACCCAGGTGGAAAGGTGGACGCGGAATACCTTTCCACCCGCTCCGTGCACGAACGGGATTGCCCGCCCGACGCGAGACGGATCCGCACCGTGACGGCCTCGCGGCGACGCCGGCAGCCCGCCGGCAGCCCGCCGGGGGCGGCGTCTACGCGCGCGGGCGCGCGGGCGGGGTGACGTGCGACTGCGCGAACGCGCGGTTGTGCTCGGCGATGATCGCCGCGCGGGCGAGGCGCTCCCGCTCCATCCGCTGGGCGAACACCGTCCAGACGAGGAGTGCGGACCCCGCGCCGACGAGGGCGCCGCCGATCGTGTCGGTGATCCAGTGGGCGCCGAGGTAGGTGCGGCTGATCGCCATGAGCACGGTGTAGACGACGCCCCAGAACCACACCCAGCCGCGCGGCACGATGATCCCGATCGTCACCGCGATGGTCGCGGCGTTCGCGACGTGCCCCGAGGGGAACGAGCCGAAGTCGGAGAGCACGATGATGTCCTCGGGGCGGGCGCGCCCGAAGAGGTTCTTCAGCACCTGCACCACGAGGGCGCTGGCCGCCGATGCCGTGACGAAGTACAGCGCCGCCCAGGGCCGTCTGACGAGGAGCAGGATCACAGCGATCGTGATGGGCACGACGAAGACGCCGATGATCCCTCCGCCGAGCGCGTTCATGCCGAAGGCGAAGAGGTCGCCGATCGGCCCGCGCAGCGTGAAGATGTCCTCGGCCCACTCCTCGTCGATCTCGAAGACCGTCTCGGCTCGGAGCAGGATCACGATGCCGAGCACCACGGCGATGACCAGCGAGGCGATCCCCGCGGCGAACGGCACGAAGCGCCCGACGTGCTCGGTCCGCTGCTCCCTGGCACCGGGGTCCGGGCTGACATCCGGGGCGCTCACCGGACCGCGACCCTCGACCGTCGAGTCGCGGGCGGCGTCGGTACGGTCGGGTTCGCTCATGTCGACACGCTAGTCGCGACGGCGCAGGCCTCCTGTGCACCGCCGCCGCGTGGCCCGAAGCCCGCGTCGAACCGCACCCGTGGCCGTGAGACGAGCGGATGCCGCGGCCGGCATGCGGCACGCGGCATCCGCCCCTCGCATCTCAGTCGGTGAGCGCGGGCACCGTCTTCGGGCGCACCAGCAGCCACACCGAGGCGATCGCGACCACCGCTGCGCCGAGCATGAACGCGGCCATCGGCACGGCGCTGTCGACGCCGAACAGGCCGATGAGCGGCGAGATCACGCCCGCGAGGCCGAAGTTCAGCGCGCCGAGGAGCGACGCGGCGGTGCCGGCCTCGGCGCCGTGGTGCGCGAGCGCGAGCACCTGCACGGCGGGGAAGCTGAACCCGCACGCGGTGATGTAGATCCACAGCGGAATCGCGGTGCCCCAGAACCCGGCACCCGACGAGTCGAGCACGATGATCGCGATCGCCATCGCGGCGTGGACGATCGTGGCTCCCGCGAGCACGTACTGCGGTGGGATGGGCCCGCGGATCAGACGCGACGAGGTCTGCACGCCGATGATCACGCCGACGGAGTTGACCGCGAAGAGCAGGCCGTACTCCTGCGCGCTGAACGCGTAGACCTGCTGGAACAGGAACGACGAGGTCGTCAGGTACGCGAACAGCCCCGTGAAGGTCATGCCGCCGATGATCGCGGCGCCGAGGTAGATGCGATCGCGGAACAGCGCGCGGTACCGCTCGCGCATCGACGAGTGGCCGGCGACGTGGCGGCGCGACTCGGGCAGGGTCTCGACGATCAGGAACGCGACCGAGAGCACGACGAGGACGCCGTAGCCTGCGAGCACCCAGAACACGCCGCGCCAGTCCATGAAGGCGAGCAGCTGCGAGCCGATGACGGGCGCGAGCACGGGCGCGAGGCCGTTGACGAGCGCGAGGCGCGAGAGCATGCGCACGAGCGGCTTGCCGCCGAACAGGTCGCGCACCATCGCCATCGCGACCACGCCGCCGGCGGCGGCGCCGAAGCCCTGCATGAGGCGGAAGAAGGCGAGCCAGGCGATGTCGGGTGCGAGCGCGGCCGCGATCGACGCGGCGATGTGCAGCGCGGTCGCGAGGATGAGCGGCAGGCGGCGGCCGACCTTGTCGCTCCACGGGCCGACGATGAGCTGGCCGAGGCCGAAGCCGATCATGGTGCCGGTCAGCGTGATCTGCACCGCGGCAGGGCCCACGCCGAACTCGGACTCGAGCGCCGGGAACGCCGGCAGGTAGAGGTCGACCGTGAACGGGCCGAGCGCGGTGAGCGCTCCGAGCACCAGGACGTAGACCAGCCGCTGGCGGCGGCTGAGCAGGTCGCCGGGGTGGCGGGGAGCGGAGTAGTCGTCCGGTCGGACGATGGGGATGGAGGCGGTTGACATAGGCGGTTCCCGAGGCGTGCTGGAGTGCGGTCGTGCGGAGGCGGCTGCGCTGGCGCACGCCGTCGGGCGCCGGGCGAACAGGAACGGCGCCCCGTGGGGCGCCGCCGGGAGCGATCTCGGCCGTCATGGCCTCGAATCGATTCGACTGAGGTTCGATCATACCGCGCCGACCCCCGGTCGACGCAAGCCGAGCAGGATTCGGATTTGGCCCGCAGGCCCCGGCGAGGGTCAGCGGGCGACCGAGATCGGGTCGGCCAGGAGCCTCGCGAACGCGAGTTCGGCGGCGCCGATCATGAGTCGGTCCTCGCCCAGTGCGGCGACGACGACGTCGACGTCCTCCATCGCGGCGGGCATCGCCTGGGCGGCCACCGCGGCGCGCAGCGCGTCGGGATCCTGCTCGGCGAGCGTCGCGAGGAAGCCGCCGAGGATCACGAGCGACGGGTTCAGGACGTTCACGGCATTCGCGAGCGCGGTCGCGAGGATCCGGCGCTGGCGGTCGAGTTCCGCGACGATCGCCGGGTCGCCGGCGTCGACGGCCGAGCGGATGGCTCCCGCCAGCGTCGGCTCGTCGGCCGACCGCAGCCCGACGGCGTCGAGCAGCCTGGCGCGACCGACCTCGTCCTCGAGCACGCCGCCATCGGCGCGGCGGTCGCCCGGGGCGGCGATGCCCGGCCGGTTCTGCCCGAACTCGCCCGCGTAGCCGCTGTGGCCGCCGACCGCGCGACCGTGCACGACGAGGCCGCCACCGATGCCGCTCGCGCCGCCGTTCAGGTAGACGAGGTCGTCGACGCCGCGGCCCGCGCCGAACAGGTGCTCGGCGAGCGCGCCAAGGCTCGCGTCGTTGCCGACCGTCGTCGGCAGGCCCGTCGCCTCCTCGACGAACTCGCGCACGGGCTCGTCGTGCCATTCGAGGTGCGGCGCGAACCGCACCAGGCCGTCGGAGGCGCGCACGAGCCCCGGCACGGCGAGCCCGACGCCGGCGAACCGCGCGTGGGCGAGGTCACCCTCGCGCCAGCGACGGATCGCGTCGGCCACGAGCAGCGCGGTGCGCTCGGGCGTCACCAGCTCGTCGACCTCGATGCGCTCGCGCGCGTCGATGCGGCCGCCGAGGCCCACGGCGGCGAGCGTGACGGCGTCGACCTCGGGGTTCACCGCGACGGCGACGACGCCCGGGTGGGCGGCGACGACGGGCGACGGGCGGCCGACGCGGTTGGTCGGATCGGGGGCGCGTTCCTCGACGAGCCCGAGCTCGACGAGCTCGCCGGCGAGCGAGGCGACGGTCGAGCGGTTGAGCCCCGTGAGCGCGGTGATGCGCGCGCGGGACAGCGGGCCCTCGAGGTGCGCGAGCCCGAGGATCCTCGCGAGGTTGCGTCGATGCACCCCGTCGAAACTCCCGGTGCTGCCGTTGCGGTCGGTCACGCGCACCACTCTAGGTTCGCCGCAGCGGAAACGCGCCCCGCCGCACCGAATATGTTGCGCTTGACCGCATATCGCTCCCGGCGTATCCTCATGACGTCCAGATCACTTTCGACGTTGTTGTCGAAATTTTCGAGAGGTTCGATGATGAACAGACGCAGCACCACGCGGCTCGTCACCTTCGCCGCGGCGACCGGGCTCGCCGTCGCCTCGCTCACCGGCTGCGCCGGTGGCGGAGGAGACGAGGGCGGCGACGGCGAGGTCACCCTCACCTGGTGGCACAACGGCACGACCGGCCCGCTCCCCGAGGTCTGGGAGGAGGTCGCCACGGAGTTCGAGGAGGCGCACCCCGGCGTCACCGTCGAGCAGACCGGCTACCAGAACGAGGACCTGCAGCGCACGCTCATCCCCAACGCCCTCGCGGCCGGCGACCCGCCCGACCTCTTCCAGGTCTGGCCGGGCGGCGAACTCCGCGATCAGGTCGAGAACGGCTACCTCATGCCGCTCGACGACGTGATCCCCGACACGATCGACAGCGTCGGCGCGACCGTGAACCCGTGGCAGGTCGAGGGCGCCACCTACGGCATCCCCTTCACGTTCGGCATCGAGGGCTTCTGGTACAACACCGACCTCTTCGAGGAGGCCGGCATCGACTCGCCGCCGACGACGCTCGACGAGCTGATCGACGACGTCGGCGCACTCCGCGACGCGGGCATCACGCCCATCGCCGTCGGCGCGGGCGACAAGTGGCCCGCGGCGCACTGGTGGTACCAGTTCGCGCTGCACTCCTGCTCCCCCGAGAGCCTGCAGGCCGCCGAGACCGAGTTCGACTTCAGCGACGACTGCTGGGTCGAGGCGGGCGAGCAGCTCGAGGAGTTCCTCGGCATCGACCCGTTCCAGGAGGGCTTCCTCGGCACTCCCGCCCAGCAGGGCGCGGGCAGCTCGGCCGGCCTCGTCGCGAACGGACAGGCGGCCATGGAGCTCATGGGCCACTGGAACGCCGGCGTCATCGGCGGGCTCACGCCCGACCAGCAGGTGCCCGAGTTCCTCGGCTGGTTCCCCTTCCCCGGCATCGAGGGTGCGGCGGGCGACCCGACGGCGGCGCTCGGCGGCGGCGACGGCTTCGCCTGCTCGGCCGAGGCTCCCCCGGAGTGCGCCGAGCTGCTCGAGTACATCATGAGCGAGGACGTGCAGGCGAAGTTCGCCGCGAGCGGCGCGGGCATCCCCACGGTGCCGGCCGCGACGAGCTCGCTCGAGGACCCGAACCTGACGCTCGTCGCCGAGGGCCTCGCGGCCTCGTCGTTCGTGCAGCTCTGGCTCGACACGGCCTTCGGCACGACCGTCGGCAACGCGATGAACGACGGCATCGTCAACCTCTTCGGCGGCTCCGGCACGCCCGACGAGATCGTCACGAAGATGCAGGACGCTGCGGCGACGCTCTGATGACCGCAACGCTCCAGCCGGCCGGGCCCGCGACCGCCGCGGGCCCGGCCCCCACCCCGGGACGACGGCGACCGCGGTCGAGCGCGGCGCGCCAGCGCATCGAGATCGTCCTGCTCGTGGGCCCCGCCCTGATCCTGTTCCTCGGCTTCGTGATCCTGCCGGTGATCCTCGCCGCGGTCTACAGCCTCTACAACCTGCCCCCGGCGTTCCGGTGGGAGCAGCTCGCCGAGCCAGACCGGTTCGTCGGACTCGCCAACTACCAGCGCGCGTTCGACTCGCCCGAGTTCGTCCGCGCGATCGGCAACAACTTCCTCATCCTGTTCGCGTCCCTGCTCATCCAGGGCCCGCTCGCGATCGGCATCGCGCTGCTGCTGAACCGCCCACTCCGCGGCCGCACGGCGCTGCGCCTCCTGATCTTCGTCCCCTACGTGCTCGCCGAGGTCATCGCCGGCCTCGCGTGGAAGCTGCTCCTCCAGCCCGAGGGCGGCGTGAACGCCATGCTCGAGTCGCTCGGGCTCGGCTTCCTCCAGCAGAACTGGCTCGCCGACCCGAGCATCGCGCTCTGGACCCTCTTCTGGATCCTCACGTGGAAGTACCTCGGCTTCGCGATCATCCTCATGCTCGCGGGCCTGCAGGGCGTGCCCGAGGAACTCGCCGAGGCCGCCGCGATCGACGGTGCGAGCTGGTGGCAGATCCAGCGGCACATCACGATCCCCCTGCTCGGCCCGACGATCCGGATCTGGGCGTTCCTGTCGATGATCGGCGCGCTCCAGCTGTTCGACATGGTCTGGGTCACCGTCGCGCCGACCGTGCGCGGCATGGCCACCGAGACCATGGCGACCTACATGGTGCAACAGGGCCAGTTCGCCGGCCAGCCGGGCTACGGCAGCGCCATCGCCGTCATCCTCTTCTTCATCTCCCTCGCCGTGGCGCTGATCTACCAGCGCCTGGCCCTCCGCCGCGACCTCGCCGGCGCCGTCACCCGAGGAGTGCGCTGACATGACCGCGACCACCTCCATCACCACGGGGCGACCCGCGGACGACCTGCCGCCGCGCCGCACCGCCGGCCGCGGCATCGACTGGGGCCAGCCCTTCGTGTACCTCGTCGCCCTCGTGGTCGCCGCGGTCGCGATCGGCCCGGTGCTCTACGTGTTCCTCGGCGGGTTCCGCACGACGGCCGACCTGAACGCCGACCCGGCGGGCCTGCCCGACCCGTGGACGCTCGCGAACTGGGCGAACGTGCTCGGCTCCGAGCGGTTCTGGGGCAACGTGCTCGCGAGCGTCATCCTCGCCGTCGGCACCACCGCGGGCGTCGTGATCGTCGGCATCATGGCCGCGTTCGTGATCGCGCGCTACGACTTCCGCGGGCGCCAGGGCCTCTACACGCTCTTCACCGCGGGGCTCATGTTCCCGCTCACGGTCGCGGCGCTGCCGCTCACGCTGCTGCTGCGCACCCTCGGGCTGCACGGTTCGTACCTCGGCGTGATCATCCCGTCGATCGCGTTCGCGCTGCCGACGACGATCATCATCCTGGTCCCGTTCCTCCGCGCCATCCCCGACGAACTCGAGGAGGCGGCCTCGATCGACGGCACGAGCCGCATCGGGTTCTTCTGGCGGATCCTGCTGCCGCTTTCGATGCCGGGGCTCGTCACGGTCGGCGTGCTGGCGTTCGTCGGCAGCTGGAACGGCTACCTGCTCCCGCTGCTCGTCATCTCGACGGGCACGC
This sequence comes from Agromyces bracchium, assembly GCF_009709675.1. Taxonomy (GTDB): domain Bacteria; phylum Actinomycetota; class Actinomycetes; order Actinomycetales; family Microbacteriaceae; genus Agromyces; species Agromyces bracchium. The sequence goes on along the minus strand of NZ_WMLB01000033.1, from coordinate 64,034 downwards.
TGCCGCAGGAGCTCTGGCCGCTGCCGCTCGGCGTCACCCAGTTCTCGACGCAGTACTCGCAGGACACCGCAGCGGTGCTCGCGTACACGTCGCTCGCGATGATCCCGGCGCTGGCGTTCTTCCTCGTCGCCGAACGACGCATCGTCGGCGGCCTGCAGGGGGCGGTGAAGGGATGACCGCGCTCGACGGAACGACCCCGCGCGGCGGGGTGTCGGCGCCCGAGGGGGCGCTGCAGGCGACGGATGCCGCGTGGCGCGACGCCTCGCGCCCCATCGACGAGCGCGTCGCGGCCCTCATCGCCGAGATGACGCTCGACGAGAAGCTCGCGCAGCTCTACGGCGTGTGGGTCGGCGCGGCCGATGACGGCGGCGGCGATGTCGCCCCGCACCAGCACGACCTGAACGACGATGTCGACCTCGACGCGCTGCTGCCGTCGGGCCTCGGCCAGGTGACCCGCCCGTTCGGCACGGCCCCGGTCGACGCCGCGGTCGGCGCGCTCTCACTCGCGCGCATGCAGCAGCGGATCATCGCGGCGAACCGCCTCGGCATCCCCGCGGTGGCGCACGAGGAGTGCCTCGCCGGCTTCGCCGCCTGGGGCGCCACCGCGTACCCGGTGCCGCTGTCATGGGGCGCGTCGTTCGACCCAGCGCTGGTCGAGCGGATGGCGCGCCGAATCGGCGCCGACCTGCGCTCGGTGGGCGTGCACCAGGGCCTCGCGCCCGTGCTGGACGTCGTCCGCGACGCGCGCTGGGGTCGCGTCGAGGAGACCATCGGCGAGGACCCGTACCTCGTGGCGACGGTGGGCACGGCGTACGTGCGCGGGCTCGAGGCATCCGGCGTCGTCGCGACGCTGAAGCACTTCGTCGGCTACTCGGCCTCGAAGGCCGGGCGCAACCTCGCGCCCGTCTCGATCGGGCCGCGCGAGCTCGGCGACGTGCTGCTGCCGCCGTTCGAGATGGCCGTCCGCGATGGCGGCGCCCGCAGCGTCATGAACTCCTATTCCGACCTCGATGGCGTGCCGTCGGCGGCCGACCGGTGGCTGCTCACGGAGCTGCTCCGTGAGACGTGGGGCTTCGACGGCACGGTCGTCGCCGACTACTTCGCGGTCGCGTTCCTGAAGCTGCTGCACGGCGTGGCCGACACGTGGGCGGATGCCGCGGCCGCGGCGCTCGAGGCCGGCATCGACGTCGAACTGCCCACCGTCAAGGCGTTCGGCGAGCCGCTCCGGGCTGCCGTCGAGGTGGGCGCCGTGCCGATGGACCTCGTCGACACCGCGTTGCGGCGCGTGCTCCGGCAGAAGGCCGAACTCGGCCTGCTCGACGCCGACTGGTCGCCCATTCCGCCCGCACTCGGCCGGCTCGGACTCGCCGACGCCGACCTCGCGGAGGCCGACGCGGCGCACGCCGACCGGCTGCGCGGGCGCATCGACCTCGACCCGCCGGCAAACCGCGCGCTCGCGCGCGAGCTCGCGGAGCGGGCCGTCGTGCTCGTCCGCAACGACGGAACGCTGCCGCTCGCGGCCCCGCCCGTGATCGCGGTGATCGGGCCCAACGCCGACGACTCGTACGCGATGCTCGGCTGCTACTCGTTCCCGACGCACGTCGTGACGCAGCACCCGGGCGTCGAGATCGGCATCCGCATCCCGACGCTGGTCGAGGCGCTGCGCGCCGAGTTCCCGGGCAGCGAGATCCGGCACGCGGTCGGCACGAGCGTGGACGGCGGCGAGACCGACGGGTTCGCCGAGGCGGTCGGGCTCGCGGCATCCGCCGACGTCGTCGTGCTCGCGTTCGGCGACCGGGCCGGGCTCTTCGGCCGCGGCACGAGCGGCGAGGGCTGCGACGCCGAGTCGCTCGCGCTGCCCGGCGCGCAGCAGGCGCTCGTCGACGCGGTGCTCGACACGGGGACGCCGACGGTGCTCACCCTGCTCGCGGGACGCCCGTACACGCTCGGGCGCGCGGTGTCCGAGTCGGCGGGCATCCTGCAGGCGTTCTTCGCCGGTGAGGAGGGCGCGGGCGCGATCGCGGGCGTGCTGAGCGGTCGCGTGAACCCGAGCGGACGCCTGCCCGTGTCGATCCCGGCCTCGCCCGGCTCGCAGCCGACGACGTACCTGGCCCCGCCGCTCGCGCGGGCGAGCGACGTGTCGAACGTCGACCCGACGGCGGCGTTCCCGTTCGGGCACGGGCTCGCGTACACGTCGTTCGAGTGGTCGTCGTTCGCGGGCGACGAGGCGTCGGTCGCGACGGATGGCGCGGCCACCGTGCGACTGCGCGTGCGCAACGCCGGCGATCGGGCGGGCGTCGAGATCGTACAGCTCTACCTGCACGACCCGGTCGCGTCGGTCGTGCGGCCGGTGCAGCGGCTCATCGGGTTCGCGCGGGTCGCGCTCGAGCCGGGTGCGGCCGCCGACGTCGCGTTCACGGTGCCCTCCGACCTCGCGTCGTTCACGTCGCGCTCCGGCGAGCGGATCGTGGAGCCGGGCGAGCTCGTGCTCTCGGTCGGGCGGTCGAGCGGCGACCTGGTGCACGCGCACACCGTGCGGCTGGCGGGTGCGACGCGGGTCGTAGACCATCGGCGAGCGCTGCATCCGACGGTCGCGATCGAGCGCATGAGCGCATGAGGCCGTGGTCGGCCGTCGTGGTGTCGGATGCGTGAGGCACACTCGGAGCGACCCGAGAGGAGCCTCGCATGAGCACCCACGTCACGCCGGTCGACCCGGCCGAGCTCGCGACGAGCCCGGCCTTCGCGCAGGGGATGATCGCCCCGGCCGGGCCGCTGCTCTTCGTCGGCGGCCAGAACGGCACGGATGCCTCGGGCGCCCTCCTGAAGGGCCTCCGCGCGCAGACCGAGCAGGCGCTCCGCAACGTGCTCGCGGTGCTCGCCGCCGCGGGCACCGGGCCCGAGCACGTGGTGAAGCTCACGATCCACCTCGCGCCGGGCATCGACCCGGCCGACGGCTTCGCCGCGAGCGCGGCCGTCTGGGGGTCGCACCGCACTGCGGTCACCGTGCTCACGGTCGCCCCCGCCCGGCCCGGCGCCCTGGTCGAGGTCGACGCGATCGCCGCGATCCCGGTGGCCGCGTAGCGCCTGAGCAGGACCACGACCGAGCCCGGCGTCGCCATGGATCCGCGCCCCCGCACGGTAGCGTGGCGATGCACGCGACGGAGCGACGAGGAGAACGATGAGCACGGAGTCCATGCCGAGAACCGTGATCTGGTGGGGCGTCGCCATCACCTTGGCCGGTGGCCTGCTCGTCGCGACGGCTCCGCACGCGCTCACGGCCTGGTGGGGCGTGAACACGGCCGAGTGGAGTGCGGCAACCGCCGCGTTCGAGGTCGTCCTCGCGATCGCTCGAACCACGCTCGCACCGCTCGGCGCTGCCCTCATCGCCGCCGGCCTGGTGATGCACTACGTCGACCGTCGCCTACGCGGTGATCGGATCGCGGATCGCCCGCACCGGTGGCGCTTCCCGAGCGCGGAGGAGGCCGAGCGGTGACGAGCGATCACCACACGGCCGGCGGCAGTCGGGCCGTCCTGGTCGGCTCGTTCGAGTTGCCGCTGTCGCGGCGCGAGGCGTTCCGGCTGTTCTCTGCGCGCGGCGAGGAACTCTGGGTGCCCGGGTGGGTGCCGCGTTTCTTCGTCGCGGGTGCCGACGACCTCGAGGTCGGCACGGTGTGGCAGACGAGCGGCGACGACGGCCGCCCGACGACCTGGGTGGTGCTCGACTGCGAGGCGGGCGTCTCCGCGCGGTACGCACGGGTCGCCGAGGGCTGGACGGCGGGCACCGTCACGGTCGAGCTCGCCGACCTCGCCGACCGGTGCCTCGTGCGGGTCGCGTACGACCTGACGGCGCTGACGACGGACGCCGCGGCCGACCTCGATCGCTTCGCCGACGGCTATGCGGACTACCTCGGCGAGTGGCGCACGACGATCCTCGACCACCTGGCATCCGGCGGCGCGATGCCCGATCCCGTCTGAGTCGATCCCCGGCCCCCGACGTGCGAGCCGCGCCATCGCCGGAGCGGGTCGGCGCGCGCACTGCGCCGTCCGCTACGCCTCGATGTCGTCGAGTCGTGCGATGACCACCTCGAGCAGGCGTGCGAGCTCAGCGCGTTCGACCTCGCCGAGGTCCTGCAGCACGTCGGACTCGACGACGTCGGAGCTGCGGATCGCGAGACTGAACAGCTCCCATCCGTCGTCGGTGAGCCGCACGAGGATGCGCGTGCGGTTCTCGGCGTCGGGCGACCGCTCGACGAGGCCGCGATCGACGAGCTTGTCGAGCCGATGGGTCATCGACGAGGGCGCCACGTTCGTGAGGTCGGCGAGCTGGCTCGGGGTGAGCGCGCCGCCGTCCTTCGCGAGGGTCGCCACGACCGCCCACTCCCCCGCCGTGACATCCAGGTCGGCGAGCTGCCGGGCGTACCACTGGTCGAGCTTCTTCGAGAGGCTCTGCACCGCGGTGATCACGCGCTGCACCGACTCCTCGCCGCCCGCGGCCACATAGGCCGCGACGGCCCTGCGGTGCTGCTCGGCCGCACTCGGCCCGCGTCTCGCCATGCGGGAATTCTCGCACACGTATTTCGGTTGCTAAGATTTCGATATCGAAGTATTCGACACCGAAGCCATTGCGGCGTCGGTGTCGCCGCGGCGACCGGCCGCGGCATCCGTCATCGATCGTTCGACGGTCGACCACGCGAAAGGAGTGCGCCCGTGCGCGCGATGCTGCTCGTCCTCGCCTCGAGCATCGGTTCCCTGGGATGGGGCGGGATCCTGCCCTACCAGTACGCCTATGCCGCCGAGACGAGGGACTGGGGCGCACTCGTCGCGGCCGGCGCCGCATCGCTCTTCTCGGTGGGCGCGCTCGTGGCCGCACCGCTCGCAGGCCGCCTGAGCGACCGGTTCCCGCCCGTGCGGGTCGCCGTCGCCGCCCAGTTGGTCGGCGCCGCCGCCGCGGCCTCGCTCATCGCCGCCGACGAACCCGGCGCGTTCCTCGCGGGCATGCTCGTCTTCGGCATGGGCCTCTCGGCCGCCGCGCCGGCCAAGCAGGTGCTCGCACTGCAGTGGTCCTCGAGCGACGACCGCCGCAAGGTGTTCGCCTACAAGTTCACCGGCGAGGCGCTCGGCATGGCCGCGGGCGCGTTCATCGCCGGGCTCCTGGTCGACCTCGACCGGCACGACGGGCTCGACGTCGGCTTCCTCATGGCCGCGGCGGGCTTCGCCGTGTCATCCGTCATCATCTGGCTCGCCGGCCGGGGCGCCGTCGTGCCGACCGACTTCGCCTCCGACCCCACCGGCTCGATCCGCGCCGTCGAGGCGCGCTCGCGCGGCATCGTGCGCATCATCTTCGCCACCCCGGCGCTGCGCTGGACCGCGATCGTGACGATCACGCTCGCCCTCGGCTTCTACGCGCAGTTCGAGGCGGGGCTGCCGGCGTACGGCATCACCGTGCTCGGCGTCGACCCCAGCGTGATCGGCACCGCGGCGGCCGTGAACTGCCTCGTGATCGTCGCGATCCAGGTCGTCATGGTGCGCCTCACGGCCAAGCGGAGCGCGCCCGTGCTGCTCATGGGCGTCGGAGCGATCTGGGTGGTCGCGTGGCTCGGGCTCTCGGCCGCGCAGCTCGCGCCCGGCCTCGCCGCGGCGATCTTCGTCACGACGTACGGCGTCTTCGCGGTCGGCGAGACGATCTACAGCCCGGTGTTGAACCCGCTGACCGCATCGCTCGCACCGAAGGGCATGGTCGGGCAGACGCTCGGCACGATGGCGGCGCTGCAGACGGCGTTCACGGCGGCCGGTCCGCTCGTGGCCGGGGTGCTGCTCGGCGCCGGCCTCGTCGACGGCTTCCTCTGGATGCACCTCGGCGTGAGCGTGGTCGCGGTGTTCGCCGCGTGGCGCGTGCACCGCGCGCTCCTGACCTCGCGGCGCGCGGCGGAGCCGCCGCTCACTCGGCCAATCCCCGTCGCCGGCGGCGCGTGAGGGCGACAGGCGACGACTAGGAGGCCGCCCGCAGCCCGGTGATCCGGATCACCGGCTCGCGCAGCCCGTCGTCGGTCTCCTCGACGCCGCGCTCGAACTCGAGGCCCGAGACGTCGTAGCGCTTCGCGAGCTTCTCGCGGATCGCCGCCTCGTCGCCGTCGGCGCCGATGTCCCGCGGGTGCACGACCTCGACGTCGAGCACCCGCCCGTCGCCGGCCGAGACCGCGATCGACCATCCCGAGTTCTGGACCGTGTCGCTCAGGTGCGGCCGCGCGACCGCATGCAGTGTGTTCTCCCCCATGGCTCGACTCTACGACGCGGATGTCGCTGCGGTCAGTGGCACCGCGAGGCAGGCCCTCGCAGGCCCTCCCTCACGGGTCCGAAGCGGCCTACCGTTGGGGTCATGGGTGACATCCGCGCCGAGATCAGGGAGTTCCTGAGCACGCGCCGAGCTCGCATCACGCCGGAGCAGGCGGGACTGCCGGCGTACGGCGGGAACCGGCGCGTGAAGGGCCTCCGCCGCGAGGAGGTCGCGATGCTCGCGGGCGTCTCCGTCGACTACTACGTGCGACTTGAGCGCGGCAACCTCGCCGGTGCGTCCGACAGCGTGCTCGACGCGCTCGCGAACACCCTCCAGCTCGACGAGGCGGAGCGGCAGTACCTGTACGACCTCGCGCGTGCCGCCGGCCCGGCGCCGAGGCGCGCCGCGAAGCCGAAGGTCGGCGTGCGGCCGGCCGTGCAGCAGGTGCTCGACGCGTTCACCGAGGCGCCGGCCTGGGTGCGGAACGGCCGACACGACATCCTCGCCGCCAACCTGCTCGGGCGGGCGCTCTACGCACCCGTCTTCGACGACCCGCACCGGCCCGTCAACACGACGCGCTTCGCCTACCTCAACCCCGCCGCGCGCGAGTTCTGGCGCGACCACGACCTCGTCATGCACGACGCCGCCGCGATGCTGCGGATGGAGGTCGGGAAGAACCCGCACGACCCCGAGCTCGTGAAGCTGGTCGGCGAGCTGTCGACGCAGAGCGAGCAGTTCCGCGAGCGGTGGGCGTCGCGCGACGTGAAGTTCCACCGCAGCGGGCGCAAGCGCCTGCACCACCCCGTGATCGGCGACCTCGACCTCGACTACGAGTCGATGGACCTGCCGAGCGAGCCGGGCCTCGTGCTCAACGTCTACACGGCGCCGGCCGGCTCGCCGTCGGCCGACGGACTGAAGCTGCTCGCCTCGTGGGCCGCCACCCATGCCGCCGAGTTCCAGGCGGTGGACGCCGGAGCATCCACCGCCTGAACCGGACGGGCGATCAGCCCGGGTACTCCTCGGGCGTGAGCTTCTCTCCCCACTCCGTCTCGGGCTCGCCCGACAGGGGGTCGGGCGCCTCCCACAGGGCGAGGTGGCACATGAACTGCTCGGCGGATGCCCCGTGCCAGTGCCACTCGCCCGCCGGCGTGTGGACGGTGTCGCCCGGGCGCAACTGGATGAGCTCGCCGCCGCGCGACTGCACGTAGCCGTATCCCTCCGTCACGTGCAGCGTCTGGCCGACGGTGTGCCGGTGCCATGCCGTGTGCGCGCCGGGGGTGAAGCGCACCAGGTTCAGTCGCGCCCGCGACGGCTCGGCGCCGGCGTAGTAGGCGTTGAAGTAGACGTCCCCGGCGAACCACGCCTCGGGGCCCTTGGCGGTCGGATGGTTCGGGAGCTTCTCGGTGCTCATGACGGTGTTCCTCTCGTGCGGTGTGAGCGGTCGCGGACGATCTCGTCGCGGGTCCGTGTCAGAGCCCGACCATGCGCATGCCGCCGTCGTCGTAGCGGTTTCCGGCTACGCCGATCCGCTCGACCAGCCGGTCGAGGTCGGCGATGTCGTCGGCCGACAGCGCGAGCGCGGTCGCGCCGGCGTTCTCGTCGATGCGCTCGCGGCGGCGCGTGCCCGGGATCGGCACGATGAACGGATGCTGCGCGAGCAGCCAGGCGAGCGCGACCTGCGCCGGCGTGCCCCCGCGGCGCTCCGCGACGTCGCGCACGTGGTCGACGAGCGCTTGGTTCGCGGCCATGTTCTCGGCCTCGAACCGCGGGACGCGCGCACGGATCTCCCCGGAGCCGAAGGTCGCGTCGGGAGCCACCGTGCCGGTGAAGAATCCCTTGCCGAGCGGACTGAACGGCACGAAGCCGATGCCGAGTTCGGCGCAGGCGGGCAGCACGGAGCCTTCCGGGTCGCGGGTCCAGAGCGAGTACTCGCTCTGCACGGCCGCGACGGGGTGCACCGCGTGCGCCCGGCGGATGGTCGCGGCGCCGGCCTCCGAGAGCCCGAAGTGCGCGACCTTGCCCTCGGCGACGAGCTCGCCGACCGCGCCCGCGACGTCCTCGATCGGGACGTCGGGGTCGACGCGGTGCTGGTAGAACAGGTCGATCCGGTCGACGCCGAGGCGGCGGAGCGAGCCGTCGGCCACCCGGCGGATCTGCTCGGGCCGGGAGTCGACGCCCTGCATCGCGCCGTCGACGATGTTCCAGCCGAACTTCGTCGCGATGACGACCCGGTCCCGCATCGGCGCGATCGCCTCGCCGACGAGCTCCTCGTTGACGTACGGACCGTACACCTCGGCGGTGTCGATGAACGTCACGCCCTGCTCGACCGCGTAGCGGAGCACGCCGATCATGTCGTCGCGGTCGCCCGGGTTGGGGCCGTAGCTCATCGACATGCCCATCGCGCCGAGCCCGATCGCCGAGACCTCGAGGCCCTGGCCGAGTGCCCTGGTGTGCATGGTGTGTCCTCCTCAGAATCCGATCATGACCTTCAGCGTCTCGCGTGCATCCATCGATGCATACCCGTCGGCGACGTCGTCGATCCCGACCGTGTGGTCGAAGACGCGCCCCGAGTCGATCTCGCCCTCGAGCACCTGGCGGATCGCGGGTTCGAGGTAGGCGCGGACCGGGGCGGGGCCGCCGGTGAGGGTCGCGTTCTTGCCGAAGAGCGACCCGAACCCGATCGGCGCCGCCTCGTACTGGGGCACGCCGACCCGCGAGATCACGCCGCCCGCGCGGACGACGCCGTAGGCCTGCTCGCATGCGGGCAGGTGGCCGACCGCCTCGAGGACGACATGGCTGCCCTCGCCGCCCGTGAGGTCCATGACCTTCGCGATGCCCTCCTCGCCGCGTTCGGCGACGATATCGGTGGCGCCCCACGCGACGCCGAGGTCGGTGCGTGACGCGTGACGGCCCATCAGGATGATCCGCTCCGCCCCGAGCCGGCTCGAGGCGAGCACGGCCGAGAGGCCGACTGCACCGTCGCCGATCACGGTGACGGTCTTGCCTGACGCGACCCGGCCCATGTGCGCGGCGTGGTAGCCGGTGAGGTAGACGTCGGAGAGGGTCAGGAGCGAGGCGAGCAGCGGCTCGGACGCCGACGCGGGGTCGAGGTCGGGCACGACGACGAGGGTGCCGTCGGCCTGGGGCACGCGGGCGAGCTCGGCCTGGAGCCCGCTGCCGGACGCCGGTCCGAAGAACCCGCCGTGCGGGCACGAGGTCTGGACGCCTTCCCGGCAGAACGGGCAGGTGTTGTCGCTGAACGCGAACGGCACGATGACGAAGTCGCCCTTCCGCACCGTCGTGACCGCGGCGCCGATCTCCTCGACGACGCCGATGAGCTCGTGCCCCATCGCGGCGCCGTGCTCGGCACTGGGCATGGAGTGGTACGGGTGCAGGTCGCTGCCGCACACGCAGGCGCGCACCGCGCGGACGATGGCGTCGGTGGGCTGCTGGATCACGGGGTCGGGCACCGTCTCGACGCGGACGTCGCCGGCGCCGTACATGAACGTGGCCTTCATGGGGTGGTTCGTCTCCTTCTCGGATGGATGCCGCACGCGCGTCGCGCATGGGCCGTGAGTCCATCCGACCGCGCCATCCTTGCGCGCGGGAGTCACTCCCGTGACAGGTACCCGCAGGGCCTCCCTCCGAGACGGCAATGCCCGGAGCATGGAGGGAGCTGCCGCGACGAATGGAGGCCCCATGCCCACGTGGACCGCCGACGACCTCGCCGTGCTCGATCGGGTCCGCGAGGTCCGAGTGGCGGGCCGCCGCGCGGACGGTTCACTGCGCCGGCTCACGATCGTCTGGCTCGTCGTCGTGGACGACGCGGTGTACGTGCGCTCCTACAAGGGACCCGACGGGCAGTGGTATCGAGGCGTGCAGCACCACCACGAGGGCGCGATCATGTGGGGCGGCCGGACGGTCGACGTCGCGTTCGTCCCCGACGCCTCCCACGACGCGGAGATCGATGCCGCGTTCGTGGCGAAATACGGCAACGGCAGCTCGACGCAGGCGATGATCATGAGCCCGGCCACTGAGACGACCCTGCGCATCGAGCTGCGCTGATCGGAGGCCTCGCGGGCCCTCGGGCCGTTGCGGCATCCGCACCGCTCTGGCAGGGTGTGCGCCGAGACCGCCGGGGAATGCCGAGGGGGCGAGGCGACGTGGTCACCGTGCGAGAAGCGACGTTCCGACTGTTCCGCGATCTGGGCCTGACGACCGTGTTCGGCAATCCGGGCTCGACCGAGGAGACCTTCCTCAAGGACTTCCCATCCGACTTCACCTACGTGCAGACGCTCGCCGAGGCGGCTGCCGTCGGTGCGGCCGACGGGTTCGCGCAGGCGACGCGCAGGCCGACGCTCGTCAACGTGCACACGTCGGCGGGCCTGTCGAACGGGATGTCGAACATCCTGACCGCGTTCATGAACCGAACGCCGCTCATCGTGACGGCCGGTAACCAGACGCGCGACATGCTGCTCATGGAGCCGTGGCTGACGAACATCGAACCATCGGCGCTGCCGAAGCCGTGGGTCAAGTGGAGCTACGAGCCGGTGCGCGCCGGCGACGTTCCGGCCGCGTTCATGCGCGCGTACGCGGTCGCGACGCAACCGCCGCAGGGCCCCGTCTTCCTCTCGATCCCGCTGGACGACTGGGATCGCGAGGCCGACGGTCCCGCGGTCGTCCGCCGGGTCGCGAACCGGATCGCGCCCGATCCGGCGCGCATCGCGGAGTTCGCCGTGCGCCTGTCGTCGGCGAGTCATCCGGCCTTGATCCTCGGCGCTTCGATCGCCCGCGAGCAGGGGTGGGACCAGGCGGTTGACTTCGCCGAGCGATTGAACGCGACGGTGTGGGCGGCGCCCGCCTCGGAGCGCGCGCCGTTCCCCGAGCACCATCCGCTCTACGCGGGCGGCCTGCCGTTCGCGATCGGCCCGCTCGCCGAGAAGCTCGCCGGGCACGACGTCGCGATCGTGATCGGCGCGCCCGTCTTCCGCTACTACCCCTACGTCCCCGGCCCGTACCTGCCCGACGGCCTCCAGTTGCTGCACGTCTCCGACGATCCGGCGGAGACGGCCAAGGCACCCGTGGGCGACAGTCTGCTCGGCGACCCGCTGCTCACCATGCAGGCGCTCACCGAGATCATCGAGGCACGCCCGGCCCCGATGCGCACGGTCGACGTGCAACCGCACCGGATGGCTCCGAACGCGGTCTCGCCCGACGCTGACCGCGAGGCACCCGAGGGCGTGCTCACGCCGCTGCAGCTGTTCCGGATCCTCCGCGAGGCGACCCCGCCCGACACCGTGCTCGTCGAGGAGTCGCCGTCGAACCTCGCCGAGCTGCACGCGGCCTGGCCCGTCGAGGTGCCCGACACGTTCTTCACCTTCGCCTCGGGGAGCCTGGGCTGGAACCTGCCGGCCTCAGTGGGCATCGCACTCGCGGAGCGCACGACCGGCCGGAACCGCCCCGTGCTCGCGGTGATGGGCGACGGCTCGCTGCAGTACTCGATCCAGGCGCTCTGGACTGCGGCGCAGCACCACGCGCACCTGATCGTCGTGGTGCCGCGCAACGGCGAGTACGCGATCCTCAAGTCGTTCGCGGAGCTCGAGGAGACGCCCGGCGTGCCGGGCCTCGACATCCCCGGTCTCGACATCGTCTCGCTCGCGAAGGGCTACGGATGCCGCGGCGTCGAGGCCGACTCGGAGGACGCGGTGCGGTCGGCGCTCGCGCACGCGCTCGAGCACAAGGGCCCCTCCGTCATCGTCGTGCCGGTGACGCCGACGGTGCCCTCGCTGCTCTAGCCGGCGGCCGGCGGCCGGCCTGCGTGGGCGTCCGGCCCGCGTCGGCGACCGGCCCACGTCGGCGACTACCCCGCGGGAGCGGCCGTGCTGTCGCGCACGACGAGGCTCGTCGCGAGGTCCATGCGCGGCGTGGGCGCGCCGGGCTCGACCGGCTCCTCGGCGAGGCGGATGGCCAGGCGCGCCGCCTCCTCGCCCATGCGTCGCAGCGGCTGGTGCACGGTCGTGAGCTTCGGCGTGAGCCAGCGCGCGAGCGGGATGTCGTCGTAGCCGACGACCGAGAGATCTTCGGGCACGCGGATGCCGCGCTCGCGCGCCGCCTCGAGCACGCCGAGCGCCTGCATGTCGCTGCCGGCGAAGATCGCGGTGGGGCGGATGTCGCGGTCGAGCAGCTCGCGGGCTCGGTCGCGCCCGCCGGAGACGTGGAAGTCGCCGAACCGGATCCACTCCTCGTCGATCGGGAGCCCCGCGGAGTTCATCGCCGACCGGTAGCCGTCGATGCGCGCGAGCGAGCACATCATGTCGGCCGGGCCCGTGATCGCCGCGATGCGCTGGTGGCCGAGCTCGATGAGGTGCCGCGTCGCGGCGAGCCCGCCCGACCAGTTCGCGGAGCCGACCGACGGCACGTCGGGCGAGGGGTCGCCGGCCGGGTCGACGATGACGAACGGGATGGCTCGCGAGTTGAGCTGCTCGTGGTACTCGGGCGCCAGGTCGCTGAAGACGAGCACGACCCCGACGGGCCGCCTGCGCATGACGCCCTCGACCCAGTCGGGGTCGGGCGAGTGGCGGGTTCCACTCACCGTCAGCACGACGGAGAGCCCGTGCTGCTTCGCGACCGACTCGACGCCGTCGATGACCTCCATCGACCAGATCGGGTCGAGCTCGTGGAAGACGAGTTCGAGGAGCTCGGCGCGCGCCTCCGACCGCCCGCCGCCCCGGCGCCGGTATCCGCGCTCGGCGAGGACCTGCTCGACGCGGGCGCGAGTCGAGGCCGCGACATCCGATCGGCCGTTCAGCACCTTCGAGATCGTCGCGAGCGACACGCCCGCCTCCGCGGCGATGTCGGCGAGCGTGACGCGTCCGGGCGCGGCATCCGTTGTCATGTTTCGAAGTCTAGCGTCGAAACTTACGATCACCATCCGGACACCCCGGCGGGTACTCGCGCTACGTCGATCCCCGCTATGGGATGTCGTGGCGCGGCGGGGCGTCGCTCAGGCCGGCCTGGATCTCCCGGATGATCGAGCCGAGCACTCCGGACGCGAGAAGTCCCGAGCCGAGCGGACCGGCCGAGTCCTCGCCCACCGGGGGCAACTTCCGCAGCGCAGACTTAGTCCGGTCGGTCAGATGATGCAACTGCCAGGAGACCTCCTCGTGGAGGGAATCCGGCCGATCTGACCCGGCCAGCCCGGCGGCCTTCGCGGCATACGCGGCCGCGCCGAGTGCGTGCGCGCCCATGTGGGCGACGCCGGCGGCCTGCGCCGCGGCCCGGGCCGCCGCAACGGCCGCAGGTGAACTCACCGCGCGCGCGGCCCGACCGGCCACGAAGCGTCGTCGGATCTCCCCGGCGGTGGCGAGCTCGCCGCGCGCGAACGCGCGCGCTCGCGCGATGGCCTCACGCGGCCGGGCATCCGAGGGAGCCTCGGCCTCGAACACGCCGAGGACTCGCTCAGCGCAGTCGGCTGCCCATGCCGCGACCGTGCGGCGGTCTGCTTCGCTCAGCGACTGAGGGGAAGGCACTGAATCAGCCTCGCATACCGACCGATCTCCGATGGCGGCCTCGCTCCGCAGGTCCGGTGGAAAGGTGGTCGCGGTTCACCTTTCCACCCGCTCCCCCAGCGGATGCCACGGTGGCCTCAGCCGCGCACGACGTCCGGCGTGCCGTCCTCGCCGACCACCGGGATGACCGCGCCGCCGCGGATCCACAGCGGCACGGTGTCGAACCCGTGCCGCTCGCGCCGCCAGGCGCCGCCCTCGACGGCCTCCCGCGTGAACCAGTTCGTCCACGTGCCGGTCGGCAGGTAGTACTCGACCTCTCCCGACGCCGAGAACACGGGCGCGACGAGCAGGTCGGGCCCGAGCAGGTACTGCCGGTCGAGGTACGCGACCGCGGGGTCGCCGGGGAACGCGAGCGGCATGGGCCGCATGATCGGCGTGCCGGTGCGGTGCGCCTCCTCGCCCGCGGCGACGAGGTACGGCCGGAGCGACGCCTTGAGCGTCGCGAACGTGCGCGCCACCTCGACGGCCGACTGCCCGGGTGCCTCGTCCCCATTGTCGAACGCCCACGGCACCCGGTAGCTCGTCGACCCGTGCAGCCGCGAGTGGCTCGAGAGCAGGCCGAACGCGAGCCAGCGCTTGAAGACCGCCGGGTCGGGGCTGCCCTCGAACCCGCCGATGTCGTGACTCCAGTAGCCGAAGCCGCTGAGCGCGAGCGACAGGCCGCCGCGCAGGCTCTCGGCCATCGAGGTGAAGGTCGAGGAGTTGTCGCCGCCCCAGTGCACGGGCATCGACTGGCCGCCCGCCGTGGCCGAACGGGCGAACAGCACGGCCTCGCCGGCCCCTCGCTCCGCCTCGAGCACCTCGAACACGGCCCGGTTGTAGAGATCGGTGTAGCGGTGGTGCATCGCCTCGGGGTCGCTGCCGTCGTGCCAGACCACGTCGATCGGGATCCGCTCGCCGAAGTCGGTCTTGATGGCGTCGACCCCCTGCGCGATGAGACCGCGCAGGTGCTCCTGGAACCACCGCGTCGCCTCGGGGTTCGTGAAGTCGACGAGCGCCATGCCGGCCTGCCAGAGGTCCCACTGCCACACCGAGCCATCCGCTCGCCGCACGAGGTAGCCGTGCTCGAGCCCCTCGCGGAACAGCTGCGAGCGCTGCGCGATGTAGGGGTTCAGCCACGCGCTCACCCGCAGGCCGCGCGCGTGCAGCCGGTCGAGCATGCCCTCGGGGTCGGGGAAGACCGCCGGGTCCCACTGGAAGTCGGTCCAGTGGAACTCGCGCATCCAGAAGCAGTCGAAGTGAAAGACCTCGAGCGGGATGTCGCGCTCGGCCATGCCGTCGATGAAGGCGTTGACGGTCTCCTCGTCGTAGTCGGTCGTGAAGCTCGTCGAGAGCCAGAGTCCGTACGACCAGTCGGGCACCCGCGCGGGCCGGCCGCTCAGTCGCGTGTAGCGATCGAGCACGTCGGCCGGCGTCGGGCCGGCGATCACGAAGTACTCCAGGCACTCCCCCGCGACCGAGAACTGCACCTGCTCGACGGCCTCCGAGCCGACCTCGAACGAGACGTGGCCCGCATGGTTCACGAGCACGCCGTAGCCGCGGTTCGTCAGGTAGAACGGCACGTTCTTGTACGCCTGCTCGCTCGACGTGCCGCCGTCGGCGTTCCAGATGTCGACCGTCTGCCCGTTCTTCACGAGCGGCCCGAACCGTTCGCCCAGCCCGTAGACCAGCTCGCCGACGCCGAGCGAGAGCTGGGTGTGCAGGTAGGCGGATGCCTCGGCGAGCCCCGTCGTCGTGATGCCGGTCACACCCGTCGGCTCGGCCGCGACGGGAGCGCCCGGCGCGAGCTTCAGGTAGCCGACCGACTTATGGCCGCTCGCCGTGAGCGGCGCTCCCGCCGCGTCCTCGAACGTCAGCTCCCACGGGGCGCCGCGGCGGACTCGGGCGCGCAGCGAACCGGCGTCGACGACGCCGCCCTCGGCGTCGACCGAGAGCGACGCGCGGTACGCGTCATCCGCTGCGATCTCGAACCCCACGTCGCGCGGCGTGCCGCAGTGGTGCTCGACCCGCACGCGGATGACGCCCTCGGCGACGCTCGCGAGCGAGACCGTGAGCATGGGCCGGTTGAGCGTGTCGCCGCGTGCGGCGATCACGCGCGTGGGCGCCCAGACGACCAGCTCGTCGCGACCGTCGGCGCCGCGCTCGACGGCGAGGTCGCGCGCCTCCTGGGCGTACAGCGCCTCGACGCCGGGTCGGGTGTGCCAGAACCCGTCGGTGAACTTCATTACTTGACCGCTCCTGCCGTGATACCGCGCGTGAGGGTGCGCTGGAAGATGAGGAAGAACACGAGCGTCGGGATGAGGCCGAGGAGGGCCGACGCGCTCGTCGTGGTGACGTCCATCAGCCGGTCGCCCTGGAGCACAGTGATCGCCACCGGCACCGTCTGCGTCGCGTTCGACACGAGGAAGGTCAGCGGGATCAGGAACTCGTTCCACGTCCAGATGAAGAAGAAGATGAGCAGGACCGACAGGGTCGGCCTCGAGATCGGGTAGACCACGCGCCAGAGGATCTGCCAGCGCGAGGCGCCGTCGAGCGAGGCCGCCTCGAGCAGCTCCCTCGGGAACGTCGAGTACACCGACGCGAGCAGGTAGGTGCCGAACGCCGACTGGATGACCGTGAAGATGATGATGACCGCCCACTGGCTGTCGTACAGCCCCGCCTCCTTGAACATGAAGTACAGCGGGTAGAGCAGCACCTCCTGCGGCAGCATGTTCGCGAGCAGGATGAGCACGACGATCCACAGCCGGCCCTTCACGCGGCCGATGCCGAGCGCGAACGCGTTGAACATCGAGATGAGCACCGCGAACACCGCGACGAGGCCCGAGATGAAGACGCTGTTCCAGAGCTTCTCGGGGAAGTTCACGCGCTCCCAGAACGCGACGATGCCGTCGAAGTAGAACTCGGTCGGCAGCGTCAGCGGGCCCGACGTGTTGTAGTCGGCCGGCGACTTGAACGAGTTGACGAGGATCAGCAGGAACGGCACGGCGATGAAGAAGCCGAGCACGACGGCGACGGCGAGCACGAGCCAGTCGCCGGGCTTCCGCGTGTTGGGGCCGCCGGGGCGGCGCGAGCGGATGACTCGGCGCGGGCGTTCCGTGTCGGGCGCGGGCGCGGCATCCGTCGGCAGTTCGACGTCGCGGCGCTCGGGGTCGAGCTCTTCGATGATGGCGCTCATCGCTCGGCCTCCTTCTTCTCCATGCGGTGCTGGGCGAGGATGAACAGCACGCTGACCGCGGCGATCACGACCGTGAGCGCGGTCGCGATGGTCGCGCCGTAGCCGACCTGCTGCGACTGGAAGAACTCGCTGTACGCGTAGTAGGCGGGCACGATCGTCGAGGTGCCGGGACCGCCGCCGGTCAGGGCGTAGACCGGGCCGAAGACCTTGAGGGCCGCGATCGTGCAGGTCAGGGTGACGACGAAGATCTCGGGGCGGATCATGCCGAGCGTGATCGCGCGGAACCGCTGGAACCAGTTCGCCCCGTCGAGCTCGGCGGCCTCGTACAGCTCGGGGTCGACGCGCTGCAATGCGGCCATGAAGATGACGATCGGGTAGCCGAGCTGCACCCAGACCATGATGACCATAAGGCTCGGCAGGGCGGTGTCGGGGCTGCCCAGCCAGTTGTGCTGGAGCTCGCCGAGGCCGATCGCCTCGAGCACCTGGTTGAGCGCACCGTTCTGCGGGCGCAGGATCCAGCCGATCACGATCGCCGCGATCACCGCGGGCAGGATCTGCGGCAGGTAGTACGTCGCGCGCAGGAAGCTCGCGAGCTTCCCGCCGAACTTGCGGCCGATGAGGTCGAAGAGCATCGCCGCGAGCAGCAGGCCGAGGAGCGTCGGCACGATCACCATCGCGAGGATCATCGCGATCGAGTTGCCGAAGCTCGTCCAGAAGACGCGGTCGCCCATGAGTTCGACCCAGTTCTCGAGGCCGATCCACTCGGGCGGGCGGATGCCGCGGTACTCCGTGAACGTGAGGTAGACATTCCAGACGAGCGGCACGACGACGATCACGGCGAGGAGCGCGAGCCCCGGCACGAGGTAGAGCCAGTAGGTGCTCCGGCGGGCGCCGGGGATGAGGCCGTCCTCCGTCCCGGCGGGGCGGCGACGCGACCTGCGGCCGCCGCCGGCGGCATCCGTCGCCTCGATGGTCGTCGCGGCCCTGGTGTCGAGGGCTGACATGGGTGGTTCCTTCCGGTGGTCCGGTCGGGCCGCGCTGCGGCCCGGGGTGGGGCATGGGCCCGAGGGGCGGATGCCGCGGCGCACGCACTCGCCGCGGCATCCGAGCCGGTCAGCCGACGATGTCGTCGACGCCAGACTGGTACTGCTCGCCGAGCTGCTGCTGCACCTCGGACGGGGACTTCGTGCCGTTCACGAGCTCCTGGAGCCCGGCGTTGAGCTCGTCGTAGAACGTCGGCGTGGGCCAGTCGGGGTAGAACGAGATGCCGTCCATGTCGTTCAGCGCGTTGAAGTTCGCGATGAGCTCCTTGGACTTCTCGTCGGTGATGTCGGCCTCCTCAGCGGCGACGGGCACGCCGCCGTTGTTGCCGAGCAGGGCCTGGATCTCGGGGCGCATCGTGATGTCGATGAACTCGTACGCGAGCTCCTTGTTCTGCGCACGCTCGGGGACGACCCACATGTTGCCCGCCGAACCGGGCGACAACTCGGCCTCGGGGAAGAGGAACGTGCCCCACTCGAAGTCGGTGATCTCGCTCTGGAAGCGGCCGTACCACCAGCTGCCCGAGTAGAAGATCGGCGCGTCGCCGCTGATGAAGCTCACGCCGGCGTCCTCGGCCTTGAGGCCGGAGGCATCCGTCGAGATGTAGCCCGCGTCGACCCAGTCCTTCACGGTCTCGGTCGCGGAGGAGATCTCGTCGCCCGACCAGTCGACCGGGTTCTCGTAGAGCTGGTAGTCGTTCACGAACTGCCGGTCGGCCTCGCTGAGGGCGAGTTGGTACCAGAGCTGGCCGAGCGGGTACTCGGCGGCCGACTCGGCGAGCGGCGTGGTGCCCTGGTCGGCGAAGGTCTGCATCACGTCCTCGAACTCGGCGAGCGTGGTCGGCACCTCGACGCCGGCCTCGGCGAACGCGTCCTTGTTGTAGTAGACCTGCACGAACTCGCCGTAGTTCGGCACGCCGTACCAGCTGCCCGAGCCCATGATGCCGTTCTCGTCGTACTTCGCCGTCGTCTGCAGCGCGGGCGCGAGCTGGTCGCCCCAGCCGTACTCGTCGACGACGTCGTCGAGCGGCGTGAGCAGGCCCTCGCTCGAGAGGAGGCCCGCGGTGGCGTTGCCCTTGTTGTACTCGAGCAGGTCGGGCGCCTCGTCGGAGTTCAGGACCTGGCTGGCCGTCGAGCGGATCTGCTCGAAGCTCTTCTCCTCGAACTCGACGGTGGCGCCGGTCTCCTCCTCGAACACCTCGATGGCCTCGGCCCAGGCGATGCCCATGGCCGAGTCGGCGCCCTCGTAGTGCCAGAGGCGGAGGGTGTTCTCGTCGCCGCCGGCGTCGCTGCCGGAGCAGCCGCTGAGGGCGAGGCCGAGGGCGGCGACCGAGGCCGCCACGGCGAGGGTTCTGGTGTGCTTCATTGCTACCTCCTGGTGTGGGTGGTGCGGTCCCGGTGGGGTGGTGGGTGCCGGGGATGTGCGGTTGTTGGGTGGTGTGTCGGGTCGGGTCGAGTGAGTTGTCGAAGCGCTTCGATTGCGGGCGAACGGATGCCGCGTGGCCGCGGGAGTCCGTCAGTCCGACGCGCCTCCGGGCGGCGCGGTCGAGCCGTGCGCCCGGTACTCGGGGGCGATCAGGTGGACGGCCGCCGGGACCTCGCCGCCGTCGACCATGCGCATGGCGAGCTCGACCGCGAGCTCGCACGACGCGCTCGGCACGAGCGGGACGGAGTCGATCGGCGGGTGGAAGGCGGCGGTGTCGAAGGTCGCCCCCACGGAGACGACCGACACCTCCTCGGGCACGCGACGGCCGAGCGTCGCGAGCTCGTCGAGCGCGACCGCGTGGCTCGCGTCGTCGCAGTGCAGCACGAGCGCCGTGGCACCGGCCTCGACGAGGCCGCGCACGGCGTCGCGGACCGGCGCCCGGCGCGGACCGTCGGACTCGGGCAGGACGGTGGTGCAGTCCAGGCCGCGCTCGGCAGCGCGAGCCTCGAGCCCCCGCCGCACGCGCGGCGGGAAGTTCGACTTCTCGTACGCCGTCGGCGGATGCCCGACGAACCCGATCGAGCGGTGACCGAGGTCGGCCAGCCGGTCGACCGCGAGCGCCGCGGCGGCCTCGAAGTCGAGGTCGACGCAGACGAGGCCCTCGTGGTCGTCGGGCACGCCGATGAACACGGTGGGCAGCGCGATGCGCCGCGCCAGGTCGACGCGCTCGTCGTCGGGCGCGACGTCGAGCACGAGCACGCCGTCGGCGAGCCCGCTCGACGCGACCCGGCGCATGCCGGCCGACGCCTCCTCCTCGGTGAGGAGCAGGATGTCGTACTCGAACCTGCGCGCGGCGATGGAGGTCGCGAGCACGAACGCCATGTGCGCGGGCGCGTGGGTGTCGGCCCGGAACGGCTCGGTCAGCGCGAAGATCTGGGTGCGACGGCCGGCGAGCATGCGAGCACCGGCGTTCGGCCGGTAGTCGAGCTCGCGCGCCGCCTCCTCGATGCGCCGACGGGTGTCGGGCGAGATCGAGCGCTTGCCGCTCAGCGCGTACGACACGGTGCTGATGGACACGCCGGCGGCCTTGGCCACCTCGTGGATCTTCGCCATGTCGACTCCATCGTCTCGAAGCGTTTCGACTGATTGCGAGGGACTCTACGCAGGTGTCGAAGCGTTTCGCAAGGGTTTTGTGGAATTCAGGAACAAATGGCTCCCGACCGGACGATCCGGACTTGCCGCAGGCGCGGCATCCGGTTATGTTTGTTTTGCCAACAAATCATCGATGACGCTGAAAGGCGGATCACCCATGGCCAGCGCGCCCACCCGCGACGACAAGTTCTCCTTCGGCCTCTGGACCGTGGGCTACAACGGCACCGACCCGTTCGGCGGCCCGACCCGCAACGCGCTCGACGTCGTGCACGTCGTCGAGAAGCTCGCCGAGCTCGGCGCCTACGGCCTCACCTTCCACGACGACGACCTGTTCGCCTTCGGCTCGTCCGACGCCGAGCGCCAGACGCAGATCGACCGGCTGAAGGGCGCGCTCGCCGACACCGGCCTCATCGTGCCGATGGTCACCACGAACCTCTTCTCGGCGCCCGTGTTCAAGGACGGCGGGTTCACCTCGAACGACCGCCAGGTGCGCCGCTTCGCGCTCCGCAAGGTGTTCCGCCAGCTCGACCTCGGCGCCGAGCTCGGCGCGAAGACGTTCGTCATGTGGGGCGGCCGCGAGGGGGCCGAGTACGACTCGGCGAAGGACATCCGCGCCGCGCTCGAGCGCTACCGCGAGGCCGTGAACCTGCTCGGCGACTACGTGACCGACAAGGGCTACGACATCCGCTTCGCCATCGAGCCGAAGCCGAACGAGCCGCGCGGCGACATCCTGCTGCCGACCCTCGGCCACGCGATCGCGTTCATCGACTCGCTCGAGCGCCCCGAGCTCGTCGGCCTCAACCCCGAGGTCGGCCACGAGCAGATGGCGGGCCTCAACTTCGCCGCCGGCATCGCGCAGGCGCTCTACCACGGCAAGCTCTTCCACATCGACCTCAACGGCCAGCGCGGGATCAAGTACGACCAGGACCTCGTGTTCGGCCACGGCGACCTGCACAACGCGTTCGCGCTCGTCGACCTGCTCGAGAACGGCGGCCCCGGCGGCGTGCCTGCCTATGAGGGCCCGCGCCACTTCGACTACAAGCCCTCGCGCACCGAGGACGAGACCGGCGTCTGGGAGTCGGCCGCCGCGAACATGCGCACCTACCTGCTGCTGAAGGAGCGGGCCGCGGCGTTCCGCGCCGACCCCGAGGTGCAGGAGGCGCTCGCCGCCGCCCGCGTGCCGGAGCTCTCGCAGCCGACCCTCAGCCCGGGCGAGACCTACGACGACTTCCTCGCCGACCGCTCGGCGTACGAGGACTTCGACCCGTCGGTCTACCTCGGCGGCAAGGGCTTCGGGTTCGTGCGCCTGCAGCAGCTCGCCACCGAGCACCTGCTCGGCGCGCGCTGACCGGCCTCATCCCGCCCGCCCTCGCCCCACGCACTCACCCCCGCCGCCCCACCCCCGCCGAGTGATACACCCTCCGCCGAGTGATACTGCGGCACCCGTATCACTCGGCGAGAGGTGCATCACTCGAGTGAGTTTCCACAGAAGGAGGACATCGTGCCGCTCGTCGCCGGCGTCGACTCGTCGACGCAGTCGTGCAAGGTCGTGATCCGGGATGCCGCGACCGGGGCGCTCGTGCGCTCAGGTCGCGCCGCCCACCCCGACGGCACCGAGGTCGACCCCGCCGCGTGGTGGGGCGCCCTGCTCACCGCGTTCGCCGACGCGGGCGGGTTCGACGGGGTCGAGGCGATCTCGATCGCGGGCCAGCAGCACGGCATGGTCGTGCTCGACGGCGAGGGCCGCGTCATCCGCCCCGCCCTGCTCTGGAACGACACCCGTTCAGCGCAGGCGGCGCGCGACCTGATCGACGAGGTCGGCGCCGACGAGTACGCGCGCCGCACGGGCGTCGTGCCCGTCGCCTCCTTCACCGCGACGAAGCTGCGCTGGCTGCGCGACGCCGAGCCCGGGAACGCCGCGCGCGTCGCCGCCGTCGCGCTCCCCCACGACTGGCTCACCTGGCGCCTGCGCGGGTACGGCCCCGCGGGCGAGTCGCCGCTCGGCCCGGTGCTCGAGGAGCTCGCGACCGACCGATCGGACGCGTCGGGCACCGCGTACTGGGGCGCCGACGGCTACGACCGCGACCTCCTCGTGGGCGCGCTCGGGCACGACGCGGTCCTGCCGCGCGTGCTCGGCCCGGGCGAGGCCGCCGGGCAGACCCCCGTCGGCATCCTCGTCGGGCCCGGCGCGGGCGACAACGCCGGCGCCGCGCTCGGCCTCGACGCGGCGGCGGGCGACGTCGTCGTGTCGATCGGCACGAGCGGCACGGTGTTCGCGGTGACGGATGCCGCCGTCGCCGACGCCTCGGGCACCGTCGCGGGATTCGCCGACGCGACCGGCCGGTTCCTGCCGCTCATCGCGACGCTGAACGCCGCACGCGTGCTCGACGCGACCGCCGGACTGCTCGGCGTCGACCACGCCGAACTCGGCCGCCTGGCACTCGAGGCCGAGCCCGGGGCATCCGGCGCCGTGCTCGTGCCGTACTTCGAGGGTGAGCGCACGCCGAACCTGCCCGACGCGACCGCCTCATTCTCCGGGCTCACGCTCGCGAACACGACCCGCCCGTCGATCGCCCGCGCGGCGGTGGAGGGTCTGCTCTGCGGGCTCGCCGACGGGCTCGACGCCGTCCGAGCGCAGGGCGTCGAGGCGCGGCGCATCCTGCTGATCGGCGGCGCGGCGCAGAACCCGGCCGTGCAGGTCGCCGCCACGCAGGTCTTCGACGTGCCGGTCGTGGTGCCGGCTCCGGGCGAGTACGTCGCCGACGGCGCCGCGCGGCAGGCCGCGTGGGTGCTGACCGGCGAGCGGCCCGACTGGCCCATCGAGGCGGGCGATCCGATGCCGGTCGACACGCGACCGGAGATCCGTCGGCGCTACGCCGCGGCGCAGGCGCGCGCGACGGGTTGAGACGTGCCGGGCGACGCGGGCGCGGCGCGCGCCGGAACTGGCCTGTGCCCGGGTCTGCCCCCGGGCAGACCCGCGCCGGGGTCGCGATCGGAGCTGCAGCCGCTGAGATCAGCCGCCCGAGGAGGCGGGCGCGTATTCTCGCGCTCCGCACGCGCGTCGTCCACCCCGCCGACACCCGTCGGCGGCGTTGGGCTCCGTCGAGGGTCGGCGCGTAGCATGGCCGTGGACGTCGCCGTCCGACGACGCCCCGCCGACGAGGTAGGAGGACCATGATGATGTCCGAATCCGATGAGGTCCGCGGACCCGATCCCGACGACGTCGAGGGCGAGTACACCGAGGTCGAGGGCGAAGCGCCGCGGAAGCGGACCGTCGAGGGCGAGTACACGCGCACCGACGGCGTCGAGGAGGACGAATCGGTGGTCGGCGACTACACGTCGACCGCGACGCATCCCGAGACGCATCCGGCGTCCGAGGAACACGGCAGCTACACCCGGGAGGACGAGCGGCCGAAGCCGCATCCGGGGCTGCACAAGGGCTGAACCCCGGTCACGGGTGCGCGGTTTCGCGACGAGTGCGCGGGGACCGACCCGCGCACCAGTCGCGGAATCGCGCACTCATGGGACCGGTCCGGGTGCCGCGCCGCTCGGCGAGTCCGAGCGTCCGCTGGTGCACGGTTTCGCGACGAGTGCGCACGGACCGATGCGCGCACCAGTCGCGAAACCGCGCACTCACGGGGCCGAGGAGCCGAACGTTCGCGCGAGCTCCGCGCCCGCGGCCTCGAGCCAGCGCAGAGGGTCGGCCATCGCGGCCGCTCCCCCGCCGGCGAGGTCGGTGAGCGATGCGGATGCCACGAAGCCCGACGTGTCGGCGTCGATCGCGCCCGCGACGAGCGCGACGGGCACGCCCGCGGCATCCGCTCGCGCAGCGACCTCGCTCGGCACCTTGCCCGCGGCCGACTGCCCGTCGAAGCGCCCCTCACCGGTGATCACGAGCGACGCACCCGCCAACGCAGGCGAGAGCCCGATCGCCTCGGCGACCGCCGCCGACCCGCCGGCCATGTGCGCGCCCCACACGAGCAGCCCGAATCCGGTACCGCCGGCCGCGCCCGCGCCGGCCGCGTCGGCGAACGCCGCCCGGTCGGGCATCGCGCGCACGAGCCGTCCGAGGTTGCGTTCCATCGGCTCGATCAGCTCGGGCGTCGCACCCTTCTGCGGGCCGAAGATCGCGCTCGCGCCGAACGGCCCGAACAGCGGGTTCGTGACGTCGCTGAGGATCGCCGCGCCGCCGGCCGGCCGCTCGCGGAGCCCCGAGAGGTCGACGCGCGCGATCGCACCGAGACCGCGGTTGCCCGAGGGCACCGGCCACCCCTCGCCGTCGAGGAACCTGCCGCCGAGCGCGGCGAGTGCGCCGGCCCCGCCGTCGGTCGACGAGCTGCCACCGATCGCGAGCAGCACCCGAGTGGCTCCGCCGTCGAGCGCCGCCGCGATGGCCTGGCCGAAGCCGACGGTGTGCGCGTCGAGCGGGCGGAGCGGGTCGCACAGCGTGATGCCGCTCGTGAGGGCGAGCTCGACGAGCGCGCTGCCGTCGGGCAGGCGCAGCCACGCGGCATCCACCGGCCGGTCATCGGGTCCCTGCACGGTCACGGGCACGCGCACCGCGCCCGGCACCGAGGCCGCGAACGCGTCGAGCGTGCCCTCGCCGCCGTCGGCCATGGGCTTCACGACGAGCTCGTCGTCGGGTGCGACCGAATGCCAGCCGCGCGCGAGCGCGTCGGCGGCCGCGGCCGCGGTCGCGGTGCCCTTGTACGAGTCGGGCGCGAACACGATCCGGCGTGCGGGCATGGGAACCTCCTCGTCGGGCTGCATCGTACGGCGATTCAGTCGGTGAGCACCATGGCCCAGTCGAACGCGCCGATCACGACCCGGTCGACGCGGTCGCCGGTCACGGCGTCGGTGCCGGCCAGGTCGACGGATGCCTCGGGGCCTCCGTGGTTCACGACCGTGACGAGTCGCCCGCGGCGGGCGATCTCGACGTGGTCGGGCAGCCCCGCGACGACGGGCTCGACCCCGGACGCCACGAGCAGGTGGTCGACGACGGACTGCACGCCGGCCTCGTCGGGAACGGTCGCCAGGTAGCGGGCGGTACCGGCTCCGACCGGGTGGACCGTGAGTGCGGGGTCGCCGGCCCGGCGCCCGCCGACGAACGCCGCCTCAACGCGGGCGTCGTCGGCGACGACGTGGATCTCCTCGGCGAGCAGCGTCCCGACGCCCGAGATCGCGGCGCCGGCGCCGGCGCCGGCATCACCAGTGGCATCCGTCGACGTGGCATCCGTCGCCGCCGTGGCATCCGTCACCGCCCCCGCACCGGCCCCCGCACCCGCGAACGGCGCGATCCGCTCCCCCGGCACCCCGGCCGCGGCATCCGGCGCGACGAGCGCGCCGAAGTCCTCGATGCGGATGCCGCACAGCGGACCGAGTTGCGTCGCGAACCCGCCGTCGCGGAACCGGTCGGCCTCGTCGACGACGTCGCTGAACGGTCCGACGAGCAGGTGCCCGCCCGCCTCGACGAACGACGCGAGCGCGGCGGCATCCGTCTCGCGCACCAGGTAGAGCAGCGGCGCGATCGCGAGGTCGTAGCCCTCGCCGACGCGCGCGGCCGGCACGATGTCGACCTGCACGTGGCGGCGGTGCAGCGCGCGGTACCAACGCTGGATGACGGCGAGGTAGTCGAGCGCGTTCTGCGGGTGGTCGGAGGCCTCGACCGCCCACCAGTTCTCCCAGTCGAACACGAGCGCGACGCGCGCGTCGCGCGCCGTCGCGTCGCCGGACGGGAGTTCGGGAAGGGCGGCGAGCGTTTCGCCGAGCGCGACGACCTCGCGCCAGGTGCGCGTGTCGGTGCCCGCGTGCGGGAGCATCGCCGAGTGGAACTTCTCGGCGCCCGCCCGTGACTGCCGCCACTGGAAGAACAGGATGCCGTCGGCGCCGCGCCCGATCGCCTGCGCGCTGAGCGCGGCCATCTGCCCGGGCGCCTTCGGCGCGTTCGTCGGGCGCCAGTTGAGGGCGTTCGTCGACTGCTCCATGAGGATCCACGGGACCTCGGGCTTCAGCGAGCGGACCAGGTCGCGCTGGAATGCCGCCGCGCGGAACGATTCGGGGTCGTTCGGGTCGGGGTAGCAGTCGTCGCTGATGACGTCCATATGCTTCGCCCAGGCGGCGTAGTCGGCCGGCTTGAACGCGCCCATGAAGTTCGTCGTGATCGGCTGCGTCGCCCCCGCCGCCCGGATGATCTCGCGCTCCATGAGGTAGCACTCGAGCAGCATGTCGCTCGTGAACCGGCGGAAGTCGAGCTCCTGCCCGGGGTTCCGCGAGTACGGCGCCTTGCGCGGCGGGAACACCTCGTCGAAGGACTGGGACTGGTACCGCTGCGACCAGAAGTCCGTGCCCCAGGCCTCGTTGAGAGCGTGCACGTCGCCGTAGCGATCGGCGAGCCAGCGGCGGAACGCGTCGCGCGCGGCATCCGAGTAGTCGAAGTTCAGGTGGCAGCCGTACTCGTTGTTGACGTGCCACATGACGATCGCCGGGTGGTGCGCGTACCGCTCGGCGAGCGCGCTGACGAGCTCGCCGGCGAGGCGCCGGTAGACCGGCGACGACGGCGCGAAATGCTGGCGGCTGCCGGGCCAGTAGGTGGCGCCGTCCTCGTCCTGCGGGAGCATCTCGGGGTAGGCGGCCGTCGCCCACGGCGGCGGCGACGCGGTCGCGGTTGCGAGGTCGACGGCGATGCCGCCCTCGTGCAGCAGGTCGATGACCCGGTCGAGCCAGGCGAAGTCGAACTCGCCCTCGCGCGGCTGGATGCGCGACCACGAGAAGATGCCGAGGCTCACCATCGTGACGCCGGCCTCGCGCATGCGCGCGACGTCCTCGGGCCAGATCTCCTCGGGCCACTGCTCGGGGTTGTAGTCGGCGCCGTAGTGCACGTCGGTCTCCTCGTGGTGTCTGCAGGTGGGCGGATGCCTCGGCGCGCCGCCGCACATCGGAATCATGCCGCGGGCGCCGGACCCCCGTGTGGGAGCCGGCGCCCGCGGGGCCGGATCAGGTCAGCCGAGGATCACCTTCGCCTCTGCGAAGAACTGCTCGACCGCCTCGTCGACGGTGATCGCGCCGAGGCCGATCGACTTGCCGAGGTCCCAGAAGGTCTGCTCGAGCGAGCCGTAGCCGACGACGGGCACGGGCGGGGCCTCGCCGATGCGGTCGGCGACCGAGTCGAGGTAGTCGGCGACCTGCGCGTCGACGCCCTCGAGGGTCGTGCCCGCGAGCTTCGTCTCCGAGGCCGGGAAGCCGAGCGTGGTGCCGAAGACCTCGCCGGCCTCCTCGCTGTTCACGACGAAGTCGAGCCACAGCGCGGCCGCCTCGGGGTGCTCGGTGTCGGCCGAGATCGCCATCTGCAGGCCGGCCTGGCGGTAGAGGTCCTTGCCGCCGGCCTCGTCGATGGGCGGGGCGACCATGGTCACCGACTCGGCGCCCGAGTCGGCCAGGTAGCCGCCGAGGAAGTTGCTCCAGCTCGCCTCGCTCGCGGTGCGGTTCGAGCCGAAGCCCGAGATCGGGGCGATCTCCTCGAGCTGCTGCTGCGGGATCGCGACGCCGTCGCGCGCCTCGACGCCCGAGTTCCAGAAGTCGGCCAGCTCGTCCTCGGTGAAGCCGAGCTCGCCGTCCTCGGTGTAGAGGTTGCCGCCCTGCGCGCGCAGCACGTTCTCGAAGGTCTGGATGCGCTGGGTCATGTCGGTGCCGCCGTAGACCTCGCCACCCGTGGCCTCGGTGACCTCGGCCATCCACTCGGTGTACTCGTCGTACGACGTGCCGCCCTCGTACGGCTCGACGCCGGCGTCGGCGAGGAGCTTGTCATTGAGGAACACCGCCCAGGCGCTGTACCCGGTCGGCAGCGAGTACTGCGTGCCCTCGAGCTGGCCGGTCTGCTTGAGGCCGTCGTCGAACGCGTCGAAGTCGATGTAGTCGCCGACGGTCTCGAGGTCGAGCAGCAGGCCGGGCTCGGCGTACTCGCGGAGGTACGAGTCGGAGAACTGCCACACGTCGGGGAGGCCCCCGCCGGCCGCCTCGGTCTTGCGCTTCTCCCAGTACGAGGGGAAGTCGGTGAAAGTGCCGTCGATCGTGATGTTGGGGTGCTCGGCCTCGAAGGCCTCGATGAGCTGCCCGTAGCGGTCGGCGCGGTCGTCGTTGCCCCACCAGGTGAAGTTCAGCGTCACCTCCTCCTCGGGGTCGTACTCGCCGCCGGCGTCGCCGCCGCCCGCGCAACCGGTCAGGGCGAGGGCCGCGGCCCCCGTGATGGCCGCGGCGGTGAGCCAGTGGCGGCCGTTCATCCTCGTGAACATCGTCGTCCTCCGTGCAATGGGGGTGAGAGGTGCTGCTTGCGCTCTGGGAAAGCGCTTCCCCGCACCATAGCGTGCAACGATTCAAGTGGTCAACACCCGAGTGCCCGGATTGCGCAGCCACCATGCTTCGACGCAGCACCTCGGATCATCGGATCGTCCATGCCGCGGGGGCGATCGGCTATGGGATCGCCCGCGGGCCGCGCGTAGCGTCGCCTCCGCACCGCTTCCCCACACCATGCAAAGGAGCATTCCCATGCAGCAGCATCGCGCCCGTCGCCGCGTGGTCGCCGGCGTCGCCGTCGCCGCGGTCGCCGTGATCGGCCTCGCATCGTGCGCCGCCGGCTCGGAGTCCGCCGACTCCGGCGACCCGGTCGAGCTCACCTTCCAGTCCTGGGTCCCGAACATCGACCAGGCCGTCGACGCGTTCAACGACGCCCACGACGACATCCACGTCACGCTCGAGACGATCACCGCCGGCCCCGACGGCGGCTACGCGAAGATGATCTCCGCGGTCCAGGCCGGCAACCCCGCGGATGTCGCCCAGGTCGGGTACGACGCCATCCCCGAGTTCCTCGTGAACGACGCGCTCGAGGACATCACCGACCACGTCGGCGACGCCGGCGACCGCTTCACCGAGTGGCAGTGGGAGACGGGCGTCTTCGACGACCGCGTCTACGCCGTCCCGCAGGCATCCGGCCCGCTCGGCCAGTTCTACCGCAAGGACATCTTCGATTCGCTCGGACTCTCGGCCCCGACCACATGGGACGAGTACTACGAGGCGGCGAAGGCCATCCGCGCGTCCGACCCGGACCGCTACATCGCGGCCTTCGCCTTCAACCAGGCGCCGTGGCTCATCGGCTTGTCCCAGCAGGGCGGGGGCGAGTGGTTCACCGTCGACGGCGACGCCTGGAAGGTCGCGATCGACGACGACGAGACGCTCAAGGTCGCCGAGTTCTGGCAGAAGCTCATCGACGAGGACCTCGTGAAGATCGAGGCCGATTTCTCCAGCGAGTGGAACGCCGACATGCAGAGCGGCAACGTCGCGAGCTGGATCTCGGGATCCTGGGCCGACGCGATCGTCCGCGGCACCGCACCCGACACCGCGGGGAGCTGGGCCGTCGCGGCGATGCCGCAGTGGAGCGAGGGCGAGACCGTGTCCGCGACCTGGGCCGGCGGCTCCGCCAACGTCGTCCTCAAGGGCTCCGAGCACCCGGCTGAGGCCGCGGAGTTCGCACTCTGGCTCAACAGCGACCCCGAGAGCGTGAGCATCCTCACGAGCATCGGTGCCGGGTGGCCGGCCATCACCGACCTCGAGTCGATCGAGAGCCTGCAGGACGACCCCGAGGTGTTCGCCTTCTACGGCGGGCAGGACATCTGGGACGTGTTCGCCGAGTCCGACGCCGCGGTCGCCGCGACGTGGAAGTGGCCGCCGCTCTCCCAGACGCTCTTCGCCGACCTCACCGACAACGTGAAGTCCGCCGTCGAGTCGGGAACGCCCCTCACCGAGGCGTACCGGCAGACGCAGGAGGACTTCACCGCGGCGCTCGAGGACAAGGGCATCTCGGTCGCCGAGTGAGCCGACGGGCGTGCCGGGCCGGACGGCCCGGCACGTCCTCCCGCATCCCCACCACCACGAGGAGCCCGACCGTGACCGCCACCGCCACCGCGGCGCCGCACAGCGCGCAGCGGACCCCGATCGCGTCAGGCGACGCCGCCCCCGCGGCATCCCGTCGCCGACGCCGGACCCCGGGCGCCCTGTGGGTGCTGCTCGTCCCGTTCCTCGTGATGTTCGCCGCGTTCTTCATCGCCCCGATCGTCTTCGCGATCGTCGACAGCCTGTTCACGCAGCGCTCGAGCGGGCTCGGACTCGGCGCGCCGACCCGCGAGTTCGTCGGCCTCGACAACTACGTCGGCGCCTTGACGAGCGCGTCCTTCGTCGCGAGCCTCGGCCGCCTGCTCGCGTTCGCGGGGATCGAGGTCCCCCTCATGGTCGTCACCGCGCTCGGGCTGGCGCTCCTGCTCGGCGCCGCGGCCGCACGGTTCCCCCGCATCTTCCGGGTGACGTACTTCATGCCCTACGGCGTGCCCGGCGTCATCGCGTCGCTCCTGTGGGGCTTCCTCTACATCCCGGCGACGAGCCCGGTGCTGCAGGCCCTCGGGGCGCTCGGCGTCGACGGGGTGAACCCGCTGAGCTCCGACGCCGCGCTCTTCGCCATCGCGAACATCGCGCTCTGGGGCTTCGCCGGCTACAACATGCTGATCCTGATCGCCGCCCTCGACGCGATCCCCGCAGAGCTCTACGAGGCCGCGCGACTCGACGGTGCGGGCGAGTGGCGACTCATCTGGCACATCAAGCTCCCGCTCATCCGCCCGTCGATCGTCCTCATCACCCTCTTCACGATCATCGGCACGCTGCAGCTCTTCGTCGAACCGCTCGTGCTGCGCCCCCTGACGACCGCCATCAGCTCCGACTACACCCCGAACCTCGCCGCCTACAACCAGGCGTTCGCGCAGGGCAATCCGAACCTCGCCGCGGCGATGGCCGTCATCGTGGCGCTGCTCGCGTTCGGCTTCTCCGCCCTGTTCCTGAGGATCGTCAACCGGAAGGGGAATCGCGCATGGTGACCTCGATCGCCCCCGCCGCGACATCCGTCGACGGACACGGCCGAGCCCACGGCCCCGACCGCGAGACGAGTCGGCGCGCGCGACGCTCCGCGGCGAGTTCGGTCGCCGTGAACGGCCTGCTCGTCCTCGCAGCGATCTACTTCCTGCTCCCCATCGCCTGGGTGCTCATCGCCGCGACGAAGTCCCCCGGCGACCTCTACTCCACCTTCGGGCTGTGGTTCTCCGACAGCCCGCAGGCCTGGGAGAACCTCGTCGACCTGTTCACGCAGGACGGCGGCGCCTTCTCGCTCTGGATCGTGAACAGCGTCGTCTACTCGGGCGTGGGCGCCGCCGTGGCGACCGTGCTCTCGGTCGCCGCCGGGTACGCGTTCGCCAAGTACGACTTCCCGGCGAAGGAGGCGGTGTTCTGGACCATCCTCGGCGGCGTGCTCGTCCCGGCGACCGTCATCGCGCTCCCGCTCTACTTCCTGCTGAACACCGTCGGCCTCACCGGCACGTACTGGAGCGTCCTGCTGCCGTGCATGGTCAGTCCCTTCGGCGTCTACCTCGCGCGCATCCACGCGAACGCCTCGGTCCCCGACGAGGTGATCGAGGCGGCGCGGATCGACGGCGCCGGCGACCTGCGCATCTTCGGCGGCATCGCGACCCGCATGATGACCCCCGCGATCGTGACGGTCTTCCTGTTCCAGTTCGTGACGATCTGGAACAACTACTTGCTGCCGCTGGTGATGCTGAACGACCCGAAGCGGTTCCCGATCACGCTCGGCCTCACCCTCTGGAACTCCCAGACGCAGCGCGACCCCGCCTTCACGACCCTGGTGGTCACCGGCTCGGCTGTCTCCGTCGTCCTGCTCGTCGTCCTCATGGTCTCGCTGCAGCGGTTCTGGCGCGCCGACCTGACCGCCGGCGCCACGAAGGGCTGAGACCGGCGGCGGATGCCACGGCGGTGCGGCATCCGTCGCCTCACCCCTTGCGGTGCTCGCGGTAGGCCGTCGGGCTCATGCCGTGCGTCCGGCTGAACTGGCGCGAGAAGTAGAACGGGTCGGAGTAGCCGATCTCGCGGCCGACCTCGGCCACGTGCAGGTCGGTCGTGTCGAGCAGGAGGCGAGCACGTGCCATCTTCAGCGCGGTGTGATGCGCGAGGACGCCGCCGCCGGTCGCCTCGCGGAAGAGGGCGCCGAGGTGGGACGCCGAGACCCCGACGAGGCGCGCGAGGTCGCTCACCCGGATGCTCCCGTCCACCCGCTCCTCCAGGTAGCGCATCGCCCGCTCGAGCGGTTCGCCCTGCTCGGGCAGGCGCCGGTCGACGGCGAGTTGGGTCATGAGCCGCCACGCGATCCCGGCCGTCGCGAGCAGCCGGGCCGGCGACTGGTCGCGCTCGAGCCCCGAGACGATCTCGTCGAGCAGCGCGGTGACGCGGTCGACCGAGCGCAGCGACACGGTCGGCCGTTCGGCGGATGCGCCGACGGCCTCCCAGAGGTCGCCGAGGTCGCTGCCCCTGAGGTGGCACCACCAGATCGTCCACGGCCGGTCGTCGTCGGCGCCGTAGGCGTGCGGGGCGCCGGGCGGGATCAGCACCGCGGTCCCGGGCGCGACCCGAGTGCGCGCGCCCGCGAGGTCGACCCATCCGGCCCCGTCGACGCACACGATCACGATCGCCTCGGTGGCTCCGCGGGGCCGGCGCCGGAGATGTCCCTCCGCCGCCGGGAACAGCCCGGCGTCGGTCGCGACGAGACGGCGGGTCACGGGCCGGGCGAGCGCGGCGTCGACGAGCGGACGCGGCACGACGCACAGCCGCTGGTGCTCGAACCCGTCGCGACGCTCCATCCCTCCATCCTCGCATCGGTCGCCGCGCGACGCGGCGGTCACAGCGACGATCGCGATCATCGGAACGTCCATGCCGTATCCGTGATCGCCCATGTCCGCAGCGCTCGCGCGCACCTACGCTCGATCGCGTGAGTTCCCTGCACCGTCGCATCCAGCTGCCCGAACCGCCGCCCGCCGAGCGGGCTCGACTCGAGGCGGGCGACGTCGCGTGCTGGGAGGAGCCGCTCGTCATCGACACCTACGAGCCCTCGGAACCCGACCGCTATCCGCTGTTCCTCGACCGCCGGGTCTACCAGGGCTCCAGCGGACGGGTCTACCCGATCCCGTTCACCGACCGCATCGAGGCCGTGTCCCGGCCGCGCGCCTGGCGCGCCATCCACCTCGAGAACCGGTGGGTGCGGCTCGTGCTGCTCCCTGAACTCGGGGGGCGCATCCACATCGGATACGACAAGACGCGCGACTACGACTTCTTCTACCGCAACAACGTGATCAAGCCGGCGCTCGTCGGGCTCGCCGGGCCGTGGGTGTCGGGCGGGGTGGAGTTCAACTGGCCGCAGCACCATCGCCCCGCGACGTTCCTCCCGGTCGAGACCTGCATCGAGCGTGCGAGCGACGCCGAGGTCGTCGTGTGGCACTCCGACCTCGACCCGCTCCAGCGCATGCGGGGCACGCACGGCATCCGCCTCCGGGGCGACTCATCGGCGATCGAGCTCGAGGCGAGCCTCGTGAACCGCACCGACGTCCCGCAGACGTTCCTGTGGTGGGCCAACGTCGCGGCGCGCTCCCACCAGCGCTACCAGTCGTTCTTCCCGACCGACGTCCGGTACGTCGCCGACCACGCGCGTCGCGCGATCACCGCGTTCCCCGCGGCGGACCGCCCGTACTACGGCGTCGACTACCCGGCGCTGGCCACGGACCGCCCGGGCGCCGACCGCATCGACGTCGCCTCGAACATCCCGGTGCCGACCTCGTACATGATCACCGACACCGTCGACGACTTCTTCGGCGGCTACGACCACGACGCCGGGGCGGGATTCGTGCACTGGGCCGATCGCGCCATCGCGCCCGGCAAGAAGCAGTGGACCTGGGGCGCCGGCGCGGTCGGGCAGGCGTGGGATCGCCACCTGACCGACGGGGACGGCCCGTACGTCGAGCTCATGGCCGGCGTCTTCACCGACAACCAGCCCGACTTCAGCTGGCTTGCTCCGGGCGAGACCCGGCGCTTCAGCCAGTTCTGGTATCCGATCCAGGCGATCGGCCCGGCGGTGCAGGCGACCCTCGAGGCGGCGCTCGGGCTCGAGGCGGATGCCTCGTCCGCGCGGCTCGGCGTCGTGACGACGGCCGCGCACGAGGTCGTCCGGGTCGTGCTCCGCCGCCGCGGCGGCGACGACCTCGGCGAATGGCTCGCCGCGATCGCGCCGGGCGAGCCGTTCATCGCAACGGTGGAGCTCGACGTCGCGCTGGGCGTCGTCTCGCGGGACGACCTCGAGGTCGACGTCACGGTGGGCGAGCGCAGCCTCGTCAGCTGGCGGGCGCACGCCGTCATCGACGGCGAGCCGTGGGTGGCGACCGAGCCCGCAGCGCCCGACGAGATCGCGGGCACCGACGAACTCGCCCTCACCGGGCTCCATCTCGTGCAGTACCGGCATCCGACCCGACCGGCCGAACCGTACTTCCTCGAGGCGGTCCGGCGCGATCCCGGGGACTCCCGCGCCCGACTGCAGCTCGCCCGCATCGCGTTCGCGCGCGGCGAGCTGGAGACCGCGCTCGAGCACGTCGAAACGGCACTCGAGCGCCTCACGCGTCGGAACCTCAATCCCGAGCACGGCGACGCGCACCTGCTGCGCGCGCTCGTGCTCGAGCGCCTCCGCCGGCGGGAGGCCGCGGCCGATGCCTTCGGCAAGGCGGGCTGGGACGGCGCCCTCTCGCTGCCCGCGGCGCTCGGTCGCGCGCGACTCGCCCTCGCGGCCGGCGACGCCGAACTGTCGCTGGCATTCGCGGACACGGCGTGCGCTGCCGATCCGACGAGCGCGGCCGCGATCGCGAGCCGCGTGGTCGCACTCAGAGCACTCGGCCGGGAAGCCGTCGCCTCCCGCGACCTCGACCGTGCGCGCGCCGCCGACCCGCTCGACCCGCTGCTCGCGGCGCTCGACGGCGCCCTCGACGCAGTCGACCCGCGTACCCTGCTGACCATGGCGCACGAGGTCTTCCGCATGGGCGACCACGGCCGCGGCATCGCGCTCGCGGAGCGGGCGGCCGCCGCGCCGGTCACGGCCTTCGGCAACCCGGCCCCGCTCGCCGCGTACGCGCTCGCAGCGTTCCTCGATGCGGTCGGCCGGCGGTCGGATGCCGCAGCAGCGCGTGCCGACGCGGCAGCCGCGGACCCCACGCTCGCGTTCCCGCACGGCCTCGACGACCTGCAGGCGCTCGAGGACGCCCTCGACGCGGATCCTGAGGATTCGCGGGCCGCCGGGTACCTCGGATGCTGGCTGCTCGACGCGGGCCGGACCGAGGCGGCGCTCCTCGCGCTCGACCGCGCGATCGCGGCCGGAATCGGCGACCCGGTCGTCTGGCGCAACGCGGCCGTGGCACTGGTGAACGCGGGCGGCGACCTCGCGGACGCCGATCGCCGCTACGGCGAGGCGCTCCGGCGCAGTCCCGGCGACGCGCGGCTCGTGTACGAACGCGACCAGCTCGCGGCGATCCGCCATGTGCCGTCGATCGAGCGGCTCGCCGCCATCGAAGCGGCCGGGCCCGAGGTCCTCATCCGCGACGACCTCGCGATCGCGTACGCGAACCTGCTCGTCGACGTCGGGCGTGCGTCCGACGCGCTCGCGTTCCTCGACGGCCGGGCGTTCCAGCCGTTCGAGGGCGGAGAGGGCCAGGTCATCCGCGTCTTCGATCGCGCGAGCGCCGCGGTGGCGCGCGGACTCATGACGGAGGGCGACGCGCGAGCCGCGGCGGACCTGCTCCGCGACGGCATCCGCATCCCCGAGCACCTGGGCGAGGGCCGCCACCCCGCCGACCCCGTGGCCGAGCGGTTCGTGCTCCTCGGCGACGCACTGAACGCTGCGGGCGACCGCGACGCCGCGCGCGACGCGTGGCAGCGGGCGCTCGGCGGCGGTCCGCTCGCCGCCGCGGCGCGCACACCCGACGAGCGCGACGCCTGGGTCGGCATCGCCTGCACCCGGCTCGGCGACGAGACCGGGGCCCTCGCCGTCTGGGGCTCCCTCGAGCACCGAGCGGACGCACTCGAGGCCGCCGCCGATCGGGTCGACTACTTCGCGACCTCCCTCCCGGAACTGCTGCTGTTCTCGGTCGACACCGCCGAGCGGCGACGGGAGCAGGCCGCCCGCCTTCGCGAGCTCGCCGCGGCGGGCCGACTCGAGGGGATGCGCGCCGCATGAGCGACCGCTACCTGGGCACCCCGCTCGCCGCCGAGCCCGATCCGACGCTCACCGGATCGGTCCCCGAGCACCTGCCCGACCGCCTCGCGATCTGCCTGTGGGACTTCTCGTGGATCACGCGCGCCGGCGCGGGCGAGCCGTTCGCCGACCTCGACCGGGCGATGACGGAGACCGTCGATCGCGGCTACAACGCCATCCGCATCTGCGCCGCACCGATCCTCGTCGCCGGCACGCTCGGCCTCGACGCGCTCGCGCGCGACCTCGAGGTCGAAGGGCTCGGGTCGGCCCCGACGGGCGGGTACTACGGCCAGCGGACCCGCTGGTACGACGCCCCCGGCGGCTACCGCATCGACGTCCGCGCGCGGCTCTTCGAGCTCGTCGAGACCGCGAAGCGGCACGGCGTGGCCGTCATCCTCTCGAGCTGGGAGTACCAGCAGACACCGGCGTTCGCGGCCGACCCGGCGTGGTTCCGGGCGATCGACGAGGTCCCGCTCGACGAGCGCGACCGGGTGCTCGGCGACGCGTTCGACCGGCTGCTGACCGACCTCGAAGCCGAGGGGCTGGGCGACGCCATCGCGTTCACCGAACTGCACAACGAGGTCGACTTCTCGATCCTGCCGCCCATCGAGCGCGGCGGCGAGGCGGTGCTCGGGTGGTTGCGATCGCGCCATCGGGGCCAGCTCGTGACCGCGAGCTACGGCAAGCCGCCCCACCTGGCGATGCATCGGCTGTCCGAGGCGCTCGACGTCGCGCAGTTCCACGTGTACTCGTACGGCGTCCTCGACGCCCTGCAGCGGCGCATCGACATCCGCTCCGAGGGCACCGAGGGCTTCCCGAACGCCGACCTGCGCGCGCTGCTGCGCGACGACGCGCCGACGTTCGCCGAGTACGGCAGCCCCACCGAGTGGAAGCTGCAGGCGACGGTCGTCACCGACCAGATGATCTACGGCTACGACTGGATCGACCCGGCGAAGTGGGACGGATGGCTCGCCGAGCACGTCGAGCCGTACCGGGAGGTCATGCGCCGTGAGGTCGAGTCGCGGGTCATCGCCGTCGCCGAATGGGCGCGGTGGCGCGAAGTCCCCGCCGCCGTCGGCGAGGGCTGGGTGGGCTACACGCCGCGCGACGGGCGCTTCGAGGAGACCGGCTTCGGGCTCGAGCTCGCCGAGCACGGCATCCGCACGGCGCTCGCGAACGGGGTGTGGGGCGTCGTCACGTGCTCGAACGCGGCACCGCACCATCCGATGTGGTCCGACATCGACTGGCAACGTCGCATGACGGGTCTCGTCACCGGGGCCGGTCGGTGACCGAGCGGATGCCGCCGCGTCTCGCAGCCCTCGAGACCCGGCCGCCGCTCACCCGCCCGGCCATGTCGAACGAGCGCGATCGCCGCGGACGGATCGCGCTGACGAGCCGGTACGTCGAGCTCGACGGGCGTCCTGCCATCCCGGTCTCCGGCGAGCTGCACTACTCGCGCGTGCCGCGTTCGCAGTGGCGCGAGCGGCTGCAGCTGATGCGCTCCGGCGGCGTCACGGTCGTCTCGACGTACGTGATCTGGATCCACCATGAGCCGGTGCGCGGCGAGCCGCGCTTCGCCGACGGCCTCGACGTCGCCGCGTTCGTGCGGCTCGCCGCCGAGGTGGGGCTCGACGTCGTCGTCCGCATCGGGCCGTGGTGCCACGGCGAGGTGCGCAACGGCGGATTCCCGCACTGGGTGGCCGAGGCATCCGTCGCCCATCGCACCGACGACCCCGCGTACCTGGACCTCGTGCGCGGCTGGTTCGACCTGATCGGCCGCGAGCTCGCGCCGCTCTGCGGGCCCGACTCCCCCGTCATCGGCATCCAGGTCGAGAACGAGCTCATCGACCGGCCGGGTCACCTCGCGACGCTCGTCGGACTCGCCCGCGAGGCCGGCCTGGCGGCGCCGATCTGGACGGCGACGGCCTGGGACGGCGCAGAACTCCCGCCGGAAGTGGTGATGCCCGTGTTCGGCGGGTATGCCGACGGGTTCTGGGTCGACGCGGATGCGCCGTGGCCGTCGAGCTTCCGCGCCCACTTCCGGTTCTCGCACGACTGGGACGATCCCGGCATCGGCGCCGACCTGCGCGGTGAGCGGGCGGACGCCCCGGCCGCCGCCGGCACCGCCGCCCCACCGCGCGCCCGCGCCGCGGCCTCCCCCGACTTCCCCGTCGCGACGTGCGAGCTCGGGGGCGGGATGGCGACCGCGTATCACCGTCGGCCGCTGCCGGGCGCGCTCGACCTCGCGACGGTCGCGAACGCCAAGCTCGGGTCCGGGTCGAACTGGCAGGGCTACTACATGTACGCGGGCGGCCTGAACCCGGGTGACGGCCTGCAGGAATCGCTCGCGACCGGCTACCCGAACGACCTGCCGCGCTTCGACTACGACTTCCATGCGCCCATCGGGGCGGCGGGCATCCTCGCGCCGAGCCATGCGGCGCTCCGCATCCAGCATGCGTTCCTCGCCGCATTCGGCGACCGCCTGGCGCCGATGACGTCGCGACTCCCCGAGCGGATGCCGCGGGCCGATGACGACCGGTCGACGCTCCGCTGGGCCGTGCGCTCCGAGGGCGACGCCGGGTTCCTGTTCGTCGGGCACCACGAGCCGTTCGACGCGCTCGCGGCGGTGGCCGGGGTGCGCTTCGAGGTCGCCCTGGCGAGCGGCACGGCGCTCGTGCCGCCGTCGTCGCGGCCGCCGCTGACGATCCCGCCGGGCACGGTCGCCCGCTGGCCCCTCGGCCTCGCGCTCGGCGGCGCAGTCGTGGAGTGGGCGACCGCGTCGGTCGTGACGGTGCTCGGTGCCGACCGCACTCCGGATCCATCGACGAGTGCTGCCGCAGCCGTGCCCACGCTGGTGCTGCTCGCCGAGCCGGGCGTTCCGGCGACGGTCTCGGTGAGCACGGATGTCGCGTCCGCACCCCTCCTCGTCGACGCCCGCGATGACGACGGTCCGACCCTCCATCGCCTGCGAGACGACCACGCCGAGCTCGACCTGCTCATCCTCCCCGCGACATGGGCCGACGAACTCTGGGTGCTCGACGCGCGCTCGGGCGAGCGGATGGTGCTGCGCTCGCGCAGCCCGCTCTGGCTCGACGACGATGCACTCCGCGCCCGGTCCGACCGGACGCCGCACGTCGAGCGCTACGACCCGACCGCCGGCGCCTTCGTCGGCGTCGCCTTCGACGGGACGGACTCGCAGCGTCTCCCCGTCCGGCACACGGAGGTCGTGCGGTTCGACCCGAACCTCGCCCGCGCGGATTTCGGCGGAACGCCCGCTCGCCGTGCCGCGCCGACCGCCTACGACCTCGATCGGCTCGCCGTGCGCATCCCGCTCGAGGGACTGGGCTCACCGGAGGACGGCGTCATGCGCACCCTCCTCGTCGAGTGGGCGGGCGATGTCGCGACCCTCGAGGTCGACGGCCGCACGGTCGCCGACCGCTTCTGGGACGGCACGCCGTGGCTCGTCGACCTCGACGCGGCCAGCGTGCACGCCTCTGCGCAGGTCGTGCTGCGCATCCTGCAGCTCCACCCCGACGCCAAGATCCACCTTCCGCCGGCTGCAGCCGCGCGCCGACGGACGCACGACGGGCCGCTCGGTTCGCTGGACCGGCTCGTCGGCCTCCGTTCGACAGTCTGGCGCGCAATCCACTGAGCTGAGTCGAGAAGTCTCACATGCACGGTCGGACCCTGCATCCGCGACTTCTCGATCACTGCCCCGAGTCCGGCGCCACACCTGCCCATCCCGAGAAACCGCACATGCAGGGTTGCACCGTGCATCCGGGACTTCTCGGCGAACGACGCGCGACGCGCCGCCGACCGCGAACCTCAGTCCGCGTCGACGCGACGCCGCCGCGGCCGCTCGGGCACGGCGACGATCGCGAG
The DNA here is from genome assembly GCF_009709675.1 of Agromyces bracchium. Lineage (GTDB taxonomy): Bacteria > Actinomycetota > Actinomycetes > Actinomycetales > Microbacteriaceae > Agromyces > Agromyces bracchium. The sequence continues at coordinate 23,352 of NZ_WMLB01000033.1, read as the reverse complement.
TGCGACGCACCCGAGCGCGGGCACGACGAGCGGGAACAGCTGCCACGTCACGACCACCGCGAACACCGCTGAGGCCACGAGGTACGCCGCTCCGACCGGGTCGCCCGCCACCGCGCGCGGCGCCGCGCGCAGCGCGCCCAGCCAGCCGAGCTTCGGCGTCCAGAGTCCGGCAGCGGTGAACAGCGCGAGGGCGAGCGCCGCGAGGCCGAGCCAGCCGACCGCCGCGACGACCGGGCCGCCGGGCAGCGCGCCGCTGTTCGCCAGGTCGATGTCGAGCAGCAGCACGAGCACCAACGCGACGGATGCGGCGCCCACGCCGATCCCGCCGAGGAGCCCGGCCCGCAGGTCGGCCCAGAACAGGCCGAGCTTCGAGCCCTCCGCGAGCAGGTACCGCCGCAGGTGGCGCACGCCGGCGGCGAGCGCGGCGGGCAGGGTCACGAGCGGGATCGAGACGAGCGCGACGAGCACGCCCACGAGGAGCACCTCGCCGAGCAGGCCGAAGGCGCTCGTCGCGCCCGGGAAACGGGCCGGCGCCGCGCCCGAGCGGACCGGACCGGAGCCCGACCGCTCGGCGCGACGCGCGTCGCGTTCCGCGCGACCGCCTGCCCGAGACATCCGCTCGCCCCTAGCCCTTGAGGCCCTGTGTGGCCACGCCGTCGACGAGGAAGCGCTGGAAGACGATGAAGAAGATCAGGATCGGCAGCAGCGCCAGGAACGAGACCGCGACGGTCGCCCCGTAGTCCGAGGTCGAGGTCTGGTCGTTGTAGAGCCGAAGTGCGACCGGGAGCGGGTACTGCTCGGGGCTGTTCACGTAGAGCAGCGGGCCGAGGAAGTCGTTCCACGTCCAGATGAACGTGAAGATCGCGGACGTGATCAGCGCGGGCTTGATCAGCGGCAGGATGATCGAGAAGAACGTGCGCCAGTGGCCGGCGCCGTCGATGCGGGCCGCTTCGTCCATGTCGCGCGGGATGTTGCGGATGAACTGCACGATCAGGAACACGAAGAACGCCTCGGTGGCGAGGAACTTCGGCAGGATCAGCGGCCAGTACGTGTCCACGAGTTCGAGCTTCTGGAACATGATGTACTGCGGGATGATCACGACGTGGAACGGCAGCAGCAGGGTGCCGATCATCGCGGCGAACAGGATCCCGACGCCCTTGAACTGCACCCGGGCGAACGCGTACGCGGCGAGCGCCGACGAGAAGAGCGTGCCGATCACGGCCATCACGGCGATGAAGGTCGAGTTCGCGAAGAACCGCCACAGCGGCACGCCCGCGATGCCCTCGAGCACCTTGAAGTAGTTGTCGATCGTGGGGTTGTCGGGGATCAGGCCGGGGTTCTGGCCGAACTCGCTCGACGGCTTGAACGTGGCGATGAAGAGCCACACGAGCGGGTAGAGCACGATCGCGGTCAGCGCGGCGAGCACCACGAACCAGATGATCGTGTTGATGGTCTTGCGCTTGATGCGGCGCCGCTCGACGGGCTTCTGGTCGAGTTCGATCTCGAGGAACTCGGGACGGGCGATCTCGCTGGTCGAGGTGCTCATCGGTTGTCTCCCGCGTAGTGGACCCACGACTTCTGGGTCTTGAAGAGGATGGCGGCGATGATCGCGACCACGATCACGAGGACCCACGCCATCGCGGCGGCGTAGCCCATCTGCAGGTCGGCGAAGCCGCGCTTGTACAGGTAGACGGTGTAGAAGTTCGTCATGCCGGCCGGGCCGCCCGAGCCGTTGGAGATGATGTAGGCCGACGCGAACACCTGGAACGCGTTGATCAGCTCGAGCAGCAGGTTGAAGAAGATCACGCTCGAGAGCATCGGGAAGGTCACCGACCGGAACTTCCGGATCGGGCCGGCCCCGTCGACCTCGGCCGCCTCGTACAGCTCGCGCGGCACCTGCTTCAGGCCCGCGAGGAAGATCACCATCGGGGCGCCGAACTGCCACACCGCGAGCAGGATCATCATCGGCAGCACCAGGGCCACGTTGCCGACCCAGCCACCGATCTCGATGCCGAAGAACGAGAGCGTGTTGTCGACGGGCCCGTCGGTGGAGAACATCGCCCGCCACACGATCGCGACCGACACCGACGCGCCGATCAGCGACGGGGCGTAGAACGACGAGCGGAAGAACGTCGAACCCCGGTCGCGGTAGTTCAGCAGCATCGCGACCGCGAGCGCGGCGGCGAGCTTGATCGGGGTGCCGATCAGCACGTAGACGAGCGTGATCTGCACCGACTGGATGTACTGCGGGTCCTCCGTGAACATGCGCACGAAGTTGTCCAGGCCGATGAACTCGGGCTCGGTGAAGAGGTTGTACTTCGTGAACGCGAGGTACAGCGAGTAGATCATCGGCCCGAGGGTCAGGCCCAGGAAGCCGATCATCCACGGGAGGAGGAAGGTGTAGCCCGTCGCCGTCTCGCGACGGTTGCGGACCTTCAGTCCGTGCCGCGTGGGGGTGTCGGGGCCGCGACGACCGAGGAGGCGCGGACGGCCTTCCTTGTCGGCCGTGACGATCGCTCTCGTCAAGGTGGTGCTCATGGTCTCTCTCCCGGGTTCCGTGCCGAGGGTACTCCGGGTCCGGGCCGTCGGGGCCCGGACCCGAGAGGTCCCTACTGGTTCAGGACGACGTCCATCTCGGAGAAGAACTGGCTCACAGCCTCGTCCACGGTGAGGGTGCCGAAGCCGAGCTCCGTGCCGAGCTGGCGGAACTTCTCCTCGAGGGTGCCGTAGCCGACGATCGGCACGGGCGGGGCGTCGCCGAGGCGGTCGCTGATCGACTCCTCGTAGGCGCGGATCTGCTCGCCGAGCGGGTCGAGCTCAGCGCCCTCGAGCATGGTCTCCGACGCGGGCAGGCCGCGGTTGGTGCCGAAGATCGCACCCGCCTCGGGGCTGTTCACGAGGAAGTTCACGAGCGTCGCGGCCGCCTCGGGGTGGTCGGTCGTCGCGGCGATCGAGTGCAGCATCGACGGCTTCAGGTAGAGGTCCTTGGCGCCCTCCTCGGTGACCGGCGGGGCGATCAGGCCGAGCTCGGTGTAGCCCTCGCCGAGGTTGCCGAGGTAGCCGGCGCCGAAGTTGTCCCAGGTCAGCTCGCTCGCGGTCTTCGCCGCGTCGAAGCCGGAGACCGGGTAGATCTCCTCGAGCTCCTGCTGGCTGATGACGGTGCCGTCCTCGCGGATCGAGTCGCCCTGCTCCCAGAAGGCCGCGAGGTCCTCCTCGGTGAAGTTCGGCTCGCCCTCGTCGGTGAAGAGGTCGTCGCCGCCGGCGCGCTGCTGGATCTCGAAGTTCTGGATGCGGCCGGTCCAGTCGGTGCCGCCGTAGACCTCGCCGCCGGAGGCCTCGGTGACCTCGGCCATCCAGTCGTTGTAGTCCTCCCAGCTGCCGCCGGCGAAGTCCTCGACGCCGGCCTGCTCGAGCAGGACCGGGTTGGTGAACATGCCCCACGCGTTGGTCGAGGTCGGGATGCCGGTGGTCTCGCCGTTCACGACGCCGATGCCGAGGATCTGCTCGCTGAGCGGCTCGGTGTCGATGATGTTGCCGAGGTAGGGCTCGAGGTCGAGGAGCAGCCCGTTCTCGGAGTACTGGCGGAGGTAGGAGTAGTCGAACTGCATGACGTCGGGGAGGCCGCCGCCGGCCGCCTCGGTCTGCCGCTTCTCCCAGAACTCGGGGAAGCCGAGGAATGAGGAGTTCACCGTGATGTTCGGGTACTCCTCGTTGAACGCCGCGATCGCCTGGTCGTAGAGGTCGGCGCGCACGTCGTTGCCCCAGAAGGCGAGGTTGAGCGTCACTTCCTCGTCGGGGTCGTAGGTCGCGGCCGGCTCGGAGCCGCCGGAGCAGCCCGTCAGCACGAGCGCCGCGCTCGCCGTGACCGCCGCTGCGGCGAGGGCCGCGCGTCGGGTGCGAATGTTGAACATCGTTGTCCTCCCGGAAACGTCTCTGTCTGCCTGGTGCATTCACGCTGGGTGGGAAAGCGCTTCCCCAAATGTAGCCCCATCGACGCGAATGGTCAATGCGACGAGGAAAATCGTTTCAATCCGTGATCGAACCGAGATCGGCCGGGGCGTCGCGATCGCAGGTCAGCACGCCGTCCACGACCTCGAGAGGGGCGGCGAAGATCGCGCTGCGGCGCGCGTCCGCGGCATCCGTCGACCCCAGTTCCGAGCCGTCCCAGTGCGGGTGCGTGAAGTAGAACAGGATGCCGCGGCCGCGGCCGACCACGACGTCGCCGTGCCGCCCGAAGGTCGCGTTCCCGCGCCGCCGACCCGGTGCTCCGAGGATCACGTCGTCGGGCCCGCCCTGGCGTTCCCAGGCCACGGCGTCGCGCGACCGGTACACGCCCATGCCGCGCCACTCGTCGACGAGCATCCACCACCAGCCGCCGAGCTCGAAGACGTTCGGACCCTCGTGCGGACGCCCGCCGATCGCGCGGCCCTCGACGCGCCAGGAGCCCGGCGCGAGGTCGGCGCTCGCCGCGACCCACGTGGTCGAGTCATCCGCCTCGTCCTTGAACCACATGCGCCAGCGCCCGTCGGGGCAGCGCGCGACGCACGCGTCGATCACGCGGTCGGAGCTCAGCGGGATCTCGCCGACGAGCCGCCAGGAAGCGAGGTCGTCGCTCGCGTACTCGACGATCCGGCGCGCGTGCCCCTCCCACCGGTCGGGAATGCCGTCGATCACGGTGAGGTACATGCGGTACCGCTCGCCGTCGAAGATCACCTCGGGGGCCCAGTGCGTCTCGTTCCACGCGCCGGCGTCGTCGCCGAGCCGCAGGTCGTCGAGCGTGCCGTCGTAGCGCCAGTGCACCCCATCGACGGAGCGCGCGACGCCGATTCGACTGCCGTGCACCCACGCGACGCCGGGCTCGTCGACGCTCGCGCGTCGCTGCGTGTAGTACATCCACCACTCCCCCGTCAGGTGGTGGCGGATCACGGTCGGATCGGTCGCCCCGTCGTGCACCGGGTCGTGGAAGAGGGCGTCGTCGTCGGCCGGGTCGACGAGGGCGACGGATGCCTCGCGGCCGGCCGTCGCGCCCTCGATCGCGTCGCCCGACGAGGGCGCGCGGGCAGCGGCATCCGCTCGCCCGCTCATCGGCGCGCCCTCACCTGCGCCACTCATCTGCGCAGGTCGACGATCGGGCTCTCGAGGCTGCGCATCCGGTCGGCGTCGTCGCGGAGCGACGCGCGCTCGACCGTGCGCCCACTCGTCGCCGACGAGTAGATCGCCGTGACGATCTCGAACGAACGCGCGGGGTCGGTCGCCGTCGAGGGCAGCGGCGCGCCCGTCGCGAGCGCACGGTAGATGTCGCGCACGAGCGGGTCGTGGCCGCTCGGCTCCTCGTCGGCGGGCAGCGCCGACCACGTGTCGACGAGGGCCGGGTCGACGCCCGGCGCGGGCGTGATCCGCCAGTGCTCGTGGCCGTGGCCGTAGAGGTGGTCGACCGTGACCGTCGCGAGCTCGGTGTCGATGCGGATCGAGCTCGTCTCGCGGGGCGAGAGCGCACTCGTGATCACTGACGCCACGACGCCGTTCTCGAACGCGACGGTCGCGGTCGAGACGTCCTCCATCTCGGTCTCGCGCGCGAGCCGCCAGAGCTGCCCGTTCACGCTCGCCCAGTCGCCGAGCAGCCACGCGAGCAGGTCGATCTGGTGGATGCCGAGCCCGAGCGTCGGCCCGCCGCCCTCGGTCGCCCACTTGCCGCGCCACGGCACCGCGAAGTACTCGGGGGCGCGGTACCAGAGCGTCTGGCAGGTCGCGACGAGCGGCCGGCCGAGCGCCCCCGACTCGAGCAGTCCCTTGACGTTCGCCGCGGCCGTGCCGGTGCGCTGCTGGAACACGACGGCGAGGCGCCGGTCGTTGCGGGACGCGGCATCCGTCATCGCATCGAGCTCGTCGAGCGCGAGCGCGGCGGGCTTCTCGCACACGACGTGCACGCCCGCGTCGAGCGCGGCGATCGCCTGCTCGGCGTGCACGCCCGGCGGGGTGCAGATGTGCAGCACGTCGATCGCGCCGGTCGCGAGCAGGGCCTCGAGCGAGTCGGCGACCGCCGGCCCGCCCCAGCGGTCGGCGAACGCCTGCGCGTGATCGAGGTGACGGTCGAGCACGGCGACGAGCTCGCCGTCGGGCGTGGCGCGCAGCGCCTGCGCGTGCGCATCGGCGATCGCGCCGGTGCCGATGATCGCGGCGCGCAGCGGGGTGGTCGGGGCGGCCTCGCCGGCCCGGCTGGTCTGGTCGGTCATCGGGCTCCTCCGAGGGGGTCGATGTGGGGGACGATGTCGGGGTCGATGCTCGTGTCGTAGCGCTGGAGCCGCCCGCACATGCCGAAGGCGGGGGCGACGGATGCCTCGGCCACGCGCGCCTCGCCGAGGCCCGGGTCGCCGCCGCTCGCGAGCGCGTCCAGGCGGTGGCCGGTCTCGCGGGCGACGGCGAGCGCACCGGCCTCCCAGCGAGCGCGCCAGTCGGCGACGCGAGGGCGCGCCAGCTCGGCCGCGCGGGCGTGCAGTCGCGCGAGGCGGTCGGGGTCGACCGTGCCGTCGCCGTCGTCGTGGAAGAGCGCGAGGTAGCCCTCGACCGCGAGGTCGCGGCGAGCGTGCGCGGCAGCGAGGCGATCGGCGTCGGATGCCTCGGGGCCCGGCAGCCGCGCGGCATCCGCGTAGCGCTCGGCGTCGGCGAGCACGTCGTCGGGGAACGTCATCACGGCGTCGCCCGCCTCCGGCAAGCCGGCGTTCTGCATGATCACGCGCACCTCGAGCCCGCCGTCGTTGATCGCGCGGTGGATGACGCCCGGCGCGAACCAGACGAGGTCGCCCGGCGCGAGCGCGCGCTCATCGAAGATGCCGGCGCCGTCGATCGTGTGCAGGCTGCCGCGGCCGGCGACCACGAGGTACGCCTCGGTCGAGACGAGGTGCAGGTGGGGTGTGCCGCCCGCGAGCCCGTCGGGCGCGACGCCGTCGTAGACCTCGAGGGCGCTGACCGACGTCGCGCCGGGGAACGCGGGCGTGGTCACGGCGTGCCCCGGGTCTCCGTGCCCGCGGTCGCCGCGGCGACGCTCGCCCGGGCCCCGCCCCCGGCCACCACCTCCGACGCGCCAACCGGGCCGAGCAGCGCCGCCAGCCGCTCGCCGGCCGCGGCGGCGAGCGCCCCCGCACGCGCCGGGTCAGCCGCGCCATCCGCGATCACGACGCCGTACCGCAGCGCCATCGTCGCGCCCGGCTCGATCACGTGCTCCTCGCTGAAGAACGGCGCGGGGCAGAGGCACGCGAACTCCTCGCTGCGCGCGAACCACTGCGGCGGGTGCTGCAGGTTGCCGGGGTCGTCGACCATGACGATCGTCGACGCCGTGCCCGTCTCGTCGTGGCGGCCGGTGAAGCCCATCCACGGCGCGCGCGTTCCGCGGAGCTCGTCGCCGCCCGCGGCGCCCGGGGCGAGGACCTGTCCGCCCGTGAACGAGCGCGGGCCGCGCCAGAACAGGCCGCCGTAGCCGGCGTTCTCGCGGCCGCGGGTCGTGGGCGAGCCGATCGAGATGGCGCGGCTGGTGGTGTTGGTGAGCGCGGTCGCGAAGCCGAGCAGCCAGGCATCGTCCGCGATGACGGATGCCGCGAGCGTGCGTTCCTCGCGGAAGATCGTCTCGCCCGCCTGGGTGACCCAGTCGAGGCGCTCGCGGATGCACGCGACGCCGTCGTTCGCGATGCCGCCGGCCGCGGCATCCGCCTGGCCGTTCTCGAACTCGACGTGCCGCTGCTCGCCGTTGTTCGGCAGCTGCACGTAGCCCTCGCCCCGCACGAACGTGGGCCCGCCCCAGAAGTTCTCGTCGCCGACGACGGGCAGCGACCAGGCGATGCCCTTGTGCCAGACATGGTCGTGCGGGCGGTAGAGCGAGACGGTCTCGCCGCCGAGCGTGCGGATCGGGCTGAGGTACGGGCGCGGCGACTCGAACGTGGGGTGGTCGGGGCGGAAGACGTACTCGGCGAGCACCTCGCCGTCGGCGTGGATCATCAGGCGGTCGTCGTCGCGGGCGATGCGGAGGTCGGGCATCGGGCTCCTTCGGGGTCGTCGTCGATCCGGGGTGCGGCGCTGCGCTCTCTCACGCCTGTCTTGGCATACGGGAAAGCGCTATCCCGAGCCTACACCGTCAACCGGGATCGCGCACGAACGCCCGGAACCCGTCGGGTGCCGGGAACGCGACGGCGAGGAACTCCTGCGGCGCGCCGACCGCCTGCGCTCCCCAGTCGTCCTTCTTCAGGCGGATGCCGCGGGGCGACGCCTCGAGGATCCGCACCCGGATCCACTCCCCCGTCTCCAGCCGCAGCTCATGCGGTTCGCCGAGGTAGCCGATGCCGAGCGCGTCGAGCGCCTCCTCGGCCGCGAGCCAATCGAGCGGCGCCGTGCGCGGGCGTCCGAGCAGGTCGATCACGACGAAGCCGTCGCCCGCCGGCTCCATCCAGCCGAGCAGCTCACCGTCGATGCCGCGACGGTGCTCGATCCAGTCGGGGTCCATCGGGCCAGTGTCGCACGCTCGGGTGAGCGGGAGTCGGCGCGGGCGTTGCCCACCTCCGTGGGGTCGTCGCCGGCGATGCCCGTGGGGTCGTCGCCGGCGATGCCCGTGGGGCCGTCGCCGGCGCTCGGCCCGGCCGACGGGCTGTGCCGGCATCCGCCGACCGACACCGCACCGCGCCGCACGGCACCGCACCGCACCGCACCGCACCGCACCGCACCACACCGCACCACATCGCCCCGCACCGGCAGGACCATCGACCCCTGCGGGCCGGCCGACGCCGACCAGACTCGGCGCATGCCGTCGCCCCGTCGCACCGCACTCGCGGTCGCGGTCCCGCTGCTCGCCGGATTCGCCGCGCTGCAGTGGTACGGCCGCACGTACGGCTCGACCGCGGCCGAACGTTCGGCGCGCCTCCCCGGCGACGAGATCGTCGACCGGCCGCAGATCGTGGCGACGCACGCGGCGACGATCGACGCGCCGCCCGACGAGGTGTGGCCCTGGCTCGTGCAGGTCGGGTGGCACCGCGGCGGCTGGTACACGCCGCGCTGGGTCGACGTGCTGCTCTTCCCCGCGAACCGCCCGAGCGCGGGCAGCATCCATCCGGAGTTCCAGGGACTCGTCGCCGGCGACTTCATCCCCGACGGCCCGCCGGAGACCGAATGCGGGTTCATCGTGCGCGAGATCTCGCCCGGCGAGCGGCTGCTCCTCGAATCGACGACCCACCTGCCCCTGTCATGGCGGCAGCGCGGGCTCGCCCGGCTGCGCTGGACCTGGTGCTTCCGCCTGACGCCGGTCGACGGCGGGCGCGCCACACGCCTCGTCTTCCGGTGGCGTGCGCGCACGGCGCCGTGGTGGCTGACGCTCGGCGCGCACCTGTTCATCGTGCCCGCCGACTTCGTGATGTCGCGGGGGATGATGCGGGGCCTGCAGGAGCGCCTCGGCGACGACTGAACGTCGTCGACCGCCCCCTCCGATCGACCACGTGCCGCCCATCGACTGCCCGTCGCCGGCGAGGACTCCTCCGCCGCGAGCGCGCCTCGCCCGACCCGCGCGTCGCGCGCGTCATCTCTTGACAATATTTCTTGTCAAGCGTACGTTGACCTCATGCAGGAGGTCCGAGTGCTCGTAGACGGCGACGCCGTCGAGGTCGCGCTCGACCCGATCCGGGCGTCGATCCTCGACGCGCTGGCGGAGCCGGGGTCGGCGACCACGGTCGCCGCGAAGATCGGCTCGACGCGCCAGAAGGTCAATTACCACCTGAGGTCGCTCGAGGCGCACGGGCTCGTCGAACCGGTCGAGACGCGCGCGTGGGGCGGCATCAGCGAACGCTTCGTGCGCCGCTCGGCTCGGCACCTCGTGGTCTCGCCGAACGTGCTCCAGTCCACCGCGGTCGATCCGGAGGCGATCGCCGATCACCTCTCCGCCGCGTACCTCATCGCGGTGAACGCACGAGCCGTGTCGGAGGTCGGGGCGATCACGAGCAGCGCGGTGCCCGAGACGCGGGTGCCCACGCTCACCGTCGACACGGTCATCGGGTTCGCATCGCCCGACGACCGGGCCTCGTTCGCCGGCGAGCTGCAGGCGGCGATCGCCGCCCTCGTGGCGAAGTACCACCACGACGACGGCCGCCCGCATCGCCTGACCGTCGCGTCATACCCACGACCGAAGGAGTCGTCATGAACACGCCCGATCCTGACCGCGTCGAGCACCGGATGGAACGCACCTACGACCTCGTCGCCACTCCCGAGCAGGTGTGGGAGACGATTGCGACCGCCGACGGCATCTCGTCGTGGATGGCGCCGACTCGACTCGAGCCACGCGTCGGCGGCGAGGTGTCGTTCGATCTCGGCGACTTCACGTCGACCGGCACGGTCACCGCGTACACGCCGAACCGGCGGTTCGCATACGAGGAGCCATGGCCGATCGGCACTCGTCCCGAGGAACTGCCGCCCGACATGGCCGAGTGGTTCGAGTCGATCGGTGTTCCGCTCTCCGAGGTCTACGCCGGCCTCGACCGCGTCACCCCGATCGCCACGGAGTTCCTGATCCAAGCCGCGTCCGGCGGCACGTGCGTGCTCCGCGTCGTCACGAGCGCCTATGGCAGCGGCGCCGACTGGGAGAACGAGTTCTTCGACCAGATGGTCCGCGACCTCGTCCCGATCCTCGACCGCCTCGCGACCCGCTTCCCGGTCGCCGCGGGCTGACCGGCGGAGGATGCGAGATCACCGCTCGAGCCTCGGTCGTCGTTACGCCGGTCCGCGTCGCCGACCTGGTCGCCGAAGGCGAGCTGATGCCCGTCTACGTGCACGTCATCGACCATCCCGATGGCCGCGTGCTGGTCGACACCGGCTTCACCGAGGTCCACCCGGCGGCCGCCGACCTCGATCCCCGTCCGTTCCCGCTCGACGAGCAGGGGTTCGATCTCGCGAGCGTCGACCTCGTCGTCAACACCCACCTGCACTTCGATCACTGCGGCGGCAACCACCTCTTCCCCGGCACGCCGATCCACGTCCAGCGGCGGGAGCTCCACGACGCTCGCACCCAGGACGGCTACACGATCCCCGAGTGGGTCGACCCGCCCGGGGTCACGTATGTCGAGGTCGACGGCGAACTCGAGCTGCTCCCCGGCATCCGTCTCCTGCCCGCACCCGGTCACACCCCCGGCTCCCAGATCGTCGTCATCGACGACGTTGCCGGCCCCGTCGTCATCGCCGGCGACACCGCGGTCTGGTTCGGCGAACTCGACGATCCGCAGACCGAGGGGCAGCGACTCATCCGCTCGCTGGAGCCCGACCAGGTCTGGCTCGCCCACGAGCACGAGCCCTGGCGGCCCACCGCCCCGAGCACGACGCCGGAATGATTCGTGCGACGCGCCGTACGCGGTCGGGATAGGTCGCGGCGCGCTGTTCGGCCGATACCGTGAGCCGACGCAACACGCCGTGGGAGAGGAATCACCGTGCGCGTTCAACCCAAGCCGTGGATCGGGCTCTCGATCGCGATCGGTTACCTGCTGATCATCCTGGTCACCACGCTGCTGATCCTGGATGATCCGGGCCGGTTCCCCTCGGTTCGCTGGGCCCTCCTGCACCAGGTGCTTCCCGTCGGGATCGGCATCGTGTTCCTGGTGATCGCCACCAGCTGGCTGGGATGGTGGCGGCCCGCGTTGTTCGAGCGGGAGCGGAAACGACTCCCTTGGTGGTTGTGGATCCTGCCGCTGTTCTTCGCCGGCGGCGCGATCTTCAACTTCGTGAACGCCGACCGGTCCGCCATCCCGATCGAGGCGATGCTCGCGATCGCCGCCGGGACGGTCTGCATCGCCTTCGCCGAGGAGCTCGCGTTCCGCGGCGGGCTGCTCGTGGGGCTCCGCGCCCGATTCAACGAGTGGATCGTCTGGCTCGTCTCGAGCCTCGTCTTCGCCTCAGCGCACCTCCTCAATGTCGCGTTCGGCGACAGCCTGCCCCAGGTGCTCGGGCAGGTGGCCTTCGCATTCGGCATGGGCAGCGTCTTCTACGTCACCCGCCGCCTCACCGGTACCCTCTTCGGGGCGATGCTCCTCCACTTCCTCTGGGACTACGCCGGCTTCTTCCAACCCTCGTCCTGACCGCCGGCTCGGGTCGCACCGGCCCGGTCGAATCTGATCCGCGACCTGTGCGCACGGGATGATGGATCCATGCCTGCCGTCCACCGCCCCGGCCTTCGGGTCGACGCGCGCCTCACGATCCCGGAGTCGGAGCTGTCGTGGCGGTTCTCGCGGTCGTCGGGCCCTGGCGGACAGGGCGTGAACACCGCCGATTCCCGCGTGGAACTCGTGTGGGATGTCGCCGGGTCGGCAGTGCTCTCGGCCGTCCAGCGCGACCGACTCCTCACAAGCCTGAGCGGGCGCCTGGTCGACGGCGTGCTGACGATCACCGCGTCCGAGCATCGCTCCCAGTTGCGGAACCGGGATGCCGCGCGAGCCCGGCTCGCCATCCTCGTGGCTGACACGCTGCGTCCGCCGTCACCGCCACGACGACCGACCAAGCCCAGCCGCGGGTCGAAGGAGCGGCGCCTGGAAGCAAAGAAGCGCCGCACCGACGTCAAGCGCCTGCGCCGCCCGCCCGGCGACTGATCGCCGGTGCACCGGGAGTCAGAGGTCGAGGACGTCGCCGAGCCGGCGCGAGCACGTCGTTACGTCGAGCTACCGCTGGTCGGCCGGTAGCGTAGGGCAACCGCCCCCGACCGGAACTCCTGGCGATCCACGAGCTCGAGCGGAATGCGCTCGCGTAGCCCGGCGAGCAGCGTCGGCCCGTGCCCGGCAATCACCGGCTGCACCACGAAGGCGTACTCGTCGATCAGTCCCAGCTCGGCCAGCGCCAAGGGGAGCGTCACGCCACCCACGGACAGGCCCTCGCCCGGTTCCTGCTTGAGCCACCGGACCGCTGACGCCAGGTCGCCTCGCACCAGCTCGGCATTCCAGTCCAGCGCGTTCAGCGTGCTCGACACGACGTACTTCTTCCTGCGGTCGATGGCCTCCGCGAATGGGATCTCCCACGCCCGCATCCAATCGGGCCACGTGCCCGTGGCCGGCCGCCGCCAGGCCGACTCCATCATCTCGTAGGTCGTCCGGCCGAAGAGCACGGCATCGGCTCGCTCCATCTCAGCGGTCCAGAACCGCATCGACTCCTCATCCGGGGCGATTCCGGCCTCGTGATGGACGCAGCCGTCGAGCGTGACGTTGATCGAATATCGGAGTGGTCTCATCTCGCAGCTCTCCCCTTCGTGTGCGCAGCGCGACTTCAGCGGATGCTGCTCAGACTACGGTCGGCGTTCTTCCCCGCCGGCTGGGCGGCCCGTCGCGATGGAGTCGAACTCGCCGCATTCATGCCACCCGAGGCGTCATCCCTCAACACAATCGCGGAGAAGAGGAGAACTCGACCACCTTTCTCCCACGTCTCACGTATCGATCCCTCGCCGACACAATCGGTATGACTGGTTATACTTTGGCCATGAAGACCGCGATCTCCATCCCGGATGGCGACTTCGAGCGCTTCGAACGCGTCGCCGCCCGGCACGGCATGAACCGCTCGGAGTTCTTCCGGCGCGCCGGCCGCCGGTTCGTCGAGGAACTCGAGGGCGAAGCAGAGCTGACCGCCTTGGCCGACGCGGTCATCGAACGCGTCGGGCAGCCCTCCGCCGACAGCCCCTTCCTCTCGGAGTCCGAGCGCCGCATGCTCGAGGCGACTGAGTGGTGATCGCCCACGGCGACGTCGTCTGGGTCGACTTCGGTTCACCGCGCGGATCGGAACCGGCGAAGCGGCGACCTGCCGTCGTGATGCAGGAGGACTGGCTGCTCGCCACGCAGATCGCCACCGTCCTGGTCGTGCCGTTGACATCGAACGTCGCGCTGGAAGCGTTCCCCGGCAACGTGCTGGTACCCGTCGAGGCTTCCGGCCTCGAGAAGGACTCGGTGGCGGTCGTGTCGCAGGTCGGTCCGGTCAGCCGGGAGTTCCTCGACGCGTTCCCGGTCGGCCACCTGCCGAGCTACGTTCAGACGAAGATCGCCGACGGAATTCGCCTCGTCATGGGCATCTGAGCCGCGACCACACTGTCGATTCACTTACGATCCCGCAGCGCGACATCGTCGTCTGTTGCCGCAAGCATTTACGTAATACACTATTACTATGAACAAGCGGGAGACGATCAACGGTGTACCCGTCACCGAGGAGCAGATCTCCGAATGGGTCACCGAGGCCGAGGCCGGCTATGACGTCGAGACGCTGAAGAAGCGCGGGCGCGGCCGACCCGGGCGCGGTGCTGAGCCGTCGCAAGTGGTCGCGCTCCGCTTGACCAGTGACGAACTCGCGGCCCTCGACGCACGGGCAGCGCGCGAGCACAAGACACGATCGGAACTCATCCGAGACGCACTGGCCGCGTACGCCGTGTGAACGTCCACGACTCGGCACTCAAGCACGGCATCAGCCCCGAGGACGCGATTCAGGCCGCGTCCTGGCCGACCTGGATCGAGTTCCTCGACGACGATTCGCCCGGGGAAAACGATCGCGGCGAGCACGGACGACTGCATGTCGGAAGCGTAAAGGCAACGCGATCGTGCCCGGCGCGCCCGTTAGCCGGTCCTTCACCGAGATCTCGTCGGCCGCCACGATGTCGCGCCGGAGTGGGACCGGCTGGGAGGACCGGGAACGTGGATCGGCGGGTGCGGTTGTCGTCAGGTTGTGCGGGTGCAACGGGCTTCGAACCCGCCAATCGTGACGACATCCGCGAATGGCGAGCGCCGGCCGGCAGACGGCAGCCCGGAGAGGTGCATCGGCGTGGAACGCGACGCCGTCCGCCCCGCTGACGCAGGTCGGTCTCGGTTGCCCCGCCCGAAAAGCAGTCCCGATGAAGGGACCCTCAACGCGACAGCGCCGCGTCAATCGCGCTGCAGGTCAGCAGGCCGCTCCCGCCCGGCGACCGCGACCGTCGGCCACCGCGGGTCGACCGTGAGCACCTCGACCCCGTCGGCGCCGACCAGCACGGTGTCCTCGACCTTCGCGCCGGGCGCGGTCGGGTTCCAAGCGAACGGCTGGCCGAGTTGCACGACGTCGGGGATGCCGGGCACAGCGCGCGGGTCGCGGCCGGCGTAGCCGGCCGCGCCGCCCTGGTGGTGCCGCGTCCATTCGTGCGGGTCGAAGCCGTGCGAGCCGTACGCGGCGGTGCCGGTCGCGAAGACGTCGGCGAGGCGCGCGCCGTGCACGGTGGCGTCGAGGAACGCGGCCTCGACGTCGAGGATGCGGCGCGCGGCATCCGTCTCGGCAGGGTCGGGGGCGGCGGCCGGGCCGAAGCGCAGCCAGCGAGTCGCATTCGCGATGAGGCCGTGGCGGCGACCGCAGACGACGAGCATGGCCCGGTCGCCGAGGGGTGCGTCGGTGGGCAGCGGATGCCGGTGGGCCAGCCGGGAGCGTCCGGCGACGAGTGTCACGAGCGGGTCGATCCCGCGCGCGGCGAGGTCGCCCGACAAGCGCGCGGCCACGACGCGCTCGGAGTCGGCGGGCGACGCGGCGAGCGCGGCATCCGTCATCGCCTCGGCGACCTCGCGGCAGAGCGCCCGGTAGCGGACGAGTTCGGCGGGCAGCAGGGCGGCGCGGGCCGCGCGAAGGTCGGCCGCGGCATCCGTCTCGTCGAGGGCGTCGAGACCGTCGAGTGCGTCGACGCCGGCCGCCACGAGCGGCTCGTGCCACGGCACGCGGACGACCTCGAGGTCAGACGCGACGCCGAGTTCCTCGGCGAGCAGGCGATCTGCCTCGTTCGCGAACACGTGCAACGCGTCGCCGCTCGGGCGCACGACGACCGCGGCCACTGGATCGCCCGCGAGCGACACGTGCGTGCGCGCGCCGTCGAGGTACCACGCGACCGCGGTGTGCGACCGGAGCACGATCGCCGAGGCCCCGCGCCGCTCGAGCAGGTCGAGCACGCGGGCGCGCTTGGCCGGGCGATCCGATCCGAGAGCGGATGCCACGGGCGCGAGCACGCTCACGCCGACGCCCCGACGGCTGCCGGCGCCGTCGTGCTCTCGCGGGCCTCGAGCCGCGGGCGGTAGAGCACGGTGTGCTCGATCGGTCCGCCGCCGATGAGGGTGCGCAGCCGTGCCCAGACCTGCGCGCCGATCTCGGTGCGCGGCACCGACATGCTCGTGAGGCGCGGCGTCGCGTACCGCGCCATGGGCACGTCGTCGAAGCCCGCGACCGAGAGCTCGCCGGGCACGTCGACGCCGAGTTCGCGCAGGCGCGCAAGCAGGCCGAGCGCGACGAGATCGTTGAACGCGATGACGGCGGTGACGCCCGCGCGGTGCGCGTCGACGACGGCGGGCGCGACCGCCTCGCCGTCCTCCGGTCGCGACCCGCCCGGGATGCGCTCGATCCGAACCGACGGATGCATCGCAAGCGCCTCGTCGACCCCGCGCAGCCGCTCGGCGTTCGAGGCGCTCGTCTCCGGGCCGGTGACGTACGCGAGGTGCCGGTGCCCCAGCCCGACGAGGTGGTCGACGAGGTCGCGGATGCCGCGGACGTAGTCCACGCCCACGATCGGCACGTCCAGGTCGGGCAGCGGGCGATTCACGACGACGACCGGCGCCACGCGCTCGGCGAGCCGGCGCAGCTTCGCCTCGGGCATCCGCGGCGCGCAGAGCACGAGTGCGTCGCAGCGCTGGCGCGCCTCGACCGCGATCGCCTCCTCGTCGTCGGCGCGTTCGGCGGTGTCGGCGACGAGCACCCGGTAGCCGTCGTCCGCCGCGGCGAGGCTGAGCCCCTTGAGGATGCCCTGGAACAGCGGGTTCTCGAGGTCGGGCACGACCATCGCGACGGTCGTGTTGCGGCCGTGCACGAGGCTGCGGGCGACGAGGCTCGGCGAGTAGCCGAGCGTCGCGATCGACGCCTGCACCTTCCGCACGATCTCGGGGTCGACGCTCGCCCGGCCGTTCAGCACGCGCGACACCGACGCCGGCGAGACGCCGGCGTGTGCGGCGACGTCCGAGATCGTCACGCCCCTGCTTCGGTCGCCCATGCGTCCCCTTCCGGATGCCTCGGCCCGCGCCGTGCGCGTCGAGGCCGTGCTGCGCGACGACCGGTTCCGGTCCGCGCACCCGGCGCGTCGAGGCGCGTCGGGAAATCGGTTCCTCAGTGTAGCGCCCGGGTTGCCGGGATCAGCATGCCTCGCTTAGGCTCGTCGTGAGAAATCGCTTTCTCGAATCTCCCGATCCAGCGAACAGGAGCATCGATGCGCGTCGCCGTCACCGGGTCGTCCGGCCGCCTCGGGCGCTCGCTCGCGACCGGGCTCGCCGCGCTCGGGCACGAGGTCGTCGGCCTCGACCGCGCCCCGGCCGGGCTCGTCGGCGTCGACGAGCGCACGGTCGACCTCGCCGCGCCCGGGGCGGCCGTCGCCGCGCTCGCAGACCTCCGCCCCGACGCGCTGGTGCACCTCGCCGGCATCGCCGTGCCGTTCAGCGCGCCCGAGCGCGACATCCTGCTCACCAACACCGCGCTCGCGCACGACGTGCTCGCGGCCGCAGCATCCGCCGGCGTCGGCCGCGTGCTCGCAGCGTCGAGCCCGACGCCCGTCGGGTACTCCTCCCCCGCGTGGCGCGCCGCCGCCGTGCCGATCGACGAGACGCATCCGCTCGCCCCAGCGAACGCCTATGCCCTCTCGAAGGTCGTCATCGAGGAGACCGTGCGGATGTTCGCGCGAACCGCGCCCGGCGCGTTCGGGTTCTTCCGCCCCTGTTACGTGATCTCACCCGAAGAGTGGGCGGGCGCGCCCACCCAGCAGGGCCACACTGTCGCCGAGCGGCTCGCCGACCCCGCCCTCGCGGCGGTGAGCCTCTTCAACTACGTCGACGCGCGCGATGTCGCCGGCTTCGTCGACGCCTGGCTCGCCGCGCCCGCCGACGCGATCGACGGCGAGGGCTTCTTCGTCGGCGCCGCCGACGCGCTGGCCGAGCGGCCGGTCGCTGAGCTGTGGCGCGAGTTCGCGCCCGCGCTGGGGCCGGCCGCCGACGACCTCGGCGGCACCGCGCCGGTCTTCTCGATCGCGAAGGCCCGAGACCGACTCGGCTGGTCGCCGACCCGCGACTGGCGCTCCGAACTCGCCGCCGCTGCCGCGGCATCCGCCCCCGCCGCCCCCGCCACCCCAACAGGTGCGCGACTCGACGACGGGTGCGCAGCCTCGAGCCCGCGCACTCGTCGCGAATCCGCGCACTCGGCGGCAGGCACCGCGGCCGCCGCATCCGAGCCCACCGCCGCCACGGCATCCGCGGGCACCGCTGTCGCGCCCGCCGTTCCCACAGGTGCGCGAATCGGCGACGAGTGCGCACCTTCGGGGCCGCGCACCCGTCGCGAATCCGCTCACTCGGCGGATGGGGAGCCCGCCCCGACGGGCCCTGCCGACACAAGCACCATCACGGCCACCACCACCGCCACCAACACCGGAACGAGGACCGCATGACCGCCGCCACCCGCCGCCTCGACTTCGACGGGGTGCTGTTCTTCCCCGTCACGCCGTTCGACGCCGAGGGCCGCGTCGACCTCGACGTGCTCGGCGAGCACCTCGAGACGCGCCTGCCGTTCGGTCCGGGCGGCGTCTTCCCGGCCTGCGGCACGGGCGAGTTCCACGCGCTGTCGGCGCGCGAGGCCATCGACGTGGTTCGCACGAGCGTCGACGTCGTCGCGGGGCGCGTACCCGTGATCGCCGGCGCCGGCGGGCCGCTCGGCCACGCGATCGAGCTCGCGCGCGGCGCGGCCGAGGCCGGCGCCGACGGACTGCTCCTCCTGCCGCCCTACCTCGTGTCGGGCACCACCGACGGGCTCGTCGCCTGGGTCGAGGCGGTCGCCGCGGCATCCGACCTGCCCGTCATCGTCTACCACCGCGGCACGGCACGCTACACGGCCGACGCCGTCACCCGGCTCGCCGCGAACCCGAAGGTCGTCGGCTTCAAGGACGGCACGGGCGACATCGGCCTCGCGCAGGAGATCGTGCTCGCGGCCGAGGCCGCCGGCCGCGACGACTGGGCGTTCTTCAACGGCCTCCTCACCGCCGAGCTCAGCCAGGGCGCGTACCGCGGCATCGGCATCCCGCTGTACTCGTCGGCCGCGTTCGCCATGATCCCCGAGCTCGCCGCACTGCACTACCGGGCGTACGTCGACGGCGACGAGACGACGCGGATGTCGCTGCTGCGCGAGTTCTACACTCCCCTCGTGCGCCTGCGCGACGAGACACCGGGCTTCGGGGTGTCGCTCATCAAGGCGGGCCTGCGCCTGCGCGGCCTGCCGGTCGGATCGGTGCGTCCGCCGCTCGTCGACCCGACGCCCGAGCAGGAGCAGCGGCTCGCGGCGATCCTCGACTGCGGGCTCGCGCTCGTCGAGCTCGGCGGCACGCGTCCGGCCGCGTCGGCCTGCCCGTCGACGGCGCTGGCGGATGCCGCGGGGGCCGCGTCGCGGTGACCGCGACCATCGCGCGCATCGCGACGCGCCCGATCCGCATCCCGCTGCTCCGCCCGTGGGGGCCCGACGTCCGCGACCTCTCGGTGATCGAGGTCGAGGTCGAGGACTCCGACGGCGCCGTCGGCTGGGGCTTCTCGTGGACGCCGACGATCGGCGCGGCCGCGGTGCGGGCCCACCTCGACCACGACATCTCGGACTTCGCGCTCGGGCGCGAGGCCGAGGCATCCGCTCTCTGGGACCCGCTCTGGACGCACCTGCACGAGGGCGGCAGCGGCGGCATCACGACGATCGCAATGGCGGGGCTCGACCTCGCGCTGTGGGACCTCGCCGCGCGTCGCGCGGGCGTCAGCGTCACCGACCTCATCGGCCGCCAACACGAGACGGCGACCGTGTACGGCAGCGGCGTGAACCTGCATTACCCCCTCGACGAGCTCGTCGCGCAGGCGTCGCGGTGGGTCGAGGCGGGCTTCGACGCCGTGAAGGTCAAGGTCGGCAGCCCCGACCTCGCGCGCGACGTCGAGCGCATCGCCGCGGTGCGCGAGGTGCTGGGCCCCGACCGCGGGCTCATGATCGACGCGAACCAGCGCTGGAACCTCGAGCAGGCCGAGCGCGCGATCGGCGAGCTCGCCGCGTTCGACCTCGCGTGGATCGAGGAGCCGCTCCGCGCCGACGACCTGCACGCCCACGTCGAGCTGCGTCGCCGCATCGAGGTGCCCGTCGCACTCGGCGAGAACCTCCACACGCGCTACCGGTTCGCCGAGTTCATCGACGCCGGCGCCGTCGACCTCGTGCAGCCGAACGCGGTGCGAGTCGGGGGCATCACGCCGTTCCTCCGCATCGCCGACCTCGCCGCCGACCGCGGCGTCGGCCTCGCGCCGCACCTGCTGCTCGAGCTCTCGGCGCAGCTCGCGCTCGCGCGGCCCGGCGAGCACCTCGTCGAGTCCGTCGAGGACGCGTCGTTCGCCGCGCTCGGCGCACTCGCCACGCCGTCGCCCGTGGCCGTCTCGGGCGCCACGGTGTCCACGACCGGGCAGCCGGGCCTCGGCGTACGCTTCTCGAACGAGCTGACGGATGCCGCGGCATCCGTCTCACACACGGAGGACCGATGACCGACACCGCCGCACCCGCACGCGCCGCCGCCGCACCCGCGACGACCGGTGACACCACGCGCGAGCAGCTCGACGCGGTCGCCGCCGCCGCGCGCCGCGCGTTCGCGGTCACGGTCGCCTCGAGCGCGGCCGAGCGCGCCGCCTGGATCCGCGCCGCGGCCGACGCGCTCGACGCCGCACGCGACGAGCTCGTGCCCATCGCCGACGAGGAGACGCATCTCGGCACCGCGCGCCTGACGGGCGAGGTGGCCCGCACCACGGCGCAGCTGCGGCTCTTCGCCGACGCGATCCTCGAGGGCTCGTACCTCGAGGCGACGATCGACCACCCCGATGCCACGACGATCCCGCCGCGGCCGAACCTCCGCCGCATGCTGCGCCCGCTCGGGCCGGTCGCCGTGTTCGGCGCGTCGAACTTCCCGTTCGCGTTCTCGGTCGCGGGCGGCGACACCGCCTCGGCGCTCGCGGCCGGCTGCCCGGTCATCGTGAAGGGCCACCCCGCGCACCCGCGCCTGTCCGCCCGGACCGCCGAGATCGTCCGCGACGCGCTCGTCGCGGCCGGCGCACCGGAGGGGATCTTCGGGCACGTCACCGGCCACGAGACGGGCGTCGCGCTCGTGCAGCACCCCGAGATCCGTGCCGTCGGCTTCACCGGTTCGCTCGCCGGCGGACGCGCGCTCTTCGACCTCGCACAGCAGCGCCCCGATCCCATCCCGTTCTACGGCGAGCTCAGCGCCGTGAACCCCGTGCTCATCACGCCCGCCGCGATCGAGGCCCGCGCCGACGAGCTCGCGACCGGCCTCGCCGGCTCGTTCACGCTCGGCGCCGGCCAGTTCTGCACGAACCCGGGCGTCGTGCTCGTGCCAGCCGGATCGGGCTTCGGCGAGCGCGTCGCTGCGGCGCTCGCCGCGGCATCCGCCGGAGCGGTGTTCATGCTCACCGACGGCATCGCGGGCGCCTTCGCGTCGGGCATCGCGCGGCTCGGCGCCCACGACGGCGTCGACGTCGTCGCGGGCGACCCCGCCGCGCAGCAGGCCGGCACCGGCTCGCCCGTCGTGCTCCGCACCACGACCGCGGCCGTGATCGCCGACCCCGACACGCTGCTGCACGAGTGCTTCGGGCCATCGACCCTGATCGTCGAGTACACGGATGTCGCGGACGCCCTCGACGCCGTCCGCGCCGTCGGCGGCAGCCTCACGGCGACCGTGCACGCCGAGCCCGGCGAGGAGCTCGGACCCGTCGTCGACGTGCTCTCGGAGATCGCCGGACGCGTGCTGTTCGCGGGCTGGCCGACGGGCGTCGCCGTGAGCTGGGCGCAGCAGCACGGCGGGCCGTACCCGTCGAGCACGACCATCCACACGTCCGTCGGCGTCACGGCGATGCGCCGGTTCCTCCGACCCATCGCCTTCCAGGACGCACCGGATGCCGCGCTGCCGCCCGAGCTCCGCGACGGCAACCCGCTCGGCATCCCGCGTCGCGTCGACGGGGTGCTCACGCTGCCCGCGGCGGCCGGGACCGACGCTTCGACCGATCCCGGCGCGCCCGGCTCGGGTTCGCCTGGCTCCGCCGGGGCCGCCGGGGCCGCGCCCGCGGCCGGCTGAGCCGCCGCGTGGGCGTCGCCTCCTACCTCGTCGCCGCCACCCCGCCGCGTCTCGCGGTCGGCGGGATCACCATCGCGATCCCCGTGCTCGCGGTCGATCAGGGCGTCGGCGTCGCGGTCGGCGGGCTGCTGGCCTCCGCCGCCCTCGGGCCGAGCATCGTCGCGGCCCCGATCGCGGGCGCGATGCTCGACCGCAGCCGCCGACCGGGCGCGCTCGTCGCGGGTGCGGGGCTCGTGATCGCCGCCGCGTACGCGTTCGCGGCGTTCCTCGGGCCGATGCCCGCGTGGGCGGTCGCGATCGCGCTGATCGCCGCCGGCACCGTCACGCCGTTCGTCTTCGGCGGGCTCTCGAGCTTCGTGACCGAGGGCATTCCCGACGAGCGACGCGCGTACGCGATCGACGCGCTCGCCTACAACCTCGGCGCAGTCGCCGGGCCCGCGGTCGTCGCCGCCGCAGCGGCCCTCGGATCGGCGCGCATCGCGACGATCGTGATGGCGGCGAGCGCGCTCGCGGGCGCCGTGGGCACGGTGCCCCTGAGGCTGCATCCGGCCGCGGCATCCCCCCACGACCGGCCGTCGTTCCTCGGCACGATCGCGGCCGGGTTCCGGCACATCGCGACGCACCGGCCGCTCGCCGTCATCACGTGGAGCGGCACGCTCAGCCAGTTCGGCTCGGGCGGGCTCGCGATCGCCGCGGTCGCGCTGTCGGTCGCCCGCTCGGGCGACGCCGGCGAGGGCGCGATCATCGTCACGTCGTTCGCGATCGGCGGCCTGGTGGGCGCGCTGTGGAACTCGCGCCGCCCGCCGCGCCGCTCACCCGAGTGGGTGATGGGCTGGGGCTTCGCCGCCACAGGGCTCTGCACGGTCGTCGCCGCGTTCGACCTCGGCCCGGCCTGGGCGATCGCGGCGATCGGCGCGTCGGGCCTCTTCACGGCGCCGAGCGCGGCCGCGATGCTCCTCATCCGCAAGCAGCAGAGCCCGCCCGCTCTGCGCTCGCAGGTCTTCACGGTCGGTGCGGGTCTCCGAGCCGCGGCCGCCGCCGCGGGCGCCGCGATCGCCGGGCTCGCCGCGGGCGTCGGCGCCGAGACGCTGATCATCGCGATCGGCGTCGTCTGGATCGCCTCCGGCGCGATGCTGCTCGCCTACCCGAAGCACGCCCCCGCCATCGACGGCAGCGTCGACCCC
>NZ_WMLB01000032.1 GCF_009709675.1 Agromyces bracchium | reverse complement strand
GAGCGGATGGCGCGGGGCGGGTCGAGTTCGCAGGATGAGACGGGTCATGGTGCCGGTGGCGGCATCGGGCGGCTGATCCTGTTTTCGCGACGGGAGGGGCGGTCCCGCGGTGAGGCTGGGGTGAGCGGATGGTGCGGGCGCCTGCGAGTTCACAGGATCAGACGGGTCATGGTGCCGCGGGCGGCGGCATCGGGCGGCTGATCCTGTTTTCGCGACGGGGCCGGCGGTCCCGCGGCGAGCGGATGCGCGCCGGGAGCCGGCCTCAGCCGCGGCGCGGCGTCGACTCGCGCAGCACGACCTCGGTGTGCACCGGGGACTCGTCGACCGCGTCGGGCTCGTCGAGCGCGAGGCGGAGGGCGCGTCGGCCGACCTCCTCGAGCGGGATCCGGACGGTCGTGAGCGGAGGGGTGACGTCGCGCACCGTGGGGATGTCGTCGAAGCCGGCGACCGCGACATCCGTGCCGGGGGTGAGGCCGGCGTCGCGGATGGCCGACATCGCGCCGACGGCCATGACGTCGTTGCCCGCGAAGACCAGCTCGATGCCGTCGAGACCTTCCTCGATGAGCTGCGTCATGCCCTCGTAGCCGCCGTCGCGCGTGAACGCGGGGCGCACGATGCGCTCGAGCGTGCCGCCGCCGGCCTCGAGCCCGGCGCGGAAGCCCGCGAGGCGCTCGTCGGCGGTGCGGATGCCCTCGGCGCCCGTGACCGCGGCGAAGCGGCGGTAGCCGAGGCCGATGAGCTCGCGCGCGAGCGCCTCGGCGCCGGCGCGGTTGTCGAGCTGCACGGCGTGGAACTCGCCGGCGGCGCTGCTGACGAACGCGACGCGTCCGCCGTTGGACTCGAAGGCCCGCAGCTCGGCCTCGAGGGCGTCGTTGTTCGGGTCGCCCTCGCGACGCGAGGCGGCGAGGATCATGACGCGGGGCCGCTGGCCGCGGAGCGTGCGGACGAGGTCGAGCTCGCGCTCGGTGTCGCGCTCGGTCGCGGCCATCGTGACGATGAGCCGTTCGCGGTCGGCCTCGCGGACGACGCCGGCCGCCATCTGCGAGAAGTAGGGGTCGGCGATGTCGGCGACGAGCAGCGCGACGGTCGTCGTCGAGCCCCGGGCGACGGCCTGCGCCGAGAGGTTGGGGGAGTAGTTGAGCTTCGCGGCGGCCGCGAGAACGCGCTGGCGGTACTCCTCGTTGACCTTGCGCGTGCTGCCGTTGAGCGAGCGCGAGGCGGTGGCCAGGGACACGCCGGCCTCGCGGGCCACGTCGTGCAGGGTCGCGGGGGCGGTTCGCCGGGTCTCGACGGCGTCGTCGGTCATGCGTCCTCCGTATCCGTGAGGCACTCTCGCGAGGCTCTGGCAGGCGCCCCATGCTATCGCCGAGGGCGACGGATGCCGCGGACGTCGCGGCCGCGGAGTGCTCGGATGACGCAATGCTACCGTAGTGAGATAGCGCTTTCCCGGTGAGTTCGCGCGGACGCGCGGCATCCGGGAGCAGGACCAGCGAGTGGAGCAGCGATGACGCAGCGGGAACGGTACGGACTCATCGGCGCGGGCAGCCGCGCCGGCATGTACATCGGGGCGATGAGCGGCACCGTGCTCGGCGCCGAGCGCGTGCCCGAGGTCGCCGAGCTCGCCGCGTGGTCCGACGTGAACCCGGGCCGACTCGACGTGTACGAACGCGAGGTCGTCGCGGCGGGGCATCCGTCGCCCGCCCGCTACGACGTCGACGACCTCGAGCGCATGATCGCCGACGAGCGACTCGACCGGGTCGTCATCACGACGCCCGACTTCACGCACGCCGAGTTCATCGTCCGCGCGCTGCGCGCGGGCGCCGACGTCGTCGTCGAGAAGCCGCTCACGATCGACGCCGAGAGCGTGCGCCGCATCGGCGCCGCGATCGCGGAGACCGGCCGAGAGGTCATCACGACGTTCAACTACCGCTACAGCCCGCGGAACTCGACGCTGCGTCGCGTCATCGCCGATGGCCGGATCGGGCGGGTCACGAGCGTGCACTTCGAGTGGGCGCTCGACACCGTGCACGGTGCCGACTACTTCCGGCGCTGGCACCGCGACAAGCGGAACTCCGGTGGGCTGTTCATCCACAAGGCCTCGCACCACTTCGACCTCGTGAACTGGTGGATCGGCGCCGCGCCCATGCGGGTCTTCGCGAGCGGCGGGCTCCGCTTCTACGGCGCCGAGAACGCCGCGGCGCGCGGGCTCGGCGAGCGGCCGGCCCGCGGCACGGGTGCGGGCGAGGCGGGCGGTCCGTTCTCGCTCGACCTCGCCGCCGACGCGCGCCTCAAGGAGCTCTACCTCGACCAGGAGCACCACGACGGCTACCTCCGCGACCGCGACGTGTTCGACCCCGGCATCACGATCGAGGACAACCTCGCGGCGCTCGTCGACTACGACTCGGGAGCGACGCTCAGCTATTCGCTGAACGCGCACGCGCCGTGGGAGGGCTACCGGGTGACCGTCAACGGCACCGAGGGACGCGCCGAGCTCGAGGTCGTCGAGCGCGGTGCCGTGCTCATCGGCGAGGACGGCCGGGTCGTCGTCGACCCGAGCATGCACCCCGACCACTCGCCCGTCGACGAGGTGCGCCCCGACAGCGAGCGGCTCGTGCTCCAGCGGCACTGGGAGGGCGCCGAGGTCGTGCCGATCCCCGAGGGCATCGGCAGCCACGGGGGCGGCGACGCGTACCTGCTCCAGCACCTCTTCGACCGGGTGACGGATGACGCGCCCCTCGGCCGGGTCGCCGGCTACGCCGACGGCGTGCGAGCGGTCTCGGTCGGCATCGCAGGGAACCGGTCGCTCGAGACGGGGCTGCCCGTGCGGATCGCGGACCTCGACCTGGGCGTCTGAACCGCCCGCGGCATCCGCTCGGCCCCGGACTCGACCCGGTTCCCGCCCCGCTGCGCGGGCCTTTCGACCCCACGGATGCCTCGGGGTGCTGCGATCATCGCGATCATGAGCGATCCGACGAGCGCGCCTCCGGGCTGGTACGACGACGGGCGCGGACAGCAGCGTTACTGGGACGGCACGCAGTGGACCGAGCACACGGCGCCGCTGCCGGGGGCACAGGATGCGACGCGGCCGTACGACACCGCGGCACTCGGCGGCGAGGCGTCGCCCGATGCCTCGCCGTATGCGGACACGACGCCGTTCGCGGGGCTGCCGACGAACGGCCCCGCCGGAACCGGTGGGGCTCCGCCCGCGGAGTACTCGGGCTACGCCGCCTACGGCGGAGCGCCGGGCACGCCGGGCATGCCTGGCGCGCCGCCCGAACCCGCCGGAACGAACGTGCTCGGCATCGTGGCGCTCGTGGTCGCCGCGGTCGGGTTCGTGTTCGCGGTCATTCCGTTCGTGCAGGTCGTGGGGCTGATCCTGCTGCCGATCGCGTTCGTGCTCGCGATCATCGCCCTGTTCCTGAAGGGCCGGAAGTGGCCGGCCATCACGGGCCTGATCCTCTCCGTCGTCGGCGGGATCATCGGGACGATCGTGTTCGCCGTCGTCGCGCTCGGGGTGTTCGGGCAGATCGTCGACTCGGGCGTGATCCAGGACGAGATCGACCGCCAGCTCGAGGAGGAGTTCGGCGAGCCGACCGGACCGGCCACCGAGGAGCCCGGCGACGAGGCCGTCGAAGGCCAGGTGCTCCAGTTCGGCGAGACGATGGTGTGGAGCAACGGCGTCTCGATGACGGTCTCCGCGCCCGAGCCGTTCACGCCCTCCGACCTGTCGGCCGGCGCCGACCAGGCCGCGAACCTCGTCTTCACGCTCACCATTCAGAACGACTCGACGGAGAACGTGCAGCCGGTCGTGTTCTCGCAGCTCTCGTCGGGCGGCACGGAGGCCACGCGCATCTTCGACGTCGGCGCCGAGGGCGGCCAGGTCGGCATACCGCCGACCACGGCGATCCTGCCCGGCTCGTCGATCACGTGGAGCGAGGCGTGGTCGGTCGCCGACCCCGCATCGCTCACGATGCAGACGGCGCCGTCGTTCGAGTACGAGGACGTGATCTTCACGAACGTGCCGCAGTAGGCGATCGCGATCGTCGATCGACCCTTCGTTCTCGGAGGTGGGAGAAAGGTATACCGCCTCCACCTTTCCACCTCATCTGAGCGGCGATACGTGCACGGCCTGCCGGTCGCGCCGGCGGCAGCGAGGTGGACTCGCGCTCCCCGCGCCGAGCACCCGCGGGGCGCGAATCGGTGTTCACGGTGGATGTGCGTCGGACCGTCCGGGGACCCGCATGACCCGCATCGACGGTCGTCACCGGTCGGCGTCGGCGTTCGGGTCGGCGTCGGCGTTCGGGTCGGGGTCGGGGTCGGGGTCGGGGGAGTGGGCGCGGTCGGGATCGGGGCCGATGGAGTGGGCGGGGTGGGCGGGGTCGACGCTGCCGTCGATGGCGGGGGCGTGCTTCGGGTAGGCGAGCAGCATCGCGCCGGA
>NZ_WMLB01000031.1 GCF_009709675.1 Agromyces bracchium | reverse complement strand
GTCATCAGTGTCGTCCCTTCGAACGAAGCCGACACCCCTTACACAAACGATCTGACACCCTCCCGTCGCCGGGCCGTGGAACTTCTTCTCCGGGACCGCGGAACAGGTCACCGCGAAGCTGATGCGGCTCATGCCCGTCCCGGACGGCGCGAACCAGCACTACCTCGACGAGATCCGCGGCGTCCTCCAAGCCGTGCAGGCCGACACGCCGATCAGCTCCGCCCAGGACCTCCGCGACCGGCTCACCAACCCCGGCCCGCACGTACGCGACCAGTACGACCTCACCCTCGTCAACCAGACCGTCGACCGCAACGGCACCACCGCCGGCGCCCGCGCCCTGCAAAGCCTCGCCGTCGCGCTCCGCCCCCTCGAGAAATGGATCGACCAAGACGGATGGTCCTACGCCGCCCCGCCGGCGGACCTCACCGTCGTGCCGCTGTCGCCGGTGGATGACGCCCAAGCCCGCCTCGGCGACCTGCTCCTGCTCGACCTGCGCAACTTCCTCGCCGCCCGCCTCGAAGCCGGCGACAAGACCCCTGTCGTCGTCATCGTCGACGAGTTCCCGCAGCTCGTCACCGGCGCCCAGGACCCCGGCGACACCGCCGGCAGCCTCTTCGAAACCGCCCGCTCCGCCGGCGTCGGCCTCATCCTCGCCACTCAAAGCCCCGCCGGGCTCTCCAACGACGACGTCCGCCGCCGCCGCGCCCTCACCAGCGGCGCAGCACTCATCTTCGGCCGCTCCAAAGACCCCGAAGAAATCGTCCAGTACGCCGGCACCATCATGCGCATGGAAGCCGCCGGGCAAGCCACCGGCGACCGCCTCGGCTCCGCCCGCGCCCAACACACCTACCTCGTCCCGCCCCAAGACGTCCGCGAAGCCGCCGACGGTGCCTTTTGGATCATCCAAACCGGCGCCATCGCCGGGTTCCGGGCACTCCCGCAGCGAGCTGTTCCCGCTCCACATGAGGGCGAACCAGGCCTCACTGCGGACTCAGTCGAAGGGGGGTCGCACGCGGATTCCCCTACTGAGGGCTGCGTCCCAGCGGACCAGAGGCCCGAGTGATCGCGAGGATGGCGACGGCACGCGGATGTGATTGTTCGCACCAAGTGGCGGCTTCTGTTGTCGCCGTCTATCGCCCGACGGCTCTGAGGCAGGGACGATCGGCTATCGACCAACTTGCGCGGCGCCGGCGGCGGGGGTGCGCAGATAGAGTCCGAGGATGGACCCCAACCCAGACGCGGCGGCTGAGGCTGAGCGACGCCAACTGGCGGCTGAGCAGCGGATGTGGGACATACGTGCCCGTCGTGAGCAGTTGACAGCTGAGAGAAGCGCCGAAGCTTGGAGGCTGGCAGCCGAACAACGCGCCGAAGCTGAAAGGCTGGAGGCTGAGCAACGCGCCGAAGCTGAAAGGCTGGAGGCTGAACGTCGCGCCGAAGCTGAGACGCTGGAGGCTGAACGTCGCGAACGCTGGCTCAGCCGTCCTGCGCCACCCCCGCCAGCTCAGCAGTACGGTGTCTCGCACGAGGGGGCCGAGCATCTCGTTGCAGCGTGGATGCGTCATCTGGGTGTCCTAGACGCAGAGGTAACTCGGTTTTCGCGCGACGGCGGAGCCGATGTTGTGAGCGATGCCTACGTCGCCCAGGTCAAGAACTACGCGGGAAGCGTGAGCGTCACCGACGTACGAGCTCTCTTTGGTGTCGCGACCGCTGATAGTAAGAAGCCACTCCTCTTCACGAGCGGGGCCGTAACCGCGGATGGGCTCACGTTTGCAGACCGAGTCGGTGTTGCACTCGTGCGCTATGACGCAGAGAAAGGCACGATTCAGGGGCTGAATGCGCTTGGTGGGATGGTTGTAGACGTGGGCATCGCTGAGGCGTTCGGGGATTGAGCAACCTCAGCTCAAATCTGCCCGATTGCGGTTGGGCGACGACTTCCACTCGCGGAACGACGTGCTTTGCCCACGAAGCCCGTGCCCATAGCGCCTAGGTGACTTTGGGCCGGGCTCCGCGTCGGCGCCGCTTGGCTGCACCGTCCGCGATGGGGATCTCGAGTTCGCCTGCACGCGTCATTTCCACATACCGTTCGAATAGCCTCTTCTGTCGTTCGAGATCTGTTGGGGCCTTCCTGAAACCGAATGTGGCATCCATCGCTCGGTCCAGCGCTAGGTGCGCATCAACGAGACTCTTCGGCATCGCGAGCGGGTTGTACAGGTCAGCGAGGGTCCGGCCGGGAGCGTCGTTCCGAGCCTCGAGTACCTTCTTCCCGGCATCTATCAGTCGCCCACGCTCGCCGTCTGTGAGCTGTCGAAGGGGGAACGTGTTCCAGACCAAGGTGTTGGAGAAGCTCGGGTCTGACTTCAGCCTGCCGCCGACTGTCTTCTGCCATGTGATCATCATGCTTGTTGAGGCAATGGCGAACTGCAGGCCCGTCGGGTCCACCGTCCAGTAGATCTTCATCCCGATAATCGTTGACGGGTCCATGTATCCGACCGTCATGAATCGTCGCGACTCAGCGAACGTCTGCGGGAAGGCTAGGAACCGCTCGTCTGGCTGTCGATCCTCCCCGAACAGGTGAGGAATCGCTGCGAGCTTTATTGTGGCCGCCCGTCCGCTGCTCGAGCGCTTCTCGGCGGACGTTGTCAGGCGACGCTTCAGCACTTCTGATCGTCCGACATCGCTCGGATCCAGATCCTTCAGCCATAGACACCAGCGCTGTAGCCCGTTGATGAAGTCCTCGCCGTTCGAGAACGGCCGAAGGTACTTGGCTGCCACCGGATCGGCTGAGGCTTCCGCGTAGCCCGCTTCATTGAGAATGAGTTGCCCGAAGTCGATTGGGTTGGACCCCGAGGACACCACTGCGAGCGACGAGGAGAGTGGCATCGCGGCTCCGTCGACGAAGACCTCGTCAAGGTCGAGTAGATAGGCGTTGATGCGTCCCACCGCCAGTTCCAACGGCTGGCCTCGACCGCCGACATATGTGAAGAGTCGAGGCGGGGTCGTTCCCTTATCGAATCCCACGATGACGCAGTGCACCGCCGCCGCGCCGAACGCCTCTGACTGCCACTCGAAGGTGCGGTGGGCGAACGCGATCCGCCACCCATCGGCGTAGATCGGTTTGAACAGTGCAGCGACCGACTGCCCCATCACAATGGAGTTCGTCGTTACGAAAGCGAACCTCGCGAGGGGCCGGCCCTTGAGGTACTCCAGCGCCTTCGCGTGCCATGCGGTAACGAAGTCCAGATTGCCGTTGTAGTCGCGTCCCCAGGCGGTGCGCAAGTTCGCAGCTTCTTCCTTGCTGCGTTCCTTGTGGCCATGGAACGGGGGGTTCCCGAAGACGAAGGTTCGGTCAGTCGCTGCAACGGCCGTGTTCCAGTCGGTGGTGAGCGCGTCGCCATGCACGATGTGCGCGGCGTCTCCGATAGGCAGGATCTGAGGTGGTTCGCCGATCTCGCCCAAGCGCTGGGTCACCTTGTGCTGGGTGAGGAACATGGCTGTCTCGGCGATCTTCACCGGCCACCAATTCAGTTCGATGCCGCCGAAATGCTCAGGCTGCACCATGAGACCCCAAGTCGAGTCGAGCGCGTAGTCGACTTCGCCGCGCAGTTCGCGGATCCTCTTGATGATGCGGAACTCGAGATCGGCCATCTCGCGATAGGCGACGATCAGGAAGTTGCCGGCGCCGCACGCTGGGTCCAGGAAGCGGTAGGTGCCAAGCTCCTTCCGCAACTTCTCTAGTTCGGGCACTGAAGACCACCATCGTTGGAGGCGATCCTCGAGTTCGTCGAGGAACAGCGGCCGCAGTACCTTCAGGATGTTCGTCTCAGTCGTGTAGTGCGAGCCGGAACGGCGACGCTCCTCACGTGATGACATTCCCTGGAACAGGCTGCCGAAGATGGCCGGCGAGATTCCCGACCAGTCGATCTCGGTCGCAGCGATCAGTGCGTCACGCATCCCGCGGTCGAAGAACGGAATGTCGAGCCGCTTCCGGAAAAGACCGCCATTCGCGTAGGGGAAGGCGCTCAACTCCTCAGGCACCTTGCGCCGGTCCTTCGTGTCGAGAACCTGGAAAAGGGTGGCGATCGCGGCCCCTACATCCGATCCGTCCTCGGACGTACGGTTCTTCACGTACGACTCGAACAGGCCCGGCTCCCACAGCCCGACGACGTCGTCACCGTAGAGCAGGAACAGGAGTCGCGTCATGAAGATCGCGGCATCCTCTGCTTCATCGCTGTTGTCCTCGGGCGAGCGGTCGCCGAGCAGGGCGTCGTAGAGCTTCCCCATCTCGCGAGCCGCTCTGATCGAGACTGCTTCAGACTCGGAACTTAGGCGCTTCGGCGCTTCGTATCCGGCGAGGAACGCAAAACGCTGCACATGCTTTGGCAGGTCCTTGAGCTGGAAGGTGAGCGGCGGGTCGTCAGACTCCAGGTCCGTGAGGGTGAAGGTCTCAAAATCGGCGGAGACGATGTACCTGGGGAACTCATGCGCTGCGATGTCACCGCCCTCGAGGTAATCCACGGCCTGCGACGTCCCCGCGCCGCCGTCTTTCCCGAGGCTCTTGTGCTCAGCGATCATTACGCCCGGCATGAACACATCGATGCTGCCGTCGCCACCAGTGGATGCGCGGCGCGCACGCCGTTCGAATATGGCGAGCCTGCGGCGCTCGACGCCGAAGATGCCGAAGAACTCGTTCCACCAGGACTGCGCCTCGGCCCTCTCCCGACTCTCGCCGGACCACGCGGCGACGAAGGCGCGCGCTCGCGCCTGCATGTCGGTCAGGCTGGGAGGTTTCGGCGGCGCGGCGGTCGAACTACGAGGCACGTTGCCACGATATCCACGGGCGTGTTCAACACGCGGGATTCAGCGCCGCGACGCTCGGGGCGGCTCCCTGAACCGAAAACGGTCGATTTACGGCGCGCATCCCGGATGGGTCTCCGAGCACGTGTGATTGTCGGCGTTAGATCGCGGTGTTCTGTTGTCGCTATCTGTCGTGCTGTCTGCTCCAGTGCAGAGACGGAACCCGCCGAACGGCTCACCGAAGCCCGCCACGAGCCGGACTAGGCCGTGTTGCTGAAGTCGATCGGTTGTCTTGGCAATGGTCGCTTTGGGGCTCGACCGGATAGCGTGGGAGTCGTCGCGTGGCCGATGGTGGCAGCGTCTGGGATTGGGGGGTCTGGGATGAATGAGGCTGTGCGTGCGGGGTTGGCGATGCCGAGTGGGGCGTCGGCGTTGGAGCCGTCGTATGTGTCGTCGGTGGCGCAGTTCGCGTATGTCTGGGGCTACCCGATGGTGAACATGATGAACCGTCGTACCCGGTTGGGCGCAGCGCCTGAGCCTGGACGGCTGGGCGGTGTGCTGCCGGCGTCGCCGATCGGGCAGATCGCGATGCTGAACGATTACATCGAGCCGGCGGAGCGGTTCATCGCGTGCCCGAACCAGGATGTCGTGTACGGGCTGGGATTCTTCTCGCTCGATGAGCAGCCGGTCGTTGTGCAGGTGCCCGACTTCGGTGACCGGTTCTATGTGTACGCGTTCTACGACGCCCGCACGGACCAGTTCGGTGACCTGGGCTCGCCCTACGGCAGCACGCCGGGGCATTACCTGCTGGTCGGGCCTGACTGGCACGGCGAGGTTCCGGCCGGGATCACGGATGTATTCCGCAGCCCGACCGCGTTGGCGAATGCGATCCCGCGGATCTTCATGGACGACACCGACGAGGACCGGGCCGCGATCCAACCGTTGGTGAACCAGGTGATGGTGTACCCGCTCACCGACTACACCGGTGAGATGAAGACCAAGGACTGGAGCGACGTCCCCTCGTTCGACGCCGGACCGAACGCAGGCGGCGCGGAGACGAAATGGGTGCGGCCGGAGACGTTCTTCGACCAGCTCGGCGAGGTGCTCGCGACGGTCGCACCGCAGCCGGGTGAGGACGCCCTGTACGCCCAGTTCACCGCGCTGCTCGATGCTGGTGCCCGCGACCCGGAGATCCGTGCCGGTATCGAGGCCGCGTTCCACGCCGCTGACGAGACGTTCGCGCCGCATGCGATGCAGTGGCGGTACAACGGCAGGGACGCCGCCAACGGATGGAACCGGTCCGTCAACAACTCGCAGTGGGGCTTGGACTATCACAACCGTGCGGCGACGTCTCGGTCGAACATGTTCGAGAACCGGCCGAACGAGACCCAGTACTTCTACACAGACGACGATTCCGACGGGAACCAGCTCACTGGCGGGCAGGAGTACTCGGTCGTGTTCGCGGCCGGTGATCTGCCTCCGGTCGACGGGTTCTGGTCGCTGACGATGTACGACGACGATCACTTCTTCTACCCGAACGATCTGCGCCGCTACTCATTGGGCACGAAGAACAAGTCCATCGTCTACGGCGACGACGGGTCGCTGACCATCTACGTCGGACACACCTCACCAGGCGCCGACCTCGAGGCCAACTGGTTGCCCGCGCCCGACGCGACGTTCTCGCTCTACCTGCGCGCGTACGGCGCCAAGCCCGGCATCACCGAAGGCACCTGGGTTCCCCCCGTGATCACCCGACGCTGAGACGGCGGCGCACTGCTGAGCCAGTGCAACGTCGCGGCGAGGCAGAGGGCGGAATGGTAGTTGCGGGCCGTCTTGTCAGAGCGCATCGCGATGCCGCGCCACTGCTTGAGCTTGTTGAAGGAGCGTTCGACGACGTTGCGGCCGCGGTAGCGCCGGCGTTGCTCGGGGCCGAAGTCGATCGGCCGGCCGGGGCGCCGGCTGCGGTGGGCGATCTGGTCGGCGCGTTCAGGGATAGTCGAGGCGATGCCGCGTTCGCGTAGCCAGGCGCGGTTCGCCTTGGACGGGTAGCCCTTGTCGGCGATGATCCGGTCGGGGCGGGTGCGCGGCCGGCCGGTAGGACCGGGAACGCGGATCTGGGAGATCGTCTCGGTCAGCATCGACGTGTCGGCGACTTGACCGCCGGTGAGGATGAATGCGAGCGGGCGTCCTCTGCCGTCGCAGACCAGGTGCGTCTTGCTCGTCACCCCGCCCCTGGAGCGGCCGATCGCGTGATCAGGAGGCTCGGGACCAAATTTCTTGTAGTTCGTTCGAGCCCCCTGTGGTGCGCGGGAGGGTCGCGCCGTGCTGGTGGACGCGCACGATCGTGGAGTCGATCGAGGCCACCCAGTCCAGATCCTCGTTCGCCAGCGCGAGCGACTGGACATGCTCGAGCAAGTCCGCCCAAACGCCGGCCTTGGACCACCGATCGAAGTTCTTGTAAACGGTGTTCCAGTTCCCAAACCGTTCCGGTGTATCCCGCCACGGTGCGCCGGTCCGGTAGTGCCACGCGATCGCCTCCACGACGAGGCGCCGATCCGCTGGAGGGCGCCCCGTCGCCGCGGCGGCCGGGAACACCGGACCGCGCACGTCCCACACCTCATCGGAGATCACATCGCGAGACACGCCATCAAGGATCGTCGAACACGCAAGATTGGTTTAGCAACACGGCCTAGGTGCAACCCGGGTTGGACCCGCGCGCAGCAAGAGGGGAACCCCGGTATTGGCCAAGAGGACGGTCGTCACGCTCGTCGATGACATCGACGGCACGGACGCAGCCGAGACCATCGCCTTCACCATCGATGGCGCCGGCTACGAAATCGATCTCTCGACTGACAACGGTCGCGTTCCGCGCCGCGCTCGAGTCCTACGCCACGGCCGCTCGTAGAACCAGCGGCCGTTCCCCTCGAACAACTCGCCGGTCCGCAAAGTAGAGACCCCCACGCATGGCGCACGGACGATGGCTCCGCGAATCCTGTGACCCTTTTTGTGCATCACCATCTCGAGGAGTCCTTCCCAGCTTCGACAGACGATTCGCATGTCGGACGCGGACGTCGGGACTGCGCGCCACCAGCCATTGACGTAGTCCCTGAATCTCCGACGAGTCGGCCCAAGGCGCGTGCGAGCACGCTCACTTTCTCGCTCTCACAACTCGGACCCCGATCGACGACGAAGACTCGTTCTGCGAGCGCGACAAGCGTTGCGCGTGCCAGCTGGGTCGCGCGCGCCGACCCATGGCTATCTGGCCCCTCAGCGCTCATTCGGATCGTCATCGGCAGGCGTTCGGAGTCGCGAATACGGTCGATGCCGGCCGGCACGATTTGGACGTTGCGACCCTTCATCGCTGTGGCTGCGCGGAGCGCAAGTGAAGCCACGCCTGGCGCGTCGTTCGCTGCCACGACCCATCCTTGGTCGGCCAGCGCGGTGGCGATTTCGAGTGTCGCGTGGCGTGCTTCTCGGCCGGGGTGGCGGGGCCCGACGACGGCTGCGATGCCGTCTGCGAGGACCGCTTCCGGTCCGTCGATCCAGAGGAGCAGGGGTGCGGCAGGTCCGAGAACGTTGATTCGCGCTGGCCACCCGGGCTGCTCGGGAGTGAGGAGCATGAGCCCGTGCTGCTCGGTAACGTCTGCGATTCTCTGCGCCGTGCCTTGGCGCGCCGCGTGGGCGACGCGGCGAAGAGTGCCGTCCGGCAGGCCGACCGCGGTGTCGGCGGCACCAGCCTTCGCGAGCTCGAGGACGCCGGCCGCTCCGCCGACCCGGTGGATGAGGTTGCCGATGGCGGGGTTTCCGGAGAGTCCGGCATGGGTGAGGATGAGGCGGGCTTCGAGGTCGTCGTCGAGGTTGATGGTGGTGGGGATGCTGGGGCGTAGGGAGTTCCAGGTCATCGTCGCGGGGCTCTCTCTCGGATCGATCATTTTGTTTGCCGTCCGGCAGAGAGATCGAGTGCGTAGCGGCAAGGCGAAGTGCCCGGAATGTCGGGCGGAATAAGCCCTTGGGCGCGTCCGAGATTCTGGGAACGTAGCCGTAGCCGCAAGCTACGATCGCCAGCCGGAATGGCCAAACAATCCATGGGTTCGGCGCCGCGGTAGCGGCTCCACGCTGCGTTCCTGAAGTGGCGCCTGCTCCGTCAGGCGCCCGCGCCGCCGCCACGGCGGCTGCGCCCTGTCCGCCGCCCTGCGGCGTCCGATTCGGCCGCGCCGCGGCCCAGCTCCGGGGCGTGCTCGGGGCCCGGTTCCGAGCACTTCATAGGTGGTGGTCGGCCGTGTCCGGCCGGCGGTGTTCGCTGTGTGGAGCCGCCCGGTGGGCGGCCGGTGTTGTTGGCACCTCTCGGTGCTCGCCTAGCGTGCTGCGCTTCTCCACGCGGAGCCGTCGTCGCCGTGTCGGAAACAAGACGCGTTCGTCGCTGGCGCTCCTTCGCGACTTCTTTCCGCCACGCCTTCCTTGGGGCTTCGCGCGGAGCCTCCTGCTTCGCACGCCTTCACGGCGGCGTCCGGCAGGCATGGCCTGCCGGGGCTAATCGCCCGAGAGGCAAATGCGAAGGAGAACCCACCATGCGCCAGCACACCACTCCGCGGACCGTGGCCGATGCGGCCTCGCAGGTTGAGATCAACCGGGCCGAGGCGGCCGCGTTCTTCGACCGGATGGAACGGATGCCGGTGCACAAGTTCAAACACATCGCACGGGAGGCGGTGCTGGATCACAACCTGCTCGCCGCCATGCGGGAGATGGTCGCGTGGTGCAAGCCCGTGCAGGCCGCCCGCACCGAACGCGAGGCTCGGCAGGCCGCCGAACGTGAGGCCGAGCAGCAGCGCCGCGCGGTGCTCGCGGCGCACTTCACCGCGAACCGCCGCAAGTACGTGCACGCGTCCACGCTCGCGATGATGCCCACACCAATGATCGCCGCCGACCAGCACACCACGAAGCGGATCGCGCAGCGCAGGCAGGCCGCCCGCGCGTGGGCGGCGCGCGTGGCCGAAAACCCGGAGGAGGTGCTCGCCCGCCACGCCCAGCACCTCCCGTTCACTCAGTGGGCGATCGTTCACCCCGGCTACGGTCCCGTCCAGCCCGAACACCCGATCTGGGCGACGATCGTCGGCCGGGACGAACGTGTCGCGCGCCAACACCGCCACCAGCAGTTGCGGCGCGCGCAACGCACCCAGATTCGCCCCGTCGGGATGACGCTCGACACTGCGATGCGGATCGCGACCGCCGTGCTCGAGGAGCACGGCGGCACCTTCCCGAAGCCGCAACTCCTGCCCGACTTCACCTAACCCCCTGCGCCCGTGGGACCGGCCCCGGCCGGCCCACGGGCGGTGAGGGGTGCGCCCCTCACACTCCCCCTGAGAGGCGGATCCGTCCACAGTCCGCCACCGACGTACCCGTCGTCCGGTTCCCGCCCGGCAGCCTGAACCGCACACGGACTGTACACGAGGCGAGGGGACGAACGGCATGGCGAACTTCATCAGGATCGCGATCACCGACCTCAACGGCGACGGGGAACCGCTGCCGTCCAACCGGGACACCTGGGTCAACCTGGACCAGGTCGCCACCGTGCGCGGCATGCTCGGCAACAACCTCGCCCGCCGTCACCACCTGCACGGGGCCATCGACGCCGAGCACTACCCGCTCATCGAGATCCGCACCACCGACCGGCAACGACTCCTCGTCAGCCTCGGCACCCACCCCACCGCACAAGCTGGCATGGCCGCCATCCGCGGATTCCTGCCCACCCTCATACAGTCACGGACCCGGCGCAGCGTCGATGACGAGCTCGCCGAACTGATCGCGGACTGGGCCGATGAAGCCGGCCACTGATCGCCCGCTGCATCGTGCGGATTCAGTGCAGCATCCATGCGACGAACGCGGTGAGGTCGTCGGTGAGTACACGCCGGTTCGCGGCGTACCGGACCCGCTGCCCGCGCCGGGGCTGCGCTGCATCAGCGTCGACGAAGCCGAGCTGCTCGAGCTCGGCCAGCGCGGACCGCACCCCACCCGAACTGATCCCGGTGCCGGCCACGATTGCCGGGCGGGTCGAGTCCGGATGATCCAACAGGAACCGCAGCACCGCCACCCGTGCATGCCCCGCGACCGCGTCACGCGCCGCCGCCGCACGGGGCGGCAGGTCCACGAGATCGACACGGGCCGGCATTCCCACATTCTGCCCCAGCCGCTCGGTCGGCGGGGCGGAGAATTCTCGGCCCGGTTCAGCGGGTTTGTTCTCACGATGGTGGCGGTTCGATCACGTCGTTCTCCACAGCCCGACATCACATCCGAACCATCCACTACCCTCAAACGGGGGTCACGCCGCGAGGCGGTGAAGGGGGAACGATGAACGAGCCGACAACCAACGCTATCGCGGTCAAGGACGCGGCCCAGGCATGCGGGCGGTGCGGGTCGGACCAGCTCGGGTCCCAGTTCTGCACCGCCTGCGGTGCACCGCGATCCCACGCGCAGGTGCCGACCGAATCAACACCATCCGAGGCGCCGACCCCCGCGGCGCCCGTGGACGCAGCGGCGCCGGGCGTGTTCGCCGGGGCGCAGCGCGCCGCCGGGTACGTCGAGAGCCCGCACACCATCCACGGCGCCGAGCTCGCCGAGATCCGCGCGATCGCCCGGCAGCAGCACGACACCGAACCGGAGGTCGAGCTGCCAGCCGACCCGCATCCGACGGTTGACGCGACCCTGACGACGACGCCACCCGCGGCGGAGCTGAGCGTTGAGCAGTTCGTCTCGCTCACCGCCCCGCACGCATCCGTCGTGGCATCGACCGGGATGCGCGGGCTGCTCGGCAGGCTCGGTATCCGGGTCGCGCCGGGCCGTGCCGAGCAGGCCGAACGCGAGCAGGCCGATGCGGTCCGTCGGGACGAGCAGACCATCCGGCAGGCGACCTGGATCAGGGCGGTCAGCGTGCTCGTCGCCAACCGCAAGGGCGGCACCGGGAAGACCCCCGTCTCGCTCCTGCTCGGCGGAACACTCGCCGCGATCCGCGGCGGCTCGGTCGCGATCGTCGAAGTCGCAGACGACCCCGGCGCGCTCGCGTTCCGGGCCGAAGGCACGCCGCCGCGCGGCATCGGCGAACTCGTCCGCGACATCGACACCATCCGCACCGCCGGGCAGCTCGCTGGCTACACCGCTCCGCAGACCTCGTTCGCAGCTGTCATCGGCTCCCCGGGCCGCCGCGAGCGCCTCACCCGCGACGCCGTCAGCCGAGTCGCCGCGGTGATCGACGAGTACTACGCGATCCGCGTCATGGACTCCGGAAACCAACCCAGCTCCGACGCCTTCCACGCCGCCACCGCCGCCGCCGACGTCCTCGTCGTCCCCGTGCTGAACGCCGGCGACGCGGTCCTCGAAGCGCTCGCGATGCTCGAGGAATTGCGCAGCCTCGGCGGCCACGCCGCTGAGCTCGCCGATCAGGCGATCATCGTCCGCCTGACGGACGGACGTCCGGAGCACCCTCACGTCGTTGACCGCATCACCGAACTCCTCGACACCGCCCGGGTCAGCGTCGTGCTCGAGGTCCCGTATGACGCGCACATCGCCGAACGCGGGCAGCTCACCCTCGACCGCCTCGCGCCAGCGACCCGTCGGGCGTTCACCCGGCTCGCCGCCGAGACCATCACCTCCCTGCAGCACCGCATCCGATAACCAGGCAAGGAGCACCAGCATGCAAAACCCTCTCGACGGCATCGTCCCCGAC
Source organism: Agromyces bracchium (assembly GCF_009709675.1). Lineage (GTDB taxonomy): Bacteria > Actinomycetota > Actinomycetes > Actinomycetales > Microbacteriaceae > Agromyces > Agromyces bracchium. Next base: position 56,305 of record NZ_WMLB01000031.1, on the reverse strand, counting down.
TTCGCGATCTTCGGCGCCGAGTTCACCGAACTCTGGCAGAAACTCATGGCCGGCCTCTGGGGCCTCGCCCTGATCGCGTGCGCCGCGTTCCTGATCATCAGCCTCGCCCAGCTCTCCGCAGCCGGCGGCTCCAACGGCAACCCCATGGAATACAAGAACGCCCGCACCAAAGCCCTCTGGGCCGGCCTCGGACTCGGCCTCCTCGCCGCCGTCGCCGTCATCGTCGGCGCCATCCTCGCCATCTTCGGAAACTGAAACCGGCCGTGCGCGCACAACCTCGCCCACCTCGACGGATCGTGCCCTGGATCCTTGCCGCCGCTGCAGCGATCGCGCTCACCGTCGCCGGCGGCGTCTGGATCACCGACCGATGGAACGCCGACGGCGACCACGCCGCGCCCATGACGTCCGACGACGCGACCGCCACGCCGACGTTCGATGCTGACCCCACTGGATGCCTCGGTGGGGGCTCTCGCGATGCTGCGATGGTTCTCGCTGCGCAGGACCAGGCACCTCACACCAGCAATGGCGCCGTCGAAGTTGCGGCGGCGGTGTTGCGGTGGATGCACCAATATCCGGTGCCTTCGGTCGACGACATCGATCAGTTCGAGCAGCAACTGGTTGCCAGCTCGTCGCCGTACGACCTCGCCTCCGCTTACGCGGACGACCCGAACACATCCGGATCCCTCGTTCCAGACGGAACGCCCTTTCATCTGTCGACCGTGCCCGGCGTGTGGCACCTCGAGTCGTACTCCGACGTCGACGCGGTGGTCACCGTCGGCGCGGGTCTCGTGATTGACGGTGAGCTCCACCCAACCTTCCGGATGGCCAAGACCTTCACCCTTACTTGGGCAGACGACGGATGGCAGTTCGACGAGGCCAGTCTCGATCGAACGACAGAGGAACTCTTCGCGATCGGGACGCCCTTCACCGGAGGCTGCTGATGCTCACGCTCGACCCGTGCGACAACCCACTCTGCAGCCTCACCGGACTGGGCGAGACGATCGGTGGGACGATCAACTTCTGGCAGGACCCGGCGGGGAACACGTTCCAGATGTTGAAGGATGCCGCGTCGGGGTTGGCGCAAGACGTGCTACCCGCGCTGGGGACGGCAACGATGCCGGATCTGAGCGCGGAGTGGTTCCTCAACGCGTATGCGATCTCGTTCGCCGGCGGCATCCTGGTCGCGATCGTGCTGCTGCTGCCGCAGTTCGTCCGGGTCGCGCGGGGCACGATGGCAGGCCGAGACCTGCTGGATTCGATCGTGCTGTTCTGGCCCGCGTTCATGATCGGCGCGATGTTCGGGCCGATGTTCGGCATCCTGCTGGTCCAGTTCTTCCACGCCCTGTCGACATCCGTAATGGGGTGGGGCATCGCGGGCAACTACGCCGAGGTCGTCGACACCCTGGTCGTGATGATCGAGCGGGCGGACCCGGCCGGGATCACCGGGGGAGTGTTCATCGGCATCATCCTCATGCTGTGCATGGTGGTCGGGTTGTTCCTGGTCGTGCTGATGCTGATCGTGCAGCTGGTCACGTTGTATTTCACCGGGATCCTCGCCCCGCTCGTGTTCGCGTGGGTGACGACTCCGAACGGCCGCGACGCGGGCTTCCGGATCGGGTACCTCTGGCTGGGGATCCTCGCCGCGCACCCGCTGCTGTTCTTCCTCCTCGGGTCCGCCTACGGGCTGATGGCCAGCAACGTCACCACCCTCGGTGAGAAGGACGCCCTGCAGGCGCTGGTGACGTTCATCGTGTCGTTGCTGGCGATCTACATCGCCGCGCTCGCCCCGCTGATGCTGCTGAAGTTCGCGCCGATCCCGATGCCCGCCGGTGTCGGCGGCACGAACGGGCCCACGCTGAACGGCCAGCAGATCGGTCCGGCCAGCATGACCGAAGCCACCAACCGCTACGCCGACCAACCCGTGGATGCTGCCACGAGCCCGCAGCCCGCCATGTCGGAAACGACCGCCGCCGACGTCCCGGTCAGCGAGCTTGGCGGGGCAGACGGTGGTGGGTTGTCGGATGTCGCCGCCGCCCAGACAGGACCGGCCGGCGCCGTCGGCGAGGCCGGTGCAACCGGTGCGGCGGGCCTCGCAGGTGCCGAGGGCGGCACAGCCGCCGCGGCAACGGGTGCGGCGTCGACCGCGGGCGCGGCGGAGACGGTCGCCGCGGCCGGTGCCGCTGAGTCCGCGACCGGGGTTGGGGCGGCGATCGGGGTACCGACGCTGATCGCCGCGGCCGGGTTGAAGGCCGCGGAGGCGGGGCAGCAGCTCGGCAACGCCGCCGCCGAGCAGGCCGTCGAACCCATGGAAGACGGCGTCATCGGAGGGAGCCGCCCATGACCCCAACACAGGCGCCCGTGGTCCGGCATCTCGGCGGGGAGGCCGGGCACCGGTCCTTCTTCGGCGGCACGAGCTCGAAGGCCCGCACCAGCTCACTGATCGTCGTCGTGCTCGCGTCAATGCTGCTCACCATCTTCATCGGCTGGCCCGCGCTGCTGTTCGGCCTGGTCGCGGTGGTGGTGACGCTGGTGCTGACCGCGCGCACGCACCGGGGCACGATCCTCGGCCGGCGGAAGAAGCGGCGACGGTGGCGGGACCGGATCCAGGCCGGCACCGACGCGTTCGTCCCGTACGACGTCGCCGCGTGGGACCAGCTCGAGCAAGCCGCCTGCGACGCGAAAGGCCGCCACGCCAAATGGCAGGCGCGGCGCGCGTTGAACGGGATGCGGGCCAACCCCGACGGTGCCGACGGGATGGGCTGGCTGCAGTACGGGCGCGGCATCCCCGGAATCGCCTGGCACGCACCCGTCGGGGAACCGGCGTACCTGTCGGTCGTGTTCACCGTCAGCGGGCAACTCCGCGGCATCGAGTCCCGCACCGTGATGAACCGCGCCGCAACCGCCTGGGGCGCCTTCCTCGCGGCCCGTGCTGTTCCCTCGGTGCTGGTCGAGGACGTGCAGACCGTCACCCGAGTCCTGCCCGCCGACACCGCGCTGCAGGAGTTCTGGGTCCTCAACAACCTCGACCCCACCGCCCCGCCAGCTGCACGGGCGTCCTATGAGGAGGTGCTGCGCCGAACCGGGGACGGGGCAATGGTGCAACGCCACTTCATCACCGTGAAGTGGCCACTCACCCCGGAGTTCACCGCCGCCGCCGCGAAGCACGGCGACGGCCGCGACGGATGGCGGAACCTGATGGCCACCGAGATCGGCTCCGTGTACCGGGGCCTGGTCGACGCGCGCATGGGCGCGGTCGAGGTGCTCTCAGCACGGCAGGTCACCGCGGCTATGCTGCACCAGCAGAACCCGTCCCGCCCGCTCGACTACGTCGCCGACGTACACCCCTCCCGAACCGGACTGCCCAGCCACGACGAGTTCTCCGCCCACATCGTCGACGACCGCGACCCCGTCACCGGGGCACCAGTGACCTGGTGGCACCGCACCGCCCGCATCGACGCCCGCAACCTCTCCACCGGCGGCCGCACGCAGCTGTGGATGCTGGAGCTGCTCATCGGCCGCGACCTCGACTTCGTCCGCACAGTCAGCTTCCACCTCCACCTCGTACCCGCCGCGGAAGCGAAAGCGGCCGCGAACCGCGACCTCGTCCGCGACCAGGCCGACGCGATCTCCAAGACCGAGCACGGCACCGTCGACCTCGACGAAACCAGCACCGCAATGACCGCGTCCCGCCGCCGCCGCACCGACCTGCGCGCCGGCACCGGGCACCACGGCGTCGCCTGGACCGGGTACGTCACGATCTCGGCACGCTCCCGCGACGAACTCGCCCGTGCGTCCCGGCAGCTTGAGGAAGCCTGCCAGACCGCGCTCGGGATCGAGTACCTCGACTGGCAGGACAGTTACCAGGCCGCCGCGTCCGGCACGACCTGGCCCATCGGCCGCGGCCAGACCGCGACCGACCGGTCACTGTCCGCCCGCGCCTACCGGCTCCTCGCCGGCCGCACCGAGAAGGAGGCCCTCACATGACCGACACCACCCCGGCCACGAGCCGGATCTGGTCCCTCCCCGTCCTCCGCGCATTCGCCCCACCACCCGAGACGACGCCCGCCGAGCAGGCGGCGCACACCACCGAGCTCGTCCCGTGGGAACGACCTGGCGCACCCCTCCGCACCAACCACCGCGCCGCCGCGCGCGGGCACTACGCGCCCTCCGTGGTCGGTGCGCCGACATCGACCCGGCAGGCGGAGATCCTCAATACCGCACTGATCGGACCGCCCACCGGCACCAAGGGGGTCGTCAACGGACGCGACGTGCTCTCCCGAACCTCGGTCACCCACGACCCGATCACCGCGTACAACGCGCAACCCCGGGAGGTCTCCAGCCCAAACACCGTCGTCATGGGCGACGTCGGCGCCGGCAAATCCAGCTTCGTCAAGACCGTCTGCGTGCTCCGCCCCCTCGTCCTCACCGGCCGGCGGGCGGTCGTGTTCGACAAGAAGGACCAAGCCGGCGAAGGCGAATACTCCAACGTCGTCCGCCGGTACGGCACCGAACCCATCAGGTTCACCGCAGACGGCACCGGCACCCGGCTCAACCTCCTCGACCCCGTCATCGCCCGCGGCACCGGCACCCGCGGCCAAGCCCGCCTCCTCGCCACCATCGCCCGCCTCGCCCGCGACGACCAGCACCTCGACGGCGCCGAACATGAAGCACTCCGGGCCGCGCTCCGGCGCACCCTCGCGAAGTTCGAGGACGGTCGGGTGCCGACCCTCGCCGACGTGGTCCCGAACCTGGGCGTCATCGACGACGACCAGTACCGGGACCTTTCACCGAGCGCGAAGGACGCGCTCCACCATGCGGGCCTCGCGGTGCGGTGGACGCTGAACGGGCTCCTCGACGAATACGCCGGCCTGCTCGATGGGGAAACCTCGGCCAGCGTCGACCTGACCGGGAAGCTCACCTCGTTCGACATCTCCCAACTCCCCGACGACGGGCCCGCGGTGCCGGTCGTGATGGCGATCGGGAACATGTGGATGCTCGGCCGGCTCCGCGCCGACCGCGGCTGGGCGACCACCGTCGTCTACGAAGAGGGCTGGCACATGATCGGTGGCCCATCTGCGCGCCTGATCAAGGCCAACCAGAAGCTCTCCCGCGGTCTCGGCATCGCGAACGTGTTCGTCATGCACAAGGGCACCGACGTTCCCCGAGACTCACCCGGGGTCACCATCATCCAAGAAGCCCAGAGCATCTACGTGTTCCGGCAAGGGCGACCTGAAGACGCCGCCTGGTGCACCGACACCTTCGGATTCGACCCCGACACCACCGACCAGATCACCCGTCTCCGCGACGGCCACTACGTGTTCAAGTACGGCGCCCACCCCGAAACCCACGTCCAACACATCCGCTCCAACTGGGAAATCGACGTCACCAACACCGACGAAGCTCTCGCCGCCCCCACCGAGCGGAACCGGTGACCAGCGGATGCGGGCCCGGAACATCGGCATCGCCGGCGCGATCATCTTCGGCACCCTCCTCGGCGGCGCATTCATGCTCAACACCGCAACCGCCAGCTGCGGCGGCGGCACCATCAACCCCACCACCGCCGAACAGTCAGGCCCGGTCGCCGGATACGACGGTACCCAACTCGGCATCGCCGCGATGATCATGAACTCTGCCGCGAAGCTCGGCCTGCCGCCCCGCGCGGCCACGATCGCGGTGATGACCGCGATGGGGGAGAGCTCGCTCCGCAATCTCGACCACGGCGACCATGTCGACAACACCACCATCGGCGTCTTCCAACAAGGCGAGTCCTACGGAACCCGCGCCGACCGACTCAACCTCGCAACGGCCGCCACAGCCTTCCTCCGCCGACTCGCCCAGGTCCCCAGCTGGGACACCATAGAGCCATCGTTGGCAGCGCACACCGTGCAGATCAACCAAGACCCCGACCACTACACGCCCTACTACTCAGCCGCCGTCGAAGTCGTCAACGCACTCACCAGCACATCCAGCGCCGGCGCCTGCGGCATCGACGGTGACGCGACGACGCTCGCACAGGAACTCGCCGCGGCCGTCGAGGCCGGCCGGCTCCGTGTGCTCGAGCCTCGCTACCTCGAGCAGATCACCGACATCGCCGTAGGCCGCAACGTGCCCGGATGCGGCATCGAGATCGGCACCCTGCAGGTCATCGTCCTCGCCGTCCGCACCTTCGACACCGTCGGCATCAGCGACCTCAACCGACACTGCACCGGCTCACTCCTCGGCGCCGGCACCAACTCCTCACACTGGACGAAAGGCGGTGGCCACGCCGTCGACTTCTACTCGCTCGACGGACATGCCCTCACTGGTGCCGACTCATACTCCGTACGCCTCATCTCGATGCTCGACCCCGCCATGCCTGCCGGAGCCCGCGTCGGCCAGGCGCAGTGTCGAGCCGCCGTAGGTAGTGCGATCGCGTTTCGCAATCTCGAAGAGTTCGACGACAGCTGCAACCACCTGCACGTCGACCTCCCTAACGCTTCTGGCTCACTTCTCACCGGGTTGGCGAATGTGTACTGAGGAACTCGAATCCCTGATCGCCGCAACGGAACCTGACTGTCCAAACTGTGGCACACGGTGCATGCGGAATCGCGGCCACGCGTACTGTCGTCGATGCGGCGTGCTCGTGCTCCCGCGAAACTAGCTTGAGCGCGGACCCGAGGGGCGCTCCGCTCGAAGCATCGTTCCGGAAGCAGGCGCTGGCGACGCCCAGTGAGTAGAAAGCGGTGTGTCGGTCGGCTTCGCGGTGACGCCGCGAGCACGATGACATGTCAGTGACCGGGTCTACCGTCCATGACAACGAGCACACAGGAGAGGGATCATGGCGCTGAAGACGTCGCTGGCAGGTCGGGTGCGGAACACAACGCTGCCGAAAACCCATGCGCTACTCCCGCTCCACGAAGCGGTCGTCAACGGTATTCAGGCGATCGACAGTCGGTTCCCCAACGATGCCGCTGGTCGAGGTCGTCTCACGGTTCGAATCCATCGAGAGGCACAGGCGGAGTTCGACCTCGGCACCGGAGCTCCCGGCCGCGCACCGCTCAAGATCATCACAGGCTTTAGCGTCGAGGACAATGGGAGGGACTGCCCCGGAACGTGCCCCGGATCAGGTGGATGATGCAGGTCTGAACCGTCGCGAGCGGCCAGACTGTGTTGATCGATTCGGGCAGCCCCTTCAGGCCATCGCACACGACGATGCAGACGTCCTCGGCGCCGCGGTTCTTGATCTCGGTCAGCACTCCGAGCCAGAACTTCGCGCCTTCGCCGCCGTCACCGACCCAGATGCCGAGGATGTCGCGTTCGCCGTTCACGGTGACGCCGACGGCAATATAGAACGGCTTGTTCTGCACCTGCCCGTCGCGGACCTTCACGACCAGGGCGTCGATGAACACCACGGGGTAGACGCGGTCCAGCGGCCGGTTGGCCCAGTCCGTCATCTCCTCGATCACCTTGTCCGTGATCCTCGAGATCGTGTCCTTCGACACGGATGCGCCGTAGACCTCGTCGAAGTGCGCCGCGACCTCACCGGTCGTCAGCCCGCGCGCAGTCAATGAGAGGACGATCTCGTCGACGCCGGTCAGGCGCTGCTGCCGCTTCTTCACGATCGCCGGGGTGAACGACCCGTCCCGGTCCCGCGGCACATCGATCTGCACCGGGCCGACCTCGGTCAGCACGGTCTTGGACCTGGTGCCGTTGCGGACGTTGCCGCCCTCGGCGGGCTCGTGCTTGTCGCGGCCGAGGTGCTCGGTCATCTCCGCCTCGAGCGCGGATTCCAGCACCCGCTTGGTCAAGCCGTTCAGCAGCCCGTCCGGGCCCAGCAGGTCAACGCCTTGTTCCTTCGCTTGCTTCAGCAGCTGCTCAGCGAGCTGCTGCTCATCGATGATCTCTCCCGTCACGGGATCGATCATCTCGGTCGTGTCCATCACGGCCTGTTCCTTCCGGTCAGGCCGACCCAGAAACACCGAAAATCAGACAGTCCCCAATCCGCGGCAATCGGAGCGGTCTCTGCACTGTTCAAGATGATCGAGGAAGCTTGAATTCTTGCGGATCTTGGCCCAACTGCGGCCTGTTGATGGAAGGATGCGGGTTCAAATCCCACCGGTAAGCGAGGGCTGAGACATCGTTCGAACTTGACATATGGGTCGCGCGGTATCTAATCGATGGAGGTTCGCACCAAGGTCGCGCGCGGATGAGAAGGCAGAATCAGGCAGCAAGCCGCCGGTGATTGTGAGGGCAGGTACCCTCGTCGTATCGACGGCGCCTGGCGGGTCGCGGGTGCGGCCGACCGTGCCGGTCGACACTCAAGTTGCGGTGGCGCTAGGTTCGATGTGGGGTGGTGTCGGTGACGGTCCAGTCGGAGGGCAAGCAGGGAATCGTCCTGCCGATCGGCGCTGAGAGCGGATCGTCGGACTCGGTTGAGCGTGCGCAGCTCATCGCCGATGGCGTCCAGCGGATCGTCCTGTGGTCGCAGTCTAGGCGCGTGCTTCAAGGTTCCATGGAAGCGACCGGATTTCCTTTGCGGGGGGACGAATCGGCCTTCCGTTTGCTGACGGAGGTGATCCGACGAGGTCCACTCCGCCCGGCCGAGCTGGCGGAGATTCTGAGTACGGGTCGTGCGAACGTCAGCAAGATCGTCGCTCGTCTCGAATCCATTGGCCTCGTTCAACGAAGGACGAATGCTGCGGATACTCGATCGGTGTTCGTCGAGCTCACACCTTCGGGATTGGCCTTCGCGAACGAGTTTGCAGCCACGGGCAGACGGTTCTACGACCTTCTCTTCAGCGCTTGGTCCGAGCCGGATGTCGATGCCCTGGAGCGGCTGCTCCCGCGGCTCGCGGAGGACCTCGAAACGTTGACCGCAGTCCGGCTCTCGTCCAGCTGAGACGGCGGGGTGTTCGGTGGCGGTGCTGCCAAACCCATCTGAAGACCCGTCGTCGTCGGTGTCCGGGCTACAGGCTCGCCTTCGTGAGCGAAGGCTCCCGCGGCTCGCGGATCCGCCGGTGGAGGGGCTGAGCTCCGTTGAGGCCACCTTGCGCCGAGGAAGCCACGATGATAGTGTCCGCTGCGACACTATGTGACCGGTCACTTTTCTGACATCGCGAAATGTTAGCGCTAACGGGCCGGCGACTCACCTCAATGGAGAAGTGGAAATGGAACTCAAGACACTGTGCCGGCGGTTAGGTGCCCTCGTCGTTTCGGCCGTGCTCGTCGGTGGAGGCATGACCGTGCTCGCTCAGCCTGCGGCGGCCGCGCCAGCGCCAACGAGCGTGGCCGTGGACGCCCGGAGCGTCGACTTTGATGACGGATGGCGGTTCGCGTTGGGCGACCCCGATGGTGCGCAGGAGCCGGGGTTCGATGATTCGTCCTGGGAATCGGTTCAGGTGCCGCACGACTGGTCGATTCATCAGGACTTCGCTCCAGGCGGATCGACCACCAGCAACGAAGGTCTGCTGCCGGCTGGCGACGGGTGGTATCGGAAGTCGTTCACCCTGCCGGAATCAGCGTCCGGGAAGCGGATCAGCGTCGACTTCGATGGTGTCATGGGTGTCACCCAGGTGTTCCTGAACGGGCAGCAGCTCGGGGTCCACAACTATGGCTATACGTCGTTCAGCTTTGACATCACTGACCTCGTCCGAACAGACGGGGGAGCGAACGTCATCGCGGTTGGCGTGTCCAACATCAAGCCGAACTCCCGGTGGTACACGGGAAGCGGCATCTATCGGGACGTGACGCTGACGGTCACGGACACGGTCCACGTCGACCGGCACGGGACGTATGTCACGACCCCGACGCTTGAAGCTGATGTGTCGAACGGCGTCGCGAACGTCGCCGTCGAGACGACCATCGCGAATGATTCCGGCACCGAGCAGAACGTCGCGCTGGAGACGTCCGTGATCGATGCTTCAGGTGTGGAAGTAGCCAATGGGGTCTCACCGGCCAAATCGGTTGCTTCCGCTGGCGCTGAGGTGTTCAGTCAGAGCATCGCCGTTCCGGACCCTCGGTTGTGGTCGCCTGAAGACCCCTACCTCTACACGGTCATCTCCAACGTCACGGTCGACGGCAGCTTGGTCGACACATACCAGACGGTGACGGGCCTTCGCTCCTTCCGCGTCGATGGTCAGGGTGCGTACTTGAATGGCGAGCCGTTCGTCATCCGTGGTATGAACATGCACCACGATCTGGGCGCTCTCGGCGCTGCGGTCAACCGGAGCGCGGTCAAGCGCCAGCTCGAGATCCTGAAGTCCGCTGGCGTGAACTCGGTCCGAATCTCACACAACCCGGGCTCGCGGGTCCTGATCGAGGAGGCGGAGAAGCTCGGCATCACACTGTTGGAGGAGGCGTTCGACCAGTGGCGTGTCGCCAAGACCTCGAACGACTACTCCCAGTTCTTCCCCACCGATGCGAAGCAGGACATCCAGGAGATGGTCCAGCGCGACAAGAACTCACCCGCCGTGATCATGTGGTCGATCGGCAACGAGATTCCGATCAATGTCGCCAGCCCTGACGCTCGTGTCCAAGCGATTCAGGACGCCCAGAACCTGAACCAGTGGGTCAAGGAGATCGATACGACACGCCCGACCACGTGGGGCGAGCAGTCGCAGCAACCCAGCGACCCCTATGCGGCAATTCGCAACGTCCTGGATATTCCGGGTGTTAATTACGGAGACCGGAACACGCTGCGGTCGATCTCGCAGTCGCATCCGAACGGCGTCGTCCTGCAGACCGAGGCATCCTGGGGCTTCCGCAGCCGGGGCTACTACTACAACCCGAAGGGATTGATCGGTCGGTTCGCGGATCTCGTCGATCCGGTGAACGGTCAGCCGACCTACCCCGAATCGTGGCAGGCATCCTCCTACGACAACGAGTTCCCGTTCGGGGTCCCCGCCCTCTTCGACTCGTCGACCTCCCTTCGGCACGTCTACGAGGAGCCGCGAGTGCTCGGTTCCTACCTCTGGTCGGGATTCGACTACTTCGGTGAGACCGCGCCCTACGCAAGTGTCACCGCTCGGACGAACGCCAACGGTGAACTGGAGCAGCCGAAGAACTCGTATTCGGGCATGGTCGACACCGCCGGCTTCAAGAAGGACCTGTACTACCTGTACCAGTCCCAGTGGACCACCGAACCCATGGTTCATCTGCTCCCGCAATGGAACTGGGCAACCGGTGACACCGTGACCGTGTGGGCATACACGAACGCCGACTCGGTGAAGCTGTACCTCAACGACCAACTGATCGAGGAGAAGGCCTTCGAGACGAAGACGGGGCCGCGCGGTGAGTATCGGGTGAGCGCCAACGGGAAGCTCTACCTGACCTGGGACGTTCCGTTCCAGCCCGGTACGCTCCGCGCCGAGGCCTATCGAGACGGACAACTGGTCGCGAAGGACGTCGTGTCGACCGCGGGAGCTCCGGCGAAGCTGGCGTTGACACCGGATCGGTCGACCGCCTCACCCGATGGCGAAGAACTCGTGTTCATCACAGCGGACGTGCTCGACAAGAAGGGCGTCCTCGTCCCCGATGCCGACAACAGGATCACCTTCGACGTGACCGGTGGTGAGATCGTCGGTGTCGACAACGGCAACCCGATCAGCCTGGAACGGTACGCAGACAGCAACGTACGCCGGGCGTTCTCCGGGAAAGCACTCGTAATCGTACGACCGGACGGAACCGCGCCACACGTCACTGTGACCGCCACAGCCGAAGCGAACAAGGGATCCGGGCAGATCAAGGCAAAGGTGAAGGTGAAAGTAGAGAAGGCACGGTAGTTACGACCGCCTCCTGATCAACGCTCCACGAGTTCGGCCGGCCAACATCGGTCGACAGCCGGGACGGTGGCCCGCATCGCAGTCAGCGGGCCACCGTTCCTCGCTCTGCCCGCACCGGGCGCCCGGCGCGTCAAAGCGATGGCTGGCCATGGCACGCCGCCCCAGAGGCTGACCACATTTTGACCACACTTGGGCCATTCGAGCCGTGAACCAGCAGAGGTCACTGTGAGCCGAAACGGCCGTGATCTCGCCGTTCTGAAACCCAGACATCCTGGCTCCACGCCGCGAATACGAGCACACGGCTCATAATCGTGGTGTCGCGGGTTCGAGTCCCGCCCTCGCTACACGAAAACCCCCGGTCATCCGGGGGTTTTGTCGTTTCTCGATGCGGCGAGACTTGCTTGTGGTCTCGGCGGTGTCGTGGGTTCGAATATTGGACCTATCGTCCAATGCGCCGCTGATCTGGCATTTCTCGCGCGGGTGATCGCGTCGGAGTGATCCGCGTTCAACGCTTATTCAACGCTTATCCGGACTTTGGCCGGAGCCGCAGACCTTCGCGCTCGCTCCAGGATGCCGTGATTGCAGGTGGCCGCCGCCTGCACCATTGGTGGATATCGTTGGGCAAACGTCGATCTCACACGAGGGTGCAATGAGTGCAAGTGGTGGCCGTCGCGGAGCACGCCCCGCTCCGAGAACGCGTTCTTCGGGCAACGGCAAGAGCTCAGTCGCCGCGTGGCTGGGGATCAGCGCAGCTGTGGCCACCATCGTCGGCGTGGTCGTGGCGGTCGTCGCGTTGATGATTCAGCTTCAGGATCGTGAGAACAAGAACGTGCTCGCATGTCAGGAGATCGCCAAAGTCTTCACGAGGATGAGCGGACCTTCGGGCCTGAGCTCCGGTGCTCCCGGTTCGGACACTCGCACCGGAATCACCGAGGCGCTGAGTATCGCAGAGTCAGACAGTGAGGTAAAGGAGGCCCTCGGTGCCTACTTGGAATCCTACGATCGGGCGATGGTCGCTCGGGGTTCGGAATCCGTCAGTGTGCACGATCAGAACACTGCGTTCTTCGCCTGGGTCGACCAGTCGTATGAGGTGGGTGAGGCGTGTGCGAGCGTCGGTGTCCGACTAACAATGTCGAAGGGTCCAGATTCCGCGGACGGCAGCATCAACGCGGAAGACGCGCGGTCGTTCTGCAACGCCGCGCTTAGAGTTGCCACTGTCGCGAGCTCGTCCTCGGAGCGAGCCCCCGAGGATCAGGATCAATTGCTCGTGCTGAGCAGCGTCATCGACAACGGATTGCCCCGTGAAGTTTATGACGCTGCGATCGACCTGCAGGCCGCGTATATTGCGGGTGCGCTGGCACAGACGAAGAATCCGGCGGATCCGGCGTCGGTCGACATCGTGGCTGAGTTCTGTATCAGCGTGCCGGAGGCCGCGGCCTGGCCAGGCAGCTCGTCGTAGCTGTGTCGGGCTATCCGCACTACTCGTGCGGCACCGTGGTGAAGCCGGCCGCGATGATGTCGACGATCCAGAGCCCCGAGGTCGAGTGCGAACGCACCCGCCTGATGCAGCCTCGCGCGACCACTAGCCCGTCCCCATCGCATCTGGCGGGCGAGCGAACCCAGACTGCAACCCGCCTACGCAGCAGGCCTGACGGCCGATTCCGCTGGGCACCCAGATCGCCGTGGCGTGTATCCATGTGATCGCGCATGGCGCAGCCTGGAGCGGAAGCCCCATCGCGCTCAGTCGCGCGGGTCGCGCCCGCCGATCGTTTCGGTGAGTCGACGCGCTGTCTCCTGCGCGCCGCGGGTGATCGCATCGAAGCGCTCCCAGTCGGCGCCCGGGCCGAAGCCGCTCACGACCAGCTCTACGATCGCGTGCCCGTCAGCGTCGAACACCGGCACCTGGAAGGAGCTGACCTCGCGGTACCACTCACGGCTGTCGGCGAGCGCCCGGTACTCCTCGTTGACCTGCGTCCATAGCGCGGCGAGCTCGGCGCGGCTCGTGTCGGGATTCGCGACGACGACGTCGAACGCCTCGTCCATCGCCGTGCCGAGCGAGATGGCGTATCCGCGCTCGCGAACGCGATCCTGCATCGCCTGCAGCACCGGGCGGTCCACTTGGCCGAGGAGGTGCCGCGAGCTTTCCACCCACAGCTTGTGCGCCTCCTCGCTGGACCAAGTCGCAAGCGCCGGTGAGAGCGGTGCGGCGAACGGGAATGTCATGCCGAGCATGCTCGACAGGCCCCGGTTGGGTCGTAGGTTCGCTGCGGCGAGCACCACGACGCTGTCGCGCACGACGGTCGAGAGGATGCACTCGACGTCGGCGCGCTGGGCGAACTCCTCCATGGTGCCGCCCATCGCCTCGACGAGTCGGAGTTGCTCGCCGAACTGGTGGAGGTCGAATTGCAGCGATGGCACCGTGAACGAGCCGTACCCGCCCTTGAGGAAGATGAGCGGGAGGCCGCAGCTGCCGTCGCCGACGCCGAGGCTCGTGACATCCGCCAGCACGATCTGGTGGTCGCCGGCCGGCACGGTGTCGCGTACGTCGGCGGTGAACCAGGCGACGGCGTCGCGCAGGCGGGGGAGTCCGTCGGGCGTGGTGTCCCACACTCCGTATGCGAAGCGGTCGTCGGCGCCGCGCGCGAACTCGCGACAGAGCGTCTCGTGGCCCGAGCCCAGCACGTTGGCGACGAAGCGACCGGTCTCGATGATGCGGGCGGCGTTCCATGAGGTCGAGGTCGGCATGAACGAAATGATCGGTGGTTCCTCGGAGACGGCCGAGAACGTGCCGACGACCATGCCGATCGGGTTGCCGTCGCTGTCGACCGAGGTGATGAGGGTGACGCCCGTGGGGTACTCGCCGAGCACGGTGCGCCACCACTGCGACTTCTGCCGTGCCGACAGGGCGGCGGCGTCGGCCGGTTGCGTGGTGTGTGTCATGGTCATCCCTCGACCTCCTGTTCACGAGCACGCCGGTGTGCTGGGCGTGACGTCACGGTACCCGCGGCGCGGTGCGCGATCCGAGGTTCGTCGATACAGGAGTGCGGCATTCATTTGTGCACGGTGAACAACCTGTGCGGCGCCGGCGGGCTCGCGAAGGCGATCGCTGTGCACCATCTACAACATGATCGCGGTCCGGGCGGCGTGCACTCCGGTTCCGTCGCCCGCTGTCGGCCCGCACATTGCGAGGGGATGCCGTGTGCGGCTGCCATGGGCGGATGGAGATCAACTTCTGCATCCGCGTCGAGAACGAGCGCGCGGCCGACGTCCTCGACGCCGTCCGCGCCGTCGAGGACGAGGGGTTCGGCGGCGTGTCGTTCTCGGACGAGCTGATGGACCTGTCGATGGGCGGCGGTTGGAGCCACGACCCTTGGACGCTCATGGCGGTCGCGGCCGCGGTGACCGAGCAGATCACGATCGGCTCGATGGTCTTCAACGTGGCCAACCGCGATGCCGGCACCACCGCCGTGGCCGCGGCCACGCTGCAGGAGATCGCGGGCGGGCGGCTCTGGATGGGGCTCGGTGCGGGGACGAACGACGGCGAGGTCTACTCGCGCGACCAGATGGCGTTCGGCCGTCGGCCTGCGCCGCCGGCGGAGCGGCGCGCCTCGGTGCGCGCGTACATCGCGGAGTTGCACCGGATCTGGGCGCACGACCACTTCCTGCAGCCCGAACCGGTGCCGCCGCTGTTCTTCGGCGCGTTCGGGCCGCTCGCGGCCAAGCTCGCGGGTCGGCATGCCGACGGCATCGCCGCCGCGGTCGACGGGTACGGCGATGCTGCGCCCGGCATCGAGCAGCTCGTCGACATCGCGCGCGGGGCCCGGGCGGACGCGGGTCGTGCGGGCGACGTGCGGATCATCGCGCACACGGGGCCGGACGACGATGCGAGCGACCCCGAGTGGCGAGCCGGCTCGGCGGGCTACGACCGCCTCGAGGCGTTGGGCGCCGAGCGGCTGGTGCTCTTCATCCCGCCGCGCGTCGAGGCTGTGCGCGCTGCAGCGCGGTACCTGCCGCGCACGGTGTGAGCGGCGTTGCCGGCAGACGCGGCCTACTCGGCGAACGCCGCCGCGCGGGGGAACGTGTGCACGATCCAGATGGAGGCGTCGCCGTCGACCGCCTGCCAGCGGTGTGCCCGATCGGCGGGGTATGTCGCGTAGTCGCCGGCGTGCAGCACCTGCTCCTGGCCGACTGGTCCGACGCGGATGGACCCGTTGCGGACGAACACGTGCTCGCGTGCGCCCGAGCCGTGCGAGGCGCTCGTCTCGGCCTTGCCGTCGAGGAAGGTCTGGGCGTGGATCTCAAGGGAGCCTGCACCGATGACCTGGCTGCGGAGCACCCGGCCGAAGGACGAGTCGTCGCTGATGTCGACGCCTTCGCCGTCGCGGAGCACCTCGACGTCGGCGCGCGGGGGTGCCGCGATGAGCGTGGGCACGGAGACGTCGAACGTCTCGGCGATCGCGATGAGCGTGTCGAGGGTCGGGTTGGTGCGTCCGCGCTCCACCTTGAACAGCGTCGCCTTGGCCACGCCGCTGCGCTCGCTGAGCTGGGAGAGGGAGAGCCCATGGGCCTCGCGGAGGCGCCGAACGTTGTCTGCGAGCGCGTCGACGTGGTTGGTCATAG
Source organism: Agromyces bracchium (assembly GCF_009709675.1). Lineage (GTDB taxonomy): Bacteria > Actinomycetota > Actinomycetes > Actinomycetales > Microbacteriaceae > Agromyces > Agromyces bracchium. The sequence continues at coordinate 39,926 of NZ_WMLB01000031.1, read as the reverse complement.
CTGCCATCCTCGCAGGCCTCGGGGGAGCCGACCGCGCTCCGGGTTGTACTCGTTTACGAGTACACATATAGTATCAAAGTAACCCGAGCGAGAATCCGTCGCTCACCTCAGATCGTGGAGGCATCCGTGTCCAAGGCAGTGCATTTCGAGACCACAGACGGCAAGCGCTGGATCGGCCGGCTCGACGGCGACGACATCGTCACCGCCGGCGAGGCGCCCGCACAGGGCTTCGTCCCCGACGAGGCCGGATGGACGGCGATCGTCGCGGCAGACGGTGAACGGCACGCCCTCGCCGACGTGCACGTGCTCGCCCCGGTCGCCCCGGGCAAGATCCTCGCGATCGGACTCAACTACCAGGCCCACGTGGAGGAGACCAACCTGCAGCGCCCCGACGTCCCCGTCGTGTTCGCCAAGCTCCCATCGTCGGTCACCGGGCCGTTCGACGACATCGTCATCCCGGTCGAGGAGACCCGCACCGACTACGAGGGCGAACTCGGCATCGTCATCTCCAAGCGCGCCTATCGCGTCAGCGAGGAGGACGCGTGGGAGTACGTCGGCGGCTTCACCGCGCTGAACGACGTGTCGGGCCGTCGCGCCCAGCTCGAGACGCCGATGCGCCAGTTCACCCTGGGCAAGAGCTTCGACACGTTCACGCCGCTCGGCCCGGTGATCGCGAGCGTCGACTCGGTGGCGAACCGCGACGAGATCGGCGTGAAGACCACGATCGGCGACGAGGTCATGCAGGATGGCAACACCCGCCAGCTCATCTTCGACATCCCTGCACTCATCGAGTACCTCACGCGCGGCGTCACGCTCGAGCCGGGCGACCTCATCGCGACGGGCACGCCCGGCGGTGTCGGCGACGAGCGCACGCCCCCGCGATACCTCGTGCCGGGCGACGTCGTCGCCGTCGAGGTGGCGGGCGTCGGCGCCATCCGCAACCCGGTGCGCGCCGAGGATGCCGCCGCCTCGGTGACCGACCGCGCGCAGGCGGACGCGGCCTGACCCAGGGAAGCTTGAGGAAGGACAGGACCATGAAGGTGCTCGCCGAAGGCAACAAGGACTACGTCTACAACGGCCGGTTCACCGGCCCGGTGCAGCTCGAGATGATCGTCGAGGCGGCGGTGCCGACCGAACCGGATGTCGCGCGCGTGCACTGCGAGCACGGTGCGGTGACGCACTGGCACTCGCACCCCGGCGGGCAGATCCTCGTGCTGCAGTCGGGCGTCGGCCGGGTCGGCAACGGCGAGGGCGCGCACGGCGGGCTCCTGCCGGGCACGACGGTCGAGACCCCTGCCGGTGAGCCGCACTGGCACGGCGCCGATGACGGCGGCGACGCCGTCTGGCTCGCGTTCACGTTCGGCGTCACCGACTGGACCGACGACAACCCCCTGGAGTCCTCGTGACCGCACCGCTCATCGCGATCGTCGCCGACCGCAAGACCGCGACCTCGGGCGCGTGGGTCGACATCCCGACCGACGGGCTCCCGCACACCTACGTCGCCGCGATCGAACAGGCGGGCGGCATGCCGCTCGTCATCCCGAGCCTCGACGCCTTCCTGGACGATCCCGACCGCGTGCTCGACCTGGTCGACGGGCTCTTCCTGCCAGGCGGCCGTGACCTCGACGCCGCCCTCTACGGCAGCGCGGCGCATCCTGCCAACGACCCGCCCTTCTCCCTGCGCGACGAGCTCGAGATCGCACTCACCCGCGCGGCGCGCCGCCGCGCCATCCCCGTCTTCGGGGCCTGCCGCGGACTGCAGGTCATCAACGTCGCGCTCGGCGGCACGCTCGAGCAGCACCTCGGCGACCGCGTCGACCTCACCCCGCACCGCGATATCGTCGGCACGTTCACCGCGCACGAGGTGCGGTTGCAACCGGGCACGCTCCTCGCATCGCTGGTGCACGCCGACGCCTTCGACATCGCCTCGCACCACCACCAGGGTGTGGGAGCGCTCGGCGACGGTCTCGTCGCGTCGGCGAGCGCACCCGACGGCGTCGTCGAGGCCCTCGAAGCCGGCGACGGCGCGTTCTGCCTCGGCGTGCAGTGGCACCCCGAGGAGCGGCTCGACCCCGAGGGCCTTGCACTCGTGCGCGCCTTCGTCGAAGCCGCCCGCGAACACGCAGGGGCGCGAGCGGGGATGGCGGCGTGACCGCCACGATGCCCGAGCGCACCGCGGGCGAGTGGGCGGCGCTCGCCGCCGGTATCCGCTGGCCCGAGCGACTCATCGTCGACGGCGACGCGCGCGCGCCCCTGGCGGGCGAGTCACGCGACCTCGTCTCGCCGCGCGACGGCCGCACCGCGGCATCCGTGCCATGGGGGAGCGTCGACGACCTCGACGCCGCCGTGCGCGCCGCCCGCCGCGCCTTCGACGAGGGACCGTGGCCCCGGATGGCCCCGCGCGAGCGCAAGGAGATCCTGCTCAGGTGGGTCGACCTCATCGAGGCCAACCGCGACGAGCTCGCTGCCATGCTCGCTGTCGAGATGGGCAAGCCCATCACCCAGGCGTGGACCATCGAGCTGCGCGCTGTGATCAGCACATACCGCTGGTATGCCGAGCTCGCCGACAAGGAGCTCGACGAGGTCTCGAACGTCGGCGAAGACGCGCTCGCGCTCATCACGCGCGAGCCGGTGGGTGTCGTCGGCGTCGTCACGCCGTGGAACTTCCCGCTCACACTCGCCGGATGGAAGATCGCACCCGCGCTCGCCGTGGGATGCACGGTCGTGCACAAGCCAGCGGACCTCGCTCCGCTCTCGGCGATCCGGATGGCCGAGCTCGCCCTCGAAGCAGGCGTGCCCGAGGGTGTGCTCAACGTCGTACCGGGCCGCGGCTCGGTGCTCGGCCGCCACCTCGGCGAGCATCCGCTCGTCGACGCACTCGCGTTCACCGGATCGACCGACGTGGGCCGCGCCTACCTCGAGTACTCGGCGCGCTCGAATCTGAAGCGCACGTGGCTCGAACTCGGTGGCAAGTCGCCGAACATCATCCTCCCCGACGCGCCCGACCTCGACGCGGCGATCTCGACGGCGGCCTGGGGCATCTTCTTCAACTCGGGCCAGATGTGCACGGCACCGTCGCGGCTCATCGTGCACGAGACGATCGCCGACGAGGTGATCGAGGGCGTGCTGCGCAGCGCCGCCGGCTACGCGCCGGCCGACCCGCTCGACCCCGCGACGGCGATGGGTCCGCTCGCGTCGGCCGCCCGGCTCGCCGAGGTCGGCTCGCACGTCGACCGTGCGCTCGCCGACGGCGCCACGCTCGCGATCGGCGGAGGCCTCGCCCGGCTCGACGACGGCCTCACGGGCGGCAGCTACTTCGAACCCACGGTCTTCACGGATGTCGCGCCCGGCTCCGCACTCGCGCGAGAGGAGGTCTTCGGGCCCGTCCTGGCGGTGCTCCGCGTGCGCGACGAAGACGAGGCCGTGCGGGTCGCCAACGACTCCGACTACGGGCTTGCCGCCGGACTCTGGACCACCGACGTGTCGAAGGTGCACCGCCTCTCGCGGCGGCTCCGCGCCGGCACCGTGTGGGTCAACTGCTACGAAGAGGGCGACCTCACTGTGCCGTTCGGCGGCTTCAAGCAATCGGGCAACGGCCGCGACAAGTCACGTCACGCGCTGGAGAAGTACACCGAGCTGAAGACCACATACGTTCAGCTCTGACGCGGCAGGATGGTGCCGTGACGGCGATCCCACCGGCGGACACCGAGGCGGAGGCCCCAGCGGCGCTGGGTCGCGCCGTCGCGCACTGGTGGCTCGCCCGCGCCCGAGAGGTGTCACGCACGTGGTTCGGTGGCGGTCAGGCGGGGCTCTTCGCCGCCGTCGAACGCGAACTGCCGCTGCTGGATGCGCTCCTCGACGAGTCGTCACGACGTCCCGACCCGGAGAAGGATGCCGCGCTCCTGCAGTCGGTCGCGCTGCTCTGGCCGCACTGGGGGGCGACGGGCCGGGTGACGACCACGCTCGACCGCCTCCGGAGCCTCGCCGGTCGGCTCACGGTGGACCCGCTCGCGCTCGCCTCGCCCGCCGTGCGGTCGGCGGTGCAGGACGCCGGCTGGGCGCACGCGTGGCTCGCGCTCTGCGTCGACGATGTGGCCGACGCCGACCGGGGGATCGACCTGCTCCGCCGCGCGACACCGGCCGTCGCCACCGCCGCCGAGGCCGCGAGGATCGCCCAGATCTGCGGCATCCGCGAGCTGTACGCAGGCGATGCCGATCGTGCGCGCACGCTGCTCGCGGACGCGCTCGACCACCACCTCGACGCCGGCGGTGACGCCGACGTCTTCGTGGACCTGTCGTTCCTCGCCGCGGCCGACTCGGTCTCGGGTGACCAGGAGTCCGCGTTCGACCATTGCGAGCGGGCGATCGCGCTCTGCGACGATCGAGGCGAGCGCTGGATCCGCACGTACGTCGTGTGGGCGTTCGCGCTCAGCGCCTGGCGCGACGGCGACCGCCACCGTGCCTTCGTGCTGGCACTCGACGGCATCGCCGCGGCCGGCGAGATCGGCGACGCGTACGCCGGCGCCATCTGCCTCGAGATCGCGGGATGGTACGACGCGATCGATGGCGACGTGCGGCGCGGGGCGCGATTGCTGGGCGCGGCGGACGCGCTGCGCGAGGCGACCGGGCTGCCGCTGCACTTCTGGGGCACGGGTGAGCAGCACGACGAGGCGGCCGAACAGGGCGCGGCGCGCCTGGGCGAAGCGCTGTTCGAGCGCGAGGTCGAACGCGGTCGAGCCGCCGGACTCGCCGAGGCGGCTGGTTGGCTCGCGCCGCCGCCCGCCGACCACGCCGACCACGCCGACGACGGCGTGGCGGGCGGCGACGTCGCGCATGGCGCTGCCCTCACGCCGCGCCAGCGCGAGATCGCCGACCTCATCGCGGACGGTCGCACCAACAAGGAGATCGCCCGTCTGCTGCTCATCACCGTGCGCACCGTCGAGACGCACGTCGAGCACCTGTTCGCGCGGCTCGGGGTCTCGTCGCGCGCACAGGTCGCGGCGTGGAGCGTGCGCGAGGCTATGCGTCGATCGTGAGCGCGCGGCCGTGCGCACGCGACACGCACGGGAAGAAGCACGCGTGCTCGGCCCGCTCGGCGTCGTCGAGCACGGAGTCGCGATGGTCGACCTCGCCGGCGAGGACCGGCAGCTCGCACGATCCGCAGATGCCCTCGCGGCAGGAGCTCGGCACGAAGACGCCGGCGTCGCCGAGCGCGTCGAGCGCGGAGCGGTCGGCCGGCACCAGGAGCGTGCGGCCGGTTCGGGCCAGATGCAGGTCGAACGGTCGATCGACCGCGACCTCTGTGGTCCGGCGGTCGATCGCCTCGAACCGCTCGATGGTGACGGATGCGGCGCGGCCTCGAGCCGCCGCGGCCTCGCGCACGTCGTCGATGAGCCCGGCGGGCCCGCAGCAGTAGATTGCGGCATCCGGATTCGCATCGAGCACCTCGCCGACGTCGACGCGTCCGTCCCGCGCGCTCGACCACAGCGTGACCCGAGGATCTGCGGGAAGGTGGTCGGCAAGGGCGTGGCCGTCGGCATCGCGAACCGTGTACAGCAACGTCCAGTCGGCACCGTCGGCCGACGCACGATCGAGCATCGACAGCACCGCGGTGATGCCGATACCGCCCGCGATGAACGCGTACCGCGGTGCCGACCGGAACGGAAACGTCGAGCGCGGCGCCCCGAGGTCGATCCGGACGCCGATCCGGGCCGTCTCGTGCAGCCATCGCGACCCGCCGCGGCCGCCGGCATCGCGGCGCACCGCGATGGTCCAGGCGCCGTCGTCCGGACGACCGCACAACGAATACTGGCGGAGACCGTACGGCGTGCCGACGTCGACGTGGTCTCCGGCGGCCCAGACGGGCGTGGGCGCACCGTCAGCGGGGCGCAAGCGGAGCACCGCGATGCCGGCCGCGGCCTCACTGCGGTCGACGACGGTCATCGAGATCGACGGGGTCATTGGTGCCTCCGGTGCGGGGTCGGGCGGGGATTGGCTCCAGCGTCCGGCTCGCCGGCCGCGCGGTCCATCGGTGATTCCCCCGATAGGCCGACGAAGCGCGCGATGCGAACCTCGCAGCATCCGACCGACTCGCCCGAGAGGGGCAGCCATGACCATCACCCCATCGCCCGTCACCCCCACCTCGATCGACCCCGCGTCGATCACCCTCGCCGACCTGGAGCGCGACCCCTACGCGATGTACGCCGCCCTCCGTGCGAGCGCGCCCGTCGCCCACCTCCCCGCACTCGGCGAATGGCTCGTCACCCGGTGGGACGACTGCGTCGCGATCGGCGGCCGGCACGACGACCTCGTGCCGGGGCACGAGATCGACGACGAGTTCTTCGGCTCGCCCAACGTGCTGCGCATCGAGGGCGACGAGCACCGCGCCCTCCGGGCCGGCATCGACGCCCGGCTCCGCCCGAGGGTCGTGAACTCATACATCGAGGATGCCGCGCGGCCCGTCGTAATCGAGTTCCTCGAGCGCATCCGCCCGAACGGCGAGGCGGACCTCACGAGTGAATTGTTCGAACGGATCAGCGTGCGCGTCGTCGGCGATCAACTGGGACTGGCCGACATCGACGACACCACCCTCGTGCGCTGGTTCCACACCCTGAGCGACGGCCACACGAACGCCGACGGCGACGAGGAGCGCGCGGCCGCAGCATCCGCATCTCTCCGCGAGATCGACCGCTTCCTCCGCGACCGGGTCGAGCGCCTGCGCCGGGAGCCCGACCACAGCATCATCGCCCACATGCTGCACGGCGGCATCCCCGACGGCGTGGAGCCACGCGGCTACGACGACGTGATCGCCTCGATCCGGGTGATCATCCTCGGAGGCTTCCAGGAGCCCGGCAACGCCGTCGCCAATACGTTCCTCGGCCTGTTCTCACGCCCGGAGCAGCTCACGGCGCTGGCCGCGGACCCGGAACGCCTCGCCGGTCCGGCCCTCCAGGAGGGGCTGCGGTGGATCGCCCCGATCGGCACGGTCGCCCGCACCGCCCGGAACGATATCACCCACGGCGCCATGCGCATCCCGGCAGGCGCCCGGATCCAGCTCGCTGTCGCGTCGGCCAATCGCGACGAGTCCCGCTACGAGGATGCCGACCGGTACGACCTCGACCGGATGATGCACCCGAACGCCACCTTCGGCTATGGCGAGCACTACTGCGCCGGCCACTTCCTCGCGCGCGGGATCGGACGCATCGCGATCGAGGAGACCGTGCGCCGGCTCCCTGGCCTACGGCCGCACCCCGAGCGCGCTCCGGAGGTCTTGGGATTCGTGTTCCGCGGCGCGAAGCACCTCCCCGCCGTGTGGGACGCCTGAACGCGTGGCTACGCGTGCGAGTGGTACAGGTTCCACTCCCAGTCGGTGACGGAGGCCTCGAAGGCCTCGATCTCGCGGCGCTTGACGGCCGCGTAGACGCCGACGAGCTCGGCCCCGAACGCGTTGGTGAAGAGCTCGTCGGCCTCGAGTGCCGCGATCGATTCCTCGAGCGAGCGGGGGAGCGGCGCACCGTCCGGGGTGGGCACCATACCCCGCGCGATGCCGTCGCAGGCGGCGTGCAGCATCGCAGCGGTGAGCAGGTGCGGGCTCGCGCTCGCGTCCCCCGCGCGCAGCTCGAAGCGCGTGGCGGGGCCACGCTCGGCGGGGACCCGCACGAACGTGTAGCGGTTGTCCTCGGCGACGTTGCTGCGCCGTGGCGAGAGCCCGTTTCCGCGGAGCCGCTTGTACGAGTTGACGGTCGGTGAGGCGAATGCGAGCAGCGCCGCCGCGTGCGCCTGGATGCCGCCGATCGCGGCAGTGAGCACATCGCTCATGCCGCCGTCGTCGGTCGCGAACACGTTGCGGCCGGCCTCGTCCCAGAAGGAGAGGTGCACGTGGAGGCTGCTGCCCTCCTCGCCGGTGACGGGCTTGGCCATGAACACGGCCTCGAGCCCCTCGATGCGGGCGAGCTCTTTGATGGCCGTCTTGAGGAGGAACACCTGGTCGGCGGCGACCTGCGCTTCACCGTGGTGGAGGTTGACCTCGAACTGGCCGGGCGAGAACTCGCGGTTGACGACGGTCACGCCGATGCCGAAGTCGATGAGCGCCCGGTGCATCCGGCCGACCGCGCCATCCGGGTCGGTGATGCGGTCGATCGTGTACGAGACGCCGTCCGGGGCGTACGGCGCGCCGCGACCGCCGTCGCCGGTCGGCTGCTTGAAGAGGTAGAACTCGGGCTCGCCGGCGGCTTGGGCGGTCAGCCCAAGCGCAGCGGCGAGGTGTTCGCGCGCAGCGGCGAGCTGCCCGCGGGCGCAGAGTTCGGATCGGCGACCGTGCTCCCAGAGCGAGGCGAGCACCCAGATCGCGTCGGGCTCCCACGGCGGGATGACGGCGGTGTCGGGCTCGATGCGGGCGTGCAGGTCGGGGTGGCCGAGCAGCTGCGGGAACTGCGTCTCGTCCACCGGCACGCCCAGCAGGTCCTCCGCCACGCTCATCTTCGAGTAGGCGATGCCGCCGAGGAGCTGCGGCAGAGACGAGACCGGGAACTGCTTGGCGCGCTGCCGGCCGAACAGGTCGGCGTGCACGACGCGGATGACGCGGATGCCACGCGCGAGCAGCCGTTCCAGGTGCTCCAAGCCGGGCTCGGTCTGCGAGGCCGCGGCGTCGTGGTCCGGGTCAGGGCGGCCGGGCGTGCCGGCCTCGGTGGATGAGGCGGTGAGGGTCATTCGATCCGGCCTTCCGCGAGTTCGTGGTGGGGCGAACGGAGTCGGGGCGACCGCCGCGTCATCCGTTGCTTGCGAGTGATGTTGATTATAGTACTATGACCGTATCGACAAAAGAAACAGTCGAGACGCGGACGACCGCCCACGATCACCACCGGCACGGCAAGGAAGCATCATGATCAAGCTCTACGACATCGACCACGTCAAGTTCGGCGTGGAGGACCTGGACGCCTCGAGCCACAGCTGGCAGGCCGAGTTCGGCCTGCACGAGCGCGAGCGGGAGGGCCGCACCTCGTTCCTCGCCGTCAACTACGAGCCGTACTCGATCGTGCTCGAGACCTCGAACGAGGTCGGCATCCAGTACGCCGCCTACAACCTGCACCCCGACTTCTCGCTCGACGACGCCGAGGCCCACCTGAAGTCCGTCGGCGTCGACTACACGCGCACCGACGAGGCCGTGAGCTTCACGGACCCGGAGGGCAACGGCGTGCGGTACGTGCCCTTCCGCCCCCGCACCGGGCAGGATGTCTTCCCGGTCGCCTCCCGGCTCACGACAGACCAGGGCCCCGGCCTCTTCCGCCGCATCGGGCACGTGAACTACCTCACCGCCGACGTGAACACGATGGTCGACTTCTATGTCAACGTCGTCGGCCAGCAGCTCACCGATCGCCTCGGCAGCGACGCCGGCGCCTTCCTGCGCGTCGGCGCCGACCACCACGTCAACGCGTTCGTGAACACCGGCACGCCCCACTTCCACCACGTCGCATTCGAGATGGCCGACTGGGGCATGGTCCGCCAGTCGTTCGACCACCTCTCGCAGCACGGCCGGGTGTTCCCGTGGGGCCCGGTGCGCCACGGCATCGGCGGCAACCTCGCCGGGTACGTGCGCGTCCCCGAGAACGACTGCTTCGTCGAGCTCTACTGCGACATGGAGCAGATCGACTTCGCGCACGAGGTGCGCGAGTTCCCCGACGACCGGCACAGCTCGAACGTCTGGGGCATGCTGCCGCCACGTTCATACTTCCGGTTCGACGAGGCGAGCATCGCGGCCGAGCGCGAGAGCCTCCGCGGCATCTACGAGTGAGGTCGCCGGGTGGGATGTCGCGGCATCCCACCCGCGGTTGAGACGGATGCCGCGCCCCGCCAGACTTGGACCACGCCCGCCTACGATCGGAGGTGACGTGAGCGCCGTTCGCTCCGACGATGTCGCCGATGCCCTGCGGAGGCTCGTGTTCGCGGCGCGCTCCGGCGGGCTCACCCACCTCGTCGGCGCGCTCCGGAGCGCACTCGGCGCCGAGGTCGGCCTCTTCGATCTCGGCGGCAGCATGATCGCGACCGCTCCCGCCCGCGCCATCTGGGATGCCGAAGCCGTGCGCCGCGCGGCCGGTCGAACCGGCGAGGCGAACGGGTTCCTCGTGCACCCGGTCGAGTACGAGGGTGAGCCTGTCGCGCTTCTGGCGGCGCGTGTGCACGACGACCGCGGTCGACTTCTCGACGCGGCGGCCGACCTCATCGTGCTCGAGCTCGCCCGGCTGCGGGCGGCCCAGCAGGGTCGTCGGGAACTGGCCGCGAGCCTCATCGACGACGTGCTCGCCCGGCGCGTCGACGAGGTCGAGGCGATCGGTCGGCTGCGCGCCGTCGGCGTCGACGCCACCGTGCCGCACCGGGTGCTCCTCGGCTCGGCCGAGATGCCCGGGTCGGCGCTGCAACGACTGCCGTGGGGCGGCATCTACGCCTTGATGGGGAATCGGCCCGACCCCTTCCTGCGAATCGTGCGCGACGACTCCGTGCTCATGGTCGTTCCCGACGATCCGATGGTCGAGCGGATCGCGCAGAACCTGTGCGGGCAGCTCGCCGAGATCGGCGCGCACGCGCGCGTCGGCGTCAGCCGATCGCACGTCGGCGGGGCAGGTCTGCGCGCGGCCTACCTCGAGGCGCTGTCCGCGCTGCGCGACGGTGACGTCGACGGCGTCCGTCACCCGGGCCGTCTCGACCTGAGCCGGCTGCTCGTCATGACCAACACGACCGTGCCGTTGGCCGATGTCGCGCGCGACCAGTTGCGGCCGCTCATCGAGCACGACGCCGCGCACGGCAGTGCGCTCGTCGAGACGCTGCACGTCTACCTCGAGGCCGACCGCGACGTCGCGGCAGCGACCGGCCGACTGTTCATCCACAGGAACACCCTCCGCTACCGGTTGCGGCAGATCACCGAGATCCTGGGTGCCGACATCGAGTCGAGCGCGACCATCGCGACGCTCTGGCTCGCGTATCTCGCGCTCGCGGACGAGCCAGGTCCGATGTTGGCGTCCACGACGCCTTCGGGAGCAACGCCGTCGACGGGAGCCGCATCGTGAGCCGCACGGCCCGGGCCGGGGAACAGAAGGGAGGCGGCGTGGCCGCCATCGACCGATCGGGCGACGACGTCTTCGTCGGCCTCGAACTCGAAAGCGCCGCGCCGACGGACGCCGCGGTGTACTACGAGTGGCTCCTGGGACTGTCGCCGGGTTCGCGCCCGGGCGAAGCGCTCGCGCGCGTCGGTGTCACCGCAGTGAGGGGGCAGACGGCGCCCGACGCACCTACGGGGTGGACGCCCGCGTTCCTGGTCGACGATGCCGCGCGTGCGGTGATGCGTGCGCAGCAGCTCGGCGGTCTCGCCGAGCAGGATGCCGACGGCCGCTGGATCGTGCATGACCCGGCGGGCGTGCGCTGCCGGCTCGTCGAGGCCGTCCCGCCCGAGATCGCGGGCAGGCACGCGAACGTCGACTATTCGGCGTTCGACGTCGAGGAGACCGAGGCGTTCTACCGAGCGGTGTTCGACGCTCGACGCCTGCGCATGGTCGACGACCCGTACGACATGCGGTTCCTGTGCCGCGGCCGGCGCATCGCGGCCGGCGTCTTCCGACTGCACGGCGTGGCGGGCTTCGCGGTGCGACCGTGCTGGATCGTGTACTTCGAGGTCGCGGACCTCGTCATGCACGTCGCGCGCGCCGCCGAGTCGGGTTCGCGCGTACTGATCCCGCCGACGCGCTCGCCCTTCAACCTCTACGCGGTGCTCGAGGACCCATGGGGCGACCTGTTCGCATTCAGCCAGCTCCTCCCGCGGCCGCTGCTCGGATCGCTGCCCGTCACCGACGACGACGACGCACCGGGCGAGCTCATCGACCACGTCGACCTGTTCCCGGCGCACCACGGTTCGATTGCCTGAGCCACGATCGCGCCGGCCATCCATGCACCGTGCACAACGAGCACGGTCCTGATTGGCGATGCGACCATTGGGCACCCACGCCGGCGCGCCGAGACTTGAGGCACCCATCGACCCTTCGAGGAAGTGCCACATGTCCCGAGCCAAAGTGTCAGCGACACAGAACCCCATGGCCACCAATTCCGGCCTCGCCACTCCGCCGCTCACCGGAGAGCCCGGGCTCTCCGGGCCGTACTCGGTGTTCCCGGTGACGAACGACGACGCGCGGGTGCGCGGCGAGCTCGAGCGCCTGCTCGCGGCCGCCCGCGACATCCGCCCCACCCTGCGCGAGCGGCAGGCACGCACCGAGGAGGACGGCCAGTACGGGCCGGACGTGCACGAGTACTTCCTCGAGCATGACTTCTACAAGGTGCTCCTTCCGCGACGCTTCGGCGGGCTCGAACTCGGCGTGCCCGCGTTCTTCGCCCTGATCGCCGAGGTCGGCCGTGGATGCCCGTCGACCGCATGGTGCCTGTCGCTGTCGGTCGCGCACACGCTCACGCTCTCGTCGTACTGGCCGCTCGAAGCGCAGGACGAGGTCTTCGGCAAGCTCGGATACATGATCGCGCCCGCCAGCGGCAACCCGACCGTCGCGACCGCGGTGCCCGTCGAGGGCGGCTTCCGCGTCTCGGGCAAGTGGCGCTACTGCTCGGGCGCGCCGTACTCGACGCACTTCTTCCCGACCGTGATGATCCCGGCCACGGACGACGAGCCCGAGTACCGCGCCTGGATCGTCGTCGACCGCGAGGACTACACGGTGCTCGACGACTGGGGCCGCGTGATCGGCATGCGTGGGAGCGGCTCGAACGGGATCGAGATGACCGACGTGTTCGTCCCGGCCAACCGAGTCGTCGCCGAGACCTGGACGAGCGAGGTCGCCGAGCCGACCGTCGGCTACTGCATCCACGGCAACCCGCTCTACTCGGGCGTTTTCTTCGGTTTCGCCGAGGGCGAGGTCGCGGCGGCGGCGGTCGGTCTCGGCTATGCCGCGGTCGACGAGTACGAGCGGATCATCCGCACGACCCGTGCCCCGTTCGACCCGAACGGCGGCCTCCGCGCCGATTCCGACGACTGGCGTCGCGTGCTCGGCATGGCGATGGCGAAGGTGGATGCCGCGGCCGGCGCCCTCTTCGACGGTGGCCGCAAGTACGAGGAGTTCGCTCGGCGGCTCGTCACCGCCGGCGAGACCTTCGACGCCGGCCGCGCGATGCGCCTGAACAACCAGTACTTCGTGGTCGAGGAGCTCGTCTGGGAGGCGCTGCAGGAACTCATCCGCACCGCCGGCACCGGCTTCTCGGCCGATGGCCAGGCCATGCAGCGGTACTTCCGCGACATCTGGACGACCGTGAGTCGCACCGACCAGTTCCAGTTCTTCGCGGCGCCCGCGATGGCGTTCCATTTCGCAGGCGAGGCCGGCTACGACCAGGCCGTCGAAGCGGATGGCGTGGCGGAGACGGATGATGCCACCGACGATCGTGCGCCCCTGACTGGCGGTGCGGCCGCATGACGACGACGACGAAGACCCAGGGACAGCAGACCGTGACGTACCGCGACTACCCCGTCGGCACGACCGTGTGGCAGGAGCTGGAGGCGCGGAGCGCCGACGGACTCGCCGACTTCTATGACGCCGTCCTCGGCTGGCGGCTCGAACTCGACGGCGATCGCGGCCTGTTCACGCGCAACGGCGACGTGGTGGCCGGGGTCCGCATCGATCCTGCGCTCGACGACGGTCGCATCGGATGGCGCTGCTACCTCGGCGCCGACGACCTGGATGCGGCAGTGGCCCGCGCCGTCGCGGCAGGCGCCGTGGTGCAGACGCGAGACAAGCGCATCGGAATCCCGGGACGCGCGATCGAGCTCACCGACCCCTTCGGCGCGTGGTTCGGCCTCGCCGAGCCCGATGCGGGACACGCGGTGATCCCCTCGACGGAGCTCGGCAGGATGTCACTCGTCGACCCCACGAACCACGACCTGGGCGCCGAGATCCGGTTCCAGCACGCCTTGTTCCCGGGACAGCGAGTCGAGGCACTCGACCACGGCATCCACTTCTTCCGCGACGAGGAGGGGCGTGCCTTGCGCGGCTCGTATGAGGTCGCGGAGGAGGCGCGTGCGTTCCTGCCGCCGCACTGGCTGCCGTGGTTCAACGTGGTCGACCAGCAGCGTGCGACCGAGATCGCGGTCGAACGCGGCGGCCGCGTCAACACGGTCGACAACGAGCTGAGCTTCGGCCTCTGGGGCGTTGTCGTCGACCCGGCCGGCGGCGAGTTCAAGGTGCTGCAGCTCACCACGGATCGCCTCTGACGGGACATCGGGGCGGATGACGGGGACGGCGCGACGAGCGCCGTCCCCGTCGTCGTGACTGCGAGGGCTGTTGTGTACATATGTTCCGCAGCGTTTCGTTCTCGTAAAACATCACGTTAATGGTTGTAAAAAAACCAGATCGAACGTACTGTCGGACTTGACACCGCGGCCAAGGCCGCACCCCGCACCCCTCGGCAGCGATGCCACAGCGGAGTGACATCGCCCGACCACAACCCGGAGGACCCCATGTCCAGTCCCACCCACGAGGCCGACGCGCACGCAGGCACTTCGCAGCGGCTGAGCGGCAAGCTCGGTCCGATCTCCATCGTCTTCATGGTCGTCGCCGCAGCCGCACCGCTCACGATCTTCGTCTCCACGCCGGTCAACATGCTGAACGGCAACGGCCCCGGCATCGCGTTCAGCTATATCGTCGGGCCGCTGATCATGCTGCTGTTCGGCGCCGGCTTCGCCGCCATGTCGATCCACGTCGAGAAGGCGGGCGCGTTCTACTCGTACATCACCGCGGCCATGGGCCGTCCGGTGGGCGTGGGTGCCGGATTCCTGGCCATGCTGGGCTACTTCCTCTTCCAGGCGTTCGTCTACATGCTGCTCGGCTTCTCGGTCGAGGGCCTGTTCGTGAGCCTCATCGGCACCGGCATCCTCCCCTGGTGGGGCTGGACCCTGGTCGCAGTCGCGATCGTCGCGCTCCTCGGCTACCTCAGCATCGACCTCAGCGCAAAGGTCCTGGCGGTCGCACTCATCCTCGAAGTGATCGTGATCCTCGTGATCGACTTCGCCATCCTCTTCCAGGGGGGCGGGCCCGAGGGAATCCAGGTGGCGCCCTTCTTCAGCGTCGACGCCATCACCTGGGGTTCGCTCCCACTCGGCATCCTCTTCGGCATCAGCGTCGGACTCGGCTTCGAGGCCACCGCGATCTTCCGAGACGAGGCGCGCGAGCCGCGCAAGACCATCCCGCGGGCCATCTTCATCTCGATCATCGCCGCGGCCGTGTTCTACGGCTTCGCCATCTGGGGATGGATGCAGGCCTTCGGCGTGAACGGCGTGATGGATGCGGTCGCCGAGGACCCGGTGAACATCATGTACACGACCGCAGCCGAGTGGGTCGGCCCGGTCTTCATGCAGGTCATGAGCGTGCTGGCGATCACCTCGATGTTCGCGTGCGTGCTCTCGTACCACAACATCGTCACGCGCTACCTGCACTCGCTCGGGCACTCGGTACTGCCGCAGCGGCTCACCTGGGTGCACCGCAAGCACCGCTCGCCGTACGTCGCATCGCTCGTCACGACCGCGATCGGAGCCGTCGTCCTGCTCGCCGTCGTCGTCAGCGGACTCGACCCCTTCATGGTCTTCGGATGGTTCATCGCGGTCGGCACCCTTGCGCCGCTCGTGCTGTTCACGTTGACCAGCGTGGCGATCGTCGTGTTCTTCCGACGCAATCGCGGCCTGCCGGTGAGCATCTGGAGCTCGACGATCTCGCCGATCCTCTCCTTCCTCCTTCTCGGCGCGATCGCAGTCACGGCATTGCTCAACTTCTCGGTGCTCTCAGCGGCCGACCCCGCTGTGAACGTCGTCCTGCAACTCCTGCCCGTCGCCGTCTTCCTGATCGGGGTCGTCGTCGCACTCGTCGCCAAACGCGTCGACCCCCAGCGGTACGAGGGCTTGCGCGAGCACGGCACTGCGTCTGTGCGGGTCGTCGACACCGGCGATGGGTCCGACGCGCCGCCCGCATCCGACTCGACGACGGCGGTCGGATCATCCGAGCGCTGACCGACGGCCCCGCTCCCGCCGAACGCCCGCGAGGTGTCCGGCGGGAGCGCGGCGTCATCCCTAGGGTGGAGCCGTGAGCACCACGCATGGCACCGGTCGGCGCTACGACCCGGAACGCCGCCGCCGCATCGTCGAGGCCGGCCTCCGGGTCGTCGCCGAGCGTGGCATCAGTGGGCTGACCTTCCGCGCGGTGGCGGACGCCGCCGACGTTCCGCTCGGCTCCACCACCTATCACTTCGCCGACAAGGACGAACTCCTCGAGGCGGTCGTCGAGCTCTCGCGGGAACGCAATCGCGAGTTCACCGAGCGCACGCTCCGCGACGGCGTCGAGCGGCTCGGCCTCCTGGGCGGCATCTGCAACCTCGTCGAGGAGCTCACGGTCCGCCAGCACCGGCTCCTCGTTCTCGAACACGACCTGTTCCTCTCCGCGCTGCGCCATCCTCGCCTGCGGGAGCAGAGTCGCCAGTGGTCCCACGATTTCGTCGACACGGTGAGCGAGTACACGGGCCCGGCCACGGCCGAGACGCTCGGGCTCCTGTTCGATGGCATCTGCCTCCAGTCGGCGCTCTTCGATGTGATGTTCTTCGCCTCCGACGTCGAGCCGCACCTGCGCGTGGTGCTCGGCGCGGCCGCCGACGCGCCCGTCGACGGCCGCCGTCGCTGACCTCGCCACGCCTCGGCGACGCTCGACACCGCGACGGTGTGCCCCGCGGTCGCTGCTTGCGCGGGCGTGTGTACGCGCGTTCTTACAAGCACGAGGGCGCGCCGCAGGTCATTCTGCACAGGAGTCAAGGCCCGGATTGGGCCCCTGCACAAGATTGACCGCCATGGGTCACGAGTGCGGTCCACATCGCTTGCGCACGAGCTCGGTGTGAACTAGCTTCGCCGTTACGTACAGCCGTACATAACGATGAAGACTCGCCCCGAGGAGGCCCCCCATGAGCACCACCGAGACCCGCGTCGTCGAGGCATCGATCGCCTCCGGCGCGTCCGATCGTCCGCAGACCGCCGATGAGTACCTCGACAGCCTGAACGACGGCCGCGACGTCTTCATCTACGGCGAGAGGATCGACGACGTCACGAGCCATCCCGCCTACCGCAATTCGGCTCGCTCCATTGCTCGCCTCTACGGTTCCCTCGCCGACCCGTCGCGGAACTCGGAACTGATCCTGCCGACCGATACCGGCAACGGTGGCTTCACTCACGCGTTCTTCAAGGTGCCCCGGACGACCGAGGACCTTCGCGCCGCGCGCGGTGCCATCCGCGGCTGGCAGAAGCAGGTCGCGGGTTGGATGGGCCGCACTCCGGACTACAAGGCGTCGCTGCTCATGACGCTCGGCGCCGACCCGTCGTTCTTCGGCGAGTACGCCCCGAACGCCGCGTACTGGTACCGCCGGGTGCAGGAGGAGGTCTTGCACGTCGGTCACGCGATCGTGCACCCGCCAGTCGACCGCTCCAAGCCCGCCGACGAGGTCGGCGACGTGTTCGTGCACGTCGAGGAGGAGACCGACAATGGCCTGATCGTGAGCGGCGCGAAGGTTGTCGCAACGGGGGCGCCGCTCACGCAGTACACCTTCGTCTCGCATTTCGGGGCCCTCCTCGGAAAGAAGGAGTTCGCGCTCATCTTCATGGCGCCGATGAACGCGAAGGGCGTGAAGCTCTACTCGCGCCACTCGTACGAGGCGGCGGCGGCAAAGGCCGCGAGCCCGTTCGACTACCCGCTGTCCAGTCGCTTCGATGAGAACGACGCGATCCTCGTGTTCGACCGTGCACTCATCCCGTGGGAGAACGTGCTCGTCTACGACGCCCAGAAGGTGCAGGAGTTCAACGACGGCCCGCTCGGCTGGATGCAGCGCGCCGCGTTCCAGGCGTCCACGCGTCTCGAGGTCAAGCTCGACTTCATCTCGGGCCTCGTGTCGAAGGCGCTCGAGATCACCGGCGCCGGCGGATTCCGCGGCGTGCAGGCGCAGCTCGGCGAGATCCTCGCGTTCCGCAACCTCGTCTCGGGTCTGCGCGACGGCATGATCGAGCGAGCCGAGGTGGGCCCTGGCGGCATCCTGATCCCCGACGGCCGCTACGCACTCACCTACGCGGCGACCGCGCCCGGCATGTACTTCCGGATGCGGCAGATCGTCGAGACGATCATCGCCTCCGGCCTCATCTACCTGAACTCCAACGCCGTCGACTTCCAGGTGCCCGAGTTCCGGGCCGACCTCGACCGCTACCTGCGCGGCTCGAACGGGAAGACGGCCCTCGACCGCTCGAAGACCATGAAGGCCCTGTGGGATGCCATCGGCAGCGAGTTCGCAGCCCGGCACGAACTGTACGAACTCAACTACTGGGGCCAGCCCGAGAAGACGTATGTCGACATCCTGGGCATGGCCGGCGCCGACGGCCAGCTCGATGATGCGAGGGATCTCGTGGACGGCATCCTGTCGGAGTACGACCTCGATGGATTCACCGCACCGGACCTGATCAATCCGACGGACGTCACGACGATCCGTCGCCCTGAGTAGGTTGCTTCCGCGACGGATCGCAGTGTTCCCCCCGGGTGGTTAGCTGCGTCGGCCGTATGGGCGGGAAAACTGAGATGTCGCCCACGCGTGCAGCAGACCCCCATCAAAGTGAGAATCCCTTGCTTGAAGGCAGAGACGAGCCAATGCTTACCTTCCCGCAAAGGCGAGGAAATGTCATCATTGATGTCTGGGGACGGCGTGTTGATAGGTGCCCACTGGCTCAGTCCACTGTGGTCACGCAATCCGCAAGCAACGGGGGGCGCCATGGACGAGTATGCAGAAAACGCCGAGAAGAACCCGTCCGGTGATCGCCTACGGGCCGCGCTGTCCACGGATATCGGGGAGTTGAGCAAGCGGGTCGACGCTGTCCGGTCTGACCTTGAACATGCAGCCGCGTCCGACGCCGAAGACTTGGCAAGCTTGGTTCTTCGCATTGAGCAGGAGATCGCTCAGAAGCGAGCCGACCTTGAGGCGATCGCAGCCACGGACGATCCGCCGCTGCGGGATCCGCAGGTCCTTGGCTGGGAAGCTACACAGGGCTTGGTCGAATACGAGCTCGTTGCAGGCAAGGACACACTCATCCGAGTGTTCGTCCAGGCCAGGCCCCCGGTCGCCCTGCCCGCCCGTATTGCGGGGATCGAGGTCGCACGCCTTGACTTCGGTGGGCCCGATCTGTTGGTATCGCGGCTCGACTTCGCATCCCTCGAAGTCAAGGCGCCAAATGGTGCCCGCTTCAGGGTTCCGGCGACGATGTCGGGCCGGTTCCTTCTTCCGAGCCGATCCGAGCAGGACAACGTCAATTTCTATGTCGATGGCGATCAGTTGTCGCACGCGGGAACGTACGAGTTCATCGCTCGGTTCTACCGTGACGGGCAGCTTGTAGGTACGAATTCGCTGGGAAGCCGCAATTTCCTCCCGACTGCTGACCTTCGACTCCTGATCAAGGTGAACACCTGGCCGATGACCGACGAGGGGTGGGACACCGTCCTGATGGCGCTCAAGTATCTCCAGCGCAACCTTCCGGTGCGGGCTGGCTTGGCCCCTATGGACAGCGACGTGACTGCCGGACTTCGGTACTACATTGACCCGCGCCCGTACAATCCCGGCTGGACACAGACGCCGAAGTGGGCCAATGCGAGACTCGCTCTCACCTTGTTCAACCGACTCGGGCTTCCGTTCGGACGTGGCGACAGGGCGCACATGCTAATGAACGTTCGCGAGCAGCAACCCGGTCAGGACCACGCGCCCGGTTCGTCGGAAGGCTCTGGGAATGGAGTCAACAGCACGGGCCAGATTCTGGGGGTCCAGATCAGAACTGACCCACCAGGTGGTCGTGACTTCTTTGCCACCGTCGTAGGCCAGGAGATCGGTCACAATCTCATACCACTGGACTCGCACACCATAGACCCCATCATCGACACGGCAAGCGCATTCGATCTGCTGAATCGACGGATGGTGCCCGAAGCACGGACGATCATGAACTCAACGGTCGCCGGAGCGGCGTTCGCCAATGAGATCTGCTTCTATGAGCCCCAACATTGGAGTGCGATGCGCAAGAACCTCGTCGCCCTGAACTCGTAAGACGAACCTGATCGGATGTGATTCGGGCATGCGAACGTGATCTACGCCCGTCGACTTCTCGTTCGGCGTCCGATCAGTTGAGGGCGCCGAGCGCGAGTGCTGCGGCCTCGTCGAGGCGGACTGCCACGGCGTCCAAGTCGTCGTCGAAGAGTTCCGAGTAAGTGTCGAGCGTCCTCGCCGCCGAGGCGTGTCCGAGCATCCGCTGCATCGCCTTGACGTTTGCACCCGACGAGACTGCCAGACTCGCGGCCGTTTGGAGGTCGTGAATGGTCATTGCCTTCAGCTCAGCCGTCTCAAGAGCCCGGTCGAACCTGGAGTTCTCCCGAACGGTGGGGTCTGGCCCGAGTTTGGTTGATGGTCGGGGTTTGCAGTGGTCAGGCCGCTGGTGCGGTCCGGCTGTGCCGCACCAATACGGACGCTGCTCTCGCTCGCCACAGGACCGGACGTCATTGCCTGATCGGGCTCGTCGATGTGGAGCGGGTCCACTTGCTTGGCGAACCCGCAGACTTCTTCGGTTCGTGGCCCCGGCCATGAAGGGCGCGGGCCCTTCAGCTGAGATTGCACTTGGCTCTATGCTGTGGCGCACACAGCACCGTGGGAGGGCATCCATGCCGTTCATCGTTTTCGTCGTCGTGTTCTATGCCCTGCTTGCCTGGCTTGGGAGCGGCTACCTCGCGGTGGCGCTGGGACTCGGGCTGGGTGTCTGCGCGTTCTCGGTCTGGCTGTGGTGGGGCGGAAAATACCACGGCCGGGCCTCGAGATGGTGGTCCGCGTTGACTCCGCTAGTTGGAACGACGCTCTGCCTAGCCCTGCTCTACCCGTTCTCATCCACCACGAATGGGCCCGACATGTTCATGGCGGTTCTCGTCATCGGAGTTGGCGGTGCGGTGTTCTTCTCTGCCATCGGGATGGCGATCTTCCTCTTCGCGGGTGTGCTCCCTGCGAGTCGAAGCAGTCTCGGGCAGCAACAGCCGAGCGGCAGGTGGCACGATCTCGAGTGAGGGCGGAGGTCTGCTGCACAGATCGGTGACAGTCTGCGATCCCGTGTCGCCGCTGTGAGGATCCCACCGCCCGGCGGTCTCGAGTGACTTCGAGGGACTTGATGCGCGCACGCTTATTCAACGAGTATGCATCCGAGCCCACCCGAGGCGTTCCCAGCTCTCCCGAGTAGAGTCGGCTCGGCAGCATCCGTTCTCTCAAGGAATCCCGGGCCAGTCCGAGACCATTCGAGATCTCCGGATCGCGAGGAAAGACACGAAGCCCACCCCGTCCCATCCGTGGTGTCGCGGGTTCGAGTCCCGCCCTCGCTACCGCAGAACCCCCGGTCATCCGGGGGTTCTCTCGTTTCCGGACCTCGCGTCACCTCAGGGTCTGTTGAGGTCGACGCGGCGCGCGCGACGGCGATGCTGACCGCAACGCGCGGTCAAGCGCGTCTCGTCGTACGACCGCGGTGGCCGTGCCGATCGGCACGACCCCCGCGGTATCGGTGAGGCGTCAGACGCGCGCCGTGCGCCGCGCCACGTCGCCGAGTGCGTCGGCGTCGAGCGCGAACAGGTCGCGCGACCCGGCCGTCGCGGCGCCGACGAGGCCGGAGACCGCCGGGAGCAGCTGCTCGGCGTAGAACCGCGCAAGCGGCAACTGCGCCGCGGCGATGGCGTCGCCGTCGAGCTCGCGAGCGGCGAGCGCGGACTTCGCGAGCAGCCATCCGCCCACGACCAGCCCCCAGATGCGCAGGTACGGGCTGGAGCCCGCGAGCACCGAGTTGGGGTCGGAGGCGCCGGTGTTGAGCATCCACGCCGTGGTCTGCTCGAGCACGTCGAGACTCGTGTTCAGCTGGGCCCGGATGGACGCGAACTCCTCGCCCGCCGTCGCCAACTCGCCGTCGAGCTCGCGCATGGTCGCGATGAACTCGAGGGACGACGCCCCGCCCCGGACGCCGAGCTTGCGCCCCACGAGGTCGGCGGCCTGGATGCCGTTGGTGCCCTCGTAGATCGCGGCGATGCGCACGTCACGGTAGTGCTGCGCGGCGCCCGTCTCCTCGATGAAGCCCATGCCGCCGTGGATCTGCAGCGCGAGCGACGTGAGCTCGTTGCCGAGGTCGGTGCCGAACGACTTGCAGATGGGGGTGAGGAGGCCGACGATCTCGTCCGCGCGGGCGCGGGTCGCGGCATCCGGGTGGTGGGTCGAGATGTCGACGTACACGGCGTTCAGGAGCATCATGCGGCGGAGCGCGGCGATGTACGACTTCTGCGTCATGAGCATGCGGCGCACGTCGGGGAAGTCGATGATCGGCGAGTCCTGCGTGGCGCCGAGCGCGCGGCCCTGGATGCGGCCCGTCGCGTAGTCGAGCGACTGCTGGTACGCGCGCTCGGCCACGGCGAGGCCCTGCGTGCCCACCGAGAGGCGGGCGCTGTTCATCATCACGAACATGATGCGCATGCCGAGGTTCTCCTCGCCGATGAGGTACCCGGTGGCATCCTCGTACGACAGCACGCAGGTGGGGGAGCCGTGGATGCCCATCTTGTGTTCGACGCCGACCGTGTGCACGCCGTTGCGCTCGCCGAGCGAGCCGTCGTCGTTCACGAGGAACTTCGGCACGATGAAGCACGAGATGCCCTTGGTGCCGGCGGGCGCGTCGGGAGTGCGGGCGAGCACCAGGTGCACGATCTGGTCGCTCAGGTCGTGGTCGCCGAAGGTGATGAAGATCTTCTGCCCGGTGATGCCGTACGTGCCGTCGGGGCGCTTGACCGCCTTCGTCGTCAGGGCGCCCACGTCGGAGCCGGCGTGCGGCTCGGTGAGGTTCATCGTGCCGGCCCACTCGCCGGTGACCATCTTGGGCAGCCAGGCCTGCTTCTGCTCATCGCTGCCGTAGTGCAGGAGGGCCTCGATCGCGCCCTGCGTGAGGAGGGGCGCGAGCGAGAAGGCCATGTTGGCCTCCATCGTCAGTTCCTGGATGGCGAGCCCGACCGTGCGCGGGAAGTCGCCGCCGCCGAAGGCCTCGGGCAGGGGAACCGATCCCCAGCCGGCCTCGACGTAGGCGGCGTACGCCTCCCGGAACCCGGTCGGCGTGGTCACCGTGCCGTCGGCGTTCAGGCGGGCGCCCTCGAGGTCGCCGGCGCGGTTGGTGGGGGCGACGACCTCGGCCATGAAGCCGCCGACCTCCTCCAGGATCTCGGTGACCATGTCGAGGTCGGCATGTTCGAAGCCCGGAAGCTCGGCGACCCGGTCGTAGCCCACGACGTGCGCGAGCGTGTAGGCCAGGTCGGCGACGGGCGGACGGAAATCAGTCATCTTCGGACTGTAGGCGCGGGTATGCGCGTGCGGGCCGAATCTGTCGCCATCCACGAAGCGTGTCGGCCGAACCGATGCCGACCTTGTGCCTCCCGGCAGTCGGGGAGGCCGGGCATCGATGCCTGCCTGTTGGGGCATGGGACTGGCCGAGCGTGCTCGTGGTTCCCTAACATCGGTGTCACGGCATCGTCTGCGATGCGGCGTCGCGGTGCCGTGAGCGGGGGGACCGGATGGCCGATCGCAGCTGCTGGAACTGCGGTGCGATGAACGCGCCCGACGCGCGATGGTGCACGAACTGCAACTCCTACCTGGGCTGGGACAAGGAGGCGGCCGCGTCCGGCGGAAGCGGGTCGGGCGGCGCGACGCCGTCGCCGCCGTCCGGAGGCGGCGGTGGCACGACGCCCGAGCCGGAGCCCGGGCCCGAGCCGCCTCCCGATGGGGGAGGCGAGCAGCCGGGACCGTCGGGCGACGGCGGCGGGGCCGGCCCGACCGGGAACGAAGGCACGACGGATGCCGCGGCGCCCGCGCCCGGCTCGCCGGTGGTGACGGTCGCGACGCCCGAGGTCACGGTCACGCGAGACGAAGCCGCCAGGGTCGAACTCGCGATCGAGAACCCGACGAAGGTCGTCGACGGCTACGACGTCCGGATCATCGACCAGCCGGACTGGATCGACCTTGTGAGCCCCGAGGTCCACCTCATGCCGGGCGCCTCCGACGACGTCGAGCTGTCACTCGTGATGCGACCCGGGCCGATGGTCGTCGCCCAGCGCATCGAGCTGTCGCTGCGGATCAGCTCGCAGGAGGATGCCGGCCGGTACGCGATCGTCGGGATCGTCGTCCACGTGCCGCCGTACGGCCCGCGGGTCGGCGTCACCGCGAACCCGGCGATGATCCGGCTCGACGACGTCGGCGAGGGCGCGTTCACGCTCCACTTCGACAACCGGTCCGCGAATCACCCGCAGACGCTCGCGCTCGCGGGCAACGACCCCGAGGACGTGGTCGACTTCCGGTTCTCCGCGTCGACCGTCGAGGTCCAGCCGGGGTCCACCGCCGAGGTGCACGTGGACTTCACCGCCCCGCAGCCGCCGCCGGGGCAGCAGCGGAACCGGCAGCTCGCCGTGGCGGCGACCGACGACGAGGGTCCGATCGCGGCGACGATCACGCTCGTCCAGAGCACCACGGCGGCCCCGGTCGACGAGCCGATCACGGTGCAGGTCAAGCCGAGCGCCATCCGCCTCGAGGACGCGCACGACGCCGAGTTCGACGTGCTCATCGACAACCGCGGCGGGCACTCGGGCGTCATGGTCAGCCTCACGGGAGTCGACCCCGAGCAGCGGCTCTCGTTCGCGTTCGTCCCGGCGCAATTCGTCGCGGCCCCGGGGAAGATCACGCAGGCGAGGGGCCTGGTCCGGGCCGACCCGCCGCCTCCGGGTTCGCAGGCGACGCACCCCTTCACCGTGGTCGCGAGCGACGGCACGACGGATGTCTCGGGGCAGGCGCAACTCGAGCTGTCGAGTTCGGCGGCGGCGATCGCGACCGCCGAGCTGCGGGCGAACCCGGAGCGCCTCGACCTCGGTCACCACCGGCAGGGCCGGTTCACGGTCGAGGTCGACAACCGGCGCGGGGTCCGCCCGCTCAACGTGGCGATCTCCGGTCGATCCGACGACGGCGCGGTGCGTGCGACCTTCGCCCCGGCCGTCGTGGTGGTCGCGCCCGGCGCGATCGGGTACTCGAGGGTCTCGTTCTCGAGCCCGCGGCCTCCCGCCGGCCAGCAGGGCACACGCCGACTCCACGTCACCGCCTCCGACGGGAGCCAGGATCTCGACGCGAGCGTGGAGATCGCGCAGACGAGGCCGAACCACCGTCCGGCCGTCGGGAGATGGCTGATCGTCCTCGGGTCGCTCCTCGTCATCGTCGGGGCGCTGCTGCTGCCGTGGTTCGTCTCGATCTCCGTGCCCTCCGTGAACCCGCTCGAGATCGCCTTCGCGATATCGCAGGCGAGCGGTCTCCAGGCGGCTTTCGTCGAAGGCCCCCTGCGGATCCTGCTCGTGGCGCTCGGGGTGATGATGCTGCTCGGCGTCGCAGGCAAGGAGGGCGGCCTGACCCGCAAGATGGCTGTGCTCGTCGTGCTCCTCGCGGCCGGTTACCTCGTCTTCCTCGCTGTCACGCCGGGGATGGCGCTGTCGGCCCTCGACATCGGGCTGCCCCTGATCTGGATCGGCGCCGCGATCGGCTACGCCGGCGGCATCCTCGTCCGCATGCGGGACTGACGCCGCCGCCGTCCGCGGGAATGCACGGCGCTCGATCGCGTTGGCTCTGAGTGGGCCGTGTCGCACCTCGACCGACCCGGTGAGGAGAGCGCGTGACCGAGCAGACCGCCGTGGGATTGCGTTCAGAGCGCGGGCCGGTGCTGGCCGCGCTCATGCTGTGCACCGGGCTCGTCGCGATCGAGGCGACGATCCTCGCGACGGCGGTGCCGTCGATCGTGGCCGACATCGGCGGCTTCGCGCAGTTCCCGTGGCTGTTCTCGATCTACCTGCTCGCGCAGGCGGTGTCGGTGCCCGTCTACTCCAAGCTCGCCGACACGATCGGCCGCAAGCCGATCATGCTCGTCGGCATCGGCGCGTTCCTCGTCGGGTCGATCCTCGCCGGCTTCGCGTGGGACATGACCTCGCTCATCGTCTTCCGCGCGATCCAGGGCCTCGGCGCGGGCGCCGTGCTGCCGGTCTCGATCACCATCACGGGCGACATCTACTCCGTGCGGGAACGCGCGCGCGTGCAGGGGTACATCGCGAGCGTGTGGGCCGCGTCATCCGTCATCGGACCGACGCTCGGCGGTCTGTTCGCGGAGTTCCTCTCGTGGCGGTGGATCTTCTTCGTCAACATCCCGCTGAGCCTCATCGCCGCGTGGATGCTGATCCGCAGCTACCACGAGACGGTCGAGCGCAAGAAGCACCGCATCGACCTCGCCGGGGCGAGCGTGCTCACCGTCGGGCTGACGCTGCTCATCCTCGCGGTGCTCGAGGGCGGCCAAGCCTGGGCATGGACCTCGTGGCAGAGCATCGGGGCGTTCGCCCTGGCTGCCCTCCTCATCGTGGCGTTCGTGCTCATCGAGCGACGTGCGGCCGAACCCGTGCTGCCGCTGTGGCTGTTCTCGAGACGGCTGATCGTGACCACCTCGCTCATCTCGCTCGGCGTCGGCGCCGTGCTCATCGGGCTGACCTCGTACGTGCCGACCTTCCTCGAGGTGTCGGCGGGCGCGACCCCGCTCGTCTCGGGGCTCGCGGTCGCCGCGCTCACGCTCGGGTGGCCGATCTCGGCGTCGCAGTCGGGCCGGCTGTACCTGCGGATCGGGTTCCGGAACACCGCGTTCCTCGGCCTCGGCATCGCCGTGATCGGCACGGTGGGCCTCGTCGCGGCGACGCTCGTGCCGAACCCGGTGACGACCGCGCTCGCGTGCTTCGTCGTCGGCCTGGGTCTCGGTCTCGTCGCCTCGCCCACCCTCATCGCCGCGCAGTCGTCGGTGCCGTGGTCGGAACGCGGCGTCGTGACCGGCGCGAACATGTTCCTCCGCTCGATGGGCAGCGCCGTCGGCGTCGCGATCTTCGGCGCCGTCGCCAACGGCGTGATCGGCGAGTCGGGGCTCGGGGCGCATTCGGGTGCGGCGATCCAGGCGGCATCCGCTGCCGTGTTCATCGGGGTCGTGATCGCCGCCGTCGCCACGATCGCCGGCGCGGTCGCGATGCCGCGCGCGCACGTCGACGACATCGAGCACCGACCCGCCGAGCAGGAGGCGCCCGCGCGGGCGAACTGACGACGCCCCCGATCCGCGCCGCGGGTCGGAGGTCCCGCCGGCCGAGCGGGCGTTCGTGGTCTGATGGGCCCGACGAGGGGGTGCGTCGATGGCCAAGACGAGCGCGGCGGCCGCCGATCGGTGGCGCGAACGGCGGACTCCGAGACGCGCGGCCTCGCGACTGATCGACCGCTGGACGGTCGTCGACGGCGTCGACGTGTTCTACCGGGAGTCGCCGAACCCGCCGAAGGACGCCCGCGTGATGATGCACGTCCACGGGTTCGGCATGTCGGGCCGGTACCTCCTGCCGACCGCCGAACTGCTCGCGGACGAGTTCCACACGTTCGTGCCCGACCTGCCCGGCTTCGGTCGCAGCGGCCGGCACCCGCAGGGTCTCGACATCCCCGACCTCGCGGCCGCGGCCGCCCGCTTCCTCGACGATCGCGGCGTCGAGAAGGCGACGCTCGTCGGGAACTCGATGGGATGCCCGGTGATCCTCGAGTTCGCCGACCGGTTCCCGGACCGCATCGAGCGAGCCGTGCTCGTCTCGCCCGCCGGCGGTGTGTTCAACCGGCCGTTGTCGCGGGCGATCCGGCAGCTCGCCCAGGACGGCACTCGCGAGCCGCCCCGGATGGCACGCGTCGCCGTGCCCGACTACGCGCGGTTCGGGGTGCCGAGCACTCTGAAGCTGTTCCGGGCGCTCACGCAGTACCCGTCGCTCCAGCGCCTGCTCGAGCTCGAGCTGCCGACGCTCGTCGTCCTCGGCGACCGCGACCCGCTGATGCCCGGACCCGCGCGCGTGCAGGAGGTCGCGGGGCAGGTCGACAACCACGTGCTCGCCGTCACGATCGAGGGCGCCGCGCACGCGATCAACTTCAGCCACGCCCGCGCGCTCGCGCACCTCATCCGGCGGTTCATGGACGACCTGTCGATCCTCGACGACCCGACCTGGACCGGAGGCGCCCGGGTCGTCGAGATCCACCGCGGCGTGCACCATCCGTCGGCGAAGGACGACTGAGCGGGCTCGCCCGGGAGGGATCATGGCCGAACCGAGCACGACCGACCGGCTCGACCGGAGCGCGATCATCACGCTCGTCGCCCTGTCGCTCGGCATCCTCGTCGTCGCGAACGACTTCACGGCGCTGACCGTCGCGGTGCCGAGCATCGAGCACGACCTCGACACGACCCTCAACCGGGCGCAATGGGTCATCAACGGCTACACCGTCGTCTTCGGCGTGCTCATCGTCACGGGCGGCCGGCTCGCCGACCTCTTCGGCCGGCGGCGCATCTTCGTGATCGGCGCGCTGATCTTCGGCGCGTTCTCACTGCTCGGCGGGTTCGCGCCGAACATCGGCCTGCTCATCGCCGCCCGCGCGCTCATGGGCATCGGCGGCGCGATGATGTGGCCGTCGGTGCTCGGCATGGTCTACGACATCATCCCGAAGTCGCGCAGCGGGCTCGCGGGCGGCCTGATCATCGGCGTCGCGGGGCTCGGCAACTCGATCGGGCCCCTGCTCGGCGGCATCCTCACCGACACCCTCGGCTGGCGGTGGATCTTCTTCGTCAACGTTCCCGTGGCGCTGCTCGCGGTACTGGTCGTGCTCCGGAACGTGCCCGAGTCCAAGCGCGGGAGCGGCATCCGCGTCGACTACGCGGGCATCGCGAGCCTGTCGGCCGCGGTGGTGCTCGTGCTCGTCGCCCTCGACGTCGGCAGCGCGAACACCTTCGCGTCGCCGTGGGTGCTCGGGATGATCGCGCTCGGCGTACTGCTGCTGCCCGTCTTCGTGCTCATCCAGCGCCGGCAGGGCGACGATGCGCTCGTGCCGCGCCGCGTGGTGGCCAGCCGCCAGTTCAGCGGCGCACTGATCTCGATCCTGCTCCTCGGGTCGGTGTTCTTCGGCGTGCTCGTCTACGTGCCGCAGTACCTCGAGAAGGAACTCGGATGGAGCGCCTTCGCCGCGGGCGCGGGCCTCCTGCCCATGATGCTCACCTTCGCGACGGTCTCATTCGCGGCCGGGCCGCTGTACCACCGCATCGGGAGCCGGCTCGTCGTCGGGATCGGCGCGGCCTGCCTCACGGCCGGCGTGCTCGTGATCGCCCTCGTCATCGGGACGGGATACCTGCCGCTCGTCCCGGGGCTCGTGCTGTGCGGCATCGGCGTAGGGCTCTACTTCTCGGCGGTGACGACGGCGGCCGTCACGGCCGTGCGGCCGGAGGACTCGAGCCTCGCCGGCGGCATCGTCTACATGGGCAACGTCGCGGGCGGCTCGCTCGGCCTGGGCGTGAACACCGCGATCGTGCTCGCCGCGTCCGCCTTCACGGTCGGCATCCGGAACGCGTTCCGCGTCGACGCGGTGCTCGGCGTCGTGGGCACCATCGTGGCCGTCGCGCTCCTCCGATCGGAGGGGTCGCGGACGCGCACGCCGTCCTAGCGACGCGGAGCCGGCGGGCCGACCCGTCGCCCCTCGCGCCGCACGCGGCGCGAGGGAGCCGTCAGAGCGCCTGCGGCAGGATGTCGAAGGACACCCGTCCGTCCTCGGCGACGCTGGCGTCGAGCGTCTTGTCGTCGAGCGCGATGGTCGCGCGCTCGCCGAGGTAGACGCGGGCGCCCGACTGCTCGACCACGGCGTCGCCCGATTCCGGGGCGGGCGTGATCGAGACGCCGAACTGGGTGGCGTCCTGGTCCTCGGCCTCGATGCGCAATCCCGATCCCTCGGGGGCGCCGTTGCCGGCGACGATCTCCTTCACGACGGTCGCCGCGGTGTCGGTCAGTGTGAGCATGTCGTCCTCCTCTGATCGCGAGTCGGCCACGATTCCAGATCGGGCGGAGGACCGCCACCCCGCAGCAGGCGTTTCGCTCGTCGCGTACGCTCGCGCCCGCGCGCGTCGCGCTCAGGCCGTCGGCAGCGGTTCGCTCGTTCCCCTGAGCAGCACGGGCAGCGTGCGCGTCGCGTAGGGGGACGCGTCGAAGTCCTCCTCGCGGTTGCCCATGAGCAACCAGCTCTCGAAGGACCGCTCGTACGTGTCGACGACGACGCGCACGGCGAGCGTCGGCGACCACGTGAAGCGCCGGTCGAGCTTGGCCATGAGGTCCTCGAACACGGGCACCAGGCGTTCGACGAACGACCGCTCGGCCGCCGCCGCGGCGTCGCCGCCGCCGGCCTGCGAGGTCAGCGCGCGCAGCCGGCGCTGGGCGCGGATGATCAGTCCGCCGCGATCCAGCGGCCACGAGTCGGCGAGCATGCGTGCCGCGATCTCGAGGGGAGTGGTCGTGTCGGCGGCCTCGCCGACCTCGCCCTCGTCCTCCGACTCGACGAGGTGGATCGCGTCGAACGCGTCGACCGCCGACCGCAGCCGGCTCACGCAATCGTGCACGAGCTGCTCGTTCACGGCGTCGAGCAGCTCGTCGTCGGTGGCGAAGAACCGGCGGAACGCCTTGGGGTCCACGCCGTTCTGCTCGCAGATGTCGGCGATCAGCCGGTCGTCCAGCGTCCGCCCCGACCCGAGCGCGACGCGCGCCGCGCGCGTCAGCCGGTCGAGGGTCACCTGACGCTGCTCGCTCCCTCGGCTCACGCGCGGCCTCCGCTTCCGTCTCGTCCGACCCTCGACGAGCGTACTCCGCCGATGCGCGCGTCGGCGGTGGCGCGTAGGCTCACGCAGCGTGCAGGCATCGCCGAAATCCGGGACACCCCGGCTCGCCCCGCTCGGCCTGGGCCTCGCCGCCCTCGGCCGCCCCGCGTACATCACCGCCGGCCGCGACGCGTCGCTCGGCGACGACCGCAGCGTCGACGCGATGCGGAGCCGGGCGCACGCGATGCTCGACGCGGCGTGGGAACGCGGCATCCGCTTCATCGACGCCGCCCGGTCGTACGGGCGGGCCGAGGAGTTCCTCGGGTCATGGCTCGCCGCGCACCCCGAGCGTCGCGCCGACCTCGCGATCGAGTCGAAGTGGGGCTATGCCTACGTCGGCGACTGGCGCATGGACGCCGACGTGCACGAGCGCAAGGAGCACTCGCTCGCCATGCTCGAGCGGCAGTGGCCCGAGACGCTCGCCGCGCTCGGCGGGCCGCCCGACCGCTACCTCGTGCACTCGCTGACCCCGGAGAGCCCCGCGCTCGCCGATGAGGCGCTCCTCGACCGGCTGCGCGAGCTCGCGGCATCCGGCGTCGCCGTCGGCATCTCGACGAGCGGACCGCACCAGGCCGACGCGCTCGACGCCGCCCGAACCCTGCCCGACTCGCCGTTCGGCACCGTGCAGGCGACCTGGAACCTGCTCGAGCCCTCGGCCGGCCCCGCGCTCGCGCGCGCCCACGACGCCGGATGGTTCGTCGTCGTGAAGGAGGCGGTCGCGAACGGGCGGTTGACGCCGGCAGGCGACGAGACGGATGCCGCCGCGCTCGCCGCCGCCGACGGGCAGGGCCTCGACGCGCTCGCGATCGGCACCGCGCGCGCCCAGCCGTGGGCCGACGTCGTGCTCTCCGGGGCGATGACGCCCGAGCAGCTCGACGCGAACCTCGCCTCGCGGGCCCCGGCGACGGATGCCGCGGTGCTCGCGGCGCTGGCGGCGCTCGCCGAGCAGCCCGAGGCGTACTGGGCGGCGCGGAGCGCACGGACCTGGGGGTAGGTGCGGCGCGCCGGCGCGGCCGGGCGTGGACGACTTCCGGGAAATGGCGGCGACGGTCGCCATTTCGCGGGACTCGCGCGATTCGGGGGCCGGGAGCGTGGAGGCGTGCGGCGCGCCGGCGCGGCATCCGTCACCGCATAGGGCGGTTGCACAGGGCCGAGGTCTACCCTGAAATGTGACTTCCGACGACATCTCCACCGAGGCCGAGGCTCCCGAGGAGCCCGCGACGCCCACCTTCGCCGATCTCGGACTCGAGGGGGCGGTGCTCAAGGCGCTCGACGACGTCGGCTACGAGACGCCCTCCGCGATCCAGGCCGCGACGATCCCGACGCTGCTCGAGGGGCGCGACGTCGTCGGCCTCGCGCAGACCGGAACCGGCAAGACCGCCGCGTTCGCGCTGCCGATCCTCGCCCGACTCGACACCTCCGATCGCAGTCCGCAGGCGCTCGTGCTCGCCCCGACCCGCGAGCTCGCCCTCCAGGTGTGCGAGGCGTTCGAGAAGTACGCGGCGCACCTGCCCGACCTGCACATCCTGCCCGTCTACGGCGGCCAGGGCTACGGCGTGCAGCTCTCCGCGCTCCGGCGCGGCGTGCACATCGTCGTCGGCACGCCCGGCCGCGTCATCGACCACCTCGACAAGGGCACGCTCGACCTGTCGGGCCTCAAGTACCTCGTGCTCGACGAGGCCGACGAGATGCTCAAGATGGGCTTCGCGGAGGACGTCGAGACGATCCTCGCCGACACCCCCGACGAGAAGCAGGTCGCCCTGTTCTCCGCGACCATGCCCGCCGCTATCCGCCGCATGTCGGAGCAGTACCTGAACGACCCCGAGCAGATCACGGTCAAGGCCAAGACGCAGACCTCGGCGAACATCACGCAGCGCGTGCTCGTCGTCGCGCACGCCCGCAAGGTCGACGCGCTCACGCGCATCCTCGAGGTCGAGGACTTCGGCGGCGTGATCATCTTCGTCCGCACGAAGAACGCGACCGAGGAGCTCGCCGAGAAGCTCCGCGCACGCGGCTACGAGGCCGCGGCCATCAACGGCGACATCGCGCAGGCCCAGCGCGAGCGGACCGTCGAGCAGCTCAAGAGCGGCAAGCTCGACATCCTGGTGGCGACGGATGTCGCGGCCCGCGGCCTCGACGTCGAGCGCATCACGCACGTGGTGAACTACGACATCCCCACCGACCCCGAGCCGTACGTGCACCGCATCGGCCGCACGGGTCGCGCGGGCCGCACGGGCGACGCGATCAGCTTCGTCACGCCGCGCGAGCGCGGCCTGCTCGGCCGCATCGAGCGCACCACCAAGCAGCAGATGACGCCCATGCAGCTGCCGAGCGTCGACGAGATCAACGAGTCTCGGCTCTCGCGGTTCGACGACCGCATCTCGGCCGCGCTCGAGCAGTCCGCCCGCATCGAGGGCTTCCGCGACATCATCGCCCACTACGTGCGCCACCACGACGTGCCCGAGACGGATGTCGCCGCCGCCCTCGCCGTCGTCGCGCAGGGCGATTCGCCGCTGCTCATGGAGGCCGAGCCCGAGCCCGCACCGCGCGAGCGCGGCCGCGACCGGTTCGACCGCGACGACCGCAGTGGCCGCGACGGCGACCGGGATCGCGGCGACCGCGGACCGCGCCAGCCGCGTGAGGGCATGGCGACCTACCGGCTCGACGTCGGCAAACGCCACCGCGTGATGCCCGGCCAGATCGTCGGTGCGCTCGCGAACGAGGGCGGACTCGCGCGCGACGACTTCGGCGCCATCCGCATCCAGGCCGACTTCTCGCTCGTGGAGCTTCCCGCGAACCTGCCTGCCGACGTCTTCGAGCGGCTTGCCGACACGCGCATCTCCGGGCGCCTGATCGACCTCCGCCTCGACACCGGCGGGCGGCCGCGCCGCCAGTACGACGACCGCCGCGGCAGTGGCGGCGGCGGGCGCTACGACCGTGGCCGTGGGTACGACCGGGATCGCGGGTACGACCGCGACCGCGGGCAGGGCGGGGGCGGCCGTGGGTACGACCGCGACCGGCGCGACGGCGACCGGGATCGCGGGTACGACCGCGACCGCGGGTACGACCGCGACCGCGGCCAGGGCGGCGGCGGGCAGGGCGGCGGCGGGCGCGGGTACGACCGCGACCGCGGGTATGCCGACCGGGATCGCGGCTATGGCGACCGCGAGCAGGGCGGCGACTCGGGCGACCGCAAGCCGCGCAAGCCGAGGCACGGCAAGTCCGAGCGCTCCTGATCATCCACGAATAAGAATCCGGTGCCTGGCCCCGCACGGCGGGGTCTGGGCCGGATGCTCATGCGTGCGCACGCGGGTTCCGCGCGCAGCCATTGAGCGCGAACCAGCCCTGCATGAAGATCCGGCGGATGTCGCCGCGCAGCGGGGGCTGAGCCGGATTCTCATGCACGGGAACTGAAGAGTTCGGGCGCGCTCACATGCGGCGGGCGAGCTCCTCGCTGCGCCACCGGTCGTAGCGGCTCCACGGGTCCTCGCCGTCGGCGGCGAGCTCGGCGACGTGCCGCACGATCGGTTTGTCGAAGCGGAACCACTCGCCCCCGGGCCAGCGCGATGCCGCGAACCCGGCGTGGCGGCGCTGCTCGAGGGCTCGACCGCCGCGCTCGAACGCGAGCACCTCGTCGTGCGGGATCGCCGCGAGGCGCTGACGCGGGTTCGACGAGGTGCCGATCTTGACGCGCTCGCGCCAGCGCACGTAGTACACGACGTCGACGCGCGGCGGCGCGAGCTCGCCATCCGGAACCTCGCCCACCCGCCACTCGCAGACCGCGCACACCCAGCCGGACGGATATCGCACGCCGACCCGCGAGCCGCACAGCAGGCACGCGCCCGGCAGGACGTCGGTCACGCCGTGCTCGCGCGCGACCCAGTCGTGCGCCGCGAGCAGGTGCGGGGTGCACAGCGCGAGCGGTGCGCCGGGCTCGGCGTGCGCGCCGCACGGCCCGAACTCGTCGACGGCCGTGCAGGCCGCGGCATCCGTCACCATGCGCCGAACGCTACGCCGCCCCACCGACGCCCCGCCGGTCACCGGCGCCCCGTCGCGCCGCCGCGACCGGTGCCCTCCAAGTGCGATTTCTGCGGTGGAGTACGCTCCGAAACCGCCCTCCACCACAGAAACCGCACTTGGATGGGGGCGACCGGCGCACGCGCGAGCGGGCGCTCAGCGTCGCGGGGTCGTGCTCGCGCGCACCACGAGCTCGGGCTGGAACACCGTCTGCCGGGGGATCAGCTCGGGGTCGGCCGTCTCCTCGAGGAGGATCCGGAGGGCCGTGCGGCCGATCATGCGGCTCGGCTGGCGCATCGACGACAGGGGCACGGCGGCGGCAGCGGCGAACGAGATGTCGTCGAAGCCGATGAGGGCGATGTCGTCGGGCACGAGCACCCGGCCGTCGACGATGAGCGATTGCAGGAGCCCGAGGGCGAGCAGGTCGTTCGCGGCGAAGATCGCGTCGGGCCACTGCGAGCGCGGGCGTGCGATGATGCGCGCACCGGCCGCGGCGCCGTCGGCGACGGTCAGCGCATCGGTCGCGACGACCTCGAGGTCGATGTGCTCCCCAGCGTTCTCGGCGGCGGCGCGGGCCCCCGCAAGGCGGTCGGTGACCTGGCGCATCTCGAACGGACCGCCCACGAAGGCGATGCGGCGGCGTCCGGTCGCGATCAGGTGCTCCACGGCCATCCGCCCGCCCGCGACGCTGTCGACCGAGACCGAGCTGAAACGGCCGTCGCCGCTGAACCGGTCGACGAGCACGGCCGCGATCCCGCGCGAGCGCAGCCGCTCGAGGCGGGGGTTGATGTCGCCGTAGGGCGAGATGAGCACGCCGCGCACCTGCTGCTCCTCGAAGAGGTCGAGGTACATGCGCTCGCGCTTCGGGTCCTCGTCGGTGTTGCCGTAGAGGATCGCGATGCCCGACTTCGAGCCCTCGTCCTCCGCGCCGCGCACGACGTCGCCGAAGAACGGGTTCTGCCCGTCGAGCACGACGAAGCCGACGGTCGTGCTCACGCCGGCGCGGAGCTTGCGGGCGGCGTCGTTGCGCACGTAGCCGAGCACCTCGATGGCCTCCTGCACGCGGCGGACCGATTCGGCCGATACCTCGCCGGGGCGGTTGAGGACGTTGGAGACCGTGCCCACCGAGACGCCCGCGTGCTGGGCGACGTCGCGAATGCTGACCGCGGCCATCCTGCTCCTTCGCAATCGATCTTCGGGGTCATCCGTCCGGGTCGGACTTGACCCTCGCCGATGTCCTCCATAGAGTATGCCTGAATCGAGCCTGAATCGATTCATAAAGTTTTCACCTCAAGGAGGAGGACGTGACCGTGGCCCAGCCCCCCACGACGCCCGCACCCCCGGCGCTCGAGCTCTCGAAGGTCGTGAAGTCGTTCGGCGCCGTCGTCGCCCTCCGATCCGGCACCGTCACCCTGGAGCAGGGATCGATCCACGCGCTGATCGGCGAGAACGGCGCGGGCAAGTCGACGCTCGTCAAGATCATCGCCGGCCTCTACCGCCGCGACGCGGGCACCATCAAGCTCCGCGGCGAGGAGGTCGACTTCCACTCGACCGCGCAGTCGAAGGCGGCCGGCATCGCCGTCATCTACCAGGAGCCGACGCTCTTCCCCGACCTGTCGGTGACCGAGAACATCTTCATGGGCCGCCAGCCCACCAACCGGTTCGGCCGCATCGACCGCAAGGCCATGCGCGCCGAGGCGCAGGAGATCTTCGCGCGGCTCGGCGTCTCGATCGACCCCGACCGCATCACCGAGGGCCTCTCGATCGCCGACCAGCAGATCATCGAGATCGCCAAGGCCATCTCGCTCGACGCGCGCGTGCTGATCATGGACGAGCCGACCGCCGCCCTCTCGGGCGTCGAGGTCGAGCGCCTCTTCGCCGTCGCCCGGAGCCTGCGCGACGAGGGTCGCGCGCTCATGTTCATCTCGCACCGGTTCGACGAGGTCTTCGCGCTCTGCGACACCGTCACGGTCATGCGCGACGGCAGCTACATCGCCACGGAGGCGATCAGCGAGACGAGCGTCGACGAACTGGTCCGCCAGATGGTGGGGCGGGATGTCGCCGAGCTCTTCCCGAAGCTCCCGGCCGAGATCGGCGACGAGGTGCTGGTCGTCGAGGGCCTCACGCGCACGGGCGTGTTCCACGACGTCAGCTTCTCGGTGCGGGCGGGCGAGATCGTCGGGCTCGCGGGTCTGGTCGGCGCCGGCCGCAGCGAGGTCGCGCGCGCGATCTTCGGCGTCGACCCCTACGAGTCGGGGCGCGTCACGCTCGCCGGCACCGCGCTGCCGAAGGGCAACCCCCGCGTCGCGATGGCGCGCGGCCTCGCGCTCGTGCCCGAGGACCGCCGCAAGCAGGGCCTGGTGCTCGACGAGAGCGTGTCGCGCAACGTGACCCTCGCCATCCGCGACTCGCTCGCGACCGCCGGCCTCATCACGAACCGCACCGAGAACGCCGCGGCCGCCGTCTGGGCGAGCCGGCTCGAGGTGAAGACCGCATCGCTCGACGCCGAGACCGGCACCCTGTCGGGCGGCAACCAGCAGAAGGTCGTGCTCGGCAAGTGGCTCGCGACCGAGCCCAAGGTGCTCATCGTCGACGAGCCGACGCGCGGCATCGACGTCGGCACGAAGTCCGAGGTGCACCGCCTGCTCTCCGAGCTCGCCCAGCAGGGCATGGCGATCCTCATGATCAGCTCCGAGCTTCCCGAGGTGCTCGGCATGGCCGACCGCGTCCTCGTCATGCGCGAGGGCTGGCTGACCGGCGAGTTCCCCCGCTCCGAGGCGACGCCCGAGACCGTCATGTTCGCCGCCACCGCTGACAAGGAGGAGGCGAAGTGACCGCCACCGCAGCCCCGCCCGCCAAGCCCGGAACCTCCGCGGCCTCGCGCGCCGTCTCGCACCTGTTCAAGGCGCGCGAGACCGGCATCGTCATCGCACTGCTCCTCGTCATCGTCGTCGCGACGATCGTGAACCCGAACTTCCTGTTCTCGAGCGACGGGTTCCGCGACCTGCTGCTGACGCCGTCGCTGCTGCTGCTCGTCGCGGTGGGCCAGGCGGTCGTGATCATCACGCGCAACGTCGACCTCTCGGTCGGCTCGGTGCTGGGCCTGACCGCCTACCTCACGGGCCGCCTGTTCATCGACGTGCCCGGCATCCCGATCATCGTCGTGTTCATCGCCGGCATCGCCCTCGGCGCCGCGCTCGGCCTCATCAACGGCGCGCTCGTCGCGTTCGCGAAGGTGCCCGCACTCGTCATCACGCTCGGCACGCTCTACGTCTACCGCGGCATCAACGTCGCGTGGACGGGCAGCGACCGGATCAACGCCTCCGACCTGCCCGCCGCGTTCCGCGGGCTCGGCACGGGCCAGATCCTCTACATCCCGATCCTCACGATCATCGCGGTCGTGGTCCTCGTGATCGCCGCGTGGGTGCTCCGGAACCTCCGCAGCGGCCGCGAGTTCTACGCGATCGGTTCAGACCCGGATGCCGCGCACCTCTACGGCCTCCGCGTGACGCGCCGCATCCTCACCGCGTTCCTGCTGAGCGGGGCGCTCTCGGGCCTCGCGGGCGTGCTCTACGCCGCCCGGTACGGCACGGTCAGCTCGCAGGCCGGCACCGGCTGGGAGCTCCAGGCGATCGGCGCGGCCGTCATCGGCGGCGTCGCGATCTCCGGCGGCGTCGGCACGCTGTGGGGTGCCGCGATCGGCGCGTACCTGCTGCTCACCATCAACCGGGCGCTGCCGATCCTCGGCATCCAGGACTTCTGGCAGCGCGCCGTGGTCGGTGCGCTCATCATCGGCGCGATCGTGCTCGACCGGGTGCTCGCGCTCCGACAATCCCGCAAGCTGCTCGAGATCAGGGAGGAAGGCCGATGACCGCCACGGCACCGGCGCCCGCGCCGGACACCCGGACCACCCGCACCTACAAGACGTACAGCAACCCGCTCTGGCGGCGCGTGCTGCTCACGCGCGAGTCCGCCGTGATCGGACTGCTGCTCGTCGTGATCGCGGTCTCGCTCGCGGTCGTGCCGAACTTCGACAGCCCGCTCACGGTCACCTACCTGCTGCGCGACATCGCGCCGATCCTGCTCATCGCGCTGCCGATGACGCTCATCATCATCACCGAGGAGATCGACCTCTCGGTGGCGTCGATCGTGGGTCTCTCGAGCGTGATGACGGGCATCCTGACCCAGGCGGGCCTGCCGTTCCCGGTCGCCGCCATCGCGGCGATCCTCGTCGGCACCGTCGCGGGCGTGATCAACGGCTTCCTCGTGACCGTCGTCGGCCTGCCCTCGCTCGCCGTCACGATCGGCACGCTCGCGCTCTTCCGCGGCATCGCGGTGGGCCTCCTCGGCACGACCGCGGTGACGGAGTTCCCCGAGTTCTGGTCCGACCTCGCCCGCGACAACATCCCCGGCACGCCGATCCCCGGCATCATGATCCCGTTCGTCGTGCTCGCGATCGCCTTCGCGATCCTGCTGCACTTCACCCCGTTCGGTCGCTCGCTCTACGCGATCGGCCTGAACAAGGAGGCCGCGGCCTTCTCGGGCGTCGACGTCGGCCGCACGAAGTTCCTGCTCTTCGTCATGAGCGGCGCGGTCTCGGGCTTCGCCGGCGTGTACTTCACGCTGCTCTACAACAACGCCCGCGGCGACAACGCGACGGGCATGGAGCTGCAGGTGATCGCCGCGGTGCTCCTCGGCGGCGTCTCGATCTTCGGCGGCCGCGGCGCACTGCACGGGGTCATCGCGGGCGTGCTCCTCATCGGCACGCTCGGCAGCGCACTCCGCCTCGCCGGGGTCACGAGCGACATCATCAACGTCATCACGGGCGTGCTGCTCGTGCTCTCGGTGGTGTCGGCAAGCCTCCTCGCCTGGCTCCGCCGTCGGCGGATCTCGGCGATCGGGAAGAAGAAGGAGCGCGAGCTGGCGGCGGCCTCGTCGTCCTGATCGCTCCACCTGGAATCACACACAGTCGGTATCCGGCACCAAGGAAGGAAACAACGATGTTCACCAGCAAGCGTTCGCGCCGTTTCGGCGTGGCGATCACGGCGGCGGCGGCCGCGAC
>NZ_WMLB01000030.1 GCF_009709675.1 Agromyces bracchium | reverse complement strand
TCATTTTCTAAGTTTCGAAAAAATAGAATTTTTTTGGCGAGTTCTTTAAAAATAGGTTGAAAAAAAGAAGGGACTTTTCGGGGAGGACCAAAAGGAAGATCAGTTTCCATTCCCAAAACTGTTAAAAAACAAAAATTACGTGTTTTAATTTGTTTGTTTTTTTTTATTATATCTTTACGAGAAAGTCGTATTATAGATCTGTGCCAAGGTTTTAGACGGAAAGGAAAAAATATCTTTATCTGAATACCCTCTGTTAACCAGTTTTTAGGAAATTCGGTTTCGGATAATTCAACACCATTATAGGTACATTTAACATGCATTTCGATATCCCACTCGTTGAAATCTTCAGACCATTCAGCAGGTTGGAATAATAACTGAGTTACTAACATGAAACCCCTTATTATTTGATTAAATGGAATGCTATCCCAGGTTTCGGCTATTTCTATTCGTTCTTTTTCTTTTTTTTCTTCTTCCCTTCTTTTGGATTGTTTTTGTATCTCTTTCGCCTTTAATTCTTCTTTTTTAGAATCAGAAATATGAAATTTTGCATTTTTTCCCATAAAAATTTTTAAAATTCGTTTAATTAATCTGGAAACAGTAAAATAAAAAAAAGAAGAGTTTTCTATTCTGTCTAAAAAAAGTGGGGAATGTATATTTGCTTGAAAAAATTCCCAAATAACTATTTTACGTCTTTGAACACGCATGGAACCCTTAATTATATCTCGACGAAAATCAGATTGTTCTGAATAACGTATCAAAGCTATTTCGCCTGGTTGCTCCGATGTATCCGCGGTATTAGGGGCCGGATTATCGATATTCTCTTGCTTATCTGTATA
Source organism: Agromyces bracchium (assembly GCF_009709675.1). Classification (GTDB taxonomy): domain Bacteria; phylum Actinomycetota; class Actinomycetes; order Actinomycetales; family Microbacteriaceae; genus Agromyces; species Agromyces bracchium. The sequence goes on along the minus strand of NZ_WMLB01000030.1, from coordinate 994 downwards.
AATCACTACACGGTTCCCTTTCCTTGTGCGAATTTGATGCTCCGTCGATATGCCTTTTTCATATTGTCTTATATTTTGTTCTAAATCGTTGATTAATTTGTATGACCAACGAGGAACTTTTTTACTTATTTCTTTTATTCCAAGCGATTCCGTTGGAATTGTTTCAGTAAAGGAATCCGTTAGGATTGTATCAATTAAAAATTTGAAAAAAATGTCTGGATCTTCTGAACCAATTTGGCCTTCTTCGGAAAGTAAATAATTTTTTTTCTTATTTTTACTTAATTCCCCAAAAAAGTAATTAAATCCCAAAAAATCAGGAAATTTAGGGATTAAAGGTATGTGATGTCGAATTTTTTGTTCTAGTAATATTGGGCTAAATGTATCTTTTTTATGTTCAAATTCTTGGTAATTATAATCATTAATTAGAATATTATGAATTTTATTTATAAAAAGTTCATTAATATTTAGTGTAGTTTCAGGTGAAAACATTTTTTTTATTATACCACGATAGGATCCATTTAATAAAGGATCATGGATTGTTTTTTATATATCGCGTTGGACGATTCCAACGTTTATAGTCGAAAAGAAGAAAAAGAAGGGGTTTTTCAAACCAGAAGAGGTTTTTATTTTCTTCTTTAAGTCTTTCTAACTTCGAAATATCTTGATTCCCAGAATAAGAAGTTGGGCTATTTTTATAGCATGCTTCTTTTAAGTCCAAGAGGATCTTTTCCGTTTCATCGATTTTGATTTTGTCCGGATCCTCCTTTTCTTCCGAAAAAAGGGAAGGAGAAGGATCTTCTTCGGTGAATCCCTCTTCTTCCTGTTTAGTCTCCTTCGTTTCTGGGGTTTCTTTCAGTTTCTTAGTAAAAATAGGTGACGGCATTCTGCCTAAATAGTAGACACAGGTAATAAAGAAGAGAATACTAAAGATTCGAGCCATATAATTTCTCAAGTTTGCCACAAGGTACTTATTAGATCTAATAGAATGATTTTG
>NZ_WMLB01000003.1 GCF_009709675.1 Agromyces bracchium | reverse complement strand
GGTCATCAGTGTCGTCCCTTCGAACGAAGCCGACACCCCTTACACAAACGATCTGACACCCTCTCTCGGAGTACCCGACCCACGTGGTCGGGTCCACCATCACCGGATACACCCGGTCCGCCGAGTTCAACCACACCCGCGACGCCGACAACACCAACCGCCACCCACCGCCGGCCGGTTCGACGTCCAAGTCCACGCTGCGGGTCGCGTTCGCCGACTCCCCGTCCACGCTCGCGGAGTCCCACATCTGCGGGGCGGGCACCACCATCTGCGGCACCCCGGCCTCGTCCCGGAACCCCACCGCACCAAGCTCCGTGACCACCGGCACCAAATCGCCGGCATCGACCGTCCACGCCCACGACGTGCGCCCATCCGCGCCCGGAGCCTCCCGCAGCCGCAGGAGCTCCTTGATCTCGGCCCGTTCGACCTCGTACACCAGGTCCGTGCCCGGGAACACGTCCGAGTACTCCACCCGGTTATCCTCCCCACCGAACGGGTTCAGGTCCCGCACCAGTTTCGACCCGCCCGCGTCCTCGAGCGTGAACGAGACCCGCTGCCCGCCCGCGTCAACCGAGAACACGCCCGCGTCGGACGCGGTCTCGGCGAACACCGGCGCCAACGGGTGCTGGGACACCTCACCGCCACCGAACCCGAGAAACGACCAGAACCCCGTCCCCGCCACCGCCGTCTGGATCGGCAACCACTTCCCACCCACCCGCACATTCGCCGGCGCCACCGAGACCTGCGTGAACCGCTCCCCACCACCCATGTCATACGTGGTGCTGAACTCCGACCGCGACACCACCTGCGACTCGCCCGGGAAGCCCGCATCCCCCGGCTTCGGCGCCTCAACCTCGGCCGGCGGCTCCACCGTCGCGGGCTCCTCGACCGCGGCACCCGTCAACACGTCCGGCTCGAAATCTCCCTCCGCCAACTCCGGCTCGGGCGTGATCGCCGCCACCGCAGCCTCAGCCGACTCCTCCGACTGCGCCGGCGGCAACCCGACGAGTTCCTCAACCGACGGCGCCGCCACCGGGTCGGAGGACTCTTCTGCGTACGCCGGCTGCACCACCGTCCCGGTCAGCACGCCCACGACCATCATTGAGACAAGAACACGAACGCCATTGCGCCAACTCCGCCGCACAGCCCCTCCACCCGACCCGATCGCCCCTCACCGGACAGTGCGAAGCAAACGTATGCGCGCGCCACGCACCCAACCAAGCAACAACGAACCCGCATTACGAAACATGTCGGGCCAAGACCTCACATCATCCCCACAGGCGCGGTCCACTGCGCACAGGACACGATGAACGCGAGGTCGGGCGTCGAATTCGCCCACTCGGCCATCTGATCTCGAGGGACGGCACACTCGGAATACTCGCCGATTCCATGCGTTGTAATGAACTGGGACGACGGTGTCCCGGCAGATCCATCGGAACCATCGGAAGGCACCGTCACCATGACCCTCGTCGACACCTCGCGCCACGTCCCCACCGACGCGCCGCTCATCGCGCCCCTCGTGGAGCGCTGGAGCCCGCGCGCGTACGACCCGACCGCCGAGCTCTCGGAGGAGAGCCTGCGCACCCTCCTCGAGGCGGCCCGCTGGGCGCCGTCGGCGAACAACGTCCAGCCGTGGCGCTTCATCGTCGCCCGGCGCGGCACCGAGGCGTTCACCGCCATCCACGACGCCCTCATGGGCTTCAACCAGGCGTGGGCCGACTCGGCCGCGGCCCTCGTGGTGAACGTCGCCGAGACCGTCGACGAGACCGGCACCGCGCGCCAGTGGGCGAAGTACGACCTCGGCCAGGCCGTGGCATACATGTCGCTCCAGGCCCAGCACGACGGTCTCCACACGCACCAGATGGGCGGTTTCGACGCCGCCCGCCTCGCCGAGGTGTTCGGCCTGCGCGCGGGCCTCGACGTCGTCTCGGTCACCGCGATCGGCAAGGTCGGCGACGCGTCGGCCCTCCCCGAGCCGCTCCGCGAGCGCGAGGTCGCCCCGCGCAGCCGCAAGCCGCTCGACGAGATCGTGATCGCAGCGGCCTGACCGGGCCGCGCGTCTCCGCTACTCCCGCCGAGTGATGCAGCTCGCGCCGAGTGTGACCGGTCCGCCGGTATCACTCGGCGCGTTCGGTATCACTCGGCGAGGGCTGGGATGATCACGGCCGGAGCAGCACCTTGATCGCGCGGCGCTCGTCCATCGCGGCGTAGGCCTCGGCGGCCTCCGCGAGCGGCAGCTCGAGATCGAAGACCAGTCCCGGGCGGATGGCGCCGGAGCGCACGTCGGGCAGCAGGTCCTCGATGTACCCGCGCACCGGCGCGACGCCGCCGTTCACGCCGACGTTGCGGTTGAACATGGGGCGCACGGGCAGCTCGGGCCCGCCGTTCGGTGCGCCGACGTAGCCGACCATGCCGCCCGGGCGGGTCGAGCGGAGCGCCTGGTCCATCGACTCCTTCGTGCCGACGCACTCGAGCACGCGGTCGGCGCCGATGCCGCCCGTGAGCTCCTTCACGCGCGCGATGCCCTCGTCCCCGCGTTCCTCGACGACGTGCGTCGCGCCGAACTCGCGCGCGAGCGCCTGCCGGTCGGCATGCCGCGACATGGCGATGATCGTCGTCGCTCCGAGCCGCTTCGCCGCGATGATCGCGCAGAGCCCGACGGCCCCGTCGCCCACGACCGCGACCGAGTCGCCCGGGCCGACCCCCGCCGACACCGCAGCGTGGTGCCCGGTTCCCATGACGTCGGAGAGGGTGAGCAGCCCCGGCACCTCGTCATCGGCGACGGGCCCGGGCACCACGAAGAGCGTGCCGTCGGCGAGCGGCACGCGCACACGCTCGCCCTGGCCGCCGTCGGCGACGCCGCCCACGCGATCCTCGCCGCCCCACCAGCTGCCTGCGAGGCACGAGGTGCTGACCCCGTTCCGGCAGTTCGCGCACGTGCCGTCGCACACGTAGAACGGCGCGATCACGAAGTCGCCGGGCTTCACCGCGGCGACCTCCGGCCCGACCGACTCGACCACGCCGACGAACTCGTGGCCGATGCGGTGCGGCGCGTGCGTCGGCGTCACGCCGCGGTACGGCCACAGATCGGACCCGCACACGCACGCGGCCACGACGCGCACGATCGCGTCGCCACCCGTCGAGAGTTCGGGGTCGGGCACCTCTTCGACGCGGATGTCACGGGCGGCGTGGATCACGGTGGCGAGCATGCACGCGAGCCTACGCCTGGCTCCTCATGTAGACGCGCGCTCACACGTGCGGCACGAACTCCTGCCACGCGCGGCGCTTCTTCCGCCGCGGGTCGTCGACGACGCGGTCGACCGCGTCGAACACGAGCGTGCGACGGTGGAGCTCGTCGTAGCGCGGCCAGTCGGGGCCGGGTTCGCCGGATGCCGCGAGGCCGGCCCAGTGCGCCTGCATCCGCCGCCCGACCGCGCGGAACATGCGCCGCCCGCCGAGCAGCGTCAGCCCGGCGCCGACCGGGGTGTCGAACTTCTCGAACAGGGCGAAGAGCTCGAGTCCGTGGGTGGCATCGAGGCCGAGCCACCGCGCCGCGCGCGGCGCCGCGTCGAACCGGTAGCACCACGTCGGCGCGTACCGGGAGTGCCGCTCGGCGACCTTCAGGCTCGGGAACCAGAAGGTGAAGTCGCCCGCGAAGTCGGCGGCCGCGCGGCGCTCGGGCAGCCCCGGGTAGCGGGCCTTGATCGCCTTGCGCGACCGCTTCGCGGTGTTGGCGAAGATTGCCCGGATCCGCGGTTTCGTGGTCGGCAGGATGTCGATCCGCCCCTCGAACAGCGAGCCCTCGCGGTCGTTCGTGCCGATGATCAGCGGCACGCGGTGCGCGAGCCCGTCGCGGAACGCGTCGAGCGGGCGACGCGGAAGGAACTCGCCGTCGATGACGGGCGCGAGCGCGATCGTGCCCGGGTTCTCGTCCGGCGTGCGGACGGTGAGCTCGGTCGTCGCGTCGGCCAGCCGCATGGCGTCGGCGGCGCGGAGCATGGCCGCGGCATCCTCTGGCGCCTCGCTGTCGAGGTCGTCGTCGTCGACGAGCCGCGCGAGGATCCGCACGTACTCGGCCGCCCATCGTTGCGCGACCGAGGGCGGGTAGACGGCGTTCGCCGGCGAGCTCTGCGCGATCGCACGCGAAAACAGCCCCTCGGCCGTGGGCACCGTGAGCAGCGTCGTCACCGAGTTGCCGCCCGACGACTCGCCGAAGAGGGTGACGCGGTCGGGATCGCCGCCGAACACGCGGATGTTGCGACGGACCCACTCGAGCGCGGCGACCTGATCGCGGAGGCCGAGGTTCACCTCGAACGGATGCCCCGGCCGTGAGTAGGCGCGCAGGTCGAGCCATCCGAGCGCACCGAGCCGGTAGTCGATGCCGACGTAGACGACGCCGTGCTCGCGCGCCATCCGCTCGCCCTGCCTCGGGTACTCGGCGGCCGAGCCGACGCTGTAGGCGCCGCCGTGCACGAACACCATGACCGGGCGGAGCCCGTCGTCGCCGTCGTCGTCCGGCGCGGTGACGTTGAGGCGCAGGCAGTCCTCGCTGCGGGCGAGGTGCTCGGCGGCCCCGAGGAACTGGCCGCGCCGGTGCTGCGGCGCGACGGGCCCGAACGCCGCGGCGTCGCGCACGCCGTCCCAGGGCGCGACCGGCACGGGCGCGCGGAACCGCAGGTCGCCGGCCGGCGCGGCGGCGTACGGGATGCCTCGCCACTGCCGTGTGCCGCGCCGCCGCCGCCCGCGGACGGCTCCCGAGTCGAGCTCGACGATCAGCGGTCCGTCCGTCCGCACCCCCAGCGACATGCCGACGACCGTAGGCCGCCCGGGTGAACGGCCGGTGGCGGATGCCGCGGCCGCGACATCCGGGCAGGGACGTGCCGTGTCGGCGGGCTGCGGCAGACTGCACTGGTGACCGGAATGACGGGCTTCTGGAACGCGCTCCCCACCGAGGGCCGGTGGCTGCTGTCGACGGTCGCCATCCAGACGCTCGGGCGCGGGCTCACGCTGCCGTTCACGATCATCTACCTGCACGAGGTGCGCGGGTTCGACCTCGCCCTGTCGGGTGCGCTCATGAGCGTGATCGCGATCACCGCGCTCGCCGTCACGGGCCCGGGCGGCACGCTCATCGACCGCTACGGCGCGCGCTCGGTGCTGCTCGTCGGGCTCACGGCGATGATCGCGGGGTGCGCCCTGCTCGCCTTCGCCACGCACCCCGCCGTCGCGGCCGTCGCGCTCGTGCTCATGGGCGTGAACTTCGGCGTCTCCTGGCCCGGGTTCAACGCGCTCATCGCCTCGGTCGTCGACGGCGAGATCCGACAGCAGTACTTCGGCGTCAACTTCGCGCTCGTCAACCTGGGCATCGGCGTGGGCGGCATCATCGGCGGCTTCTACGTCGACGTCGACGACCCGGCGACGTTCACGACGATCTTCCTGGCCGACGCGGCGAGCCAGCTCATCCCGATGGCGCTGCTGCTCGGTCCGCTGCGACGCGTCCGCACGCAGGGCGCCGGCGACGAGCAGGCCGACGACGCCGGCGCGATGAGCTACCGCGCGATCCTCCGTCGCCCGGCGATCCTCTGGCTCACCCTGCTCACGTTCATCGCGATGTTCATCGGCTACGGCCAGATGGAGGCCGGCTTCCCCGCCTTCGCCCGTCAGGTCTCCGGGGTCTCCACGCAGGTCGTCGGCTTCTCGTTCGCGGTCAACACGGCGGTGATCGTCCTGCTTCAGTTCGCCGTGCTCAGGTTCATCTCGGGGCACCGCCGAACCCGCGTGATGCAGGTCATGGCGCTCGTCTGGGCCGCCTCGTGGCTGATCCTCGGCGCGACCGGGCTGCTGCCGGGCTCGCTCGCCGCGGCGATCGGCGTGCTCGCGTTCATGGGCGTCTTCGCCTTCGGCGAGACCATGCTGCAGCCGACGGTGCCCGCGATGTACAACGACCTCGCGACCGACCGCAACCGCGGCCGCGTGAACGCGGTGAACGCCGCGGCCTTCCAGGGCGGCGCCATCACGGGCCCGATCGCCGCCGGGCTGCTCCTCGACCAGGGCTGGGATGCGGGGTACATCGCGACGATGGTCGCCGGCTGCGTCGCGATCATCGTGCTCGCGATCGCGCTCGAGCGCCACGTCTCGGCCACGGCGAACGGCGTGACGGAGCCGTCGCCGAGCGCGGCGCCGGCCCCGGCGCCCGCGACGGGCACCGAGGCCGCGACCGGCCTCACGGACCCGCCTACTCCTCGATGATCTCCGCGTCGATCACGTCGTGGTCGCCGCCCTCCGGCACGTCGCCCGGCTCGGGCGCACGCGTCACCGACAGGTGCTCACCGTCGTCGGCGAGGCCGACGACGACCGTGTCGCCGTCGCGGATCTCACCCGCGAGCAGCGCACGCGCGAGACGATCGGCGACCTCGGTCTGGATCAGGCGGCGCAGCGGGCGCGCCCCGAACAACGGGTCGTACCCGCGCTCGGAGAGCCACGTGCGCGCGTCGGGCGTGACGCCGAGCTCGAGCCGACGCTCGTGCAGGCGCGCCGTGAGCCGGTCGATGGACAGGTTCACGATCTCGCCGAGCTCCTCGTGCGTGAGCGCCGAGAAGACGACGAGGTCGTCGAGGCGGTTCACGAACTCGGGCTTGAACGCCTGCCGCACCGCGGCCATCACCGCCTGCTCCTTCTCACTCCACGAGAGCGTCGGGTCGATGAGGAACTGCGAGCCGAGGTTGGAGGTGAGCACGAGGATCACGTTCCGGAAGTCGACCGTACGGCCCTGGCCATCCGTCAGCCGCCCGTCGTCGAGCACTTGAAGGAGCACGTCGAAGACCTCGGGGTGCGCCTTCTCGACCTCGTCGAACAGGATCACCGAGTAGGGGCGGCGGCGCACGGCCTCGGTGAGCTGGCCGCCCTGCTCGTAGCCGATGTACCCGGGAGGGGCGCCGACGAGGCGCGCGACGGAGTGCTTCTCGCCGTACTCCGACATGTCGATGCGCACCATGGCGTGCTCGTCGTCGAACAGCACCGACGCGAGCGCTTTGGCGAGCTCGGTCTTGCCGACGCCCGTCGGGCCGAGGAACAGGAACGACCCCGTCGGCCGGTCGGGGTCTGAGACGCCCGCCCGTGCGCGACGCACGGCGTCGGCGACGGCCTCGACCGCACGGCGCTGGCCGATCACGCGGCGGCCGAGCTCCTGCTCGAGGTGCAGCAGCTTCTCGGTCTCGCCCTGCATCAGCCGGCCGACGGGGATGCCGGTCCACTGCGCGATGACCGCGGCGATGTCCTCTTCCGTGACCTGCTCGTTGACCATGCGCGGCTCGTCGGGCGCCTCCTCGGCCTGCTCGGCCGCCTCGAGGTCGCGCTGGAGCTGCGCGATGGTCTCGTACTCGAGCTTCGACGCGCGGGCGTAGTCGGCCTCGCGCATGGCGCGGTCGCGCTCGGTGATGGCCTCGTCGAGGCGCTTCTTCAGCTCGCCGACGCGGTTCAGCGACATCCGCTCGCGCGACCAGCGCTCCTCGAGCGCCGCGAGGTCGCGCTCCTTCTCGAGCAGGGTCTCGTGCAGGCGCTCGAGCCGCTCCTTCGAGGCCTCGTCCTTCTCCTTCTTCAGGGCGAGCTCCTCGAGCCGCATCCGGTCGACCTGGCGCTTCAGCTGGTCGATCTCGACCGGGCTCGAGTCGATCTCCATCTTGAGGCGGCTCATGGCCTCGTCGATGAGGTCGATCGCCTTGTCGGGCAGCTGCCGCGCGGTGATGTACCGGTTCGACAGCGCAGCCGCGGCCACGAGCGCGGCGTCGGTGATCGTCACGCCGTGGTGCGCCTCGTAGCGGCCCTTGAGCCCGCGGAGGATCGCGATCGTGTCCTCGACGCTGGGCTCGCCGACGAACACCTGCTGGAAGCGACGCTCGAGCGCGGCGTCCTTCTCGACGTACTCGCGGTACTCGTCGAGCGTGGTCGCGCCGATCAGGCGCAGCTCGCCGCGCGCGAGCATGGGCTTCAGCATGTTCGAGGCCGCGACCGACCCCTCGCCGCCGCCCGCGCCCATGAGCAGGTGCAGCTCGTCGACGAACGTGATGATGCGACCCTCGGCGTCGTTGATCTCCTTGAGCACGGCCTTCAGCCGCTCCTCGAACTGGCCGCGGTACATCGCCCCCGCGACGAGCGCGGAGATGTCGAGCGCGACGAGCTGCTTGTCCTTCAGCGAGTCGGCGACGTCGCCGGCCACGATGCGCTGCGCGAGCCCCTCGACGACGGCCGTCTTGCCGACGCCGGGCTCGCCGATGAGTACGGGGTTGTTCTTCGTACGGCGCGTCAGCACCTGGCTGACGCGGCGGATCTCGGCATCGCGCCCGATGACCGGATCGAGCTTGCCCTGCCGGGCGATCTCGGTGAGGTTGACGCCGTACTGTTCGAGCGCCGACTTCTGCTCCTCCTGCGAGCTCGGCGCGCCCTGCATGTTGGCCACGGGGCTCCTTTCGACAAAGTTGAGTCTACTACGCTCAACTTGCGAACCGTGAGCCCTATTCCGGATGCCACGGGAATCGAGGGCGCGCCGCGCGCGTTACCGTGGAGCACGGACCCGAACGAGGAGGAACGGATGCCGCTGCAGGGCGACTACGCGCCGAGCACATCGAAGTGGGCGCGCGACCAGGCCGAGACCTACGAGGCGACGGAGGGGCGCGAGGCGAACTCGCTGCGCGGCCGCCCCGTCATCGTGCTGACCACGGTCGGCGCGAAGAGCGGGAAGCTGCGCAAGACCGCGCTCATGCGCGTCGAGCACGAGGGCGAGTACGCGGTGGTCGCGTCGCAGGGCGGCGACCCCGAGCACCCGTCGTGGTACTTCAACATGAAGCAGCAGCCCCACGTCGAGCTCCAGGACCGCGCGGACAAGCGCGACTACCTGGCCCGCGAGGTCACGGGCGCCGAGAAGGACGCCTGGTGGGCCCGCGCCACCGAGGTGTGGCCCGACTACGACGGCTACCAGGCGAAGACCGACCGCGAGATCCCGATCTTCGTGCTGAGCCCGTTCGAGCCCGAGGTCGCCGAGGACGCGGTCGCCGAGGACGAGGACGACGGCGCCGCCGCCTGACGCGGCGTCACAGCCACTGCATCGTGAACGCGCGGCCGAGCACGCCGCGGAGCCCCGGCAGCCCGAGCACGCGCACGGCCGCGTTGCGGGTGCGCAGTCGCAGGCCGGTCGCTGGCGCGCCCATGCGCATGTTGAACGCGGCCTGCCGCGTGGCGCGCAGCGCGGCCGCCCGGCGCGACCGGTCGTAGGCCGCGAACACGTCGATCGGCGCGGCCGCGGCGAGCGCCGCGGCGAGCTCCCGGTCGAGGTGCACGGCGTCGCTCCATCCGAGGTTCATGCCCTGCCCGCCGATCGGGCTGATCTCATGCGCGGCATCGCCGACGAGCGCGACGCGGCCCGTCGCCATGGGGTGGGCGACGTGCTGCGCGGCCTCGAACGCGGTCGGCGCGGTCGCGGCATCCGTGTCGAAGGTCGAACCGGTGCGCGCCTCGACCATCGTCGCGACCGCGGCGGCGTCGAGGACGGCGGGCTCGCGACGGACGCGCGCCACCCACCGACGCCGTCCGCCGGGCATCGGGAACGACTCGACGACCCCGGCCGACTCGAAGTGCAGCAGCGCGGTCTCGGGCGCGCCGGTGTCGTCGCGCGTGTCGCACATGACGTACGAGGCGCGCCCGCGGCGCGGCGTCCAGTCCGCGCCGATGAGCGAGCGGATGCCGCTGCGGATGCCGTCGGCGCCGACCGCGTACCGCGCGGCGAGGTGTAGCGGCGAACCGTCATCCATGGCATGCACGACGAGGTGCGTCCCGCGGTCGGTGACGCCGGTCACCTCGACTCCGCGGTGCAGCGACACCGTCCGGGCCTCGTCGAGGCGCTCCTCGAGCAGCGCCTCGACCTCGCGCTGGGGAAGGGAGTGCACCTGCCCGGAGCGCGGGAACTTCAGCCGGCCGAGGGTGCGACCGTCGCACGTGACGCGGCCGTCGCGGATGACGACGGCCCGGCGGCGCACCTCGTCGCCGACGCCCGCGGCGGCGAGCGCGCGGAGCCCCGGCGGGTGGATGCCGATCGCGCGGGAGGGCGTGGCCGCCGGGTCTGGTGCGTGCCGGCGCTCGAGCACCACGGCCCGGAGCCCGCGGCGGGCGAGCAGGCACGCGAGCAGCAGCCCCACGGCGCCCGCGCCGACCACGACGACGTCGTGCATCGGCTGGTCGCCGGCCGCCGACCCGGGTGTCGCCTGCGCCGCCGCCTCGGATGCCTCAGTCATCGCGGATCTCGCTGCCCCAGACCAGTTCGAGTCGCGACGGGAACCCGCGCTTGACCCGCCAGCCGCGCGGGATGGCCCGCGCGAGCTCGGGCGCGGTGTGGCTGCGGCGGATCGAGGTGAGCCCGTCGGGCCGGATGTACGAGCCCGCGAACACGTTCCACGCGAACGGCAGCGTGGCCGCCCAGAACCCGAGGTAGGCACCGCGGCTGCGCTCGATGTCGCCGTGCACCCCGATGCCGCCCGGCGCGACGAGCCGCTCGGTGTCGGCGAGCAGGGCGCCGAGCTCGGCGGCGCCGAGGTGGTGCAGCACGTGGTTCGACCACACGATGTCGAACGTCTCCCCCTCGGCGACGAGGTCGGCGGTCGTGGCGACCTGCGCCCGGAACCCGGGCGCCTCGAACCGCGACGCCGCGGCGACCGCGCGTTCGTCGGGGTCGATGCCGACGATCTCGAGACGCAATCCGTCGCGCCGCGCGAGCTGCAGGATGCGGAACGGCAGGTCGCCGCCGCCGACGCCGATGTCGAGCAGGCGCGCCCGATGGGTGGTCGCCAGTCGCGGCCGCACCCACTCCTCGTACACGGCCGCGGGTCGCGACACGATGCGGTTCACGATCCCGAACCGGTGGAAGGTGCGTTCCAGCGTGTCGGGGTCCGCCGCCGCGTCGTCCATCAGCTCTCGCGCGTCCACGTCCCTGTGGTCGAGCGTGGCGAGCGCGTGCAGCAGCCCGGGCTCGCCGGCGTCAGGTCGCGGCATCCGTCACCCCTTCACGGTCATCAGCGCGGACTCGACGGTGAGTCCCGGCCCGAAGGCCATCGCCGCGACCCGGTCGCCGTCGGCCGACGACGCCCGGTCGAGGATGTTGCGGAGCACGAAGAGCACGGTCGCGCTCGACATGTTGCCGTAGTCGCGCAGCGTCTCGCGGGCGGGCTCGAGCTGCGGCTCGGTGAGCTTCAGGCGGGACTCGACCTTGTCGAGGATGCTGCGCCCCCCGGGATGGATGGCCCAGTGCGCGACGTGGTCGGATGCGGCATCCGTCGCCAGCGCCTCGGCGAGGTCGTCATCGGGCGCGAACAGCGGTTCGAGCGCGCCCGTGATGTGGTCGTCGATGATCGCCGGGATCGCGTTGGAGAGCACCATCTCGAAGCCGTGGTCGCCGATCTTCCACGCCATGTCGCCCTCGCCCACCGGCGTGATGCGCGTCTCGAAGCGATCCAGGGCGAACGCGCGCTCGCCCTCCTCGAGCGGCCGCGCCGTCACGATCCCCGCACCCGCGCCGTCGGCGAACAGCGACGACGCGACGATGGTGTCGGGGTCGTTCGACGAGCGCAGGTGCAGCGTGCAGAGCTCGACGCTCACGACGAGCACGACCGCGTCGGGGTCGGCCTCGCAGAACTGCGCGGCGTTGCGCAGCGCGGGCAACGAGGCGTAGCAGCCCATGAAGCCGAGGTGGTAGCGCTGCACCGCGGGGCCGAGCCCGAGGTCGCGCACGAGCATGTAGTCGGGTCCGGGGGCGTAGAACCCGGTGCACGACACGGTCACGACGTGCGTGATGTCGGATGCCTCGATGCCGGGCGTCGCGGCGATGGCGCGCCGCCCCGCCTCGAGGTACATCTTCGTCGCCTCGGTCGCATAGATCTCGTTGCGCGCCTTCGTTCCCGGCAGCAGGAGGTCGCCCGACGCGCGATCGAAGAAGACCGGCTCGTCGTCGCGTTCGTCGAACGTGAGCTCCTCGAGCACGCTGTACCGGCGCTCGATCCCCGAGACGTCGAACGAGGTCGTGATGATGCGCTGCGCGAGCCGGTTGAGGCCGGTCTGCGCCGCGAACACGTCGCGGACGGCGGGTTGCGGGAGGACGGTGGGCGGGACGGCGGTCGAAAGACCCCTGAGGTGCACCCCCGCGCTCATGCCGTCGGCCTCGGATCGGTTCGTCGCTGCGGCATGGGTGCCCCCTCTCCCCGCTTGCAGACTAACCGGCGGGGCTGTCCTGATCCAGAGGTTCGGGAGGCGAGACCGGAGGCGAGCTGATCGCGGCGTTCCCCGACAGCCAGCGGAGCCACCCGTCGCGGTCGGCGAGCAGCGCCTCGCGCGCGGCGAGCGTGAGCGGGATCGAGAGGATCGCGCCGAGCGGGCCGATCACGAACGTCCAGAACACGACCGAGAAGAAGCTCAGCGTGAGCGAGAGGTCGACGGCGTCGCTCACGAACTTCGGCTGCACGAGCACCTGCAGCACGACGTTCACGACCGAGTAGACGGCGATCACGACGAGCAGCAGCGGCACGCCGCCCACCACGAACGCGAGCACCGCCGGCGGGATGAGGCCGAGTACGAACCCGATGTTGGGGATGAAGTTCGTGACGAACGCGAGGATCGCCCACACCGCCGGGATCGGGATGCCGAGCGCCCACAGCGCGAGGCCGTCGATCACCGCGACGATCGCGCCGAACGACGCGTTGACCACGTAGTAGCGCCGGACCGAGGAGTTCAGCGCGCGGATGCGATCGAGCCGGGGGCGGATGCCGGCGCCGAAGGCGCGCTCGGCCCGTCGGTAGCGTGCGGCGTCGGCCGCCATGAAGATCACGTACGCGAGCACGAAGAACGCGGCGGTGAGGAACCCGAGCAGCCACCCGCCGAGGCCCTGCGCGAGGTCGAGCAGCGCCGACGGGTCGAGCGCCGACGCCGTGGCATCCGCCAGCTGCTCGCCGAGCCCGACCGATGCGAGCCAGGCGGCGACGGATGCCACGGCCGCCTGCAGCTCGTCGACGACGTCGACCACGAGGTCGGCGAACTCGACCCCCGCGAACACGAGCAGCGCCGCGAGCACCGCGAGGATCAGGTACGCGACCGCGATCACGACGGTCGTGGCCGCCCAGCGCGGCCAGCCGCGCCGCTCGAGCGGATGCCGGATCGGGTGCACGATCACGACGAGCACCACGGCGAGCGCGAGGGGCGCGACGAGCTCGCGCGCGAACCAGAGGGCGGCGAGCACGAGCAGCACGGCGATCACGGTCACGCCGGCGCGGAGGCTCGCGCCGCCGTCTCGCGCGCTCGAGCCGTCGTCGGGGGCGGAGGCTGGGACGGGAGGCGCCTGGTCGGTCACGGACCCACCCTAGGCGGCGCCTCCCCTCCCGCCGTCACGGGAGCACGATGTCGAACGACGGATCGCCCGGCTGGAGCACCGACATGAGCCGATCGAGCACGCCGGTGTCGCCCCGGCGGTCGATGCCCGGGTTCTCGCGGTCGCCGGCGACGAGCGCGAGCATGCGCGGCTTCGCGAGCGCGACGGTGGCCTGCGCGCTCGCCTCGTCGGCCGCCTTCTCGACGTACACGAGCACCCCGTTGCGCAGCGTGACGCGGAAGTTCCGGCCGACGTCGGTGAACGTCAGGTCGAGCGCGAGGTCGAGGTCCCAGGCGCGCGGCCCGTCCACGCTGATCGCGATCGCGTCGAGCAGCTGCTCGGGCGAGAGCTGGGCGAGGATCTCGGGCGCCGCCGTCGCGGTCGGCGTGCCGAAGTTCTCGCCGCGCAGTTCGGTCGCGCCCGACAGGAAGAAGTTGCGCCAGGTGCCGTTCTCGGCGCCGTAGGCGAGCTGCTCGAGCGTGTCGGCGTACAGCGTGCGAGCCGCTTCGTGGCCGGGGTCGGCGAACACGGCGTGGTCGAGCAGGGTCGCCGCCCACCGGAAGTCGCCCTCGTCGAAGGCCTGCTGCGCGACCTCGACCACGCGGTCCGGGCCGCCGATCGCGGCGACGTACCGCTCGGCGAGCGGCTTCGGCGGGTGCGGCCAGAGCCGCGCCGGGTTGCCGTCGAACCAGCCCATGTAGCGCTGGTAGATCGCCTTCACGTTGTGGCTGACCGAGCCGTAGTACCCGCGCGCATGCCACGCGTTCTCCAGCGCGGGCGGGAGCTGGATCTCCTCGGCGATCTCGGCGCCGGTCATGCCCCGGTTCAGCATGCGCAGGGTCTGGTCGTGGAGGTACGCGTACAGGTCGCGCTGCAGCCCGAGGAACTCGCGGATCTCGTCGGCACCCCAGGTGGGCCAGTGGTGCGAGGCGAAGACCACGTCGATGCGGTCGCCGAAGCGCTCGATCGCCTCGGTGAGGTACTTCGACCACACGTGCGGGTCGCGCACGAGCGCGCCGCGCAGCGTCAGCAGGTTGTGCAGGGTGTGCGTGGCGTTCTCGGCCATGCACAGTGCCCGCTTGCCCGGGAAGAGGAAGTGCATCTCGGCGGGCGCCTCGGTGCCGGGCGCCATCTGGAACTCGATCTCGATGCCGTCGACGACGTGCGTCTCGCCCGTCGTGCGGATCTCGAGCGTCGGCACGACGATGGCCGGGTGCCCCTTCGAGGTCGACTGGCCGAGGCCGGCGCCCACCGCCCCCCTCGGGCCGCGCTCGAGCGCGGCGCCGTACATGTAGCCCGCGCGCCGGCTCATCGCGGTGCCCGCGTACACGTTCTCGGCGACCGCCTCGCCGACGATGCCGATCGGGGCGATGACCTGTACGCCGCCCGGCCGCACGTCCTGCGGATCGACGATGCCGAGCACGCCGCCGAAGTGGTCGATGTGACTGTGCGTGAAGATGACCGCCGTGACCGGCCGGTCGCCGCGGTGCGCACGGTACAGCGCGAGCGCCGCGGCCGCGGTCTCCTTCGAGATGAGCGGGTCGATGACGATGACGCCGGCGTCGCCCTCGACGAAGCTCACGTTCGAGAGGTCGAGCCCGCGCACCTGGTAGATGCCGTCGGCGACCGCGTAGAGCCCCTGCTTCGAGGCGAGCGTCGACTGGCGCCAGAGGCTGGGGTTCACCGTGTCGGGCGCGTCCCCGGTGACGAAGGCGAACTCGTTCGCGTCCCACACCACCGCGCCGTCCGCATCGCGGACCTCGCCGGGCTCGTAGGCCGCGACGAATCCGCGGTCGGCGGCGTCGAAGTCGCGCCGGTCGTCGAACGGCAGTGATGACGCGAGCCCGCGCTGCTGGGCGCGGATGGCCTCGGTCGCGTCGTTCTGTTGCATGGTTCCTGTCTCCGTTTCCCGTGGACGGTGCGGCGCCGCGGCGCCGGGGTCAGAAGTTGCCGATGCCCTTGCCGATCAGCACGGCGCCGATCACGACGAGGAGCACGGCCATGACGGTCGCGTTGTTGTGCACGAGCCAGCCGCGCAGGCGCTCGAGCGGCGCGGCCATGCGGTCGGATGCCGCGAGGTAGGCGATCACCGGCAGGGCGACGGATGCCGCGGCGACGACGGTGAACACGAGCAGCACCACCGCGGAGGGCCCGACCCCGAGTGCGGCCGAGCCGATCGCGAGGCCCGCGCCGGCACCGAGCAGGAGGTTCTTCGGGTTCACCGCCGCGAGCAGGAACCCGAGCCCGAACGCCCGGCCGGCGGTCATGGCGTCGATGCCCGCCATCCACTTCGGCAACGGCGGCTCCTCGCCGGGTGCGGGCCGGCTCCGCCACTGTCGGAGGGCCAGGAACAGCAGGCCGACCCCGAGCACGAGCTGCATCACCGCGGTGATCGGCTTCGGGTCATCCGCATCGCCCTGCGGCAGCACCGCCGAGAGCAGGGTGAACACCGTCGCCGCGGTCGCGATCCCGAGGACCCAGCCGACGAGGAAGCCGATGCTCGTGGACCTCGCCTTCGGCGAGAGCAGCATCAGGATCGCCGCGATGATCGGGATCGGGCTGATCGCGATCCCCACGGCGAGCGGCAGGATGTCGCCGATCGTTCCGCCCATCTCCCCTCCTCCTCGTCTCCTTGTCCGGTCAGATCCGGATCGGGAAGGTCGAGAGGATGACGACGCCGACGATCGCGGCGATCACCGCGAGTCCGAGGAGCGTGCGCGCCATCCAGGTGACGATCTCGCGCTGCGACATGGCGGTGAGGAACAGCACGAGCGCGAACAGCACCGTGAGCAGCGAGTAGTTGTCGCCTCGTTGGTTGTTCTCGAGCGCCTCCGCGAACTTCGCGTCGGCGCGTGCATTCAGATCCTCGGCTTCGCGCGTGCCCTCCGGCACGTACTCGTCGCGGGCGAAGGGCGACCGTTCCACCTGGCCGTCCGCGACCCATTCCACGTAGGCGACCTCGAACTCCGGCGTGAACCGCGCGCGGATGTACTCCGCCAGTTCCTCCTCGCCGTTGCCGTTCGCCTCGACGTACGCGGCGTAGATGGTCAGGTCGAACGACTGCGCCGACCGCGCCTCACCCTCGGCCGACGCCGCCTGGATCCTCGCGCTGGACGCCTGGCTGAACGCGATCGACATCTCGCCGCCCCACTTGGAGGACTCGAAGCCGCACCACGCCGTGAGCACGGCCATGACCGAGAGCAGGAAGACGCTCACGATCTCCGTGGCGCGCGTCCAGCCGTCGCGCGTCTCGTGCTCCGTCACCGCGCGCCGTCAGCCCAGCAGCTTCGCCTTCGCCGCGGCGAACTCCGCGTCGCTCAGGATGCCCTGCTCCTTCAGCGTGGCGAGCTTCTGGAGCTCGGCGACGACGTCGACCCCACCGGCCGCAGGCGCGGCGGGCGGGGGCGGGGGCGGCGCCTGCATGGCCGCCTGCTGCGCTGCCGCCTGCTGCGCCTGGTACTGCTCGGCCTCCCACTGCTGCTGCGCGGCGGCCTGTTCCTCGGCCTGCTGGTCGGCGTACCTCCCCTGCTGGCGGTGCGCGACGCGACCGCTCACCGCGGTCGCGGTTCCCGCGACCACCGCGGTGCGCGCGGCCATCCCGACCAGGCCCGGACGTCCCATCCTGCGGATCGGCATGATCTCCCCCTATTCCTCGTAGCTCGCCTCGGCGAGCACCTCGTTCACGACCGTGGCCGGGATGCGCTCGACCTGCAGCACCTCGCCGCCGGACGCGGCGAACGCCGACGCGATCTTCTTCGCCCACAGCAGCTCGATCGCCATGATCGCGCCCGACGTGCCGGGCGGGATCGAGTCGGCCAGGTCGTCGATGTCCTCGTCGCCGACGATGCCGGATGCCTCGAGCTCGACGACCGTGAAGCCGGCCTCGTCGCGGAACTCCTCGTACTCGCGCACCGTGACCTCGCCGTCGTCGCCACGAGAGACGATCAGCAGGTCGAGCAGCCGGATCTCGTCGCCGACCATCAGTTCACCCAGCGCGGTCGCCGTCGCCTCGTCGAGTCGATCGCCCTCGAAGCTCACGACGTAGACGTCGACCGGACCGTATTCGAATGCAGTCATCGCAACCCCCCGATCAGCACCTTAGGGCTGCGACGCGTGCGGCACCAGACCCGAAGGGCCCGTGCGGAGAGAGTTCACCTCTTCTGCGTGAATTCGTCCCGTCCAGAGCCGCCGCACCGCTAGTGTGACGCTCGGGGGCGGCATCCGGCGTCCCCGTCAACGACGTGAAAGGCGCAACCCCCGTGGACTTCTGGGACAACTTCTGGAGCTTCGTGTGGATCTTCTTCTGGAGCTTCGCATTCATCGCCTACCTCTTCGCCCTGTTCGCGATCATCGGCGACCTCTTCCGCGACCACCAGCTGAACGGCTGGTGGAAGGCGGTCTGGATCATCTTCCTGGTCTTCCTGCCCTTCCTCACGGCGCTGATCTACCTCATCGCGCGCGGTGACGGCATGGCCAAGCGCTCGGCGAAGCAGGCATCCGAGGCGCAGGCCGCGACCGAGGCGTACATCCGCCAGACCGCGGGCGGCGCGAGCCCGTCCGACGAGATCGCGAAGGCGAAGGCGCTGCTCGACGCCGGCACGATCAACGCGCAGGAGTACGAGGCCATCAAGGCCAAGGCGCTCGGCGCCTGACGCACGACCACGGACGGCCGGGCACCCGGAGGTGCCCGGCCGTTCGGCGTCTCAGGCGGTGACGGCGACGACCCGCCTCGCCCCGACCGAGCCGGTGTTCCGCAGGAACAGGATGATCCAACTGAAGATGAGCAGCCCAGCCACGAGCTCGACCGCGGTGAGGTTGTAGTACCCCACGGCGAAGAAGACGCCCAGCACCACGATGACGCCGACGTAGACCCAGCCGAGCATCACGAACACGCGCGGCATCGACGGCAGGAAGCGCGGCAGCCCGATGACGATCACCGCGTACACGACGGCCATCCCGGTCGCCACGGAGTTGTGGACCCAGAAGAACTCGTCGACCGGGAAGACGCCGACGCAGGCGAGCAGGATGCCGATCAGGACGAGGCCGTAGCGCACGAAGTCGCGACCGCTCCGATCGCGATCGGACGTCGTCGGCAGGCCCGCGGTGGCGTACCGGGCGACGATCGTGACGATCGCACCCGCGATGATGAGCGTGAGGTTGAACGCGAGCGCCGACACGTCGTCGGTCATTCCGAGCGCGCTGAGGTTCTTCTCCCACCACAGCGGGTCGCTCGAGCTCAGCATCGCGGTGATGACGCCGACCACGAGGAACGCCGCGAGGACGATCGAGAGCAGCATCGGCGTCATCCGCACCGACGACAGGAAGCAGACGTAGGCGGTCAGCGCGAGCGAGACGCCGAACAGGAGCGCGCCGGGGATCGGGAAGACCTCCGCGCCGAGGAAGCTCTGCTCGAGCACGTCGGCGAGTCCGGTCCAGCCGAGCAGCGCGATGACGCCGTGGGCGAGCGAGAGCGCGGCGACGTCGAACCAGTGCAGCGGGGGCGCCTCGGCGCCGCGCGGCCCCGTCGCGGTCCGCGTCGCGGCGGCGTCCTCCACGGCCGGGTCGTCGG
Organism: Agromyces bracchium; assembly: GCF_009709675.1. GTDB lineage: Bacteria > Actinomycetota > Actinomycetes > Actinomycetales > Microbacteriaceae > Agromyces > Agromyces bracchium. Next base: position 98,150 of record NZ_WMLB01000003.1, on the reverse strand, counting down.
GTTCCGGACCGAACCGGCGGCGAAGCACCATCCGCCCGGCGACGAAGGCGAGGATGCCCGCGATCGCCGACCCGATCGCAACGCTCGTGCCGAGCGAGCCCGCCCCGGCGATCGGCAGGTTCCGACCCCAGAACATGATGAGGCCGATCGGCGCGGCGACGACGAAGACGATCGCCCCGACGATGAGGGCGCTCGACTCGATCGACTCGGTCGTGCGCGTGGGCTCCCGCAGGATCCCCGCGATCGACGACGGCTGGGACATCGCTCCTCCGCTCGTGCGTGCCCGTCGCGCCGTCCGCCGGCGCAGGCGCCGGACCCGCGGCACCAGACTGCCAGCCGGAGGCGCGCGCGGGCCATCGCCGCTCCGGCGGATCCCGGCCGGTGCGATGCCGCCCACGAGCGTCGTCCCGGGGCGGCGCGGTTCGACGAGGCGTCAGCGCCTCGCGGCGAGCTCCTTGCCGTGCACCGTCAGCGCGTAGATCACGAAGACGTCGACCGCGATGACGATCGCCGACCACCAGGGCTGCAGCGGCAGCACCATGAGGTTCGCCAGCACGCTGAACGCCGCGAGGATGATCGCGACCACCCGCGCCCACGACGCTCCGGCGAGCAGCGCGATGCCGACGAGCACGAGGAACAGCCCGAGGAACAGGTGCAGCCACCCCCACCCGGTGGCGTTCAGGATCAGCAACTCCCCGTCGGAGGGCTTCAGGAAGTACGTGTTGTTCGGCAGCAGGATCGCGATGAGTCCGTAGATGGCGCCGATCGCACCGGAGATGATGATCATCACCCCGGCGAACCAGCCCCAGCCGACCCAGCCGGTGACGTTCGTGTCGGACATGGCGCGCCCCCTTCCGGCACGCCCGTCCATGGGCGCGCTCACGCGCATCGTCCTACGGTCTGCGGCCGCGGCCACGGGACTTTCGGCCCGTCAGCGCCCGAGCGGGTCGAGGACCTCGAGCATCGAGCCCTGCACGATGCCCGCCCATTCGTACGCGGCGCGCAGGTAGTCGTCGCGCTCGTCGTCGGCCGGTTCGGCCTCGTCGGGGTCGGTCACGCCGACGCGCTCGGCGAGGATCAGCCGCAGGTCGGTGAGGAAGGTCAGCCATCCCCACGCCTGCGCCTGGTCGAGCTCGATCTCGACGAGACCCGCGTCGCGCTCGGTCGCGGTGGCATCGCGGACGGACTGCGCCGCCTGCCGCTTGCCGTCGACGAGGCTGTCGCGCGTGTAGCGCGTGTAGTCGCTCGCGGCCTCGCGGTCGTCGGGGTAGGCGGACGGGAAGAGCCGACCGAGCGCCGGATCGTCGTCACCCCCGAGCAGCAGCACCGAGTCGACCTGGTCGGCGAGCTCGGAGAGCAGCATGGCCTCCTCGGTCTCCAGCACGATCCGGACGCCGTCGGCGCCGCCCTCGCGCCCGGCGACGATCACGGCTCCACCTTCGAGACGGTGGCCTGGAGCCCATAGCCGTGCATGGCGTGCACGTGACGCTCCATGGCCTCGCGATTGCCGGATGCCACGACCGCGCGCCCCTCGTGATGCACCTGCAGCATGAGCCGCTCGGCCTCCTCCCGCGGGTAGCCGAAGTAGCTGCGGAACACGTAGGTCACGTAGGTCATGAGGTTGACGGGATCGTCCCACACGATCGTCTGCCACGGCAGGTCGGGGCGCACGGCCTCGTCGGTGACGAGGTCGGCGTCGAGCTGCTCGATGGTGGACGTCACGAACCCAGACTGACACGCTCCCGGCCCGCTCGCACGTCCCTGTTCGCCCGATGCGGCCCGTCCGCTCGTCACTCGCCGTCGTCGTGCCCGTCGGTCGGCACGGAGCGGCCGAGGGCGAAGGCGACCGCCTGCGACAGGTCCATCGCCATGCCCGCCCGATAGATCGGCTCGAGGTCGTCGCGCGACGGGTCCAGCTGCTCCAGCGCGAGGCCCCGGATCCGCGTGATCTCGTGGTCGACGATCTTCGCGCCCGACGAGTTCCGGAGGCCGTGCACGGCTCCGGCGAGGCGTGCGGCGCGCTCCTCATCGTCCGCGGCCTGGGCGAGCGCGGCGGCCAGGGAGAGGAAGAGCACGACGGCCGAGACGTCGCGGTGCGGCGCGAAGAGCTCCAGCCCCTCCTCGAGGTAGTCCCATGCCGTCTCGAGGTCGCCGAGCCTCGCCGAGAAGATCGCGACCTCGAACATCCCCCAGCCCATGCCGAACTCGTTGCCGGCGCTTCGGTAGTGGTCGATGCTCCGGTGGAAGAGCTCGAGGGCCTGCGTCAGGTCGTCGTCCAGGTCGGAGACGGCCAGGCCCCGGCCCCACGTGATGTTGCCGAGTCCGTTCTCGTCGCCGAGTTCGCGGTAGATCGCCTCGCCCTCGTCGTAGAGCCCGTACACCTCGGCGCGCACCTCGTCGGTGACGCCCGTCGTCACCGCGGCGACGGACTGCCCGATCGCGGAGTTGTAGATCGCGTTCGCGATCGCAGCCGGATCGCCGGATTCGCGCTGGATCGCGAGCGCCTCCCGGTAGGGCGGGACGCACTTCTCGATGTCGCCCTGCCACCAGTACACCCCGCCGAGCGCCTCGAGGGCGCGCGCACGATTGAGCGGTTCGCCGCCCTCCAGCGAGATCACGGTCTCCAGGCGGCTGCGGCCCTCGTAGAGGTGGCCGCGGGACTGCCAGAAGCGCCACGACGCGGCGGCGAGCCGCAGCGCGAGGTCCGTCTCGCCGTGCACGGCAGCCCAGTCGAGCGCCGTGCGGACGTTGTCGTGGTCGGCGTCGAACCGGTCCAGCCACGCCGAGCGGTCCTCGCCGAGGACGTGCGCGGCCACCTCCTCGGCCCAATCGACGTAGGCCTCCAGGTGGCGCCGGTGCACGGCGTCGGCCGTTCCGCCCGCCTCGAGCTTCAGCAGCGCGACCTCGCGGATCACGTGCAGCGTGCGGAACCTGGCCCGGCCGCCGGACGCCGCCTCCTGTCGGAGGAGGCCCTGGTCGACGAGTTCTGCGAGACCGCCGAGGAGGTCGACGTCGACGTCGTCGCACACCCGCTCGATCTGCTCGAGGTCGGCGCCGCCCGCGAACACGCCGAGCCGGGCGAAGAGCACCTGCACCGGCGGTTCGAGGAGGTCGTGGCTCCACGCGATCGCGCCCTCGATCGTCCGCTGACGCGCGGGCAGGTCGATCGTCCCGGTTCCGGGACGCGCCGGGTCGAGCCGCGCGAGGATCTCGGGCACGGGCAGCAGCCGCACGCGCGAGGCCACCAGTTCGATGGCGAGCGGGAGCCCGTCGAGACCGCGCACGAGCTCCGAGACCGCGTCGGCGTTCTCGGGCGTGACCGCGAAGTCGGGTCGCACGGCGAGCGCCCGGTCGACGAACAGGGCGACCGCGTCGGCCTGGGTCGCGAGTTCCCGGTCGTGCCGATCGGGCAGGTCCATGGGCTCGAGCGGCATCTCCTGCTCGGCGGCGATCCGGAGCGGGCCGCGCGAGGTGACGAGGAATCGGGAGCGCGGCGCGGCCGACACGAGGGCGGCGACGAGCGGCGCGGCGGCGATGACCTGCTCGAAGTTGTCGAGGATGAGCAGGACCTCGAGGTCGGACACGCGATCCAGCAGTGCGTCGCGCGGTGGACGGTTGCCGGGCAGGGCCTCCTCGCCGAGCGCCCGGAGGACCTGGGACGGGACGACGTCGGGATCGTCGACGGGGGCGAGGTCGACGAAGAAGACCCCGTCGCGGAACCGCCCGCCGACCTCGGCGCCGACCTGGAGGGCGAGTCGGGTCTTGCCCGTGCCCCCCGTGCCCGTGACGGTCACGACGTGCGACGACTCCAGGAGTTCGCGGACCCGAGCCCGTTCGCGCCGCCGCCCCACGAAGTGCGTGACCGGCTCGGGCAGGTTGCTCGGCGGGGCCTCGACCGATCGCAGCGCGGGGAAACGGGTCGAGGCGCCGGCGATGTCGAGCTGGAAGATCCCCTCGGCCTGCGAGAGGTCGCGGAGATGGTGCCGACCGAGGTCGCGGAGGGTGATGCCGTCGGGCAGCTCGTGCTCGACCAGGGCGGCGGTCGATGCGGAGAGCACGACCTGCCCGCCGTGCGCTGCGCCCATGATGCGCGCTGCACGGTGGACGTCGAGGCCGATGTAGTCGTCGCCGCCGAGCAGTCCGAGACCGGTGTGCAGGCCCATCCGGACCTTCGGCGCGAGTCCCTCCGGCCAGTCGTGGTCGCCGATCGCCCGCTGCGCCGTCACGACGGCCGCCACGGCGTCGATCGCCGAGGCGAACGCGGCGAAGAAGCCGTCCCCCTCGGTCTTGACCACGGTGCCGCCGCTGCCCGTGATGGCCTCGCGGAGCAGGCGGTCGTGCTCCGCGAGCAGCGCCGGCCACTGCTCACCGGCAGCCTCCACCAGGCGGGTCGATCCCTCGACGTCGGTGAACAGGAACGTGACCGTCCCCGTCGGGAGACGACGACGGCTCGTCGCGGCCGTGCTGGTCACCCTTCGAGAGTGTCACGTCCGGCCGATTCGCGCATGCCCCACTTCACGGCATGTCGGGCGCGGAAGGCTCAGGAGAGCGGCGACGCCGCCCGGCGCGCCGACGCCGTGACCGTGAACTTCGGGTTGCGCGCGACCTGCCTGGTCGGCCCGACGATCCGCTCGAGCAGCGGCCGATAGCGCAGGTGCGAGTTCCACACGCACCAGAGCTCCCCGCCGGGTGCGAGCACGCGCGCGGCCTCCGCGAACAGGTGCGTCGCGATCCCCGTGTGCACCGCGGCGTCCGAGTGGAAGGGCGGGTTCAGCACGACGAGCCGCTCGCTCGCATCGGGCAGGTGCTCGAGGCCGTCGGCGCGCGTCACCTCGACGCGTTCGCCGACGCCGTTCGCGACGGCGGTGAGGGGGGCGGATGCCGCGGCCGCGGCGCTGCGATCCGAGGCGCGCACCACGAGCCGCGGGCGCTCGCGCGCGAGCCACGCCGCCACGACGCCCGAGCCGCACGCGAGGTCCACGGCGGTCGCGGCATCCGGCACCGCGTCGCCCAGCACGCCGAGCAGGAACCGGGTCCCGATGTCGACGCCGGTCCCGGCGAAGACGCCGCCGTGCGCCACGACCTCGATCCCGAGCTCGTCGTCGCGCGCGCTGCGCGGCCAGTCCGACGCGGGGCCCTGCCGCGGCCCCGAGGCGACGAGCACGCGCGACTTCTGCCGGGCGTGCGTCACGTCGACGCGCTCGAACCACCGGCCGAGCACGTCGTTCATGGCGAGCGACATGTGCTTGAGGCGGCCGCCGGCGAACACGCGCACGTCGGTCGACGCGTGGGTCGCGATCAGCCCGGCCACCTCGTCGAGCCGGTCGAGCGAACGGGGCAGGCGCATCAGGACGACGCGGGCGCCCGCGAGCAGCCCCGCCCCGAGCGGCAGGGCGGCGGGCCGTTCGTCGACCGCGAGGCCGAGCCGCTCGGCGTTCTCGGCCAGTGCGCGCTCGCCCGTGACCGGGTCCTGGTGCACGCGGACGCCGCGCGCACCGGCGTCCATCGCGCCGAGCGCGAGCGCCCCGTACGCGTCGTCGATCACGACGACCGAGCCGGGCGGGCCGGCGACCTCGGCGAGCGCGGACGCCGACTCGTCGAGGATCAGCCGGTCCGCGGCATCCGCTGCGGCCAGCCCGGGCGCCTCGAGGTCGGGGTGACGGCGCAGTGCATCGAAGTCCACGTCGGCACCCTACCCGCGCGGTGCCGCGGGAATCTCCCCCGAACGGGGCGCACCGCGGCATCCGTCGCAGGACTATCGTCACGGCTAGCCGGGAGGGGGAACCATGGCCGTCGATGTCGCGCCAGCACCGACGGACACGGCCGACGACCTCTCCCAGTGGGTGACCGAGCATCGGGCCCGGGCCTCGCACGTGCTCACCGCCGTGGTGGTCGTCCTCGGCGCACTCATCGCCCTCTCGGAGATCGACCGTCTCATCGCGGGCGTCCTGACGCTCGACGGCCGCAGCTCGCCCCTCGGGAGCGTCATCGGCCCGTCGGCCCTCGCCGGCCGCGACGCGTGGCCGGACTGGGCGTCGACGACGATCCCGGCCTCGGTCGGCGGGTGGATCGCGGCATCCGTGTTCATCGACGCGATCTTCGTCGGCGCGTACGCCTGGTTCGTCGCGCACGTCCTCCGTCGGATGGGGATGGCGCGGCCGCAGCGGCTCGCAGGGCGGACCCTCCTCGTGCTCCTGGCCGTCGAGGGCGTGGAGGGCACGGCGCTCCTCGTCGGCGCGGCGGCGCTGACCGGCTGGCCGTTCGGTCCCGACGGCTCTGCGATGCTGCTGGCCGGCGGCGGCCTGTTCGGATGGGCCGTCGCCCTGGCGGCGACGGCGAAGTGGGTCACCGTGGTCCTGCTCGCCGTGTTCGTCCTCCGAGACGCCGCCGCGCGTCGCGCGATCGGCGTCTGGATCCGGCGGCTCGCCCAGGCGATGTGGCTGCACCGGCTCTCCACGGTGCTCGTCGTCGCGCTGTTCGTGCTCACGTGCATCCCGACGGACGGCGTGCTGGACCAGCTGCCCGACCTGCAACGGCAGTGGGTGCCGCTCGACGCCGGCACCACCCGGCACCTCGTCGTCGCGCTCGTGTCGGTCGCGATCGCGGTCGCCTGCGCGTACGTCCTCGGTCGCGCCCGGACGCGTGCCCTGGCGTCCGCCGTCATGGGCTTCGACGTCCGCACGGTCCCCTCGAAGCGTTCGCACGCACTGTGGTGGTGCGCCCCGATCGCCGTCTGGCTGGTGCTGTGGCTGGCCACGGGCGCCGCGACGGGCAGGTGGCTCCCCGGATGGTCGGCGGTGGCTTTCCTCGTCGTGCCCGCGATCGTCGTGGCCGGCTACCTGATCCGACCGGATGCCGCGTGGCCGGTGCGGCGTCGCCCCGACCTCCTCGACCGCGCGAGGTGGGCGTGGCTGACCGGCGATGCGGTCGCCGTCTCGATCGCGTCGATCGCCGGACTGGGGCTCCTCCGCTCGTTCACGGCACCGGTGTTCGCCGGATGGGACCTCCCTCGGCTGGACCCGTGGGCGTATCCCCTCTCGGTCGTGCTCCTCGTGTCCGGAGCGGTCATGGCGGTGCTCGCGCCCCTGCTGCTGCGCGGGGACCCGACCGTGAACCGCCTGCTCGATCCGCGGGTCCGGGTGGACGTCGGCGCGCCCGACCAGGCGCTCCGGCTCCGGCACCGCCGGCTCGTGCTCGGCTTCTTCCTGGCCGGGCTCCTCGTGCTCGCCCTCACCGGGGTCTGGCCCGTGCAGTCCGCGGCGTTCGCCGGAGCCCCTGCGCTCGCCGTGCTCCTGCTCACGACCTGGGGCGCGGTGCTCGGTTCGTTCACCGTCGCCCTGCAGGAGCATCCGCCGGCCCCGATCTCGCGGTTCCTCAGGCTCCGCGCCGATCCGGTCCTCACCCTCGCCATCGTCGTCCCCCTGGTGTGGGCGATCGTCGCGGCCGCGATCAACGCGGACGACCCCGCGCTGCACGCCACCCGGACCGGATCGCCGGCCGCGGCGGCGGAGGCGGACGGCGACACGTTCGAGGCGCAGGTCGATGCACGCATCGCGGCGCTGGCCACCGGAGGGTGCACCGCCACGGTCGGCGACGAGACCTTCACGCCCGCGCTGCTCGTCGTCGCCGAGGGCGGCGGGATCAGGGCCGCGTACTGGACCGCACGAGCGCTCGAGGAGCTCGGCGCCGAAGGCGAGTGCCTCGGACGGTCGGTCCTCGTCTCGAGCGGCGTGAGCGGCGGATCGGTCGGGCTCGCCGTCACCGCGATCGACCGGGAGGGCAGCGACGAGCTCGTCCACCTCGCCGGTCCCGACGCCGTCTCGACCGGGACCGCGGCCCTCGTCGTGGGCGACCTCGTCGCCTCGACCACCGGGCTCCGGTTCCCGTCGGTGCTCGACGGACGAGCCGAATGGCGGGATCGCGCATCGCTCATCGAGGACGTCTGGGTCGAGGACGTCCCGGGGCTGCAGCGACAGGTCGTGCTCGGCGCGTCCCCGCGGATCGGCATCCCGGTGCTGAACTCGACGGACGTGCGCTCGAAGTGCAAGGTCCTCGTCTCGAACGGCGTGGCGACGGATCCGGCCGTCTCCGCCGGCGCCACCGTCGCCGGTTGCGACACCGCGGCCACGGCCCCGGCCGCGAGCCTTCCCGTGCCGGCCGCCTGCTTCGCCGGGATGGAGTGGGCGACGGCGGCGATGCTCTCCGCGCGCTTCCCGGTGATCACGCCGGCGGCGCGGATCGAGGCGGGCGGCGGTTGCGGCACCGACGGCATGCAGCTCGTCGACGGAGGGTACGCGGAGGGCTCCGGTCTCGGCACCGCGGCCGACCTCGCACCCGTCCTCGCCGACCGGATCTCGGTGTGGAACGCGGGCGACGGGGCGGACGGTCCGCCCGTGGTGCCGATCCTCGTCTACCTCAAGAACTCCGGCGGCTACGACCTGCGCCAGGACCTGGAGGGGGTCGCCGCGGAGCCGCTGGTGCCACTGGTCGGTGCCGCGGCGCTCTCGAAGAGCGGCACCGAGCAGGTGCTCCGCCAGCGCATCTCCGCGGCGTTCCGCACCATCGGCGAGCCGGACGAACCGGCGGGCGACGCGATCGCCGCACTCCGCGGGGTGATCCCGGGGCTCGCACTGACGGTGGCCCCGTCGACCGAGCCGGCCGTCGTGCCGCCGCTCGGGTGGGCGCTCAGCGGGTTCAGCATCGGGAGCCTCGAACGCGGCATCGACCGTCAACTCCGTGAGCCGGACCCGGATGCCGACGACACCGCCCCGCCGACGCTTCGCACCCTGCTCGACCTCACCGGATGAGCGCGGCGTGCCGAAGGCACGCACCGCGACGCGACGTCAAGCCGATGGCGGCGGTCAGGCAGGTTTGCTAGCCTCGCCCCCCGATGCGAGACATGGCGCAGCCACCGGGGGAGCGCCGCGCGGCGAGGGGATCGTCCACGCGGCGTCCGTCGTCTGCGCCGCCGGGACGCCGGCGCGCCGAGCCGGCCGACCGCCCCGCGGCATCCGCTCGCCCGGACGCCCGCGCGCCGCGGTCGGCGCCTGGTTCGGTGCGACCGCGGCACCGGCGGGTCGCGACCGCGCTCGCGGCGACCGTCGCGGTGGCCGGGCTGCTCGCCACGCTCGCGCTCGCCCCGCTGCCGCGCGTCGGCGTGCCCGTCGCGGAGGCGTCCGTGACGACGGTCTCGCCGTTCACGGGAGCGGTGCAGGAGGTCGAGGTCGACGGCGACGTCGCTCCGGCCAGCGTGTCGCGCGAGGGCTACTCGACGACGACCGGCCCCGAGACGCTCGTCGACTCGGGCACCAACTACGACTGGGCGAAGCTCGTGCTCGTGTTCGGCGACTGGCCGCTCACCGACGAGAACGTGCGACTCATGGTCGAGTGGATGCGCGAGGAGAACGGCCCCGACAACTGGTGGAACCGCAACAACCCGCTGAACAACGGGTACGGCTCGGGCGGCGGCAGCGGCCTCGGCAGCTACGACACGCTCGTGACGGCCGCGGAGTACGCGGCCTCCAACCTGAAGAAGCGCTCGTTCTACGCCGACATCGTCGCCGGGCTCGAGGCCGGTACGTCGGCGGATGCCACGGCCCGCGCGATCTGGGCCTCGCCCTGGGCGTCGAGCCACTACGGCAACGGCGCGTGGTGGTCGAGCTCGCCCGTGCCGGTGGTCGCGGCGCCCGCGTCGGCCTGGGGTCGCTGAGCGCGCCTCAGGCGTCGGCGAGGAGCTGCGACATCCGGTCGAGCGCGCCGGGCACGAGCTTGTAGTACGCCCAGGTGCCGCGCTTGCTGCGCTCGAGGAACCCGGCGGTCGTGAGGATCTTCAGGTGGTGCGAGACGGTCGGCTGGCTGAGGCCGACGGGTTCGATGAGGTCGCAGACGCACGCCTCCTCACCCTCGGACTTCGCGACGATCGACAGCAGGCGCAGGCGGGTCGGGTCGGCGAGCGCCTTGAACGACGCCGCGAGCTGCTCGGCGCGAGCGCCATCCATCGGCTCGGTCACGAGCGGGCTGCAGCACGCGCCGCCGCTCGCGGCCGGCCGGACCTCGACACCGAGGTCGACGCGCACGCCGGCGCCCACGGGTGCGAGTTCGAAGGTCGTCATGCCTCGATCCTAGCCTGAATATTGACAAACTTCGATGGATGGGTCGACACTAGGCATCGACGAACTTCGATATGCCGGAAAGGCCCGCCATGACCCTGCTCGATCTCACCCGCCCGACGACGCGCTCGGGGCGCCTCGACACCCTGCCCGTCGCGATCATCGGCGCCGGCCCGATCGGCCTCGCCGCCGCGGCCAACCTGCTCGAGCGCGGCATCGACGTCGTGGTCTACGAGGCGGGCGACCGCGTCGGCGCGAGCATCCGCGAGTGGGGCCACATCCGGCTCTTCTCGCCGTGGCGCATGCTCGTCGACCCCGCCTCGCGGCGCCTGCTCGAGGCATCCGGCTGGGAGCACCCCGACGAGGACCGCCTGCCGACGGGCGCCGAGCTCGTCGAGCAGTACCTCGAGCCGCTCGCCGCGCTCGAGCCGATCGCCTCGCGCATCCGCTTCGGCGTCGACGTGACCGCCGTCGCCCGCGAGGGCATGGACCGGACCCGCACAGCGGGGCGTGCGGCCACGCCGTTCGTGCTGCGCGTGCGCGAGGCATCCGGTGCGGTGCAGGATGTCGCGGCGCGCGCCGTCATCGACGCATCGGGCACCTGGCGCACGCCGAACCGGCTCGGCTCGAGCGGCCTCGACCCGCTCGGGCTCGACGAGGTGGCCGACTCGGTGACGCACGCCCTTCCCGACGTGCTCGGCGCCGACCGCGCCCGCTTCGCGGGCCGCCGCGTGACCGTCGTGGGCGCCGGGCACTCCGCCGCGAACACGCTGCTCGCCCTCGCCGCGCTCGCGCGCGAGGTGCCCGAGACCCGCATCACCTGGGCGATCCGCAACGCCTCGGCGGTGCGCGTCACGACTTCGGAGGACGACGGGCTCGCCGCGCGCGCCTCGATCGGGAAGCGCGTCGACGACCTCGTCGCGGCCGGCCGCATCGAGGTGCTCGACCGGTTCGAGATCGTCCGGCTCGGCCGCGCCGCCGACGGCGGCGTGCGCGTCGTGGGCTCGCGCGGCGGCGAGCTCGTCGAGCACGAGGCCGACGTGATCGTGAACGCGACGGGCTTCAAGCCCGACCTCGACATGCTCCGCGAGATCCGCCTCGAGCTCGACGACATCGTCGAGGCGCCGAAGCGCCTGGCGCCCCTCATCGACCCGAACGTGCACACGTGCGGCACGGTCGAGCCGCACGGCTTCGCCGAGCTCCGCCAGCCCGAGGACGGCTTCTTCCTCGCCGGCATGAAGAGCTACGGCCGGGCGCCGACGTTCCTGCTCGCGACCGGGTACGAGCAGGTGCGCTCGATCGCGGCATGGCTCGCGGGCGACGCCGCGAGCGCCGCGAACGTGCAGCTCGAACTTCCCGCGACGGGCGTGTGCTCGACGAGCCTCGACGGCTCGTCCGGCTGCTGCTGAGCGCGGCCCCCACCCGAAGATCCTGCCGCACGAGAATCCGGCGCACGCGGCCCGGACGGCGCGTGTGATGCGGATTCTCAGGCGGCCCGTGCGGGTCGTGGGCCGGCCATCCGCCCGCTGTAGGCGCGGCGCATGAGAATGTGCAGATCGGCCCTGCCCACGCCCGCATCGCAGGGATCTTCATGCACCGGGGGGAACGGCAGGGGGTTTGCATAGACTGTCGTCTATGCACACGGGTGGGGCGGATGCCGCGGCCGGCGGTCTCGCGCTGATCGCCGATCCCACGCGGGCGCGCATGCTCTCGCTGATCCTCGCGAGTCCCGACGGGCGATCGACTGTCACGGCGATGGCCGATGAGCTCGGGCTCCGGCAGCCGACCGTGTCGCACCACGCGAAGGCGCTGCTCGACGACGGCGTGCTCGTGCGCGAGCCCGAGGGGCGTCGCGCCTGGTACTCGATCGCGCCCGACCAGCTCGACCGCGTGGTCGAACTGCTCGACGTGCCGGCAGCGAGCCCCTCGCCCGACGACGAGGCGGCGATCGCCCGTGTGGTCGACGACCTCGCGACGCGGTTCGCGGGCACGTTCGGCCGCGAGACCGTCGAACGCTACGTACGCGAGAGCCGCGACCTCCTCGCCGAGCGGAGCGGGGCCTCGAAGCGCTTCACGTCACGCGCAGCGGGGTTCGCGGCCGAGCGCCTCGCCGCGCTCGCGGCGCAGGGGCGCGAGGCGGGCGCCGCCACCCCAGAGGTGCTCTTCGTGTGCGTGCAGAACGCGGGCCGCTCGCAGATGGCCGCGGCGATCCTCCGGCACCTCGCGGGCGACCGCGTGCACGTCCGCACGGCGGGCTCCGAGCCGGCCGACGCGGTGTCGCCGGCGGTCGTGGGCGTGCTCGACGAGATCGGCGTGCCGGTCGGCGGCGCCTTCCCGAAGCCGCTCACCGACGAGGTCGTCCGGGCCGCCGACGTCGTCATCACCATGGGCTGCGGCGACGCGTGCCCCGTCTACCCCGGCAAGCGCTACGAGGACTGGGAGCTCGACGACCCCGTCGGCCGGCCGCTCGGCGAGGTCCGCGGCATCCGCGACGACATCGACCGGCGGGTGCGCGAGCTCATCGCGAGCCTGACCTGACGACGGATGCCGCGGCCGCGCAGCGATCGAAGCGTCACGGCTTCGCGCCCGGCGATGAGGGCTCGCGGCATCCGCTCGACAATGCATAGATCACAATCTATGCTTTAAGCGATTCGAGCGAAACGAGGTCCCGATGTCCGACAAGCCCACCGTCCTGTTCGTCTGCGTCCACAACGCCGGCCGCTCGCAGATGGCCGCCGGCTACCTGCGCGAGCTCGGCGGCGACCGCGTCGAGGTGCTCTCGGCCGGCTCCGCGCCGAAGGACGAGATCAACCCGGTCGCCGTGCAGGCCATGGCCGAGGAGGGGATCGACATCGCGGGCAACACGCCGAAGGTGCTCACCACCGAGGCCGTGAAGGACTCCGACGTCGTGATCACCATGGGCTGCGGCGACGCCTGCCCGATCTTCCCCGGCAAGCGCTACGAGGACTGGGAGCTCGACGACCCGGCCGGCCAGGGCATCGAGGCCGTGCGCCCGATCCGCGACGAGATCCGCCGCCGCATCGAGGAACTGCTCGGCGAGCTCCTCCCCGAGACGGCACGCGCATGAGCACGCGCGAGGGCCAGCTCGCCCTCGACGACCCGTACGCGGTCCTGCATCGCAGCGCCGAGCGGCTCGCCTCGCACTACGACGGCATCGTCAACGCCGAGACCGTCGAGCGCATGGTGTTCGAGTCGTACACCGCGCTCGCGCGCACCGCGAAGATCTCGGTGCACCTGCCGAGCCTCGCCTACCGGTTCGCGAACGAGCGGCTCACCGCACTCGCGCAGGCGAAGGGCGCGATCCCCAAGTCCGTGCCCGAAGTGCTCTTCGTCTGCGTGCAGAATTCCGGCCGCTCGCAGATGGCTGCCGCGCTCACGCGCGAGCTCGCCGCGGGCCGGGTGCACGTGCGCTCCGCCGGATCCGAGCCGGGCAGCGGCATCCTGCCGTCGGTCGTCGAGGTCATGGCCGAGCAGGGCATCGACCTCGGCGAGGAGTTCCCGAAGCCGCTCACCGACGACGTCGTCCGTGCCGCCGACGCCGTGATCACGATGGGATGCGGCGACGCCTGCCCGGTCTACCCCGGCAAGCGCTACCTCGACTGGCGCCTCGACGACCCCGCCGAGCTCGACCTCGACGGCGTTCGGCGCGTGCGCGACGACATCCGCGCGCACGTCGAGAAGCTGCTCGGCGAGATCGCGCCGGCGACCACGTCGGCCGCCCGGTCCGCGCCCGCGGCGCGCGGCTGAGCGTCACGCCGTCGGCGGTCGCTCGGCACCCGACTCTCCGGCCGGCGCGGCACCGGCACCCGACTCTCCGGCCTGCGACGCACCGGCACCGGCCCCGGCCCCGTCCCCGGCCCCGGCCGTCGACGGTCGCTCGACACGCGGCTCGGCCGCAGCGCCAGCGGACCCGTCGGTCGCCACCGCCGCCGGCTTCGGCACGATCCGGAACTCCGGCGCCCTGGAGACCAGCAGCCACGCCGGGAGGATGATCACGCAGAGCCACGGCAGGAGCGCGATGTCGCCCGCGACCGCCGCCGCGACGAACAGCGCCAGCCATCCGTCCTTCGCCATCACGAGCAGGATCCCGATGAGCGCGCTCGCGACGCACAGCGCGATCGGGAGCGCCGGGATGAGCGTGTGCGCGAGGATGCCGAGCGCGGCCCCGATGAAGGCGGCGGGGAAGATCCGACCGCCGCGGAAGGCGGCACTCGCCGCCACGAGCAGCGCGACGAGCTTGACCAGCACGATCACGACGAGCTGACCGGCGTCGTAGGCGTCGGGATCCTCGAACAGCTCCCCCATCTGGTCGAGACCCTTGAACAGCGTGATCGGGCCGCCGATGAGCCCGAGCAGCCCGAGCACCAGGCCGCCCGCGGTGGCGATGAGGAGCGGCTGCCGCAGCGAGTGGAACGCCCGGTGGACGAACGGGAACGCGAACGCCCCGACGAGGCCGATCGCGACGCCCGCGATGGCGATGACGATGCCGGCGAGGAGCAGCATCGGCGTCGTGGGCGCCGTCGGCAGTGTGAACTGCAGCGGCGGCGCACCCAGCACGTGCATGGTGCCTGCCGCGGCGGCCGCCGAGGCCAGCGGCAGGAACAGCTTGTCCCAGAGCGCGCCGCCGCCGCGCACCGCGGCGAGCGTGCCCGTGAAGAGCAGCGCGGCCGCGACCGGCGATCCGAACAGCGCGCCGATCGTGCCCGAGGCGGCCATGAGCATGCCGAGCTTCGCGCCGACGCGCGGCATCATGCGGCCGAGCAGTGCGACCGTGAGTGCGACGTTGATGGCGATGATCGGGTTCTCGGGGCCGAGGCTCACGCCGCCGGCGAGCGCGAGCCCGGTGACGATGACGAGACCCGGCAGGGTGCGGAGCTTCAGCGGTTCCGAGACGAGCTCGGTCGTCGCGGAGTCCTGCCCGCCGTGGCCCGGCAGGAACTGGAGGCCGAGGCCGACCGCGAATCCGGTCGCCGTGAGCACCACGACGATCCACCACCCGTCGGGGTCGACCCCGAGCGCGTCCGGCAGCGCGGTCCAGAGCACCTGCTGGAGGCCCCCGGCCGCGAGGTCGAGCGCACGCAGGACCAGCGCGCAGAGGGCGCCGATGACGATCGCGGGCACGAGGAGCACGAGGAGCTGGGCCGGGGTGGGTGCCGGCATCTGCACGTCGTCCGTGTCATCCGTCATCGTCGCCCCCCGGTCGCGCCGGCGCGCCCGCCCCGGCACGCTAGGCACAGCCTCGCACACCCCCGGGCGCGGCGGCGAGGGCGAGGCGACGGATGCCGCGGCTCAGCCGCGCTCGAGCGGGCGCCAGACGACGACCGCGTTCTCGCGCCGGACCCGGGTGCCCGTGCGGAGCGTGACGACCTCGCCCTCGGCTCCCGCCGCGAACACGCGGCGGCCGGGGCGGTTCAGCATCTCGTCGGCGAGCGCGCGCTCCAGTTCGCGCACCCGCGCTCTGAGCTCGTTGACCTCGTTCTCGAGGCCGAGCACGCGGCGGATGCCCTCGAGGCTCACGCCCTCGCTCGAGAGCTGCTGGATCTCGCGGAGCTGTGCGACGTCGCGCATCGAGTAGCGGCGCGACTTGCCGGCGGTCCGCTTCGGGGAGACGAGACCCATGCGGTCGTACTGGCGGAGCGTCTGCGGGTGCATGCCCGCCAGTTCGGCCGCGACCGAGATGACGAACAGCGGGCTCTCGCCGTCGACCTGCATCAGGCGCTCCGGGCCTTGGCGAGGAGGTCCTCGCGGGGGTCATCGTCGGGCAGCTGCGACGCGAACTCGCGCAGCTTCTCCTCGGCGTCCTTCGACAGGTGCGCCGGCACCGCGACCTGGACGATCGCGAGCAGGTCGCCCGTGCCCTTCTTCGTCTCAACGCCGCGGCCCTTCACGCGCAGCACGCGGCCGCTCGGCGTGCCGGGCGCGACGCGGAGCTTGACCGGGTCGCCGCCGAGCGTCGGGACCTGGATGGTCGCGCCGAGCGCGGCCTCGGCGAAGGTCACGGGCACGGTGACGCGGAGGTTCAGCCCGTCACGCTCGAACACCGGGTGCTTGCGCACCTTCACGGTGAGCACGATGTCGCCGGCCTCGCCGCCGTCGGGCGACGGATGACCCTTGCCGCGCAGCCGGATCTTCTGGCCGTCGGCGACGCCCGCGGGCACGTTGACGCTGATCTCGCGGCCCTCGGCGGTCTGCAGGGTGATGCGGTCGCCCTTGGTCGCGGTGATGAAGTCGAGCGTGGTCGACGCGGTCACGTCGCGGCCCTTCGTCGGGCCGCCGTAGCCGCGGTAGCCGCCGGTCGGCTGGCCGAACCGGCCGCCGCCGAAGAGCCCGCCGAGCAGGTCGTCGTAGTCGCCGCCTCCGCCGCCCTGGCGGAACGTGTAGCGCTGGCCGCCGCCCTGCTGGCCGAACATGCCGCCGAAGACGTCCTCGAAGCCGCCCGCGCCGGCGCCGCCGGGGGCGGTGAAGCGCGCGCCGCCGCCCATGGCGCGGACCGCGTCGTACTCCTTGCGCTCCTCGGGATCGGAGAGCACCGAGTTCGCCTCGCTGATCTCCTTGAACTTCGCCTCGGCCGCGGCATCCCCCGGGTTCTGGTCGGGGTGGTACTTGCGCGCGAGCTTGCGGTACGCCTTCTTGATGTCGGCGTCGCTCGCGTCCTTCGAGACGCCGAGCGTGGCGTAGAAGTCCTTGTCGAACCAATCCTGGCTGGCCATCGGCGCCTCCTTCCTGCTGAATCTACTGCCGTGTCACCAGTGGTCGAGTAGGACCGGGTCTCGATACGGGCCTTCGGTCCTACTCGACCACCGACTGGTTGAACGGTCTCGATACGGCCCTGCGGGCCTACTCGACCACCGGCGGTGACGGATGCCGCTTACGCGGGCGTCTGGACGACGACCTTCGCTGCACGCAGCAGCGTGCCGCCGAGCAGGTACCCGGTCTCGACGACGTCGGCGACCGTGTCGACCTCGACCTCGTCGGAGTGCTGCTGGAAGATCGCCTCGTGCCGCTGCGGGTCGAACGGCTCGCCGACCTCGCCGAACTTCGCGAGGCCCAGCTTCTCGACCGACGCGCGCAGCTTCGCCGCGATCGTCGAGAACGGGGTGTCGCCCTCGAGGTCGCCGTGCTTCTCGGCCCGGTCGAGGTCGTCGAGAACGGGCAGCAGCACCGCGACCGTGGCGCCGATCGCACGCTCGCGCTCGACCTCGCGGTTCGCCTCGGTGCGCTTGCGGTAGTTGGCGTACTCCGCGGTGACCCGCTTGAGGTCGGCGAGGTGCTCCGCCGTCGGGTCCTCGACCTCGGCCTGGGCCGCGTTGAGGATGTCGTCGACGGTCAGGGTCTCCTCGTCCTCGTCGGCGACGGTGTCGGCGGCCGCGTCGGCGTCGACGGCCTCCGGCGAGGCGGATGCCGCGGCATCCGCCCCCGCCTCGGGCGCCTTGCGAACCTCACCCGTCTCGGGGTCGATCCGCCGCTTGTCGCGAATGATCGGCTCGTCCTGGTTCTGGTTCTCGTCCGTCATGGTTACTTCTTCTCGTCCTCGTCGTCGATGACCTCGGCGTCGACGACGTCCTCATCGGAGGACTCGGCGCCCTCGGCGCCCGATGCGGTCGCGTCCTCGCCGGGGTTGGCGCCGGCGGCGGAGGCATCCGCCTGCTGGCCCTGCGCGTAGATCGCCTCGCCGAGCTTGCCCTGCGACTGCGAGAGCTTCTCGAACGCCGACTTCACCGCGTCGTCGTCGTCGCCCGCGAGGGCCGACTTCAGCGCGTCGACGTCGCCCTGGACCTCCGACTTGACGTCGGCGGGGAGCTTGTCGTCGTTCTCCCTGATGAGCTTCTCGACCGAGTAGGCGAGCTGCTCGGCCTGGTTGCGGGTCTCGGCGGACTCGCGGCGCTTCTTGTCCTCGGCCGCGTGCTCCTCGGCGTCGCGCACCATGCGCTCGACGTCCTCCTTGGGCAGGGCCGAGCCGCCCGAGATCGTCATCGACTGCTCCTTGCCCGTGCCCTTGTCCTTCGCGGACACGTGCACGATGCCGTTGGCGTCGATGTCGAAGGTGACCTCGATCTGCGGGATGCCGCGGGGGGCCGGGGCGATGCCGGTCAGCTCGAACGTGCCGAGCGGCTTGTTGTCGCGCGTGAACTCGCGCTCGCCCTGGAAGACCTGGATCGCGACCGACGGCTGGTTGTCGTCGGCGGTCGTGAAGGTCTCGCTGCGCTTGGTCGGGATGGCGGTGTTGCGCTCGATGAGCTTGGTCATGATGCCGCCCTTGGTCTCGATGCCGAGGCTCAGGGGGGTGACGTCGATGAGCAGCACGTCCTTGCGCTCGCCCTTGAGGACGCCCGCCTGCAGGGCGGCGCCGACGGCGACGACCTCGTCGGGGTTCACGCCCTTGTTGGGCTCCTTGCCGGTCTCCTTCTTCACGAGGTCGGAGACGGCCGGCATGCGGGTCGAACCGCCGACGAGCACGACGTGGGCGATGTCGGAGAGCTTGATGCCCGCCTCGCGGATGACGTCCTCGAAGGGCTTCTTGGTGCGGTCGAGCAGGTCGCTCGTCATGTTCTCGAACTGGGCGCGCGTGAGCGTCTCGTCGAGGTTCGCCGGGCCGGACTCGGTGAGCGAGAGGTAGGGGAGCTGGATGCTCGTCGACATGCCCGACGACAGCTCCTTCTTGGCCTGCTCCGCGGCCTCCTTCAGGCGCTGGAGGGCGATCTTGTCCTTCGAGACGTCGACGCCGGTGGTGTCCTTGAAGCGCTTGATGAGGTGGTCGACGACGCGCTGGTCCCAGTCGTCGCCGCCGAGGCGGTTGTCGCCCGCGGTCGCGCGGACCTGGATGGTCGAGAAGTCGTCGTCCTTGCCCACCTCGAGGAGGGAGACGTCGAACGTGCCGCCACCGAGGTCGAAGACGAGGATGAGCTCGTCCTCCTTGCCCTTGTCGAGGCCGTAGGCGAGGGCCGCCGCGGTGGGCTCGTTGATGATGCGGAGGACGTTGAGGCCCGCGATCTCGCCGGCCTCCTTGGTGGCCTGGCGCTCGGCGTCGTTGAAGTAGGCCGGCACGGTGATGACCGCGTCGGTGACGGTGTCGCCGAGGTACTGCTCGGCGTCGCGCTTGAGCTTCTGCAGGATGCGCGCCGAGATCTCCTGCGGCGTGTACTCCTTGCCGTCGATCGAGGCCGACTTCCAGTCGGTGCCCATGTGGCGCTTCACCGACGAGATGGTGCGGTCGACGTTGGTCACGGCCTGGCGCTTGGCGGTCTCGCCGACGAGCACCTCGCCGTCCTTCGTGAACGCGACCACCGACGGGGTGGTGCGGAAGCCCTCGGCGTTCGCGATGACGACGGGCTCGCCGCCCTCGAGGACGCTGACGACCGAGTTCGTGGTGCCCAGGTCGATTCCGACTGCACGTGACATGTGTATCTCCTTCTGCCGGGGCTCTCGCGGTTGGCGCCTCGGCGATCGGCCCGGCGGTGCCCGCCTGTGGCCGAAGTCAGTGTTCGCGAGACTTGAGCCTCGCCGACTCAAGTGTCTGACCCGCCCGAATCGATGTCAAGTCGAGATCGTTGAACTTGAGCGCACTTGACTCAACTCTCGGCGAGATCACAGTATTCCGGTGGCGCTCGGGCTCCGGACGGGGGCTACCGGAGACCTGTCTCCACCCATAGAGTGCGGTCACACACGAGCGGACCGGAGCGCAGGGATGAGATCGAGGACGAGACTGGTCGGCGGCATCGCCGTCGCAACGCTGGCACTGGGTGCGATCGGTGCCGCGGGCGCGGCGGCCGCGCCGGGCAAGCCCAGCGGCCCACGGTACACCGCCGGTGCGGCGGGCGTCGGCGACGCGTACTTCCCGTACGCGGGCAACGGCGGCTACGACGTGCAGCATTACGACCTCGACCTCCGCTACACGCCGCCGGCGGCGGCGCCCGCACCGCTCGAGGGCGAGTTCGAGGGCGTCGCCACGATCGACCTCGTCGCCACACAGGACCTCGACCGGTTCAACCTCGACCTGCGCGGGATGGAGGTGCACGCGCTGAGCGTGGACGGAAAGCCCGCGGCATCCGTCGCCCCGCCTCTCGCCGGGGCCGAGGTCGACGGCGCGGCGTACTGGCACGTGCAGGACGACGACGCGCGGATCTGGGAGCTCACCGTGCAGCCGCGCCCGAAGATCAAGGCCGGCCAGGCCGTGCAGGTCGTCGTCGAGTACGGCGGCACGACGACGCGCCCGGAGGACATCGAGGGTGCGCTCTACGGTTGGGTGACCACGCGCGACGGGGCGATGGTCGTGAGCGAGCCCGAGGGGTCGATGACCTGGTACCCGGTGAGCGACCACCAGACCGACAAGGCGACCTACTCGTTCGAGATCACGGTGCCGGAGGGCAAGGTCGCGGTCGCGAACGGCATCCAGCCGAAGCCCGAGGACACCGCCGACGGCTGGACCACGTGGTACTGGGACGCCCCCGACCAGCAGGCGAGCTACCTGACCACCGCCTCGGTCGGCGACTTCGCCCTGCGCGAGACGTACTCCTCAGGCAGCGGCGTGCCGATCATCGACGCGGTCGACACCAAGCTCAACGCCGCGCGGCTCGCGACCACGAATGCCAGCCTCGGCTGGCAGGACGAGATGATCGACTTCTTCGAGTCGAGGTTCGGCCCCTACCCGTTCGTCGCCTACGGCTCGATCGTCGACAACGACAGCGTCGGCTATGCGCTCGAGACGCAGACCCGCCCGGTGTACTCCTCGCAGGCGAGCGAGGGCACCGTCTCGCACGAGCTCGCGCACCAGTGGTTCGGCAACGCGGTCAGCCCCGAGCGGTGGCAGGACATCTGGCTCAACGAGGGCTGGGCGACGTACGCGAACTGGATGTGGAACGAGGAGCGCGGCATGCGGACCGCGCAGACCGCATACGACAACTGGTACAACACAGCGCGGCCGGCCGGCTACTGGGAGCTGCAGATCGGCGACCCCGGCGAGCTCGGGCTCTTCCTGACGCAGGTGTACAACCGCGGCGCCGCGACACTCCACGCCCTGCGGCTCGAGGTCGGCGACGACGCGTTCTTCGAGGCCGCCCAGCTCTGGGTCGAGCGCTACGACGACTCGGCGGGCACCTCGGAGGACTTCCAGGCGGTCTACGAGGAGGTCTCGGGCGCGGACCTCGACGACTTCTTCCAGATCTGGCTCTACGACCAGCAGAAGCCGCCGACCACCTGGACCACGCCGTAGCGACGGTTCCCGGGCTGGTCGCTGACGTACGTGAGCACGCCGGCCGACGCGGAGTTCCTGCTCCCGGCGAGCTGACGCGCCGATCGGCCACGACGCCCGTGCATCCAGCCGATGCTCGGGCGTCGGCGCGTACCCTTGGACCATGCCGACCGACGCCCCAGAGACCCCCGCCGGCTCCGCGGGCATCCGCCAGGTCCGCCCCAAGACCGAGGGCTGGAAGCAGGCGAAGGGCGCCGACGGCCGGCCCCTGCTCCAGTTCGCCTCGCCCAAGCGCGGCAAGCCGCCGGCCCACCTCGCCGACCTCGCGCCGGAGGAGTGGAAGGCGAAGGCCGAGGAACTCGGCATCCCGGCGTTCCGGCTGAAGCAGGTCGCGCGCCACTACTTCACGCGCTGGACGAGCGACCCGGCCGAGATGACCGACCTCCCGGCCGACGGCCGCGAGGAACTCGTCGCCGGCCTCCTCCCGCCGCTGCTCACCGAGGTGCGCCGCCTCGAGACCGACCGCGGCGACACCATCAAGTTCCTGTGGAAGCTGCACGACGGCGCCCTCGTCGAGTCGGTGCTCATGCGCTACCCCGGCCGCATCACGCTGTGCGTGTCGAGCCAGGCGGGTTGCGGCATGAACTGCCCGTTCTGCGCGACCGGCCAGGCGGGCCTCACCCGCAACATGTCGGCCGCCGAGATCCTCGCGCAGGTCGTCGAGGCGAACCGGGTGATCGCGTCGGGCGCCCTGCACGGCAAGCGCGCCGACGACGGCACGCCCGAGCGCGTCTCGAACATCGTCTTCATGGGCATGGGCGAACCGCTCGCGAACTACGCCCGCCTCATGCGCGCGGTCCGCACGATGGCCGCGCCCGCGCCGAACGGCATCGGCATGTCGGCGCGCAACATCACCGTCTCGACGGTCGGCCTCGTCCCCGCCATCCGCAAGCTCGCCGACGAGCACGTGCCCGTGACCTTCGCGCTCAGCCTGCACGCGCCCGACGACGGCCTGCGCGACGAGCTCATCCCGGTGAACTCGCGCTGGAAGGTCGACGAGGCGCTCGACGCCGCACGCGAGTACTTCGAGAAGACCGGTCGCCGCGTCTCGATCGAGTACGCGCTCATCAAGGACATGAACGACCACGGATGGCGCGCCGACCTGCTCGCCGAGAAGCTCAACGCGCGCGGCCGAGGGTGGGTGCACGTCAACCCGATCCCGCTGAACCCGACCCCGGGCTCGATCTGGACGGCCTCCGAGGTCGAGGTGCAGCGCGAGTTCGTGCGCCGCCTCTCCGACGCCGGCATTCCGACGACCATCCGCGACACCCGCGGCAAGGAGATCGACGGCGCCTGCGGGCAGCTCGTCGCGACCGAAGAGGACGAGGCCGCCGCAGCACGCGCCTGAGCGAGCCGAGCGCCGACCTCCCCCGCCCCAGGCCCGTGCAGGAACGATGACCCCTCCGACGACGACCACGCGCCGCCGCGCCCGGATGACGGCCCAGTCGCCCCGGCGGCCGCTCGGAACGATCGGGCTCGCGATCGGCCTCGCAGTCGTCGCACTGTTCGCCGCGATCCGCATCCTGACGCCGGAGGACCCCGGCACCGCGCTCGCCGACGCCGTCCAGGACTTCGTCACGCTCTCGGCGAGCGTCGTCATCGAGAGCCTGCCGTTCGTCTTCCTCGGCATCGTGCTCTCCATCGCCGTGCAGCTCTGGCTGCCGCCCGACTTCCTCACGCGACGGCTGCCGGCGAACGGATTCCTGCGGCGCGCGTTCATCTCGCTCCTCGGCATCCTGCTGCCCGTCTGCGAGTGCGGGAACGTGCCGCTCGCGCGCGGACTGCTCCAGCGCGGGCTGACGGTCGGCGAGTCGATGACCTTCCTGCTGGCGGCACCGATCCTGAATCCCGTCACGATCATCACGACCTACCAGGCGTTCGGGTGGCAGGACGGCATCCTCGTCTGGCGCATCGTCGGCGGGTTCGTCATCGCCAACCTCGTCGGCTGGGTGTTCAGCCGGCACCCCGACCCGATGTCGCTGCTCACGCCGGCCTTCCAGGCCGCCTGCGCCCGTGAACATGCGGATGCCGCAACCACGCCGCGGCGCGGCGCGCGCATGTTCGTCGAGGAGACCTCGGCGATGCTCCCCGCGCTGTTCGTCGGGTCGGCGATCGCCGGGTTCATCCAGGTCGCGGTCTCCCGCGACATCCTGATCACCCTCGGCCAGAACCCCGTGCTGAGCGTCTTCGCGCTCATGCTCCTCGCCTTCGTCGTCGCGCTGTGCTCGAACGTCGACGTCTTCTTTGTCCTGGCGTTCGGGTCGACCTTCATGCCCGGCGCGATCGTCGCGTTCCTCGTCTTCGGGCCGATGATCGACGTGAAGATGCTGGCGCTCATGCGCACGACCTTCACGACGCGCACGCTCGTCCAGTTGACCGCGATCGTCGCCCTCGCGAGCGCCGCGCTCGGACTGGCGGTGAACCTTGCTGCATAGCCTCGTCTCCCGCTGGAAGGGCGTCGCGCTCACGCTGGTCTCCGTCGTCGCCGTCCTGTGGCTCGCGGCGACCGAGCAGCTCGGGCTGTACATCAACCCCGACTACGCCGCCTTCACGGTGGTCATGACGATCATCGGCGGCACCCTCGCGCTCGCTGCGCTCGCCCTCGCACCGGTGCAGGACGACCACGAACACCACGCGGTCGGCGCCGACGACGAGCACGAACACGAACACAGCCACCACGTGCCCGCGGCGCGGGCACGCCGCGTCGGGCCGGCGCGGCGGCGGATCCGAACCGCGTCGGCGATCGTGATCGTGGCCGGAGCCGCCGTCGCACTGCTCGTGCTCCCGCCCGCCACACTGACCGCGCGGACCGCCATCGACCGCGACGTCGAGGTCACCGCCGCCGAACTCGCGGCCGACGCGCCGAGCCTGGCCGGCGCGGATCCGTCGACGTTCGACATCTCCGACTGGGCGCTGATCGCGAACCAGTTCGACGACCCGGCCGAGTTCGGCGGGATCAAGATCGAGCTCGCGGGCTTCGTCTCGCCCGTGCCCGGCGACCCCGACGACAGCTTCTACATCACGCGGTTCAAGATCACGCACTGCGCGATCGACGCCCGGCCGGTCGGCGTTCCGGTCCACCTGCCGGGTTGGAGGGAGCAATTCTCGGTCGACGACTGGGTCGTCGGCACGGGCGAGCTCGCCGCCGATCCGACCGACCAGGACGGCCTGGCGCTCCTCCCCGGCACGGTCGGAGCGACGGATGAGCCGGGGCAGCCGTATGTCTACTGATCACCGGAACCCGCGCGAGGGCGACCGGGCCCGGCAGGCCGAAGGTCGCCGGTTCCGACGCGGACTCACCGCGACGATCGGCGTGCTCGCGGGGGCATCCGTCCTCCTCGGCGCCGCCTCGCTCACCCAGGGCCCGAAGCTCGCGGACGCCGCCATCGACGTCGAGCGCGCCACGACCCTCGCCGGCTCGCGACTCGTGCTCGAGCTCAACCAGCCCGTCGACCGGGTCGACGGCGACGTCGTGGTGACGCCGGACGAATCCTTCGAGCTCGAGATCGACGGTGACCGGCTGGTCGTGTCGTTCGACGAGCCGCTGCCGTACGACGAGGCGGTCACCGTGACGATCGACGGCGTGGTCGGCACGGCGCAGCCGGCGGCGGCGACGATCGAGTACCGGTTCACCACTGCGGACGAACCCGTGCACACCCTCGTCCGGCGCAGTCCCGAGGGGGAACCCGACGTCGTCCGGCGGTCCTCGGTCGGCGACCCGACCCCGGAGGACGTGCTGGAGGCGCCTCGCCTCCGCTCGTTCGCCCACGCGGGCGACGTCGTCGTGGGCGTCGCGATCGAGGACGACGGCTCGAACTCGCTGCGTGTCGCCGGGATCGGCGACACGACGCAGACGATCGCGTTCCCGGAGCCGGGAACGGTGAACTCGATCGGCGGTTCGACCACCCAGCCCCTCGTCGCGTACACGTTCAACCCGGCCGCCGGGGATGCGGAGCCGGCCCCGCAGAGCGTGCTCTACACCCTCGACGTCTCCGGTGCGGCGGCGGAACCCGTGCCGGTGCTCGGTCCCGACGGCACGCCGGTGACGGTCAACGACTGGGTGTTCGTCCCCGGGACGACGTCGGTCGTCGTGCAGGACGTCGACGGCGCGGTCTTCCTCGCCGACGCGCTCGGCCTCTCGCCCGCCCAGCCCCTGGGGACCCACGCCGAACTCCGCGGCATGCTGCCCGGAACGACCGACCTGATCCTGGCGGATCCGGATCGCGGAACCATCCTCGACCTCGAGACCGGCGAGGCGCGCGAGAACGTCCTCCCGTCCGCCGAGCTGCCCGACGAGGCCTACCCGGGACACGTCATGCAGCTCGACGACACGGGGACCCACCTGCTCGAGGTCCTCATCGTCTCCGGTGACGGCGTAGGCTCGGTCGCGACCGAGGCGCTCCTCGCCCGGGTCGGCGAGGCCGAGACGGTCGTGCTCCACGCGACCGGCGCCGACAGCCGACGACTCGCGACCTGCGTCTCGCCGAACGGGCGCCTGGTCGCCGTCGAGACGGCGCCCATCGGGGCCGATTCGGACGGCTATCCCAACGCCCCCTCGCTCGTCGGACGGCTCACCACCATCGTCGACATCGAGACCGGCGAGGTCGTGCTGACCCAGAACGGCGGCTCGTCGGACTGGTGCCACTGAGACGCGATCGCCCCCACCGGGCGACTCGGGGGCATCCCTGAGGCGCCGAGGCCGCCCCGCGCCTATGATCCGGCCATGAACCGACACGCCGTCCCCATCGCGGCCGCGAGCCTCGCCCTCGCCGCGGTGCTCGCCGGATGCACCACGACGCCACGGACGGACCCCTCGCCGTCACCCGCGACCTCGCCCGCGACCCTCAGCCCCGAGCCGACGACCGCTCCGGAGGCGGAACCCACCTGCGAGGACGTGCTCGTCCAGGCGGAGTACGACCGGCTCGCCTCCAGTGGGCTGACCGCCCGGCAGGACGCGTTCCCGCTCGGCCAAGCGATGATCGACCTCGTCGACGACGGCGCCCTGCACTGCATCTGGGCGGCCGACCAGAGCGATGTGGCCCTGTGGGTCGCACGGCTCCCCGAATCGGACGAGGCGTGGGCCGCGCGACAGTCCGAACTGCTCGCGGCCGGATGGACGGAGGCCGACGAACCGTTCACCGGCACTCTGACCGCCCCGCCCGACTACGACGCGAACTACCAGCCGGCGATGGTGCATGTCGACGGCGTCACCTACTTCGTGAGCACCGACGACGTCCTGACCTCCGTGGCCGACCTGGCCTGACTGATCAGGTCGGGCGCACGAAGTCGGTGGGTGCGCGACCCTTTACGGATGCCGCGGCGCGGCGTATGCTCATGCGGGCCGCGCCACGCGGCATCCGTCGCCCGATCGGGGCGACCACCCCGCCCGAAGCGGGCCGAGACCGGAAGGAGTGAAGCGATGAACACCGTCCTTGTCGCGCGTATCGCAGACACCCTTCCCTGCGAGGCCGCCCGCTAGCATCCGCGAACGGTGGCCTCCACGATCTCGGAGACACCACCGTGAACATGCTGTCGTCACTGGACGATTCCGCCGCGCGATCGCGCGCGGCCACCGCTGCGCCGTTCGGCGCGGCATCCGCCTCACTCGCCTTCTCGGACGTCGAGCCCGGCGAGGACCAACGCTGGTCGACCTGGCCGGCGACCCAGCCCAGCGAGCGCGGGCCGCAGCCGCGGCCCGAGTGGCTCGTCACGTCCGCCGCGGCGATCGACACCGAACTCGGCATCGTGAAGACCGGCAAGGAGGCCGACCTCTGGCTGATCGAGCGCGCCGTTCCCGGCGCACCCGCCGAGGTGCCGGGGAACGCGACGCTGCTCGCCGCGAAGCGCTACCGCGGCGCCGAGAACCGGCTGTTCCACCGGTCGGCGATCTACACCGAGGGGCGCGGCACGCGGCGCTCGCGCGACGTGCGCGCCGTGCAGCGCTCGTCGTCGTACGGCCGCGAGGTCGCCCGCGTCGAATGGGCGTACGCCGAGTTCGCGGCGCTCTCGAGACTCACCGAGCTCGGCGCGGCCGTGCCGTACCCCGTCCAGGTGAGCGAGACCGAGGTGCTCATGGAGTTCATCGGCGACGGGCGCGTCGCGGCGCCCCGGCTCGCCCAAGTGCGGGCGACGCCCGACGGGCTCCGCGACCTGTTCCACCAGATCGCCGGGTTCATGCGGACGCTCGCGCACGCGGGCCTCGCGCACGGCGACCTCTCGCCGTACAACCTGCTCGTCGACCGCGGCCGCGTGGTCGCGATCGACCTGCCGCAGGTGGTCGACGTGGTCGCGAACCCGAACGGGTTCGACCTGCTGCACCGCGACTGCGTGAACGTGTGCGAGTGGTTCACCCGGCAGCGCCTCGAGTGCGACGCCGAGGAGCTCTTCGCCGAGCTCGTCGGCGACGTGACGCGGTGACGCCGCCGGGTCCGACGACCCGCCGATCGGGCGCCTCGAACGCGCCCGATCGGCGCGGCAGACCCGCTCGTGGCATCCGATCAGGCTCGGGATGAGAGACTGTGGGAGTTTTGGTGAACGACCCTGGGGAGATCATGACCGACACGCGACCCGACCTGAGCGGCGACTGGGACCTCGACCCCGGCCACACGCGCATCGGCTTCTCGGCCAAGCACGCGATGGTGGCGACCGTCCGCGGCGCCTTCAACGAGCTGACCGGAACCCTGCACGTCGACTTCGACGACCCTGACGCGTCGACGGCCGAGATCGTGCTCAAGGTCGCGAGCGTCGACACGCGCAACGCGCAGCGCGACGAGCACCTGCGCAGCGCCGACTTCTTCGACGCGGAGACGTACCCCGACATCACCTTCCGCAGCACGCGGATCGAGGAGGTCGGCGACAACGCGCTCGTGGTGTCCGGCGACCTGACGATCCGCGACGTCACGAAGCCGATCACCATCCCGATCGAGTTCACCGGCGTCGAGACCGACGCGTTCGGCGCGCTCCGCGCCGGCTTCGAGGGCACCCGCCGCATCGACCGGCGCGAGTTCGGCCTCGAGTGGAACATGGCGCTCGACTCGGGCGGATGGCTCGTCTCCGAGAAGATCACGCTCGAGTTCGAGCTGTCGGCGATCAAGCGCGAGGCCGCGGCCGAGTCGGCCGCCTGACGCGAGGGGCCGGGGAGCCGGCCGGGGAGTCCGACGCGGAGCCGGGTGAGCCCGGCGCCGCGGATCGGGCACGCGGATGAAGCGACCGCGTGCGGCTATCGCGCACGGAGTCGGAGGCGCTAGCCTGCACGGGATCGACGCGGATCGGCTGGTCCGGGCGCGCCGTCACCGCCCGTTCACCCCACGTCGGAAGACTCCCCACATGACCGACCAGCCCCAGTCGCCCGAACCTCCGCACCCGACGCGTCCCGGCGTCGTCACTCCGCCCCTGTCGACCGCCGAACTGCGCGCGGTCACCGGCCTCGAGCTGCAGGGCGAGCGCATCGTCCCGAGACGGCAGGTGTGGTCGTGGGCGCTCTGGGACTGGGCGACCCAGCCGTTCAACTCGGTCATCCTCACGTTCGTCTTCACGGCGCTCTACCTCACGAGCGACTGGTTCCTCGACCCGGCCGTCGCGGCACTCGGCGAGGGAGACCCCGCGTACGAGCGCGGGCTGGCGGAGCTCGCGAGCGGCCTCGGCTGGGCGATCACGATCGCGGGCATCCTCATCGCCCTCCTGGCCCCCGTGCTCGGCCAGCGAGCGGATGTCGCGGGCCGTCGCAAGCTCTGGCTGGGCGGCGCGACGGCGGCGCTCGTCGCGTGCATGCTCGGCCTCTTCTTCGTGCAGGGCACGCCGTCGTTCTTCGTGCTCGGGGTCTCGCTCATCGCGGCCGGCACGGTGTTCAGCGAGATCGCGGGCGTGAACTACAACGCGATGCTCGTGCAGGTCTCCACGCCGAAGACGGTCGGCAAAGTCTCCGGACTCGGCTGGGGCCTCGGCTACCTCGGCGGCATCGTCGCGCTCGTGCTCGTCGTCGTCGCGACGGCGTTCGACTGGTGGGGCATGCCGACCGACGACGGTCTCGTCTACCGGGTGATCGCCGTCGGCTGCGCGGTGTGGACGCTCGTCTTCGCCTGGCCGGTCCTCGTCTACGTGCCCGAGGCGCCGCCGGCGCCCGGCCGGGAGCGGGTCGGCTTCTTCCGCAGCTACGCGGTGCTCGTGCAGGACATCGTGCGCCTCTGGCGCGAGTCGCGGCCCACGTTCTGGTTCCTGCTCGCGAGCGCCGTGTTCCGCGACGGGCTGGCGGGCGTCTTCGCCTTCGGTGCCGTCATCGCCGCGGTCGCGTTCCACTTCACCTCGAACGAGGTCATGATCTTCGGCATCGCCGCGAACCTGCTGGCGGGCGTCTCGACGATCGTCGCCGGGCGCTTCGACGACCGGTTCGGCCCACGGGCGGTCATCCTCACGGCGCTCGGCGGGCTCGTCGGCGCGGGGCTCATCGTGTTCTTCCTGCACGACGCCGGCAAGCTGCCGTTCTGGATCTTCGGCCTCGTGCTCACGCTCTTCGTCGGCCCGGCGCAGGCGGCGTCGCGTTCGTTCCTGGCGCGCGTCACGCCGGCCGGTCGCGAGAGCGAGATCTTCGGCCTCTACGCCACCACGGGGCGGGCCGCGAGCTTCCTGTCGCCGCTGCTCTGGTCGATGTTCATCGCGATCTTCGGCGCGACGTACTGGGGCGTCCTCGGCATCGTGCTCGTGCTGGCCGCCGGGCTCGTGCTCATGCTGTTCGTCCGCGTGCCGCAGCGGGCGACGGATGCCGCGGCCGCTCCGGGTACGCGATAGCGACGCACGCACGACGACGGCGCGCCGCCCCGGGGAGGGGAGCGACGCGCCGTCGGGCTGGGGGCCGGACTACGGTCCGACCGTGACGGTCACCTCCTGGGTGGTGGTGTTGCCGCTCGGGTCGGTCGCCTCGAAGACGAACGTGTACACGGCGCCCTGGCGAGCGAGCACGCGCGCCTCGGTGTCGGAGATCACCTCGACCTGGGCCTTGTGGCCCTCGGCCGTCGCCTCGACGAGCTCGACCTCGACCTCGCCCGAGTCATCAGTCGCCTCGATGTCGAACGTGACGGTCCGCCACTTGGCGTTCGGCGGGAAGACCACCTCAGGGTCGACCGTCACCGAGAGCTCGGGCGCGATGAAGTCGAAGCCGACGATCACCGGGTCGTGGTCGCTCGAGCGGTACGCGTCGGGAGCGAAGATCGCGTCCTGGGCGTCCTGCTTGAACCCCATGAGGTAGTCGAGCAGGTCGGGCTCGTCGGCGTTGACGGACCACGTCGACGCGCCGGTCACCTCACCGGCGAGTCCGCTGCCGACGAGACCGTAGTCGAGGTAGCCGAGCTGGCCGTCGAACACGTACGAGTACGCGTTCTCGCCCTGCTCCTGGAGCAGCAGGTCGGTGTAGCCGTCGTTGACCAGGGCCTGGATCGGGTCCTCCTTGTCGTACGAGTTGAGGTCGCCGATGATGAGCTCGCGGCCGGCCTCCGCACCCGTCGGTCCGGTGGCGAGCCAGTCGGCGAGCGCCTCGGCCGCAGCCGTGCGGGTGAGGTTGCAGTTGCCCTGCCCGTCGCCCGTGTCGGGGTCGCCGACGTCGTTGCAGTCGCTGCCCTTCGACTTGAAGTGGTTCACCACGACGGTGACCTCCTCGCCCGTCTCGACGTCGGCGAACGTCTGCGCGAGTGCCGGTCGGTTGAGGTCGGTGTTGAAGCGTGCGTCGACGCTCTCATCGAGGATCTTGAAGACACCTGCGAGCTCGACTTCGGACGGCTTGTAGATGAACGCCGTCGTGATCTCGTCGGTGCCGATCACCCCGGTGTCGACGGCGGCGTACACCTCTGCGCCGAGCTTCTCGTTGAGTGCGGCGACGAGCGTGTCGAGCGCGCTGACCTCGTCATCGCCGTTGTTCTCGATCTCGATGAGGCCGAACACGTCGGCGTCGATCGCCGAGATCGCGCTGACGATCTTCGACTCCTGCCGCTCGAACTCCTCGGGCGTGGCCGCACCCCTCGAACCGAGCGTGGTGAAGTAATTCAGCACGTTGAAGCTCGCGACGGTGAAGTTACCGCCGACGTCCGGCACGTCGGTGCGGGGATTGACCGCGGTGTAGTCCGCGCCCAGCGTGGGCTGGACCCGCCACAGGCCGAACCGGTAGTCGAGCACGCCCGTCACGTCCGTCACGTGGTCGCCGCCACGGAAGCGGTTCTCGAGGGTGAACTCGGCGCCGTTCGGGTGGATGGCCGGGTCGGGGTTCTGCACGCTGCGAGCGTCATCGAGCGTGATGCGGTTGACCAGGTTGTCCGCAGCCAGCTGCGTGGCTTCGGGCGAGCCCGGCTCGTACACGGCGGTCGGCTGCATCTGGCGCTCGGTGCCGAGCACGATCTCGCCGAAGCGGTCGAAGTTGAAGTACTCGATGATGCTGAGCTCCTGCGGGAGGGTCACGCGCATGCCCTCGAGCGCCTCGTAGGTGGCGTCGTCCCAGGGGAGGGTCACCTCGGCCGCCGGCGGCAGTGCGAGGCCGGTGTCGCACGTCGAGACGACCGTCGCGGTGATCTCGGTCAGCCCGTTGAACTCGCTGACGGTGCCGACGACGTGCACGAGGTCGCCCTCGTCGACCGCGGCGCCGCCCGGTGCGTAGACGAAGACGCCGTCTGAGGTCGCGGGGTCGCCGTCACCCCCGTCCTGCACGTAGTACCCGTTGAATCCGCCGACCTGGAAGTCGCCGATGACCACGCCTTCGATTTCGACGCTCGAGCCGATCAGCGGCGATGCGCTGCCGGAGCCCTGCACCGCTCCGATCGCGACGATCTCGGCGTCGCAGTCGGCGACCGGCGGAGGCGGAGGTGTGCCGTCGCAGTCGACGGTGTGGGAGCCGAGGCCGTCGAAGGTGTTCGTCGCGTATCCGGTCCATTCGGCGGACGGATCGAAGACGTCGTTCACGATCGTGTCGCCGACGCAGACGTTCGCGTTCCGGCGGATGGTGTTGTCCAAGGTCGACGTGAGGCCGGTGCCCCATTCGCTGCCGGGATCGAATCCGACCTGACCGAGCGAGTCGACGACGGCGCCGTCGTGCTTCAGGACGATCGCGTCGTCGCCGTTCCAGAGGTTGTTCGCCGTGATCTGGTCGGCGAACGCGACGAGGTCCTCGTCGGCGAACACGAACGCGTCGCCGGCGGCGACGGTGCCGGTCAGGGCGAACGTGCCTGCGGTCGTCGCCGTGGCGCTGCCGTTGAAGTACACCTCGAGCGAGTAGCCCGTCAGCGGGATGTCGGCCTCGGTGGGGTTGTAGAGCTCGACGGCCTTGTTGAAGGACGTGCCCTCGACGTACTCGCTGATGATGAGGTCGGTTGGCTCCTCCGCAGCCACGGCGGCGGTCGCGGGTACCGCGATTCCCACCGCCATCAGGGCTGCCGCGGTCAGCCCCACGGTCAGGCGTTGGACGGGTCGTTGCATCTCGGCACCTCCGGCACGCGACAGGGGGCCACCCTGACCCCCGGACGGCGTCAGCCTATGGAGGTCCCGGGCGATCGGGAAGGCCTGTCACGTACCGTTCATGCGACGACTGCGAATGTGCAGGTTCGCTCCACCGACCTGCTCACATGAGCACGCGTACCGCGGGGGCGGATCACGCGGCGGACCCGATCACCGGTGCGGCGGATGCGCCCGGCGGAGGCCGTCGGCGAATCGGCCGAGGAGTTCGGCGAAGCGCTCGCGATCCTCGTCGCTGAATCCGTCGAGCGCGGCTTCGATCGCGCGCCGACGACTCGATGTCGCGGCGTGCACCGCCGCGCGGCCATCGTCGGTGATCCGGATGCGCGTGCGTCTGGCGTCGTCGGGATCGGCCTCGCGCACGGCGAGTCCCTCCTCGACGACCGCCTGGACGAGTCGACTCGCACGGGGTTGATCGACGCCCACGGCGCCGGCGAGTTCGGTCACCGACATCGGTCGGTCCGCGGCGTCGAGCATCGCGAGCAGGCGGGCACGAGCGACCGGGCCCACGCGGAACTCCCACGGACCGCGCCCGCCGCCGGGACCGCCTCGGCCGAACGGCCCTCCGAAGGGGCCGCCGTGCGGCCCGCCGAACGGCCCGTGGCGATGGTGCTCTCCGGCCTCGCCGTGCGGCGCCCCCCACTGCGGCCGACCGCCGCGCCGGAGCGAGGCGAGCGCCGCCTCGATGCGCTCGACGGGGTCACCGCCCTGCCCCGCCGGATGCTGCTCGTCCACCCCCCAAGAATACATGTCACTTGACATGCGATGACATTGCATGTCATAGTGCATATACATGTCATGCGACATGGACCGACGCCATTCCCGGCCGACGGTCTCACGTCCGGGGCGCTCGCCCCGACGCCGCAGTCGCGGCACCCCCGAGCACGCCCGCGGACCGACGCGGGCGACGCACATGCACCCGGCGCCGACGCGCGCCACGAGAGGATTCCCATGAACACGAACGATCGATTCGAAGAGCACGACCACGACCACGACCACGACCGACCCGACGAGGCCGACGGCGCGGCCGACGCGCCCGAGACGCCGCCCCGCGGCATCCGGCCACTGGGCTTCTGGCTGAAGGCCGTCGAGCGGCGCATCGCCGCCGAGGTCGACGCCGCACTCGCCGAGGAGGGCGTCGGCCTGCGCGACTGGCGCCTCCTCAACCTCGTCGCCGGAGAGGTCCGCGACGAACGGCTCGAGGCGCGACTGGCCGCCCGCCCGCACAAGCTCGACGACCTCGTCGAGCGCGGCTGGGTCACCGGCGGGCCCGGCGCCTGGTCGCTGACCGACGCCGGGCGCGAGTCGCTCGACCGGCTTACCGAGCGCGTGCAGGCCGTGCGCGACCGCGTGCGCTCGGCCGTCTCCGACGAGGAGTACGCCACCACCATCGCCTCGCTCGAGGCGATGGCCCGCGAACTCGGCTGGGACGAGTCCACGCCCGAGCCCCGTCGCGGACGCGGGCGGCGTCGTCCGGGCTTCGGCCCCGGGTTCGGCCCCGGCTTCGGGCCCGCACCGTGGATGCGGCGCGGCGGCGGCGCCCGATGGGGCACGCCGCCGTGGGCGGTCGGCGGGCCGCACGGCGGGCCGATGCGGCATCCGTCGGCGTTCGACGACTACCACGGTCACGACGTCGACGCGTGCGAGCACCCGCACGACGGGCGCGGTCGCGGTCACGGCCGCCGACACGACGACGTCCACGTGCACGTCCACCTGCACGAGGCGCACGGCGGCCGAGGCGGGCGGCGCGGCGGACACCCCGAGCGCTGACGCTGGTCCGGCCGGTCCGGACGAGGTCCGGGCCGGTCGCCGGCGTCATCCGCTCCGGACCGCGTACCCCAGGTACGACACCCGGACGTCCTCGACCTCGCCGAAGTCGAGCCGCCGACTCAGTTCGCCGTAGCTCATCCGGCCCCGTCGGGTGCGCAGCAGGTCGCGCACGATCGCCGGCAGGCCGGCCCTGGGCGCGAGGCCGACCGTCTCGGCGGCGGCCAGGCCGTGCCGGTCGAGCGCCGCCGAGAGCTCGGCCGGGGTGATGAACATCGCCCAGTCGTGGATCTCGGCGTCCGTGATCCGCGTCCAGCGCCATTCCTGCATCGCGCGGATGACGAGCAGCCGGCTGCGCCGGGTCCGATTGATCGTGTCGTACAGGAACACGCCGCCGGGCCGGAGCACCCGAGCCACCTCGGCGACCACCCGCTCGACGTCGGCCACGTGCTCGAGGACGTCGCAGCAGGTGACCACGTCGACGCTCGCATCGGCGAGCGGCACCTCCTCGCCCCTGCCGAGGCGGTACGCGATGGCGAGCCCACCGGCCTCGGCGTGGGCGCGCGCGGCGGCGATCGCGACCGGCGACGGATCGATCCCCGTGACCGAGAACCCCGACCGCGCGAACTCCTCGGAGAGGAACCCCGCGCCGCAGCCGACGTCGAGCATCCGGCCGCCGGACACGGCCAGCCCTTCGAGGACCCTCCGGAAGTACCGCATCCGCGCGGGGGTGAAGCTGCCGTGCAGCACGTTCAGGGGATTCTCCTCATCCCACCACGTCGCGCCGAGCCGGTCGTAGACGTCGTTGTCGATCCCCATCGCGGCGCTCCCCGGCTGCGCCCGGGCCTACCGCTCGGTCGCGCCGCGCGCGTTGTAGACGACCGCGTCCGACGCGCCGAAGGCACGGAACACCTCGATCGCCTCGTCGCGTCGCACGCCCGAGTGCACGTGGATGCCGCGGCGCTCGAACTCGCCCATCCAGTCGGCCGGCATCGGGCCCTCGTCGAAGCCGGTGAGCCGCTCGCACTCCTCGCCGTCGCCCGCGAGGACGAGTCGCCGCACCCCCGACCACATCGTCGCGCCGTAGCACATGACGCACGTCGCCCAGTTGACGACGAGCTCGAGCTCGGCGCCGCCCGCACCCAGGTCCCACCGGCCGAGCCGGCGCTGCGCGAGCGAGATCGCGGTGACCTCGGCATGCAGCGAGCTCAGCCCGCTCGAGAGCACGAGGTTCACGCCTGCGGAGACCAGTTCGCCGGATGCCGCGTCGACGACGAGCGCCCCGAACGGGCCGCCGCTGCCCTCCCGCCAGTTCCGGTCCGCGAGCTCGATCGCGAGCGCCATCCGCGCGTCGTCGTCGGGGAGCGGTTCGGCCGCGATCCGCGGGAGTTCGGCGACCAGCCAGTCGGGCAGCGCGGCGGAGAAGGACGACGTCGGCGTGGCATCCATGCGCCCATTCTCCACCCGGG
Source organism: Agromyces bracchium (assembly GCF_009709675.1). Taxonomy (GTDB): domain Bacteria; phylum Actinomycetota; class Actinomycetes; order Actinomycetales; family Microbacteriaceae; genus Agromyces; species Agromyces bracchium. The sequence goes on along the minus strand of NZ_WMLB01000003.1, from coordinate 62,049 downwards.
CGCCGCCGATCGAGGTGCCGACGGCGAAGCGGGACGGCGCGAGGCGGGGGCGGAGCGTGCGGGTCGCGCCCCGCCCTCGCGGTCACCGCCGCTGCTGCTCGTCTCCGGAGAGCCGCTGCGCGAGCCAGATCGGGATGATCGAGACGAGCACCAGCACGACCGCGATGACCGACACGATCGGCGCCTGGTTCGGCCGGAACATGTTGTTCAGGATGAAGATCGGCAGGGTCGTGACCCCCGACCCGGCGGTGAACGTCGTCACGATGATCTCGTCGAACGACAGCGCGAAGGCGAGCAGGCCGCCCGCGAGCAGTGCCGAGCGCAGCTGCGGGAAGGTCACGAGCCGGAACGTCGTCCAGACGCCGGCGCCGAGGTCGGCCGACGCCTCCTCGAGCTTCGTACCGGTGCGGCGCAGGCGCGCGATCACGTTGTTGAACACGGTCACGATGCAGAACGTGGCGTGCGCGATGACCACGGTCCAGATCGACAGCGGCACGCCCATGATCGTGCGGAAGAAGTTGTTCAGCGCGATACCGGTGATGATGCCGGGCAGCGCGATCGGCAGGATCACGAGCAGGTTCACCGTGTGGCGCCCGAAGAAGTCGAAGCGCTGCAGCGCGAACGAGATGAGCGTGCCGAGCACGAGCGCGATCGCCGTCGCGATGATCGCGACGAACACGCTCGTGCCGACGGCCTCCATCGCGCCGGCCGACTGGAAGGCGCGCTGCCACCACTCGAGCGTGAAGCCGGGCGGCGGCCAGCTGAGCGACGTCGACGTCGAGAACGAGTTGACGAGCACGACGCCGAGCGGCACGTACACGATCACGAGGATGGCGCCGGCCACGATGGCGAGCGTCGTGCGCGAGAGTCGGGAGAGTCGCATCCGTCGCCCCTTAGAGGTTGTCCAGGGCGCCCGTGCGACGCACGAGCGCGAGGTAGCCGAAGATGATCGCGATCGGGATGAGCGCGATCGCCGCCGCGAGCGGCAGGTTGTTGGCCGCGCCCACGTTCGTGTAGACGAGGTTTCCGAGCATCTGGCTCGCGCCGCCGACGATGTTCACCGTGATGTAGTCGCCGAGCGAGAGCGAGAAGCTGAAGATCGTGCCGGCGATGATCGCGGGCAGCGCCATCGGGAGGACGACGTGGCGGATGGTCGGCCAGGTCTTGCCACCGAGGTCGGCGGATGCCTCGAGCAGCGAGTCGGGCACGCGCTCGAGCCCCGCGAAGATCGGCAGGATCACGTACGGAAGCCACAGGTACGACAGCGTGATGACCGTGGCGGGCAGGCCGTAGCCGGGCGTGTGCAGGCCGAACGGCGCGAGCACCCACTCGAGGATGCCGTCCTGCGAGAGCACCGAGCGCCAGGCGTAGGCCTTGACGAGGTAGCTCGCCCAGAGGGGCATCAGCACGGCGATGACGAGGATGCGGCGGGCGCGCGGCGAGGCGACCTTCGCCATGTAGAACGCGATCGGCAGCGCGAGCGCGACGTCGATGATCGTGACGAGGAGCGCCACGCCGATCGTGCGGAACGTCACGGTCTGGTACAGCGACCCGGTGAGCACCGTGATGATGTTGTCGAGCGTCCACTCGGTCGTGATCTCGCCCGTGAAGCTGTCCACCGTCCAGAACGCCGTGACGAGCAGCGCGGCGAGCGCGACGACGTAGACGAGACCCAGCCAGAACAGCGGGGCAGCGAGGAGGAACCCGAGCCGCACGCGCGGGTGCGAGCTGAGGAAGACCGACGCACGGCGCGCCGGCGTCGCCTTCGGCCTCGGGATGCCGCGCCGGGGCGCTCCACCGGGTGCCGTGTCGGCGCGGTCGGGCTCGGGCGGGTCGGATGCCGCGCCGCGAGCGGATGCCGGTGCCGTCGCGTTCATCGTCATGCTGCTTCCTGTCGGGTGGTGCTCGGGGGAAACGGGGGTGTGCGGGCCGGGGAGCGTGCTCCCCGGCCCGCGCGGGCCTTCAGGTCAGCCCTTGATCTCCTGCCACGCAGCGGTCCACTGCGCGTAGTCGACGCACTCGACGTCGGTGCGGCCGTCGACGCACTCGGCGATCGGGGTCGTCCAGTACCAGATCTGCGAGGCGTACTCCTCGTCACCGGCGTGGTAGGCCTCGCAGTCCTCGCGGTACTCGCAGGCCTCCTGGCTCGACGGAGCCTCGCCGAAGTAGGCGGTCGCGGTGGCGTTGGCCTCGGGGCTCGCGATGTAGTCGAGCCACATGTAGGCGCAGTTTACGTTCGCCGCGTCGGAGGCGACCATCCAGGTGTCCGACCAGCCGGTCGCGCCCTCTTCGGGCAGGACGACCTCGGTCGACGCACCCGAGCCGGCGAGCACGTTCTGGATGACCTGCCAGGTCGTGCCGACGACCGAGTCGCCGGTCTCGAAGGCCTGGATCTCCTTGAGGTAGTCCGACCAGTACTCGCCGATCGACTCGCGCTGGACCTTCAGCAGGTCGACCGCGGCCTGGAACTGCTCCTCGTCGAGGGCGTAGGGGTTCTCGATGCCGAGCTCGGGCTGGTGGTGCATGAGGTAGACGGCCGCGTCGGCGATGTAGATCGGCGAGTCGTAGGCGGTCACCTTGCCGGCGTTCTCGCCGGCCTTGTCGAACACGACGTCCCACGAGGTGGGCGCCTCGGCGAAGGTCTCCGTGTTGTACATGAGCAGGTTGGCGCCGTAGCCGTGCGGGACGCCGTAGCTCTGCCCGTCGACCGAGTTCCACTCCTTCTCCTTGAGGAAGTCGAAGATGCCCTCGTAGTTCGGGATGAGGTCGGTGTTGACGGGAGCCACGTCACCGCCCGCGATGAGGCGGAGCGTCGCGTCGCCCGAGGCGGCGACCACGTCGTACTCGCCGGTCTTCATGAGGTTCACGGCCTCGTCGGAGGTGCCGTAGGTCTTCGAGGTGACCTCGCAGCCCGTCTCCTCCTCGAAGGGCGTGACCCAGTCGACGTCCGGGCTGTTCGAGCCGTCCTCGACGTAGCCGGGCCACGCGAGGATCGAGACCTGGCCCTCGGCCTCGCCGAGCTCGGTGAGGGTCTCGTCGGTCGACGCGGAGTCGCCCGACGTGGTGCCGCAGGCGGTCAGGGTGAGCAGGGCGATCGAGCCGATCGCCAGGCCGACGGTCGCGCCGCGGCGCGCCGTGCGCGGGGTGCGCATCATGGTTCTCTCCTGGTTTCTCTTGGTGGGTGGAGGTGGTGCGTTCGGTGGTCGAGTAGGCCCGCAGGGCCGTATCGAGACCTAGGCGGCCGGCGCGGATGCGACATCCGCCCCGCCCAGCGCGACGACGTCGTCGTCGTGCCAGCTGACGACGACGCGGTCGCCGCGTTCGTCGTCGTGGACCCGGTTGCGGTCGTTCTGCTCGAGCACGCTGACGCGCACCCCGGCGTCGAGGTCGACGACGAGGCGGATGCCGCTGCCGAGGTAGATCGTCTCGACGACGGTGCCCGGGGCGTTGCGCACGTCGGCGCCGGTCTCGCCCGAGCCGACCGACATCTTCTCGGGGCGCACGGAGTGCACGCCCCCGCGGCCGAGCAGCTCGCGCGAGACCGCGTCGTCGAAGAGGTTCGACGTGCCGACGAAGTCGGCGACGAAACGCGACGAGGGCCGCTCGTAGAGCTCGGCGGGCGTGCCGAGCTGCTCGATGCGCCCGTTGTTGAAGACCGCGACGCGGTCGGAGAGCGTGAGCGCCTCCTCCTGGTCGTGCGTGACGAAGATGAAGGTGATGCCGAGCTCGCGCTGGATCTCCTTCAGCTCGACCTGCATCTGCTCGCGGAGCTTCAGGTCGAGCGCGCCCAGGGGCTCGTCGAGGAGCAGCACCTTGGGCTGGACGACCGTGGCGCGGGCGAGCGCGACGCGCTGGCGCTGGCCGCCGGAGAGCTGCGAGGGCTTCCGGTCGCCCATCTGCTCGAGCCGGACCGACGCGAGGGCCCGGCGCGCCCGCTCGATGCGCTCCTTCCGGCCGATGCCGCGAACGCGGAGGCCGTAGGCGACGTTCTCGAGCACGCTCATGTGCGGGAACAGCGCGTAGTCCTGGAAGACCGTGTTGACGTCGCGGTCGAACGGCGCGCGCTTGGTGACGTCGTCGCCGAAGAGCTCGATCGTGCCGCCCGTGGGCTGCTCGAAGCCCGCGATGAGCCGGAGCACGGTGGTCTTGCCCGACCCCGAGGGGCCCAGCATGGAGAAGAACTCGCCCGCGGCGATCTCGAGATCGACGTGGTCGACGGCGGTGACGGCTCCGAACTCCTTGGTGAGTCCGGTGAGCCGGATGGCCGGCTGCGGGTCGGTCATGGGCCTCTCCTTCGATGGCGTGGTTCCTAATCCTATGAATCCATATGTCATAGTCCAGAGGTTCGTGTTACGGTCGCATCACGGATTCGCCGGGACCGCCCCCAGTCCGGGGGGTGGGCGGGTCCCCGGGTGCTCGATCGAGGAGGACGGATGCCGCACGCCACCGCGCGCGCCGACGCCGCCCGCGCCGTCGTCTTCTCGCCGCTCGAAGGTGCAGGCCGCGCCGAGCTCGTCGAGCAGCGCCTCACCGATGCCATCGCCTCCGGCGTGCTCCGCGACGGCGAGCGCCTCCCCAGCGAGGCCGACCTGGCGAAGTTCCTCGGGGTCGCACCCGTCACCGCGCGCGAGGCGCTCGTCGCGCTCCGCCACAAGGGACTCGTGCGCACCCGCCGCGGTCGCGACGGCGGCAGCTTCGTCACCTACGACGACGACGTCTCGCTGCGCCTCACCGAGGAACGCGTGCGCGCGATGAGCCGCATCGAGCTCCGCGACCTCTCGCTCCACTACGCCGCGATCGCCGGCATGGCCGCCGAGGTCGCCGCCGACCGCGCGAGCGACGACGACCTCCAGAGCCTCGTCGAGATCGACGCGCGGGCCGACCTGGCCTCACCCGGCGGCGCGCGCCGCGCCGTCGGGCGGTTCCAACTCGAGGTGGCCGCGATCAGCCAGTCCCCCCGCCTCGTGCACGAGGAGCTGCGCCTCCAGGCCGAGACGGGCGTCCTGCTCTGGATGTGCCTGCGCGAACAGGAGTACCGTGACCGCACGAGGGAACACCGCCTCGAGGTGATCGCCGCGATCCGGGCAGCGGATGCCGCGTCCGCCCGCCACGCGACCACGACGCACATCGGCTCCGCGGTGGAATGGCTCATCGACGAGAAGGTGCGGCTCGAAGCCGCATCGGCGCCGTCCCTCGCACGTGAGGAAGGGAGCACGTCATGACGCAGGCCGTCGCCACCGGCGCCTCCGCGATCGCCGGGCGCATCGCCGACGTGATCGACCCCGTGTTCGCCCTGATCGACGGCTGGCAGCACGACCTCGTGGAACGGCTCTCGGCCGAACCCGAACCGCGCGCCGCCGACCTCGACCCCGCCGTCGCGGCGACCGTCGCCGCCGAACTCGACCGGCCGGGCACCCTCATCACGGGCGCCGGCTTCGTCGCCGCGCCGGGCTACCTCGCCGACGCGCCCTGGCACCTGGCCTGGTGGCTGAGCGACGGGAACCCGTTCCGCGGCGTGCCCGCCCGCGGCATCCGTCGCCTCGACGCCGTGAGCGACCCCGACGCGGAGTCGTTCCGCGACTACACGACGCTCGAGTGGTGGCGCGTGCCCGAGCGCACCGGCTCGCGGCACCTGACCGGGCCCTACGTCGACTACCTCTGCACCGACGACTACACGGTCACCGTGACGACGCCGGTGACCATCGACGACGACATGATCGGGCTCGTCGGCGCCGACATGTACGTGGCCCGGCTCGAGCAGGTGCTCCTGCCGGTGCTCCGCGACGCCGACCGAACGCTCACCGTCGTCAACGCCTCGGGGCGCATCGTCGTCTCGACCGATCCGCACCGGGCGACCGGAGCGCTGCTGCGGCTCGACGGACTCCCCGAGGCGCTCGCGCCGCTGCGCGAGGCGGAGGCCGAGGGTCGCGTGACCGACGCCGTCCGGCTGCCGGGGGGCGCGGACGTCGTGCCGTGCGGCGACACGTCGCTCGCGCTCGTCGCCGAATAGCGGCATCCGCTCGCACCTGACGCCTCGAGGCCGGGGTGACCGAGCGCGAAACACGCGCCCGCTATGGTGAGGCCAGCGGAACGGGACGCACGCGCGAGCGCGTGCGACTGACGAGAGGCCGGCGCTCGAGACGTGACGACCACCATCAGGCAGAAGCAGGCCCGCAGGCGGCGCGGCCGGGCGATCGCCTACGCGGTGGTGACGCTCGCCTGGGCGCTCGCCGTCTGGCTCAGCGCCGTGCTCGCCCCGCCCGACTGGCTGCACGGCGCGGCCCTGTTCGTCCACCTCGCGGCGCTCGTGGTCGGACTCGGCGCCGTGCTCATGATCGAGTGGCACGCGCTGCTCTGGGCCACCGGGTGGAGCAGCGTGCGGGAACTCCGCCAGGCCGACCGCACCATGATCCTGCCGGTCTGGGTCGGCCTCGCCGGCCTGCTCGCGAGCGGCGCGCTGCTCGAACCCGACCTCGCCTCGACCGCCACGCAGGTCAAGCTCGTCGCCGTGCTCGTGCTCAGCCTCAACGGCGTCGCGCTCACGAAGTGGACCTCCGACCTCGCCCGGCTCCCGGCGCGGGCGACGTTCCGCACCCTCCCCGGGCGGGCGAGGTTCGGGTTCGTCGCGAGCGCGGTGGTCTCGCAGGCGGCGTGGTGGACGGCCGTGGTCATCGGGCTGCTCAACGCCACCGACTGAGGCGCGCCGGGCGCGCCGCGGGCCGTGTGGACGTTCCCTGCGATGTCGCAGGCTGCTGAGCTAGGCTCACGATCGAGCCCAGCCGTCCCGACTGGAGGAACGATGACCGACGCACCGAGCCACCCCCCGGCCCGACGCGATCGCAGTCAACTGCGCGAGGAGCGCCGTCGACGCCGTCGGCGCGGCGTCCAGGTCGCCGTGGCCGCGGGCATCGCCGCCGTCCTCCTCATCGGCGGCGCCGTCACGGCGATGGTCCTGGTGAACCAGGGCGCCACCACCGCGGCGCCGAGCGAGGCACCCGAGCCCGAGCCCATCGTCTTCCCCGACGACGAACCCGCGGCGGAGCCCGGCGCCGAGCCCTGCACGACCGTGCCGGTGCTGTCGTCGTTCGAGAACGCCGAGATGGTCCAGCGGCTCGCAGAGGGCTACAACGCCGAGCCGCGCGACGTCGACGGTTCGTGCGTCACGGTCGTCGCCTCGCGCGACAAGTCCGGAATCGCCGCCGAGGAGGCCGCCGTCGGGTTCTCCGAGACCGCCGAGGACGAGCGGCCGGTCGTCTGGATCCCCGACGCCCGGTCCTGGCTCGGCGTCGCACGCGAGGCCGGCGGCGGAGCGAACGTGCCCGCGGAGGGGACGAGCGTCGGGTCGTCCGACATCGTGCTCGCCATGCCCGAGCCGCTCGCGGCCGCCATCGGCTGGGACGAGGAGCCGCCCACGTGGGCCGAGGTCTTCGAGACCGCCGACGACGCCGAGGTCTGGGCGAACCTCGACCACCCCGAGTGGGGCGAGTTCAAGCTCGGCAAGACCAGCCCGGTCATCGCGAGTTCGGGCGAGGCCGCCATGCTCGCCTCGTACGGTGCGGCGGCGGGATCGGTCGCCGAGCTCACGGTCGACGACATCGCCGACGACGAGGTCACCGACGAGGTCAAGCAGCACGAACTCGCGACGAGCCACTACATGGCCACGCCCGAGCACTTCCTCTGGCACGCCCGGCAGTCCGCCGACGCCGGCGGTTCGGCGGCCGACTTCCTCTCGGCCGTGATCGTCGACGAGAAGTCGGTGTGGGACTACAACCGCGGCATCACGAGCCGCGACGGCGTCACGCGCATCGAGAGCGACGTCCCCGCCGAGCAGCTGGTGCCGATCTACCCGAGCGACGGCTTCTACATCGCCGACAACCCGGCCGTCGTGCTCACGGGCAGCTGGGTCGACGAGGCCGAAGCCGCCGCCGCTGAGGACTTCCTGCGCTTCGCCGGCACGAAGGAGGGCCAGGCGATTGTCCGCGAGACGGGCTACCGCGACCTGAACGGCGAGCTCGACGCCGAGGTCCAGGAGGTCGGCGCGCTCGCCCAGACCTCCGATGCCGGCCTCGACTTCCCCGAACCGCAGGTCGTCGTGGCGATGCACGAGGCGTTCCCCGACGTGCGCAAGCGCGCCAACGTCCTGTTCCTCCTCGACGTCTCGGGGTCGATGGGCGACCCGATCGAGACCGGCGAGACGAAGCTCGAGGCCGCGAAGCAGGCCGTCGAGCTGTCGCTCGACCACTTCTCCGACGGCGACGAGGTCGGCCTCGCGGCGTTCTCCGAGGTCGACGCGCAGGCGCTCGCACCCGGCGAGGTGAGCGCCGTCGCCGACATCGCCGACACCCGCGACGACTTCGAGTCCGCGCTCGCGACGCTGAAGCCGATCGAGTGGACGCCGCTCTACGAGGCGGTCGACACCTTCGCCAAGCGACAGGCCGACGACTGGGACCCCGACCGCATCAACGCGATCGTGCTGCTCAGCGACGGCCGGAACGAGACCGAGGCGCCGAGCACGTCGTCGCAGCAGATGCTCGACACGCTCGAGGAGCTGCACCACTCGACCCCGGTGCTCGTCTTCACGCTCGCCTACGGCGCCGACGCCGACGTGAAGACCTTGCAGTCGATCTCGAGCGCGACGGGCGCCCACTACTACGACGCGACCGACCCGACCGAGGTCGATGAGGTGCTCGGCGACCTCGTCACGAGCTTCTGAGCGAGCCCGGGCGTCGTTCCGCTCGTCATGCGGCGTGACACGCGCGCGGTGCGCGGGCCCGAGTGCGACCATGGGCGGATGACGCCTCGCCGCCCGCCCGCGCTCGTCGCCGTGTCGCACGGCACCTCGTCGCCCGAGGGGCGCGCAGCGGTGCGCGGCCTCTACGACGCCGTGGTCGCCGCGGTCGCCGAGCGATGGCCGGATGCCGCGCACGAGACGCGGCTCTGCCACGTCGACGTCGAACAGCCCGACGTGCCGGCCGCGCTCGCCACGCTCCCCGAGGGCGAAGCCGCGATCATCGTGCCCCTGCTGCTCTCCGCCGGCTACCACGTGCACGTCGACCTCGCCGAGGCCGCGGCGGAGGCCCGCGAGGGCGGTCGCGAGGTGGTCGTCGCCGAGGCGCTCGGCCCCGACGACCGGCTCATCGCCGTCCTGCAGCGCCGTCTCGCCGAGGCCGGAGCGGGTGAGCACGACCCGGTCGTGCTCGTCGTGGCCGGCTCGAGCGACGTGCGCGCCGTCGAGGCCTGCGAGCGCGTGCGCGACGCGCTGGCCGAGGCGTCCGTCGCCGACGTCTCGATCGGGTTCCTGTCGGCGGCCGAGCCGCGGCTGCCCGACGCGATCGCGGCTGCCCGAGCCGCCGTCGCCGGGGAGCACGGCACCGACACGAGGGTCGCCGCCGCGAGCTACCTGCTGGCGCCCGGGTACTTCCAGGACCTCGCGGCGAGCGCTGCGCCAGACGTGCTCGCCGAGCCCCTGCTGCGCCCCGACGACGCGCCCACCGAGCTCGTGGACATCGTGCTCGACCGCTACGCGGAGGCGCTCGCCCGCACGAAGTGAGCGTTCCGCGCCCGAGTGGACTTCGAGACCGCACTCGGAGGCGGAAAGCTCACTCGGCGCCGAGCCCCGGGCGCGCGAGCGCCGCGAGCGTCTCGGCGAGCGCGAGCCGCGTGCGCCCCTCGGGCTCGCGCGGGTCGTAGCCGAGCGCCACGGCGAGTCCGTCGAGCTTCGCCTGCACCGTCGAGTGGTGCATGCCGAGTCGGGCGGCGACGGCCCTGAGGCTGCCGGTCGCCTCGAACGCGGCGAGCACGGCGCGTGCACGGTCGTCGAGCCGTTCGAGGGCGATCGCGTCCGGATGCGGCTCGGCCGACCGGTCGGCGGCCTCCGCGACGAGCAGCAGGCCGCCGAGGTCGCGTGCGTCGACGACGGGCCGGAGCGGCGACGTCAGGCGCAGCGCGATCAGCGCGGCCGTCCAGGATTCGGGCAGGCGCTCCGGTGGGCCGGCCGTTCCGATCCCGGCCCGCACGCCCTCCGGGACGTCGACCCCGTCGGCGTCGAGGACGGCTCGCGCAAGTCCGCGCGCGGTCGCGATCAGCGCGGTCGGGCCCGGGGGGATCGGCTCGGCGGACGGCGGCAATGCGACGGCCCGGACGGTCCGCCCGTCGAGCCGGAGCCGCGCGGCGGCCGTTCCCCGCTCGTCGGCCGAGGCTGCGGCACTGACGGCGAGTTCGACGGCGCCCGTTCCGGCGGGCGCACGGCGCGCCGTCGTGACCGAGACTGCGAGCGCGAGCCGCTCGAGCACCATGGCGTCGTTGGCGTGCGCCGGCCCGGTGCGCTCCAGCCAGACGAACGCGCCGTCGCCGGTCGGGCGCGACGGCCAGGCGGATGCCGCGTCCGCCGACTCCGACGGCGGCAGGCGCTCCCCGTCGGGCGCGATGCGCAGCAGGCGGTCGCCGACGGCGTGCCCCGCGACCGCACCGCTCAGCACGGCGGCGCCCCGGATCAGCGTCTCGACGCCGACCGAGCCCGCGAGCAGCGTGTCGAAGTACGAGATGACCTTGAGCGTCTCGATCGCCTCGGGGTCGAGGGCCGTCAGCCGACCGACGAGTTCCTGCATGTTCCCGGCTCCATCGCGCGTGTTCGCCCCACTGTACTCGGGGCATCGACGGTGCCGTCGCGGCCGCGGGCGGGCAGGCGGGCGGCCCGCGGCCGCGACGCTCAGGCGCCGAAGATCCGCGCGACCCAGTTGGTGCGGGCCTCCGGCGCGGCCTTCGAGATGGCCGCGTGGGGCGCCATCATGTCGAACCCGTGGAAGCCGCCCGGCCAGACGTGGAGCTCCGCCTGGACCCCCGCCGCCCAGAGCGAGGTCGCGTAGGCGACGTCCTCGTCGCGGAACACCTCCGCGCTGCCGCAGTCGATGAACGCCGGGGGCAGTCCCGTGTGGTCGGTCGCGCGCGCCGGCGCGGCGTACGGCGACACGTCGTCGCCCCCTCGGCGCTCGCCGAGCAGCGCGTTCCAGCCTGTGAGGTTCGACGTGCGGTCCCACACGCCCACGCCGTCGATCTGGCGGGTCGAGATCGTCTGGTCGCGGTCGTCGAGCATCGGGCAGATGAGCATCTGGCCGGCGAGCGCGGGCCCGCCGCGATCGCGGGCCAGGAGCGCGACCCCGGCGGCGAGCCCGCCGCCGGCGCTCGCACCCGCGATGATGAGGCGCGCGGGGTCGATGCCGAGCTCCTCGGCGTGCTCGGCCGTCCAGACCAGCCCGGCGTAGCAATCCTCGACGGGGAACGGGTCCGGGAACTCGGGCGCGAGGCGGTACTCGACGGTCACCGCCACGGCGTCGAAGCGATCGATCCACTCGGCGATCCCGGCGACGCCGGCGACTCCCGCGAAGCGGTCGCCCGCGATCATGCCGCCGCCGTGCGTGTGGTAGATCCCAGGGCCGGTGCCGACGCGACCCTCCTTGGCGAGGACGGACACGACGATCTCCGCGCCCTGGAAGCCGGAGATCGACACGTCGCGCCGGGTGATGCCGCGTTCGGCGAGGAGCTCGTCCACCGGGCCCATGATCGGCGACTGCCGGAGGAAGGGGATCATCTCGGGGGTGATCGAGGGGGGCACCTGCTCGGCGAGCGCACCGAGCACGGCTTCGAGCTCGGGGTCGAACGGGGGCCTGGACGTCGTCGTCGTGGTCATCGGTACTCCTCGGTTCCGCGCCACCTCGTCGTGGCGTCATCCCCCATGCTCGGCCGCCGCCGGTGCCTGTCGGAACCGACGGACGCGGCGGTTGCGCGACCATTCTCCCGCCGTTCGGCGGATCGCGCAGCGCGCGTCATATTTCGTCGTGCGACGCCTCGTGACACGGGGTGACCGTGCGTGACGGGGCCGGGTTCCGGCATCCGCCGGACCCCCGTACCTTCGTCGACACGTGCCCCGAACGGGGCGCGGACGAGGAGGGGAAACCGTGACGATCGAGACGACGGATGCCGCGACGCGCGCGCCGCGGACCGAGCGCGCCGAGCGTCCCGCGCGCGCTGATCGGCCGGCCCGCGACATCCGCCCGCCCCGCCCCTCGGCGAAGCCGAACGGGCAGTGGAAGGTCGACGGCACGGCCCCGCTCAACGCGAACGAGGAGTGGAAGCAGGCCGACGGCGGCCTCGCGGTGCGCGAGCGCATCGAGCGGATCTACGCCGACGGCGGCTTCGCGTCGATCGACCCGACGGACCTGCACGGCCGGTTCCGCTGGTGGGGCCTCTACACGCAGCGCAAGCCCGGCATCGACGGCGGTCGCACCGCGACCCTCGAGCCGCACGAGCTCGAGGACGAGTACTTCATGCTGCGCGTCCGCATCGACGGCGGGCAGCTGACGACCGAGCAGCTGCGGGTCATCGGCGGCATCTCGACCGAGTTCGGCCGCGACACCGCCGACCTCACCGATCGGCAGAACGTCCAGCTGCACTGGATCCGCGTCGAGGACGTCCCCGAGATCTGGCGCCGGCTCGAGGCGGTCGGCCTCGGCACGACCGAGGCGTGCGGCGACGTGCCGCGCGTCGTCCTCGGCTCCCCGGTCGCGGGCATCGCCGCCGACGAGCTCATCGACCCGACCCCGCAGATCGACGAGATCACCTCGCGGTTCATCGGCGACGAGTCGCTCGCGAACCTGCCGCGCAAGTTCAAGTCGGCGATCACCGGCCACCCCAGCCAGGACGTCGTGCACGAGATCAACGACGTCGCGTTCGTCGCGGTCGAGCACCCGACGCTCGGCGTCGGATACGACCTGTGGGTCGGCGGCGGGCTCTCGACGGCGCCTCGCCTCGCCGAGCGACTCGGCGTGTTCGTCGCCCCCGACCGCGTCGCCGACGCCTGGCACGGCGTCGCGCAGATCTTCCGCGACTACGGCTACCGGCGGCTTCGCAACAAGGCGCGCCTGAAGTTCCTGCTGGCCGACTGGGGCGCCCCGAAGTTCCGCGAGGTGCTCGAGACCGAGTACCTCGGGTACGCCCTCCCGGATGGCCCGGCCGCGCCGACGCCCGTGACGACCGGCGACCACGTCGGCGTGCACCGGCAGAAGGACGGCCGGTTCTACGTCGGCGCGACGCCCATCGTCGGCCGCGTCTCCGGCCCGACGCTGACGAAGCTCGCCGAGCTCGTCGAGGCGCACGGCTCGACGCGCCTGCGCACGACGCCGCACCAGAAGGTCGTCATCCTCGACATCCCCGAGGACCGCGTCGAGTCGCTCATCGCGGGCCTCGACGAGCTCGGGCTTCAGGCGCGGCCGAGCCTCATCCGCCGCGGCACGATCGCGTGCACGGGCATCGAGTTCTGCAAGCTCGCGATCGTCGAGACGAAAGCGTTCGCCACGGCGGCAGTACTCGACCTCGAGGAGCGGCTCGACGCCTTCGACCTGCCGCACCCGATCAGCCTGCACGTGAACGGATGCCCCAACTCGTGCGCGCGCATCCAGACCGCCGACATCGGCTTGAAGGGCCAGCTCGTCACGATCGACGGCGAGCAGGTGCCCGGCTACCAGGTGCACCTCGGCGGCGGACTCGCGTCGCAGGACCGGGATGAAGCCGGACTGGGTCGCACCGTGCGCGGCCTCAAGGTCACGGCCGACGGCATCGCCGACTACGTCTCGCGCGTGGTGACGAGGTTCCTCGACGAGCGTGATGCGGCGGCCGATGAGACGTTCGCCCAGTGGGCGCACCGCGCCGACGAGGAGTCGCTCCGATGAGCGCGCGCAACATCGGGGTGGCTTCCACCCGGTCCACCGTTCGCCGCTCGGCCGACGAGCTCCGCGCCCTCGCCGAGGCCGGCAACGCGGCGCTCGGCAGCCTGACCGACCACGAGGCATCCCCCGCCGAGGTCGTCGCGTGGGTCGCGGCGAACTTCGCAACGGATGCCGCGGCCGTCGCCTGCTCGATGGCCGACGCCGCGCTCCCCCACCTGGTGGCTCAGCACCTGCCCGGTGTCGACGTCCTGTTCCTCGACACCGGCTACCACTTCGCCGAGACGACCGTCACGCGCGACGAGGTCGCCCGGCAGCTCGACGTGCGCGTGGTCGACGTGCTGCCCGAGCAGACCGTCGCCGAACAGGACGCGGAGTTCGGCGCAGAGCTGTTCGCCCGCGACCCCGCGCTGTGCTGCGCGCGCCGCAAGGTCGAGCCGTTGCAGCGCTCGCTCGGCGGGTACGAGGTGTGGTTCACGGGCGTCCGCCGAGATGAGGCGCCGACGCGCACGCTCACCCCGCTCGTCACGTACGACGAGCGGAACGGACTCGTGAAGGTCAACCCCGTCGCGGCCTGGACGTTCGACGACCTCCTCGACTACGCGGGCGCGCACCAGGTGCCCGTCAACCTCCTGATGTCGCACGGCTACCCCTCCATCGGCTGCGAGCCGTGCACGAAGCCCGTCGCCGCGGGCGAGGACCCGAGGTCCGGCCGCTGGGCCGGCCTCGCCAAGACGGAATGCGGGTTGCACCTATGACCGAGAGCATCATCCCCGGTGGTCGAGTAGCGAGCGCCGGCGAGCCAATCCCCGGTGGTCGAGTAGCACCGGAGGCGCGTATCGAGACCGCCCGTGTGCAAGGTCTCGATACGGGCGCTGGCGCGTCCTACTCGACCGCCGAGAGGCTCGACGCCCTCGACGTGCTCGAGGCCGAGGCGATCCACGTGATCCGCGAGGTCGTCGCCGAGTTCGAGCGTCCGGTCCTGCTCTTCTCGGGCGGCAAGGACTCCGTCGTCGTGCTGCACCTGGCGACCAAGGCGTTCTGGCCCGCGAAGGTCCCGTTCCCGGTGCTGCACGTCGACACCGGCCACAACTTCCCCGAGGTGCTGCGGTTCCGCGACGAGACCGTCGAGCGACTCGGCATCCGTCTCGAGGTCGCCTCGGTGCAGGACTACCTCGACGACGGCCGCCTGCAGGAGCGTGCCGACGGCACGCGGAACCCGCTGCAGACCCAACCGCTGCTCGACGCGATCGCGGCCGGCCGGCACGACGCGGTCTTCGGCGGCGCCCGCCGCGACGAGGACAAGGCGCGCGCCAAGGAGCGCATCATCTCGCTGCGCGACGAGTTCGGCCAGTGGGACCCGCGCAACCAGCGGCCGGAGCTCTGGACGCTCTACAACGGCCGGCACACGGTCGGACAGCACGTGCGCGCGTTCCCGATCTCGAACTGGACCGAGCTCGACGTGTGGCGCTACATCGAGCGCGAGGGCATCGCGCTGCCGCCGCTGTACTTCGCGCACGAGCGCGACGTGTATGCGCGCGACGGCATGTGGCTCGCGGTGAGCGACGTCTCGGCGCCGCGCGCCGGCGAGACGGTCGAGCGCCGCACCGTCCGCTACCGCACCGTGGGCGACCTGAGCTGCACCGGCGCGGTCGTCTCGGATGCGGCCACGGTGACGGACATCGTGCGCGAGGTCGCGGCATCCACCCTCACCGAACGCGGCGCGACCCGCGCCGACGACCGCCTGTCCGAGGCGGCCATGGAGGATCGCAAGAAGGACGGGTACTTCTGATGAGCGAGCACACCGGTGGTCGAGTAGCGAGCGCCAGCGAGCGTATCGAGACCTCAATCGCGCGAACGGGTCTCGATACGGGCGCTTCGCGTCCTACTCGACCCACGGGCACGCTGTTCCGTTTCGCGACCGCCGGCTCGGTCGACGACGGCAAGTCGACGCTCGTCGGCCGCCTGCTGCACGACTCGAAGGCGATCCTCGCCGACCAGCTCGAGTCGGTCGCGCGCACCTCAGCCGAGCGCGGCTTCGGCGGCGAGCCCGGCGCGATCGACTTCGCGCTGCTCACCGACGGGCTGCGTGCGGAGCGCGAGCAGGGCATCACGATCGACGTCGCCTACCGCTACTTCACGACCGGCCGGCGGTCGTTCATCCTTGCCGACTGCCCCGGCCACGTGCAGTACACGCGCAACATGGTCACGGGCTCGGCCACGGCCGACGCGGTCGTCGTGCTCGTCGACGTGCGCAACGGCGTGCTCGAGCAGACCCGCCGGCACCTCGCGGTCGTGCAGCTGCTGCGCGTGCCGCACGTGATCGTCGCGGTGAACAAGATCGACCTCGTCGGCTACGACCGCGCCGCGTTCGAGTCCGTGGCGGCGGAGGTCGCCGCGCTCGCGCGCGACCTCGGCCTGCCCGACGCGCACGTCATCCCGGTCTCGGCGCTCGCGGGCGACAACGTGGTCGAGCGCTCGGCGAACACGCCCTGGTACGACGGGCCGTCGCTCCTCGAGCTGCTCGAGGAGCTGAGCACGATCGACGAGCTCGAGACCGACCTCGAAGCGCTCCGCCTGCCCGTGCAGCTCGTGATTCGCCCGCAGGGCGGGCTGTCGCCCGAGCTGTCGGCACCGGAGGTCTCGGTACGCGCCTCCGGTGCTACTCGACCACCGGTGGAGGACTTCCGCGACCACCGGGCGTTCGCGGGCCGCATCGAGTCGGGCACGGTGACGGTCGGCGACCCGGTCGAGGTATTCCCCGCCGGCGTGCGGACGACGGTCACGGGCATCCGCCGCGGGTCCGAGGCGCTCGCCGAGGCATCCGCCCCGCTCTCGGTCGCGCTCGAACTCGCCGACCCCGTCGACGCCGCGCGCGGCGCGGTGATCGCGGCGGCCGGGTCGCTTCCCGCGCCGCGGCGCGAACTCGACGCCGACGTGTTCCAGCTCGACGGGCGTCCGCTCACGACGGGTGCGCGCGTGCTCGTGAAGCACGGCACCACGACCGTTCAGGCGATCGTCACCGACATCCGCGGGCGCCTCGACCTCGACACGCTCGAGACGACGCCGACCGCGTCGCTCGCGACGAACGACATCGGGCTCGTCCGCCTGAAGCTCGCGGCCGACCTCGCCGCCGAGCCGTACGCCGCGCACCGCCGTGCGGGGGCGTTCCTCGTCATCCACCCGCAGGACGGCGCGACCCTCGCCGCCGGCATCGTCGTGGAGTCGACGGCGTGACCGGCCGCGGGCTCGGTGCACAGCTCGGCGAACTCGTCGCCGGCGTCGCGGTCGCCGCGGCGATCGTCATCGTGCCCGTGGTGATCGGATCGGTCGGGCGCGCGGCCGCCGAGGGCCCGGGGGCCGCAGGGGCGACGGATGCCTCCGCCCTCCGCCTCGGCTACTTCGCCAACGTCACGCACCTGCCCGCGCTCGTCGGCCTCGAGACCGGCGCCATCGCCGACGAGCTCGGCGGGACCGCACTCGAGCCGCAGGCGTTCAACGCCGGTCCGGCCGCCGTCGAGGCGCTGAGCGCCGGCGCGATCGATGCCGCATACCTCGGCCCGAGCCCGGCGATCAACAGCTTCGTGCAGTCGGGCGGCAGCTCGCTCCGGATCGTCGCGGGCGCCGTCGGCGGAGGTGCCGCACTGGTCGTGCGCGATGGCATCGACGACGCCGACGACCTCCGGGGCGCGACGCTCGCGACGCCCCAACTCGGCAACACGCAGGACGTCGCGCTCCGCACCTGGCTCGCCGACCACGGCCTCGAGACCTCGCCGACCGGCGGCGGCGACGTCGACATCGTGCCGACCGAGAACGCGCGCACGCTCCAGTTGTTCACGACCGGCGCGATCGACGGTGCGTGGCTGCCGGAGCCGTGGGCGTCACGGCTCGTCATCGAGGCGGGCGCGAACGTGCTCGTCGACGAAGCGGACCTCTGGCCGGGCGGCGCGTTCCCGACGACGCTGCTCGTCGTGCGCGCCGAGTACCTCGAGGCGCACCCCGACGCGGTCGCGGCGCTCGTCGCCGGGCACGCGGCATCCGTCGATTGGATCTCGGCGCACCCCGACGAGGTGCCGGCCCTCGTGAACGCACGGCTGGCGGCCGACGCAGGCGCTCCGCTGCCCGACGCCGTGCTCGAGCGTGCGCTCGCGCACGTCGCGCCCACGGTGGATCCGTTCGCGGCCACGCTGCCCGTGCTCCAGCGGAACGCCGTCGCGGCCGGGACCGCGGAGGGCGGCGACCTCGCCGGCATCCTCGACCTCGGGCCGCTCGACGCCGTCCGAGCCGGCTCCGGGCTCGACCCGATCGACGCCGCCGGACTGGACGGGGGTGCGCGATGACCGCGGCACCCGCCATCCGCCTCACCGGCGTCGGCAAGCAGTACGCCGCCGACGGCCCGGTCGTGCTCGACGGGATCGACCTCTCGGTCGCACCGGGCGAGTTCGCGTGCCTGCTCGGCGCGTCGGGCTGCGGCAAGTCGACGCTCCTCTCACTCATCGCCGGCCTCGAGCAGCCGAGCACCGGCACGATCGAGGTCGACGGCCGCGCCGCGGTCATGTTCCAGGAGGCGTCGCTGCTGCCGTGGCTCAGCGCCCGGCGCAACGTCGAGCTCGCGCTGCGCTTCGGCGACGCCGGCCTCGCGCGACCCGCGCGCCGTGCCCGCGCGCTCGAACTGCTCGACCTCGTGCACCTCGCGGATGCCGCCGACAAGCGCCCGCACGAGCTCTCCGGCGGCATGCGGCAGCGTGTCGCGCTCGCGCGCGCCCTCGCGCAGGACCGCTCGGTGCTGCTCATGGACGAGCCGTTCGCCGCGCTCGACGCCATCACGCGCGACCTGCTGCACGAGGAGCTCGAGCGCGTCTGGCGCGAGACGGGCCGCACGATCGTGTTCGTCACGCACAACGTGCGCGAGGCGGCGCGACTCGGGCAGCGCGTGCTGCTCATGTCGAGCCGCCCGGGCCGCATCGTGAACGAGTGGCGCATCGCCGACGACGGCCCCCGACGCATCGAGTCGCCCACCGTGTCCGAGCTCTCGGTCGAGATCACCGAGCACCTGCGAAGGGAGATCCGCCGCAATGCCGCATGATGTGCTCCCCGCCGGTCGAGTAGCGAGCGACAGCGAGCGTATCGAGACCCCCTCGCCGGGTCTCGATACGGGCCCTTCGGGTCCTACTCGACCAACGGGCCGTGATCTCGACACGGAGATGGCCGGCCTCGACCGGCTGCAGACGACCGCCGAGCGCCGCACCCCGTGGTGGCGCCGCGCGATCGACGGCGTCCTGCCGCCCGTGCTGCTGCTCGTCGTCCTGGTCGCGGCCTGGCAGGCGTACACGGTCATCGCGCAGCCGCGCCCCGACCTCGCACCCGGCCCGCTCGACGTCGCGGCCGCACTCGGGGAGGCGTGGGACGACGGCCGCCTGCAGCTCGCCATCTCGACGAGCCTCGAGCGCGGCGTCCTCGGCTTCCTCATCGCGGTCGCCGTCGGCACGCCGCTCGGTCTGCTGCTCGCCGAATGGGCGCCGCTCCGTCGGGCCCTCGGCCCGCTCATCTCGGGCCTGCAGGTGCTGCCGTCGGTCGCGTGGGTGCCCGCCGCGATCCTCTGGTTCGGGCTCTCGGATGCCACGGTGTACTTCGTCGTGCTCATGGGCGCGATCCCGTCGATCGTGAACGGACTCGTCGCGGGCGTCGCCCAGGTGCCGCCGCAGCTGCGCCGGGTCGGCACCGTGCTCGGCGCGTCGCGCTTCGAGCTCGCGGCATCCGTCGTGCTGCCGGCCGCCCTGCCCGGGTATCTCGCCGGCCTCAAGCAGGGGTGGGCGTTCTCGTGGCGCTCGCTCATGGCGGCCGAGATCATCGCGTTCGGCGGGTCGATCGGCTTCGGCGTCGGCTCGCTGCTGCAGCAGGGCCGCGACCTCGCCGACCTCGCGAGCGTGCTCGGCACGATCCTCGTGATCCTCGCCATCGGCGTCGTGATCGAGCTGCTCGTCTTCGCCCCGGTCGAGCGCGGGATGCTGCGCCGCCGCGGACTCACGGGAGGAACCCCATGACCGAGAACATCCCCGGTGGTCGAGTAGCGCCGGAGCTCCCCGGTGGTCGAGTAGCGCCGCAGGCGCGTATCGAGACCGACGCACCAGGTCTCGATACGCTCGCTGACGCTCGCTACTCGACCACCGGAGACGACCGGAAGGGCCACGTCGCACTCGTCGGCGCGGGCCCCGGCGACCCCGGACTGCTCACGCTGCGCGGCCTCCGCGCGCTCGAAGCGGCCGACGTGATCGTCGCCGACCGTCTCGGCGCCCGCTCGGTGCTCGACGGCCTCGCCGCCGAGGGGGTCGAGCTTCGCGCCGAGGTCGTCGATGTCGGCAAGCTGCCGGGCCACCACGCCGTGCCGCAGGACGCGATCAACGAGTTGCTCGTGACGTTGGCCCGCGACGGCAAGCGTGTCGTGCGGCTGAAGGGCGGCGACCCGTACGTCTTCGGTCGCGGCGGTGAAGAGCTCGCCTACTGCCGCGAGCGCGGCGTCGACGTCGAGGTCGTGCCCGGCATCACGAGCGCGGTGTCGGTACCCGCGATCGCGGGCATCCCGCTCACCCACCGCGGGCTCGCGACGACGTTCACCGTCGTCACCGGCCACGACCAGATCCAGTCGCTCGGCGGCGGGCGCGACCACACGGTCGTGCTGCTCATGGGCGTGGGCACGCTCGCGAACTCCGCGATCACGCTCGCCCGCGGCGAGCGCGGTGCCGACTGCCCCGTCGCGATCGTGGAGGATGGATACGGCCCTCGCCAACGAGTGACGATCGGCACGCTCGGCACGATCGCACACCAGGCGGCGGCGCGGGGCGTGCGGTCGCCCGCGGTCGTGGTGGTCGGCGACGTGGTGCGGCTGAGTCCGTACGCGCCCGCCGAGCTCGCGGCATCCGCCCTCACGGCACCGCCGGCCCTCGACTGACCGACCGTCCACCCGTGCCCAGACCCTCCCCGCACTCCCCTTCGAAAGGCCATGCCCTCATGACCCTCCACCTCCGTGTCGCGATCGTCGGCGCCGGCCCCGCCGGCATCTACGCGGGCAACATCCTGCGCCGCCAGGTCGACGAGGCCGGCGGGCAGGTCGCGATCGACCTGTTCGAGTCGCTGCCCGCGCCGTACGGCCTGATCCGCTACGGCGTCGCGCCCGACCACCCGCGCATCAAGGGCATCGTGAACTCGCTGCACGAGATGCTCGACGAGGGCACGATCCGCCTCATCGGCAACGTCGAGGTGGGTCGCGACGTCACGGTCGACGAGCTCCGCGAGCGCTACGACGCCGTGATCTTCGCCACGGGCGCGCTGAAGGACGCCCCCCTCGACATCCCCGGCATCGACCTGCCCGGCTCGTACGGCGCCGCCGACCTCGTCGCCTGGTACGACGGCCACCCCGACGTGCCGCGCGACTGGCCGCTCGAGGCCGAGTCGATCGCGGTCATCGGCAACGGCAACGTCGCGCTCGACGTGGCGCGCGTGCTCGCGAAGCACCCGGCCGACCTGCTCTCGACCGACATCCCCGCGAACGTGCACGCGGGCCTCCTCGCCTCGCCCGTCACCGACGTGCACGTCTTCGGACGCCGAGGCCCGTCGCAGGTGAAGTTCACGCCGATCGAGCTGCGCGAGCTCGGCGAGGTGCCCGACGTCGACATCGTGGTCTACGATGACGACTTCGACCGGGCCGAGGGCGACGAACACGCCGCGCACCTGCTCGCGACGAACAACCAGGTCAAGGTCATGACGCGCACCCTCAACGGATGGCGCAAGCCCTCCGACTGGGAGCCGACCGCGTCCCGTCGCCTGCACCTGCACTTCTTCCACTCGCCCGTCGAGGTGCTCGGCACCGACGCCGTGGAGGCGGTGCGCTTCGAGCGGACCCGCCCGGTCGGCGACGGCTCGGTCGCGGGCACGGGCGAGTTCGTCGAGGTACCTGTACAGGCCGTGTACCGCGCCGTCGGCTACGCGAGCTCGCCGATCGACGGCGTGCCGTTCGACGAGTCGGCCCGCGTCATCCCGAACGACGGCGGGCGGGTGACGGATGCCTCCGGCGCCCCCGTCGCCGGCGTCTACGCGACGGGCTGGATCAAGCGCGGCCCCGTCGGACTCATCGGCCACACCAAGGGAGACGCGCTCGAGACGATCACGAACCTGGTGGCGGATGCCTCGGCCGGCGCTCTCGCGGCACCCGGCGTCGCGCCGACGGTCGATGCGGCCGACGGCGACGAGGTGCTCGAGCTGCTCGAGGCCCGCGGCATCCGCTTCACGACCTGGGCCGGATGGCTCGCCCTCGACGCGCACGAGCGCTCGCTCGGTGAGGCATTCGAGGGCCCGGTCGCGCGCGAGCGCGTGAAGGTCGTGCCGCGCGACGAGCAGGTCGACCTCTCGCGCGACGGCGCGCTCGTCGCCGGCTGACCGCGACGGCCCCGCCGCACAGACGCGCCGGCCCGCGACCGGGTGTCCCGGAACGCAAGCGCCGCGCCGCGACCAGGTGTCCCGGAGCGCAAGCGCGCCCGTCGGCCGAGCCGTGGGCGGATGGGGCGATTCGCGCGGCCCTACGCCGGAGCCGCTCGGTTTCCGCTTCCGGTTGGCGGTGGAAAGGTGAACCGCGAATACCTTTCCACCGCCATCGCGCAGAGAAGGCATCCCGCGCCCGCACTACATCACTGCGCGATCGGCAGGGCGACGCAGGTGCCGGCGTCAGGCGTCGGAGGCGGCGGCGAAGACGTCGACCGAGGCCGGGTCGGCGCCCGCGGCACGGAGGCGCGCGGCGATGCCGCGACGGGCGCGCGCGTACGAGGCGTTCGAGCCGCGCATGACCGAGTCGCGGTTGGCGAGGTCGAGGAGCGCGTTGAACTCGAACGCGAGCTGGTCGGGGTCGTCGAGCGCGGGCAGCTCTCCGAGCGAGCGCGCGTGGGCGAGAGAGGCCGCGAGGTAACCGCTCCAGTCGGCGAGGGCCCGATCGAGGGCGTCGTGCACCGGCCCGGGCTTGGCGTCGAAGTCGGCGGCCGCCTCGGCGAAGAAGCATCCGCCGGGGAACACGCGCCCGCGCGAGTACGCGATCCAGCGGTCGGCCAGCGCGAGCACCCGGCCGAGTCCACGGGGAAGCTCCCGCGCGGGCTCGACGACCGTCTCGACGAAGCGCAGACGCGCGGCCTCGACGGTCGCGAGCTGCAGGCGCTCCTTGCTGCCGAACAGCGTCGCGACGCCGCTCTTCGAGACCGACGCGGCGTCGGCGATGCGGGCGATCGAGAGCTGGTCGAGCCCTTCGACGGAGGCGAGGTCGACGGCCGCGGCGAGCACCTGGCGACGCGACGCGTCGCCCCTGGCGCGTCGGCCGTCGGCGACGTCGATCGAGATTCCCGTGCTCACCCTCTCGATTTTACGCACGAACGTTCGTATACTCAACGTACGACCGTTCGTATTCATTGATCGGAGTCATCGTGACCACCATCACCGAGGCCGCCACCACCGCCGCGCTCCTGAGCCGCGTCGCCGCCATCCGCGCCGCCGAGTTCGCCTCCCCCGAGGCATCCGCCGCCCTCGCCCTGCCGCTCTTCATGCGCGTCGGCGGCCGCCTTCCGGTCCGTCCCGCCGACCGTGCCGTCCACGAGTCGGCGAAGCGCGGCACGGTCCGCGTGCGCGGGCGCGACCTCGCGACCTACGCATGGGGCAGCGGGCCCGACACGATCCTGCTGGTGCACGGATGGCGCGGCCGCGCCTCGCAGTTCGCGCCGATCGTGCGCGAGCTACGTGCAGAGGGCTTCCGCCTCCTCGCGTTCGAGGCGCCCGCCAACGGCGAGTCGCCTGGCCGGCGCACCGACATCCGCGACTGGCTGGCCGCGATCGACGCGCTCCAGGCCCGCGAGGGTCGCTTCCACACGATCATCGGTCACTCGTTCGGCGCCATGGCGGCGCGAGCGGCGATCGTCGACGGCATCACCGCCGGTGGGCTGGTCGCCGTCGCCGGACCCTCCCGCGCCCGATTCCTCGTCGACGCCTTCGCGCAGCGCGTCGGCGTCGGCCCCACCACCGCCGATGCGCTCGCCGCGCGCTTCGCGCGACGCATCCTGCCCGACCTGACCGACCCGTGGCCGCGCTTCGACGGCGCCGCGTACCCGCTGCCCGAGCGGGTGCCGCTGCTCGTCGTGCACGACCGCGCCGACCGCGAGGTGCCCGCGAGCGAGGGCATCCGCCTGCACGACGCGCACGGCGCGCGCTCGCGGCTCGTCCTCACCGGCGGCGCCGGACACAACCGTGTGCTCGGGGCGGATGCCACGCTCGACGCGGTCACGGCGTTCGTGACGGGTGGGACGGAAGGGCTCGATCGACTCGCGCTTGACCTCCGTAGCGCGGCCGTTACGGGTGCGGGTGCCGGTGCGGGTGCGGCCTGAGGGTCTCCGCCATCACCGATCGGTCAGAGCATGAACACGCGGAACCGGATCGAGCCGGCGATCCGCCCCGCACGTCGCGCCGCTCGACCGACCCAGTCCCGGCGTCCATCGACCGACCAGATCGAGAACGGGGCCATCGCGACCAAGCCGAGTACGCGCACGATCCCTCCGAACGTGGACGAACGCGGGACGCCATGCTCGCGGAAGAGCACGTAGAGCTGGACCGAGCCGATGCCCCATCGGTACTGCTGGCTCCAGAGTTCGCGAAGGGACGTCCGCATCCGATAGCTGACGTGCGCCCGGTCGACGCGGACGAGCGGGTGACCGAGCAGTTGCACGTCCCAGCAGAACGCCGTGTCCATGCCCGCGAGCATGGACTCGCGGAACCCGCCGACCTCGTGCCAGACGTTCGCACTGACGCCGAGGTTGTTGGTGGCGGCCGCGTCGAGGAAGCCCTTCGACGGCAGGATCGCCGACCACCGGGTGGTCCGTCCCATCCCGGACTGCGAGTCGGATGCGGTCTCGTGCACCGGGGTGGACACTCCGGCGATGAACGAGTGCTCGGCGGCCGCGGCGGCCATCGCCGCCAGCCACCCCGGCTCGGCGACGTCGTCGGCATCGAGGAACAGCAGGTAGTCGCCCGACGCGATCTCGGCGGCCACGTTCCTGGCATGGCTGGCGCCCGGTACCGACGAGGCGTCGACCACCCGCAGTCCTGGGAGCCGGTCGCGCCATTGCTCCGCCCGGGAGACGGTATCGTCCCGCGAGCCGTTGTCGGCGACGATCACCTCCCATCGACCCTGCCAGTTCTGTGCCGCCAGGGCCTCGAGCTGGGTGCCGATGGTCGCCCCCGCGTCTCGTGCGGGGATGATCACGGAGAGGTAGGGGGGCTCGGGCACCCGCTCATCGTAGGCGTCGGCGTCGACACCGCTCCAGAGCCACTCAGGGAACGGGCCTCCCCGGCGCCGCGAGCACGCGGTCGTACACCTCGAGGTGGGCCCGCGCGACCGCGAGGTCGTCGAGCAGGCCCGGAGTGGCCGCGGCCGCGCCGGAGAGGCGGGCGCGGAGCGCGGGGTCTTCGTCGAGCCGCGTGAACACGGCGGCGAGCGCGTCCACGTCGCGCGGCGGCACGAGCAGTCCGTTCTCGCCATCGGCGACCCACTCGGTCGGCCCGCCCTCGTCGGCCGCGATGACGACGCGACCGGCGGCGAGGTACTGCAGCACGTTCTGGCCGAGCGGCTCGGCGCGCGTGGAGTACTGCACGGCGACGTCCCAGCTGTCGAGCAGCCTCGGCACGTCGTCGACGTGCCCGAGCAGGTCGACCTGCGCGCCGATGCCGAGCTCGTCGGCCCGGCTTCGCAGCGACTCGAGGTACGCCTCGTGCCCGAATGGCGCGCCACCGGCGAACTGCAGGCGGATGTCACGACCGGCGAACGCGCGAGCGAACGCCTCGAGGAGCTCGGCCTGGCCCTTCCACGGATCGATGCGGGCGAGCATGCCGACGGTGCGCAGCGGCTCGTCGGCGCTGAGGCGCAGCGCCGCACCGACCGTGAGTCCTGACGCACTCGGCACGACCTCGGCGATCGCGTCGGGCCGGAGGTACGGCCGCGCCGAGGCCAGCGTGGCTCCCGAGTTCGCGAGGACGCCATCGGCGCGCGGCAGCACGACTCGGGTCATGAGGGCATGCCCGGCGCCGCCGAGTGCCTCGGGCTCGACGAGGTCGCGCAGGTGCACGACGAACGGCGTCCGGGAGAGCCGCGCGACGAGCGCGCCGTAGGCCGCCGCGCGCGCGGTGTTCGCGTCGACGAGATCGGCGGTCCGGAACGCCGCGGACGTGCGGACGGCGATCGCCTGCACCGCGAGACGCGCCGCGAACCCGAGTAGGGCGAGCGGGCCCCCCGAGCTCGCGCCCGCAGGCTGCCGGACGCCGACGGCCCGCCGCGGCACTCCAGGCGGCATCGCGTCCCACACGCTCGGGCCGGAGGCGAGCGGGGGCGTCTGCAGTATGGCTGTCCAGTCGGGTCGGGCCTGGAGCATCCGCACGAGCGCCAGCTCGGCCCCGCCGGCCGCATCGGTGTGGTCGAGGTGCAGCACGCGCAGCCGTCGCTCCTGCGCGCTCACGTGGTGCGCCTGCCGAACCAGCGGCGACGGCGTTCGGTCGGCGGCGCCCCGGCGGCTCCGCCGCCCGGTGCCTCGCGCCGCTCGAGGCCCTCGAACGGGAACGCGTCCGGGTCCGCGACCGTCGCCAGCACCGCGTCGACCTCGGCCTCCGGCATCCCGAACAGCGACGCGGCGATGGCGGTCAACGGCGGCACCTCCTCGCGGGCCATGTCGCGGTAGGCGTCGTCGTCGCGTCCCTGGGGGTCGGTGATGTCGCCGTCGTTGGCCGCACCCAGCTCGCGGCGGCGACTGTAAGCGGCGATCCGGTCGCGGAGTTCGTCGGCCGATGCCGGTGCCGGTGCCGGACCCAGTCGTGCGGCGATTCCACCCGCTTCGCGAATAGTGAACGTCGACCGCAGCATCGACGGCACGATGCCGAGCACGCCGTCGCGGTGGACGACGTCCGCCGCGAGCACCAGGTCGGCGCGCCGGATCGTGCGCTCGTCGACCTGGGCGGCGCGATGCGACCGCCCGTCGGCGCCGAGCCGCTCGGCGATCACGCGCGTGCGGCTGCGCATGGGCCGGCCCGCTGGCGCCGCGAGACCGGCGCTCGAGACCACGACGCGGGCCGCGACATCCGTCGGCAGGTACCAGTCGGCCCAGGTGCGGAGGAGTGCGGCGGCGAGGGCCGAGCGATTGATGTTGCCGGTGCAGACCACGAGCACGCGGAACTCGTCGGAATCCATGCGCGATCACCCCCGGCTCGCCACGACCGGGGAGCGGGGCCCCGGATAAGGTTTCTGCAAAGGATTCTAGAGGGGGTGCGGTGCGCGTACTCAGGGTCTCGCACAGTGCCGTCGTCGACGAGTGGCGCGGTCGCGAGCGTGCGCTCACCGCGCTCGGCGTCGACGTCGAGCTGTGCTGCGCCCGTCGGTGGCACGCCGGCGGCGCTCCCGTGACGCTGCAGGCCCGCCCCGACGAGCGAGTGCGCGGCGTGCGCACGCTGGGGCGGCATCCGGCGCTCTTCCTCTACGACCCGATCCCGCTCTGGCGCGCCCTCGGCGGGGACTTCGACGTCATCGACGTGCACGAGGAACCCTTCGCGCTCGCGACCGCCGAGATCCTGCTCCTGCGCGCGCTGCGCAAGCGGGCCCGTCGCACGCCTGTGGTGCTCTACACCGCGCAGAACCTCCGCAAGCGCTACCCGATCCCGTTCCGCTGGCTCGAGCGGCGGGCGCTCCGCGCCGCCTCGGGCGTCTCGGCCTGCAACTCGGAGGCGGCGCGCATCGCGGAGGACAAGGGCTTCGTCGGCCGTGCGCGCGTGATCCCGCTGGGCGTCGACCTCGAGCGGTTCCGTCCGGCGGATGCTCCAGGGCCGGCGGATGCCGCGACCGCACCCGGCGGTCGAGTAGGCGCGCCAGCGCCGTATCGAGACCCCGCCCCGCCGATCACCGTGGGCTTCATCGGCCGGCTCGTGCCGGAGAAGGGCCTGCTCCTGCTGCTCGACGCGCTCGCGCGCGAGCCCCGCCTGCGCCTGCGCGTCGCCGGAACTGGCCCGCTGGCCTCCGAGCTGCCCGAACGCGCGGCATCCGCAGGCGTCTCGGACCGCGTCGAGCTCGTCGGCGCCGTCGACCCGGCCGACATCCCCGAGGTCCTGCGCTCGTTCGACGTGCTCGCCGTGCCCTCGCTGCCGACGCCGTCGTGGACGGAGCAGTTCGGCCGGGTCGCCATCGAGGCGATGGCCTGCGGCGTGCCGGTCGTCGCGAGCGACGCGGGCGCTCTCCCCGACGTGGTCGGCGGCGCCGGGATCGTCGTGCCGACCGGCGACGCGGCCGCCCTCGCCGAAGCGCTCGTCGAGGCATCCGGCTCGCGCGCCGCGGCGCTGCGAGAGGCCGGCTTCGCACGTGCAGAGGAGTGCAGCTGGGGCGCGGTCGGCCGCGACTACCTCGACCTGTACCGTTCGATCGTGCACGAGGCATCCGTCGCCCCGGAACCGACGCCCACGCTCGAGGTCATCGTCGTCGCCTACGGTTCGCCCGAGCTGCTGCGTCGCGCGCTCGAGCCGGTCGCGGGCCTTCCGGTCACGGTCGTCGACAACTCGTCGCTGCCCGCGATCCGCGAGCTCTGCGACGAGCTCGGCGTGCGCTACCTCGATCCCGGCCGCAACGGCGGCTTCGCGGCCGGCGTGAACCACGGGCTCGCGAACCGGATCGCGCCCGGCGCCGACGTGCTGCTGCTGAACCCCGACGCCGAGATCTCGGTGGACGACGTCGCACGGCTGCACCGCGCGCTGCGCGCGCGCCCCGACCTCGCGAGCGTCGGGCCCGCCCAGGTCGATGACGAGGGCCGCGAGGCGCGCGTCGAGTGGTGGCTGCCGTCGCCGTCGGGTACGTGGCTCGAAGCACTCGGACTCGCGCGGCTCCGCCGCGACCCGTCGTACGTGATCGGCTCGGTCATGCTGCTCCGTGCCGAGGCCCTCGAGCAGGTGGGATGGTTCGACGAGCAGTACTTCCTCTACGCCGAGGAGGCCGACTGGGCCTACCGCGCGCACCGGCTCGGATGGCGGCACGCGGTCGTGCCCGAGGCGCGCGCGGTGCACGTCGGCGCGGGGACGGGCGGCGATCCGCGCCGGCGCGAGGCGCACTTCCACGCCTCGCAGGAGCGGTTCCTCCGCAAGCACTTCGGCACGGCCGGATGGCAGTGGGCGCGAGCCGGACAGTGGCTCGGCGCGACGGTGCGTTCGATCGTGCTCCCCGGCGAGCGCGGCCGAGCCGCGCGGCGGCGGGCGGCGCTCTACCGGCTCGGTCCGGTGCGGGTAGAGGCGCGATTCCGGCGAGCGGATGCCTCGGGCAGCGAGTCCGCCGCGACCGTGCGCAGGATCGCGCTCGTCACGTCGTCGTACGCCCCGCATTTCGGTGGCGTCGAGGAGCACGTCCGCCAAGTCGCGCACGAACTCTCGCAGCGGCCCGACACCGTGGTCGAGGTGTGGTCGGTCGACCGGGGCGAGCATCTCGGGACTCGCGACGTCGACGGCGTCGTCGTGCGACACCTGCCGACGCCGTTGCCGGCCCGCAACCTCCGCTCGTTGCTGTCCCTTGTTCGCACCGTGCCCTCGGCCTGGCTCGCGTGGTCGCGGGCCCGGCGGTCGTTCCGGCCCGAGCTGCTCCACGTCCACTGCTTCGGGCCGAACGGCGTCTACGGGCTCGTGCTCGGTCGACTCTGGCGACTGCCGATCGCCGTGACCTCGCACGGCGAGACCTCGGCCGACGATCGGGGCGCGTTCGCGCGGTCCGCCCTGCTTCGGCGTGCGCTTCGCGCCGCGATCGCGCGCGCGCGGTTCGTCACCGCACCATCGGAGTGGGTGCTCGACGAGCTGCGCACGTCGTACGGTCTGGTCGGCGGCAGCGTGGTGCCGAACGGGGTCGCGACGACCGTCGGACGCCCCGACCCGGCGCACCGGCTCAGCGCCCTCGACGACCCCCGGGCGTACTTCGCCGCGGTCGGCCGCCTCGGCCCCCTGAAGGGCTTCGACCTGCTGCTCGACGCCTTCGCCGATGCCGGACTCCCCGACGACACGCGACTCCTCATCGGCGGCGACGGGCCCGAGCGCGGCACGATCGAGCGACGGATCACCGACCTCGGCCTCGAAGGGCGTGCCGAACTCCTCGGCCGCCTCGACCCCGCGCAGGTCGATGACGTGATGCAGCGGTCGATCGCGGTCGCGGTTCCAAGTCGACTCGAGCCGTTCGGCATCGTCGCCCTCGAGGCCTGGCGCGCCCGTGCCGCCCTCATCATGACCAACCGCGGGGGAGGTCCGGAGTTCGTGCACGACGGCGTCGACGGGCTCCTCGTCGACCCCCTCGACCGCGACGCCCTCGCGGACGCCCTGCGCCGGATCCACGACGATGCCGAACTCCGAACGCGGCTCGCGCGCACGGGTCATGCCCGAGTGCCCGAGTTCAGTTGGCCGGGCGTCGCGGCGGCGTATCGCGCGCGCTACGAGCACGCGTGACCTCGACGCCGATCAGGCGAGCGAGCGCCACACCTCCGCATGCCCGCGCGCTGAAGCGTCCCACGTGAACCCGGCGGCCCGCGATCGCCCGGCAGCCACGAGCGCGGCGATCGCCGGGTCGTCGCGGGTGACCGAGAGGAGCCCGTCGGCGACGCCCCGTCCTGTCGGTTCGACGAGCAGGGCGGCGTCGCCGGCGACCTCTGGGAGACTGCTCGTGCGCGCGGCGACCACGGGCACGTTGGCGGCCATGGCCTCGAGGACGGGCAGCCCGAACCCCTCGTAGAGCGAGGGGACGACGACGGCCGCCGCCCCTGCGACGAGCCCCGGGACGATGCCGTCGGCGACGCGGCCCAGCAGCCGCGTGCCGGGCATGCCCTCGAAGAGCGCAGTGCGCCTCGGATGAGGCGGCCCGCTGAGCACGAGCACGAGGTCCGGGCGCTCCCGATGCACGATCGGCCACGCCTCGGCGAGCGCCGGCAGGTTCTTGCGGCTCGACGCGCCGCCGGCGTGCAGCACGTAGCGCTCGGGCAGCCGCAGCTCCGCCCGCTGGGCCTCGCTCAGGGGGGCGGCGTCGAAGAAGGCCTCGTCGATGCCGTTGTGCACGACGCGCGGGTCGCGGATGCCGAGGAACTCGACGGCCTCGTTCGCGCTGAACTCCGACACGCAGATGACGGCGTCCGCTCGACGCGCCTCCTCGGCAGCTGCCGCGACCGGCGGCGACTCGTCGGGGAACCTCCACGCGACGACGTCGTGGAGGGTGATGACGTCGCCGTCGGGCGCCGGCGGCAGTTCGAGGTTCATCCGGTGGGTGAGCGTGTCGCCGGGGTACAGCAGGCGGCCCAGCTGCCGGCGAACCCCCGACGACGCTCTCGTGACGGCGCCGAACGGCAGGCGGCGATTGCCGGGGAGGGAGGAGTTCATCGAGCGGAACACCGCCCTGCGGACCGCCCAGCCGTCGCCGAGGACGCCCGCTGCGCGCTCGGCGATGCGCGCCTCGTAGACCGACGCGCCCATCGGCGCCGCGGTCGCGACGGTTGCGATGGTGAGCAACGCCGGAGCCCGGCGGGACCGATCGCCAGCGTTGTCCTGCACGAGAACCGAGCATACGGGCTGGGTTCGACGCGCTGGGCCGCCGTCAGGTCGGTCGGGATAGGGTTGCTGCTGAGTTCCGGCGGGCCGGGGCGCCGCACGGCCGTGAAGCGCAGGGAGAGACGTGGGTGCAGCATCCGAGGCGTCGAACGCCTCCGAACTGCCGGAAGCGCTGCCCGCCGACGCGATCCACTCCGATGCCGCGGCGACGAACGCGCTGCACATCGTGCAGATCGCACCGGCCATCACGCGCGGGAGCGGTGTCGAGGGAGTGGCGTTCAACCTCGAACGCGAGTTCCGCGCCAGGGGCGCAACCGTCGAGCGCTTCACCGCCGCGACGGCGGGTCGGGCCCCTCGCGATCGCCGGAGGTCGGCGATCGGCACCCA
Source organism: Agromyces bracchium (assembly GCF_009709675.1). Taxonomy (GTDB): domain Bacteria; phylum Actinomycetota; class Actinomycetes; order Actinomycetales; family Microbacteriaceae; genus Agromyces; species Agromyces bracchium. Next base: position 30,331 of record NZ_WMLB01000003.1, on the reverse strand, counting down.
CCTCGAGCGGGCACGGAACGTGATCTGGTTCAGCACGGTCGGCACCGCCAGGGCGAAGCGCTTCCTCGCCGAACGACCGGGCGCCGTCAGCATCTGCCACAACGACGTGCTCGCCGGCGACGTCTACGTGAACCACGGCCTGCTCCAGGTCGCCATGCGCGCTCGCGGGAACTACTTCTGGCGGATGGTGCGAAATCCCGTGCACCTGTTCACCACGGCTCGCGACCGCATGCGGTACCGCGGGAGCGCCCACCGCGCCGTGATCGCCCTCACGGAGCACGAGGCGGAGCTGCTCGTGTCGACCTACGGCCGGGTGCGTCCACCCATCCGGGTGATCCCGAACGGGGTCGACACGGAGATGTTCAGTCCGGCCACGTCGGCGGAGCGATCCGCCGCGCGCGCCGAGATCGGCCTGCCCGACCATCTCATGCTCGCGGTGTTCGTGGGCCACGAGTTCGAGCGGAAGGGCCTGCCACTCGTGATGGAGGCGCTCGTCGGTGCCCCCGGAGTCGGCCTCATCGTGGTCGGCGGTACGCCCGCGATGATCCGGCAGGCGGAAGAGGTCGCTCGCCGTCACGGAGTGGCCGAACGGGTCGCCTTCGTCGGGCGCCGATCAGACGTCGTGCCCTACTATCACGCCGCCGACGTGTTCGTCCTGCCGAGCCATTACGAGTCGAGCGGGCTCGTCTTCCTCGAGGCGCTCGCCTGCGGGCTCCCCGTCGTCGCGACGCGGGTGGGGTTCGCGCCTGAGCTGGTCGTCGACGGCGAGAACGGGCACCTCGTCGACCTCGACCCCGCGCAGATCGGCGCACGCCTGCACGACCTCTCGCAGCGCGATCTCTCCGAATGGCACGACCGATCACGTCGCACGGCCGAGGAACACGGATGGCCGGCGATCGCCGACCGCTACCTCGAACTGCTTTCGGACCTTCGCCAGCAGCGGCGGACCCGGTGAGCGCGTCGTTGCGCATCCTGCACGCGATCCGTTCCGACGGGTACTCGGGCGTCGAGCGCTTCGTCCTCCGCCTCGCACGCCAGCAGCGCACGGACGGGCACGAGGTCACGGTGATCGGTGGCGCCGTCGAGCCGATGCGCGAGTCGCTCGATCCGATCGGGGTGCCCCACGCCGCCGCGACCCGCACGCAGGACGTCGCGCGCGCGGTTCGCCGGCTCGCGTCGGGATTCGACGTCGTCAACACGCACATGACGGCCGCCGAACTCGGTGTCGCTGCCGGTCTCGCGGGTCGTGCCCGACGCCCGTCCGTGGTCGCGACCCGCCACTTCGCGAAGCCGCACGGGCGCGTCGGCCCGGTTCCCGTCAGCCTGCTCGTGCGGCCGTTCGTCGACGCGCAGATCTCGATCAGCCGCGCGGTCGCGGCGGCGATCGACGGGGACAGCACCGTGGTGCACTCCGGCGTCGAGACGCGACCGATCCGCGACGGGTCGCTTCGAGGGCGCACCGTGCTCATGGCACAGCGGTTGCAGCCGGAGAAGCACGGGCACGTCGGCATCCGCGCCTTCGCCGCCGCAGGACTGGCGCGCGCCGGGTGGGACCTGGAGATCGCGGGGCAGGGCCCCGAGCAGGCCGCACTCGAGGCATTGGCGGACGAGCTGGGCATCGGGCACGCGGTGCGATTCCTCGGCTACCGCGCCGACCTGCCCGACGTCATGGATCGCGCCGGGCTGCTCATCGCGCCGTGCCCGATCGAAGGCCTCGGCCTCACGGTGATCGAGGCGATGGCGGGCGGACTCCCGGTCGTCGCGGCGGGCGCCGCGGGTCACCTCGACGTCTTCGAGGGGCTCGAGGAGCGCTGCCTGTTCGCAGCCGACGACGACGCCGACGCCGGACGGATGCTCCGGCACCTCGCTGACGACGCCGAGTCCCGGGCGGCCCTCGGCGTCGACGTGCGGTCGGCACAGCAGCAGCGCTTCTCGTTGGCCGCCCAGGCCGCGGGTACGGAACGGGTGTATCGCAGCGTGTTGCGCTGAGTCGACCGCGGCCCTTCGCGGGCTCCGGGGCGAACGGGCCTCAACGATCCCGCTCGGCAGCGACCTGCGCGGCGAGTTCGAGGTAGCGGCGGGCGACGTCGGCCCAGGTCCATCCGGCGACGCTCGCACGCGCACGCTCACGCCACGGGGCGAGGTCCTCGCCCGCGAGCTGCTCCAACCGGCGGGCGATCTCGGCGGCGTCGTGTCCGACGAGGAATCCGTTCTCGCCGTCGCGCACGAGTTCGGCGGCCACGCCGACCGAGGTCGCCACGACGGGGAGCCCGCACGCGAGCGCCTCGAGGAAGACGAGTCCGCTGGACTCGTAGTGGCTGGGCAGCACGAACATATCTGCCGCCGAGAGGAACGGCCGCACCTCGCCGCGCTGACCCACGAAGAGGACGCGATCGGCGACCCCCAGACGCTCGGCGTCCGCTTTCGCCCGTTCGAGGAGCCGTGCGTTCCCGCCGACGACCATGAGCAGGACGGTCGGTGCCGACGCCATCGCCTCGAGCACGATCGGCAGGCCCTTGCGGTCGAACTCGTGGCCCACGAAGACCGCGACCCGGTGCTCGTCGTCGAGCTGGAACCGTTCCCGCGCCTCGCGACGCTCGACATCGGTGGGGGGCCGGAACCGCTCGAGGTCCACGCCGTTGGGGATCACGGTGATCGGAGGCCGCACCCGGCCGTAGGTCCGTTTCAGCACGTCGATCTCGGCGTCGCTCAGCACCACGACGCGGCGGTGGATGTCCGAGCGATAGCGGATCACGTCCCGAACGTGCGTGAAGATGTGCGTCGGATCGCGGAGGAAGCGCAGGGTCGAGTTTCCGCGGGCGCGCATCGCGGCCAGCAGCACCCCGTGGTTGACGTAGACGTCGCCGACCATCGCGTTGTTATGGCAGATGGAGACCGCATCTGGCCGCTCGGCGAGGAAGGCCTTCGCACGGCGGGTACCGATGACGCTGAACCAGATCATGCGCTGCGCCTGCGCGATGCGCGCGGTGCGCCATCCGCGGACCCGGACCTGACGCAACCCACGCGTCGCCGACGCCAGCGTGAAGTTCTCCACTTCCGCCCCGAGCGCCCGGAACTCGCGATCCAGGTTCCATGCGACGCCGGCGACTCCGCTTCCCGGGCCGATGAACGGCACGATCTGCACGATGCGCATCGGTCCTCCCGGCACCACGATATCCGGCGTCCCGGCCGCTCGCGGCGAGGCCTCACCCGTCGGCTACCCTGAATCGTCACCCCCTCCGCGGATGGAGCCGCATGCCCGATCTCATCGTCGTCTCGCTCGAGAGCTGGGATCAGGTCTGGCGGCGCAACCAGCACCTCGTCGCCGGACTCCTCGCACGCGATCCGGCGCTCCGCGTGCTGTTCGTCGAGCCGCCCGCTGACCCGACGCACGACCTCCGGTCGAAGCGCCGCCCACGCGTCGGAGCCGGGCTGGGCGAGATCGACGGCGTCGCACCGGGTCGCCTGCACCGGCTGCAACTGACGAAGCGGCTGCCTCGCCGGCTGGATCCCGGCGCCGACGACCGACTCGCTCGCGGCATCATGCGCGCGGCCGGACGTCTCGGCATGCGGCATCCGCTGCTCTGGATCAACGACCCGGGCATGGCCCTACTCGCCGAGCGGACCGGCTGGCCCACCCTCTACGACGTCACCGACGACTGGCTGGTCGCCGACCGCCCCGCCGCCGAGCTCGAGCGTCTCGCTGCGAGCGAGGCGACGCTCATGCGGCTCGCCGGCGAGGTCGTCGTCTGCTCGCCCGAACTGGCCCGGCGCAAGGCGTCGGTCCGAGAGGTGGCCCTCATCCCCAACGCGGTCGATGCGGCGGCGTACCGTCGGCCGATGCCGAGGCCGAGCGACCTGCCGGACGGCCCCGTCGCGCTCTACCTCGGCACCCTGCACCGCGATCGCCTCGACGTCGAGCTCTGCGCGTCGACGGCGCGTGCCATCCGGCCGGATGCCTCCCTCGTGCTCGTCGGCCCGGACGCCCTGACGCCGGTCGAGCGCGAGCAACTTCGTGCCGCAGGCGTGGTGCTGCTCGGACCACGACGGCGCGATCGGGTCGTCGGCTACCTGCAGCACGCGGACGTGCTGGTGGTGCCGCACGTCGTCACGACCTTCACCGACAGCCTCGACCCGATCAAGCTCTACGAGTACCAGGCGGTCGGGCGGCCCGTCGTCTCGACGGCGGTCGCCGGGTTCCGCGACGTCGACGATCCGCGCGTCACGGTCGCCGGCGGCATCGATTTCGTGGATGCCGTGGCTGCCGCCCTGCCCGCCCGGTGGCGCTTCCCGGATCGTGTGGACGGGCCGCTCACCGATTGGAGCGAGCGGGTCGACGCGATGGCGAGCGTGCTCCGGCGACTGGAGGGACCCGACGACCGCGCGATGTCACGACCCTAGACTGTGCGCATGTCGGACGGCAGTCCCCTCCTCGTGAGCGTCGTGATGGCCACGAACCGCGTCAGCGAGTACCTGGCCGAAGCACTCCATTCCGTGGTGACGCAACGACACCAACCGGTCGAGATGATCATCGTCGTCAACGGCCTGCCGGATGCAGAACCGGTCATGAAAGCAGTGCGCATGATCGTGCCGGAAGCGCTCGTGCTGAGCGTGCCTGAGTCGAACGTCTCCACCGCGCGCAACCTGGGCATCGCGCATGCGAAGGGCGAGTACGTCGCGTTCCTCGACGACGACGATCGCTGGGATCGAGATCGACTGGCATTGCAGACCGCCGCGCTCGAGGCGGCTCCGCACGCGGTGGCGGCCTACTGCGGGATGCGGGTCATCGACGAGGCAGGTTCGGTCCTCCTCGAAGCCGACCAGACCCAGGTCGATCGAACGGGCATCGCCCGTCGCACGACCGGCATCATCGCGCCGAACCTCCTCGTGCGTCGAGCATCTCTCGACAGGGTCGGGGGATTCCATCCTGCGTTCAGGCTGGCGCAGGACCTCGATCTCGTACTGCGTCTCGGCCAACTCGGCGAGTTCGCGTTCGTGCCACGCGGGCTCGTCGACTATCGTGCGCATCCGGGATCGGTCACCCGCCGACACCGTGAACTCGTCCGCGCCATCGAGCGGGTGCTGCTCCTGCATCGCGCCGCTGCCACCGAGCGAGGAGACGGCGAACTGGTCGAAGCGCTCTCCGAGAGCCTGCGCAAGAATCGGCGGTTCGCCTGGTGGCGAGCACTACGAAGCGCGAAGGCCGAGGTTCGTCGAGGAAAGCCTGGCGCGGCCGCACGCGAGATCGCCTGGGCGCTTCGCGTCGCGCCGACCGGACTGGTCGACGGCGCCCTCAGGCACGCCCGGCTGGGCGCGAGCACCGAGCGCCCCGGAGCGCCCGCGGGATGATCCGAGTGGCGGGATCGACGAGTGGCCTGCACTACTCTGGCCTCGGTGCTGGACGGACGCAGAGGGAGCGACACCACATGGCGGGCAAGCCGACGATCGTGTTCGTCAACAACAGCCGCGAGACGTTCACGCCCGTCGTGAGCGGCGCCATCGCGACGTGCGTGCTCAACGTGGGTCGCGTCGCGCTCGCGCAGGGATATGACTGCCCGGTCATCACCCGCAAGGCCATCGGCGTCGACGAGTACGAGTGGCCCGGGTTGCGGTTCGTGCGCGCCATCAAGTGGCCGTCACCGCTGCCGGCCAAGTTGCTACGGATCCGCCGCCGGCTGACCGGCTGGCGGGCGCCGGACCAGTGGGTCTACGCGCACGACGTGCTGGCCGAGCTCAAGCGGCTCCGCCCGCAGGTCGCGATCGTGAACAACGACCCGGAGGTCGCGGTCTTCCTCAGCCGACGCCTTCCGTCGGTGCAGGTCGTGCACTGGTTCCACAACCTGGAGATGTCGAGCGATCGGTTCCGTCGCCAGTACGCGCGCGACCGGCGGCTCCGTTCGGTCGCGGTCAGCGCGTATGTCGCGCGCGCGATCGAGCAGATCTACAAGCTGCGTCCGTTCACCGTATCGACGGTGCTCAACGGCGTCGACACCGAGCAGTTCGGCACCGAGCGGACCTCGCCGATCCCGACCGTGGGCTTCGTCGGGCGGCTCTCCGTCGAGAAGGCGCCTGACATCCTGGCGGATGCCTGCGTCCGAGTCGCAGAACGCGGTACGCGGTTCCGCCTTCAGATCGTCGGCGACACGAACTTCGGATTCTCGGCGGGCAACCCGTTCTACGACCGGCTGAACGCACGCATCGCCGATCTCGAGCAGCAGGGCATCGAGGTGGTGCGCACCGGGCACCTGGATCGCACCCGGATCGCCGGCGCGCTCGCGGCGAGCGACATCCACGTCACGCCGTCGCGCTGGGACGAGCCCTGCGCGCTGACGATCCTGGAGGGCCTCGCCAGCGGCCAGGCGGTGGTCGGCAGCGCCACCGGCGGGACGCCCGAACTGATCTCGGACGCCGGACTCCTCTTCCCCCGCGATGACGCGGGAGCGCTCGCCGATGTCCTCGACGGACTCATCCGCGACCCGGAGGCGAGGGCAGCATGGGGTGCACGCGCCCGCCGACGCGCGGAATCCCTCACGTGGGCGAGAACATGGGACGGCCTCGCGAGCGCCGCGGGTGTCCGCGAGACCGAGGCGGGCTGAGCCATGCACCTCGCATTCGTCCTTCCGCTCGGCGAGTACTACAGCGCCGAATGGGCCGGTGCCATCGCGACCATCACGCGGCACCTCGCGGGTGAGCTGCAGCGATCGGGGCATACGGTCACGATCATCGCGCCCGACGACGGCAACGAGGTCTTCCCGGAGGGGAACGTCCTCCGTCTCCGGCACGGCTCGGCGCACCCGATGCCGACGCTCCTTCGCAAGGCGAACACCGCCCACGCGCGCCTGAAGGGATGGACGTGGCACGACTACGGCCCGTACCTGCGGGGGGTGACGCGCGCGCTCCGCTCCATCCCGGATCCGATCGATGCCATCGTGGTGGCGAACGACCCGGGCACCGCCGACCGATTGGCCGATGCGGGCCTGTCGAAGCGTACCGTGCTCTGGTTGCACAACAGGCTCGAGGGCGCCGAGACCCGACCGTTCGCGTCGCTGTCGGACCGCGTCGCGGTCGTCGCCGTGAGCCAGGCGGTCGTCGACTGGACCAGCGAACGGTACCTTCCGTCCACGCCGATCACCGTGATCCACAGCGGAGTCGACCACGAACGGTTCCTCCCGCGGTCCGACTACCTCGAGGTCCGTGATCCGGTGCGGGTAATCACCCACGGACGCATCGATCCCAACAAGGGGCATGAGGTCGCGGCCGCCGCCGTGGCGCGACTGCGCCAGGCAGGGCTCCCGGTCGAGATCACCCTCATCGGCGCGGTGCGAACGTTCGGGTACAGCGCAGAGGATGCTGCCGCATACGCCGACAGCGTGCGCGACGCGATGGAGTCCGCCGATGGGACCATGCTCGGCTGGATGCCCCACGAGGAACTCGCCGAGCAGATCAGGCAGCACGATGTGGCCTGCGTCCTCTCGCGTGTCGACGAGCCGTTCCCCCTCACCAGCCTCGAGGCCATGGCTTCCGGCTGTGCGATCATCGCCGCTCGGAAGGGCGGCATTCCCGAGGGGGTCGGCAACGCCGGAGCGCTCGTCGACGCCGATGCACCTGATCAGGTCGCGGCCGTGCTCGAGGGTTGGGTGCGGGATCGCGGTCTGCTCACGTCGATGAAGCGCGCCGCCGCGGAACGAGCGGGCGAGTTCACTTGGTCGGCGACCGCCTCGGCGCTGCTCCGGATCCTCGACGACTAGGCGAAGGTCGCGCTCAGGCGGGAACGCCGCTGAGGATGCGCCGCAGCTCGTCGCCCGTCCGGTCCCTGCGCCGCGGCGGCGTGGGCCGCCACCGTGCATCCTTCAGCATCGCGCCGGCGCCCCACGCGACCCCGACGATCGTCACCGCGAGGCGCATGACTCGCGCGCGCAGTCCGCTCGCGCTGCCGACGTTCCGGAACTGGGCCCCGACCCAGTTCCACAGCGTGCGCGAGCCGATGCCCGCTTCGCGGGCCAGCAGGACCATGTGGTTGCGACGGCCGTACAGCTTGTAGCGCGTATCGAACCGGGCGCCCCGCACGTGCGGGGCCGGGCGATGGTCGACCACCGCCGCCGGCGCGAACACCGAACGGGCACCGAGTGCCCGCACCCTGAGGAAGATGTCGGTGTCCTCGCGAAGCGCGGTGCCGGGGTAGTCGTCGCGGAACCCGCCGAGCTCGGCGAGGACCGATCGGCGGAACGACATGTTCGCACCGATGCCGTGGTCGACGTCGACGAGCTCGGAACCCTCCGCAGCGAACCCGTCCGTGAGCGTGCCGTCGGGCAGGAGGCGACCGATCTCACGGTCGTATCGTTCCTCTCCGGGCAGTCCATTGCAGGTGCGTCCGGCGACTGCCGCGACTGCGTCGATCGCGAAGGCCGCCTCGAGGGCGGACTGCCATCCGGGCCGCACGACCACGTCGTCGTCGAGGAAGGCGACGATCTCGCCGCGGACGTGCCGAAGCGCCTCGTTGCGCGACCGGGTCATCCATCCGGCCAGCCCGGGCGCATGCACGTACGTCGCCGAGGGCATGACCGCACGTGCCGCACGCGCATGGTCCTCCTTCGAGGCATCGACCACCACGACCTCTGCGCCTTCGTCGAGTTCGCCGGCGAGCGCGGCCAGGCACCGCTCGAGGAACGTCTCCCGCTCGTAGGTGACGACGCACACGCTGAGCCGAAGTGCCTCGTCCATGCTCCCCAGCTCCACCCGCCCGGAATGGATCGGCTCCGGTCGCCTGCGCGATCGCCCACGCGCCTGTCGATCCTATGCTGGCGGGGTGGACTCAGGTGAATCTTCGCCCTCGCCAGCCCCTCGGCCTCGCGCATGCTACGTGATCCTGAGCCACAAGGACTGGGCTCAGGTCAGCCGTCTCGCGGCGGCGATCCTCGCCTCGAGTCCCGACGCACGAGTCCTCATCGCGCACGACGCCCGGCGCGAACCCTTCCCCCGTCACGACCCCGACTCGCGCATCGAGATCGTCGAGCACGGGCTCCCGGCCGATTGGGGCTCGTGGGAGCTGGTCGAGGCCATGCTGAGCGCCTTGGCCACGGCTCGCGAGCGGACCGACCCGGACCTCGTCTGCCTCATCTCGGGTCAGGACTACCCGGTCCGCCCGCTGGAGGACTGGGAGGACGAGGCGATGGCCGCCGACGGTTGGATCGGCGAGGCCGAGCCGCTCCGATACACGCCACGATGGGGCCGCCGACGTGGAACCGGCTCCGACACGCTCACACGCTACGAATACCGGTGGTTCCGCACTCCGGCGGCCAGGCTCGGCATCCGGCTGACCGGTCGGGGCGGGGAGTTCCTCCGTCGGGTGCGCGACGCCGTCGCGTTGCGGATGGAACCGCTGTTCAGCGTCCGAACCGTCACGCGGGGGCGGGGCGTCCACTGGGGCCTGCGCCGCATGCCCTCGCCCTTCAACCCGCAGAGGCCGTGCTGGTACGGCAGCCAGTGGCTCGCGCTTCGCCGACCGGAACTGGATCGACTGTTGGACACGGACCTCGCGCCCGGATCGCGGCTTCGCCGCCTGTATCGACGCACGATCATTCCGGACGAGTCGGCGTTCGTCACACCGCTCGCATGGCACGGTCCACCGGCCGAACTCCCGCCGGTCAGCCACTCGGTCTGGGACGTCGCGCGCGACGAGCCGACGACCTGGACGCTCCACGACCTCGGAACCCTGACCGCGTCGGGGTCTCCGTTCTGCCGAAAAGTGGACCCGATCGCGAGTGCGCCGCTGCTCGACGCCCTCGATCGCGTGACCGCCCCGAGCGGATGACGCATGCTCGCGGTCGTCGGACGGTTCGACCGCCCCGGCCTACCGGTACGGTGCGCTCTCGTTCCATGCGACCGACCCGTCGAGGACGATCCGATTGCCGTGCTTCAGGCACAGCGGGTGCAGCACGTCGGCGAGCAGGCCGGTCCACGTGATCGGATAGTCGGGAGCCTGCCCCCAGGTGCCGCCGTCGGTTTCGGCCAGGGCGGGCGCGAAGTAGTCGAGCCGTCGGTCGACCTCACGAAGCCACTCCGCCGTGAGAGGCGAGTGCGACTTCGCGATGAGCGTGCTCTCGGAGGCGATCCGCCGGTAGTACCTTCTGAGGTGCGCGCCGAGGCGCTCAGGGGCTTGTCCCGCCCACGCCGGGTCTGTCAGAGCTGGCCCCAGAAGCCATGCGTCCGAGTCCCGGAGACGGTTCATCGGTCCACGCCACGGCCCCCTCAGCTGCTTGAGGTCCGAGTACCCGCCCCCGTGGTGATGCAGGAAGTACGCGCGCAGGTAGTCCGACCGGTGGACAAGCGAGAGGTCGTCGTATGCCGCGTGAAGCGGATGCGTCGGCAGCACGAAGTCCGGCAGGCGATCCGGGGTGATCAGCTCCACCGGTGTACCCGGGTTGATCTCCCGCATCTGGGCGAGGCTTTCGGCACGATTCGGCGTGAGCGGGTTGGCGCCCGTCCAGAAGCACCAGATGATCTCGGGCACCTCGGAGGGGGACTCGTCCGGCTCCGGCGGGCGCCGCTCCAGGAACGTGTGGGGGTAGCGCCCGTACCAGAAGTCCGACGGAGACAGCGTGCTCGTGACGTCGGCCCACGTGCGGTGCGCCCACAAGGTGACCGGATTGCGACTCTGGAGCGTGTTCCAACGGCGCTGGACCGCCTTGATCGAATCGCCTACCCGCACGGGGAGAGCCTACCGACGCCGACCGGCGCGCCATCCGCCCACGAAGGCCCGCCGGCCGACCCGACGTCACGACCGACTCCGACGCAGACCCGCGACCGTAGACTGTCGCCATGAAGGGTGGCAGCGCGTCGCTGGTGCGCGTCGTCACGACATGACCCGGGTCATCCACACGATCACGCCGTGGGATCACTTCTCCCCGCGCACCGGATCCGCGATCCCGACCGTGGTCGACGGCCTCGCACGGGCGGCGAGCGCGTGCGGCGACGAACGGCACGCCGTCGTCATCGAGCGCTCGACGTTCCGGCCCCGATACGACAGCGCCGACGTCATCGAGTACTCCGGCCGCCACGTCTCGGTAAGGGCGCGCCAGTACCTCGATCCGGCGCTCGGTCGACTCGCACTGCCCCGTCTCGGCGCGGCGGCCTACTTCCGCCCCCTCGTCGCCGCGCTCCGTTCGGAGCCCCCGTCGACCGTGCTCGCGCACAACGCGCCGCAGCTGCCCTGGCTGCTGCGCGACACCGACCATCGGGTCGTGCTCTACGCGCACAACGAGTTGCTGCGCACCTACTCCCGACGCGAGGCAGCGAGAACGCTCGCCCCGGCCCACGCGATCGTGTGCGTCAGCGGAGACCTCGCCGCGCGCACCCGTGACCTGGTCGGGCGAGGGAACGAGGGCAAGGTGCACGTCGTCGGGAATGCCGTCGACGTCGCCAGGTTCACCCCCTTCGCGGGGCACTCGGACGAGCGGCCGATGCGAGTGATGTTCGTGGGCCGCGTCGTGCCGGCCAAGGGCGTCGACACGCTGTTGCGGGCGGTCGCGGGGTTCGGACCGTCCGAACTCGAGGTCGTCGTCGTCGGCAGCGGGGGATTCGATCCGGGCGCCCCGCTCACCGAGTACGAGTCCGACTTGCGCACGCTCGCGGCGATGTCGGGTCCCCGCGTGGAGTTCCGTCCTTTCGTCGATCGAACCGCGCTGCCCGCACTGCTCCGCACCGCCGACGTGCTCTGCGTTCCCTCTCGATGGGCCGAACCGAGTGGCCTGACCGTCGGGGAGGGCCTCGCAACCGGAATCCCGGTCGTGGCGAGCCGTGTGGGTGGGATACCGGAGGCAGCCGGCCCTGCCGGGCTGCTCGTCCCACCCGACGACCCGGTCGAACTCGCCGCTGCGATTCGACGACTGCTCGATGATCCCGAGCTGCGCCGTCGTGTGGGCCGTGCCGGTCGCGACTGGGCGACGTCGCATGACTGGGCGTGGGCCTGGCGCAGGTTGCGCGACGTCCTCGACGTCAGAGCGCCGGAACTCGACGGCTGATCCGAGATCTGGTCAGTCGAGTCGGCCGAGCTCGACGAGCCGGGCGAACTCGGCGTTCGTCGCGCGCACCTGGTCGAACGCCCCCTGCGCCTCGATGCGACCGTCCTTGAGGAACACCAACGTGTCGGCATGCCGGACGGTCGACAACCGGTGCGCCACGATCAGGATCGTCATGGTGCCGCCCAGCTTCGCGAGCGTCTCGGAGATCTGGTGCTCGGTCGCGTTGTCGAGTGCGGAGGTCGCCTCATCGAGCACCAGCACGTTCGGGCGACGATAGAGCGCACGCGCGATCCCCAGACGCTGGCGCTGACCGCCCGAGAGGCGGACCCCGCGTTCGCCGACGACCGTCTGCACCCCGTCGGGCATCGATCCGACGATGTCCTCGAGCTGCGCCATCGCGAGGGCCTCGCGGACGCGATCGAGGTCGATGCGGTCGGGTTCGACCTCGAACGACACGTTCGCCGCAACCGTGTCGTTGAAGAGGAACACGTCCTGCGGCACGACGCCCAGCCCGGCGTACCAGCCGGCGAGGTCGTCGGCGATGGGCCGGCCCCCGCACTCGATCGACCCACGGGTCGGCTGCAGCAACCCGAGCACCAGGTCGATGAGGGTGCTCTTCCCCGCGCCGCTCGAGCCCACGAACGCGATCGTGGTATTCTGCGGAATCCGGAGCGACAGGCCGTCGAGCACCGGCACGTCCGCGTCGGGGTAGCGGAACTGGACGCCCTCGAGGACGAGATCGCCCCGATACCGGGTCTCGTCGCGCGGCCGCTCGTCATGCTGTCCACCGGTCCGCACCTCGTCGGCCGCGGCGAGGAAGATGCGCAGGCCCGCCTGCCCCGTCCGCAGCGTGGCGATGTTCGATGACACGCGCGTGAGCGTCGGCAGCGCACGAAGCGCGGCCGCGGCGAACACGCCGAGCACGACGAGCGCCTGCGCCGCGGTTCCGACGTTGAACAGGTAGATGGAGATGCCGGCGATCGCGACGACGAATCCGATCTCGAGCGTGTACCGCGGGATGTCGCTGATGAGCCCCATGTCGCGACCGAGGCGCGCCCCGCGCAACCGCGCCCTCCGGTAGCCCGCGACGAAGTCCTCCCCGCGCGAGCTGAGACGAGCCTCCCGGAATCCGTCGAGGCTCGGCAACAGGTACTGCCACGCCTCGAGGCTGACCTCCGCGGCCTCCTCACCGAGGCGGGTCTGCCTGCGACGCAGCAGGCGCTGCAGCCCGAGCACGAAGATGCCGAACACGACGACGGTCACGATCGTGACCACCGGGTCGGTGACCGCGAGCACGACCGTGATCGCGATCAGCACGGCGACGTCGGTGCAGATGCTGACGACGGAGAGCAGCACGGACGTCGCCTGCGTCACGGAGTCGCTGACGCTCCGGTAGATTTCGCGCAGCCGACGAGCGCGGTGCGCGGCGTACGGCGCGAGCACGTAGCCGCGGAGCAGTGCCGATGCGGCGTCCGCGGACACCCGCGTGGTGCGGCCGAGCAACTGCCAGCGGAAGATGAGCGATGCGACGCTCTTCACCACGAACAGCACGGCCACCGCGGCGGCCACGATCGGGATGAGCACCGTGGGATCGGTCGTGCCGACGACGTCCGAGATGACGGCGAGCGCGCCCGTGTCGGCTTCGGCCCCGCCGATGAGCTGGGTGAGCGGCACCATCGCGGCAACGCCCAGGGTGTCGAGCCCGGCGAGCACGAGCGAAGCCATCACGGTCGTCGCAACCCAGGCGGCGGGGTGCGCACCGGCGGTCGCGAGCAGTCGCCGCAACTGGGAGAAGAGCCCTTCGCCCCCCTGTGCTCGTTTTCCCATCGTTCCCTCGTCGCTGCGGCCGAGCCCCGACCGGACCCGCGAAAGACTGAGTGTATACGGGGGGCCTCTGTAGGATCATCCCGTGCCGACCGCTCTCATCGCCGCCCCCGCGCTCATCCTCGCCGCGGTCATGATCGCCAGCGCCGTGGGCAAGCTACGCCGACCGGACGACCTCGCAGGGTGGGCCGAGCTGGGCGTCCCGGCCGCGTTCCGTCGAGGATGGCTGCTGCGGCTGCACCCGTGGGGCGAACTTCTGCTCGGTCTCGCGCTGGCCCTCCTCGGCGGACTGCTCGGCGCGCTCGCCGCGCTCGTCTGCGCCGTGCTGATGGCCGCGTACACCTGGCTGGTCGGCAAAGCCTGGTCGAAGGCCAGGCAGACCGGCGAGGATGCCACCTGCGCATGCTTCGGCGAATCGGCGCCGGTCACCGGGGTGACGTTGCTCCGCAACGCGTGGCTGCTGCTCCTCGCCCTCGTCGCTGCGGCCACGCTCTGGGCGGCGCCCCTCGTCGGCGGTGCGCTCGTCGCCCTCGGCGCCGATTGGGTCTGGCTCGTGGCACTCGCCGCGGCCGCGTTCACGTCCGCGCTCATCGTCTGGCGCACCCCGGAGCGGGAAATCACCGACCCGAGTCCGACCGTGGACGCGAGCACGACGGTGATCGGAACGCATGAGACCGCCGACGAGCCGCTCGACTACATCCGCACGAGGACGCCCGCGATCCCGGTCATCCTCGGTGATGGCACTCCGTCGAACCTGCGGAAGCTCTCGCGCACCCGACCGATGCTTCTTCTCGCGCTCTCCGAGACCTGCGCTCCATGCCTGGCCGTCGTCGAGCGCGTCCCCGAGTTCCGAGCGCTCCTGCCCGAACTCGACGTTCGTCTCCTGCTCGCGCCGGGGCCGGAGGAGAGCAAGCTCACCGAGGTCACGCACCCGCAGTCGCTGCACGATTGGGACAGCAACGTGCGGGCCTCGATCGCAGACTGGGGAACGCCGGCAGCGGTGCTGCTCGGCGTCGACGGGATGCTGGCCGGCGGTCCCGCGCAGGGAGAACAGGCGGTCGTCTCGTTCGTCGGCGACATCTACGAGAGCCTGCACGGCGAGCGTCCGCCGGGCGAGGCGTCGCCGGGCTGATGCGGTACGCGCTCGCGGCGGACGTCGGCCTCGAGGCATCCGGAGATGCGATCTACCTCGCACCGTTGCCCGATGGGCCGATCCTCGTGCTGGACGGCGTCGCGGCGTTGATCTTCACCGAGGCGACGCAGGGCGACCGTGAGTACCTCGTCGACCGTGTCATCGGCCAGGTGGCCGGCCCCGCCGAGGACATCGCATCCCACGTTGATGCATTCCTCGACGACCTCGTCGCCCGTGGGCTGCTCGTCGAGGAGGCGACCTGATGCGCGCGGATGCCCCTCCGGTCCGATTCCGCGAGCGCGCCGCCGACTGGTGGGCGGCGCTCTGGCGCTGGTCGCTTCTGGCCATCGGCACGGTGGTCGCCACCTACGTCCTCCTCGATCGCGCCGGCGAAGGTGCACTCGTCACGGGCATCGCGATCGCCGCGCTCATCGTCGGTGTCGTCGTCACCACGTCGAAGCCGCTCGCGATCGCGCTCATGGCGATGCCCGCGCTCTTCGTCGCCCAACGGGCCGGTTTCGGCGGCAGCGACGTCTCGGCTTCGGACGTCGCGCTGGCCGCCGCGTTCGGCACGGCCGTGCTGCTCGGCCATCGGCCCTACAGTCGCGAACTCCGGGCGATGCTGTGGTTCAACCTCGGGTACCAGTTCGCGACGCTCTTCACCGTGATCGTGAACCCGTTCGTGCAGAACACCGTCGAATGGTTCCACGCCTGGCTGCTGATCTCCGGCGCCCTCGTGGTCGGCTGGGCGATCGGGCGCGCGGGCTACGCCAGATGGGCGTTCACCGCGATGATCGCCGCCGGGTGCGTGCTCGCCGCGGGCACGATCATCACCGGAGTCCTCCAGTACGCGGGTGGGAATTTCGGCCCGGTCTACCCCGACATCCCGTGGCCGATGCACAAGAACTTCGTCGGCACCGCGCTCGCATTCGTCGCACTGATCGCGTACGTGCACCCCCCGTGGGCCGGCCTGTCGACGCGGTGGACGCGCCCGGCGCTCTGGCTTCTGCTCATCGCGATCGCGATGAGCCAGTCGCGGCAGGCGTGGATCGGACTCGTCGTCGCAGCCATCGTGATCCTGGTTCGCCGCGGCGGCCAGTCGAGGCTGCTGCTGGCACTCGCGGTGCCGGCGATCTGGCTCACGGTGTCGATGGTGCTCGAACAGGTCGAATCGCAGAACCAGCACAATTCGACGTTCCAGCGACTGGAGTGGTTCCGCGAGGTCTATGCGTACTGGAAGCACGCCCCGATCTTCGGACACGGCCTGCGGTTCTGGTACGTCGACCCGACGCTGCCCTACCAACCGCCCCAGGCCGAGCTCGAGGTGGCCGCCTCCGCCGGTTTGGTCGGACTGGCGGCGTTCATCACGATGTGGATCGGATTCACGGTCGTACTGTGGCGGGTCGACAAGGCCTACGGCACGCTCGCCCTCGCGGCGGTGCTCAGCCGGATCGTCCAAGCCCAGTTCGACCTCTTCTGGGCCGGCGTACAGACGTCGGTGCCCTTCGTCATCGCCGGGATCTGCCTCGGTGCCATGGCCCTGCAACGCTCGTCGAATCCATCCGACACCGATGCCGCCGGACTCGCTCCACCGACCGATCCACGGGGCCGGTCGTTTACGCTGCCATACGATAGAGCCGTCGGCCGCTCGGCCGACGGACGCTGACACCTCGAGGGGGCGGCATGGAGCTGCGCGACTACCTTCGCGGATTGCGTCGCCACTGGCTGGCCATCGCCCTGATGACCCTGCTCGGCATCGGCACCGCGTACGGCTGGTCGCTCTTGCAGACCCCGGTCTACGAGGCGACCGCGAGTGGTGTCGTGCAGGCGAAGACCGAATACGAGAACGGTCAGCTCCTGAACGATGACAGCTCCGCCCGCTTGAAGGTGCCGACCCTGATCGACATGGCCGGGTGGGAGGAAGTGGCGGAGCGCGTCATCGACGATCTGGGGCTCACCGAAAGCCCCGCATCGGTCGCCTCGAGGATCACGGTCGAGAACCCGCAGAGCACCGCCATCATCCGGTTCACGGCTCAGGCGAGCACTCCGCAGGAAGCCGCGGCCCTCGCTCAAGCATGGATCGACGCGCTCGCCGCGACCGTGGCAGTCGTCGACGGCGAGGACACCCCGACCGAGATCAGCATCTACGCCGCCGCCGCGGCCACCGTTCCGACCGTTCCGGTCTTCCCGGACACCCGAACGGCCCTCATCGTCGGCGGCGTTCTCGGTCTCGGCGCCGGCATCGCGTTCGCCCTGACCCGCACCGCATCCGACCGGCGCGTCAGGGCGACCGACGACGTCGAGTCGAAGCTCCATGTCCCGGTCATGGGAGTGATCCCGTCGTCGAACGCCCTCACAGGCGCGAGCAAGCTCCTGACCGATACCGCCGGAGAGCGCGCCTTCCCGGTTGCCGAGGCTCTGCGATCACTTCGCACGAACCTCCGCTTCATGGATGTCGACAACCCGCCGCGCAAGATCGTCGTCTCCAGCCCGTTGCCGGGTGATGGCAAGTCGACCATCGCCTGCAACCTCGCGCTCACTCTGGCCCGCAGCGGCGAGCCGGTCGTCCTGGTCGACGGCGACCTCCGCCGGCCGACGGTGGCGACCAACCTCGAACTGCCGGGAGGGGCCGGCCTGAGCGATGTCCTGACCGGGCGTGCGGCGGTCGCCGACGTGCTCCAACGGACACCGCACGACCCGCACCTGCTCGTGCTCGCGGCCGGGACGATCCCGCCGAACCCGAGCGAGGTGCTCGGGTCCGCGCGAATGCGCCAGCTCCTCGAGGATCTGGCGAAGCACGCCACCGTCATCATCGACGCGCCGCCGCTGCTCGCAGTGACCGACGGTGCCGTGCTCACGCAACAGGCCGACGGGGCCCTGCTCGTCGTCGGCGTCGGGAAGACCAACTACGACTTCGTCGAGAAGGCGCTCGACGCCGTCCACAAGGCGAACGGCCGCGCACTCGGGCTCGTACTGAACAAGGTGCCGAGGAAGGGCGGCGACGCGTCGCCCTACGCCTCCGCGGCCTACGTGCAGGAGTACGTGAAGGGCGAGAGCCGGAAGCGGTCGTCCACCCGCGCGGCAGCCGAGTCGGCCTAGCGATGCCGGCACCCGACTCCATCGTCGACGGGGCGTCGGCGTGAACGTCGACGCCGATTCCGCGTCGGCGACGGTGCCTCATGCCGTGCGTCTCCATCTCGGCAGGGCAGCGGTGCAGACGCTCGCCGGGCAGGTCGGCGTCCGCCTCCTCCACATCAAGGGGGACACCGTCGACCGCTCGATCCGAAAGAACGCATCACCGGGCACCGACATCGACATCTTGGTTGATCCCGGACAGATCGACGCGCTCGACACCGCGCTTCGCGCGCGAGGTTGGCGGATCTACAGCACGTTCGTCGGCGGCTCTCCCTTCGGCCACGCCCAGACCTACCTGCACGACACGTGGGGCTACCTCGACGTGCACCGATCGTTTCCCGGCATCGGCATCCCGCCCGAGCAGGCGTTCGACCGGCTGTGGTCATCACGTGGCGCAGTCGACGTCTCCGGCGTGAGCTGCGCCGCACCGGACCTGACTTCTCAGGCGGTCATCGCAATCCTCAACGCCGCACGCTCGCGCCAGCGCTCGGAGCTCGATGGCGCATGGTCCGACGCCGACTCGGAACGCCGGAACGAGATCGAGCGTGAAGTCGACGTGCTCGACGCTCGTCTGGCGTTCGATGCGGCGTTCGGCCGGCTCGACGCTCACCGAGGAGCCCGCGAGTTCAAGCTCTGGAAGGCCGTCACCGAGGGCGGTGGTCGCGTCGAGGAGTGGTGGGGGCGGATCCTGGCGGAGCAGAGCTTGAGTGCTCGCGTCGCGCTCGTCCTCCGCGCCCCCCTGGTCAACCGAACCCACCTCGAACACCAGCTCGGCCGCCCACCGACGCGTCGCGACGTCTTCTACGAGTTCCTCAATCGTCCGATCCGTGGCGTCCGGGAACTCCTTCGGCAACGATTCTGACCCCCGTACGTGGGGGCTCCGACGAGTGTTGCGCATTCCTCAGCATGCGATAGCATTCACGAGCGTTACCCATATCACACGAACCTCACAGCACACTCGTCGAAGGACCAGAGGCCATGACCGAGACCCAGAACTCTGAACTGCCCGGCGTCAGCCGCCGGACCGTCACGAAGGCGATGGCTTGGGCAGTTCCCGCTGTCGCCGTCGCCGTCAACGCACCCACCGCCGCCGCGAGCTGTATCCCCAACGTCATCATCGGCCAGAACGCATGCAAGTGCCCCGGGCAGTCGACCGGGGACCCGTGGGGCTACTACCTCACCTTCACGACCGACGGCACGGTCTGTCCCGACACGACGTCCGAGATCTGCGTCACGAACGTCGAGAAGGCCAACGGCTCGGTGTTCACCCCGGGCCCGGGCGTCACCTTCCCGATCTGCTTCACCGCGGGAACCGAGACGGGCCAGTACCTGTTCAACAGCACCAACAGCGGTAACTTCCTCGAGATCACCTACACCGTCGATGGCGGCACCCCCATCGTCGACGACAAGATCCCCACGAGCGACATCTCCGACTGCACGGACGGCCGCTGCGCCGCCTGAGTTTCGCGTACCAACGGAAGACGCTCGGCCGGACACTCCGGCCGAGCGTTTTCCGTGCCAGCGACGTGTGGCCCAGTTCGTCGAGCTCGTCGGACCAACGGGCGTCACGGGCAGCCTCGATGACTGAGCCCCGGTGTCAGACTGCCGCTCGACCCGATCGATCTCCTCGAACGACCAGTCCGGCGCTGAGCAGCTCATCGATCACCCCGCCGACCAGACCTGAGGCGTCCCCTGCGGGCGGGTGGCCGAATTCCGCGATCGTCTGCGTCACGAGCTGCTCGAACGTCGAACCCCTCCCGATGCCCAGCCAGATCGAAGGAGCGATGCCCGCGAGCACGCGAAGCACGCCGTCGCTCATGACCGCAACGCTTCCGTCGGCGGCGATGGCGTCGGAAACCGGCCCCCACCGGAAGTCGGTCGTACTCGTCCAGGTTTCGCCCTGGGCAGGCTCGAGCGGCCTCCATGAGCGAGCGGCACCCGGCGGTGCGCTGAACAGCTCCGGGATCAGAGGAACCACCGTCGCCGCCTCACCATAGGTCACACGCCAGACGCCGCCGACGGCGTCGCACAGTGCTGCGAGACGCTGCAATGGAGCCTCGAAGTCGGTGACATAGCTCAACTGCGGAACCAGCTCGGCGATGGCGTCGATCACCGGAACCCGCGTCAGCTCGGGTGCGGAGACGTCCGGCTGACGATCGAGCAGGACGAGCGCCGCGAGTCTCAGCGGTGCGACCGGCAGGTCCATCAGCCCGGCGCGACGCGGCGCGACCTGTTCCTTCGGGCCGTTCGAGCGCACCTTCGAAAGCGGCTTGCGGTACGCGTGCACGGTGAGGTCGCGGTCGACCGCAACGGTCTCGTCGGAGACGTAGCCGAAGTGCGCCCCGAGGGTGGCGCTCAGGGTCGTCTTCCCACGGCCGGACGGACCGACGAACGCGACCACGCGGCCGTCGTCCATCGCGACACCTGCGGCGTGCATCATGATCAACTCGCCCCGCTGGTGTGCGAGCGCCGCGAGCGTGACGCGGACCGAGAGCCGTTCGAGCATCGATTCGATCGGGGTATCCGAATCGACCTCGACGGCTGCGTCGGCGCCCTCGGCGTCCACTACCGCGTCCGCCCAGGCTTCGGCGACTCGCGTGCGCGTTCCCTCGGGCACGTCCGGCGCGAAGTGGATGCGCACCGTGACGCCGATCGCCGTCACGTCGAGATGCTCGGGGGAGGCGCGATGTGCCGTGGTCATCGAACCGTCTCGCGCAGATCCATGCGTTCATCCTCTCGCGCGATGGCGCCCGTTGCGGCCCGATCCTAGCCGAGCGCCCCCCAACGTGGGATCGGCCAGAGGACGGCGGCCACCTCGCCGACGATCCCAGCGTGCGACGCCCATCGCCAGCAATCGTCGCTCGCGTCGGCAGAGCGACAAGCGTAGGCCGAATCCCGCGAGCCGGATCGATTGTCCCCGAGCACGAGGTAGGACTCGTCGGGCACAGTGACCTCGTCGAAACAGCGCGAGGACCGCGGCGTCGTCGTGCAGTCGAGGGTTCCCTCCTCGAATGCGAAGTCGTTGGAGACGTAGGGCTCGTCGATGGGACGGCCGTCGACCAGCACCGCTCCCGTCGCGTCGCAGCAGGCGACCACCTCACCCGAGGATCCGATCACCCGCTTCACGAGCGTGTGCGGCCCTGACGGGCCGAAGCCGGTGACCTCACCGACCCAGCGCAACGCCGTTCGGATCGGATCGGTCGGTGCCGAGGCGGGGACGTCCCACGCATCGTCGGCGTCGAACACGATGATGTCGCCGGTGACCGGCTCGGATCCCAGGAAGGCGATCCGGTTCACGAGGATCCGATCCCCCGGCTCGAGGGTCTCGAGCATCGAGCCCGACGGCACCACGTACGGCTTCGCGAGGAAGGTCAGGATCAGGCCGACGACGAGGAAGGCGAGCAGCAACTGGCCCCAGAAGCTCCCGAGAACCCGCCGCCAGCGGGGTCGGGGCGCGGCGGGCTCGGTCGTCATGCCGCTACAGTACCCACTCGACCGTTCCTCCGATCGGAGCTGGTCGCCTACGTCGTTCTCAGCGCGAGGTCGATGACCCGCTCGATGCCCGCGACATGCGCATCCCTGCGGAAGGTGCTCCCCCAGTCCCGCACCGCGGTCGGGTCGGCACCGCGCGCGAGCCTGATCGCCTCCGCGAGATCGGCGACGGTGGCGGATGCCGCGAGCGCGCCGCTCACGCCGGGCTTCACCGTCTCGAGGTACCCACCAGCCGCGGACGTGGCGGCGGGAGTGCCCTCGAGTGCCGCCTCGAGCACCGTGAGGCCGAAGTCCTCCCGACCCGCGCCGATGACCACGGCCGCCTCCCGGTAGACCCAGCAGAGCTCGGCGTCGCTGAGGCGTCCGAGCCCGTGGACGCCCGCCTCGGGATCGTCGAGCGTCTCGGACCCCGCGCCGACGACGGCGATCGCCAGTCCCGCCTCACGAGCGGCGTCGACGGCGAGGCGCACGTTCTTGTAGCCGCGGTCTCGAGCGACCACCACGGCGAACGCGTCGGGGAGGTCGCGGGCGGGGGCCGCGGCATCCGTCGCCACCGGCTCGACAGGAGGATGCACGACGGTCGAGTCGAGGCCGTAGGCGTCGCGGATTCGCTCACGGGTCACTTCGGAGTTGGCGACGATCGCGGTCGCCCGGGCCATCGCCTCGGCGTCGCCGCGGCGGAGGATCGGCGTGCTGACCGCGAGCCCGGCGCGCCGCACGGCGCTCAGCCGCAGCCGGTAGTCGTCGGCGGCGTACAGCCACCGCGCCGGGCTGTGCACGTAGACGACGTACGGCATCTCGTAGCGGAACCGGTGCGCCCAGCCGCTCGACGACGCGAGGGCGACATCGCCACCCGAGACCGTCGTCCGGGCGGCGATCGCCGGCAGCGCCGGAAGCATCCGCTCGACCTGGCCGGCCAGCGCGGTCGGCATGCTCGCCTGCACGTCGAGGTCGCGGAACGCCTCGAACGTCGTCTCGGGGCGGTAGGCGAGCGTGACGACTCGCGACGCCCCGAATCCCGCCGCCCACTCGGCGACGACGCGCTCCGCACCGCCCATCTGGACGAGGTAGTCATGGGCGAGGACGAGGTCGCTCACGCGCGCTACGCTCCGGCGGCGCCGGCGTCGGTCACGCCGACATCCGCCCGGCTGAAGTTCTGGAACGACCGCGACGCCGTCGGGCCGCGCTGGCCCTGGTACCTGCTCGCGTAGGCGGGCGACCCGTACGGACGCTCGCTCGGCGACGACAGGCGGAAGAAGCACAGCTGGCCGATCTTCATGCCCGGCCAGAGCTTGATCGGCAGCGTCGCGACGTTGCTCAGCTCGAGCGTGACGTGACCGGTGAAGCCGGGGTCGATGAAACCCGCCGTGGAGTGGGTCAGCAGGCCCAGTCGGCCGAGCGAGCTCTTGCCCTCGAGGCGCGCGGCGACGTCGTCGGGCAGGGTCACGGCCTCGAACGTCGATGCCAGGACGAACTCGCCCGGGTGCAGCACGAACGCCTCGTCGGGCCGCACGTCGATGAGGTGCGTGAGCTCGGGCTGGTCCTCCGCCGGGTCGATGAACGGGTACTTGTGGTTGTCGAACAGCCGGAAGTACCGGTCGAGGCGCACGTCGATCGACGACGGCTGGATCATCGCGGGGTCGTACGGGTCGAGCCGGATGCGCTCGCGGTCGAGTTCGGCCCTGATGTCGCGATCCGAGAGAAGCACGAGGTCAGCCTACCGAGGGGGTGCCCGCGCCTTGCTACGATGGTGTCCGCGGCGTCATCGGATGCCGCATGCCGATGTAGTTCAATGGTAGAACTTCTGCTTCCCAAGCAGACAGCGCGGGTTCGATTCCCGTCATCGGCTCTTCGCAAATCGCCTGATCAGAGGCCCTTTCTGTGCTCCGGTAGCAGGCGCGCAATCCCACATATGGCACGGAAACAGTCCACGCGGACGCACCTCGATAGATTCGCGGCGCTGATCAGGGATTTCGACTCCAACGGAGCCGCGACTCTAGATTGCGAAATCGCTCTCGTAGTCACTTAATGGTCACAAATTCGAGCGAATCCTCGCCTCAGCGGAGCTAACAACACCGTCGTGATCACCGGCTCGAGCACTGGTTCACCGACCGCGTGACGAGCTCGGTGCGAAGGTTCGGTCCGCCGCCGTCGCCGGCAGCAGACGATTGAGTGATCGAAGATTGGTCAGCGCGCCAGCGCAGGCCACGGGCGCCACAGCCCATCAGCGGGAACGAGGTGGCGGGCGCGTTCGAGGCGCTCGACCGAGACTTCGTCCGTTCGAGACTGACCCGAGCTGGTGCGGACGCCGGGTTCTTCCAAGCGGTACCCGAGCCAGCCGCTCGCACGTGGGTTCACGGACTCGCCGTAGTGGCCGGTGACGACCGTCCGCACCGTCCACTCCAGCTCTTCGGCGAGGGAACGGACGTCGTCATCACACGCATCGCACCCGCACACCGGGAAGTGGAAATCGTGCAGCGCCCCCGCGTGCAGGTAGACGCCCGGGAACGAGGTCAGCACGAACGTCAGCGGCGCAGACTCGGCCGACCTGGGCGTCAACCGCACCGAGTGAACCGGATCGTCGGGTCGGAGAAGCAGATCCGCTGCCACGTGCGGGCCAGCGTCGACGTCGACATCGAACACACTCCGCAGCCACTCGATCAACGCATGCGCGACCGTGTGCAGGCCCGCGAAGCGATCGAGGTTGCTGGTGCGCGAGTAGGCGTCCTCAGGAGGCCCGTTCACGCCCCACCGGTTGCCGTACTCGATCGGAGTGCCATCCTCATCGACATACACACCCGCCGGGAGCGCGGGTCGCTCGTAGCCCATCACACCTCGACCGTACGCGGCCCAGAGAACTCGACGCCGGATCGCGGCCGGAGAGGATCCCTCCGCGGAGTGAGTTTCGGGTTCAAGCCCCGTGACTCAATCTGCTCGCCGGGGATCCCTGTGCGGTCGGTGCACGCTTGGGGGCGTCGCGTGCGGGTGAGGCGCCGTTTGGTTGGCGTTCTCTTCCACCTCCAGGCGATGGGAAACGGGCAATCGCTGCGCGACGAGCGTCGGCGCAGGGGGTCGTTCGACGCCGAACCGTGGACTTCGAAGAATCGCCAAGTCTGCGCTGGCTTCGGGGCCGGCTTACGGGCGGGCGCGTCCGATGACCTCGTGAGGCTCGGCGCCGTCGACGGCGGCTGATGCGTCGGTGATGGTCTCGGGCTGATCTTCGGTCCCGGCCTTCGCGCCGTCACGCCGTTGTCGTGATGATCGGCCGGTGTATGCCACCCCGAGCCGGAAGACGGCCCACAGCACCCCCATGATGGCGGTGGCGATCAGGGCGAGGCCGAGATCGGGTTGGAACAGCGCGATGGTGCCGATGGGGGAGCCGAGCAGGCCGGGGACCAGGCTGACGATCACCCAGGCCGCGACGACGGTGGTGAGCAGCGGAAACCACAGGCTGAAGGTCCCCGCGAAGCCCGTCTTGGCGCGGAGCTGCTCGCGCCGGCGCCATGCCCAGATCATGCTGAACAGATACGCGAACGGCGAGAGCACCAGAGCGATGAAGGTGATCTGCTGGAACCACCGCGACCCTTCACCGTCGTACTCGAGGTCGAGCGCTCGGGCGGTGATGCCGTTGCGGAGTTCGGTGGTCTCCCCGAACCCCATGCCGCTTCCTCCGTTGACCAGCACGACGACGGCCCGGTTCTCGGTCGGCATCATCGTGGCGAGCGTTTCGTTGCCCGGGGTCGCCCCGGAGTGCCAGACGGTCCCGTTGTCCGAGTCGATGAACCAGCCGAGGCCGTAAAACGGCGACGCGGTGCTGGCGGGGCGCATCATCAGCGCCTTGTTCTCGGCGGTGAGGATGTCGTCTTCGCCGTTCATCATCGTCTGCAGGTATCGGGCGAGATCGGTGGCGCTCGCGATGATTCCGCCCTGCGGCGCGGTGGTTCGGTCGGTGGTGTTCTCGCTGAGCGGGAGCTTGGTCCAGAACCAAGGCCGGTGACCGGTGGCCATGGTGTCGTAGGTGCCGCCGTCGGCGACGAAACTGTCGATCATGCCGATGGGGTCGAGGAGGTTCTCCTCGACGTACGCCTGGTACTCCTCGCCGCTGGCGACCTCGATCACGCGGCCGAGGATCTGGTAGTTCGTGTTCGAGTACTCCCACCGCTCGCCGGGGGCGTGAGCGGGCGCCACCGCGGCGAGTGCGTCGACGATCCGTGCGAGTTCATCCGTCCCGCCGCCCGTATCGGTGTGGGAGGCGTTGCCCTGGAGGGTGGAGTATCCGCTGGTGTGGCTCAGCAGTTCCCGGATGGTGATGTCGCCGGCGGGCTGGCCGTCGAAGTCGGCGAGGTGCCGCGACAACCGCTCGTCCAACCCGATGGAGCCTGCCTCGACGAGCTGCATCACAGCGAGCGCGGTGAAGCTCTTGGAGATCGAGCCGCTAAGGAAGGGCGTGTCCGTTGTCACGTCGACGTCACTGCCGGCTCGGACCACGCCGTGTGCGCCGACGGCGGAGACCTCGCCGTCTTCCACGACGGCATACGCAAGTCCCGGCACTCCGGCGACCGGCATCTCCTGCGCGATGAACGCGTCGATCGACGTGTTGTCGGGGGCACTCGCGGGCGACGCCCCGCTGAGCCCGAGCGTGAGGACGGCGAGCAGGCCCAGCATGGGGGCCCCGGTCATGATGCGGTCGACGGCGATCGCTTGAACCCGGTCAGCAGCAGCCAGACCATGAACGACAGTTCGGCGATGACCGACGGGATGGCGACGAGGGCGAGCATGACGCCGGCGATCGATGCGTAGTTGGGCAGCAACGTGTAGGCGAGCGTGTCGATCCCGTAGGCGACCCCGGCGATAGTCAGCGCCCATCCGATCCATTTCGGGGCGAGTCCCGACTTCACGATGAGTCGGCCGAGCAGGATCAGGTGCACCCCGAACGCGATCAGTCCGACCAGCCAGGTGTAGTTGAAGCCCTCGAACATCAGCATCCCGGCGTCGGCATTCCCCGCTTCGCCCGCGGGATCGGTCACCAGCTGCAGGCCGAGGAACAGGAACACCGCGGCGACGCCGAGGAAGACGGTGTAGACGATCCGGAACCACGCGGCCAGCAGCGATCGCAATGCACCGCCGGGGCGGAAGACCACGTACAGGGCCCATGCCACGGGGACGTCGACGAGGAAGATCACCACGAACGCGGCGATGCCCGATCGGAAGAGGAGCTCGGACTCGGACACGTTGGTCGCCGTGCCCGCGGCGTCAGTGGGATCGATCATCGTCTGCCGGACGAGGAAGTTGGCGAAGATCGCCAGGACGAAGATCGCCAGGTAGCCGATGCCGGCGGTGCGTGCGGCGGTCCTGGACGTCGTGTCGTCGATGGCGCGGGTCATGGTGGTAGCAGTCATGGGTTCGTTCCGATCTGGATGTCAGGCGGCGTCGGGGATCCGGATGACGGCTTTGCCGGCGATCCGGCCCGCGAGTAGGTCGGTCATCGCACGACGCGCCTCACCCAGCGAATACCGGGCGCCCACCGCAGGGGTGATGACTCCGTCCTCGAGGAGGTGTGCGAGTTGCTCCATCCGGGCAGGGTTCGCGGTCGAGATGAAGAAGGTGAGGCGGCGGCGGGTGGACAGTGACCGGATCGGCGCGCCGAGTTGTCGCTGGATGCCGCCGGTGAGCTTCCCGCCGTCCTCGCCGCCCACGATGACGAGCGTGCCCGTGGGGGTGAGGATGCGTTGCAGCAGCCGCACCTTGCGCCGTCCGTTCGTGTCGATGATGAGATCGAATCGATCGGTCGTCGCGGTGATGTCGGTGCTCGTGTAGTCGATCACGTCGGTCGCGCCCAGCGACCTGACGAAGTCGGCCTTGGCTCCGCTGGCGACACCGGTGACCGCCGCCCCCGCGTGCGCGGCGATCTGCACGGCGAAGCTGCCGACACCGCCCGAGGCGCCGATCACGAGCACGCGTTGCCCCGCCTGAACCTCGCCGACGTCCTGAACCGCCTGCAGCGCCGTCAGACCAGAGACGGCGACGACCGCGGCGCCCTCGACATCGACCGACGCCGGCTTCAGGGCGAGCTTCGCCGCGTCGGCGACGGCGAACTCGGCGAAGCTGCCGTCGGCGGTTCCGAACACGTCGTCACCGACGGCGAATCGGGACACGCCGTCGCCGACGGCGGCGACGGTTCCTGCGACCTCCATCCCGAGAATCGGTTGCCTCGGCCGCCGCAGACCGAACATCAGCCGGGTCAGGTAGGGCAGCCCCGCCATCAGGTGCCACGCGCCCCGATCCAATCCCGCAGCGCGGACCTCGATGAGAACCTGCCCCGCGGTCGGGGTCGGGACGGCGGCTTCGGCGAGCTGCAAGGACTCGGGGCCGCCGTAGTCGTGACGCACGACCGCTCTCATCCGTACTGTGGTTGGTGCCGTCGTCCGGGTGGACTCTGCGGGACGTTGCATCAGCGATCACTCCTCGCTGGCCAAGCCCAGGTGATTCGCGATCTCCAGACGCCTACCCGTGGTGATGCAACAGCGAACCAGTCAGGGCAGCGGGTTGATACCGCAATGATTGCATCAATGCAACTGTTGTGCAATGCGTAGTGTTGCGTTTTGCACGCGACACGGTCCAGTCGCCGCCGGGGTGTGCGACACTTCCGACATGCAACACGAGTCCGGCCACGATCCGGTACGGATCGAGCGGGCACTGCAGGGCGACCCGGTCGAGGCCACCCTGACCACGTCGCGCGCGCTCCTAGGCCTGGTCGCCCGCTCCCTGTCCGAGACGCTCGATCTGGTCACCCTGCCGCAGTTCCGGGTGTTGGTTATCCTCGCCGGCAACGGGCCGATGCGGATCGGGGAGTTGGCCAAGCGCGTCCGCTCCGTGCCATCGACCTTCACCCGCTCGATGGACCGGATGGAGCAGCAGGGATGGGTGGTGCGGGAAGCGAGCCCGACCAGCAGGCGTGAGGTGCTGGTCCACCTCACGCCGAAAGGTGCGCAACTCGTCGTGGAAGTCACCGACCGGCGTCGGAGCGAGATCTCCGAGGTCCTCCGCCGTTTGACGCCCGAGGATGCCGAGATCGTCGCGCGCGCCTTCGCGGTGTTCGCGGCCGCCGCAGCGGAGCCTCCACCCGAGGACCTCGTACTCCTCGGCCTCTGAGGCCGTCAGTCCACCGCCGTCACGAGTCGGCGGAGGACGACATGCGGGCGTATACGACGAGGACGAACGCAGCATCACGGCATCGTGCCCGCCTGAGGGCATATCGCAGAGAACCACGCCGATTGCCGGGTAGCCCCACTCCGCGATCAAGTCGGTGCTCCCGAGCCCACCTGTCGAGTCGATCCCCCACTCACCGCCGATTCCGCGAATCGCGCTGATCTCGAAGTGGTCCGGCGCCCAGGAAGTCGGGAAGTGTGTCGGGAAGCAACGACGCCGCGGAATGCCGCCATTCCTATGGTGGAGCAGTTCCGTGTACGCGAGCGGGAGTCGCACTCCCAGGAGCCGCTCGGCCGATTCGACCATGCCGGACTGCAGAGGCGGACCCGTGTAGAAGTCGTCAGCCTCGAAGTGGTCAGCCACGTGTCATCCCACCAAGATCACACTCTTCGAGCGGCGCGCGCCTCTTCTCGTTCATCGGACCCATTCTGCGTGCGATCGCTCGCCGACCGATAGCCGGTCCCTCGGCGGTCAACCTAGCGCTCACCTTCGATTGCGTTGATAGCTATTGGGAGCCAACCCCGGAGCACCGCTGTTCGGCCATGTCTCGTTGGGGCCGTAGGATCACTCGGTGGACGAGGAATGGCGGTACGCAGAACGGCGGCCGCTGTGATGTCGAGTAGCCGGCGTGGTCGTCTCGGAAGCGCCCGATCGCGCAGGCTTCGGGTCGTCGGCCAAGTCATGACCTACGTGGTGATCGGTGCATTCGCCGTGGTCTTTCTCACGCTTGCGGTGATCAACACGATCGACGCGCGGGAACCGGTCATCTGGGGAACCTTCACCGAGGAGTACTGCCAGGAGACCCGTCGAGGCTGCAGCAGCATCGGCACCTGGGTGTCCGACGATCAGACCATTACGAAGACCGACATCCGTCTCGACGGGTGGGTCGAGCCCGGCGGCTCCATCAGCGCCGGTTACCAGCCGACGGGCATCATCAGCGACGCCGACAACCACATCGTTCACGCCGTCGGCTGGATGAGCATCGGCCCGCACCTCACCTGGGTGGCCGCGATGGCCGCGGTCATCTGGGGCTTGGTCAAGGCGTTCCAATGGGGCCATCTGAGCGTGCCAAGGATCGCTGTATCCGCATGGAAGAAGTGGCGGCACAGCAGCTGACCGGCGAGAGATGGGCGACCCAGCCACAATCTCAATCTCACCTCCCACAGCTCGAGGGAACCGCGAGGCTCAGACTGCTCCCAACGCGCCATCCGTTCGCACGCCCCCCCGACGCGATCCGGCCGCTGTGCCGTTGGCGGGTCAATCGACCTCGCCATTATGGTGAAGCGTGCGATGAGAGACCGGCGGTCGACCGCCCGGAACGAACTCGGTTCGCGCTGATCCCGAAGCAGGCTGGACGGAGCTCGTAGTCACTTAATAGTCACAAAATCGAGAACACGTTGGTTCACTCGAGTTCACACTCCCCCGTGATTCCGGGCCTCGTGAGCCCGAGTGAAGTCGAGTGAATCACTACTGGATAACTTCTGCTTCCCAAGCAGACAGCGCGGGTTCGATTCCCGTC
>NZ_WMLB01000029.1 GCF_009709675.1 Agromyces bracchium | reverse complement strand
CTTATCATTTATTAATGGAGGTAAACTTGATGGGTTTTTTTAAAAAAAAAGAAGAGAAGGAAGAATTTGATTACCTTCGTAAGTACCAGTGGCGTCTACGAGACGAGTACCAGCCATGGAAGGACGATGAGGTAACTGCTAAGGGGTACTATATATCAATGTCTGTTGACAAAGCACGAAGAGTAATTGATCAGATCCGCGGGCGTTCCTACGAGGAAACGCTTATGATATTAGAACTCATGCCCTATCGAGCATGTTATCCCATTTTTCAATTGATTTATTCTGCAGCAGCAAATGCTCGTCGTAATAGAAAATTCAACAAAGCAAATTTAATCATTAGTAAAATCGAAGTTAATAAAGGCAGTACCATAAAAAAATTAAAACCGCGAGCTCGAGGACGTAGTTATATGATAAAAAAACATACGTGTCACATAACTGTTGTAGTAAGAGATATAAAACACTTTGAGACCAACTCATCGCATCACATTATCTGGATCCCAAGAAGCAATCAAGATACGCTATTTTAGTCCTATCATTGTAGCAACTCCATTTTGGTTTGGCATAAACAATTAAAATTAATTAGATTTATTGTCAAACAAAACAAAATTAAAAAAAAAAGGATACGGATAAATGGAAAGTTGAGAGAAAGAAAAAAAAATGAATAGAATAGATATACGATTCCAATATGTAAGGTCTTTGAAACATCTCAGAAAATAAAATGTAATAAAGCATCAATACAGATTCACACATAATTATATGATATAAATCTGTTCATAGAAAAAAAGAGCTTCGAGCCAATAACGACTAAGAGGGTTGGCTCAAGAACAAATTTCATTAAGAGCTCCGTTGTAGAATTCAGACCTAACCATTAATCAAGAAGCGATGGGAACGATGGAACCCGTGAATACATAAGATTCAA
>NZ_WMLB01000028.1 GCF_009709675.1 Agromyces bracchium | reverse complement strand
GAAACTTAGAAAATGAAAGAAAAAATGGGATTATTGAAATCCTTCTAGGTTTAAAAAAAAAAATGTCAACCGTAAATCCAATTCTAGTATTTGGATTGAGAGAAGAATTTAGTGAAAGAAAAAAAGAAAAAGATTCGATAATCAATAGGCATATGGCTATTGGAAAAAATTTCAAAAGACAATATCAAAAAAAATATTAGTCCTAACCAAACACGTTATGGTACTACGAAATTCAAATCGCCAAAAAGTATTGGTCAAATATTAAAAAGAAGAAATGCTCGATTAATCCGTAAATCAAATTATATTTTGAAATTTTTTAGAGAAAGGATATACGTAGATATATTTCTATATATCATTAATATTCCTAGAATTAATACACAACTTTTTCTTGAATCAACAAAAATTTGGATTGATAAATCCATTTACAATAATGAAAAAAATCCTGAAAGGATTAATAAACAAAATAAAAATATAATTTCGACTATAAAAAACCAAATTTTGCCTTTTCTTAGTAATAGTAATCTTACTAAGAATTCGAAAATTATTTCTGATTTTTCTTTTTTGTCACAAGCCTATGTATTTTATAAATTATCCCAAGCAAAAATTCTTAACTTATCTAAGTTAAGATCTGTCCTTCAGTATCGTGGAATATCTTTATTTCTTAAAAATGAAATAAAAGATTATTTTGGAACCCAAGGAATAGCTCATTCCAAGCTAAAGACTAAAAAACTTACGAATTCTGAAATGAACCAATGGAAAAACTGGTTAAAATTGAAAAATAATTATCAATACGATTTACCTCAGATAAAATGGTCTCGATTAGTACCACAAAAATGGCGAAATAGAGTAACTGAACATTGTGAGGTTGAAAATAAAAAACTATAGATATGATGTTTTATCATATAATTTTTTTTATTATGAAGATAAGAACGATGAATTCTCTTATGCTTATAATTACAACATAAATAAAGACGAATTAATTGACATGTGGTGTAATATTTCTATCACTAAAAATTTAGGAATAAAGAATATTAAGGATATAGAGAAAAATACAGATAGAAAATATTTTGATTTGAAAATGCTCCATTTTTGTCTTAGAAAAAAAGTCGACATTGAGGCCTGGGTCGATATCAGTACTAGCATGAATGAGAATACTAAAACTAAATCTAAGAATTCTAAAATTCTTGATCAAATTGATAATAAAAGTGTTTTTTATAGTACAATTTATCAAGAAATCGGGGGATCCGATCAAAAAAAAAACCTTTTTGATTGGATGGGAATGAACGAAGAAATACTAAGTCATCTCATACCAAATCTGGAATCTTGGTTTTTCTCCGAATTTTTTTTATTTTATAATGCATATAAACTGAAACCTTGGATTATACCAATTAATCTTCTTTTTTCAAATTATAATGTAAGTGAAAATTTTAATGAAAATAAAAATATCAACAGAAAGAAAAAAAAAAATGCTTTTATACCATTAAATGAAAAAAAATCTTTTGAATTAGAGAATGGGAATCAAGACGAAAATGAACTAATAAGTAAAGAAGATCTTGGATTTGAATTAGAGAATGGGAATCAAGACGAAAACGAACTCGATTGATAGATCCAACAGAAATTGCCATAGCCTCTATAGAAAAAAGAGAAATAGATATGAATCTACTATTGGATGAGAAAGATCTTACTCTTCAAAACTTGCGAAAAAAAGGGATACTTTTTATTGAACCGATTCGTCTGTCTATAAAAGGCGATGGCCAATTTCTTCTGTATCAAACCATAGGTCTTTCATTGGTTCATAAGAGTAAAGACCAAAATAATCAAAAAAGATACAGTGAAAATGTTGATAAAAAAAAATTGGGTGAAAGAGACAAAAACAATTTTGATTTGGTTGCTCCTGAAAATATTTTATCGCCGAGGCGTCGTAGAGAATTGAGAATTCTAATTTGTTTGAATTCAGGGAATAATAATGGTGTGAATCCAAACCCAATAGGGAATCGGGTAAAAAACTGTAGTCAACTTTTTGATGAAAATAAAGATTTTGATCGAGATAAAAATACATTTAGAAAATTTAAATTCTTTCTTTGGCCCAATTATCGATTAGAAGATCTAGCTTGTATGAATCGTTATTGGTTTGATACTAATAACGGGAGTCGTTTTAGTATATTAAGAATACATATGTATCCACAATTAAAAATGCGTTTATGATGCATTTGTCTTATGGATTCCCTATTTATTTGGTAGATAAACAGAGGTCCACACGTCTTGTCGTACATTCAATTCCGATACATGATACTAATTCGATGACGT
>NZ_WMLB01000027.1 GCF_009709675.1 Agromyces bracchium | reverse complement strand
TCGCAGGATGAGCTGGGTGATGCGTGCCTGAGGGCGGGCGTCGGGCGTGTGGTCCTGCGAACTCGGGTGGACGTCCCGTGAGACGGGCAGCCCACAAGCGGTGGGTGGATGCTGCGAGGCATCCGCCCACCGAAGGGCAGAAGCGCGCTACGCGGAGAGCCAGGCGGTGGTGTCGCCCGGGAGGGTGCGGCCGTCGAGGTCGGCGCTCGCGAGGATCACGTCGCCCTCGGGGAGCTCGACGGGGGTCGAGCCCGTGTTCGCCACGACGAGCACGCCGCCGTTGCGGACCGCGAGCACGTCGTCGCCGAACCCGTCGAGCCACTCGAGCTCGCCCGTCGCGAGCGAGCGAGCGCGGCGCTCGGCGAGGAGCGAGCGGTAGAGCTCGAGCGTCGAACCGGCGACCCCGCGCTGGCGGTCGCGGGCGTACGACGCCCACTCGGCGGGCTGCGGGAGCCACGTGGCATCCGCCGGGCCGAAGCCGTACGAGGGCGCGTCGGCCTCCCAGGGCAGCGGCACGCGGCATCCGTCTCGGCCGTAGCGCTCGCCGTTCGTGCGGAACCAGGTCGGGTCCTGGCGGGCGTCGTCGGGCAGGTCGATGGCCTCGGGCAGGCCGAGCTCCTCGCCCTGGTAGAGGTAGGCGGAGCCGGGGAGGGCGAGCATGAGCGCGGTCGCTGCACGTGCGCGGCGGAGGCCGACGACGGGGTCGGGCAGGCCCGGGCTCTTCGGCCCGATGCCGTGGCCCTGCAGGCTGTCGGAGGTGAGCGCGAGACGCGAGGCGTGGCGGATGACGTCGTGGTTCGAGAGCACCCACGTCGAGGGCGCGCCGACGGCGCCGAACGTCTCGATCGAGTGGTCGATCACGGCGCGCAGCGGCGCCGCCTCGAACGGGGTCTCGAGGTAGGCGAAGTTGAACGCCTGGTGCATCTCGTCGGGGCGCACCCACTTGGCGACGCGCGGCAGCGGGTCGACCCAGGCCTCGGCGGCGAGGATGCGCTCGCCGTCGTACCCGTCGAGCACGTGGCGCCAGTCGCGGTAGACCTCGTGCACGCCCTCCTGGCCCCAGTACGGCGCGCCGACGTTCTCGTCGTGGATCTCGGGTTCGAGCGGCACGCCGGCCTCGAGCCCGTGCTGGTTGCCGCCCATCGAGCCGGCGTCGGCCGGCGGGGTGTAGTCGGGCAGGCCCTCGGCCTTGATGAGTCCGTGCGCCACGTCGACCCGGAACCCGTCGACCCCGCGGTCGAGCCAGAAGCGCAGGATGCGGCGGAACTCCTCTCGGACCTCCTCCTGCTCCCAGTCGAAGTCGGGCTGCGAGCTGTCGAAGATGTGCAGGTACCACTGCCCGGGCGTGCCGTCGGGGTTCGCGGTGCGGGTCCACATCGAGCCGCCGAAGACCGACTCCCAGTTGTTCGGCGGGAGCTCGCCGTCGACGCCGAGGCCGTCGCGGAAGATGTAGCGGGCGCGCTCCGGGCTGCCGGGGGCGGCCGCGAGCGCCTGCTGGAACCAGGCGTGCTGGTCGCTCGAGTGGTTCGGGACGAGGTCGACGATGACCTTCAGTCCGAGCCGGTGCGCCTCGGCGAGCATCTCGTCGAAGTCGGCGAGCGTGCCGAACAGCGGGTCGACGTCGCAGTAGTCGGCGACGTCGTAGCCCGCGTCCTTCTGGGGCGAGGTGTAGAACGGCGACAGCCAGATCGCGTCGACGCCGAGCTCGGCGAGCTCGGGAAGGCGCGAGCGGATGCCGGCCAGGTCGCCCATCCCATCGCCGTTCGCGTCGGCGAAGGACCGGGGGTAGATCTGGTAGATCGCGGCGGTGCGCCACCATTCGGAAGTCATGGAGAAAACCTTAAGCCAATCTCAGATATCTGGAAGCGCTTGCACGTTCAGGCGCCCCGCAGGAGCCTAGCAAGCCGGTATCGATCACGTAACGCCGAGTTGTCAATGTGACGAGAAGCAGGTATACCTGAAACCGCTTGCAATCACATGGCGGGCAACATCACACGGAAGAACGGCCTTTCGAGCACGGTGCGCGGAACTCCCCACCAGGCGAAGGCGCCGATCTCACGCACACTGAGAAGGGCACACCAATGCGGGTGAACACGAAGAGCCTCCTCGCGGCCGGCGCCGTCGCCGTCGTCGCGACCCTGGGTCTCGCGAGCTGCGCGAGCGGCGACTCCGGCGAGGGCGACAACGGCGCCTCGGCCGGCGGCACGCTGACCGTCTGGGTCGACTCCGAGCGCGTCGACGCGCTGAAGGGCGCGGCCGAGGCCTACACCGAGGAGACCGGCGTCGAGGTCGAGCTCGTCGGCAAGGACAACGCGACCATCAAGGACGACTTCATCCAGCAGGTGCCGACGGGCGAGGGCCCCGACATCACCATGGGTGCGCACGACTGGCTCGGCGAGCTCTCGACCAACGGCGTCGTCGCGCCGCTCGAGCTCGGCGACTCGGCCGCCGACTACCTCCCCGTCGCGATCGACGCGGCGACCTACGAGGGCACCGTCTACATGCTCCCCTACGCGGTCGAGAACATCGCCGTGCTGCGCAACGCCGACCTCGTCGCCGAGGCGGCCACGAGCTTCGACGACATGATCGCCAAGGGCAAGGCCGCGGGCCTCGACCAGCCGTTCGTCGTCGAGCAGGGCGCCGAGGGCAACCCCTACCACCTCTACCCGTTCCAGACGGCGTTCGGCGCCCCGGTGTTCGGCACCAACGACGAGGGCTACGACCCCACCGACCTGCAGCTCGGCAGCGCGGGCGGCACCGAGTTCGCGACCTGGCTCGGCAGCCAGGGCAAGAACGGCACCGGCGTCTTCAACACCGACATCGACGGTGACATCGCCAAGCAGGCCTTCCTCGACGGCACCGCGGCCTTCTGGCTGACCGGCCCGTGGAACGTCGGCGCGGCCATCGACGGCGGCGTCAACGTCGCCATCGACACCGTCCCGAGCCCGACCGGTGAGGCCGCCGCGCCGTTCGCCGGCGTCAAGGGCTTCTTCGTCTCCTCGGAGTCGGAGAACAAGGTCGCCGCGAACGACTTCCTCGTGAACTACATCGGCACCGAGGACGTCCAGCTCGAGCTGTTCGAGGCCGGCAACATCCTCCCGGCCCTGAGCGCCGCTGCTGAGACCGCCTCGAGCGACCCGATCATCGAGGGCTTCGCGGCCGTCGGGGCCGAGGCCGTCCCGATGCCCGCCATCCCCGCCATGGGTTCGGTGTGGCAGTACTGGGGCATCGCCGAGGCCTCGATCATCAACGGCGAGGACCCGACGGCGACGTGGGAGAAGCTCACCGCCGACGTCCAGGCTGCGATCGACGCCAAGTAAGGCCTGAGGCTCCGGGCCGGATGCCACGTTCACGCGGCATCCGGCTCGGAGCCACTCGCATCCCCGAGCGCCTGAAGAGCGTCTGACGAGCGAGCCGGACGAGAGAGCAAGAGAGCAGCAGATGAGCACCACGATCGACGAGGACGTCGCCACGCAGTCGGCGACGCCGCCCACGAAGCGGCAGAAGCGCGCCGCACGCATCGCGGACGCCGCGTCAGGCGGCATCCGCTCCATCCTGATCAAGCTCCTGCTGCTCGGCATCGTCGACGCGATCGCGGTCTACGCGATCCTCGTCCTCGCGCTCTCGCAGGAGTGGCTGGTGCTCGCGGTCGTCGTCGGCGTGACCGCGCTCGTCAACTGGATCTACTTCTCACGCAAGACCCTCCCGGCGAAGTACCTCACGCCGGGCGTCATCTTCCTGGTGCTGTTCCAGGTGTTCGTGCTCGTCTACACGGGCTACATCGCGTTCACCAACTACGGCACCGGGCACAACGGCTCCAAGGAGCAGGCGGTCAGCTCGCTCATGGCCGCCTCGCTCGAGCGCGTGCCCGAGTCGCCGACCTACCAGGTCACGGTCGTCGACCAGCTCGGCACGCTCGGCCTGCTCGTGACCGACCCCGACGGCGACGCGAGCCTCGGCACGACCGAGCAGCCCCTCCAGTCGGTCGACCCGACCGAGGTCGAGAACGGCAAGGCCGTCGCGGTCGACGGCTGGACCACCCTGCAGTTCGCCGACGTCATCGCTCGCACGAACGAGATCACCGAACTCGCGGTGCCGTTCTCGGACGACCCGAACGACGGCGCCATCCGCACGCCCGACGGCTCGAACGGCTACCTGTACACCTCGAACCTCGAGTACGACGAGGCCGCGGGCACCATGACCGACCTCTCGACCGGCACCGTCTACAGCGACATCGGCACCGGCGCCTTCACCTCGGAGGACGGCACCGAGCTCCTGCCCGGCTGGCAGATCACCGTCGGCTTCGACAACTTCGTCCGCGCCGTGACCGACACCCGCCTCGCGGGCCCGCTCGTCTACGTCACGCTCTGGACCTTCGCGTTCGCGCTCATCTCGGTCGCGACGACGTTCTTCCTCGGCCTCTTCCTCGCGATGGTCTTCAACGACATGCGGATGAAGGGCCGCCGGTACTACCGGGTCGCGATGATCATCCCCTACGCGATCCCGTCGTTCCTGTCGGCGCTCGTCTGGGCGGGAATGATGAACGAGAGCTTCGGCTTCATCAACCAGGTGATCTTCGGCGGGGCCTCGATCCCATGGCTGACGGATCCATGGATGGCGAAGCTCTCGGTGCTCATCGTGAACCTGTGGCTCGGGTTCCCGTACATGTTCCTCATCTGCACGGGTGCGCTGCAGTCGATCCCGGACGACGTGAACGAGGCATCCAGCATCGACGGCGCCTCGGCGTGGCAGACCTTCCGGCACATCAAGCTGCCGCTGCTGCTCGTGAGCGTCGCGCCCCTGCTGATCGCCTCGTTCGCGTTCAACTTCAACAACTTCAACGTCATCTACATGTTGACGAACGGCGGGCCGCGCGACACGGGCGCGCCGATCCCGGTCGGCTTCACCGACATCCTCATCTCGATGGTCTACAAGGTCGCGTTCACCGGCCAGAACCGCGACTACGGCCTCGCGGCGGCGTACTCGATCATCATCTTCATCGTGGTCGCGGTGATCTCGATCATCGCGTTCCGCCGCACCAAGTCGCTCGAGGAGATCAACTGATGTCGAACCAGCAGCCGATCCCCGGCTCCGACGCCGGCCTCCTCGAGGGCGAGCTGCGCGAGCAGCGCGACGCCGTGCGCGTCGGGGGCGACCCCGCGCTCGAGCGCTCGGCCGTGCCCGTCAAGCGCCCCTTCCGCTTCGGCAAGTGGTTCAAGGCGACCGGATGGCGCCACCTCGTCGGCATCGTCGTCGTCGCGTTCGCCCTGTTCCCCGTCGTGTTCGTCATCTCGTCGTCGCTCAACCCGAACGGCACCCTGACCGGCTCGAACGCCCTGTTCTCGCAGATCGGGTTCGACGCGTACGCGCGGATCCTCACGAACCCGCAGGTGCCGTTCACGACGTGGTTCGCGAACACGCTGATCATCGCGGGCGTCACCGCGCTCCTCACGGTGTTCCTCGGGGCGCTCGCCGCGTACGCCTTCTCGCGCATGCGGTTCACCGGCCGCCGGTTCGGCCTCATCACGATCGTGGTCGTGCAGATGTTCCCGCAGATGCTCGCCGTCGTCGCGATCTTCCTCGTGATGACCGCGATCAGCGACTGGTTCCCCGCGATCGGCCTGAACACGCACATCGGCCTGATCATGGTCTACCTCGGCGGTGCGCTCGGCGTGAACACGTACCTCATGTACGGGTACTTCAACACGATCCCGGCGTCGATCGACGAGGCGGCGAAGATCGACGGCGCGGGCCACGCGCGCATCTTCTTCACGATCATCCTGCGACTCGTCGCCCCGATCCTCGCGGTCGTCGCACTGCTGTCGTTCATCTTCTCGGTGAACGAGTACGTCGTGGCCTCCGTGATCCTCATCGACACCGAGAACCAGACCCTCGCGGTCGGCCTCACGAAGCTCGTCTCGAACCCGCGCTACGCGGACTGGGCGGCGTTCTCGGCGGGCGCGGTCATCGCGGCGCTGCCGGTCGTGCTCCTCTTCCTCTACCTGCAGAAGTACATCGTCGGCGGCCTCTCGGCCGGCGCCGTGAAGTAGGGGCTCACCCGAACGTGAAGTCGAGGGGCTGGATCTCCGTCGCGTCCCAGCGGATGGGCCAGCCGCCGGGGACGTCGGCGCCGCCGGTGAGGTCGTCCTCGTCCTCGGGCGGGTAGGTGAGCACGCTCGCCTTGGCGAGCAGGTCGGCGTGGTCGGTGCCGTCGAACGTCGCATCGTCGTCGACCCTGAACGTCAACTCGATGTCGGGCAGCTCGTCGCCGGCGGCCGCCTCCTCGAGCGTGCAGACGCGATTCTCCGCGTCGTACTCGGCGCACCCGACCGGGTCCTCGGTCAGGTCGATCCGGTCGGACCAGTCGAACTTCACCCGCACGATACGCGAACCGTCCTCGGCGGCCGTGCGGTCGTCGAAGATCGCCGCGGTCAGCTCCACGGTCGCCTGCACCTCATCGCCGTTGGCGGCGGTGGAGGGGTCGAACTCGACGTCGACGGGGAATACGTCGGAGCCCAGCACGAGCGGGCCCGTCGCGGGCGGAACCAGCTCGGCCGCCTCGTTCGCGCCCAGCTCCTCGTCGCCCTCGGTGATGCCCGCCGCTTCGAGCGAGACGAGCCCCGCGGCCGACTCGCCGGTCGGGACCTGGATCGGCACGAAGATCCACTGCGTCTCGAGGGAGCCGCCCACCCACCGGCCGCTTCCCTGCTCGGCGGGGGGAACGTCGACGGGGAAGTCGACGACGCAGACGTCCTCTTCGACGGTCACGCACGCGGCGGCCCCGTTCTGCAGGAACGCGCCGAAGAGGTTCGGCGGATCGGCGAAGTCCGGCGTCGAGATCCGGAACGCGAACTGCGCGTCGTCGGAGTTGGCGTCGAGCGAGCGGTGCACCGCCATGACGTACTGGCGGGTGCTCGAGTCGGGGTCGGGCCGGTACGCCTCGACCTGCATCCAGTAGGGCGGCGCGTCGGTCGTGATCTCGACCCGCTCGGCGGCGCTCGGGTCGATGCCGGGATCGACCTCGGAGACCCGGGTGTCGTCGACGCTCACGAGCCGGCTCGGCTTGGCGCTGACGGTGCCCGTGAATCCCTCGGGCGGCACGGTGAACTCCAGGTCGGCCTGAGAGCGCAGCGCGCCCGGGTCGATGAGGCACTGGTCGCCGGGGCGCACCAGTCCGGGCGCATCCGGCTCGCGGAGGTCGTCGGTGGAGGCGTCGAGCCATCCGACGCACGAATCGCTCGCAAGCGCGAGCTGGTCGGGCCAGGTCACGGCGACCGCGACGAGCGCGTCCTGCGGAGCATCCGCCGCATCGACCGCCACGGTAGCGACCACGATGCCGGCGGCCGGGTCCGGGTCGGCCGGAGAGGTCAGCGCGGTGACGACGCTCACGGGCTCCGCGGTCGGCGTGGACGTCGGCGTCTCGGTCGCGGCCTCGGTCGTGGCGACCGGGCGCGCGATGCCGGTGAGGCCGTTCCACAGGAGCACGGCCAGGCCGATGAACACGCCCAGCCCGATCACGGCGGCACCGACGATCGCCGCGACGAACGTCCAGCCGGGCAGGAGCGGGACCTGCCGGAACGTGCCCTCGAGCGTCGCCGACGGCTGCCCCTCCGGCGTCACCGTGACGGTGAAGTCG
Organism: Agromyces bracchium; assembly: GCF_009709675.1. Taxonomy (GTDB): domain Bacteria; phylum Actinomycetota; class Actinomycetes; order Actinomycetales; family Microbacteriaceae; genus Agromyces; species Agromyces bracchium. Next base: position 44,102 of record NZ_WMLB01000027.1, on the reverse strand, counting down.
TGCTGCTCCGGATCGCCCCGCCACAGCACGCTCCGGGCGTGCACCCGGAGGCCGACCTCCTGGGTGGATCCGGCCGGGAGGGCCACCCGCGGGCGATCGATGGTCAGCTCGAGGTTGCCGGCCGAGACGGCGAGGTCGGCCTCGGCATGCGCGTTGCCCGAGTTCGTGATCGAGATACGGGTCGACGCGCCGCGGCGCCCCTCCAGCGTCGGCGGCGTCAGCACCCCGGCGACGTCGCTGAACGACTGGATCGTCGCGATCGCCTCGAGCACGAGGAAGTCGTCGGGATCGCCGGCCGGGACGACCCGGAAGCGCACGACCATCTCGCCCACGGCCCAGGTGCCGCTGTGCGCGAGCTGCATGGTCGCGACCGCGGTGCCGGTCTCGCCGGGGTGGACGAGCACGGTGTCGGGCTCGATGACGATGAGGTCGGCGGCGTCGTCGATCGCCGTGAGCCGATACGCCTCGACGTCGTCGCCCTCGTTCCGGAGCGTCAGCGTGAACTGCTCGGACGTCCCGGGTGTGATCGTGAGCGAGGCAGGCTCGATGTCGGCGACCGTGGCCATGCATCCGACGCTACGAACGAATCGCGCCGCGCGTGTCGGCCCTCCGACCCGCCTTCCGGGCACGAGCCGTGCCCTTTCGGTCACCCGCCGATGATCACCGTCGGGGCACCGGGGCCCGGGGCCACGGGGATGCCGTGCATCGACAGGTCGGCGAGCCTCGCGGCCGGGAACCCGCCGATCAGCACCGTCGTGCTGCCCATGGCGATGCCGTTCGGCGCGGGCGAGGCGCACACGATGCCGCCGGGGATGCCGTTGGCCACGGCGGCGGGCATGCCGGCGATGAGCACGGTCGGCACCGACGCCACCGGCGTGATCGGCCCGCCGACGTGCGGGACGACGCCGTCGACGAGCGGGCACATGGCCATGTCGCCGACGCGGAGCGCGGGACCGACGGGCATGCCCCGACGCTACCCGGCGCGCTGCACCGGCGGGCGGGTGGGCGGGCGGGCGAACGGGCAGCGCCGCCGCCCGTTGAGGACATGTTGAGTGCGCGGAGAGCGGCCGTTGCGATCATGCTCGCGACGGCACCGGCCGGGCGCCGTCGACAGCGCCGAGGAGGATGCCATGTCACGCATCGCCGTCCGCGTGTACGCGCGGGACCCGATCTCGGAGGCCGGGGTGACGAGTGCGCTCCGGCCGCGTCCCGAGGTGCGGATCGTCTCAGCCGAGGGGGATGAGCCGCCGGACGTCGTCCTCGTGATCGTCGACGCGGTCGACGACGAGTCGCTGAACACGCTGCGCTTCGTCCGTCGCAACGGCGAGGCGCGAGTCATCCTGATCGCCGCCCAACTCGACGACCAGGACCTCGTCCGCGCCGTCGAGAGCGGTGCGGTGGGGTTCGTCCGCCGCTCCGAGGCGACGACCGACCGGCTCGTGTCGTGCATCACCTCGGCCGCCGCCGGCGAGGGCACGGTCCCGCCGGACCTGCTCGGTCGGCTGCTCGACCAGGTCGGCCGGCTCCAGCGCACCGTGCTCGACCCGCGCGGCATCGCGTTCACCGGGCTCGCGTCGAGGGAGATCGAGGTGCTTCGGCTCGTGGCCGACGGCTGGGACACGGCCCACATCGCGGCCGAGCTCTGCTACTCGGAGCGCACCGTCAAGAACGTGCTGCACGACGTCACGACCCGCCTGCAGCTGAGGAACCGCTCGCACGCCGTCGCGTACGCGATGCGGGAAGGGCTGATCTGACCCGTCCGGTCGCGCGAGGCCGGATGCGGAGGCCGGCGCGCGCAGGCGCGGAGCGCCGCGCCGACCGCTTGCCCGAGGAGGAATCCGACCCTGCCCCCGCGGATGCCCCGGCCCATCCGACCGGCGCGGGGCGCCGCCCGCACACTTGACGCATGATCGGCGAGATCGACGATGCGATCCGTGCCCTCGTGCGACGGTCGGAGGGGATCGCCGCGGACATCGAGGTCGCCCTCGACGCGCCGACGAAGGAGTGGGCGGCCCGCCGCAACGCGCCGACCGTGGACCTCTTCCTCTATGACATCCGCGAGGACACGCGCCGCCGCGAGCACGGCTTCACCGAGGTGCGCGACGAGCACGGCGTCGTCACGAGCCGCATCCCCGCCCCGCGGTTCTTCAAGCTCTCCTACCTCGTGACGGCGTGGACGCAGCGCCCCGACGACGAGCACCGCCTCCTCGACGCGCTGCTGCGCTGCTTCCTGCAGTACGACGCCGTTCCCGACTCGTTCGTCGTCGACACGCTCGCCGAGACCGGGCTTCCGTGCTCGATCAACGTGGCCCTGCCGCCGCCGGAGGACCGGGCATTCGCCGACGTCTGGTCGTCGCTCGGCGGCGAACTCAAGCCGTCGCTCGACGTGGTGATCACCGCGCCGATGACGCGCGGCATCTCGTACGCCGCCGGCCCGCCGGTCGACCGGGTGGAGACGCGGATCAGCGCCGAATCGATCGGTGCGACCGACCAGGTCGGAACCCGGCCGCGGGTCGGCACGGGCCATGCCCGCTCGGGGAGCTGACATGATCTCCGACCCCGGCATCGTGCACCTGCTGGGTCGGGTCGGCGTCATCGAGGACCGGATCCGACGGCTGGTGGCGGCTCGGCGTGCGGTCGATCCGCAGCCCGACGATCCGTTCCGCGGGCTCTACCTCAGCGACGAGATGGTCGACCGCCTGCTGGCGGGGGCGCCGGGGGTGCCCGACTGGTCGGATGCCTCGGCTCGCCTCGCCGAGACCGAGCAGGCCGCCGACCTCGCCGAGGCCGCCGGGCACCAACTCCGGCTCCGGCGCCTGTCGCAGGCCTTCGGCCTGGGCCCGATCGACGAGGACCTGCTCGTCATCGCGCTGGCGGCCGACCTCGACCCGAGGTTCGAGCGCTTCTTCGGGTACCTCAACGACGACGTCGGCCGCCGCCGTCCGTCGTTCGCGCTCGCACTCGAACTCTGCGGGGTGCCGCTCACGTCGGCGGCCGACCGGGCCCGGCTCATCTCCGGGCCGCTCGTCTCGGGCGGCCTCGTGGTCGTCGAGGACGACGAGCGGCCGCTGCCGGGCCGGGCGGTGCGGGTCCCCGACCGCGTCGTCGGACACCTGCTGGGCGACGACGGGCCCGACCGCGCGCTCGAGGGCGTCGTCCGCGACCCGTCGTCGGTCGAATGGGGCGACCCGAGCCGCGTGGCGGCCGCGCTCGCGGCCGGCATCCGTCTCATCCACCTGCGCGAGCCGGCCACCGGCTCGGGCGAGGCCGTCGCCCATCGCGGACTGCGGGCGCAGGGGCTCGGCGCGCTCTACCTCGACCTCTCCCGGCTCGGCGGCGAGCAGGAGGCGATCCCGCTCGCCCACGCCGCGGTCCGCGAGGTGCGGCTGCGCGGCTCCGGCCTCATCGTCGGGCCGCTCACCGAGACGACACCCGCCGCGCTCGTCGAGGTGCTCGCCGACTCGCCCCAGCCGACGGTGTTCGTCGGCGACACGACCTGGAACCCGTCGTGGTGGCGCGAGCTGCCGGCGATGATCGAGGTCGAACCGACGACCGTCGACGATCGCGCGCGGCTGTGGCGCGACTTCCTCGGGCCCGCCGCCGAGTCGATCGACGTCGCCGAGGTCACCGGCCAGTTCCGGCTCCGTCCCGAGCAGGTGCAGCGCGCGGCGCGCACGGCGCGCACGCAGGCGACGGTCTCCCGGAGCGGCGCGCTGACGGCCGACGACCTCGCCGCCGGAGCGCGAGCCGAGAACGCGTCGGCGCTCGATCGCCTCGCCCGCCGCGTCGACCCGCGGGTCGGCTGGGACGACCTCGTGCTCCCCGCGGCGCCGCTGAACGCCCTCCAAGAGATCGAGCTGCGCGCACGCCATCGCGAACAGGTGCTGGGTGACTGGGGCATGCGACCGGGCGGCGGTCGGGGCCACGGGGTGGTCGCCCTCTTCGCCGGGGACTCCGGCACGGGCAAGACGATGTCGGCCGAGGTGGTCGCCGGCGGGCTCGGGCTCGACCTCTACGTCATCGACCTGTCGACGGTCATCGACAAGTACATCGGCGAGACGGAGAAGAACCTCGAGCGGATCTTCCGGGCCGCGACGGGCACCAACGCGGTGCTGCTCTTCGACGAGGCCGACGCCGTGTTCGGCAAGCGCAGCGACGTGAAGGACGCGCACGACCGGTACGCGAACGTCGAGAGCGCCTACCTGCTGCAGCGCATGGAGACCTTCGACGGCCTCGCGATCCTCGCGACGAACCTCCGGGCGAACATCGACGAGGCGTTCACGCGGCGCCTCGACGTCATCGTCGACTTCCCGATGCCGGACGCCGCCCACCGGTCCAGGCTCTGGGACCGCAGCCTCGGCAGCCGGCTCGGCCGCGACGACGACATCGACCTCGAGTTCCTCGGCCAGTCGTTCGAGCTCGCGGGCGGCGCCATCCGCTCTGCCGCCATCACCGCCGCGTACCTCGCCGCGGCCGAGCACGGCACGGTGCGCATGAAGCACCTCATCGTCGCGGTGCACCGCGAGTACCGCAAGCTCGGCCGGCTCGTGGTCGAGCGCGAGTTCGGCCGCTACTGGGCCGAGGTGGGCAGCGGATGACGCGCCTCGCGTCCGGGGCCGGCAGGAGGCCGACACGGCTCGACGGGCGACGGCGCGACCGGCAGCCTCCGTTGAGGGCGGAACCCGCGCCTGCGCAGCGCGTCGTCGACCTTCAGCGGTCCGCGGGGAACGATGCCGTCGCCGGCGTGCTGCAACGGCAGGGCGCACCACCGGTCGCACCGGTCGTCGCGTTCAAGCCCGCGGCGACGCTCACGACGCTCACGCTCGGCGAGCTCGACGACTACGCCCGCGACCGGCCCGACTGGATGACCGACCCGGCACTGTCGGCGGCGACCCGTCGGGATCTCATGGACCTGCTCCGGTGGGCGCGTCGCGGTGCGCCTGCGCCCATGGACCCGTGCCGGCCGTTCACGTGCGCCGACCTCGTCGCGCAATCGGCGACCGACCGGCGCGACCTCGAGGTCTTCGCCCGCGCATCGCAGCGGAAGGACTCGGCCGAGCCGCCGGACGGGACGACCGCGCTCGCGGACGCGGTGAAGCTCGGCGGCACGATCCGCGAGCTCGAGACGCGACTGCCCAAGGCGGACCTTCACCGGGGTCTCGGCGGGACGGACGAAGCGAAGGCCGAGCTCGGCGTGCTCTCCGGGAGCGGCAGGGCCGCCGACCTCGCGTCGTACTTCCGCCGTGCCCACGCCTACCTCGAGGCCGACACGGGGCGCGACTCGAAGTCGTACCGGGAGTGGGGCGCCGACCCCGCCGCGTACATCGGGAAGGTCCCCGACGTGCGGAACCTGCACCGCTTCCAGGAGGCGCTGCTCAAGCAGCTGATCACGAACCGGGCGGACCGGAGCCGCAGCAAGCCGCTGCTGATCATCCTGCACACCGGGACCGACCACAACGGCGCCTTCCACGACGACGCGCAGCTCACCGATGTCGTCACCAACGCCGCCAACCTCGCGCTGATGATCGAGGGCGCCACGACCCTCGAGGCCGCCGGCGCACGTCTCACCGCCCTGGCGCGGACCTACGGCCAGGCGGGCCGGGTCAAGCAGGTGATGCTGGCCGGCCACGGCGGGCCGACCGGCATCGAGCTGGCCGGGCGTCCGGGTGCACCGGACTCGGCCGCCTCCGACGCCCCGGGCACCACGAGCAGGCGACGGACCGAGCGATTCATCCGCGGCCTCGTCGCCGTGATGGCACCCGGCCCCGACGCCCGTATCGTCCTGAACGCCTGCCTGACCGCGGCCGAGCCCGTCGCCGACAACCTTCCGGCGAACCCCGCACTCGCGCGCGCGACGATCCTCCACAGCCTGACGACGAACCCCAGCATCGCCACGCTCATCCGCAACATGGCGGGCGGGCGCACCGTCGAGGGGAACGTGGCATCCGTCGGCCCCGGCTCGTACATCACGGCCGCAGGCGAGCTGCACCAGACGATCCCGGGCGACGAGGCCGCCGCCTCGACGAACCCGGCCGACTACGTCGAGAAGGGCCATGAGCCCGAGGGCGCCGCCCGAAGCCTCGTGGTGCTGTGGGCGCGGGATGCCGCCGCCGCGACCGCGGCCATGACGGCGCGCAAGGGGCACGGATTCACGTCGTACGGCGACGTGGTCATCGCGGAGATCTTCGACGTCTTCGAATCGACCGGGGACATCTCGGGGCTGGCACGCGTCGCCGAGCAGTCCTCGCGCGGGCTCAGCGAGTTCCACGACTCCGACCATCAGACGCCGGGCGAGATCTGGGGCATGGAGAACGCGGCCGCGTTCGAATCGAAACTGGCCCCGAAGATCCGGGCGATCGGCTCGATCGGCGCCGGCGGGCGCGTCGCCCTCGATCAGGTGCGCCTCGGCCCAGACCCGACCCGGGTGGCGGCGATCACCGGCATCGTGCAAGCCGCGACCTCGCTCGACGCACTCCGGAAGCACCTGTCCGACGAGTGGCTCGCCACGCGCATCGTCGACCTCCTCCCGCACGCGAGCGCCGCCGCGCCCACGCGGGCTCACATCATGCTCGGGGGCGCGACGTGGCCGCACGCCCACACCGAGGGATTCTTCCGCGCCAACGCCGGAGGCGGGACGCGGCTGCGGCCGCCCGCGGGGGAGAGCGTCGACCGGCTCACGGACGCCGATCCGTCCGAGAACACGATCCTCACGAAGCTCGGCATCGTACGGACCGCCCCGACTCCGCCAGCGGCCGGGGGCGGGGCCGTCGCCGCGGTCGAATCGCTGTCGAAGGTGGGCCGCACGACGCCCGCCTGGCTCAACGTCCGCGAGGGACCCGACCTCGCGACGGCGCGCGTGGACGTGCTCCCGCGCGGGGCGCGCATCGACATCATCGGGCAGAGCGGAGCATGGTTCGCCGTGCTCTTCGGCGGGCACATGCGCTACGTGTCGAAGCGCTACGTCGTGGTGCTCCCGTGATCGCGTGTCGGAGGCCGTTCGGGTGCATCCGGGTGCCCGAAGGGGCAGACCTCGCCCGGCCGGGGCGCGGCGGCGGTGCAATGGAATCGGGCGATCGTGGAGGTGGACCATGCACGCACACGACTGGGACCCCGCCGAGCCGGCGGCGGGCCGCAAGCCGGAGACCGCACGCGAGGCGTCGGTCGCGACGGAGGCGGCAGGGCTCGCCGCGCGGCGCGCCGACGCGATCGGACCCGCCGGGTTGCTGCGACTGCAGCGCGACGCCGGCAACGGCGCGGTCAGCGACCTCGTCGAGGAGGGCCGATCGCCCGTGCACGACGTGATCTCGTCGGGCGGCGCGTCGCTCGACCCCGGGCTGCGCACCGACATGGAGGAGCGGCTCGGCGCCGACTTCGGCGACGTGAAGGTGCACACGGATGCGCCGGCGCACGAGTCCGCGCGGTCGGTCAACGCGCACGCGTACACCGTCGGGTCGCACGTCGTGTTCCAGCGCGACGCCTACGACCCGTCGACGACGGCGGGGCGGACCACGATCGCGCACGAGCTCACGCATGTCGTGCAGCAGCGTTCCGGACCGGTCGACGGGTCGCCCGCGGGCAGCGGCATCAGCGTCAGCGACCCGGGCGACCGGTTCGAACGCGCGGCCGCCGACAACGCGGCGCGCGTGATGGGCGAGCCGACGCCGGTGCAGCGGCAGGCGGATGACCCGGGCGCGACCCCGACCGTGCAGCGCCAGGGCGAAGAGGAGGAGGACGAGTCCGTCCAGGGCCTCTTCGTGCAGCGCCAGGATGCGGAGGAACCGGAGGAGGAGGCGGCGACCTGAGCCGCGACCGGCCATGGCTCGGACCTCCGCACCGCCCCGACCGACGCCCGGCACTTGACCGGAGTCGACGTCGATGACGCTCGCCGCGGAGACGACACGCGATCGACCGCCCGTCGATCGGCGCCCGCCCGGCGGCATCCGCTCGGCGACGACCACCGCGCTCGCCGCAGCCCGCCGGAGCCTGGACCGCGGAGCGGCGCCGCCCGGCACCGAGTCGATCCTCGCGCTGCAGCGCGCGGCCGGGAACGCCGCGGTCAGCGCCCTCGTCGCCGCGAAGTGGCGGCGGCCCGGCGGCGACGCGGTCGTCGAGATCGACGGCGCGCTCGTCGAGCTGCGCCGCGACGAACCCGACATCGAACGCGTGGAACGCGGGCTCAAGCAGGCGAAGGCGGTCGGGATCCCGGTCGACCTCGAGGGCATGAAGCCGCCGGCTTCGGCGCTCGCGGTGCGGATCACCGGCTTCGGTCCCGGCTCGGTGCCGGCGAAGAAGGCCGTCCCGCCGCCGAAGCCCGTGCCGGCCAAGTCTCCGCTCGGGAAGGCCGCGGCCAAGCGCACCGCGGTCAAGGCCGGGCCGGCCGCGGCGGCCCCGCGTGCCGCGGGAGGCGGCGGCGGCCCGGCGGCCCTCGCGGGGCCGAAGCCGCTGACGGCCGACAAGCTGCTCCTTCCGCCGGTGCAGCCCCCCGGTGTCGCACCGAAGAAGGACCCCGCGTTCACGCGGGTCGCGGGCGGGGTGAAGTCGTTCGGGGCGGCGAAGCGCGCCCACCCGCCCGCGGCGTCGAAGGCGAAGGCGGCGCAGGACGCCGCCGTCGCCCCGAGCGACGACCTCCTCGGTCAGGCGAAGGCCGCCAAGGCCGACTCGATGGACGCCCAGCAGCCGGGGACCTTCGACAAGAAGGCCTTCATCGCCGCCGTCAAGTCCGCGATCGAGGCGAAGTCGCCGAAGACCCTCAAGGAGGCCGACGACTACGCCAAGTCGGGCAAGGCCGGCGAGGTCAAGGGCGAGGTGAAGGGGCTCGTCGGCCAGGGCAAGGAGGGCGCGGCGCACGACATCGAGGCCGCGACGGCGGCGCCGCCCGACCAGTCGAAGGCCGTGCCGAAGCCCGTGACGCCGATGGCGGCCGAGAACCCGGGGCAGGTCGCGCAGATCCCCGCCGCCGGAGCCGTGCCGAAGCCCGCGCCCGCGGAGCAGCTCAACCTCGAGGCGGGCAAGCGCGAGGTCGACCAGGAGATGGTCGACGCGAACGTCACCGACGAGCAGCTCGCGAAGTCGGGCGAGCCCGAGTTCGAGGGTGCGCTCGCCGAGAAGCGGACGGCGGCGGCGCACGCGGACTCGGCCCCTGGCGAGTACCGGGCCGTGGAGCAGGCGACCATCACCCAGGGCAAGGCCCAGGCCGGCGCGGCCACGGCGGCGGGCGTGCAGGGCATGCAGGGGACCAAGGCGGCCGCGCTCGCCAAGCTCGTCGCCGACAAGGGCCGCACGAAGACGAAGGACGAGCAGCGGCGGGCCGAGGTCACCGCCAAGATCCAGGGCATCTTCAGCGCCACCGAGACCGACGTGAAGAAGATCCTCGACGGGATCGACCCGAAGGTCGAGGCGGAGTTCGAACGAGGAGAGGCCGCCGCGAGGGCGCGCTTCGAGTCGTACGTCGCGGCGAAGATGTCGGCCTACAAGCGAGACCGGTACGGCGGATGGCTCGGGGGCCTCCGTTGGGCCAAGGACAAGCTCTTCGGCATGCCCGACAAGGTCAACGAGTTCTACGTCGCCGGTCGCGAGCTCTACCTCGCGCAGATGGACGGCGTGATCGATCGCGTCGCGAACCTCGTCGGCGGAGCCCTGACCGCGGCGAAGCAGCGCATCGCGAAGGGTCGCGGCGAGATCGCCTCCTACGTGAAGTCGCTGCCGAAGGACCTGCAGCGGGTGGGGTCGGATGCCGCCAAGGAGATCGGGGACCGGTTCGATCAACTCGAGAGCGAGGTCAAGGACAAGGAGAACGACGTCGTCCAGACGCTCGCGACGAAGTACGTCGAGGCGCGCAAGGGGCTCGACGAGCGCATCGAAGCCCTCCAGGCCGAGAACCGTGGGCTCGTCGACAAGGCGATCGGCGCGATCAAGGCCGTCATCAACACCATCCGCCAGCTGGCCGCGATGCTGCGGAGCGCGCTCTCGCGCGCCGCGAGCGTCATCGGCGACATCGTCGGCGATCCGGTCGGCTTCCTCGGCAACCTCATCAGCGGCATCAAGGGCGGCATCGACAAGTTCTTCGCGAACATCACCACGCACCTCAAGAAGGGCCTCCTCGGCTGGCTGTTCGGCCAACTCGGAGACGCGGGCATCGAGATCCCCGACACGTTCGACCTCAAGGGCATCGTGAAGCTGCTCGCCTCGGTGTTCGGCCTCACCTGGGCGAACATCCGCAACCGACTCGTCCGGCAGATCGGCGAGACGGCGATGGCGGCGGTCGAGCGCGGCGTCGAGATCTTCCAGATCATCAAGGACCAGGGCGTGGCCGGGCTCTGGGACAAGCTCGTCGAGAAGATCGGCGACCTCAAGGCGATGATCGTCGACCAGATCCAGGACTTCGTGATCACGAAGATCATCGCCGCGGGCATCACCTGGCTGATCAGCCTGCTGAACCCCGCCGCCGCGTTCATCAAGGCGTGCAAGCTGATCTACGACGTCGTCATGTTCTTCGTGAACAACGCCGAGCGCATCGCGCAGTTCGTGAACACCGTCATCGACGGCGTCGTCGACATCGCGAAGGGCCGGGTCGGCGTCGTCGTCGACAAGGTCGAGAGCGCACTGGGGCAGATGGTGCCGATCCTCATCGGCTTCATCGCGAGCGTCCTCGGCATCGGCGGCATCGGCGAGAAGATCCGCTCGATCATCCAGGCCATCCAGCGGCCGATCAACAAGGCCCTCGACTTCCTCATCAAGACCGGGCTCAAGGTCGCCGGCCCGATCATCCGCGGCATCAAGGGCATCAGCACGAAGGTCAAGGCGAAGGTCGCGGCGGGCAAGGCGTGGGTGAAGGGCAAGGTCGAGGCCGGGAAGGCGGCGGCACTTCGACTCTTCAAGCGGACATTCGCCGTAGGCGGGGAGTCGCACACGCTCGCGACTTCCGGCGCCCCGGGTGCGCTCGAGCTCACAATAGCTAGTCGAAAGGCGACAGTCGCCGCGCACCAGAAGCGAGCGGCGAAGAAAGCGACACGCGACAAGCGGCCCGCGCTGGCCAAAGAGGCATTGGAAGTCATCAACCTGGCGGCAGCCGTCAAGGCGAAGGTGAACGCCAAGGATTCGGTGGAGGCCCAGAACCGGGCAGCCATCGACGACCTTGTGAAGGTGATCAAGGAGGTCTGGGCGCGAATCGGCTACACGGGTGAGCCACCGCGTGAGGAATTCGCCGACGCTGGGAAGAAAGGCGTCGTGGGTGAGGTCGGGCGGCACAAGGATCAAGGTTCGAGAGGCTACGGCGGTCGAGACAAGCGCGCGAAAAAGAATCGACTGGAGAGCGAGCACGTCATCCCGCGGGCATGGATCCAGGCCTTCATCTCGAATTACGCGAAGTATCGGATGTCGAAGAAGGACGACGACCGGCTCTACGCGCGCATGACCACGATCATGATCTACAAGGGCGCCGCCGATCGAAAGACCGAGAAGCAGAAGCACGCCGACAATGTCGCGCTGGCCGGGCTGCGGAAGGTCATGGCTGGGCATCCCGAGGCCAAGGATCCGGACAGGGTCTCGCAGGCGGTCAAGAACGCATTCGCGGGTCCGCTCGCGAGCCGAATACGGTTGACCAAGGAATCGCGCGACGAGGAACACGTCGAGAGCAAGCGAACCGGATCGCCCGTCCCATCCGACTCCGCGATCGACGGCGCGGCACTTCGACAGCTTCTCGACGTCGTCGAATTCCTCGCCGCGAGTATCGCAGAGCGTCAATCTGCGCGCCGTGGTCGCTGAGTCGTCGCCACCCACAACCGCGTCGACGGGTCGCACCGCGCCATCCGCCGGGCCACGCCCTGCCCGATCGCGCAGCCACGACTACCCACCCGCACGCACCGACAGACTGCACGTCGAGGCACGCGCGCGCGGACGCTGGAACCACGTGATCCAGCGAAGGAGCCTCCGATGCCCACCTACCTCTCTCCCGGTGTGTACGTGCAGGAGATCGAGGCCGGCACCCGGCCGATCGAGGGCGTCGGCACCGCCGTCGCCGCGTTCATCGGCCTGGCGCCGAAGGGCCCCGAGAATGCGCCCACCCTCGTGTCCAACTGGACCCAGTACGTCGAGAAGTTCGGCGGCCTGGTCGAGGGCGCGTACCTGGCCTATGCCGTCTACGGCTACTTCCTGAACGGTGGCGGCAACTGCTACGTCGTGCGGATCGGCGCCGGTTCGGGCGACGGCGGCGGCAAGGGCCGCAAGGGCGGCCAGAAGCAGCTTCCGGCCGGCCCGCAGACGGCGAAGATCGGCAACTACGTCTTCACCGCGAAGAACGCGTCGCCGAACGCGAAGCCCGTCAAGGTCGAGGTGAGCGACACCGAGGCCGAGGGCGCCGAGGAGGGCAGCTTCAAGATCGCCGTGACCGTCGAGGGCCGCTCGCCCGAGGTGTACGACGGCGTGTCGGCGAGCCCGGCGAGCCCGAACTTCGTCGTGACGAAGCTCGCGGAGTCGAAGGCGGTCGTCGTCGAGGAGGCGGACGCCGCGGCCGGTGCCATCCGCCCGCAGAACGGCACCTTCGACCTCGAAGTGCCCGAACCGGAGGAGCAGCCCGTCGTGCACGAGGGGCTCGCCGCCTCGGACTACATCGGCGATTCGGCCGACCGCACCGGCTTCAGCGGCCTCGAGGAGGTCGAGGAGGTCACGATGGTCGCGATCCCCGACCTGATGGCCGCGTTCCAGCAGGGCGCGATCGACCTGAAGACGGTGAAGGCCGTGCAGCTCGCCGTGATCGCCCACTGCGAACTCATGGGCGACCGCATGGCGATCCTCGACCCGCCGCCCGAATTGTCGGCGCAGGGCGTCGTCGAGTGGCGGCGCAACGACGCCGGCTACGACTCGAAGTTCGCGGCGCTGTACTACCCGTGGTTCACGGTGCTCGATCCCGCGACCGGCACGAACCGCTACGTGCCTCCGTCGGGGCACATGGCCGGGCTCTGGGCGCGCAACGACAGCGAGCGCGGCGTGCACAAGGCGCCGGCGAACGAGGTCGTCCGGGGCGCCGTCGAACTGCAGACCCAGCTCACCCGCACCGAGCAGGAACTGCTGAACCCCATCGGCGTGAACGCCATCCGCAGCTTCCCCGGCCGCGGCATCCGGGTCTGGGGCGCACGCACGCTCTCGAGCGACTCCGCCTGGAGGTACGTCAACATCCGGCGGCTCTTCAACTACCTCGAGAAGTCGATCCTCAACGCCACGCAGTTCGCGGTGTTCGAGCCGAACGACCCGGCGCTCTGGGGCAAGCTCACCCGCTCGATCTCGGCGTTCCTGATCGGCGAGTGGCGCAAGGGCGCGCTCTTCGGTCGCACGCCCGACGAGGCGTTCTTCGTCAAGTGCGACGACGAGACCAACCCCGCCGACGTCATCGACTCGGGACAGGTCGTCTGCCAGATCGGCGTCGCGCCCGTGAAGCCGGCGGAGTTCGTCGTCTTCCAGCTGTCGCAGTTCTCGGGCGGCACGAGCCTCGTGACCGAGTGACCGCGGGAGCGACCAGGACCACCATCCCACCCGGACCACCATCCGACCGAACCGAACCCAGGAGCACGCCATGGCACTCGCCGATTCCTTCGACTCCTCACCGGCCTACGCCTTCAAGGTCACCATCGACGGCATCGAGATCCCGAAGGTCACCGAGGTCACCGGCCTCAAGAACGAGGTCGACAAGATCGAGCTGAAGCAGCAGCTCGCCGACGGCAAGTACGTGGCCCGCCAGCTCATCGGTCGCGCGAAGACGGGGGAGTTCACGGTCACCCGCGGCCTCACCGAGTCCAAGACGATCAGCGACTGGCTGAAGGTCGTCATGAACGGCGACGTCGCCGGCGCGCGCAAGAACGCCTCGGTCGAACTGCTCGACTACCAGGGCGGCACCCTCAAGAAGTACGAGTTCCGCAACTGCTGGGTTCGCTCGGTGGAGATCAACTCGCTGAAGGCGGGCGCGACCGAGCAGGCGACCGAGAAGTTCACCGTCTGCTTCGACGAGTCCGAGGTGACCTGATGCAGCGGGTCATCGCGACGATGCCGAGCACGGCGGCATCCGGCACCGAGGATGCGCCGGAGTCGCCGGGCGCTCAGGGCCTCGGGGCGGCCGACGACGGCGTCATGCGCACCGAGTTCGCGTTCGAGCTCCCGCGCGGCTACGTCGGCCAGGACGGCACGGTGCACCGACGCGGGGTCATGCGCCTCGCCACGGCGCGCGACGAGTTGCTGCCGCTGTACGACGCCCGCGTGCAGGAGAATGCCGCGTTCACGACGGTGGTGCTCCTCGGCCGCGTGATCACCTCGCTCGGCACCCTGCCGTCGGTCGACGGCTCGGTGATCGAGAACATGTTCGCGTCGGATGTCGCGTTCCTGCAGGACTTCTACCGGCGCATCAACGCCGAGGGGCACACCCGGATCGCCGTGACCTGCCCCGAGTGCTCGCACCGGTTCACGGCCGACCTCGCGGGTGGGCGCCTGGGGGAATCATGACGTACCCGGCCGACCGCATCCATGAGGAGGTCGCGTACGTCGCCTATCACTTCCACTGGTCGCTCGACGACATCCTCGACATGGAGCACGCGTCGCGAAAGCGCTACGTGCAGGAGATCGCGGCGATCAACACCCGGCTGAACGAGGGCGGTTGAGCGGTGCGGTGGCCGTGGCAGCGAACCGGACGCGCGGGCACGGCTGCGGCCGACCCGGCGATGACGGATGCCTCGGGCCCCGCGCGCACGTCGGATGCCCCTGTCTCGGCTCCGGCTCCGGCCCCGGCCGGCTGGGCCTTCCTGCCGCCGCTGCAGCGTGAGGTCGGCGGCTCCCCGCCCGCGACGTTGCGGACGGGGTTCGTCGATGGGCTGCCGACGAGGGTCGTGCCGTCGTCGCTCGGCACGATGGGACACCTCGTCGACGGTCGCGCGCCCGCCGGAACCGTCGCCGTCGACGACGCGGCGCTCGGCGTGCCGATCCAGCGCGCGACGGCGGTCGACCTGCCGTTGCGGCCGGCGCGACCGGCCGGCGGCGCGGGGTCGGGTCGTCAGCCGGTTCCCGCGGTCGGCGTCCAGCGCGCCGCCGTGGGTGAGACGCCGGTGGCGGATGTCGCGGAGGCGACGGATGCCGCGGCTGCGACGGAGGTCACAGGGGCCACGGATGCCGCGGCGGTGACGGATGCCGCGGAAGCGACGGGCTTCGCGGGCCCGATCGCCCGGTCGGATGCGCTCGCGACGAGCGCGGCGGTTGCGTCGGCGGAGCCGGAACCGCCGCCCGCGGCGGAACCGGCGATCGATGCCCCGACGCTCGGCGCGGGGTCGGGCGCGGATCACGGCGCGACCGGGGCGGCCAGCGCCGCGGATCTCGACCGCGGCGCTCGCGGCGACAGCCTGCCGGTGACGGGATCCTCCCCGCGGGGAGCCGGCGCGGCCGGCCACGGTGCGGTCGACCTCCCCGTGCAGCGCGCGACCGCCGCGAGCAACGACCAGGCCGGCCACCTCCCCGCCGCCCACCAGCACTCCGCCGACGAGCACTCCGCGCACGACCACGCCGCCGGCGATCGGCCGCCGGGCCATACCGACGAGGCGATCGGGTCGGGCGAGAGGTCGGGCGAGCGCGCGGCTCCGACCATCGCGTCCCGGTCCATCGATCGACCGTCGCTGCCGCCGACCGCCTCGCCGACGGTGGCACCGGTACCGCCGCCTGAGCCGCGCCGGCCGGGCCTGGGCGCGCCGCTCGCCCCTTCCGCGGTCCAGCGCCTCGCCGAGTCGAGCGACCTCCGCTCGATGGCCGACGTGCTCGGCGCCGGGGCCGGCCCCGACGACGCGGACCGACCGTCGGCGGCGCTCGAGCCAATCGCCGCGCCGGAGCATCCGCACGATCCGGACGAGGCGGTCGATGCCGGACCCGGCTTGCCCGCATCCGACGACGCAGCGCTTGAGGGGGCGCCGCTCGGCCGAGACGCGGCGAACGCGGACGCGCCGATCCTCGCCGACCGCGACCTCGCTGCGGGCGGCCCGGTCCCGACACCGTCGGACCTTCCGATGGAACCGCCTTCCAGTGCGGACCTGACCGTCGCCACGGGACCGCGGGCAGCCGATGGGGTCTCTTCGACGCCCGGCGCACCATCGCATGCGCCGACGGTCGCCCGGGCCGCCGAGGTTCCGGGGCCCCCGCTGACCGGCATCTCGGGCACACGCCGCGGCGACACCGCGTTCGTGCAGCGACGCACCCGGCTCGACGCCCTCGCCGACGCAGGCGACGCGCAGCACGCGCCCCTCGCGATGACCTCGCTCACCCCGGCGCGGCGCATCGTGCCGGCGCTGGGCGCATCGACGCGCGGCCCTGCGGCGTCATCACGCGTCGTCGCGGCGCGCGTGATCGCACCGGACGCAGGACCTTCGGCGCACGTGCAACGCGACCTCCAGCCCGGCGAGGCACCGGGCGCTCGCACGAACCGCGTGCCCGGCCCCGCCGAAGCGTTCGACGGAGCCCGATCGACGCCTCACCCCGGCGCGGGCGCGACCGGCGATGCGGGTCCGTCCGTGCCGCTTCCGACGGCCGAGTCGTACGGGTCCGCCCGCGCCGAGGCATCCGCCGCCTGGGCCACGGCGACGGATGTCACGGCACAGCGATCCGCCGCGGGCGCCGCGCGTCGCACCGGATCCGCGCCCGCGACGTCAGCGCCCCGCGGGTCGCTCGCGGTGCAGCGCTTCGGCCTGCCGTCGATGCCGAGCGCGAGCGACCTCCCCGACCTCTCGACGCTCCGCCGACGCGTGCCCGACATGCCCGACCTGCCCGACGTGTCCGACCTCTCCGAGGCCGCGGGCGACGCGAGGTCGCGTGCCGAGCAGGCCGCGTCGGGCGCGATCGCGACGGCCCGCGAGGCGGTCCCGAGCGCATCCGAGCTCCGCGAGCGCGCCGAGCAGGCGGCCGGCGAGGCGGGCGGGGCCGCCGCGTCGGCGCTCGGCGGTGCCGCGGCCGCCGCCGGAGCGGCACTCGGCGCAGGGGCGACCGGGCCGGGAGAGGTGGAACAGCTCGTGCGGCGGCTGTACGGACCGCTGGTCCGGCGCATCAAGGCGGAGCTCCTGCTCGATCGCGAGCGCCGAGGCATCCGCATCGATGGGATCTGACGGTCGACGCCGACGCGTCGACGTGACCTGAACGAAGGAGGCGACATGCTCACCGACACCGAGATCGCCGTCGGCGTGCACTACCTCGTGCACCTCGACGAGCACGACCTGGGGGAGTTCTCCACCTGCGACGGCCTGGGCGTCGAGGTCGTGCTCGAGACGCGGGAGGAGGGCGGCGCCAACGGGTTCATCTGGCAGTTCCCGACCCGCCTGAAGTACCCGAACATCAAGCTCTCACGGCCCGTCAGCAAGGACACGGCCGACGCGGTCGTGAACTGGGTCGTCTCGGCGGTGAGCGCGCCGTCGCGCGGCACGGGGCGCATCGAGATCCGCAGCGCCGACAACAAGCCGGTCGCCGCCTACGACCTGCACGACGTGATCCCCGTGCGGTGGACGGGCCCGGCCCTGAACCCCGACCAGCCCAAGGTGCTCACCGAGACCCTCGAGATCGCCCACAACGGCTTCGTCCGCACGGGCTCGACGTACTGAAGGCGCCGACATGCCGATCACGACCACCGCATCCGACACGACGAACCTCGTGCACGCCGCCATCGACGTGCACGAGCCCGGCCAGAAGCCCGGCAAGGTCGGCGCGAAGATCACGACCATCGACTTCCAGCTCAACCCGAAGGAGCTGACGGTCGCCAAATCGGCGAAGTGGGAGAGCAAGAGCCAGAAGAAGTCGGCCTCGGCGCCGCCGACGACCTACCAGGGGCCCGACCCGCAGAAGATGAGCGTCGAGATGTACTTCGACGAGACGCGGCAGCGCGACGGCAGCGTGGTCAAGCGGGTCGAGGCGCTGTTCGAGGCCTGCACGCCCACGAGCGCGTCCGTCGACGGCAACCGCCCGTCGGCGCCGTGGGTGAAGTTCCGCTGGGGCGTGCTCACGGGCTTCGTCGGGTACATCAAGAGCGTCTCGGCCAAGTACACGCTGTTCTCGCCCGACGGCACGCCGCTCCGCGCCGTGTGCACGGTCGCGCTCGAGGAGCTCGCGAACGAGCCGTCGAAGCAGAACCCGACCTCGGGCGGCCTGCTGCCGCGGCACTCCCACGTCGTGCGCGCGGGCGACTCGCTCGCGGCGATCGCGTACGCCGAGTACGGCGATCCCGCCCGCTGGCGCGAACTCGCCGAGGTCAACGGGATCGATGATCCGCTCCGGCTCCGGCCGGGCGTCACCGTGCTGATCCCGACGCTCGAGGAGCTCACGCACGCGGACGGCCGCATGATCGCGAGGAAGGAGATCGCCCGTGCCCTCGTCCGTTGACGCCTACACGAGCCTCATCCTCGTCTCGGTGGCCGGGTCGCCGTTGCCGACCGAGGTCTCGGCGGTGCTCGAGCGCAGTCGGGTGACGGATGCCGCGAACCTGCCCGATTCGTTCGAACTGGAGTTCCTGGACTCCGCCGGGACCGTGCTGTCGCAGGCCGGCTTCGAGATCGGGGCGAAGGTCGTGATCGACGTGTCGCAGAACGGCGCGGACGGGCAGCGGAAGCTCCTCGAGGGCGAGGTGACCGCGCTCGACCGCGAGGACCTGGCCGGCGAGCTCCGCACGAGGGTCCGCGGGCTCGACGCCTCGCACCGGCTGTTCCGCGGGCGGCGGATCGCCGCGTACGTCGACATGTCGACGGCCGACATCGTGCGCAAGGTCGCCGAGCGGGCCGGCCTGACGGCCGGGACGATCTCGGGCCCGCCGACGGTGCGGGCGCACACCACGCAGGACAACGTCAGCGACTGGGTGTTCCTGAAGCGACTGGCGGATGACTCGGGCTGCGTGTTCGCCGTCACCGAGGGGCGTCTCGACTTCGGGCCCCCGACGACCGCGTCATCCGCGTCGGGCGGATCGGCCACGGCGGTCGACGACCCGATCGTCATCGAGCACGGGCGCAACATCGTGTACCTGCATTCGACGATCACGAGCGCGGAGCAGGTGCCGGAGGTCGAGGTCCGCGGCTGGGACGTCGCGGCGAAGGAGAAGGTCGTGTCGACCGCACCGGCGAAGACCGAGTCGGCCGAGCTGCCCACGCTCGACCCGGTGAAGGTGGCGAACGTGTTCTCGAGCCCCCCGTACGTGAGCGGGGCGGGCACGGGTTCGCAGCAGCCGCAGGACCGGCTCGCGACGTCGCTCTCGGCGCGCATCGCCGGCGGGTTCGCGGAGATCGAGGCGCAGATCCTCGGCAACCCCGGGATCCGCTCGGGCACGGCGGTGCGGCTGCAGGGCTTCGGGGCGCCGTTCGACGGGCGGTACGTCGTGACCGAGTCGCGGCACGAGTTCACCGCCGAGCAGGGCTACACGACCTCGTTCACCGTGAGCGACGCGTCGGACCGCTCGCTCCTCGGGGCGGGCACGAGGCCGGATCGGGGCTCGGCCGCCACGATGACGGGCGTCGTCAGCGCACTCGTCAGCGACGTCCAGGGCGGCGGGGCGGAGGAGGAGGGTCGGGTCAAGCTGACCTTTCCGATCCTCTCGGACGACTACGTGAGCGGATGGGCCCGGGTCGTGCAGGTCGGTGCCGGCGGCGAGCGGGGCTCGATGGTGCTGCCGGAAGTCGGCGACGAGGTGCTCGTGGCGTTCGAGGCGGGCTCGTTCGACCGGCCGGTGGTGCTCGGCGGGCTCTACAACGGCCTCGACGCGCCGCATGGCGGCTGGGCGCCCGCCGTCGAGTCGGGTTCGGTGGTCCGGCGCAGCTTCACGTCGCGTACGGGCATGGTGCTCGAGTTCGTCGAGCGCGCGGGCGAGGAGTTCGTCCGGGTGTCGACCAACGAGGGCAGCCAGCACGTGACCCTCACCCAGACCGCCGAGAAGGGCATCCGCATCATCGCCGCCGGACCTGTCGAGGTCACCGCCGAACGCGACGCGACGGTCACCGCGACCGGCGACGTGTCGGTCTCGGGAACCAAGGTCGAGGTCGCGGCGAAGTCGGAGCTGAAGCTGTCGGGGCCCAAGGTCACGATCGAGGGTGCGACCTCGCTCGACCTCAGCGGCGCGAAGGTCTCGCTCACGGGCAAGGCGTCCGCGCAGCTGTCGTCGTCGGGGTCGACGGTCGTGTCGGGCAGCCTCGTGAAGATCAACTGAGTGCCAGTCGGAGGTCGGGATGTCGCAGGAGTTCGTCGGACGGGGATGGTCGTACCCCGTCCATGCCGACACGGGCGGGCGCATCGCCCTCTCGTCGGGCGACCGCGAGATCGAGGAGAGCATCCGCCTGATCCTCGCGACCTCGCCCGGCGAGCGGCCCATGCGGCCGGAGTTCGGGTGCGCCGTGCACGAGTACGCGTTCGCACCGGCGGATGCCGCGACGGCCGGCGCGGTGGGCGATGCCGTGCGCACGGCACTGCGCCAGTGGGAGCCCCGGATCGACGTCACGCGCGTGGCGGTGTCGTTCGTGCGCGCCGACGAGGGCCTGCTCCTGATCGACATCGGCTACTCCATCCGCGGTTCGAACGACCCGCGCAACCTCGTCTTCCCGTTCTACGTGATTCCCGAGCGCGCATCGGAGGCGACATCATGAGCCTGCCAGCACCCAACCTCGACGACCGACGGTTCCAGGACCTCGTCGACGACGCGAAACGGCTCGTCGCGCTGCGCTGCCCCGACTGGTCGGACCACAACGTCTCGGATCCCGGTGTCACGCTGATCGAGGCGTTCGCCTACATGACCGACGAGCTCTTCTACCGCCTCAACCGCGTGCCCGACAAGCTCTACGTCGCCTTCCTCGACCTGATCGGGACCTCGCTCTACCCGCCGACCCCCGCCACTGCCGACGTCGTCATGTGGCTCGCGGCGCCGCGCACCGACACCGTCGTGGTGCCGGCGCGCACCGAGGTCGGCACGCCCCGGAACGAGCAGACCGAGTCCGTGGTGTTCCAGACCACCGACGAGCTGCAGATCCCGCCGCGGAAGCTCGCGCACGTGGGCACCCGATCGGGCGACGCGACGACGATCCGCGGGCCGCGGCTCCGTTCGGACCCGATCGAGGCCTTCTCGACGCCGCCGAAGATCGGCGACGAGCTCCTGATCGGCCTCGACCAGCCGGCCCCGGGTCTCGCGATCGCCATCCGGCTCGACTGCGCCGTCCGCGGCGTCGGCGTCGATCCGCTCGATCCGCCGATCGTGTGGGAGTCGTGGAACGGCTCCGGATGGTCGGCCTGCGACCTCGTCGTGGATCACACGGGGGGCCTCAACCAGGCCGGCGAGGTGCGGGTGATCGTCGGCCGCGACCACGTGGCATCCGTCATCGGCGACGAGAACGCCGGATGGATCAGGTGCCGCATCGTCGAACGCGAGGAAGGCGTACCGAAGTACAAGCAACCGCCGCTCGTGCGCGAGGCGTCGGCTGACACGGTCGGCGGCGTCGCCGTCGCGCTGCACGCACGGACGATCGACGAGGAGATCCTCGGACTCTCCGAGGGCGTGCCCGGGCAGGCGTTCTCGCTCGAGAAGCGGCCCGTCGTCGACGACGGCGACGCGTTCGTCGTCGAGGTCGGCTCGGGGAGCGGATGGCAGGAGTGGGCCGAGGTCGACTCGTTCGCCGGGTCCGGCGAGACCGACCGGCACGTCGTCGTCGATCGTTCGACGGGCACGGTGTCGTTCCCGCCCGCGGTGCGCGAGCCCGACGGGAGCCTCCGCCGCTACGGCGCGGTGCCGCCGAAGGGCGCGCCCCTGCGCGTGCCGCGGTATCGCGTCGGAGGAGGCCGCGACGGGAACGTCTCGGCGGGCAGCCTGTCGGTGCTCCGTTCGACGGTGCCGTTCGTGAAGGGGGCGGTGAACCGGAAGGCGGCGCACGACGGCACCGACGCCGAGACCATCGACGAGGCGAAGGTGCGCGGCCCGCTCGTGCTGCGGACGCGCGACCGCGCGGTGACGCTCGGCGACTTCGAGCAGCTCGCCAAGCGCGCTGCGCCGGGCGTCGGCCGGACGCAGGCGTTCCCGGTCGACGACGGCGGCGGCGCCGGGGTCCGGCTCCTCGTCGTGCCCACCGTCGCGGTCGGCCCGGACGGGCGGATCGACTACGCCGACCTCCAGCCCGGCCCGGAGCTGCTCGAGGCGATCTCCGACGACCTCGAGATGCGGCGGATCGCCGGCACGCGCCTCGTCATCGAGCCGCCCGAGTACCGCGGTGTGATCGTGGCGGCGCAGATGGTCGCGCGGCCCAGGGTGGCCGTCAAGCGGCTGCAGGCCGAGGCGCTCGCGACGCTGTACCGGCACTTCGACCCGATCCGGGGCGGCAACGACGGCAACGGATGGCCGTTCGGTCGCCCGGTGCTCGCGGGCGAGGTGTACGCGGTTCTGCAGTCCCTGCCCGGTGCGGAGCTGGTCGAGGAGGTGCTGCTCTTCGAGGCGGACCCGGTCACGGGCGAGCGCGGCGAGCCGGTGCAGCGGATCATCCTCGGACCGACCTCGCTCGTGCACGGCTTCGGGCACAGCATCCGGGTGACGTCGGGGGTGTGACCATGCGCGGAATCGTGCACGATCGCATCAACCGGCAGCCGCTGGCGAACCCGGTGCCGATCGGTTCGCGGCTGCCGGGGATCCTGCAGGAGGACCAGTTCCTCATGCAGTGGATCCGCGCGTTCGACGACTCGATCGCGCCGGTCTACGCGGTGCTCGACAGCCTGGACTCCTACGTCCGGCCGGAGTACGCCCCCGCCGACTTCCTCGACTGGCTCGCGGGGTGGGTCGACGTCGCGCTCGACGACGCGTGGTCGGAGGAGCAGCGGCGCTCGATCGTCGCCGGGGCCGCGGCGTTGCACCGTCGCGCGGGGACGCCCGACGGTATCCGCGGGGCGCTGCGGCTGGCGGCCGGGCCCGACGCCGAGGTCGAGCTCGAGGAGTCGGGGGCGACGGCGTGGTCGCCCACGCCGGGGGCTCCGCTGCCGGGCTCCGACGAATTGCGCCTCGCGATCACGATCACGGTGCCGAAGGGCGACCGGGCCGAACTCGAGCGGCGCCTCGAGCGGGTCGCGGCGGCCGTGGTGCCGGCGCACCTGCCCGTCGAGCTGACCGTGGTGGTCGCGGGCTGAGCCGCCGGCCGGGCTGTCGGCCGGGCTGTGGGGCGAACCCGTCGAGCGGATGCCGCGCCGCCGGCCTTGCCCCTGCCGGCCCGCTCAGTCGACCCCCAGCTCGACCCGCATGCGGCGATACCCCTCGGCCGCGCGTTCGGCGGCGAGCACGTCGCCGGAGCGGCGCTGCACCTCGACGAGCGTGCGCCACGCCTCGTCGAGCCACGGGTTGATCTCGACCGCCCTGGTCGCCGTCTCGACCGCGGCGCGCGCGGAGCCCAGGCGGAGTTCGAGGTGTGCGAGCGAGGCCGCGGCCTCGGACGCGCGCAGCCGGTAGCGCTCCCGAGCGCCGGTCACCCACTCGGCCGGGCCGTCCTCGGGGAGTACGTCGCCCGTGTACCGGTCGAGCGCGGCCCGGAGGTCGTGCGCCGTCGACTCCGCATCGCGTCGACGCTTGGCCGCCGCGGCATCCGCGAGGTGGTCGTCGAAGTCGGCGAGGTCGCAGTCGCGACGATCGACGATGCCGAGCCGGTACGCCTCGCCGACGCGTTCGACGATCGAGCTGTCCTCGTCGGCGCGCGGGCGGGGGAGTGCGCGCCGCAGGCTCGACACGCTCACGTGCAGCGCGTGCACCGCCGAGTCGGTGCCGAGGTCGCCCCAGAGGATGTCGGCGATGAGCTCGCGGTGGACGGGGGCGCCCGAGTTGAGCGCGAGCATCCGGAGGAGGGCGCGGGCCTGCGGTCGCACCCGCCGGAGGTCGATCTCGGCGCCGTCGGCGCGCAGGTGGAAGCCCCCGAAGCACTGCACCGTCAGGCGCGGAAGGCGCGAACCGGTGGCCCCGCCCCATCCACCGTCGGCGGGGTGCGGCTGCCGCGCGACGGCGTCGGCGACGAGCGAGGGCAGTCGGGGCAACCCGGTGTCGAGCGCGCGACGGCGCCACGCGGCACGCGTGCCCGCAGACGCGCTCGCTCGTTCGGGTGCCAGGGCCTGCGCGATCTCGAGCAGCGCGTGGGCACCCTCGACTCCGGACGCCCGCACGCACCCGTCGGCCTCGACGATGAGCTCGCGCGTGTGCGTCGAACCCGATGCCGCTGCGGCGAGCGCGCCGCACGACCTCGCCCAGGCCGCGACATCCGCGTGGCCGAGCCGGTCGAACCGGTCGGCGACGGCCGACGTGTCGGCGCTCGTCGCCTGCCCGCGGCGGATCCGCACGACGAGGTCGATGCCCGAGACCGCCGCCGCGGCCAGCGCGTCCCGATCTGCGTCGGCCGACGCGACGACCGAGCGCACCGCGGCGTGCGGCAGGCCCGCGATCGCCGCGATCGCTCCCTGGCAGAGGCGCGCCAGCCGCGGGTCCGCCGACTCGACGCACTCGCGTTCGAGCGCCGCCAGCGCGTCGAGCGTCTGGTCGCTCGGGGCGATCGGCTCGCGGATGACGAGCAGCGCGAGGCGCGCCGCGCGCGCCTGCGACGGGTCGCCGCCGTCGACGATGCGGCGGAGGAACGGGATCGCCCCGACGACGTCGCCGCGGCGCAGGCGCGCGAGGGCCGCGTCGAACGGGTCGCCGACGGGCGCCGGCGAGCGCGGCGGTGCGGGTGCGGCGTCGGCGGGGGCGGTGGGCGCCGCGGGTGCCGTCCGGGTCACCGCAGCGGCGGCGGACGGCGGGATCACCATCGCCGCCCGAGCGTCGACGTCGGTGTCGGCAACGGCGCCGGCCGCGAGCGCGCGGCACGCCGCGAGGTGGCGCCGGAACACCGGCGGCAGGATGCGACGGCCGAGGACGACCTCGTGCATGACGGCCCCCGCCTCCATCGCACTGAGCAGTCGGCCGGCGGCGGATGCCCCGAGCACCCGCGCGCACGCGGCGAACTCGAGCCGCGGCAGCGGGCCGACCTCCTCGAGGGATCGTTGCAGATCCAGCGGCAGCGCCTCGATCGCGGCCTCGAGGGTTCCGGCGGCGAAGTCGGTCGCCAGGTCGGACTCGACCATCGCCTCGAGGGCGTCGGGGTCGACCCGGCGGGCGCGCTGCGCCAGCAACTCGACGAGTGCGGGCCAGCCCGCCGTCTCGCGGACGACCCGCGACGCGCAGCCGAGACCGAGCGGCCGGCCGACGACCTCGGCGAACCGCACCGCGACCTCGTCGATGCGCAATGCGAGCTCGGGCGCGGTGATCGTCGCGGTCCGGTCGGCCGCCGCATGGACAATCATCGGTGGCAATGGCACCCGTGAGGCGAGCACGAGCCGCGGCATCCGTTCTCGACTGCCGACCAGGCTCGCGAGCAGCGGCTCGGCGGGCGTGCCGAGCACGGACTCGACGTCGTCGAGCGCAATGGTCGTCGCGCCGTCGGCCGAGGCATCCGCGATCGCCGCCCGCAGTCGCCCGGGGTCGCCGAAGGTGGCGTCGACGGGGACGACCGCGGTGCCGCCGAGTTCGGATTCGAGCCGCGCGAGGAGCGTGGACTTGCCCGCGCCGACGGGCGCGACGACGAACACGCGGCCGGCGAGCAGGCGGGAGATCAACCGACCCGGGATCCTCCCCCCGGGCGGCCGCGCGTCGTGTCCCGTGCTCGCCATGGTGCACTGCCGGTTCCCTCGCCATGCTCCCGCAACGGATCCCCGGTCCGCAATCACGGCATGGTCGATGTTCCGCTTCCTGCGTACCGGGGTGCCGGCTCGGTCGCCTCCGTGCGGTCCCTGAAGTCCTGTCGTCGGTCGACGAGTGCGTTCCCGCTCGCGGCGACGGATGCCTCGATCCGCGGTCGCTCGGGCGATAGCATGGCGGCCGGACCCACCTCCCCGCACCCGAACCGGAGCAGCCCCGCCATGAGCGCCCAGACGCCCCCGCCCCTCCCGCCCGCGCCTCCGGCCCCGCCCGTGGCGCAGCCCGAGGCTCCGACGCTGCCGTACGGCACGGCGCCGCTCGTGGCGCCTGCGGCGCCCGGCCCCGTGGCATCCGCCCCAGTGGCGACCGGCCCGGCGGCGCCCGGCCCCGTGGCATCCGCCTCTGCCGTCTCTGCATACGGCGCGCCGACCTATGGCGTTTACGGCGCCCCGGCGGCCGGATCCGGGTATCCCGCCGCGCCCGCCCCCTGGGTTCCACCCGTCACCGCCCCGCAGAACGTGCTGGCGTGGGTCGCGTTCGGGCTCGGGCTCGGCGCGCTGCTCCTCGGCCCGCTCAGCTCGGTCGCCGCGATCGTGTGCGGCCACATCGCCCGCTCGCAGATCCGTCGCACCGGCGAGCAGGGCGCCGGCGCCGCGCTGACGGGCCTCATCTTCGGCTACGTCCTGGGCATCGGAATGCTGATCGGCATCGTGCTCTACGTGCTCTTCTTCGTGGCCGTCTTCGCGGGCGCCGCATACACGTCGGGCGTGCCGTCGAGCCTCTGATCGAAGCCCCGGCCGCCGATTTAACGCACGCGCTGCGAGGTGATATTCTCGTGTGGTTGCCGCGACAGCGGCACCTGCCCCGATAGCTCAGTGGTAGAGCACTTCCATGGTAAGGAAGGGGTCGTCAGTTCAATCCTGACTCGGGGCTCTGGTTCCTCCGGTTTCCGGAGAAGCCTCGCGGCGGGGTAGCTCAGGTGGTTAGAGCACACGGCTCATAATCGTGGTGTCGCGGGTTCGAGTCCCGCCCTCGCTACAACAGCAGAATCTCGCGGATCTCAGGCCGTTCCGGCCGATCATAAGCCGCTCGTCGCGAGTCGCGTGACCACATCCTGACCACATCTGAGCCTGATCGAATGTGATTCAGGTGAGCGGATGTGATCGACGATGCCTGACTTCGCGGCCCGCGAGCACGTCAGTTGAGCGCGCTGAGGGCGCGTGACGCCGCCTCATCCAGTCGGACTGCGACGGCGTCCAGATCGTCGTCGAAGAGATCCGAGTAGGTGTCGAGCGTCATCGCTGCCGAGGCGTGCCCCAGCATTCGCTGCACCGCCTTCACGTTGGCGCCAGACGAGACCGCCAGACTCGCGGCCGTATGCCTGAGATCGTGAATGGTCATCGTCTTCAACTCGGCGGCCACGAGCGCTCGATCGAACCACGAGTTCTCCCGAACCGTGGGCGTGGTGAGGTGGTTCCCGTACTTGTCAGGGAAGACCAGGACAGCGTCCTCTCGGTTCGCGCAACGTTCGGCGAGCGGCTCGGTGAGGAACGCTGGGAAGGGCACGACGCGCCGCTTGTGCGTCTTGGGAGTGCCGACGACGACCTGACCGCCGACGCGAACCGCGTTAACACTTATGGCAAGCCGCCGGCGGCGGAGATCCACGTCCCCTACACGGAGGCCACTGACCTCGCCCCAGCGAAGCCCGGTGTAGGCGAGGAGGCGAATGAGTGGTGCGTGGACGCCAGAGGCACCCGCGAGACGGTCGACTTCGAGGTGCGTCAGGTACACGTGCTCCTTGCTCACCTTTCGAGGTAGTCCCACGCCGCGCGCGGGATTCGACGGGATGCGCCGATCCTTCACCGCAGTGTCGAGGATGCCGGCGAGAACGCCGTAGCACCGGTGCACAAGTGCGGGCGACTTCGGCTTCGATCGTCCCGGCTCGCCGGAACTCAGCCGCGCGACCCAGTTCTGCACATTGCTGTGGCGGATGTCCGCCACAGCAATGCGCCCCCAGGTTGGCTCGACATGTAGCCGCCAGGCAGACTCTACGACGGCGGTCGATGATGGCTTCAGGTGAGTCTGCGACTTCAGCCACGCGGTGCCGAGGGCCGCAATGGTGACACGAGCGCTCGAGGGATCGATGAAGGTCCCGGCTGCCTTGCCCAGCTCGACGCTGGCCAGAAACAGCTCGGCCTCCTTCTTCGTCGTGAACCCACGCTTCGTGGTCTGCGAATGATCAGGCTTCCGATAGCGCACTCGGTATCTCTTGCCGGCCGCGCTCGAATACGGTTCAACCGTGCCCAATGTGTGGTCCCCTCCCAGGTTGCGTCTCCACCCTATGGGCCTCCCCGACCCGAGCGATGCCTGCGAGCAAGATCGCACGGACGGTGCACTCTCGAGGCCAGTCCGGCCCGCGCGCGCCAGATCGCGCCGCTCCGGCCGCTTTCGACCCCACGGACAGGTCACGACGAGCCGTCGTCGGCCTACTCATCTGCCCCGCTGACCGTGTTCTTCCTTGTTGAAGTTCGAAACGCGTAGTGACATTCAGGAGGGGAGCGCCGAGGATTGAACGATCATTAGGTGATTTACTTGCCCACTGACGATGCACTTGGCGAGATAGACAGGCCTGTCCCTATATTCAGCGGTTTGGGTAAGCACAAGAACCGGATCGGCGTCGTCAATACCAAGCAGCGTGGCACGGGACTCACCCGCAAGGCTGGCGGTTATCTGGCAAGACCCGGAGTGGAAGACCGGACCCAGTCGTTCGATTAGGCCGGCGAGTAGTGACCGCCTTTCACGGCTGAGCTCAAGGAGCACTTCTCCGATCTCGGGATGCACGTCATCGAGGTACTTGCCAGCTGGGAGATGCTCATGGATCAGGGCGACGGGATCACCATTCAGGTGGATGATACATTCCCGGAACCATGTGTTGGCGGCCGAATCGAGAGTCAGCTTGTTCGAGATGAAATCCGTCGTGGGCTTGATATCAAAACGAAGCTGCTCTGTCTCAACATCCCCCCCGCTCTCAGCCAGGAGGTCGTCGAAGGGCCGGAACACCTCGAGGCCCGAACGTGGCAGGGCGTCCGCGACGAATCGGCCAACGCCCCGCTTCGTTCGAATGAGTCCGTCCTCCTCGAGCAGAATTAGCGCTTCACGCACGGGTGTCCGGCTCACGCGTAGCTGAGCGGCGAGCTCGGTCTCGCGGGGGAGCAGCGCTCCCAACGGCAAGACCCCGGTGCGGATCCCGTCGGCAAGACGCGAGTAGACCGCAACCCGGATCGCCGTTCCGGGAGCAACCAATAGCCGTTCGCGCAGGAAGGTATCCATGGTCGTCATGTCGTTCTCTTTCTCGGATCGGTCGTCACGCCTGTAATCGTACCTAGCAGGTATGACATCGGATGCGCTTCGTCCGCGTTGCGCGAGAGCGTGGCGCCGACTTCCGCACAGTGAGCCATACTTCACCCGGTCAAGTCACGCGGGCTCGTTGCCGCGTCGATGGGCTCAGCCCCCAGCATCTTCTTGGAAGGGTCGATGAGGAAAGCGATGGCTAGCGCGAGTACGCCGATTCCGATGGAGACCCAGATAGCCGAATGGAAGCCCGCCATTGTTCCCTGAGCCGCGAGTGGCGCGATAATGCTGATGCCCAGCCCAGCTCCGATGCCAAAGGCGGCGCCGATCATTCCCGGCAGCGCGCCGGGAGCCTCCACTGGCGACTGCAGCACACCCAGGGCGTTTGTCGTGGTGAGCAAGAGCCCGTTGTACGAGAAGCCGAGGAAAGCGATGGTGATCGCGACCACGATCCTGTCTCCAAGGAAGATGTTCATCGCTAGCATCGCCGAAAGGGATAGGACGAGACCACCGCGCAGCACCATCAGCCAGCCCAGCCGTCCCGCGAGCCAGCCCGCGAATGGTGCCGCTGCCATACCGATGAGCGCTGGCGGGGCAAGGTACAAGAGGGCAGACGTGGCGGCGTCCAACCCGTACCCGACCTCGCTGTTCTGACTGAGCAACACCACGGTGAAATTGAGGACTGCGAAGACGCTTGCAAGCGACAGGAGCACCGTCAGCAAGGCTGGCCAAACCTGACGCGACTTGAGGTGGTGGACGGCGATGAGCGGCGTCTTCACGTGCTTCTCCGCGAACCAGAATGCCGCGGCACCGGCGAGGCAGACGAGGGCGGAAAGAAGCGCGGCTGGGGATAGCCAGCCCAGCTTCGCACCGTTGGAGACAAGCAGATTAAGGCTCACTAGAAAGACAGCGAAAAGCCCCGCGCCCGTCCAATCCATTCTTCCTGTGGTGATGGGCGGCGGCTGCTTCGGAACAGTGAACCGCACGAAGATGATCGCGACCAACGCCGTGGCGAAGATCACAGCGAAGATTGACCGGAAGCCCCATTCCTGGGTCAGGAGGCCAGCGACGTAGCCGTCGAATCCGCCCACTCCTCCGTTGACTGCGGTGAGTATGCCCAGGCTGGCTGCGAACCTCTTACGATCCAGATTCTCGCTGAGGATCATTGCCGATAGTTGGAAGGAGCCGCCGCAAACGCCCTGGATCACGCGGCCGAGGAGAAGTAGCTCGAAATTGGGTGCGAGCCAGCAAAGCGCCGTCCCAATCGCAAGGACGACGAGCTGTATAAACAGCGTCCGACGGCGACCGATGAAGTCGCTCCAACGGCCGATCGCCACTCCGCCGACCGCGCCAACGAGAAGGAAAGCTGTCGAGACGAATGCGATCTGGTCGAGGCCGACCCCTAGCTCCTCGGACATCGCGGGAAGCGCCGGCGTCAGCATGGACTTGTCGAGCTGTTGAACGAGCACCACCATCACCAGGCCGACGACCAGCCACGTCGCGCGCATCCCCTCGAGGATTCCACCAGATGATGCTGCGTTGGGCTCGGCTCTCTTCATACTTGAAGCCAGGTCGTCGTCACTGACACGTTGTCTCGTTGGGTCTACAGTACGACATCATACCTTGCAGATATGACCGTGTGGAAACCCTCTCTTGCAGGGTCGCGCATATGCGGCCGGGCGACCTTCTCCTCCAGCCCGTCGTGCCTGCCCGGCAACGAAGGCTGATCGCCGAGACTGGGGGCGAGAGGAAGCGATGGAGGAAGTTCAGAGTGCGATCGCTAGCTCGTAGACGAAGGCCTAGACAAGACTGCCGGCACGGGCTGTCAAGTCGCGGCCGCAGCAGCTGATCAGTCAGGCGACAACACGGCCCGTTCGAACCGTACGTTCCTCGCCGCTTACGGCTGCGGGCATGCCTGGGCCTCCTCTAGGAGCCCGGCGCAACGGACGGGACCTCAAGGTGGGCGACCGCGCCGTCGGGACGGCTTTCATCCCGGGATGCGCCCAACGTGAACGAGCCCAACAGGTAGCCGGCTTGGCGACCATGCGTCGGCCGGCGAATCTCCGTGCGTGTGCCGAAGAATCATGACCGACGACGACAGCCTGTGCCTGCCTCGCCAAAGCCAATCCGTGTTGCGCCGCGCTCGCCTCGGTTTCCCGGCGAATCGACCGGCTCCCCGCGGAGGCGGTCGCCGAACACCTCTATTGGGGGAGGGGGCAACCAGAGCACGTTCAAGAAGGGACGTGTGATGCAGGCGCCCCGAGCACCAGCGAACCGCGCGGCCAGTCACGTGGACTGAACAACGCGCGTCGGGCTCCAGGTTCCTTGACGCGGTCATACTAACGAGGTATAACCTAATACTGGATGGATTCCTCGCTGAGGGAAAGGTGAGGTTGCGGACGTCATGGTTCGCAGTCTGATCACCTAGGCGATCGGACGCTATACAGAATGCGCAAGGGACTCGCAGAAGTGGACTCTACCGGCGCGTCTTGTCAACCGATGGTTGATGTGTTTCCGTTCCATCCACGAAGTTGAGCAACCCGAGTTGATGGAGACGCAATGGTTACCCGCAGCGATGTGGCGCGGCTGGCAGGAACCTCGCCGGCGGTGGTGAGCTATGTGCTCAACAACGGGCCCCGAGGAGTAGCTCCAGAGACGAAGGCGCGTGTCCTGGCGGCCGTAGAGCGACTCGGATACCGCCCTAACCAACTCGCCGTCTCGCTGCGGACCAGTGAGACCAAGACGATTGGGCTCGTTGTACCCGACAACGCCAATCCCTTCTTCGCCGAACTGGCGCGCGAGATCGAGAAGGTGGCGTTCGAATACGGGTACACCCTGTTCCTCGCCAACGCGGGGGACGACGTGGAGAAGGAGACCGGACACGTACGCGCGCTGCTGGACCGCCGTGTCGACGGCGTGATCCTCATCCCTTCGCACGATGATGTGCCGATTGCCGACGAGCTCCCCCGGGCGGGCACTCCGTGGGTCGTCGTCGACCGTCTGCTCGGAGCTCACCGGGTCGCACCCAGCCAGGTCGTCTCCAACAATCGACAGGGCGGCCGCCTGGCCACTGAGCACTTGATTCGACATGGACGAAGCCGCATCGCCTGCATCTCCGGCCCGCAGGATCTGCGCAACACCGCCGACCGGGTCCGTGGGTGGCGCGACGCGCTGTTAAGCGCTCGAATGCAGCCCACCGCCGATCTGCTCCGCGAAGTTTCGTTCGGAAGTTTCGCCGCCCACGATGCGGCGCTCGAGATGCTTGACGCCGTCATTGACATCGACGCCATTTTCGTCGCGAGCGATGAGCAAGCTATCGGCGTTATGCACGCGCTGCATAGTCGTGGTCTGCAGTGCCCCGAGGATGTCGCGATGGTGTCCTTCGATGGCATTGCGGCCTCCGAGCTAACGTTTCCCGCTCTGACTACGATCCGTCAGCCTGTCCCTGACTTGGCCCGGCGGGCGTTCGAGCAGCTCCTAGCCCAGATCACCCACACGGAGCTGGAGCCCTCGCCCCAGCGGATCGACACCCTTGACGTCGAGCTGATCGTCCGCGGTTCGTGCGGATGTCCGGCCGAGGGAGCCCGAGCCGAGTCGGACATGGTCATCGTTCCCGAGCAGCGCGACGATGCTGGCCCGGTGGTGGCCGTCGTTGGCAGCATGAATCTCGACCTCATCGTGGAAGTTGACCGTCTCCCGCTGCCGGGTGAAACCGTCCTCAGTCGAGAGACGGCGGCCCGACCTGGGGGCAAAGGCTTCAACCAGGCAGTTGCCGCTCGCCGTTTCGGCGGCGCCGTCGAACTCACTGCCGCAATCGGAGCTGACGCGTTCGGAGCGCAATTGCACTCTGACCTTCTCCGACAGGGATTGAGCCCAGCCGGGATCCGTGTCGATCGATCCTCTCCCAGCGGAGTGGCGTTGATCGTCGTCGACAGCGAGGGACAGAACACTATCAGCGTCGCTGCTGGTGCCAACTCATCCCTCGTGCCGGCTGACCTGATGTCGCACCGCACGGGACACCGCCAGGTCGATGTTCTCTTGCTGCAACTGGAGATCCCGCTCCCCACGGCCATGGCCGCCGCCCGCCAAGCTGCTGAGGCGGGTTCGACGATCGTGCTCAACGCCTCGCCCCTCTCGGCTGGCTCAGCAGGGGCGCTGAGCGACCTCATCGCAATGTCCGACGTGCTCATCGTCAACGAGACGGAGGCCATGACCTTGGGTGCGGAGGGCGAGTCTTGGAATGCGCGAGCGGAGAGCCTCCTCGCGTCGGGGCCACACTCAGTGATCATCACCCTGGGCGAGGAGGGTGCTGTCGCAGCAACAGCAGATGGCACCCTGGTCCAGCCGGCGCTTCAGGTAGACGCAATCGACGCAACGGGCGCCGGGGACACATTCTGCGGTGTGCTCGCCGTTGCGCTCGCGCGAGGAGACGAGCTCGGCGAGGCGATGGCATGGGCTGCCGCTGCCGGCGCTCTGGCGACCACCGGGGTAGGAGCGCAGACCGCGATGCCGGCGCGCGCCGAAGTGGAACTCTTCCGCGCTCGCAGAGGTACGGCCAATGCGTAGGCAGGGCATCTGGCATCCGCTGCTCGCCGCGGAGATCGCAGCCATGGGACACGGCGACGAGATCATCATCGCTGATCCAGGGCTACCAATTCCTCGGGGCGCGGAGACTGTGATCGACCTGGTCTACGCGGCCAACTCGCCGCGGCTGTCCGGAGTCCTCTCGGCGGTCGCCTCCGAACTTGTCGTGGAGGTCGCGGTTGTTGCCAACGAGCTAGCCGACGGCGAAGTCCTTACCTCGGTTCGTGATCTGCTCAGCGGGATTCCGCTGCAACGGCGTCCGCACGCTGACCTAAAAAAGTTGGCCCACACAGCCCGAGTAATCGTGCGGACCGGCGAGACCACCCCCTACGCGAACGTCGTCCTCCGCGCGGGCGTTCCCTTCTAGACCACCAACATGTCGACCACATTTAGGCCCCCGCGACGGAGGAGTCGCGGCGCATCAAGGGAGATAACAATGAGAAGCAAGTTGCTTGCAACCGCGGCAGTAGCCGCAACTCTGGTGGCCACGCTCAGTGCCTGCGGCCAGCAGACCACCGGTACGACTGCTGGCACGGGGCAGGACTCCGATGGAGACGTGCCCACCATCGGGCTGGTAATGAAGAGTCTTGGCAACCCGTACTTTCAGGACATGCAGGCTGGCGCCGAGGAATACGCCGAAGGGAACGACGAGTTCGTGCTCAAGGCGGTTGGAATTCAGTCCGAGACGGACGTGACCGGACAGGTCGAGGCGGTGAACAACCTGGTGGCGCAGGGAGTTGATGCGATCGTGATCGCACCTGCCGATTCGCGCGCCCTCGTCGCTCCACTTAAGCAGGCCGCGGATCAGGGCATCGAGATCATCAATATCGACGTGAAGCTCGACGATAGCGCCCTGGCCGACGCGGACATCGAGGTCCCCTTCGTGGGTCCTGACAACGTTGAGGGCGCACGTACCGTCGGCGAAGTCCTCGCTGACGAGCTGGGCGCAGGCGGGAAGGTCGTCATCCTCGAGGGGGTGCAAGGCGCCGCCAACGCCGAGCAGCGTAAGGAGGGTTTCGAGGCCGCGATCGACGAAGGCGGGCTCGACCTGGTGGCATCGGCCACAGCGAACTGGGAGACCGAGCAGGCCAATACTGTCTTCACGAACATCCTCTCCGCCAACCCCGATATTCAGGGCGTCATGGCGGCGAACGACTCGATGGCACTCGGAGTACTGGCCGCCCTGGAGTCGGCGGGAAAGAAGGGGGAGATCAAGGTGGTCGGTTTTGACAACATCCCCGAGATCGAACCCTACCTTCAGGACGGCTCACTGCTGGCCACGCTCGACCAGTTTGGGTCTCAGCAGGCTGTCTTCGGCATCGATGCTGCGTTGGCGCTCCTGAACGGCGACACAGTCGCCGAGTGGGAGAAGACCAACATCGAGCTGATTACCGGTCCGTAGAGAAGGCAAGACATGAACGACCAGATCAGGCTCCGAGCTCGTGGCGTCACCAAGCGCTATCCCGGCGTGGTCGCCCTCGACGGGGTGGATTTGGACGTCCGCAGTGGCGAGGTGCACGCCCTGGTGGGTGAGAACGGCGCGGGCAAATCCACGCTGGTTCGCATCCTCGGTGGCGTGCACCCGCCGGATCGCGGACAACTGACGCTGGATGGCGCGGACTACACGCCCGCGACACCTCAGGACGCCCTACGTGCGGGAATCCGAGTTGTCCACCAAGAGTTGTCCGCGCTGCCGAACCTAACCGTCGCGGAGAATCTGTTCCTCGACGGGCTCCCCAACCGTGCGGGCGTGGTGAGTTACCGCGAACTGAACCGCGCGGCACGAGAGATGTTGGATCTCGTGGGGCTCGACGTGCTTCCGACCACGAAGATGGAGCGTCTCAGCCTCGCTCAGACGCAGCTCGTTGAGATCGCGCGCGCGCTCTCATCTGAAGCCAAAGTGGTGGTGTTCGACGAGCCCACCGCAACGCTGACCGTGCCGGAGAAGCGCCGTCTCCTTCAACTGATTGCGGACCTTCGCGCACGCGGTGTCGCCGTCATCTACATCTCGCACCATCTCGAGGAGATCTTTGAGATCTGCGATCGCGCCACCGTCCTGCGAAACGGGGAGACGATTGGCACTCGAGGGATCGCCGACCTAACCACCGCCGATCTTGTACGCATGATGGTCGGCCAGGCGCTTGTGGACGACCACCCCTTCCCAGACGACGTGGACCCGGGAGCAGTCGTGCTCGAAGTGGATCAACTTGAGGTGGCCGACACCGGATCCGCGGTGTCTTTCGTTGTCCGTGAGGGCGAGGTGGTCGGCATGGCAGGGCTCGTCGGAGCCGGTCGCACGGAGACAGTGCGGGCCATCTTCGGGGCCGATCAGTCAAGGGGCGGCACGGTTTCGGTGCGAGGCCGCCGGGTCCACCTGCGGTCGCCCAAGGACGCGGTTCGCGGCGGGATCAGTCTGGCCACCGAGGATCGCAAGCAACAGGGCCTTGTCCTCCAGATGGGATGCGACGTCAACATCAGCCTCGCAAATATTGATGCTGTCTCCCGTAGGGGTTTCCTGCGCCGGCGGGCGGAGCGGCAAAGAACAGCCGATGTCGCCAAGCAGATGCGCGTCAAGGTTGGGTCCATCGGCACGCCGGTGGGAACTCTCTCAGGAGGAAACCAACAGAAGGTCGTGCTTGGGCGGTGGCTCTTCAGGGACTCAGACGTCCTCATCGTCGACGAACCCACACGCGGCATCGATGTCGGTGCGCGACACGAGATCTATGGTCTTCTTGCCAACCTCGCTCGCCGGAAAAAGGCGATCGTTATGGTCTCGTCTGATCTGGGCGAATTGATCGGAATGTGTCACCGCATCCTCGTGTTCTCGCGTGGTCAGATCGTGGCCGACATTCCCCGCGAACAATTCGACCAGGAACTCATCCTCACCCACGCTTACAGCGGGTACCTCGGCACGGAGGGCGGAGAGGCCGCCCTTGTGGCCGCAGGTTCCTCCGAAACAAGCAATCGAAAGAGAAACCGGCAAAGCTCATGACCACCGCAAGCGTACAAAGAGACTTCGCGCAGCCGACGCCATTGGGGACAAAGGTCCTCCGCTGGGTACTCGGTGAGACCGGCATCGGAATCGCGCTGCTTGTCCTGATCGCGATCTTCTGGATCTCAGCGCCTAGCTTCGCGACGCCGCAGAACATCGCCAACATCCAGACGCAGATCACACTGAACACCATCCTCGCGGCAGGCATGACGTTTGTGATTCTGGTGGCAGGAATCGACCTTTCGGTTGGATCCGTGCTCGCGCTTAGTGCGATGGTCGCAGGCCTCGTCATCACGAGTGGACTACCGGACCCGATAGCAATCACCGCAGCGATCGCAACCGCAGTGCTGGTCGGACTCGGCTGCGGATTCGTAAACGGCTTCGTCTCCGTGCGCTGGATGGTTCCCAGCTTCATCGTCACACTCGGCATGCTCAACATCGCGCGTGGAGCCGCGCTGCAGACGACAAACGCCGCAGCTGTCTTCGGCTTTCCCGCCTCCTTTAACGCGTTCGGGACAGCGACATTCCTCGGCGTGCCCGCAGTCTTCCTCGTCGCCCTCGCGGTCATCGTAGTTGGTCACCTGGTGCTGACCAGGACGGTCTTCGGGCGCATGCTATTTGCGATCGGCAATAACGAGGAATCCGTTCGCCTCGCGGGGCACCGCACGTCGTACTACAAGGTGGCAGCGTTCTGCATTTCGGGCGCGCTGGCAGGGCTGGCCGCAATCATCTACATGACTCGCCTGCACACCTCCAGCCCGATCATCGGGCAGGGTTTCGAGTTGAATGCGATCGCCGCGGTCATCATCGGTGGGACGAGCCTGTTCGGCGGCAAGGGCTCACTCATCGGCACGTTCTTGGGAGCGTGCCTACTCGGAGTGCTCACCAATGGGCTCTTGCTGCTGGGAGTCGGTGACTTCGCGCGCCAGATGGTGACCGGAGCGGTAATCGTCTTCGCCGTGATCATCGACTACTACCGAGACAAAGCGTCCACCCGGCTCGCGATGGGCTTAGTGAAGTAGGCAGCGCGGCTGTGACCCCTAGCCTGCGGGGAGGGGTGCCCGGACGCGCCAAAAAAGCCGTTTGAACTGGGAAAAATTCCGCTTGTCAACCTTCGGTTGATGTGGTGTTCTCATGTCTCACCACGTCTCGTCTCACCTGTACAAATGGAACGCAGGACCAAGGCGGACGGGACATAAGCCCGACATTGGAGTCACAATGAAGCACAAGATTTCGGTCGTCTTGGCGGTGACCTTGGCCGCACTGCTGGCCGGGACCGCCCCGGCGCAAGCAGGTGCCCAGACCACCGTCACACTCGAAGCCGCCGCATCCGATCACGACGTAGTGACTTCGGCGGCAACGACAAAGGTCATTCTGGATACGGACCTGAGATACAACACGGACGACATGTACACGCTGATGTTCCTGCTCCAGGCGGACGCGGCCGGCTACATCGACCTTCTCGGCGTCACCACGGCTCCTCCCGGCGTTCGCACCGAGGTCGAAGCTCAGATGGGTCTCAGCATGCTGGAGAAGGTGGAGCGGACTGACGTTCCCCTCTATGTCGGACAGGACCGTCCGCTTGATGGACGTTGGTATAAGGACAGCGATTTCGTGGAGATGTGGAACCTCCGCCTTCGCGACAACATGAAGGCCGACCTGGACCCGAACTCCGAGGTCGACTACTCAAGCATGCAGCTGGGTGGGCAGTATGATCCGGCGACGCACGCCGGTGTTACGACCAAGGCTCAGCCCGAGCCCGCTTGGCAATTCATGACCAAGCAGGTGAAGAAGTATCCCGGTCAGGTGACCATCATGTCGATCGGTGCCGTCACGAATACCGCCCTCGCAATTAAGCACGATCCGAACTTCGCCGCCAACACTGCGGGCATCTACTACATGGGTGGTGTGACGCCGGAAGATGGGTCGAACGGGTCGGGCTCGTTCAACTGGGGCAGCGATGCCACTGCCGTTAACGTCGCATTGAATGCTGACTTCCCGAAGCAGGTGTTGATCCCGAGTGAGATCGCGAACACAGTGAAGCTCACAAAGCCCGTGATGGATGAGATCGTTGCGGCCGACACGCCTGTGGCTGAGCTGCTCAAGGACGTAGCGTACCCGGTTTGGGAGGCGAATCCTCAGCGAGTGCAGTCGTTCTGGGACGCGGTAACGCCAGCGGTGCTGATGATTCCGAGCATCACTGACAGAACTGCTGTTCGCTACATGACCCTTGCAGACGAGCCGGGTCCGTTCCTTGGCGTAATTCGGCAGTGGACGGAAGGTCGTCAGCCAGCGCACCTGAACCCGATTGATGTTGTCTACACGGTGGATAACGACGAGTACTGGGACTTCGTGACGGAAATCCTCACCACAAACTACAACTGATATCTGATCGGTTCCTGTCAAGCGGCAGGGGAAGAGCGCCCGGAGTTGTCGAGCTCCGGGCGCTCCTCTTTTTGGTCGCAGGCGCCGGGCATCGGTGGTGACCCTCAATTCCCTGGCGACGAGCGGCCAGACTGATACGCGGGGGTTGGTGCGAGTGAGTGACCAGCACGGGCCCCCGAGTTTCTCGGCTGGCACCCGTCCACGCCTGCCGGCCGTAGCCGATCCCGGTGGCGCAGCGGCAATTTCGATGGTCGATGCCGGGCCGCCATCAGCTCGCCACGGTTGTCCTGAGCACGGATCAGAACTCGCGCGGCCTCCTGCTCTAAGGACGGTACTCGGACCGCGACGATCTCGTCCAATCGCAGCACCTGCGCCAGATGCAACGCGTCGCCCGCTGAGTCTGTCTTGGGCGTAGCTCGAAGACCCAGGCTCACTCACTGCTCTGCCTCTGGTCCTGCTCGTCCCGACGTAGCGCGGTGAGTTGCGGACCCTGAGGAGACCAAGCAGTGGCCGGAGACCGGCAGGCCACCGCAGGACTTTAATCGGGTTGCGATCGGATCCCGGAGCTCTCGAGCAACTGAGCCAGGTCGACTTCGCGCTCCCGAAGCGCCCTGAGTCGACTGGCCGCTGATCCGGACGAGGTCTGATGCTGGCGACCGTCTTCGTCGAGTGCATGGATGACCTCTTGTCGCGTGATTTCCCGCTGAGTCGCCGCGAGTTCGCGAAGGAGGTCGAGGTCGTGACGTTCTTGGCGTTCGATCGTTGATCCCGGACGGTGCCCGCCGGCGGATGAGCCCGAGAGCCATGCGTCGAACTCACTTGCGGTCAGCGCATTGAGGTCGTCGCTGAGGTTCTGCAGGTCGAGCGGGCCGTCGGGCTCGACCATGCGGGCGAGCAGGTAACTGGGTGCGATGCGGAGTGCGTAGGCGATGGAGAGGAACTGGCCCAGGGTGAGGTCCGCTTTGCGTCCGGATTCGATGTTCTCGAGCACAGATTCGGTGATCTTCGTCCCGGTGAGGGCTTCGGCGAGGTCGCGGGTGGTGCGGTAGCCGCGTTGACGGCGGGCGGCGCGGATGCGGGCGCCAATGCTCGGCTCTGCCCGGTAGTCCGTCATTTCGACAGGTTATCGCGTTCAGGGTTGTCGTGCCGAAGGTGAACCCGCTACCGTGACTGTGACAACCACAGAGTGACTGGGTTGTCATTTTGAAGGGGAGCGTGATGGAGAAGGAATTCATTCAGCCGGAGACGGTCGCGGAGATCACCGGGCTTTCACTGGGTGCGTTGGCGCAGCTGCGGTACACGGGGCAGGGGCCGCGGTTCTACAAGCCGACGAAGCGGACGGTGCTCTACAAGCGGCACGAGGTGATCGAGTGGGTCGAGTCCAC
This sequence comes from Agromyces bracchium, assembly GCF_009709675.1. Classification (GTDB taxonomy): domain Bacteria; phylum Actinomycetota; class Actinomycetes; order Actinomycetales; family Microbacteriaceae; genus Agromyces; species Agromyces bracchium. Next base: position 3,691 of record NZ_WMLB01000027.1, on the reverse strand, counting down.
GGCGCGGATGCGGACCGGTGCGGAGTCCTACGCCTGACCGGGCCGGCGGCGCGGGGGTCGGGGTGATGGGGTTGTTCGCAGCCAAGAGCGCGGTGCTGGTTGCGGCACGGCTCGGACTGGGCAATGCCGCGACCCGCTTGCTGCTGCACATGGCGTTGGAGTGCTGGGATGAGGACACCCCGGACGGGCGCCCGGCCAGGCGGTACTTCGGAGGCCGTGAGATGTCCGCGGTCGCGCTGGGCTTCACTGCCCCCGAGAACGGCGGCCCGGCAGCGCACCAGGCGGTCAAACGTGCCGTCCGCGAGCTGGTGAAGAAGGGCGCGATCGTGCGGGTCAGAGCAGGTGGTCGCGGCCTTCCGGCCGAGTACGAGCTCCTGGTCAGTTCCTCGAAGCCCAGCGCGGCACGCGCGGCTGTGGACAACCCGGTGGTGTTGCAGTTCCCGGCACGGGGTCAGGGGGTCATTGAGCGTACCCCTCAGGGGGTCGCTCACCGTACCCCTTAGGGGGTCACTGAGCGTACCTGCAGGGGGTCACTGAGCGTCCCCCTTAGAAGAAGGAAGAGAACAGGAATGAACAGCAAGGAATCAGTACGCGCGCGACGCGCGAACACCCAGAGCCGACGTCATCCACGAGGGGGAAGAGCAGCGAGGGCGGTCAGGGGTCGTCGAAGTCGAAGCTTCGAGACGCGTGCGAGGCTCGCGCTTCGGTCGCGCTCGCTTCGAGGGCGGTCGGGGTGAGTGGCCGTGGGCCGCAGCTGCGAGCGGCGTCACGGTCGTTGCGGATCTTCCTGGGCTGGTTGATCGCCGCGGCCGGGGCGCTGGCGATCTTCATGTCGTGGGGCGCGCTGCACGACCTCGCCCTCCACGTCGGCGGGATGCCGGCCGACCGGGCGATCGTGTTCCCGATCGTGGTCGACCTGCCCGCCCTTGCAGCAATGCTGATCGCCCTGCTCGTGCCCGCACCATCCCGATTCCTGCGCGCTCTCCCGTGGTTCACCTTCACGCTGTTCAGCGCCCTGACCGTGGCCGGCAACGCGGCCGCCGTCGCGATCGCGGACCCGGACACGATGATCCTGGGGCAGGTGCCTGCGGTGATCGTAAACGCGGTCCCCGCGATCGCACTGCTGCTGACGACCCACCTCGCCGCGGCGACCGTGTACCGCCGCGACGACCGTCCCACTCGAACCGACCCCACCGTCACCGTCCGACCCGCTCGCGGCAGGCGACCCGTTTCCACAGGCAACTCCGCACCGGCCGAACGGTCCGAAGCGAAGCCGTCGGGTCAGCTTGTGGAACGAGCGGGGGATGGCGCGTCCGAGCCCAACGCGACAGTGGACCGGCCCACTCGTATCGACCGCGACGCGCAGCGCCACGAGGTGATCTCCCTCGTCGACGACGGAGCGTCAGTGCGAAGCGCTGCGCGCACCGTCGGCGTCGCGTCGACCACCGCGCAACGCTGGGTCGAACGCGCCCGCCACGACCAGGCACCGGAAGCCACCGTCCCACTCGAGCGCGACCCGGTCGGCGTCGCATGAGCGCAGACATCCGCTCAAGGCAGCTCCTCCTTGGCGTCGCGACGACCGCGGGTCGAGCTCGCCCGGGTCGTCATGCGCGGTCGATGATGGCTCTGGCAGGGCGGACGACTCTGCCGACCGCACGGCGTGTTCCCCCCGTTTGGGGGTCACGTGCTGGTTGGGTGGGTGTGCGTTCGGGTGTTCACCCGGCGCGAATAGGTGAACGTACGGTTCACCGTCCTCTTTCCCTGTCCCGCCGCCCCGGCCGCCCCGGCTTTACTTCCCAACCTCCCGCACTCATCCTTCGTCTTCCTGAGGGAGGTTGGGAAGTAAAGCCGGGGCGGCGGGACAGGGAAAGAGGACAGAGAAGGACTTGGACATTCGACGGGGACCGGGCGGCCATGACGACGACAACGAGGACACGAACAGGTGACGAGAACGGTGGGGGGAGTGGTCGCTGATGGTGCAGTTGACCAGTCGTGACGAGGCGATGCTCGAGTGGTTGGGCGTGGTGCGGATGGCGGATGTCGACGCGATCCGGTGGGCGCTGGCCGGGCTCGCGGGCGAGACGGCGGGGGTGCCGGTGAGTCGGCGGAAGGCGCAGCAGTGGGTGGCCCGGCTGGCCGGGGTCGGGTTGGTGGATCGGGCTCGGCCGAACTTCCAGGACGGGCAGGTGGTGTGGGCCACGCACCAAGCTGTCGGGCGGGGCGCACCGAACCTGTACCGGCAGACCGCACGGCACGAGGTCGCGGTCGCGGCGGCGTCGGCCCGGTACCTGGCCCGCGGCTACGAGTGGTTCCGGGACCGGCGACCCGGGTCGACCCAGGAGCACCAGGTCGACGGAGTCGCGATCAAGGGCGACCGGATCGAGCTCGTCGAGGTCGAGCTGACCCCGAAGACGCTGCACCGGTACAAGACGATCCACACGAACCATGCGACCCGGATGACCACGACCGGGGTAGCCCGGGTCGTGTACCTGTGCACCCCGGACGCGGCCCGGGTCGTGGCCCGCGAAGCGGACCGGTTCATCTTCCGCACCGAACGCCACCGGCTGCTCACCCTGCCCGTGCTCGATGTCCGCGGGAAGTGGGTCGGCGACGATGCCCCACTCTGGGACGACACCGCACCATCCGGCAGTGAGAGTGGGTCGAGGGGGATGGCCGTGTCGACCCCGTTGTTCGAGGAGGCGGCCCGGTGAGCGTGGAGCAGGCGGCTGTCCCGCCCGCCCCGGCCGAAACCGACGCGCTCAGCGACGCCCTCGAAGCGGTCCTCGCCGCTGCGCTCATCGCGCTGGTCGGGCTGGTTGCGCTGCCGCTACTGATCCCGGTGATCGCGGTGCGGGTGGCGGGGGAGAGCATCGCGACCAAGGCCGTGTTCTGGCGGGTCTGGCCGTGGCAGTGGATCATCAACACCGCCGGCATCCTCCTCGTCACCATCCTCCTCACCATCGAGGCCCTCCTGTTGACCCAGTGGGTCAGCACCGGCGCGGCCGCCGCGTTCCTCGCGAGCGACGGATGGATGGGGCAGGTGTGGCCCATGTTCGGGCCCTGGCTGGTCGCGAACCTGTGCGCCGGGGTGCTCCTCCTGCCGGTGGCGTGGTCCATCCGGCGCAGACAGATCGCGGACCGGGTCCGCACGAGGCGGGTCAGTGACGTGCTCCGCCAGGAACGGATCGAGACCGCACGCAAGCGCGCCGCGGACGCCTCCACTGCGGCCCGGATCGGGATCCGCCTCGACCCGGCCACCGGACGGATCACCGGCGTCCACGACGGGGCGGTCACCGTGCCGCACCGGGTCGCGGATCGGGAAGCGTTCGGGTTCACCACCCGCTCCACCGTGACCTCGCTCGCGGACCGGTTCCACGACGCCCGCCAGGTGCGTGACTGGGTCGACCCGACCGGCAGGTTCGTGCTCATGCCCAACGCATCGTCCGCGGCGCGCGCGTTGATCATCGCCGAGTCGGGCAGCGGGAAGACGGTCCTGATCAACGGGCTCGTGCTGTGTGCGCTCAGCTACGGGTGGCCCGTGTTCGTCATCGACGCGAAGGGCGACCCCGCCGACGCCACCGCCATGGTCGGCCTCGCCCAGGCCGCGGGTCGCACGGCGACCGTCGCCGAGCCTGTCAAGTGGTTTGTGTAAGCGGTCATCGGCGTGGGGTTACAGGTAGGGGTTGATGCG
>NZ_WMLB01000026.1 GCF_009709675.1 Agromyces bracchium | reverse complement strand
GGTTCGAGTCCCCTCAGATCCACCAAAAACCCCTGATGAATCGCAAGATTCTCAGGGGTTTTCTCGTTGCTGTGGGGCCCGTGGTACATCCGGGCGACCTTTCACGGGTTCTCCTGAGCGCCGACGGCTGCCGTCCACGGCTGCCTCGGATCATGCGTCTCGCCCGACGTTGCTGGTCGCTCGCGAGAGCGCACCGGACCCGGAACCCGACACGACGACGGGCGCCGCACGCTCCACACGTGCGACGCCCGTCGTCGGTGCTGCGATCGGACCGGGATCGGCGAAAGGGAGGACCCGATCCCGGTCCGAACGATTCAGCCGCGACCCTGGACCGCGTAGGGGTTGAGGATCGCCTCCTCGGTGCCGGGGACGATGCCCTCCTCGGTGGCGGTGGGCTTGCCGGGGTCCGGCGGGAAGGACTCGGTCATCGACATGGGCATGGCGCCGTTGCGGTAGATGCTGTTGGAGCCGGTGGACGGCTTCCACTCGCCGGGCTCCCAGTCGGGGACGTAGTTGCGGTAGCCGCCAGTGTTCCACTCGACGCGCATGCCGCTCGGCTCGCGGAAGTAGAGGAAGCTCTGCTCGCCCACGCCGTGGATCGACGGGCCGTACTCGATGTCGGTGCCGTTCTCCATGAGCACATCGGCGGCCTGCAGGAGCTCCTCGCGGGAGTCGACCCAGAACGCGAAGTGGTTGACGCGGCCGGGGCGGTCGGAGCTGTCGAGCACCACGCCGAGGTCGTGCGACTTCTCGTTCGTCGTGATCACGCCGAACACCGTGACGGGCGCCTCGTCGAGCGTGGTGTAGGCCATGATGCGGAAGCCGAGCACGTCGCGGTACCACTCGGTGAACGCGCGCACGTCGGAGGAGGCGACGGTCACGTGGTCGAGCTGGCGGGGGCCGACCGCGTGCGAGGTGCGCTTCTCGGGGCGGTCGGGGAAGATCGACTTCAGCTCATCGGGCGCCTCGTACTTCTCGACGTCCCAGAACAGCTCCATGGTGTGGCCCCACGGGCCGGTGAAGCGGTAGGAGCGGCCGTGGCCGTGGCCCTCGGCGATCCACTCGCCGGTGACGCCGGCGTCCTCGACGCGCTTCGCGGCCTCGTCGAGTGCCTCGGGGCTCGAGGTGCGCCACGCCATGATGTTGAGCGCCGGCTCCGGGCCCTCGGCGATGACGAGCGAGTAGTTGTAGTAGTCGCCCCACGAGCGCAGGTAGACCTTGCCGTTCGCGCGCGACTGCACCCGAAGCCCGACCTGCTCCTCGTAGAAGCGGACGGAGGCCTCGACGTCGGGCGAGGCGAGCTCGAGGTACGAGAGATGGGAGAGGAGCTTGATCATCGTCGATCCTTCGGTCGTGTGCGGTGCTGGCGACCGCCTGGTTCTCGTGCCGTCCAGGCACCCTTCCACTGTCGGCGCTCATCGAGTATCAGGGAACCCGAATCTGTTGATCGCGAGCATCACTCCGATGGATGCCGGATGACTCGGGGCTAGCCTGATCCCGTGGCCCGACGTGGATACGACGAGCGAAGCGTCGCCGAGAAGCTGTTCGCGATCGCCGACGCGTTCGAGCGCGGGGACGAGCTCACGCTGAGCGAGATCGCCGCCCGGGCGCGCCTGCCCATGTCGACGGCGCACCGGCTCGTGGGGGAGTGGGTCGAGTGGGGCGGGCTCGTGCGGGCGGACGACGGCACCTATCGGGTCGGCATCAAGCTCTGGCGACTCTCGGTACGGCAGCCGTCGTCGAGGCGACTTCGGACGGCGGCGAAGCCGTACCTCGAGGACTTGCTCGAGTCCACCGGCGAGCACGTGCACCTCGCGGTGCGCGACGGACTCGGCGTCGTCTACCTGGAGTGGCTGTCGGGCGCGGACGCGGTGCACACGATCACCGACGTCGGCTCGCGGCTGCCGTTGCACGCGACCGGCGTCGGCCAGGCGCTCCTGGCGTTCGCGCCGCCGGGCGTGTTCGAGGACGTGATCGCCGCCGGCCCCCGCAAGTACCTGCCGGGGACGATCGTGGAGGAGGACGCGCTTCGCGCCCGAATGGCCGAGGTGCGGCGCAGCGGCATCGCGACCTCGGTGGAGGCGATGACCGAGGGCGCGTTCTCGGTGGCCGCTCCGGTTCGGGATGCCTCGGGCGAGGTCGTCGCGGCGGTGTCGATCATCGCGCACGTCGAGCGCCTCCGCGAGCCGCAGTTCGCCCTCGGCGTGCGGATCGCCGGGCGCGGCATCTCCGCGGCGCTCGGGTGGCGCGGATAGGCGCGAGCCGATCGCGACCGACACGCGGTGTTTCCATTGGATGGAATCCGGGGTGCGGCGCAACGCGGCGCCGACGCACCATGGGTCCACCCCACACCGTCGTGAAAGGACCCAACGGTGCGAACCCAGGTCGCCATCATCGGCGCAGGCCCGGCCGGCCTGCTGCTCGGCCACATCCTCCATCAGGCCGGGATCGGCTTCACGATCCTCGAGCGCACCTCGCGCGAGCACCTGCTCGGCCGGATCCGGGCCGGCGTGCTCGAGCAGGGCTCGGTCGACGTGCTCGCCGAGCTCGGCCTCGACGCAGACCTGCGCGAACGCGGCCTCACCCACCACGGCATCCACCTCCAGCACGACGGCGAGCGCCACCACGTCGACTTCGTCGAGCTCGTCGGCCGCACCGTGAGCATCTACGGCCAGCAGGCGCTCGTCGCGCACCTCCTCGCCGAGCACGACCGCCTCGGCAGCGACATCCGCTTCGAGGTGACGGATGCCGCGCCGGCCGGCCTCGACGGATCGAATCCGACGGTGAGCTACACCGACGGCGGTGTCGCGACCGAACTCGCGTGCGAGTTCGTCGTCGGCGCCGACGGCTACCACGGCGTCGGGCGGCGGTCGATCCCGGGCATCACGGCGTTCGAGCGCGACTACCCGTTCGGCTGGCTCGGCATCCTCGCCGACGTCCCGCCGTCGACCGACGACCTGATCTACGCACTGCACCGCGACGGCTTCGCGATGCACTCGATGCGCTCGCTCGAGGTCTCCCGTCTCTACCTCCAGGTCGCGCACGACGAGTCGATCGACGATTGGTCGGACGCCCGCATCTGGGACGCGCTGCAGACCCGGCTCGGCAGCGACGGCTGGACCCTGCACGAGGGCGCGATCACCGAGAAGTCGATCACCCCGATGCGCTCGTTCGTGGTCTCGACGCTGACGCACGGCCGCCTGTTCCTCGCCGGCGACGCCGGGCACATCGTGCCGCCGACCGGCGCGAAGGGCCTCAACTCGGCGATCGCCGACGTCACGATGCTCGGCCGGGCGCTCGTCCGGAGCATCCGCGAGGGCGACGAGACCGGGCTCGCCGGCTACAGCGATGCGGCGCTGTCGCGCCAGTGGAAGGTGCAGCAGTTCTCGCAGTGGATGACCGACATGCTCCACCTCCACCGCGAGGCGCCGGATGCGTCCGCCCGCGACTTCCGCTACCGCAGCCAGGTCGGCCAGCTCGAGTACCTATTCGGCTCGCGTCACGCGCAGGAATCCCTCGCCGAGCAGTACGCCGGCCTCCCCTTCACCACGGAGTGACCATGCAACGACCCGCACAACAGCCTGAACTGACCCAGGCGACCATCAGCGACGAGATCGCCGACCGCCACCGCGCCGAGGGGGATGCCGCGGCATCCGCTGCCCGCCCCCTCGCGGCGCACCCGCGCCGCGACTTCGCCCCGTACCGTTCGACGACGCTGCGCCACCCCACCCACGAGCTCGTGCGCGCCGATCCCGAGGAGATCGAGCTCGTCTCCCCGGCGTTCGGGCACACCGACGTCGCCGCCGAGGAGGCCGATCTCACGATCCAGCACACCGGCGAGCCGCTCGGCGAGCGCATCATCGTGACCGGCCGGATCCTCGACGGCGACGGGCGCCCCGTGCGCAACCAGCTCATCGAGATCTGGCAGGCGAACGCGTCGGGTCGCTACGTGCACAAGCGCGACCAGCATCCGGCGCCGCTCGACCCGAACTTCACGGGCGTGGGCCGCATCATCACGGGCGACGACGGCTCGTACCGGCTGACGACCATCAAGCCCGGCGCGTACCCGTGGAAGAACCACCGCAACGCGTGGCGGCCGGCGCACATCCACTTCTCGTTCTTCGGTTCCGCGTTCACGCAGCGGTTGATCACGCAGATGTACTTCCCGGGCGATCCGCTGTTCGCACTCGACCCGATCTACCAGTCGATCGTCGACCCGGCCGCACGCGAGCGCCTCGTCGCGACCTACGACCACGACGTGAGCGAGCCCGAGTGGGCGCTCGGCTACCGGTGGGACGTCGTGCTCACCGGACCGACGTCCACGTGGATGGAACCGGAGGACGCCGACCATGCCTGACACGAACGGCCGCGAGGCCTTCGACGCGACCGACCTGCCCGGCGCGCACGCGCACGCCCCGGCGCACGAGGGGCCGCTCGGCCAGACCCCGTCGCAGACGGTCGGACCCTTCTTCGGCTACGCGCTGCCGTACGCGGGCGGGCCCGACGTCCGTGCGGCCTGGCAGCCCGACGCCGTCCGGGTGCATGGCACGGTCTTCGACGGCGCGGGCGACCCGATCCCCGACGCGATCGTCGAGATCTGGGGGGCGGATGCCACGGGGCGGCCCTCCACCGAGCGCGGATCGTTCGCGCGCGACCAGCACGGGTTCGCCGGCTTCGGCCGTGCCGCCGTCGACCGCGACGGCCACTACTCGTTCACGACCGTGAAGCCCGGCGCAGCGCGACCGGGCTCCGCGCCGTACCTGCTCGTCACGGTCTTCGCGCGCGGGGTCCTGCATCACCTCTCCACCCGGGCGTACTTCGGCGACGAGCCCGAGGCCAACGAGGCCGACCCCTTGCTCGCCCGCGTCGACGCTGACCGTCGCGACACGCTCATCGCCGAGGCCGACGCGCCGCGCTCGTACCGGTTCGACATCCGGCTGCAGGGCGAGAACGAGACCGTGTTCCTCGACTACGGCACCGAGGTGTGACGAGGATGGAGCGATGACCGACTGGGGACTGCTCGATCCCGGCGGCGCCGACGCGAACGGCACCGACGACGACGCGGTGCTCGCCGCGATGGTCGACGTGGAACGCGCACTGCTGCAGACCTGGGGCGACCTGCTCGACGAGTTCCTCGACGCGCAGGCCGACGCGCTCGACGAGGCCGCGCTCGACCGCGACGACCTCCGCGAGGGCGTCGCGCGCGACGGCGTGCCGGTCGTCCGACTCGTTCCCGCGCTCCGGGCCCAGCTCGAGGCGGCGGGCCTGTCCGCCGAGCGGCTGCACCTCGGCGCGACGAGCCAAGACGTCGTCGACAGCGCGCTCATGCTGGTCGCGCGCGACGCGCTGCTCGGTGCGCGCACCGCGCTCGTGGGCGCCGGCCGCGGACTCGGCGCGCTCGCGGACGAGCACCGCAGCGGCTTCCGCATCGGCCGCTCGCTCGCACGGCACGGCGAGGCCTCGACGCTCGGCGTGCTCGCCGCGGGCTGGCTCGACGGCGTGAGCTCGGCGATCGCCGCGATCGACGAGGCGACCTTCCCCGTGCAGTTCGGCGGTGCCGTGGGCACCGGTACGGCAGCGGATGCCGCGGCCGGACGAACCACGGGCGCCGACGAGGTCCGCGCGGGGCTCGCGCGCCGGCTCGGCCTCGCCGATCCCGGTCGGGCCTGGCACACCGAGCGGGCCCCGGCACTCGCCGTCGCCATGACGTCGGCGACGGTCGTGGCGGCGCTCGGCCGGATCGCCGGCGACGTGACCTTCCTCTCCCGCGAGGAGATCGGCGAGGTGCGGCTCGCCGGCGGCGGCGGATCCTCCGCGATGCCGCACAAGCAGAACCCCGTCGACGCCGTCCGCATCACGGCCGCGGCCGTCGAGGCGCCCGCACTCCTGCAGGTCGTCGCGAGCGCCGCCGTTGCCGGCGACGAACGGCCGGCCGGACGCTGGCACGCGGAGTGGTCGGCGCTCCGCCGGCTCGTGCGCCTCGCCGCATCGGCTTCCGCCTCGGCCGAGCAGCTCGTCGAGGCGACGTCATTCGACGCCGATCGCGCCGCCGTGATCCTCGCGGAGGCCGGACCGGCCGGCGAGCGGCCCGACCGCGACGTGCTGGCCGCGGCATCCGCTCGCATCGTCGACGGCGCGCTGGCCCGCTTCGCCCGCACCAGCGCCCCCACCGGACCGGAGACCCGACCATGACCGCGCCCCGACTCCTCGGCTCCTTCGCACCCGGCGCCGCACCGGCGCCCGCGAGCCCGCTCCTCGTGCTGCTTCCCTCGCTCGGCACCACCACCGCCCTGTGGGACGGCGTCGTCACGGCGCTTCGCGCCGATCGCCGCACGGCGGCCCTGCGGATCCTCCGAGTCGACCTGCCCGGGCACGGCTCGAGCCCGGCGACCGCTGACGGGTTCACGATCGGCGACCTCGCAGACGCCGTGCTCGCGGTGGTCGAGGAGGCCGGCGGCGGCGCCTTCCACGTCGCCGGCGTCTCGCTCGGCGGCGCGATCGCGCTCGAACTCGCCGTCGCGCATCCCGATCGCGTGCTCAGCCTCGTGACGAGCTGCAGCGGCTCGCGCATCGGCACGTCCGACGGCTGGGCCGAGCGTGCTGCGACCGTCCGGGCGAGCGGCACCGCGTCGCTCGTGACCGGCAGCGCGAACCGGTGGTTCGCCCGCGGCTTCCTCGACCGTGATGCCGGCGGACCCGGCGCGTCGACGCTCACCGCGCTCGTCGACATCGACGACGAGTCGTACGCCCGCTGCGCGGAGTCCCTCGCCGACTTCGACCGCACGGCCGTGCTCGGCGACCTCGCGGCGCCGACGCTCGCGATCAGCGGCGAGCACGACACCGTGACCACGCCCGCGTCGATGCAGGACCTCGCCGACGCCGTTCCCGACGGCCGGCACGTCTCGCTCGACGGCGCCTCGCACCTCGCCGTGCTCGAGGAGCCCGCGACCGCCGCGGAGCTCATCGCCGCGCACGTCGACCGCGCCGAGCGCGACGGTGCCGCCGCGACCGCCTCCGCGCGCGGCATGCTCGTACGACGGTCCGTGCTCGGCGACGCGCACGTCGACCGCGCGGTCGCCGCGACGACTCCGGAGACCGCTGCGTTCCAGGACTTCCTCACGAGATACGCGTGGGGCGAGATCTGGGACCGACCCGGTCTCAGCCGCCGGGAGCGCTCGATCGCGACCCTCGCGAGCCTCACCACCGGCGGCCACGACAACGAGATCGCGATGCACGTGCGCGCGGGGCTCCGCAACGGCCTGACCCGCGACGAGATCGCCGAGGTGCTGCTGCACACCGCGCTCTACGCGGGGCTTCCGGCCTCGAACGCCGCGTTCGCGATCATGCGCGAGGTGTTCGCCGAGGCGGATGGCGCGGCATCCGCCCCCGGCCGCGGCGAACCTGCCACGCCGCCGGGCCCCGACACCTCGACCGACGCCGACGACACCCCCTGACCCCGGAGCAGACATGGACAAGACCTTCGCGACGGCCGCCGACGCCGTCGCCGACATCCCCTCGGGCGCGTCGCTCGCGGTCGGCGGCTTCGGGCTGTCGGGCGTGCCGATCACGCTCATCCGCGCCCTCCTCGAGCGCGAGGTCGACGGCCTCGAGGTCGTCTCGAACAACTGCGGCGTCGACGGGTGGGGCCTCGGGCTCCTCCTCGCCGAGGGCCGCATCCGCCGCATCATCGCGAGCTACATCGGCGAGAACCGGGAGTTCGGCCGCCAGTACCTCTCGGGCGAGGTCGAGGTCGAACTGACCCCGCAGGGCACGCTCGCCGAACGGCTCCGCGCGGGCGGCGTCGGCATCCCGGCGTTCTACACCGCGACCGGCGCGGGCACGGCGGTCTCCGACGGCGGGATGCCGCTGCGCTACGCGCCCGACGGCTCGGTCGCGCTCGCGAGCGAACCCAAGGAGCTGCGGCCCTTCGCGACGTTCGGCCGGTCGCGCGAGTACGTGCTCGAGCAGGCCATCCGCACCGACTACGGGCTCGTACGGGCCGCCGTCGGCGACCGCCACGGCAACCTGCGCTTCGAGAAGTCGACCCGCAACTTCAACCCGCTCGCCGGGATGGCCGGCCGCATCACGGTCGCGGAGGTCGACGAACTCGTCGAGCCGGGCGTGCTCGGCCCCGACGACATCCACCTGCCCGGCATCTACGTCGACCGCGTCGTGGAGCTCACGCCGGAACAGGCCGCCGACCTGCCGATCGAGAAGGTCACCGTGCGGCCGCGGCCCGCGGCATCCGCCACCGACACCACCGACCAGGAGGAGGCCCGCTGATGCCGCTCACCCGCGACGAGATGGCCGCGCGCGCGGCCCGCGAGCTCGAGGACGGCTCGTACGTGAACCTCGGCATCGGCCTGCCGACGCTGATCCCGAACCACCTGCCCGAGGGCGTCGAGGTCGTGCTGCACTCCGAGAACGGCATCCTCGGCGTCGGCCCCTATCCGTGGGAGGGCGAGGCCGACCCCAAGCTCATCAACGCCGGCAAGGAGACCGTCACGGTGCTGCCCGGCGCCGCCTACTTCGACTCGGCCGCGAGCTTCGGCATGATCCGCGGCGGACGCATCACCACCGCCGTGCTCGGCGCCATGCAGGTCTCGGCGCACGGCGACATCGCCAACTGGGCCGTGCCCGGCAAGATGGTCAAGGGCATGGGCGGCGCCATGGACCTCGTCAACGGCGCCGAGCGCGTCATCGTCGTCATGGAGCACGTCGCGAAGGACGGCTCGGCCAAGCTCGTCGAGCAGTGCACCCTGCCGCTCACCGGGCGCGCGTGCGTCGACCGGGTCATCACCGACCTTGCCGTGTTCGACGTCACCGACGACGGGTTCGTGCTCGTCGAGCTCGCGCCCGGCGTGACCGTCGAGCAGGTGACGGATGCCACGGGCGCCGCGTTCACGGTTGCGGAGTCGCTCACGGCGGCCGCGGGATGACCGAACTCCGCGAGGTCGTCGTGTGCGCGCCGCTTCGAACGCCGGTCGGGCGCATGGGCGGGGTGCTCGCCCCGCTGTCGGCGCGCGACCTCGGCGTCGTGGTGCTGCGGGCCCTGCTCGACCGCACCGGGCTCGACCCGGCGGCGGTGGACGGCGTGATCGGCTCCCAGGGCTACCCGACCATGGAGTCGCCCGCGTTCGGACGGGTCGCGGCGCTCGACGCCGGGTTCCCGGTCACGACCACGGGGTACCAGCTCGACCGCCGGTGCGGATCGGGCCTGCAGGCCGTGCTCAACGCGGCGATGGAGGTGCAGACCGGCGTCTCCGACGTCGTCGTCGCGCTCGGCGCGGAGTCGATGTCGAACGCGCCGATCTACACCGAGCAGGGCCGGCGTGGCGTGTCGCCAGGCGGACTCATGCTCCACGACGCGCTCGCGCGCGGACGCGAGACCGTCGGCGGCGTGAACTTCCCGACCCCCGAGGGCAACGTCGGCTCCGCCGAGCTGCTGCGCGCCGACTACGGCATCTCGCGCGAGGCGCAGGATGCCTTCGCCCTGCAGTCGCACCGCCGGGCGGTCGCGGCGCAGCAGTCCGGGGCGTTCGGCGCCGAGCTCGTGCCGGTCGAGGTGCCCGGTCGTCGCGGACCCGTCGTCGTCGATCGCGACGAGCATCCCCGCGCCGACACGACGCTCGACGCGCTCGGCGCCCTTCGACCGATCCTCGGCCGCGGCGATCCCGACGCGACCGTCACGGCCGGCAACTCGAGCGGTCAGAACGACGCTGCGGCTGCATGCGTCGTGACCACGCCGGAACGTGCCGCCGAGCTCGGGCTCGACCCGGCGCTGCGCCTCGTCTCCTGGGCGGTCGCGGGCAACGACCCGCTGCGCTTCGGCGTCGCGCCCGTGCCCGCGGCGAACCTCGCGCTGCAGCGCGCGGGCATCGGCTTCGACGACCTCGACGTGATCGAGCTCAACGAGGCGTTCGCCGTGCAGGTGCTCGCCTGCCTCGCCGACTGGGGCGTGGATGCGGAGGACCCGCGGCTGAACCCGCAGGGGAGCGGCATCTCGATCGGGCACCCGATCGGCGCCACCGGCATCCGCATCCTCGCGACCCTCGCGCACGAACTCCCGGCGCTCGACGGCGAGCTCGCCCTGGAGACCATGTGCATCGGCGGCGGACAGGCGCTCGCGGCGGTGTTCGCGCGGGCGTGACGGCACCGGGCACCCGGTGCGCGGTCGTGCGCCGTCAGTCCGCGATGAGCGTCCCGCCGTCGATCACGATGTTCTGCCCCGTGGTGAAGGCGCCGGCGGATGACGCGAGCCAGACCACCGCGCCGGCGACCTCCTCGACGCGGCCGAAGCGGCCGAGCGGCGTGCGCTCCCGGCGGAGGACGGCGATCGCCGGATCGTCGGTGATCGGCCGGGCGAACTCGGTCGCGATGACGCCCGGCGAGATCGCGTTCGCGCGGACGCCCGCGTGCCCCCACTGCACCGCGAGGTTCCGGGCGAGTTGCGCGTTCGCCGCCTTCGTCATGGCGTAGCCCGAGAGCACGCGGTTGCCGCGCAGCCCGGCGAGGCTCGACATCACGAGGAACGCCCCGCCGCCACTGTCGGCGATCACCGGCGCCGCGGCATTCGCGAGTTCGGCGACCGATCGCACGTGCAGCGCGTACATGCGGTCGAGCGCCTCGAGGTCGATCGAACCCGGAGCATCGAGCGCCGCACCCGCGTTCGCGACGACCGTGTCGAGACGGCCCCAGCGGGCGACGGCCCCCGAAACGAGCGCGGTCGCCGAGCCGGTCGCCGTCAGGTCGATGCCCATGGCCTCGACGTCGAGCCCGGATGCCCGCATGCGGCGGGCGACGTCCTCCGGCCCCGCATCGGGCAGCGCGGCGATCAGCACGCGAGCCCCGGCGGCGGCCAGCGCCTCCGCGCAGGCCCGCCCGATGCCCGAGGAGCCGCCCGTGACCACCGCGACCTGCCCGGCGCACGAGAACAGGCGGGCGGGGTCGAGCGTCGAACGACGGTCGTCGTCGATGTCGGCCATGCGCGCCAGCCTCCCGGGGTCTCACGCCAGCGTAGGGACGGGACACGGGCGTGGCCATCACGATCCTCGATGCGACGCATCACGTCCCCTCCGAGAGGACACGATGGATGCACGGGTGTTCGCAGGGAAGGGGTCGCCGATGGGCTCGCACGAAGACCGCACGTACGTCGTGACCGGCGCGGCATCCGGGATCGGCGCAGCGACGGCCGCTGCGCTCGCCGCTGCCGGTGCCCGGGTGATCGCCGCCGACCTCGGCCGGCACGGCGGCGGAGCGCCGGCGGCCGACGACGTCGAACGGATCGCGCTCGACGTGAGCGCACCGGACGAATGGGCCCGCATCGCCGAGCAGCTCACCGCCGAGCGCACCGCGCTCGACGGCCTCGTCAACGCCGCGGGCATCACGCGGCGCGCCCGGCTGGACGACGCGACGGCCGACGACTTCGAACAGGCCTTCGCGGTCAACGCGACCGGACCGGCGCTCGGCATCCAGGCGCTCGCGCCCCTCATGCGTTCGGGCGCGTCCATCGTGAACGTCGGATCGGCTGCCGGGGTCATGGCGCACTACGGCATCGCCTACGGCGCGAGCAAGTGGGCGATCCGCGGCATCACGAAGACCGCGGCGATGGAGCTCGGTCCACGCGGCATCCGCGTGAACCTGGTGATCCCCGGGTTCATCGCGACGCCGATGACCGCGAGCGCGCCCGAGCCCTTCCGAGCGGCGAACCTCGAGGCGGCGCCGCTCGGCCGCGCCGGTGCACCCGAGGAGGTCGCGGCCGTGATCGCCCATCTGCTCTCGCCGGACGCCGCGTTCGTCACCGGAACGGAGATCGCGGTCGACGGTGGACTCACCGGCCACGGCGGCGGGCTGCCGATCGCGCGATCGATGGGTGCCGCCCATCGACAGGACTGATGGAGTCCATCAAGGATGCGGCCTTCACTGATACCCGATCGAGCGGTTGACTGGACGCACGCCGCCCACCGCCGCGCGCGTGATTGGAGACATCCGTGACATCGTCGTCCGACGGCCTGACCGCCCGCTTCGCCATCGTGCGCTTCCGCCTTGACGAGGGCGGTCCGACACGGCTCGGCCTCGTGGCCGGCGAGCGGGTCCGCGAGATCGGGCCGGCCGAGCTCGGCGCGACGGACCTCAACGCGTTCCTCGCCGAGGCGCCCGCGTCCTGGGATCGACTCGCCCGACTGGTCGACCGGGCGGATGGCACGTGGCATCCGCTCGCCGACGTCACCCTCACGGCGCCCGTCACGCCGAGCCAGGTGCTGCAGACGGGGGCGAACTACCGCACGCACGTCATCGACCTCGTCGCGGCCGGCCGTGCGAAGAACGACCCGCGGCCCATCGAGGAGCTGCGCGAGTGGGCGGCCGACATGATGGACCGCCGCGCGCGCGAGGGCATCCCCTACTTCTTCATCGGACTGCCGGCCGCGGTGGTCGGCGACGACGTCGACCTCGTCCTGCCGTCGTACAGCGACCAGCACGACTGGGAGCTCGAACTCGCCGTCGTGATCGGGCGCGAGGCGTTCCGCGTCGACCGCGAGCACGCGATGGACCACGTCGCCGGGTACACGATCGTGAACGACATCACGACGCGCGACCTCGTGTTCCGCCAGGACATGAAGGAGATCGGCACCGACTGGTACCGCGGCAAGAACGCGCCGGGCTTCCTGCCGACCGGCCCCTTCCTCGTGCCCGCGCCCTTCGTGCCGAACCCCGGCGACCTGCACCTCGAACTGACGCTGAACGGCGACACGATGCAGGACGCCACGACCTCCGACCTGCTCTTCGACCTGCCCGCGCTCATCGCGGGCGCGTCGCAGAACATGCCCCTGCTGCCCGGCGACCTGCTGCTCACGGGCAGCCCCGCAGGCAACGGCATCGTGCACGGTCGGATGCTCCGCGACGGCGACGTCATGGTCGGAGCGATCGAGGGACTCGGTGCCCAGACCGTGCGGGCGGTCGCCGAGCGGGTGACGGATGCCGCGGGCGAGCCCGCCATCGCCGAGGCGGGCGCCCGATGACGTCGTCCGCCGCCGCGGCATCCGCTGCCCGGACCACCCCGACCGAGGACCCGGCCGCGCTCGACCGCACCGACCCCGAACGGCACATCGCCGAGGCCGCCGACGCGTACCGCAACTGGGGCCGCTGGGGCGAGGACGACCGGCTCGGCACGCTGAACTTCATCGGCGATGCCGAGCGCGCCCGTGCAGCCGCGCTGGTGCGGCGCGGCGCGACCTTCTCGCTCTCGCAGCCGTTCGACATGAACGGCCCCCAGCAGGGCTGGCGCCGCCGCACGAACCCGGTGCACACGATGCTCGACACCGGTACGGATGCCGCGGCCGGGAACCAGGGCTTCCCGCACGGCATCGGCGGCGCCGACGACGTCATCGCCATGCCGCTGCAGTGCTCCACGCAGTGGGACGGCCTGGGCCACATCTTCGACCGCGGCCTGGCATGGAACGGTCGTCCGGCCGGTCAGGTCGTCACGAGCGACGGCGACCTCGTCACCGGCATCGAGCACGCGGCGTCCGCCATCGTCGGACGCGGCGTCCTGCTCGACCTCGGCCGCTTCCTGTGGCCCGAGGCGACCGACGACGCTTCTGCGGGCGAGTTGCCAGACGGCTACGCCATCACCGCCGCCGAACTCGACGCCTGCATCGAGGCCCAGGGCGCGACGAGCGCCGTCGGCCGCGGCGACCTCGTGCTCGTGCGAACCGGTCGCTACGCCCGCGCCCTCCGCGAGGGCTGGAACGGCTACGCGGGCGGACCCAGCGCGGGTCTGTCGTTCACGACGGCCGGATGGCTCCATCGCACGGAGATCGCGGCGATCGCGACCGACACGTGGGGCTTCGAGGTGCGTCCGAACGAGTTCGACGACGCGTTCCAGCCGCTGCACCAGGTCGTGATCCCGAACCTCGGACTCACCGTCGGCGAGATGTGGGACCTCGAGGCGCTCGCCGCGGATTGCGCCGCCGACGGTGTCTACGAGTTCCTGCTCGTCGCACCGCCACTTCCGATCACCGGCGCCGTCGGCTCGCCCGTGAACCCCGTCGCCCTGAAGTAAGACCCGAACCGAATCCCAAAGGAGGGATCCACCATGACCGCAGTCTCCCGCGTCGCGATCGTCGGCTCCGGAGTGGCCGGCAGCGCCGCCGCCATCCTGCTCGCCGAAGGGGGCGTCGACGTCGACGTCTTCGAGGTCAAGCCCGACCTCTCCGCCCTCGGCTCCGGCATCACGCTCCAGGGCAACGCGTTGCGCGTGTTCGACCGTCTCGGCGTGTGGGACCAGGTGCAGGAGGCCGGTTACTTCTTCAACCAGACCGGCCTGCGCGCGCCCGGCCCCGACGCCCCGTTCATCGCGCAGATCCCCGACGCGCGGACGGGCGGACCCGACTACCCGGCGGTCGCCGGCATGTACCGCCCCGACCTGGCGCGGATCCTCGCCGACCGAGCGACGGAGCTCGGCGCGCGCATCCGCTACGGCACGACCGTGTCGAGCTTCACGCAGGACGACACCGGCGTCGACGTCGTCCTGAGTGATGGGTCGACGGCTCGCTACGACCTGCTGATCGGTGCAGACGGCCTCAACTCCAGCATTCGGAGCCGGCTCGGCATCGACATCGAGCCCGAGCGGACCGGCATGGGCATCTGGCGCGCCTTCGTGCCGCGCCCGGAGGAGGTCACGCAGACCGACCTGTACTACGGCGGACCCGTCTACATCGCCGGGTACTGCCCGACGAGCGAGGACATGATGTACGCCTACCTCGTCGAACCCGCGCAGGACCGCCACCTGCTCTCGCCGGAGCAGGGCGTCGAGGTCATGAAGGAGCTCTCGCAGGCGTACGGCGGCCCGTGGAACGAGATCCGCGAGTCGCTCGACGGCGCCTCCCGGGTGAACTACACGTGGTTCACCCGGCACGTGATCCCCGATGCGTGGAACCGCGGCCGTGTCGTGGTGATCGGCGACGCCGCGCACAGCTGCCCGCCCACGATCGCGCAGGGCGCCGCCCAGGCCGGCGAGGACGCGGTCGTGCTCGCCGAACTCCTACTCGGCCGGGACGCCGTCGACCAGTCGCTCTGGGACGAGTTCCACGCGCGGCGGCTGCCCCGCGCCACCGAGGTCGTCGAGGCCTCGGTGCAGCTCGGCCAGTGGCAGATCGACCACGTGCAGGACGCCGACGTGCCCGGTCTCATGCGGCGCATCGCGATGCTCGTGAGCGAGCCCGCATGAGCGGGTCGCCCTCGCCCGTCGTCGACGTGCACGCCCACCTGCTCCTCCCGGCGCTGCAGCGGGCCGTCGGCGAACGCGATCCCGAGGGGTTCGCGTCAGCGCAGGCGCTGGAGGCGCGTCGGAACGGGCCGGAGAGCCTCGCGGCATCCGGGCGCATGATCGGCGAGCGGATGGCGCTCCTCACCTCGCTCGACGCGCGCCTGGCCGAGATGGACCGGCAGGGAGTGGACGTGCAGGTCGTCTCGCCGTCGCCGTCGCACTACTACCCGTGGGCGGGGGAGGACCTCGCCGTGTGGGCTGCCCGCGAGGCGAACCGCGCGATCGCCGAGCACGTCGCCGGTGCTCCCGAGCGACTCGTCGGGCTCGGGCTCGTGCCGCTGCAGCATCCGCACCTGATCGTCGCGGCACTCGAGGACGCCGTCCTCGAGCACGGCCTCGCCGGGGTCGAACTCTCGTCGTTCGCCGGTGACGTGGAGCTCTCCGATGAGCGGCTCGAGCCGCTCTGGTCGCGCGCCGTCGAGCTCGACGCGATCGTGTTCCTGCACCCGTTCGGCTGCAGCCTCGACGAACGGCTCGACCGGTTCTACCTCTCGAACACGGTCGGCCAGCCGGTCGAGAACGCGGTCGCACTTTCGCACCTGATCTTCTCGGGCGTGCTCGACCGGCATCCGGGGTTGAAGCTCGTTGCCGCCCACGGCGGGGGCTACCTGCCGACCTTCCTCGGGCGCTCCGACCATGCATGGCAGGTTCGCCCCGAGGCCCACGGATGCCGCGACCTGCCGTCGTCGTACCTGCGGCGCCTGCGCTTCGACTCGCTCGTGCACACGCCGGATGCGCTGCGCGCCCTCGTGGCGGCCGCGGGCGCCGATCGGGTGCTCGTCGGCACCGACTATCCGTTCGACATGGGCGTCGACGACCCGGTCGAGCGGGTGCGCGAGGCCGGGCTCGACGAGGCGGCGGCGCGCGCCGTCCTCTCGGGAAACGCGGTCGAGTTGTTCGGCGCGCGGCTGCCCGACCGAGGCGCACACCCGGTCGCGGCCGGGGGAGTCGCATGAGGATCGCGCGCTGGACGCACGCCGGCGCGGTCGGAGAGGGGTTCGTGATCGGCGATGGCGTCGTGCCATTCCCGCGCGGGCTCTCGGTCGCCGACGTGCTCGCCGCAGGACTCGCCGATCTGCCG
Organism: Agromyces bracchium; assembly: GCF_009709675.1. GTDB lineage: Bacteria > Actinomycetota > Actinomycetes > Actinomycetales > Microbacteriaceae > Agromyces > Agromyces bracchium. Next base: position 67,479 of record NZ_WMLB01000026.1, on the reverse strand, counting down.
ACGCTCGCCGCCGAGTTGGAGGGCGACGCCGCGGCATCCGCCCTGCCCCTCGCCGACGTCGAGCTGCTCGCTCCGGTCGTGCCCGCGAGCGTGCGCGACTTCGTCGCCTTCGAGGAGCACGTCGAGGGCGTGACCGCCTCGGTCGACGGCGCGAGCCACGTCGCCGACGAGTGGTACACCTACCCGACCTTCTACTTCACGAACCCGCACTCGATCGTGGCGACCGGCGACGTGGTGCGCCCGCCCGCGACCGGGCGGCTCGACTTCGAGCTCGAGGTCGGCGCGGTGATCGGCGGCGTCGTCGGTTCCGACGGTCGCGACCTGGCTCCCGCCGAGGCCGTCGGCCACATCTTCGGCTACACGATCTTCAACGACTGGTCGGCGCGCGACATCCAGGGTCGCGAGATGAAGGTGCGGCTGGGGCCGGCCAAGGGCAAGGACTTCGCCACGACACTCGGCCCATGGATCACCACCGCCGACGAGTTCGCCGACCTGGTCGACGACGAGGGGTTCCTCCCCGTCGCCATGCAGGTCTTCGTCAACGGCGAGCGCCTCGGGCACGACCTGCTGTCGAACATGGGCTGGCCGTTCGGGGAGCTCGTGGCGTACGCCTCCCGCGATTCGCGGGTCGTGCCGGGCGACGTGCTCGGGTCGGGGACGGCGGGCAACGGCGGATGCCTCGCAGAGCTCTGGGGCCGCGCGGGCGAACTGACCCCTCCGCCGCTCGCAGAGGGCGACGAGGTCGTGATGCACGTGGAGCGGATCGGCGAGATCCGGAACGTCGTCGGCCGTGCACGAGCGGTGCCGGACATCCCCGCCGCGCGGCGGCGACCCCGCGACCGCGCGCGGAACTGACCTCGGCGCTCAGTCGTCGACGCCGAGGCCCGCGGAGGCCTCCACGAAGAGCCCGCGCAGCCACTCGTGCTCGGGGTCGCGGCGGTGCACCGGATGCCACCACATCGCGTTGTGGATCGGCGTCGCATCGAACGGCGGCTCGAACACGCGGACCCCGGCGGCGTGCCGCGCGTAGTCGGCCAGGCTCGCCTGGACGAGCGCGAGGCGGTTCGTGCCCACGACGAACATCGGGTTCAGCAGGAAGCTCTCGACGACCGCCTCGACGTGCGGCTCGATGCCCAGCTGCTGGATCTGGCGCGTCGCGGAGGTGAAGGCCGAACGCGACATGTACGTGAAGACCCACGGGAGTTCGGCGGTGTGCTCGAGGGTCACCTCGTCGTGGACCGCCGTGTTGCCCTCGTCGGCGACGACGACCCAGCGGTCCGTCCAGAGGTCGGTGTACGGCAGGTCCGTCAGGAACCCGTGCGGCATGAGCAGTGCATCGGCTCCGCGGAGGCGGTTCACGGCGTCCTCGACGATCTGCTGGTTGTGGACCATGAATCGGAAGCGCACGCCCGGAGCCCGCTCGGCCGCGAGCGCGGCGACCCGTCGACCGGTCGTGGCGAAGCTGTAGTCGGAGCCGTAGATGGCGAACTCGCGGGTCGACTGGCTCGGGTCCCACTCGGCCGAGCTCTCGAAGACGCGGCGGGCGGCGTCGAGGGCCGCGGCGGTGTGCTCGGTCAGCCGCGAGGCGAGCGGGGTGAGCTCGTAGGTGTTGCCGCTGCGCGCCAGGATCGGGTCGTTGAAGTGCGTCCGGAGGCGCGCCAGTGACGCACTCAGCGCGGGCTGGCTGAGGTGGAGGCGTTCGGCGGCGCGGGTCACGCTGCGCTCGGTGAGCAGGGCGTCGAGCGACACGAGCAGATTGAGGTCGAGTCGCGAGAGCGGAGCATGGGAATCGGACACGTCGTTGTGTTCCTTCACTGGGGTCGGGTCAGCCCAGTCTATCAACGTGATCGATGCCGATCGCTAGCTCATTGCGCTCCGTGATGCGCTCGCCCGATGCCCGCGGCGACGAGCCCACCCTCGACGAGCGCCCCGCGGGCGAGGGCGAGGTGGCGTCGCGTCATGTCGGACGCGTCGGCTTCCTCCAGCCATTCGTGGCCGCCCCACTCGCTGGTGAGCGTGCCCATGAACGGCGTCCCGGCGAGCACGGCGCCCAGGTCGCGGATCGGCGCCGACACGCGGGCGTCGGCGTCATCGAGATCCCAGAACTTCAGGTGGAACGCGCCGACGAGCGGCAGGATGTCGCGGAGCTCGCTCGCCGGGGAGCGGCCGAACCGCACCAGCAGGTTCATGTACATCGCGTGGATCGATGCGGGCACGGCGCCCGAGCGGAGATGCTCGACGACGGCATCGCCCGTCGACGGGTCCTGCCAGTCGTGCTCGAGGCGCGCGAGCAGCGCATGGGGGATGCCGGCGCGATCGAGGCGCTCGAGGTAGCTCGGCGGGAGCGCGGGCATGAGCATGCTGATGTCGACGAGGAGGCGGAGGTGCGGATCGTCCAGGTCTGCGATGGTCCGAATCGCCGGCGCGGTGGCCGGTGAAGTCGGCGACTGCTGCCCCTGGATCTCCTCGTAGAGCACGAGGTCGAGATCGGCGAGGAGCGGCAGGATCTGCTCGAGCAGTCCCCGGCCGGCCTGCCCGACCGGCAGTCGCACCCCGGACGCGCCGACGCGGTGCGCGGCCTGCAGCTGCGGGCGGAGGAACTCCAGCCGCTCGGCATCGGTTCGATGATGCGTCGTGTCGATCCAGTCGTCGAGGCTGGCGCCGACGATGCTCACACGACCGTGTGCGGCGTCGAGGCGCTCCCGGAGTTCGTCGACCTCGCGGTCGAGCGGCGCAGGGAACGAGCGCCAGAGCTGGCCCGGTTCGAGTTCGATGGTCGACGCGATCCCGTCCTCGACGATGCCGACCGCGATGTCCGTTGCCGTGCGTTCGGCCCGGATGACGTCGGGCGTCCAGTTGAAGGCGCTGGCGGCCAGGGTCCAGCCGGCCGGGAGTTCGGGGTTCACGAGTGCCTCCGGGGATCAGGCGACGTCGCGAGCGACGGACGGGGCGGCCGACTCGAGGTCGAGCACGAGCGTGCGCTCTGCGATGAACGGGAGGGTGAGCGGTCGGTCCGGTCCGGCCTGCAGGTACGGGATCATCAGCGTGAAGGCGACGGAGATGTCGTGGGCACCGGGTTCCAGCATCCGATCGACGTGGATCACGAGGCGGTCCTGGAGGAACCACCACCCGGGTTCGTCGGCGAGTGCCGACGGTCCGACCAGTCGACCGCCAAGCTCCAGTCCGATCGTCTCGACCGGCCGGCCGTCGATCGTCACCTCGAGGCCGTCGAGGCTCGCGAGCGGGAGCGAACGGATCCAGGGCAGGCCGAGTCGGACCGTCGCACCGGTGGGCGTCGAGGCGAGGGCATCCTCACGGAGCGCGGTGAGCGTCATCCGTCGTCTCGCTCCGCCTCGGCGAGTCCGCCGAGGACGCGGTGGGCCTTCGATTCGGACATGGCGCTCCTTCGGGTCTCACGTTGAGACAGAAAGATACGCGCTTATGTCAAAAAAAGAAAGAAGTGATCAGGATGCCGCGGGCATGACGTCCCGGATGGTGGGACGCCCCTCCGCGAACCACCGCGGGAAGGTCGTCTCGAACAGCTGCTCGCGGACCATCTCGGCACCGCCGCGGAGCGGCTCTCGCTCATCGCCGAGCGAGCGCACGATCGCGAGGTCGCGGGTCGCGAGCGGAAGCGACAGCTCGTACACGCGCTGCCGCACCTCGGCGAGAAACACCTCGCCCGCCGACGACACGGCGCCGCCGACCACGATCACGGCCGGGTTGAACATGTTCACGAGCGCCGCGATGGACTCGCCCACGAGTCGCGCGGATCGCTGGATCAGCGAGATCGCGAGGGCGTCGCCGTTCATCGCGGCGATCGCGATGGCCTGCGGCGTGATCGGCTCGCCATCGGCGGCATCCCGCGCGAGGGTTCCGCCCGCGCCATCCGCAACGGCTCGCTCGGCGTCGCGGACGAGCGCCCACCCGCCCGCCTCGGCCTCGAGGCAGCCGACCTTGCCGCACCGGCACTGCGAGTTCGACTCGAGCACGCGCACGTGCCCGACGTCGCCCGCCGCGCCGTTGGCGCCGCGATGGATGCGTCCCTGCGAGAGGAGTCCCGCGCCGATTCCGGTGCCGACCTTGAAGAAGATCAGGTCGAGCCGCTCGTCCTGTCGGCGCGATCGCTCGCTGAAGGCGAGGAGGTTGACGTCGTTGTCGACCCAGGTCGGAGCGTCGAAGCGCTCCTCGAAGCGTCGACGCATGTCGAAGCCGTTCCATCCGGGCATGATGGGCGGGGCGACGGGTCGCCCGCTGTCGAAGTCGACGGGTCCGGGGATGCCGACGGCGACGCCCCAGACCGGCACGTCCTCATGGCGCGCGAGGATCTCGTCGGCGAGTTCGAGTGCACGGTCGATGGTCTCTGCGGGGCCTCGTGCGATGTCCCACCCGATGTGGCGATCGTCGATGATGTCACCGTCGAGCGAGGCGATGCCGACCCGGATGTGCAGCGCTCCGAACGCGCACACGATGATCCGCCCCTGCTCGGACCGGAACCGGAGCGTGCGCGGTGCGCGGCCGCCGGACGAGGGGCCGTACTCGCCGTCGGCGAGGAAGCCCATGTCGATCGCCTGGTCGACGCGCTGCGTGACGACGCCGCGCCCGAGCCCGGTGACCCGCCCGATCTCGGGTCGGGTTGCGGCCTCGCCCGTTCGCACGAGGTTCACGATGCGCAGGAGGCTCGTGACCTCGTCGGTCTGTGCGCCGAAGCGGAGTGTGGACTCGCGTGACATGCACAGATTCTGACACAACACCGCGCAGTTCCGGGCTATTTCGCAGCCAAATAGACAGAAGTCGCGCCAACTTTTGTATAGTTGCCGCGAAAGTGCTCGAGGGCAGGGGGAGCGGCGATGGTGTGGGGTGTCGGCGTGATCGGCGCAGGTCCAGGCGCGTCGGCGTTGCACCTGCCGACGCTCGAGCGCCTCTCCGATCGGTTCGCCGTCGTGCACGTCAGCGACTCCGGCTCCGGTCGGGCTGCTGCGCTCGCCTCGCGAATCGGCGCGGCGGCGTCCGTGGGAGACTCGGCCCTGCTCGCCGACCCCGCCGTGGACGTCGTGGCGATCTGCAGCCCACCCGACCAGCACGCCGCGCAGGTCCGCGCGGCGGTTGCGGCGGGCGTGCGAGCCATCCTGTGCGAGAAGCCGCTCGCGACGACGGCATCGGATGCCGCCGAGATCGTCGAGACCTGCATGGACGCGGGGATTCCGCTCGTGGTCGCGAGCAACCACCTCTACGACCCGGCGTGGGCGCGGGCCAAGCGTCATCTCGTGTCCCGGCAGTCGAGCGTCCGGGCGGTCTCGGCCTCCGTCGCGCTTCCGCCGAACGGGCGCTTCCACGCCGCCGTCACCGAGCTCCCCGACGTCGGCGGAACGAGTCGCGGCGGCGCCCCCGACCTCGCCGATCCCGACGTGGCGGCCTCGGTGGTCCGGCAGCTCCTGCTCGGCCTCGCGATACACGACCTCCCCGCGATCCGGGACCTTGCGCCCGGGTTCGAACGCGTGGACTTCGCCGCCCCCGTGCCGCCCATCGGATACGCCGTCGGCTTCCGCTCCGGCGGCGTCCCGATCCTGCTGACGGCCGTCATGCTCCCCGACGGTCCGGACCCGGTCTGGCGGCTGACGGTCGACACCGACGACGACCGGCTGGACGTCGAGTTCCCGCCGGCGTTCGTGCACTCGGGGAGTGCCGACATCCGCGTCCGACTCGGGGAGGGGCGCACGACCACGTACCGTCGCGATCGTGCGGACGGCTACCTCGCCGAGTGGCTCGCACTGGCCGACCTGCTCGACGGCGCGGCCACGACCGAGTACCACGAGCTCCTCGACGACGCGCTGTTCGCGATCGCGCTCGCCGACGCGGCCGCCGAGACGGTCCGGTCAGGAGCATCGACATGACGGCCCGTATCCCGGTCCTCGCGACAACTCCGGCTCATCGTGTGGCGATCGCCGGCCTGCCCGAGCGTGCAGTGCCGAGCGATCGCGCGGCCGGTGCGATCGTGATGGTCGACGGCGCCGGCGCGTGGTGGGACGTCGTAGGGGAGGCGATCCGGGACGGCGCGCGGGCGGTCCTGGTCACCGAACCCGGCTCCACCCCTCCCGGTCCGGTCGCGCGGCTCGGCGCCGGCACCGGCACCGGTACGCCGGTGCTCGTCCATCGCGGACGATTGCATCGAGATCTCGTCGACGACGCGCTCGGTGCTCGCGGCGGGACCGCACCTCGCGTGACGGTCGCCGAATGTCGCGCCGACCGACCGCGTCAGCCCGCCGTCGTCCGGGACGCGATCGGATGGGTGCGCGAGCTGGTCGGGTCACCGGTGGAGGTTGCCGCCACCGGGGGTTCGAGCTCACCACGCGCGGTCACGGCGCTGCTGAGCACGGATGGCCGTGTCATCGGAACGCTGTCGGCGATCCGGACGCCCGCCGCGGACGACCTGCTGCGGGTGCGAGGGCTGGGAGAGACGACCACGGAGATCGCGCTCGACGGGATGCTCGATCGAATCGAACTCACGACCGCCAGTGTTGGAGGTCGTCTCGTCGCACCGACGCGGTTCGAGTCCGGTGATCGCGCGGCCCTCCGTCGCACGCTCGACGCGATCGCGGAGGGCTCGTCGACGTCGGACTTGGTCGACCTGCTGCACGACGCGGAGGCCGCGGCGGATGTGCTCCGCAGTCGCGACATCGATCTTTAGTTGATTTTCGACTAAAGACCGCCTAGAATCGACATGACGTTGGGATCCTCGCAGATCCGATCCTCGCCGTGACGCCGCGGGCGAGGGCACACCCGGTCGCGTCGACAGCCCGATCGTTCGGGCACTCCACGAATGTCGCTCTCTCCGCTCCGCCTTCGGCTCCTCGTCGCCTCGCTCCTGACCGTCGCCTTCCTCGGCGCACTCGACCACACGATCGTGGCGACCTCGCTCGCCACCGTCGCCGGCGAACTCGGTGCGCTCGAGCACATGAGCTGGGTGGTCGTCGGCTACACGCTCGCGAGCACCGTCCTGCTGCCCGTCCTCGGCAAGCTCGGCGACCTCGTCGGGCCGCGCCTGGTGTTCCTGATCTCCGTGGTCGTCTTCCTCGCGGCATCCCTCGCCTGCGGGTTCGCGCAGGACATGACCCAGCTCGTGATCGCGCGCATCGCGCAGGGCATGAGCTCAGCCGGCATCCAGCTGATGTCGCAGACGATCATCGCCCACGTCACGACGCCTCGCCAGCGTCCGCGCTACATGAGCATCATCGGCGCCGCCTTCCCGATCGCGATCCTCGTCGGCCCCGTCCTCGGCGGCCTGATCACCGACTACCTCGGATGGTCGTGGGTCTTCTGGATCAACCTGCCGTTCGGGGTGGTCGCACTCGCGCTCGCCGTGTTCGCGATCCCGCACGTGGAGACGACGCCACGGCGATTCGACCTCGCCGGCGCCATCGCGTTCACGCTCGCACTCGTCGCGCTCGTGCTCGGGGTGACCTGGGTCGGCGATCCCGGGTCGGCGCTGGCCGCGGTCGTGGCCTTCGCGTTCGGCGGCATCGCCCTCGCCGCGTTCTTCCTGATCGAGGTCCGTGCGACCGAGCCCATCGTCCCCCTCGGCTTCTTCGCGAACCGCACCGTCGCCGCCGGCATCGCGCTGTCGGCGATCATCGGCATCGGCCTGTTCTCGGTGACGGCCTACCTGCCCACCTACTTCCAGATGGCGTATCGCACGAGTGCCACCGTGTCGGGCTTCGTCCCCATCGCGACGGTGTTCGGCATGCTCGTGTCGAACCTCGGCACCGGATGGCTCGCGAGCCGCACCGGTCGCTACCGCGGGTACACGATCTTCGGCACGAGCCTCGCCGCGGCCGGCCTGTTCGTGATGGCGCTGCTGCCGGTCGGTACGCCGCTCTGGGTGCCGATGGTCGTCATGTTCCTGGTCGGCATCGGAACCGGGTCCTTCATGAGCCTCGTCATCGCCGTCGTCCAGGGCGCCGTGCCGCGCAACGAGACCGGCACGATCACCGCCACCACGAACCTCGTCCGACAGATGGGCTCGACGCTCGGCACCGCCGTGATCGGCGGGGTGATCGGCGCAGGCGTCGCCGCCAGGCTGCCCGCGACGCTCGATGCCTCATCGCTGACCCCGGATGCCGTCCACGGCGCCGCGCCCGTCATCCAGGGCGAGGTCGCGCAGATCTACGGCGACGTCTTCGTCCCCGTGTTCGCCGCGCTCGCGATCACGTATGCGGTCGGGGTCATCGCGGCGATCCTGCTTCCCCCCGGCCGGCTCTCCGACGAGCCGGTGACCTCCACCACCGAACCCGTCACCGAACCCGCCACCGCGTGAGACTCGAAGAGGAGACGCACATGTCGCACCACCCCACCATCGCCGTCGTCGGCAGCGGACCGATCGGCTCCGCCTACGCACGCCTCCTGCTCGAGGGGCTGCCCGATGCACGCGTGATCATGTTCGAGGCGGGCCCGCAGTTGACCGCACGCCCAGGTGAGAGCGTCCGCAACATCGCCGACCCCGACGAGAAGGCCCGTGCCCGCGAGCTGTCGCAGGGCCCGCAGGCCGGCGACCACCGCGAGTCGCTGGGCATCCCGGCCGCCACGGTCGTCGAGGGCATGTTCACGGCCCGCCAGGGCACGCACCTGTTCGACTTCGGCGGCGACGGCTCGGCCCACGCGCCCACCTTCCCGGCCGCGGCCGGTGCCACGAACGTCGGCGGGCAGGGCGCGCACTGGACCTGCGCCATCCCGCGTCCGGCGTTCAGCGAGAAGGTCGACTTCATCGCCGACGACGAGTGGGACGACCTCATCCGGACGGCCGAGGGGCTGCTGCACGCGCAGAGCGCCGCATTCGCGGACTCGGCCGTCGGCCGCGGCATCCGCTCGCTGCTCTCGGAGGAGTTCGAGGCCGAACTGCCGGACGGCTACGGCCCGAGCACGCTGCCCGTCGCAGGCGACCCCCAGCCCGACGGCACCATGCGCTGGGCCGGCGCCGACGCCGTGCTCGGCCCGCTCATCGAGCCGGGCGACCCGCTCGCCGATCGGTTCGAGCTGCGCGACCTGTCGCTCGTGCGCCGCGTCGAGCGCGAGGGCGACCGCGCCACGGGCGTCACGGTCGAGGACCTCCGTACCCGGGAGACCGCGTTCGTGCCCGCCGACCTCGTGGTCGTGGCCGCCGACGCGTTCCGTTCGCCGCAGCTGCTCTGGGCGTCCGGCATCCGCCCGACGGCGCTCGGCCACTACCTCACCGAGCACCCCGTCGTCATCTCGACCGTCGCACTCGACGGCGAGCGGATGGCGCGGTACGCGACCGAGGACGAACTCGACGCCGAGCTCGCCCGCCGCGCGACCAACGCCGCCGACCCCGTCGCGGCCGTGAACCGGATCCCCTTCTCGGAGCCCGACCACCCGTATTCGCTCCAGGTCATGTACTCCGAGACCACGCCGTTCCCCATGGACCCGGAGCACCCGCTCGCGACGAACCGGTGGGGGTACGTCAACATGGGCTACGGCATGCGCAAGTTCCCTCGATACGAGGACGCCGTCACCTTCGACGACGCGGAGCTCGACTACCGCGGCTTCCCGAACATGACGATCGAGTACGAGCTCACCGACCGCGAGCACGCTGAGATCGACGCCGCCACCGACCGGCTGCGACGAGCCGGCGAGGCGCTCGGCACGTTCGTCGCCGAGCCACGACTCATGCCCAACGGCTCGAGCCTGCACTACCAGGGCACGATGCGGATGGGGGCGGCCGACGACGGCACGTCGGTGGCCGACCCGTGGTCGCGCGTGTGGGGCGTCGACGGCCTCGTCGTCGGCGGCAACGCCCTGATCCCGACCGCGACGGCCATGAACCCGACGCTCATGAGCGTCGCGATCGCCGTCCGCGGGGCGCGGAAGGCCGTCGAGGGTCTGTCGGCCCGCACCGCGGCATCCGTCACCGCCTGACCCGACCCATCGAGAACGAGAGAGAGCGACGATGCTGCTCGAGCGAGACCTCATCCAGTCCACCGGCTTTCGGAACGTCCGCGAGGGCGACCGGGTCACCGGCTTCCAGTTCTGCGTGCGGATGCCGTCGTACCGCGGAATGGCGGCGTCCCTCATCGATGGCATCGCGGTGCGCGTCGGCGACCTCGTCGACGTCGGGCCGGAGGTGCCCCGCTGGACCTTCGGCGGGCGCACCTACACGCTCGCCGAGCTCTGGGACGTCGACGGCGTGCGCTGGCCGCTCGAGGAGGCCGCGGTCGTCACCGTGCCGTTCGACGGCGGGCTCCCGCAGGGCACGCACGAGGTCTCGATCGAGCTGCGGCTCCGGATGTCGTACATCCCGGAGGAGCACCAGCCGAGCACGTACCGCGTCTCGCGGCACATCACGCTGACGCCGGAGGGTGACGGCGGGGCCTTCCAGTACGGCGTTTCGCTCTACAGCTACATGACCGACTACGGCACCGTGCTCGACCTCGACACCGCGCTCGCCCACGTCGCCGACGTCGGGGCGACCGGCGTCGAGATCCTCGGCGAGGGCCACATCGAGCGGTATCCGGAACCGACGACCGAGTGGATCGACCGCTGGTTCGCGTTGCTCGACCAGTACGGCCTCGAGCCGACCAATTACGGCTCGTGGATCGACACGCGCCTGCACTCGAGCGGGCCGAACGCGCGCCGGCTCACCGCCGAGGAGGGCGCCGGCATGCTGCAGCGGGACCTGCGGCTCGCCAAGCGCCTCGGCTTCCGGTTCGTCCGGCCGAAGATCGGCGTCGTCTCGAGCGATCTCGTGCCCGACCCGATCTGGACCGAGTCCGTCGAGCGCTCGCTCGACCTCGCCGCCGAGCTCGACGTCGTGATCTGCCCGGAGATCCACTCGCCGACGCCGATCAAGCACCCCGTCGTCGACGACTACATCGACCTCATCGAGCGCACCGGCACGAAGCATTTCGGCCTGCTGCTCGACACGGGCATCTTCCAGGATCGCCCCATCCCGCTGCGCCCCGGCGAGCTGCCGGGGCAGCGCCCGGCCTTCCTCGACGGCATCGGCGTCGACCCCGCCGACATCGCCGACATCGCGAAGTACGTCGTCTTCATCCAGGCGAAGTTCCACGACATCGACGAGCACCAGGAGGACCAGCAGATCCCGTGGGAGCCGGTCCTCCGCGCGCTGACGGACGCCGGTTACACGGGCTACCTCTCGAGCGAGTACGAGGGCGAGCGCGAGCCGTGGCGCGCCATCGAACAGGTGCGCCGCCAGCACTCGCTCATCCGCCGCATCGCCGCGGGGCTCTGAGCCGCGGCATCCGCTCGACCGCCATTCAGGACCACCCAGGACAGGACAGGAACCATGCCGAACGGACTCATCCAAGCCGACAGCCTGCGCACCCACCCCGAGGGCCTCGCCCTCTCGCTCACGCTGCCGTGGTACCGCAGCCTCTGGCTGTCGTCGGTGTCGACGCTGCGCCTCACGGTCGACGGCGAGGAGGTGCCCGCGGGCGACCTCGCGTTCGAGCTGGGCGGCGTACGGTATGCGCTCGAGGAGCTGCCCGAGCAGACCGAGGTGCTCTGGTACCTGCAGGCGCACCCGCTGCTCATCGCGAAGCGCGCCGAGCCGTTTGCGCTCGGCGAGACGCACGACGTCGAGGTGTTCGGCGAGCTGCGCCTGCCGTACATGCAGATCGCGCCCGGCGCCGACGGCGGGCCGGGCATGTACGTGCCCAACGTCGTGCGCCAGACCCTGACGCTGACGGCCACCGACCGCGACGCGCCGGCGCCAGCGACGGTGACGGATGTCGCGCCGCCGCCGCCCGCGACGGACGCCGACCCGTTCAAGCTCGGCCTCACGCTCTACTCCGCGAGCGCGGAGTTCCGCGCGGGCTGGTACGACTTCGACGGGCTGCTCGACCGGGTCGCGGAGCTCGGCATCGGCCCCGGCATCGAGATCGTGGCCTCGCAGGTGCTGCCGACCTACCCGGTCGTCTCCGACGAGTTCGTGCGCACGTGGCGCAACGCGTTCGACCGCCACGGGTTCGACGCCAGCTCGTTCGGCGCGAACCTCGACATGGGCCGCCGTCGCGACCGCGACATGACGCCCGACGAGGAGTTCGAGTTCAGCGAGACGCTCTTCCGCGGCGCGGCGAAGCTCGGCTTCCCGCTCGTGCGCATCCAGTCGGCGAAGCCCGAGCTGCTGCGCCGGCTGCTTCCGGTCGCCGAGGAGCTGGACCTCAAGCTGGGCTACGAGATCCACGCGCCGCTCGGCCCGAACGCCGACCCGATCCTGAAGGTCCGCGAGACCTACGCCGAGCTCGACTCGCCATTGCTCGGCTTCGTCGCCGACTTCTCCTCGACCATGCACGCGATGTCGCCGACGCTGCTGCGCGCCGTGCGCCGGGCGGGACTCGACGACGACGCCCTCGATCGCCTGCAGGCGATCTGGGCGACCGACGCGCCGATGCGCGAGCGGCAGGAGGAGTTCATCGGCTACCTCCGCGGCCGCGACTTCGACCCGGGGCGCCTCGGGTCGTTCGCCCACCTCGCCTTCAACATGCACGGCCACATCGACCCGCGCGAGTGGGCCGACATCATGCCGCAGATCCTGCACGTGCACGCGAAGTTCTACGACATCGACGACGAGGGCCAGGAGCCCGCGATCGACTACCCCGAGCTCGTGCGCGTCTTCGTCGACGGCGGCTACCGCGGCTACTGGTCGAGCGAGTGGGAGGGCCACGCGTTCGCCGAGCTCGGCGAGGTCGACCCGCTGCTGCTCGTGCGCCGCCAGCACGACCTGATCCGCGCGAGCATGCGGGCGGTGCAGCCGGCATGACCGAGGCCGCTCTCGAGGCGGACACCGCCGGCGTCCCCGACTTCCGGCGGATGCCGGTGCCGGATGCCATCCGATGGCTGGCCGAACACGGCGAGCCTGCCGACCCTCGGCCCGAGATCGACACGGCGTCGCTGGTGCGGCGATTCCCGCACCTCGCGAGCGTGGAGACCGAGGACCGGTCGGTCGACGGTCCGCACGGCCCGGTGCCCGTCCGGGTCCACCGGGACGCTTCCGCCACGCCGACCGGCCGCGCCCTGGTGTGGGTGCACGGCGGCGCCTTCATCGGCGGCCATCTCGACATGCCCGAGTCGAACTGGGTCGCGCGCGAACTCGCCGCGCGTGGCATCCCGGTCGTCTCGGTCGACTACGCCAAGTGCCTCGGCGACGTGCACTTCCCCGTGCCGTCCGACGACGTCCTCGCGGCGTGGCGGTTCGTGACGGATGCCGCGGCCGACCTCGTCGGCGTGGCGCCCGAGTCGCTCGTGCTCGGCGGCGCCAGTGCGGGCGGAGCGCTCACGGCGGGTGCGGTGACCCGCCTCCGCGACGCGGGCGAGCCGCTGCCCGCCGGGCTCGTGCTCGTCTATCCCGTGCTGCACCCGAACGGTCCGGAGGCCTCCGCCGACGTGGACCACGCATCGCCGCACGGTCAGCTCGCCCTGAACTACGCCGGCAGCGAGGCCGCGCTCGCCGACCCGCACGCGTTCGCCGGCCTCGGCGACGGACACGGCTTCCCGCCCACCCTCGTCGTGGTGTGCGAGCGGGACGAACTCCGCCCGTCCGGTGAGCGATTCGCCGAGACGCTCGCCGCTGCGGGCGTCGACGTCGACCTCCGCATCGAGGCGGGCGCCGCCCACGGGCACATCGACCATCCCGGCGACGAGGGCGCGTTGCGCACGATCGCCGCGGTCGCGGACTGGGTCGCACGCGACATCCGGAACCATGATTGACGCGGTGCACTTCACGAACCCGGTGCTCGGCGGCGACCGGCCCGACCCCTCCGTCATCCGAGTCGGCGACGAGTACTGGATGACGTACTCGTCGTTCCAGGCGGCACCCGGCCTGCCGCTGTACCGCTCGACCGACCTCGTGAACTGGACGTACGAGGGCTCGGCCCTGCCGCAACCGCTCGGCAATACGTTCGCGGTCGACATCGCCGAGCACGACGGCCGGTTCTTCATCTACATCCCGTTCATCCCGACGCCATGGTCGGAGCTGACCGAGCCATCGATCTTCGTGATCCACGCGCCCTCGATGCGCGGCCCGTGGTCCGACCCGATCGACCTCGGCATCCGGGGCGCGATCGACCCCGGCCACGTCGTCGGCGAGGACGGGCGGCGCTACCTCTTCGTCAACGGCATCCGGATGGTGCGACTCACCGACGACGGTCTGGCGACGGTCGGCGAGCTCGAGCAGGTCTACGACGGATGGCGCTACCCCGACGAGTGGGTCACCGAGGCGTACGCCCTCGAAGGCCCGAAGCTGTTCCATCGCGGCGAGTGGTTCTACCTCGTCAGCGCCGTCGGCGGCACCGCCGGACCGCCGACCGGGCACATGGTCATCGTCGCCCGCTCGCGCTCGGTGCACGGGCCGTGGGAGAACCACCCGGGCAACCCCATCGCCCGTACGCAGGATGCCCGGGAGCGCTGGTGGTCGCGCGGCCACGCGACGATCCTCCGCGGTCCCGCCGGAGACTGGTGGATGCTCTCGCACGGGCACGAGCACGGCTTCCGCACGCTCGGCCGCCAGATACTGCTCGAGCCGATCGCATGGACCGACGACGGATGGCCCGTGGCGGCCGCCGACCACATCGGCGCGCGGCAGGCGGCACCGGCGGGTGCCGCACCGCAGCGCCCGGCGTCGGGGTTCGCCGAGGACCTCGGCGCGTTCCTGCTCGGCGAGCGGTGGACCTTCCACGCTCCGTCGCCCGATGAGGCCGACCGGCTTCGCATCGACGACGGCCTGGTACTGCGCGCGCGGGGCGACGGGCCGTCCGGCACGTCACCGCTCTGCCTCGTGACCGGCGACCACTCCTACGAGATCGAGGTCGACGTGGAGCTGCTCGGCGAGGACCCGGTCGAGGCCGGCCTGCTGCTGTACTTCAACGACCGGCTGTTCTGCGGCTTCGGCATCGACGGCGAGCGCATGCCGAGCTACTCGGGCGGTCTCCGCACGCATTGGCGCGAGCCCGCCCCACCGGATCGGCGGATGCGCCTGCGGATCTGCAACGAGGAGCACATCGTCACGTCGTGGTACCGGTCGCCCGGCGAGGACTGGGTGCGGCACGCCATCCGCTACGAGACGTCGGGCTACCACGCGAACACGGCCGGCGACCTGCAGAGCCTCCGCCCCGCGATCTACGCGAGCGGCGATGGCGAGGTGCGCTTCCGCGACCTCCGCTACCGCCCGCTCAGCTGAACACTGCTCGCGGCTCGCGCCGCAGGAGCCGGATCCGCGCCGCTCCGACTCTGTGGGTCGGCAGGATCGCCAGCCGCTCATCACCATTGATGATCCGCCCCGCGGTCACGGAGCCCGCCTCCAGCAGGAGTTCCTGCACCGAGTCGATCTCGACGACGGCACCCTCCACGGCGAAGTCGATCGTGACGCCCTGGCCGACGATGATGAACGTGTCCGGCGCCTCCGCGATCAGGAGACCGAAGGGTCGGTGGTCTGCGGCGGCCGGCACCGGAGCCGTCGGCATCGTCTCGTCGGGCAGCGACAGCTCCGGTGCGGGTGCCTGCACTCCCGCGTCGAGCAGCATCCGCTGGAGCAGTGCCAGCGTGCCGCGCGCCGTGACCTGGAGCGGCCCCTGGGTGCGTACGGGCACCGCCTCCTGGCCGGGTTCGATGACGACGGCCGCGAGGGCGCCCCGGCGTCCCGCCGCGGTGACTTCGGACTCGAGCGCGGTCAGGAACGCGAGCACCGTCGCGACCTGCCCGGCGGGATTCGCTCGGTCGATGCCGAAGGCCGACCATCCGATCGCGCCGTAGGTGCCGATCGCGCGAACCAGCTCACCGGCACGCGGCCGGCTCTCCGGGACGAAGAGCGGCTGGCTCGCCGACGCGTACGTCCGCATCGCGCTGTCTGCGTCGTCGACGTAGAGGTCGGGACCCAGCAGTTCGAGAGAGGGTGCGCCCGTGCGCCAGACCTCCATGACGGGCGACGCCGGTCCGCCGCTCGGATACTGCCCTGGGTGTTCCTGGCCGGGCTGGGGCCCGAGCCACGCATTGGCGTACATCGGTATCCGCTTGATCGCCCGACCCCGCCGGGCGAGGTGCTCGACGTACGTGGAGAACGCCCAGGCCATGAACACCTCGTCGGCGCGCGCGTCCCCGCCGAACACCTCCGGCCACGAACCCGATCGGACGGCGCCGCGCTCCAGCAGAGGTCGTGCATCGCGGAGGAACCGCCAGAGCCGAGACGGTCGAGCAGTGCGGCGGGCACGGCCGCGCCCCAGGCGAGTTCGGCGAGCGGACCGCGGTCGCGGCTGTCCGCGAGCAGGCCCGACTCGTTCTCGACCTGGACCATCGCCACGGTGTCGTCGACGTCCATGACGACGAGGTGCCGCATGAGGGTCTCGAACGCGGCGGCGTCGGCATCTCGGAGTTCCGGGCTGAAGACCGAGAGCACCGGCTTCGCCGTCGCACCCGGATACGTGAACGCCGTGCGCCGTTGCGTGTCGACCTCCGCACGCGGGAACCGCCCGGCGTCGGCGCGGACCCAGCTCGGGGCGTAGGTCGACGCGGCGTTCTTGAACGCGCCGAACCAGAGCAGGACGAGTCGAAGCCCGTTCGAGCGCGCCTCCTCGAGCATCGCATCGACGAGCGAGAGGTCGAACGTCCCCTCCGTCGGCTCGAGCAGCGCCCAGCTCACCGGCGCCAGGACGGTGTTGCCGTTCATCCGGCGAACGTGGGCGAACGAATCGGCGATCGACTTCCGCGAGGACGAGGAGGAGTTGTGCACCTGTCCGCCGAGCAGGAGCGCAGGGCGCCCGCCGTGGAGCAACCGGAACCCGCCATCCCGCTCGATCGACCAGCCGCTCGGTGCCGTCGGGATCGTCGTGACCGTCATCGTGGGTCTCCTTCAAGGGTGGTGATCGAGGCGGGCCGCCCGCTGACGCGCAGTTCGACCGCCTGCGTGCGCTCGAGCGTCGGGCCGACGTGCAGTCGGAAGAGCCCGGGCTCGACGGCGAAGCGCGCGCCAGCGGCATCCGTCGCCCAGAAGCCGAGCTCACGTTCGCCGATTTCGAACGAGAAGGTCGCCGTCTCACCGGCGTCGAGCGTGCGCCGTTCGAACGCGACGAGCCGGCGGACGGGCGGCGCGATGCTCGCGACGACGTCCTCGACGAAGACGAGCAGCACCTCGTCGCCGCGACGATCGGACGTGTTCGTCGCGTCGATCGTGATGGTGAGACGAGCGCCCCCCTCGACTTCGCCGAGTGCGACCTCCTCGCGATCCAGCCGGGGCCGCCCGTGGGCGAAGCTCGCATAGCCCGAGCCGTGCCCGAACGCGAACTGCGGTCCGAGCTCGAGGTCGAGGTACTTCGACGTGTACTTCTCGTGCACGTTGTCGGGACCGTGAAGGCCGACGTCGGCGCTCGTCTCGGTCAGCGTGCCGCCGGTGGCGGCCGGACGTCCGGTGCGCTCGTGCGCGTAGTACACGGGCACCTGGCCGGCCGAGCGCGGGAACGACATGGGCAGGCGACCGGCCGGGTCGGCGTCGCCGAGCAGCACGTCGACGATCGCCGCGGATGCCTCGGTGCCGCCGTGCCACGCCTCGAGCACGGTCGGCGCATCGTCGATCCAGTCGGCGACCACGAGCGGCCGCCCATTTTCGAGCACGACCGCGAACGGCGTGGCCGTCGCGGCGATCGCCCTGATCAGGTCGGCCTGTCGGCCGGGAAGGCGGAGGTCGCTGCGCGAGGCCGCCTCGCCGGACAGTGAGCTCGGTTCGCCGGCGAGGAGGACCACGACGTCGGCGTCGCGTGCTGCCGCGACGGCGTCGGCGATGCCGCTGACGTCGTCGTCCAGGAACCCGACGCCCGGGACGACGCGCACGTCGACCTCCGGACGCCGCTCGCGGAGCTCGTCGGCGATGCTGCGAGCCGGCGCGGCGAACGACTGCGTCCATGCGCCGAGGTGGTCCGTCGACTCGGCGTAGGGCCCGGTCAGCAGCACGCGCCGCGGCTCGCGCAAGGGCAGCGTGCCGTCGTTCTTCAGCAGCACGCACGCTCGCGCGGCCGCCTCCCGCACCATGCGCCGGGAGTCGTCGGTCGGCTCGATGCGCTCGTCGGCCTCGGGCACGTACGGATCGTCGAAGAGGCCGAGCGCCTCCTTCAGCGCCAGCACCCGGGTGACCGCGTCGTCGATGCGAGCTGGGGCGAGCCGCTCAGGTGCAAGCACGGACGGGTCGAGCTCGCCGGGCGTGCCGCCCATCTCGATGTCGAGGCCGGCGGAGTAGGCCAGTCGCACGGCGTCCGCGAGGTCGGCCGCGACGCCGTGGGGGATCAGGTTCCGCACGCCGTCGGCGTCCCCGACGACGACTCCGTCGAAGCCCCACTCCTCCTTGAGGACGCCGGTCAGCAGACGACGGTTGGCGTGCATGGGCCGCCCCGCCACGGTGTTGAACGAGGCCATGACGGACGCCGTACCCGCATCGACCGCCGCGCGGAAGGGCTCGAGGTGCACGTTCCGGAGGCGGTGCTCGGAGACGTCCGCTGCGTCGTAGTCGCGCCCGCCCTCGGGTTGACCGTACGCCACAAAGTGCTTCGCGGTCGCCGCGATGGCGTCGGGCGCCGCGAGCGAGGCGCCCTGGTAGCCGCGCACCATCGCCCGGCCCATCTCGGCGGTCAGGTGCACGTCCTCACCGAAGCCCTCGACCGCGCGGCCCCAGCGCGGATCGCGCGACACGTCGAGCATGGGGGAGAACGTCCAGTTCGCGCCGCCCGAACGCGCCTCGGTCGCGGCGAGTCGCGCCAGCCGTTCCACCGTCACGGGGTCGAAGCTCGCGGCCTGCGCGAGTGGGACGGGCGCGATGGTGCGCTGCCCGTGGATGACGTCGAGCCCGACGAGCAGGGGGACACCGAGCCGGGTCTCCTCGACGGCGACCCGCTGCAGTGCGTTGGTCGCGGCGGCCGATCGCGGCCAGAACACCGAGCCGATGCCCTCGCGCACGAGCTTCGCGGCATCGTCGGCCCGGGGCCGGAACACGATCTGGAGTTGGCCGAGCTTCTCGGCGACGGTCATCTCGTCGACCAGGGCGCGGACGCGGGGGCTCGCGAACATGCGGTCTCCTTCATGGCTGGGACGCGGATCGCCGCCCGGGGCGCGAGGCCCCGAGCGGCGATCCGTCGGTGAGGGGATGTCCCCGCGGGTCACTGGTCCCAGGCGGCGTCCATCTCGTCGAGGATGCCGTCGACCGTCGTCTGCCCGGTGAGCAGGCCCTGCACGCCCGCGCCGAGCGCGTCGTACACCGCGGGGTTCGGCCAGGTCGCGTTCGGGAGGCCCGTGAAGGCGCCCGATTCGAGCAGGCCGCCGATGGGCTGGTAGATGGGGAGGAGGTCGTCGCCGGCGACGCCCGTGATCGGCACGGCGCCGAAGATGTCGGCGAAGGTCTTCGCCTGCTCGGGCTCGGCGGCCCAGTCGAGGAACTCCTGCACCGCCGCCTTCACGTCGTCATCAGCGGAGGCGTTGATCGCCCACGCGTAGTTCGCCGAGGCCATCGTGAACTCGCCCGCGCCGTCGGCCGGCGGGAACGCCTGCACGTCGGTCTCGAGGCCGGCGCCGGCGTTGATCGAGTTCGCCGCCGAGCCGGGAACCGGCGCGCTGAGCGCCGTGCCGCCGCCGATGCCGTTCGTGATGTTGTCGAAGGTGCCGCCCGCTGCGCCGTCCTGGAAGCAGCCGGCCTCGTTCAGCTCGACGAAGTCCTCGAGCGCGTCGCGCCATCCGCTGTCGGCGAAGGTGACGTCGCCCGCTGTGCGCTGCTCGTTCCAGTCGGGATCCTGTTCGTACACCCGGGTCGCGGAGAGGATCTGCGAGAACAGGCCGGTGTTGAACGGGACGGACCCGGCGATCACGAGGAAGCTCTTGCCGCCGTCGCGTGCCGTGGCACAGGCATCCAGCAGGTCCTCGTACGTCGCCGGGAACTCGTCGATGCCGACCTCCTCGGCCGCCGCCGGGTTGTAGACGAGGCCGACCGGCTGCAGCGAGGTGGGCTGGGCGTAGATCTCGCCGTCGACCTCGTACAGCGACTCGGTGCCCTCGGGGATGATCCCCGCCGAGGTGTCATCGAGCGGCTCCAGGAAGCCCGCCTCGGCGAGCGTGATGACCGAGATCGGCTGGCCGGTGCCCGGCGAGAGGATCATCGCGTCGGCGGCGTTGCCGCCCTGCAGCTGCGTGGTGACCTGCGTGTTGTAGGCCTCGGAGGGGTAGGGGATGACCTCGACCTCGACGCCGGTCTCCGTCGAGTACTGCTCGAGGAGCTGCGCGTAGGCGTCGTCGGTGTCGTTGGCCTGGGCGACCATGACGGAGAAGCTGTCGGCGGAGCCGCCGGCGGAGTCGCCTCCGTCGTCGTTCCCACCGCCGGAGCAGCCGGCGAGGACCAGTGCACCGGCGACCGGTGCGGCGAGGAGCGACCACCGGAGCTTGGCTGCGGGGTGCTGTGCGTGCTGTGGCATTTCGACCCTTTCGTGACGTCGTTGTCGCCAGCTCTGGGAGGCTGGCACGGCGCTCGGCCGTGGAACCAGCGTTGCACACATTCGCACGATTCTGACATTAGTATCGGTTATGCGGGGCAATAGTCCGGCTGATTCGGGCTGCGGGCACCGGGCCCCGCGTCGCCGATGTCAGAGATCGAACGAGACGGTGGCAGACCCCGATCCGAGGTCGGTCTCGGCGGCGACCTGCCGCGTCAGGCCGGCGCGTTCGAGCCGGATCCCTCGGGCCGACGCCGGCAGTGCGATCGTCGTGGTCGTGTTCGGCGGCACGTCCACGCGGAGTTCCACGCGCCCGTTCTCGAGCCGTTGCCACGAGGACGCCAGCCGCCCGCTCGGCGTGTCGACGTGCGCGGAGACCCGGGTGAGCCCGCACTCGAAGTCGGGTTCGATCCGTGATCGCCGGTAGCCGGGCTCGATGAGCTGCAGCCCGGCCAGGCGTCGGAAGATCCAGTCGTCGACGCAGCCGAAGGCGTAGTGGTTGAACGAGAGTTCGGTCACCGTGCCGTCCGTCCGGATCGCCTCCCAGCCCTCCCAGATCGTGGTGGCGCCCTGCGTCACCTCGTAGAGCCATGACGGCGCCGTCTCCTGGAAGAGGATCCTGCGCGCGAGGTCCCGCTGCCCGGTGTCCCAGAGCACGTCGAGCAGGTGCGGCACCGACAGGAAGCCCGTGTCGAGGTGGTCGTCTGCGCGCTTGATGAGCTCGACCAGTTGGTCGGCGACGAGCGGCACGAGGTCGTCGGGGACGAAGTCGAAGGCCAAGGCGAGCACGTACGGCCCCTGCAGGTCGCCCGGGATCCGGCCCTGCGAGTCGATGTACTCGTCGGCGAAGGCCGCGCGGACCGCCGAGGCTCGAGCGGCGAAGCGCTCGGCGTCCGCTGACCGTCCGAGGACGGACGCGATCTGCGACAGCCGGTCGAGCAGGTGGCCGTGGGAGAGGGAGCCGACGATCTCGCCGGTTCGGCGCGGGGCGTTGATCTGGTCGCCGTCCGGTCCGACGAGCGTGCTGGGCGCGAGCCAGTCGCCGAAGTTCGGCTCGTTGTTCCAGAGGTAGCGCTGGCGCGCGCGGCGCGCGTCGTCGAGTTCGACGCCGACGAGGCGCGGCGGGAGCCCGCGTTCGGCGCTCCGGATCTGGTACTCGGCCCAGGCGACCATGGCGGGGTAGTTCTCCTCCAGGACGCGGACGTCGTCGAAGTGCTCGTAGAGCACGTGGGGGACGATCGCGATCGCGTCGCCCCAGCCGGCCGAGGAGACGAGCAGCATGACGGGGTCGTCGTAGCTCGGAGGCGGCCCCTCGGCGATGAACCGCAGGGACGGCGGATCGGGCGAGATGTTGGTGATCCGTCCGTCCTCGAGTTGGTCGGCGCGGACGTTCGCGAGCCACCGGCTGAGGAACGGCGCGACCGCCATGTTCGTCGCGGCGGTCGGCGCGAACACCTGGATGTCGCCGGTCCACCCGTATCGCTCCCGCTGCGGGCAGTCGGTCGGGATCGAGAGGAAGTTGCCGCGCTGGCTCCAGCGCACGTTCTGATGGAGCCGGTTCAGCCGCTCGTCCGAGCAGCTGAACTCGCCGATGACCGGGAGGTCGGACGAGGTCACGACGGCCGTGAAGTCGTCGGGTCGGATGCCCTCGGGGAAACCCGTGAGGCGTGCGTACCGGAATCCGTGGAACGTGAACGTGGGAGTCCACGTCTCGCCGTCGTCGGCTCCGGCGAGCACGTAGACATCCGTCTGGTCCTTGTTCGGCCCGACGATGTTCATCAGGAAGTTCCCGTGTTCATCGAGCACCTCGGAGTGCTCCAGGCGCACGATCGCTCCGCGCGGTCCGCGGACCCGGAAGCGAATCATCCCGGCGATGACCTGTCCGAAGTCGACCACCGTCTCGGCCGCGGGAGTGCGGATGATCTCGACCGCGGGCAGTTCGAGCACCGGACGGACCGGCTCGCCGGCGAAGGGGACGAGCGGCTGGTCGACGTCGACGACCCGGACCTCGGACCAACCGGAGTCGTCGAAGCCGGGTCGGCTCCATCCGTCCCAGTCGACCCGGGCGTCGAAGCACTCGCCCACCGCGAGGTCGGCGTACCGGAGCGGCCCGTCCGTCGACGAGACCGCCGTGCCGTCCGAGAGGAGGGTGCTGGCGCGCCCGTCGGCGTAGGCGAGTCTGAGCTGCCACGTCGCCCGGAGGCGTTCGCCGTAGTGACGACTGGAGCCGAGGATGCCCACGCGCCCGGCGTACCATCCGTCCGACAGCGTCAACCCGAGGACGTTCTCACCTCGACCGACGAGGCCGGTGACGTCGTAGACCTGGAACGAGAGTCGCCGGTCGTAGCTGTCGTTGCCCGGTGCGAACAGCTCATCCGAGACGGGAGACCCGTTGATCTCGGCGCGGTAGATGCCGTGCGCCGTGGCGTACAGCCGGGCCCGGACGACCTCGCCGTCGACGTCGAACCGCTGGCGGACGTAGGGAAGCGGGTGCAGTCGATCCTCCGGCGGGGAGTCGATCCGGAGCGAATGCAGGTCCTGGAAGCGCGCGGCGCCGTCGGGTCGGACGGGGGCCTGCTCGGGTTCGATCCACGGCGCAGTCCAGGGCTCGTCGCCGAGCAGGGTCGTCTCGAATTCGGAGTGCGCCCAAGCGGTCGGATCGCTCCTCCCGGCGAGCCACGAGCGCACGCGCCACCCGTACCTCGTCGCCGACCGGAGTACGTCGCCCCCGTGCTCGACGAGCGTGGTCCGCGAGGACGGAACGCGACCGCTTCGCCACGCCGGTGCGGATCGGTCGAGGTCGACGACCTCGAGCTCGTACGCGGACTGCGTCAGGTCGTGCTCCGTCGTGGCGAAACGCCAGGAGTACCGAGGGCGGGCGGTCCAGACGCCGGTCGGCGAGGTCAGATGCTCCACGCCCAGATCGCCGATGTCGACCATCGAGACTCCTTTGAATCGATTCATGCCTACCGGTCCAGCCTATGCCGCTCCACGCCATCACTGGGGCGTTCCTACTTATACGCGGCATCGAGATGACTAATGTGTGTTTTCGACACAAGCGTGGGAGAGTGGCCATAACGCGCTTCGATCCGCTGAGGCGCCGCGACGACGATGTCAGGAAGCGAAATGACTGTGACGACGCAGGACAGCACCCGCACCATCACCGTGCCGCCCGCCGCCCGCAATACTCCGCCGCCCAGGCCGCGTGGCGGCCGGAAGCCGCTCATCCAGTTCGGGCACTGGTGGTGGGCACTCCCCGCGGTCGCGGCCGTCATCGGCGTCCACTACGTCGCAACGCTCACGGGCGGATTCTTCGCGTTCACGAACTGGACCGGCCTCGGCGACTGGGACTTCATCGGCCTGGCCAACTTCGAGCGCATCTTCAGTGATCCTCAACTCCTCGGATCGGTCTGGAACACCCTGTTCCTCGCGTTCGGCTCGGTCATCCTGACCAACGTCTTCGGCCTGCTCTACGCGCTCGCGATCAACCGCATGCTGAAGACCCGGTACATCCTGCGCACGCTGCTCTTCATGCCGGTGGTGCTCAGCCCGCTGGCCGTCGCGTACGTCTGGAAGTTCATCTTCCAGTTCGACGGCCCGCTGAACGGATTCCTCGGCCTCATCGGACTCGAGGAGTTCCAGAAGGTCTGGCTCGCCGACCCCACCTGGTCGATCTGGGCCATCCTGATCACCGTCGTGTGGCAGCAGACCGGGTTCGTCATGGTCATCTACCTCGCCGGACTCGCGAGCGTGCCGATCGAGGTCGAGGAGGCCGCTGCGCTCGACGGCGCAGGGATCTGGGGCCGCTTCCGGCACGTCGTGGTCCCCGCCATCCGCCCCTCGATCGCGATCGCCACGACGCTCGGCATCATCCAGGGCCTGCGGATCTTCGACCAGATCCTGGCGCTCACGGGCGGCGGGCCCGCCGGGGCCACCGAGACCCTGGCGACGGAGGTCTACAAGCAGGCGTTCTCGCTCGGGCAGTTCGGCTTCGGCTCGTCGCTCGCGCTCGTGCTCACGCTCATCATCCTCGTGTTCGCGATCCTCCAGCAGTACGTCACCCGCGACCGCGACGCCGGAAAGGCCTGAACATGTTCCGATACACCAAGCTCACCGCGCTCCGCGAGGTCCTCGTCTGGATCGTGACCCTGGTCGGCCTCCTTCCGCTCTATCTCCTGGTCGTGACCTCGCTGAAGACCGACCAGGAGGTGCTGACCACCAGTGCGGTCGCTCTGCCCTCGTCGGTCGACTTCAGCGCGTTCGTGGAGGTGCTGACGTCCACCGGGCGCAACAGCATCCCGATGAGCATCCTGAACAGCGTGATCATCACGGTGGGGGCGATCGCCGGACTCGTGCTGCTCGGGTCGCTGACCGCCTACGTCATCGCCCGCCGCACGCGCACCTGGACGAACGTCACGTTCTACCTGGTCCTCATCGCGATCATCCTGCCCGCGCAGCTCGGCACGGTGCCGCTCTACATCGGTGCGCGGTCGGTCGGCCTCACGGGCAACGCGCTCGGCATGATCCTGCTCTGGATCGGCATCCTGCTGCCGCTCTCGATCTTCCTGTACGCGAGCTTCTTCCGCGGTCTCACGACGGAGTACGAAGAGGCGGCCGTGATCGACGGTGCCACACCGACCCAGGCGTTCTTCCGGGTCGTGCTGCCGCTCATGTCCCCGGCGACGGGCACCGTGGCGATCCTCGCGGGACTCATCGTCTGGAACGACTTCTTCAACTCGCTGATCTTCCTCGGCGGCTCCGAGACGCAGACGCTGCCCGTCGCGATGTACACGTACGTCGGCGGCCTGGTGTCGGCGTGGAACAAGATCTTCGCCGTCGTGATCATCTCGATGATCCCGATCCTCGCCTTCTACATGTTCGCCCAGAAGCGCTTCATCCAGGGTTTCGCCGGAGGTCTCAAGGGCTGAGGTCCGTCGCGGACCTCCACCGATTCGAGGACGGCCGGATCGTCGAGCACCGGACCTGCTGCCGCAGATCCAGTGCATGCCGCCCACGACCCCTTTCCACTCGACACCAGGAGAGCACGTGTACCAGCTCGCACCCAACATCGAACTCCTCTTCACCGAGGCCGGCGACTACCACGACCGCGTCCGCGCCGCCGCCGCGGCCGGATTCACCGCCGTCGAGATGTGGGGGCCGACCGGCGTCGACGCCCCGGCGACGCCGAAGGACCTCCCTGCGCTCAAGGCGGCGCTCGAGGAGACCGGCACGCAACTGACGGCACAGCTCTCTGAGCCGCGCACGCAGTTCATGATTCCGCCGTGGGACCACTCGGAGTTCTTCCGCAAACTCGACGAAGGCGTGGAGATCGCACATCTGCTCGGCACGCCGCGGATCGTGGTCGGCAGTGGGACGGGCTTCGGCGGCTGGAAGCGCCAGGTCCAGTTGGACAAGCTCGTCGAGATCTACCGGAAGGCGATCGCGCAGATCGACGGATCGGACGTCACGCTCGTCCTCGAGCCGGTCAACGTCCGCGTGGACCACCCGGGCTCACTGCTTGATCGCACGAGCGAGGCCGCCTACGTCGCACGTGGCGTCGACTCGCCCTTCTTCGGCGTGCTCTACGACATCTACCACTCGGCAGTCGAGGGCGAGGACATGGCGACCGAGCTCGCGAATGCCGGCGACCTCGTCAAGTACGTCCAGCTCGCCGACACGCCGGGCCGCGGCGAGCCGGGCTCGGGATCGCTCGACTGGGCCGCGACGCTCGGCATCCTTCGCGCGTCGGGGTACGACGGCCCGATCGGGCTCGAGTACTACCCGACGCAGGCATCGGAGGCGTCCGTCGCGCTCATCCGCGAACTGGCGGTGTCCGCATGACCCGGTACCCGGCGTACGTCGACGTCGCGATCGTCGGCAGCGGCCCGACCGGCGCGGCGTACGCCCGCATCCTGAGCGAGGAGGCACCGGACGTTGCCATCGCGATGTTCGAGGTCGGCCCGACGGTCTCCGATCCGCCTGGTGCGCATGTCAAGAACATCGAGAACCCGGTGGCCCGCGCCGCCGCACAGCGCGCGTCCGAGGGCCCCGGCTCCGGCGCCGACACCGTGAGCTCGCCCGGTGCGGTCAAGAGCGGCGAGCGCCGGGCTCGCCCGGGCACGTTCCTACTCGACGAGGGCTATGCGTTCCCGGGCGAGGACGGCCTTCCCGTCGTCGCCATGTCGAGCAACGTCGGCGGCATGTCCGCGCACTGGACCGGCGCGTGCCCGCGGCCCGGGGGCCGCGAGCGCATCGCGTTCCTGCCCGACCTCGACGACCTGCTCGACGAGGCCGACCGACTACTCGGCGTCACCACCGACGCGTTCGACGGTGCGCCCTTCACGGGCCTCGTCCGCGAGCGGCTCGCGGCCGCGGTCGACGACGGCCGCGAGGCGGCGGCGCGCGTGCAGCGGATGCCGCTCGCAGTGCACCGACGCCACGACGGTCGGCTCGTGTGGTCCGGCTCCGACGTCGTCCTGGGCGAGGCGACCCGCAGCAATCCGCGGTTCGCGCTGCACGACGAGTCCCTCGTCAGGCGCGTGCTCGTCGAGGACGGCCGTGCAGCGGGCGTCCTCGTGCGCGACCTGCGGACGGGGGAGGAGCACCAGGTCCGCGCCCGCGCCGTCGTCGTGGCGGCCGATGCGTTGCGCACGCCGCAGCTGCTGTGGGCCAGCGGCATCCGCCCCGACGCACTCGGGCGGTACCTCAACGACCAGACGCAGGTCGTCTTCGCGTCGCGCATCCGCGATGTCGGGCCGGGCGAGGGCGCCGAACACACCGCGCCACCCGAGGGCGGCCTCAGCGAGCAGAGCGGCGTCAGCTGGGTGCCCTACACCGACGAGCAGCCCTTCCACGGGCAGATCATGCAGCTCGACGCGTCGCCCATCCCGCTCGCGGAGGACGACCCCGTCGTGCCCGGCTCGATCGTGGGTCTGGGCCTCTTCTGCGCGAAGGACCTGCAGCGCGATGACCGCGTCGAGTTCAGCGACGACGAGGTCGACGCGTACGGCATGCCGGCGATGCGCATCCACTACCGGCTGACGGATCGCGATCACGAGGTGCTGGAAGCGGCGCGCGAGGAGATCGTGCGCCTCGGCGCAGCGGTCGGCGAGCCGCTCGACCCGCGCCCGTTCACGATGCCCCTCGGGGCCTCGCTGCACTACCAGGGCACGACGCGCATGGGTGAGCGAAACGACGGCGAGAGCGTCTGCAGTCCCGAGAGCGAAGTCTGGGAGGCGCCGGGCGTGTTCGTCGCCGGGAACAACCTCATCCCGACCGCGACGGCGTGCAACCCGACGCTCACCAGCGTCGCGCTGGCGATCCGCGGAGCCCGCGCGATCGCCCGCGAATTCGCGGCGAAGCTTGCTTCCGTCGAAAACAGACATTAGATTGTAGGAATCATGACGAAGAAGTCGAGGAGGTCCGCATGATCGCCGACCGCATCATCGAACAGGGCACGCTCATCACCGATGGCACGCGCGTGTCCGTCGAGGTCCGCATCCCCTGGTATCGCGCACTGCCCGGCTCCTGCATCGCCGGTGCCGCCCTGTCGATCGACGGCGTCGAGGCGCCCGCCGCCACGCTCCGCTGGGGCATGAACGGCCGCACCTTCACGTTCGACGAACTCGTCGGCGAGACGGGCGAGTGGTGGTTCCCGACCGACTCCGCGGTGCTGTCCGGCGACCTGGTCGTCGCAGCGGATGCCGCGGAGCACGAGGTCCGCGTCGACCTGACGCTCTACATCCCGTACATCATCATCGGCGACGACGAGACGCTCCACATCGAGGAGCACGACGTCAAGACGATGCCGGCACGAGAGGCGGTGGCGGCATGACCGCGCTCGGCACGCCCATCCAGGGCGTCACGCTCTACAGCTTCACCCGCGCCTTCCACGGTCGGGAGTACGACCTCGAGGGACTGATCCGCAAGGTCGCCGCCGACGGGTACGGCCCGGGCCTCGAGATCATCGGGTTCTCGAGCTTCCGCGGCTTCCCCGAGATCGACGACCGCTTCGCCGGCGAGTTCCGCGACCTGGTCGACGAGGTCGGACTCGTGACGACCTCGCTCGCTGTGAATGCCGACATCGGCATCCACCGCGACCGGCTGCTCGACCAGGACGAGCTGATCGAGTACATGACGCGGCAGATCCAGGCGGCGGCGAAGCTCGGCTTCCCGATCGCGCGCGTGCAGATCTCGATCACGCCCGACTCGATGGAGCGACTGGCTCCGATCGCCGAGCGCCACGGCGTGACCCTGGCCCTCGAAGTGCACGCCGACCAGTACGCGTCCCACCCGAGGATCCTCGCGCTCCGCGACCGGTACGAGCGGGTCGGCTCGCCGTTCCTCGGGTTCACGGCCGACTGGGGCGCGACCGTCTCCGGCTTCGCCCCGTCGCTGCTCGAGGCGTACCGCCGCCGTGGCGCGTCGGAGGAACTCCTGAGCCGGGTCGTCGCGCTGTGGGATGAGTTCTCCGAGCAGGGCCCCCCGGCCGACCAGGCCGATCACGGCCAGCGCTTCGGTCGCTTCATCGGCCTCGCCGCGCAGAACGGGCGCCCCGACCTCGGCATCGACTTCGCGATCAACGGCACCGGGCTGTTCGGTCCGGCGCGCGTCGACGACTGGCTGGAGATCATGCCGTGGATCAAGCACGTGCACGGCAAGTTCTTCGGCATCGATGAGCACGGCGAGGAGCCGTCCGTCCCCGTGCGCGACCTCATCGGCCTGCTCGTTCGGAACGGATACTCCGGAGCTGTGTCGAGCGAGTACGAGGGCTGGCACTGGAACAACTGGCAGTCGCCGTTCGAGATCATCGCCGCAGAGCAGGCCGTGCAGCGCTCCGCTGCGCAGAACGCCGGCTCGCGCATGATCACGGATGCCGCCGAAGCCCGCGCCGCTCTCGCGAACCACCTCCCGCACGCCCTCATGAAGGAGACGAACGCATGACCGACGGCATCGCCGGCACCGGCATCCGGCTGGGCACGACCCTCTACTCGATGACCAGCGAGTTCGCCGCAGGCCAGTACACGCCCGAGACGCTCATCGCCGCCGTCGCCGAGGCCGGCATCGGACCGGGCGTGGAGTTCAACATCGCGCAACTGCTCCGCACCTACCCCGACGTCGACGCGGACTTCGTCAGGCTGTGGTTCGACTCGCTGGACCGGTACGGGCTCGAGGCGAGCGCCGTCGGCACCAACCTCGACATGGGGCGCCGCAAGGACCGCGACATGACGCCGGACGAGGAGCACGAGTTCTTCGCGCGGCAGTTGAAGACCGCGAACACGCTGGGGTTCACGACCGTCGTGATCCGTTCGGCCGGAAAGGAGCTGCTGCGCAGCCTCCTGCCGCTCGCGGAGCAGTACGACCAGCGACTCGCCTACGAGATCCACGCCCCCGAGGGGCCGAACAGCCCGAAGGTGCTGCAGATCCGCGAGCTGTACGAGGAGCTCGGCAGCGAGCGGCTCGGATTCACCGCCGACTTCTCCTCCACGATGCACAGCCTGTCGCCGCGACTGCTCGGCACGCTCCGGCAGATGGGGATGCCCGAGCAGTACTTCCCCGTGATGGACGAGATCTGGCGGAAGCCGCTGCCGATGCACGTGCGCAACCAGGAGTTCGAGGACTTCCTCACCGCGGAGGGCGTCGACTTCCTCCGCTTCGGCCCGTTCACCCGGCTCGCGTTCAACATGCACGGTCTCGTGCCCCCCGAGGAGTGGCTCGACATCATGCCGCAGACCTTCCACGTGCACGCGAAGTTCTACGACATCGACGAGCACGGCGACGAGCCGGCCATGGACATCCCGCGCATCGTCCGCCAGTTCGTCGTGGGCGGCTACCGCGGCTACCTCTCCAGCGAGTGGGAGGGGCACGCGTTCTCCGATCTCGGAGAAGCCGACCCGATCGACCTCGTGCAGAAGCAGCACGTGCTCATGCGACGTGCCATCGAAGAGACCGTCGCCGCGGCATCCGTCACGGCCTGAATCAGGGAGCAGCATGTCAGACACGGCAGTCACGACCACGCTCGAGGAACTCGCCGCCGAGGTCTCGCGCCTCCGCGGGGAGGTGGCCGATGCCAGCCGCCTCGCGCGGCGCGCCGAGGACCGCGGCCAGGTCGAGAACCTCTTCAACCGCTACATGCACCTGCACAACGCCTTCCAGGACGAGCAGATCGTCCCGTTGTGGGTGAAGCGCGGCACGCCCGGCATCCGAGCGCGCTACACCAACGCCGGACAGTACACGGACTACGACAGCGTCATCCGCTACCACCAGGGTCGTCCGACGCCCGTCGGCAAGCTCATCCTGCACGCCACGACCACGCCCGTGATCGAGGTCGCCGCCGACGGCGAGACGGCCAAGGGCGTGTGGATCATGGCCGGCACCGAGTCGGGGCTCACCGACCCCGAGGTCGCGAGGGCCTTCCCCGACATGTACTCGCCCGGCGAGGTGCAGGGCAAGAAGGTCTGGGCGCACTGGGTGTGGTGCAAGTACGCCATCGACTTCCTCCGCCAGGACGGCGAGTGGAAGATCTGGAAGTTCCGCTGCTACGAGCTCGCCCGCGCACCGTTCCACGAGGACTGGATCAGTTTCGGCGAGAAGAACCAGGCCGCGTTCGACCTCGACCTCATGTACTTCGGCGACGACGGCACGCCCGTCTTCATGCCGCCGGCCGACGAGCCGGTGCCGACCGAGTACCACCCGTACCACCCCTCGACCCGTCAGACGCTCGAGCCGGCGCCGCCCGTGCCGCACGAGACGTTCACCGACACGTTCAAGTAAGGCAGGCACCCCATGGCCACTCACAACTCGCTCTTCGGCGAGCACGACGTGCGGCGCACCGACCACGGCATCGCCGTCTCGGTGCAGCTGCCCTGGTACCGCAGCCTGTGGCTCTCGGCGGTCGACGATGTCGCGGCATCCGTCGACGGGACGGAGATCCCGCGCGACCGGTTGCGGTTCGTGCTCCAGGGTCGCGAATACCGCATCGAGGAACTCCCGGAGCAGTGGGAGACCCTCTGGTTCGTCGCCGACCGGCCCGACGTCGTCATCGACCTCGGCCGAACCCCGGAACCGGGGGAAACCCTGACCGTCGAGGTCGTGCTGACCATGCGCCTGCTGTACATGCAGATCATGCCCGGCGTCGACGGCGGTCCCGGCCGCTACGTCACCAACCGGGTGCCGGTCGAGCGCGAACTCGTCCTCGCATGACCCTGCGGGTGGCCATGATCGGCCACGGGTTCATGGGCGCGGCGCACTCGGTGGGCTGGCGCCAGGCGCCGCGGGTGTTCGACCTGCCCGACGACGTCGAGATGGCCGTGGTCGTCGGACGCGACGCCGACGCCGTGGCGCGGGACGCAGCGCACTGGGGCTGGGCCGAGTCGGCGACCGACTGGCGCGATGTCGTCGCCCGCGACGACATCGACATCGTGGACATCGTGACCCCCGGAGGCTCGCACGCCGAGATCGCGATCGCGGCGCTGGAGGCCGGCAAGCACGTGCTGTGCGAGAAGCCGCTGGCGAACTCGGTCGAGGACGCCGAGGCGATGACGGATGCCGCGGCGCGCGCGTCGGCGCGCGGGGTGCGCGCGCTCGTCGGCTTCACCTACCGTCGCCTCCCGGCGGTCACGCTCCTCCGCGACCTCATCGCAGAGGGGCGAGTCGGCCGCGTGCAGCAGGTCCGCGCGGCGTACCGGCAGGACTGGCTTGTCGATCCGGCGATGCCGCTCGCGTGGCGACTGCAGAAGGAGCACGCCGGTTCGGGCGCACTCGGCGACATCGGAGCGCACCTCATCGACATGACCCGGTTCGTGACGGGGCAATCGATCGACGCGGTGTCGGGCACCCTGGACACGATCATCGCCCGACGACCGTTGCAGGGGTCCGGGTCGGGGCTCTCGGGCGTCGCCGCCGAGGGCTTCGGCGAGGTCACGGTCGACGACGTCGCGATCTTCACGGGTCGCCTCGCGGAAGGTGCGCTCGCCTCCTTCGAGGCCACGCGGTTCGCGACCGGGCGCAAGAACGCACTCACGATCGAGGTATCGGGTGATGCCGGCGCACTCGCGTTCGACCTCGAGCGCTTGAACGAACTGCAGTACTTCGATCGCTCCGCCCCGGAGGGCGTGCAGGGATTCACCACGATCCTCGTCACCGAGCCGTCGCATCCGTACGTGTCGGCCTGGTGGCCGGCGGGTCACACGCTCGGGTACGAGCACGGATTCGTCCACCAGGCGAAGGATCTCGTCGAGGCCGTCGTCGCCGGCACCGACCCGCATCCGTCCTTCGCGGACGGGCTCGCCGTGCAACGCGTGCTCGACGCCGTCGAGCGGAGCGCCGAGCGCGACTCCGCGTGGACCTCCGTGGGTGAACCCGCCCGCCACTAGTCCGAGGCATCGAACCGAAACGAGACGAAGGAGACGCGATGTCGCGCCCGATCACCCTGTTCACCGGCCAGTGGGCCGACCTGCCCTTCGAGGAGGTGGCCCGCCTCGCCGGCGAATGGGGCTACGACGGCCTCGAGATCGCCTGCTGGGGCGACCACATCGACGTCTCGCGGTGGGATGAGGCGGCGTACGTGCAGTCGCGCCTGGACATCCTCGAGCGGAACGGCCTGAAGGTCTGGACCATCTCGAACCACCTCGCGGGCCAGGCGGTCTGCGACGACCCGATCGACCAGCGGCACCGCGACATCCTGAACGATCGGGTCTGGGGCGACGGCGACCCGGAGGGCGTGCGACAGCGCGCCGCCGACGAGCTGAAGGACACCGCCCGCTTCGCGGCCGCCTTGGGCGTCTCGACCGTCACCGGGTTCACCGGGTCGTCGATCTGGAAGTACGTCGCCATGTTCCCGCCCGCGAGCGATGAGATGATCGCCGCCGGCTACCGGGACTTCGCGGACCGGTTCGACCCGATCCTCGACGTGTTCGAGGAGGTGGGCGTGCGGTTCGCGCTCGAGGTGCACCCATCGGAGATCGCCTACGACTACTGGACGGCGCAGGCGACGCTCGACGCGATCGGCCGGCCGGAGGTGTTCGGATTCAACTTCGATCCCTCGCACTTCATCTGGCAGCAGCTCGACCCGGTCGCGTTCGTCCTCGACTACGCGGACCACATCTTCCACGTCCATGTGAAGGAGTCGGTCACGAACCTCGACGGCCGCAACGGCGTGCTCGGATCGCACCTGCCGTGGGCGAACCCGCGTCGCGGGTGGACCTTCGTGTCGACCGGTCACGGCGCGGTGCAGTGGAATCCGCTGTTCCGGGCGCTGAACGCGGTCGGGTACGACGGCCCGACGAGCGTCGAGTGGGAGGACGCCGGCATGGATCGCCTGGTCGGCGCGAAGCAGGCGATCGCGTTCGTGCGCGACCTCGCCGAGATCACTCCGTCCCACGCCGCGTTCGACGCCGCGTTCTCGACTCGGTCGGAGGGCTGATGTGGCCGACGTCCTGAACGTCCTCATCCTCTCGGGCCACATGACCCGCGAGCACGACAACGAGTTCCGCAGCTTCCGCCGGCACAACGAGTGGCTGACGACGCTCCTCGAGGACACCGGGCGGTTCCGCGTCCGCGTCGTCGAGGATCCGCGGGGGCTCGGCGCCGAGGTCATCGACCGGTACGACGTCGTCATCGTCGTCTTCGAGGGGCGCGACGGGTACCACGAGAAGGCCGTCGGGTTCGGCCCCGAGACGGATGCCGCGTTGCTGCGCTTCGTGCACGACGACGGCCAGGGCATCGTGTGGTTCCACGGCTCGGCGGCGCAGGAGGACGACTGGGGCTACCCGGAGGAGTACAACCTCATGCGCGGCTCCAAGTTGACGGTCGCCGGCGGTCTGCGGCCTCGACCGTGGGGCGAGGCGCTGTTGCGCACCGCCGATCCGCGGCATCCGATCACCGAGGGCATCAGCGAGACCTGGACGGTGACGGGCGATGACATCCTCACCGGCGTCGAACTGTACGAGGGCGCGCAGGTGCTGCTCACGACCTTCGACGACCTGGAGTCGTACGAGCGAGCTCCGATGTGGCCGATGTCGCACTACCCGGTGGCGATCCCGCCCGAGGGCGTCGCGGCGCTGCCGGGCATGAACACCGACCAGCCGATCGCGTGGATCAACGAGTACGGGGCGGGCCGCTCCTTCACGATCACGATCGGCCACGACATCGACACGTTCCGTCGGATCGAGTTCATCCGGATGTTCCCGCGTGGCGTCGAGTGGGCGGCGACGGGCGAGGTGTCGCTCGAGGGCCCGGACCGGCGGGGCGAGCGCCGCTTCCTGCCCTGGCCGTAATACGCCCACGAGGGCTGACGCCCGCCGACGGTCGAGCGTCGAATCGGGCGGCCGACGAGGTAGCCGCGGTGCTTATGTCCTGAATAGCAAACACTTATGTGTGTTCCGCGCATAACTGGCGGATACTGGGTGTGGCGTCCCCGTCACCTCACGTCAGGAGTCACACATGTCCATCCGCGCAGGCATCATCGGTACCGGGTTCATGGCACGCGTCCATGCGCAGGCGATCGCCTCCGGCGGGCACCAGCTCGTCGGCGTGACCGGCTCGAACCGCGACCGCGCCGCCGACTTCGTGGCGAACCGGCCGGGCGCTGCGGCGTTCGGGAGCGTTCGCGAGCTGATCGACCTCCGCCCGGACGTGGTGCACGTGACGACCCCGAACGCCCTGCACCGCGAGCAGGCCGAGGAGATCATCGACGCTGGTATCGGCGTGATCGTCGAGAAGCCGCTCGCCACGAGCGTCGAGGACGCCGAAGCGCTCGCGCGCCACCAGTGCGACGTCCCCGTCGCCGCGGTCCCGTTCATCTACCGGTACTACGGCCTCGTCCGCGAGATCCGAGAGCGCATCCGTCTCCTCCCCGGAAATCGCCTGTGGATGCTTCACGGCAGCTACCTGCAGGACTGGCTCGGCGGTGCCGACCAGACGAACTGGCGGGTCGACCCCGCCGCGGGCGGCGCGAGCCGCGCGTTCGGCGACATCGGCGTGCACTGGTGCGACCTCATGGAGTTCGTGACCGGTCATCGCATCACGACGGTGACGGCCCTGGTCGGCAACGCGTTCGAGCGCGAGGGCGGTGCGGCGCAGAACCTGACCGAGGACGGCGCCGTGCTGACCTTCACGACGGACCACGGTGCGCTCGGTTCCCTCGTCGTCAGCCAGGCCAGCGCCGGGCGCGACAACCGGCTCTACTTCTCCTTCGACGGACCCGACGAGAGCTACGAGTTCGACCAGCAGCTGCCCGAACGCGCATGGATCGGTCGCCGCGATGAGAGCCGCCTCATCACGCGGAACCCGTCCAAGGCCATCGCCACGCCCGTCGGCCTCGAGCCGGTTCCGGCGGGCCACCCCCAGGGGTACCAGCAGTGCTTCAACGACTTCGTCGCCGACGCCTACGCCGCCATCGGCGGTCAGGTCTCCGACACGCTGCCGACCTTCGCCGACGGCCTGCGTGCCGCGCGCCTGACGGAGGCCGTCCTCGAGTCGGCGCGGACGGGCGGACCGGTCCGAGTCGCATCCGATGAAGCGCTCGCGAGGGTCGCCGCGACAGTGCGCTGAATGTGGTGGAGCCGGCCATCGCGTTGTCGGAGGGACGCCCCCTACTGGGACGGAGAGTCTGACGCGAAAACCAGAGCTCGCTCCTCTCGCGCGGTCAGCCCCGACGCGGCATCACCAGATGACGCCTCCGCCGGCGGAGATGCCGGCCCAGGTGAGCGCGATGAAGATCGCGGCGAACACGACGGGTGCGATGCCCGCGCCGCTGCGTGCGAGGCCCTTCAACAGGGCGATCACCGCGAAGACCGCGGCGACGATCGAAAGCCCGCCGCCGAGGATCAACCCGATGAACAGGGGGATGGGCATGAGGAGAAGGCCCGCCAACGCGGTCCAGAAGGCGGCCCAGGCGGTCCAGTTCGAACGGCGTACGGTGGCGTCAGACATGGCAACGATCCTTCCAGACGGCGGCGATCCCGCCGCGCAATCCGGAGCGGCGCTGTGTCGTCAGTCCTCCGGAATCGGGAACAGCATCCGCTCGCCGAACTCCCGGTCGGGGTCGGGCCCGCTGCCCTCGCCCGTGTCGAGCGCGTCGATGCGCGCCAGATCGTCCGCCGAGAGGTCGAAGTCGAAGACGTCGAAGTTCTCCGCGATGCGCGCCGGGTTCGTCGACTTCGGGATGGCCGAGCGGCCCTGCTGGACGTGCCAGCGCAGCATGACCTGCGCGGGCGACTTGCCGTGCGCGGCGGCGATCGCTCCGATCGTCTCGTCCTGCATCACGTTGCGCCGCTCGTCGCCCCACGGGCCCGGGTAGAAGGTGATGCCGCCGATCGGCGACCACGCCTGGGTGAGGATGCCCCGAGCGGCGTGCGCCTCCTGCAGCGCAGGCTGCGAATGGTACGGATGCAGCTCGACCTGGTTGACCGCGGGCACGACGTCGACCTCCGCCATGAGCCGGTCGAGGGCGGCCGGGGTGAAGTTGCTCACGCCGATCGCGCGCACGCGGCCGTCGGCGAGGAGGGACTCGAGCGCCCGATAGGCGGCGATGGTGCGGTCGAAGAGGTTGGCGGCCTGCTGGTGCAGGATCAGGAGGTCGAGTCGGTCGACGCCGAGCTTCCGGGTCGACTTCTCCCAGGCGTGGAGCGTCTCGTCGTACCCGTAGTCGCTCGGCCACACCTTCGTCTCGATGAAGACGTCGTCGCGGTCGAGGCCGGAGCGGCGGATGCCCTCGCCGACCTGACGCTCGTTGCCGTAGGCGGCGGCGGTGTCGATGTGACGGTAGCCGATGCGCAGCGCGGTCTCGACCGCGGCGGCGGTCTCGTCGGGCGGGCTCTGGAAGACGCCGAGACCGATGGCCGGGATGCGGACGCCGTTGCCGAGGATCAGGATTTCGCTCACCCGGCTCACCGTACGTGCCGCGAGGCCGGGCAGGGAGGCCCTGCCGGTACCCCGCTTCAGGCGGCGTGCGTGGCGTGCGACCGGCGCGCGCGGATGATCAACTCGGGTGCTGCGGTGAAGCGGCCCTGCCGCCCCTCTTCCGTCAGGTACTGCACGCGGATGCCACGCCCGACCCGGGCGACCTTGGTGATCTCGTACGAGCCGCCGGTCGCGCTGACGAGGACGTCGCCCACGGCGAGCTCCCTGGCCTGCATCAGTTCGACGATTCCCATGTCGAGAGGTTCTCATGACCCACCGACATTCCGGCCCGCCGGGAAGCGGCGCGCTTGCTTGACCGCCCCACCGGCCCGGCCCACAATTGGGGGACATGCCAACACTGGGGGATTGCGCGACATGAGCGACACGACGACCCGGCCCGTCGACCACACGGGCGGCGACGGCGCCTACGGCGACACCGTCGTCTTCCAGCCCGAACCAGAGACCTCCGACACCCGGGCCGACGCGTCGGCGAAGCGCGGTTCATGGAGCCGCGACCTCCGCTTCATGCTCGTCGTCCTCGTGGCGATCGCCGCGCTGTTCCTGGCGTTCGCCCTCGTCGTCGCGTTCAGCCCCGATGCCTCCGGCATCGCCGCGCTCGCGATCGTCGCGGCGCCGATCGCGACCATGGTCGCCGCCTACTACGGCATCTCGCTCGCGCTGCGGCAGGTCGCCGAAGCCCGGCGGTCGGCGGATGCCGCGGAGGCACGCGCTCGGGGCGCCGAGACGAGTGCGCGCGAGTCCGACGCCTGGGCCGCGCAGATGGAGTCCGGCCTCCGCGTCGCGGTCGCGAAGCTCGAGGCGGCCCGCATCGAGACCCGTGACGTCCAGCGTGCCGCAGGCACTCCCGACGACTTCTTCTAGACCGGCCGGAGCCCGGAAACGGCGAAGGCGCATCCACCCGGATGCGCCTTCGCCATGTCGCGCCCACCCCGGGGCAGCGGCCGGACCCGGAGGTTCGGACCGGACTCAGAGGTCGGCGAGCAGCGAGATCGGTCGCTCGATGCAGCCGGCGATGAAGGTGAGGAAGGCGGCTGCCTCCGCACCGTCGCACACCCGGTGGTCGAACGAGATCGTGAGCTCGGTCACCGAGCGCACCGCGATCGCGCCGTCGACGACCCATGGCCGCTCGACGAGTCGTCCGATGCCGAGCATCGCGGCTTCCGGATGGTTGATGATCGCGGCGGAGCCGTCGACGCCGAGCGTGCCGTAGTTGTTCAGCGTGAACGTGCCGCCCGTGAGCGCATCGGGCGGGAAGGCGCCGGTCGACGCCTGGTCGGTGCGAGCCTCGATCGCATCGCGCAACTCGCGCAGCGACATCCGCTCGACGCCGTGCACGACCGGCACGAGGAGGCCCCGCGGGGTCTGCGCTGCAAGTCCGAGGTTGATCCCCGAGTGCAGGACGAGCTCGTTCCGGTCGGCGTCGAAGCTGGCGTTCAGCGACGGATGCCGCCGGAGCCCGGCGATCGCGAAACGCGCGACGAGCGCGGTGATGCCGAACTTCTCGCCCGTGGCCGCGTTGAGCTGGCGACGCGCGGCGAGCAGCTCGGTCGCGTCGACGTCCATCCAGACGGTCGCCTCCGGGATCTCGCGACGCGAACGCGTGAAGTGCGCCGCGGCGGCACGCTGCATGCGGTCGAGCGGGACCCGCTGTTCGCCGGCGCGCGGTGCCGCGGGAGCAGCGGGAGCCGAGGGCGTCGCGGCGACGGAGGAGACCGACGGCATCGCCGGAGCCGTGCCGCGACCCGCGCGTGCCTCGTCGAGTTCGGTGATGAACGCCTCGACGTCGGCACGGACCACGAGGCCGTCGGGCCCGCTGCCGAGCAGCTCGCTCGCGTCGAACCCGTGCTCGCGGGCGAGCCGCCGGACGATCGGCGAGATGACGGGGGAGTGGCGCCCGTGCTCGAGCGTGTGCGCGGCGTGCGCCTCGGCGAGCGCACGCGTCTCGTCGTCGTGCCCGAGGCCCTCGGTCTCCGCGGTCTCGTCCATCGCTCGGCCGGTGCCGGGGGCTGACGCGTCCGAGGGTGCGTCGGGACCCGTGGTCGACGAGGCCGGCTCGGATGCCTCGGGCGTCTCCCCATCGCTCCGGCGCCGGCCGAACCGGGAGGGCGCCGAGGCCGACCTCGCGGTCGCCGCGCTCGTGCGGGTCCCGTAGCCGATGAGCACTGCGCCGGACTCCTCGGAGGCGGCCTCGGTGGGCACGGCGATGCCGGGTTCCGCCGCGACCGGTTCGGCGTGCGCAGGCGACGCGACGCCGACCGCAGCGGCCGGCGCAGCGGCATCCGTCGTCTCGCCGGCGCTCGCGGCGTCGACCTCGGCGCCGATCGGGGCGAGGCGCATGAGCACCTGGCCGGCGTGCAGCACCTGGCCGACCTCGCCGCCGAGCGACTCGACGACGCCGGCGAACGGCGTGGGCAGCTGCACCACCGACTTCGCAGACTCGAGCTCGACGACGGGCTGGTCGACGCTCACCTCGTCGCCGGGGGCGACGAGCCAGGCGACGACCTCGGCCTCGGTCAGGCCCTCGCCGAGGTCGGGCAGGATGAATTCGCGTGCGCTCATGCGAGGTCCCATTCCCACGAGGCGAGCGCCTCGAGCACTCGGTCGGGCGTCGGCAGGTAGTGCTCCTCGAGCTTCGGCGAGGGGTACGGGATGTCGTAGCCCGTGATCCGGAGGATCGGCGCGGCGAGGTGGAAGAAGTTCCGCTCGGTCAGGCGCGCGGCGACCTCGGCGCCGTAGCCGCCGAACTGCGCGGCCTCGTGGATGACGGCCGCGCGCGTGGTCTTGCGCAGCGACGCGCCGACGGTCTCGTCGTCGAACGGCGAGAGGCTCCGGAGGTCGACCACCTCGATCGAGAGCCCCTCGGCCTCGGCGGCGGCCGCGGCATCCAGCGCGGTGCGCACGGTCGGGCCGTACGCGATGAGCGTGACGTCGGTGCCCTCGCGGACGACCTGCGCCCGGTTCATGGGTGCGGTGCGCACCGGCAGCGACAGTTCGGCCTTCGACCAGTAGCGGCTCTTCGGCTCCATGAACACGATCGGGTCGTCGCTGTCGATGGCCTCGCGGAGCATCGAGTACGCGTCGGCCGGGTTCGAGGGCATGACGACCGTGAGGCCGGGCGTCGCGGCCCAGTACGCCTCGGAGGAGTCGGAGTGGTGCTCGACGCCGCCGATCGCGCCGGCGCAGGGGATGCGGATCACCATGGGCAGGCTCACGCGGCCCTTGGTGCGGTTCCGCATCTTCGCGACGTGCGAGACGATCTGCTCGAACGCCGGGTAGCTGAACGCGTCGAACTGCATCTCGACGACGGGGCGCAGCCCGTACATCGCCATGCCGACCGCGGTGCCGACGATGCCCGCCTCCGCGAGCGGCGAATCCCACACCCGCTCGTCGCCGAAGGCGGCCTGCAGGCCGTCGGTCACGCGGAAGACGCCGCCGAGCGGACCGACGTCCTCGCCGTAGACGACGACGCGGTCATCGTCGGCCATCGCGTCGCGGAGGGCGGCGTTCAGCGCGCCCGCCATGGTCAGGGGCTGGGGGGCGGATGCCGCGGCATCCGTCGCGGGCTCGGTGACGGGCGTGCTCATCGGGCGGCCACCTCCTCGCGGGCGTGCGCGGCGTGCCCGGCGTGGGCGGCGAGCTCGGCCTCGAGGGCGGAGCGCTGCTCGGCGAGCGCGGCGCGCGGGGTCGCGTAGACGTGGTCGAAGAGCTCGAGCGGGTCGAGCTCGGGGGACTCGCTCATCGCGTCGCGCGTACGGGCGGCGAGCGTCTCGCCGGCCTCGGTGATCTCGGCGCGAACGTCGTCGGTGAGCGCACCCTCGGAGACGAGGTACTTCTCGAGGCGCTCGATCGGGTCGCGGCGCTTCCAGTGCTCGACGTCGCGCGGGGCGCGGTAGCGGGTCGGGTCGTCGGAGTTCGTGTGCGACTCGATGCGGTAGGTGAGGCCCTCGATGAGGGTCGGGCCGCCGCCCGAGCGTGCGCGGTCGACCGCGGCGGTCGCGACGGCGAACATCGCCGCGACGTCGTTGCCGTCGACGTGGTAGCCGGGCATGCCGTAGCCGACGGCCTTGTCGGCGAGCGTCGTGGCGTGCGTCTGGCGGGCGATGGGCGTGCTGATCGCGAACTGGTTGTTCTGCACCAGGAACACGGTCGGGGTCTGCCACACGGCCGCGAAGTTGAACGCCTCGTGCGCGTCGCCCTCGCTCGTGGCGCCGTCGCCGAGGTAGGTGAGCGTCACGATCGGGTCGTTGCGCAGGCGCGCGGCGTGGGCGAGGCCGACGGCGTGCAGGGCCTGCGTCGCGAGCGGCGTCGCCATGGCGGCCGTGCGGTGCGCGTGCTGGTCCCAGCCGTTGTGCCAGTCGCCGCGGAAGGACTGGAGGATCTCACCGGGCTCGAGGCCGCGCGTGAGCAGCGCGATGCTGTCGCGATAGGTCGGGAACAGCCAGTCGTCGGCCGTGATCGCCGAGACGACGCCGATCTCGCAGGCCTCCTGGCCGTACGCCGACGGATACGTCGCGAGGCGCCCCTGCTTGGTGAGCGCGGTCACCTGCACGTCGAAGCGGCGCGCGATGACCATGCGCCGGTAGAGGTCGAGCAGGCGCTCGACGGGCGGCAGTTCGAACCCGCCGGTCTCGCGGCCGTGGAGTGCGTGCCCGGCGTTGTCGAGGAGCCGGATCGGCTTCTCGGAGGGGAGGACGCGTGGCTCGTGATGCTCGACGTTGAGGCTCATGTGGCCATGGTGCGACAGTCTGGACCCCCCTCGCTCGGAGTGCGGGGCAACCGTGAACGATCGGCACGGGAACGGCGAAACACGGACCGATCGTCCCGCCGCGAGCGCCTCAGGAGCGCCAGATGTCCAGCGACTGCGCGGGCGGTCGCCCGTCGATCTCCTCCAGGATCAGGTGCGAGCGCGTCGAGACGACGCCGGGCATGTCGTGGATGTCGCGCAGGATCGCCTGGCTGAGCTGCTCGTGGTCGGGAGCGCTCAC
The DNA here is from genome assembly GCF_009709675.1 of Agromyces bracchium. Taxonomy (GTDB): domain Bacteria; phylum Actinomycetota; class Actinomycetes; order Actinomycetales; family Microbacteriaceae; genus Agromyces; species Agromyces bracchium. Next base: position 25,088 of record NZ_WMLB01000026.1, on the reverse strand, counting down.
CGTGAGGATGATGTCGATGTCGCCCGAGACGGCCTGCACCTTCTCGACGAACGGCAGCGTGGCGAGCTTCGCCGCGATCGATTCCCACGACACGTCGCCGATGCGGACGACGACGAGCGCCGAGATGTTCAGGCCGATCGACTTGCGGTCGATCTGCGCGCCGAAGCCGGTGATCACCCCGCGTTGCTGGAGTGCGAGAACCCGATTGTGGGCGGCGGTCCGCGAGATGTGCACGCGCTCCGCGAGGGTTCGCACCGAGAGCCGCCCGTCACGGCTGAGCTCCGCGACGATCCGCCGGTCGATCGCGTCGAGCGGCTCGTCGTGGTGCGGTGCGTGCTGGGTCATCCTCGTCCTCGCAGGTCACCCTCAGCGTAGCGGCTGCGGCGACGGAGCCGTCGGAGCGATGCCCGCGTCGGGATGGCCCTGATCTCCGCCGGCACGACGCGCCGGAGCACCGCGATGGCGGTGAGCCATCCGTCGGCGGTGCGCTGGATGCGCGGCGTCCAGTTCATGCCGTAGGCGGCGCGCAGCGTCGGCGGCAGGAGGCCCGCGGTGACCAGCCGGACCGGGACCATCAGCGGAACGAGCGCCGGGGGCAGGCCCGTGCCGGCGAGCAGGTCGCGGGCGACCGAGCGGGCGTCGTCGCCGACGCGGAGGTCCGCCAGCCGGGCATCCCACCACGCCTCGAACTCGGCCCGCGTCTCGGGCCATCCGGCCGGCCCGCCCTGCAGGCGTGCGGCGATCGGCGCATAGCCGCGCACGAGCGCGTCGGCGGTCGCCGTGTCGAGCCGGGAGCCGCTCAGGCGCTCCTCGAGGTCGAGCGCGACGGCCAGGAGCGTCGCGGCGACCCACCGCTGCGCGTCGGCGTCGCGCGCGTCGTACGCGGGGCGATGCGGGTGCTCGCCGTCGCCGCGGACGCGCGCGTGCCGCGCGTCGACGATCCGCGAGACGTGACGGATGTCGCGTTCGTCGCCGAACACGAGCGCCGTGAGGTAGGCGTGGGTGCCGACGAGCCGGTCGAGGGGGCGGTCGCGGAACCGGCTGTGGCGGGCGACTCCGGCCGCGACGCGCGGGTCGGCGAGCTGCAGCAGGATGGCCGTGGCGCCTCCCGCCATCAGCGTGGCGTCCGCCGCATGCCGCCGGAGCACGGCCTGCTCCGGGCCGAGGTCGTGGTCGTCGCTCACCCGTCCAGTCTCCACCGCGCGAGTCCGGGAGTCGTCCAGCCGTGCCGCGTAGACTCCCGCGGGTGCGTCGGAGAGCGGGTTCGTCATCGGTCGCGGCGGTCGCCGCGGTCGCCCTCGGCGCCGCACTGCTCGCCGGCTGTGCGAGCCCCGGCGCGTCGGCGCCGCCCGCCACGCGCGAGACCGCTGCGACGCCCTCGCCGACGCCGACGCCGACCCCGCCGACGCCCGCCGAATGGGCGGCCGAGCGCGTCGGCGCGATGACCGACCAGGAACGTGCCGCATCGCTGCTCATGCTGCACGCGCCCGGCACCGACCCCGCTGCGATGCGCGCGCTCATCGACCGGGGCATCGCCGGGGTCATCCTGATGGGCGACAACGTCCCGGGCTCCGAGGCCGAACTCGCCGGGCTCACGAGCGCACTGCAGGCCGATCCCGAGGCGGCGACCCTCATCGGCATCGACCAGGAGGGCGGCATCGTCAGCCGCATCGCCTGGGACCCGGCGCCGGCGCCGTACGAGCTCCGCGACCAGCCGGCCGCGGCGACGCGCGACGCGTTCGCGGCGCGGGCGTCGGCGCTCGAGGCATCCGGCGTGAACGTCAACTTCGGCATCGTGGCGGATGTCACCGACGATCCGTCCTCGTTCATCTACGACCGGATCCTCGGAACGGACCCGCAGGCGTCCGCCGAGCACGTCGCGGCGGCCGTCGACGGGGAGCGCGGCGCGGTCGCGAGCACGGTCAAGCACTTCCCGGGCCACGGTGCCGCCCCGGGCGACTCGCACGTCTCGGTGCCGGCGGCGCCGCTGTCGCTCGAAGAGTGGCGGGCCGGGCCGGCGGTGCCCTTCCAGGCGGCGATCGACGCCGACGTCGAACTCGTCATGACGGGCCACCTCAGCTACCCGGCCGTGGATGCCGCGCCCGCCTCGCTCTCGCCGGAGTGGCACCGGATCCTCCGCGACGAGCTCGGCTTCGACGGCGTTCTCGTCACCGACGACATGCTGATGCTGCAGCACAACGGGCTCGCCGAGTACGCCGACCCGGGGGAGAACGCGATCCGGGCGATCGCGGCCGGCAGCGACCTGCTGCTCTACGTGCTGCCCGCCGACCCGTCGGAGTTCGGCATCAGCGTCGAGGGGCTGGCCGCCTCCATCGCCGGCGCGGTCGCCGACGGGCGCATCCCGTCGGAGCGGCTCGAGGAGGCGGCGATCCGCGTCATGGAACTCCGCCGCGAGATCGCTTCGGACGTCGGGGAATAGATCCGAACGGTCCATGCGTTTGCATTCATCGTGGCCACCCGGCCCGGAACGCAACGACTGGGAGAGAGACCCGAATGACGACGACCGCGACGACCCTCGAGATCCCCGGCTACCGCGCCGGCACCTGGAAGATCGACCCCACGCACAGCGAGGTGGGCTTCAGCATCCGCCACCTCATGATCAGCAAGGTCAAGGGCAAGTTCGAGCGCTTCGACGCCACGTTCATCACCGCCGAGGACCCGCTGGACTCGCGCGTGACCGCATCGGCCGAGGTCGCCTCGATCACCACCAACGAGCCCAACCGCGACGCGCACCTGCGCACCGGCGACTTCTTCGAGGCCGAGCAGCACCCGACGATCGACTTCGTCTCGACCGGCGTCCGCGTCGAGGGCGGCGAGTTCAAGGTCGACGGCGAGCTCAGCATGCGCGGCGTCACCAAGCCCGTCACGTTCGACTTCGACTTCGGCGGTTTCGGCGGCGACCCGTACGGCAACTACAAGGGCGGGGCGACCGCCAAGGCCGTCGTGAACCGCGAGGACTTCGGCCTCACCTACAACGCGGCCCTCGAGACCGGCGGCGTGCTCCTCGGCGAGCAGGTCACCATCACGCTCGAGCTGCAGGCGGCGCTCGTCCAGGACTGAGCGCGTTCCCGTCCGGCCGCCGTGCGCGGGCGGGCGGATGAGGACCGAGGGGTCGCGCCGGCGGATGCCGGTGCGGCCCCTCGTTCGTCTGTCGAGCCGAGGGGAACTCGTCCACGCGGGCGTTCGGGGCGACCGGCCATGAGGACCGGAGCGCCGCCCGCCCCGGCTCACGGCGCCGTCGAATCGATGCCCTGCAGCTCGATGCCCTGGAAGCCCGCCCACGCCCGGACGGGTCGCTCGAAGCGGGATGCCGCCGCGGCGTGCTTCGACTCGAACCACCGCAGCTCGATGCGCGGCTTCGCCGCGGTGCCCGACCGCTTCCACGTGCCGACCACGCGCCCATCGAGCACCAGCGTGGGCTGGAACACCCCGTTGCCGCCGGGAATCACCAGGTCGCCGAACGCCGGATCGCAGACGGGGGAGCGATCGGCATAGCCGAGGTAGTACTCGTCGAACCCGGCGAGCGCGAGCGCCCCGCTCGGGCGGGATGCCGCGGCATCCGTCGCACCGGCCGCGACGTAGCGCTCGGGCCCGTCGTCGGCGGGTCGATCGACGAACCGCTCGACCCGGTCGCCCGCGCCATCGAGGGCGGTCCGCGTGTCGCGCATCGTCAGCCCGCTCCACCATGCGAAATCGGCGAGCGTGACCGGGCCGTGCCCGCGCACGTAGGCCGTGAAGAGCTCGGCGAGCGTCTGCTCAGCCGAGTCGGGTTCGCCGGCGCCGACTGGGGCCCATTCGTCGAGCAGCGCGAAGTGCTGGAGTCGCCCGTCGACCGGTCCGCCGCAGAGCACGCCGTCGAGCGCGAGCCACCAGATGAGGTGGTACGTGCGCGGGCCGTTCGCGTCGATGCCCGCCGCCCGCCAGAGTCCGGAGAGCTCGTCGCGCGTGGCCGTGCCGCCGCCCGCGAGTTCGCGTTCGACCGCGTCGCGTGCACGGCGGTACTCGGTCTCGCCGAGCTCGAGCCGCTCGTGCCGGAGCCGCGCGTTCGCGAGCACACGCGGGCCGGTGAGTCGGAGCGTCGGGCGCAGCATCCGCGCCGGGAGGATGTGCAGCGTGCCGCGCATCGGCCACGAGCGCACGACCCGGCGCTCGGCGAGCGCCGCATCCACCGCGTCGGGCGTCGGCCGCGTCATCCGCGACCCGATCACCCACTTCGCGGCGCCCAGGTCTTGCGCCTGGATCGCCCCGAGGCGCTCGACGACGCTCACGGCGTCGTCGGCCGGCGTGCGGAACCCGTGCGAGTGCAGGCGCACCGCGCGCGAGAGCTGGGACGAACCGGTCGGCATACGGTCAGTCTGCCGCGCACCGCCGACACGCGGCATCCGTCGCCCGAGGCTAGACTGGAGGGCTGTGCCGCTCGGCACGCCCACCCATTCCGCTCCCCGGCCCCGGAGGTCACCGTGCTCGCCGTCCACGACCTCGAGATCCGCGTCGGTGCGCGCCTGCTCATGGAGGACGTGAGCTTCCGCGTCTCCTCGGGCGACAAGATCGGCCTCGTCGGGCGCAACGGCGCCGGCAAGACGACGCTGACGAAGACGCTCGCCGGCGAGACGCTGCCCACCGACGGTCGCATCGACCGCTCCGGCGAGATCGGGTACCTGCCGCAGGATCCGCGCTCGGGCGACCCGGAGATGCTGGCCCGCACGCGCATCCTCGACGCGCGCGGGCTGGGTTCGCTCGTCGTCGGCATGCGCGAGGCGTCCGAGAAGATGGGCTCGAGCGACCCCGTCGTCGCCGAGAAGGCGATGAAGCGCTTCGGCACGCTGACCGACCGGTTCACCGCGCTCGGCGGGTACGCCGCCGAGGCCGAGGCCGCGTCGATCGCGTCGAACCTGAACCTGCCCGACCGGATCCTCGACCAGCCGCTGAAGACCCTCTCGGGCGGCCAGCGTCGGCGCATCGAGCTCGCGCGGATCCTGTTCTCGGACGCCGACACGATGATCCTCGACGAGCCGACGAACCACCTCGACGCCGACTCGGTCGTGTGGCTCCGCGAGTTCCTGAAGGGCTACCGGGGCGGCGTGATCGTCATCAGCCACGACGTCGAGCTCGTCGGCGAGGTCGTGAACCGCGTGTTCTACCTCGACGCGAACCGCTCGGTCATCGACGTGTACAACATGGGCTGGAAGCACTACCTCCGCCAGCGCGCGGCCGACGAGGAGCGCCGCAAGAAGGAGCGCGCGAACGCCGAGAAGAAGGCCGACGCGCTGCGGCAGCAGGCCGCGAAGTTCGGCGCGAAGGCCTCGAAGGCCGCGGCCGCCCACCAGATGGTCGCGCGCGCCGAGAAGCTCCTGTCGGGGCTCGAGGAGGTCCGCGCCGTCGACCGGGTCGCCAAGCTGCGGTTCCCGACCCCCGCGCCCTGCGGACGCACCCCCCTGACCGCTGCCGACCTGTCGAAGAGCTACGGCTCGCTCGAGATCTTCACGGCCGTCGACCTCGCGATCGACCGCGGCTCGAAGGTCGTCATCATCGGCCTGAACGGCGCGGGCAAGACCACCCTCCTCCGCATCCTCGCGGGCGTCGACCGACCCGACACGGGCGTCGTCGACGCCGGCCACGGGCTGCGGATCGGCTACTACGCGCAGGAGCACGAGACGCTCGACGTCTCGCGGACCGTGCTGCAGAACATGGTCAGCGCCTCGCCGAACCTCACCGAGACCGAGGCGCGCAAGGTCCTCGGCTCGTTCCTGTTCACCGGCGACGACGTGCACAAGCCCGCCGGCGTGCTCTCGGGCGGCGAGAAGACGCGCCTCGCGCTCGCCACCATCGTCGTCTCGGGCGCGAACGTACTGCTCCTCGACGAGCCGACCAACAACCTCGACCCCGCCAGCCGCGAGGAGATCCTCGACGCGCTCGCGCACTACGAGGGCGCCGTCGTGCTCGTCTCCCACGACCCCGGCGCGGTCGAGTCACTGAACCCCGAGCGCGTGCTCATCATGCCCGACGGCGTCGAGGACCACTGGAGTCGCGAGTACCAGGAGCTCATCGAGCTCGCGTAGGGCCAGGCGGCTCGGGCCGGCATCCGGTCGGCCAGCGTTGAGGGATGACGAACCCCGCACCGATCGAGGACGTCCCCATCGGCGGAGAGGGCATTCGGCTCGGGCGGTTCCTGAAGTTCGCCGGGCTCCTCGACTCCGGCGGCGACGTGAAGGAGGCCGTCATCGGCGGCCACGTGGCGGTGAACGGCGAGGTCGATCGGCGACGCGGTCGTCAGCTGGTGCTCGGAGACGTCGTCGGCTTCGACGGACGCAGGGTCCGCGTCTGCCCGTGAGGGACCACATCGGAGCGCTGAGGCTGCCAGCTTCCGCCAGTCGGCCAGATCGGCCCGGGCGATCTCCGCGCCCTTCAGCATGTCCATGCCCGCAGACCCTACCCGCGAGCCGAACGCGCTGTGCCGGTCAGTCCTCGAACGACCGGCCTTCGGCCTGGGCGCGGTCAGGGGCCGACAGGTGCGTCTGCACGAACCGCCAGCCGTCGTCGGTGCGCACCAGCCCGACCGTCATGCGCAGGCCCGACATCTCGAACGGCTGCCCGCCGGCGGAGCCGGACGCCGTGACATCGCAGTAGGCGAACGCGGCGCCGCCGATCGCCGTCACGCGGAGGTTGGAGAGCCGGAACTCCGCGTCGTCGGCCTGCGAGAAGTCCCGCGTCGCCTGGGCGCGGTACTCGTCGAGGCCGAACCGCACCTCGTCCGCGCCGGTGCCCACGAGTTGGACGTCGTCCCCGATCGCGTTTCGCAGGAGCGCACCCATGTCCCTCGCCCGATAGGCTTCCGCCCACTCCCGGAGCACCGCCTCGACCTCATCGACAGCCGTATCGCTCATCATGACCTCCTCGTCAGCGGATGGATACCCGAAGTGTCCCACCGGGACCGGCCCGCGGCCAGTGGTCCGGCAGTCGCGAGGTGCCGCCGAGCCGTACGGGCACCGCCCGCTCAACGGTCGAAATCCGGCCGCGTAGTCTTGAGTCTCGGCAAGGCCGCCGTCGACCCGAGGAGGAACACGTGTCCGCACACCGGATCTACGGGATGAGCTTCGGCAGCATCTACCCGCTGTACGTGCAGAAGGTCGAGCGGAAGGACCACAGCAAGGCCGAGCTCGACCGGGTCATCACGTGGCTCACCGGCTACGACGACGCCGGGCTCGACGAGGCGATCGCCGACGGGCGCACCCTCGAGGCGTTCTTCGCGGAAGCCCCGGCGATGAACCCGAACGCCTCGCTCATCACGGGCGTCATCTGCGGCATGCGCGTCGAGGAGATCGAGGACCCGCTCATGCAGAAGATCCGCTACATGGACAAGCTCGTCGACGAGGTCGCGCGCGGCAAGAAGATGACGTCGATCCTGCGCGGCACGGAGGTCGCGAAGGCCTAGCGCCGGTCGAGGATCTCGTCCTCGACGTCCGCGTCCGTCCGGCGTCGATCGGCCTTCGCCGGGCGCTGTCGCGGACTCGATCGACGTGTGCGGCTCGCCGGGTCGACCTGGCGAGCGGATGGCGCGGCCACGCGCCCGTCGTCCGCCCCGACCGCACCCGCCCCCGCGGCATCCGCTTCGAGCACCTTGCGCTCCTGGTTCGCGAACCAGGCCAACGCGATGAACGCGAGCAGCGCGAACACGAACCACTGCAGCGCGTACGAGAGATGCGGCCCCTCGTCGCGCACCGGCCGGGGGAGTGCCACCGGCGGTTCGCTCGCGGCGGCACCCGATTGGATGAGGATGCCGTAGGCGCCCGTGTAGGCGGGCGCGCCGACGCGATCGGCGAGCTCGTCGAGGTCGATCGTCGCGAGTTCCGTGCCCGACGACGTGCGGCCCGCGATCCGTCCTTCGCCCGCCTTGAGGCGCGCCGTGATCTCGACCTCGCCGGCGGGCGGCGCGGCGACCTCCGACGGACGCCCGTCGGAGTCCTGCGGGATCCAGCCGCGGTCGACCATGAACACCGTGCCGTCGGCCAGCCGGAACGGCGTGATCACCTCGAAGCCCGTGCTGCCGCCGTACGGGCGGTTGCGGACGACGACCTCCTCCGAGGCGAGGTACTCGCCGGTCGCGGCGACCACCTGCCAGCGCTGGTCGATGTCGAAGCCGTCGGGCTCGGGGAGCGCCTCGGCGAGCGGCACCGGGTCGGCGTCGTAGTTCGCGTCGATGCGGGCGACCTCGGCGAGCGCCTCGGCGCGGCGGTTGAGCTGCCAGGTGCCGAGCGCCGAGCACGCGATCGCGAACACGATGACGAGTGCGAGGTAGCCCGCCCAGCGGGGCGAGGCGAGGAACCGCCAGCGGTTCATGCGCCCTCACCGCCAGAGCGGGCGTCTCGGCCGAGCGGCGCCGCGGGCGCGGCATCCGTCGCCTCGAACGCCGCCACCCGCACCGGGAAGGAACGCGAGGCGAGGAAGTCGCGCAGGTACTCGACGTGCTCGTCGCACGCGAGCCAGGTCTTCACGCGGTCCTCCGAGTGGATCTTCGGGTTCCGCCAGTCGATGCGCCACGTCGCGCCCTCGCGGCATCCCGCGCGGGAGCAGCCGCCCTCCAGGGCGGCGGAGGAGAGGCCGATCACCGGTCGCCCTCCCGGTCGTCGGCCGGGCGATCATCGTTCGGGCGCTCGGCCGACGGCGCGTCGGGCTCGGGCGCAGCGCCGGAACCGTCGGTCGAGCCGGCCCGGTCGGATGCCGACGGCTGGGCGTCGCCCGCGGCATCCGCCGTCGTCCAGTCCGTCCCGCCGTCGGCGCGGCGCAGCGGCACGATGCCGCCCGGACTCTCGACGTCGGAGCGGCGCGTCGTCGCCACGTTCGCGACGACGACCGCGAAGTACGGCAGGAACACCGCGCCGAGCGCGAACACCAGCAGCCACCAGCCCTGCACGAACAGCAGCGCGACGATGCAGGCGACGCGGATCGACATCATGACCGTGTACTTGATCATGCGGGCACGTCGTTCCTCGTCGGGCGACGGAGGCAGCGACGTGATCGACTGCAGGGGTGGGTGCTTCATGGTGGTCGCCGTGGACTGCGGCGCTCCTCACCTCAAGCCTACGTCCGCTGCGGGCGACGGATGCCGCGCACTCGGCAACCTCTATGCTGGGACGGGTCGCGCGCCCCTGTCGCGCACCCTTCCAGCCGAGCACGCCGGAATCCGCGCGTCGGCCGACACAGCCCCCCAGAGAGACGGAGTCCCGCCATGACCACGAGCCGCACGGTGCTGGTGACCGGAGGCAACCGGGGGATCGGCTACGCGATCGCCGAGGAGTTCGTCGCGCAGGGCCACCGCGTGGCCGTGACCGCGCGCTCCGGGGACGGCCCCGCGGGCACGCTCACCGTGCGCGCCGACGTCACCGACGCCGAGTCGATCGACCGCGCGTTCACCGAGATCGAGGCCGAGCTCGGACCGGTCGAGGTCCTCGTGGCGAATGCGGGCATCACGCGCGACACGCTCCTCATGCGCATGAGCGAGGAGGAGTTCACGAGCGTCGTCGACACCAACCTCACCGGCGCGTTCCGCGTCGTCAAGCGCGCCTCGAAGGGCATGCTGAAGGCCCGCTTCGGGCGCATCGTGCTCATCTCGAGCGTCGTCGGCCTCTACGGCGGCGCCGGCCAGGTCAACTACTCGTCGTCGAAGGCCGCGCTCGTCGGCATGGCCCGCTCCATCACCCGCGAGCTCGGAGCGCGGAACATCACCGCCAACGTCATCGCGCCCGGCTTCATCGAGACCGACATGACCGACGCGCTTCCCGAGGCGCAGCAGGCCGAGTACAAGAAGAGCATCCCGGCAGGCCGCTTCGCGACCCCGTCGGAGGTCGCGAAGGTCGTCGCGTGGGTGGCGGGCGACGACGCCGGCTACATCTCGGGCGCCGTCATCCCCGTCGACGGCGGCCTCGGCATGGGGCACTGAGCGCCCGCACATCTAATCCGACGCCCTCGGCCGCTTCAGGCGGACGGGGGCGTCGTGGTCTCCGCGCGACGATCAGCCGCGCAGGCCCGCGAGCGCCAGCACGCCGCTGAGGTCGACCCGGTCGATCGCGACGTCCGCCTGCGCCCGCACGACCGGCTTCGCGCAGAACGCGACGCCGAGCGCCGCGCGGTCGAGCATGCGCAGGTCGTTCGCGCCGTCGCCCACTGCGATCGTCCGCGAGAGCGGGGTGCCGGATGCCGCGGCCCACTCCTCGAGCGCGCGCCGCTTCGCCTCGGCGTCGACGATGTCGCCGAGCACGCGCCCGGTGAGCCGGTCAGCCTCGACCTCGAGGCGGTTCGCCCGGCAGAAGTCGAGCCCGAGCCGCGCGGCGAGCGGGTCGAGCAATTCGTGGAAGCCGCCCGAGACCACGCCGACGCGGCCGCCCGCTGCATGTACGCCGTCGATCAGCTCCTGCACGCCGGGCGTGGGCGTGAGTCGCTCGCGTGCGGCGAGCACCTCGACGACCGGGAGGCCGGCGAGCGTCGCCACGCGTTCGCGGAGGCTCGCGGCGAAGTCGAGCTCGCCGCGCATCGCGCGCTCGGTGACTGCGGCGACGTGCTCGAGGCTCCCCGCCGCCTCGGCGAGCAGCTCGATCGCCTCCTCGCGGATCAACGTCGAGTCGGCGTCGAGCACGACGAGGAGGCCGCCCGCGCGGCCGGTGGTGCCGCGACTCACGCGTGCTTCCGCACGTGGGACCCCTTGCCCACGACGGTGATGCCGCTGTCAGTGACGACGAAGCCGCGCGCGCGGTCCTCGGCACGGTCGACGCCGATGTGCGCTCCGGCCTCGACGACGACCTCCTTGTCGAGGATGGCGCGGCGCACGGTGGCACCCGCCTCGATACGGGCGCGGTCGAAGAGGATCGAGTCGGACACGTTCGCGCCCGAGCCGACGATCGCCCACGGTCCGAGCACGCTGCGCTCCACGTGCGCGCCCGAGATGACCGAACCGAGCGAGACGATCGAGTCGATCACGGTGCCGAGCGATCCGCGCGCGTCGCGCGTGAACTTCGCGGGCGGCGAGTTGACCTGCTGGCTGAAGATCGGCCACTCCTGGTTGTACAGGTTGAACACCGGCAGCACCGAGATGAGGTCCTGGTGGGCCTCGAAGAACGAGTCGATCGTTCCCACGTCGCGCCAGTAGTAGCGGTCGCGGTCGGTCGAGCCGGGCACGTCGTTGCCCTTGAGGTCGTAGACGCCGGCCTTGCCCTGCGACACGAACGCGGGGATGATGTCGCCGCCCATGTCGTGGCTGGAGTCGGTGCGCTCGCCGTCGCGCAGCACGGCGTCGATGAGCGCGTCGGCGTTGAAGACGTAATTGCCCATCGAGGCGAGCACCTCGCCGGGGGAGTCGGGCAGGCCCTCGGGGTCGCTCGGCTTCTCGAGGAAGCGGTGGATGCGGTCGGGCGACTTCGGGTCGATCTCGATGACCCCGAACTGGTTCGCGAGCGAGATCGGCTGGCGGATGGCCGCGACCGTCGCCTCGGCGCCCGAGTCGATGTGCGCCTGGATCATCTGGCTGAAGTCCATGCGGTAGACGTGGTCGGCGCCGACCACGACGATGATGTCGGGCTGCTCGTCGTAGATCAGGTTGAGGCTCTGCAGGATCGCGTCGGCCGAACCCGAGAACCAGCGCTTGCCGAGGCGCTGCTGGGCCGGCACGGATGCCACGTACGAGCCGAGCATGCCGTCGAGGCGCCACGTCTGCGACACGTGGCGGTCGAGGCTGTGCGACTTGTACTGGGTCAGCACCACGATCTGCTGGAGGCCGGAGTTGATGAGGTTCGAGAGTGCGAAGTCGATCAGGCGGTACTGACCGCCGAACGGCACCGCCGGCTTGGCACGGTCCTCGGTCAGGGGCATGAGGCGCTTGCCTTCGCCGCCCGCGAGCACGATTCCGAAGATCTTCCGCGTAGCCATGTGCCCAGCGTAGTCAGCCCGGCGCCGCAGATGACAGGTGGTTGACGGCCCGTGTCCGACTGGGGCTAACGTTGCCGCATGCGAGTCGACCTGCTCACGCGCGAATACCCGCCCGAGATCTACGGAGGGGCCGGCGTGCACGTCGCCGAACTCGTCCGCGCGCTTCGCCGCGACATCGACGTCCGGGTCCGCTGCTTCGGCGCCCCGCGGGAGGAGTCGGGCACCACCGCGTACCCGACCCCCGCCGAGTTCGCGGGCGCGAACGCGGCCCTGTCGACCATGGGCGTCGACCTGCTGATGGCGCAGGATGCCGCGGGCGCCGACCTCGTGCACTCCCACACCTGGTACGCGAACTTCGCGGGCTTCACCGCGAAGGCGCTGCACGGCATCCCGCACGTCGTGACGGCGCACAGCCTCGAGCCGCTCCGGCCGTGGAAGGCCGAGCAGCTCGGCGGCGGCTACCGCGTGTCGAGCTGGGTCGAACGCACGGCATTCGAGGACGCCGACGCGGTGATCGCGGTGAGCGACGGCATGCGGCGCGACATCCTGCGCTCGTACCCCGACATCGACCCGGCGAAGGTCTCGGTCGTCTACAACGGCATCGACCTGACCGACTGGCGCGCGAACGACGACCCCGACCTCGCGCGGTCGCTCGGCGTCGACCCCGATCGTCCGTCGATCGTCTTCGTCGGCCGGATCACGCGCCAGAAGGGCCTGCCGTACCTGCTGCGCGCGGCGCGTTCGCTGCCCGACGACGTGCAGCTCGTGCTCTGTGCGGGCGCGCCCGACACCCCGGAGATCATGGCCGAGGTGTCGGGGCTCGTCGACGAGCTCGCCGCGACCCGACAGGGCGTCGTCTGGATCGACCGGCACCTGCCGCGGGGCGAACTCACGGCCCTGCTCACCGCGGCGACGTGCTTCGTCTGCCCGTCGGTGTACGAACCGCTCGGGATCGTGAACCTCGAGGCGATGGCGTGCGGTGCGGCGGTGGTCGGGACCGCGACCGGCGGCATCCCCGAGGTCGTCGACGACGGCGTCACGGGCGTGCTCGTCCCCATCGAGCAGCACGACGACGGCACCGGCACGCCACTGGATCCCGACCGTTTCGTCGCCGATCTCGCCGCTGCGCTGGAGCGCGTCGTCGCCGACCCCGCGCGAGCGCGGGAGATGGGCGCGGCGGGCCGCCGACGCGCTGAGGAGCACTTCGCCTGGGGCGCGATCGCGGCCGACACCCGAGCGCTGTACGAGCGCGTCCTCGCCGGTCGGTGACGCCCTCCCGCTGCGCGGGACGGCCCACCTCGTCCCACTAGGCTGGAGACCATGGCGTCTACGGTTCTGCAGTTCCAGCATGTGTCGGTGGTTCGCGATGGCAACACGATCCTCGACGGCATCGACTGGAACGTGGCATCCGACGAGCGTTGGGTGATCCTCGGGCCGAACGGCGCGGGCAAGACCACGCTGCTGCAGATCGCCGCCGCGGCGATGCACCCCACGAAGGGCTCCGTCGAGGTGCTGCAGGAGGCGCTCGGCAAGGTCGACGTCTTCGAGCTTCGACCGATGATCGGGTTCGCCTCCACCGCGATGGCCCGGCTCATCCCGCGGAACGAGAGCGTGCTGAACACCGTGCTCACCGCCGCCTACTCGGTCACCGGCCGGTGGAACGAGGAGTACGAGTCGATCGACGACCGGCGCGCGCAGCGCGTGCTCAAGGAGTGGGGCCTCGACGGCTTCGCCGAGCGCCGGTTCGGCAGTCTCTCCGACGGCGAGCAGAAGCGCGTGCAGATCGCGCGCTCGGTCATGACCGACCCCGAGCTGCTGCTGCTCGACGAGCCGGCCGCGAGCCTCGACCTGGGCGCCAGGGAGGAGCTCGTGGCACTCCTCGGCGGCTACGCGTCGTCGAAGTCGTCGCCCGCGATCGTCATGGTGACCCACCACGTGGAGGAGATCCCCGAGGGGTTCACGCACGCGCTGCTCCTCGCCGATGGGTCGATCCGCGCGGCCGGTCCGATCGCCGAGGCGCTCACCTCCGAGACGCTCAGCGACACGTTCGGCATGCCGATCGAGCTCACCGAGCGCGATGGCCGCTACACGGCACGCGCCGCGCGGTGACGCACCGAGACGCCCGTCTCTGCTAGAATCGTGTTTTGGCCAAAGGCCGACACGCTTCCCTGCCCTCGAGGCGGGGCGACCCCAACATCCGATCAAGCAAGGATTCTCATGAAGACCGAAATCCACCCCGAGTACAACGCCGTCGTCTTCCGCGACCTCGCCTCGGGCGAGACGTTCCTCACCCGCTCGACGGTGACCAGCGACAAGACCATCGAGCTCGACGGCGAGACGTACCCGGTGATCGACGTCGAGATCTCGTCGGCCTCGCACCCGTTCTACACGGGCAAGCAGCGCATCATGGACTCGGCCGGCCGCGTCGAGAAGTTCAACAAGCGCTTCAAGGGCTTCGGCGCGTAAGACGCTCCACGACAGGGGCGGGCGACTTCGGTCGTCCGCCCCTTCGTCATGCCCGCGTCATGCCCGGGTGAGCCCCGCCGCCCAGTCCAACGCGTCGAGCTGCGCCTGGTGCGCCGTGATCCGACCGGCATCGAGCGCTTCACCGGCCGCCAGGAGCGCCTCGGCCTCGTGGGGCGTGCCCGCGCCCTCGTCGATCACCGACCGCGCGCGGTCGACGAGTTCGCGGATCGAGATGCGCTCGTGCAGGAACTGCGCGGCGAGCTCGCGGAGCGCGAGCTGCAGGGTCGCGGGGTCGCGCGGGTCGGGCACGCTCGCGTCGAGCTCGACGAGTGCGCGGCCGAGCGCCTCCCGGAGGTCCCACGGCGAGTCGGCGTCGGACATGCCGGCGAGCTCGTGCAGCGCGGGGGAGTCGAGCCCCGCGACGGTCGCCTCGACGGCCGCGTCGACGAGGAAGCCGGGCGGGCTGTCGCCGAGGATCCAGAGTGCGCTCGCCTCGAGGAGCGCGTCGGTCGCTGAGCGGACGGGCGGTCGTTCCGACATAGCACAAGGCTCCCACGTCGGACGCCCTCGCGCGACGGACTTCCGGCCCGAGTTCAGCGGAGCGGCCAGGCCCCCGAGGTCGTGAACTCGGGCTCGCCGTTCATGCGGCGCCACTCCTGGTAGCTCTCGGCCTGCTCGCGCGACCAGTCGACCTGGCTGGCGTGCAGCTCGGCGATCGCGGTCGCCGCGAGCTCGGGGAAGGCGCGCGCGATCGCCTGCGCCACTCGGCCGGCGGCGATCGCATCGGCGCCCGCGTCGTGCGCCGCGGTCAGCTCGACGCCGTAGTGCTCGCACGCCGCGGTGAGCGTGCGCTTGCCGCGCCGGAAACGGTCGACCGCCTTGTCGATGACGAGCGGGTCGATCACGAACCCGGGCCCGCGGAACGCCTCGTGTCCGTACCGCTCGGCCTCGCGATGGAGCACCGACAGGTCGTAGGCGGCGTTGTACGCGACGATCGGGTGGCCGCGGCCCGCGGACTCCCGCAGCGCATCGATGATCTCGGCGACCGCCTGCGCGGCCGCCTGGCCCTCGAGACGGGCGCGCTCGGTCGTCACCCCGTGGATCAGGCTCGCCGCCGTCGGGATCTCGACGCCGGGGTCGACGAGCCACTCGCGTTGCTCGAGCACCGCGCCATCCGCCCCGATCACGCCGACGTGGGCGGTCACGATGCGGCAGGTGTCGATGTCGATGCCGGTGGTCTCGAGGTCGAACACCGCGAGGGTGTCGGCCCAGGATGCGACGGGGGAGTGCTCCATGCCGGTCACGGTATCCGCGGCCTCCGACAGCGCTCAGGTGGCGCGCCGTAGGATGCTGGGGATGATCGCCTCACCGTACGCCGTCGACCTCGAGCGGATCCCCGTCCGCGAGCACCGTGCCGCCGTCCTGGGCAGCGAGACCGCATGGTGGGAGTACGGCCCGGATGACGCCCCGCTCATCGTCGCCGTGCACGGCTTCCGCGGCGACCACCACGGCCTCGAGCCGATCGTGGCGAAGCTCCCCGGCTACCGCGTGATCATCCCCGACCTGCCCGGGTTCGGCGCATCCTCGACGTTCGCCGACCGGCCGCACGACATCGACGCCTACGCCGACTGGCTCGTCGCCTTCGTCGACGTCGTGGGCGCGACGGATGCCGCGGCGAGCGCCGGCGCCTGGACCCTGCTCGGCCACTCGTTCGGCTCGATCGTCACGAGCGCCGCCGTCGCGGCCGGTCTCGCGCCCGACCGGCTCATCCTGGTCAACCCGATCGGTGCGCCCGCCCTCGAGGGGCCCCGGGCGATCATGACGCGCCTCGCCGTCGCCTACTACCGCGCCGCCGCCGCGCTCCCGGAGCGCGCCGGATTCGCGCTGCTGCGGAATCGCGCGATCGTGCGCGTCATGAGCGTCACCATGGCGAAGACGCGCGATCCCGAACTGCGCCGGTTCATCCACGACCAGCACGACCGGTACTTCTCCGCGTTCGACGACCGCGACGCCGTGCTGCAGGCGTTCGAGGCATCCGTCGGGCACGACGTGCGCGAGTACGCGCCCGCGATCGCGACCCCCACCCTGCTCGTCGTCGCAGAGGAGGACGACGTCACCCCGATCGAGGCCCAGTACCGGCTCCACCCGCTGTTCGCCGACGCGACGCTCGCGGTGATCCCCGACGTCGGCCACCTGGTCCACTACGAGACCCCCGGCGAGGCGGCGGGGCACATCCGCGTGTTCGTCGAGGGCGAGCGGGCGTGAGGCTCCTCGTCGACTGCCGGTACGTCCGGATCGACCACCACGACGGCATCAGCCGGTTCACCGCGGGCATCGTCGCCGAGCTCGCGAAGCGGCATCCGCTCACCATGCTGATCAGCGACCACCGGCAGCTCGCCAAGCTGCCGGCACTGCCGTGGGAGCTCGTCAGCGGGCCGACGAGCGTGCGCGAGCCGTGGGTGGCGCGGCAGGTGCGCAAGCTGAAGCCCGACGTGGTGTTCTCGCCCATGCAGACCATGGGCTCGTGGGGGCGCGACTACGGGCTCGTGCTGACGCTCCACGACCTGATCTACTACGAGAACCGCACGCCGCCGCGCGACCTGCCCGCCTTCGTGCGCGTGCTGTGGCGCCTGTACCACCTCATGTGGTGGCCGCAGCGGATGCTGCTGAACCGGGCCGACGCGGTCGTCACCGTGTCCGAGACGAGCGCCGGCCTGATCCGGAAGCACCGGCTCACCAAGCGGCCGCTCACGGTCGTGCAGAACGCCGCCGACGAGATCGGCTCGCCCGACCTGCCGCGCGCGCGGCCCGAGGGCGGCCGGCTCGTGTACATGGGTTCGTTCATGTCGTACAAGGGCGTCGAGACGCTCGTGCGCGCCCTCGCGCAACTGCCCGACCACGAGCTGCACCTCATGAGCCGGGTGAGCGACGAACAGCGTCGGCGCCTCACGCGCATCGCGCCCGAGGCGCGGCTCGTGTTCCACGACGGCGCGACCGACGAGGAGTACGCGAGCGTGCTCGCGGGTGCGACGGCGCTCGTGACCGCGTCGAAGGCCGAGGGCTTCGGCATCCCGCTCGTCGAGGCCATGCGGCTCGGCACGCCGGTCGTCGTGAGCGACATCCCGATCTTCCGCGAGATCGGCGGCGAGGCGGCGACCTACTTCGCGGTCGACGACGCGGATGCCGCGGCTCGCGCGATCACCTCGCTCGACGCGCCCGGGGAGTGGGAGCTCCGGTCCGCGGCATCCGTCGAGGTCGCGAAGCGGTTCACGTGGAGTGCTTCGGCCGAACGACTGCTCGAGGTGCTCACCGAGGTCGGCGGGACGAACCGACGCGCGGCGCACGCCCGCGGGCGGCGCTGAGGCGACGCGCTTCCGGCGCGCTTCCGGCGCGCCCGGCTCGTCTCAGGCGAGCGCCGCCGCCATCGCCGTGAGCGTCTCCGTCGCACCGGCGTCGAGCTTGACCGTCGCGCGGCTGTCGCCCTTCGTGATACCGCGGTTCACGACCACGATCGGCACCCGGCGACGCCGGGCGATCTCGAGCAGGCGCACCCCGGAGTTCACGACGAGCGACGAGCCCGCCACGAGGAGCACGTCGGCCCGTTGCACGAGCGCCGCCGCCTGCCGGTAGACCGGCGTCGGCACGAACTCGCCGAAGAACACCACGTCGGGCTTCAGCATGCCGCCGCACACCGTGCACGCGGGGATCACCATCGACTCCACGCCGTCGACCTCCACGTCGCCGTCGGGCGCGGGTCGGATCGCGACGTCGAGGTCGATGTGCGGGTTCACCGCGGCGAGCCGGTCGGCGATCGACTGCCGCGCGAACACCTGCCCGCACGTCAGGCACACCACGCGATCGGACGCCCCGTGCAGCTCCACCACGTGCGAACTGCCCGCGCGGCGGTGCAGGCCGTCGACGTTCTGCGTCACGACCCCTGACACCACGCCCGACTCCTCGAGCCGCGCGAGCGCGCGATGCCCCTCGTTCGGCTGCGCCGTGCCGAAGGTCCGCCAGCCGAGGTGGCTGCCCGCCCAATAGCGCTTGCGCGCCGTCTCGGACGCGAGGAAGGTCTGCACCGTCATCGGCGTGCGCACCGGAGCGCCCTCACCACGGTAGTCGGGAATGCCCGAGTCCGTGCTCACGCCCGCGCCCGTGAGGACCGCCACGCGCGACCCTCGCATGAGGCGGATCGCCTCGTCGAGCAGCACGTCGGACGGCGCCGGAGCCTCGATCCCAGTGACCACGCGCGTCTCCCTTCGACGGTGCTGCGATTCTAGACGCGGAGCTTTTCCGGAATGTTTCCGGATGACGCCCGCCGACCGGGAGGACCACGTGCGTATCGAACACGTCACCGACGCGTCATCCGACGCAGTCGCCGACTACGCCCGCCTGACGGATGTCGCCCTGCGCAGCATCACCGAACCCGAGCGCGGGGTCTTCATCGCCGAGTCCGCGAAGGTCATCCGGCGCGCGATCGCCGCCGGGTGCACGCCGCGCTCCGTGCTCATGGAGGAGAAGTGGCTCGCCGACCTCGAGCCGCACCTCGCGCCGTTCGACATCCCGGTGCACCTCGCCGACCCCGCCGGGCTCGAGGCGATCACGGGGTACCGCGTGCACCGCGGAGCGCTCGCCGCGTTCGAACGGCCCGAGCTGCCCGACCCCGCCGACCTCCTCGCGAACGCCCGACGCGTCGTCATCCTCGAGGACATCGTCGACCACACCAACGTCGGGGCGATCCTCCGCTCGGTCGCCGCGCTCGGCGCCGACGCCGTGCTCGTCACCCCGCGCTGCGCCGACCCGCTCTACCGCCGGAGCGTGCGCGTCAGCATGGGCACCGTCTTCCAGGTGCCGTGGACCCGGCTGCCCGAGTGGGTCGAGGCCCGCGAGCTGCTGACCGCGCACGGCTTCACCGTCGCGGCGCTCGCGCTCGCCGACGGCGCCGTCACGCTGCGCGAACTCGCGGCTGACCCGCCCGAGCGGCTCGCGCTCGTGCTCGGCGCCGAGGGCGACGGTCTCTCACGACAGGCGCTCGCCGCGGCCGACGCGATCGTCACCATTCCGATGGCCCACGGCGTCGACTCGCTGAACGTCGCGGCCGCCGCGGCCGTGGCGCTCTACGCGCTCGCATAGGTCGGCTGGGTATCCTGCAACGGATGTCTCGCACGCTCGACCCGGCTCCGCCCACCCCGACGCGACCCACGAAACCGTCGGCCGCGGTCTACCGGCGACGGCGGATCGTCGCGGTCGCCGTCCTCGCCGTCCTCCTCGGCCTCTTCGTCGGCGGCGGGATCTACACGTCGTCGGCGCTCGGTGCGCCGATCCCGGTCGCCGAACCGGCGATCGACGACCCGGCGCCCGTCGCCGCCGAGGCGCAGGCCGTCGACCAGCCCGGCTTCGGCACCTGGGCGGTCGGGGCGGTCGGCTTCGACGGACTCATGGCCGCGGGCGGCGAGGACTCGCCGATGCCCATGGCGAGCATCGCGAAGGTGATCACGGCGCTCGTCGTGCTCGAGGAGCACCCCATCCCCGACGGCGAGGGCGGCCCGCAGATCGCGTACACCGACGCCGACATCGACATCTACTGGGACATGATCGCCCAGAACGGGTCGGTCGCGCCGGTCGTCGCCGGCTCCGAGCTCTCGCTGAAGGAGAGCCTCGAGGCGATGATGCTTCCCTCGGGCAACAACTACAGCATCTCGCTCGCGAACTGGGCGTTCGGCTCGGTCGACGCCTACCTCGAGCGCGCGACCGCGTGGCTCGCCGAGCACGGGCTCACGGAGACCCGCGTGGTCGACACGAGCGGGCTCTCGCTCGACGACGTCAGCACCGCCGCCGACCTCGTCCGCCTCGGCGAGATCGCCCTCGAGGACCCGACTCTCGCGGAGATCGTCGCCACGCAGTCGGTCGACATCCCCGAGCTCGGCACGATCGAGAACTCCAACCGCCTGCTCGGCACGCACGGCATCGACGGCATCAAGACGGGCACGACGGATGACGCGGCGAACCTGCTGTTCTCCGCCGATGTCGCGGTGGGCGAGGCATCCGTCACGCTGGTCGGCGTCGTGCTCGGCGGCGACACGCACGCGATCGTGCGCCAGGCCGTCGCGGGACTCGTCGACTCGATCGGCCCCGGATTCCACGAGGTCGTCGCCCTCGAGGCCGGCCGGCCGCTCGCGGCCTACGCCACGCCGTGGGGCGACACGGCCGAGGCACGCGCGACCGAGGGCGCGACCGTCGTCGTCTGGTCGGACACCCCGGTCGACGTCGCGGTGCAGGCCGACGAGCTCCGACTCGTCGCCGACGGCGACGAGGTCGGGGTGGCGACGGTCACCGCCGGTTCGCAGGTGATCGAGATCCCGCTCGTGGTCGACGGCGCGCTCGAGGATCCGGGCGCCTGGTGGCGCCTGTCGAACCCGGGCGCGCTCGACGAGGGCGTCATCGCCGACGCGCCGCACCCGGGCTGAGCGCGCGGCGCCCGCTCAGTCGCCGGGCGTCGACTCCGGGCGCGAAGCGTACGGCCCCGCGGCCGGTCGCTTCGGGGTGACGAGGTCGCCGGACGACTGGTGCCGGATGCGTCGGATGACCCACGGGACGAGGTACTCGCGCGCCCACGACAGGTCCTCCGTCCGCGCCTCGCGCCAGGTTCGCTCGGGCAGCGGCTCGGGCTTCATCGGCTCGAGGTCGTTCCCGACATTCAGCGCGTCGAGCACCATGCGGGCGACGGTGTGATGCCCGAGGGCGTTGAGGTGCAGCCGGTCGCGGTCCCACATCCGCTGGTCCTGGATCTCGGCGAGCGCCCACTGGTCGGCGACGAGGCAGTCGTGCTTCTGGGCGATCGCGCGGAGGTTCTCGTTGTAGATCGCGACCTTGCCGCGGATGCCGCGGAACACGGGGGAGAAGCCGACGTCGACGCCCGTGAAGATCACGATCGTCGCGCGGTCGCGCGCCAGGCGTTCGATCGCGTACTCGAAGCGCGCCGAGATCTCGTCGGGGTCGGTGCGCGGACGGATGACGTCGTTGCCGCCCGCCGAGATCGTGATGAGGTCGGGGCGCAGCTCGATCGCGGGCTCGACCTGCTCGTCGATGATCTGCTGGATGAGCCGCCCCCGGATCGCGAGGTTCGCGTAGGCGAAGTCGTCGGTGCCCTGCGACAGCACCTCGGCGACGCGGTCGGCCCAGCCGCGGTGCCCGCCCGGCACGCCGGGCTCGGGGTCGCCGATGCCCTCCGTGAACGAGTCGCCGATCGCGACATATCTCGACCAGGGATGCTGCTGGGTGACCATCCCTCCATTCTGCACAGCCCGGGAGCCGCCGGTGCGGCGTGTCGGATGCACGTGCGTGCGTCGCGCGACATCCGTGTCGGCCGGCTCGACTACAGTGCTGCAGAGTGAGCAACGCGACCCCCACCGGCAGCCACCTGCCCGGCACCTCGGCCGCCGAACACCTCTCACCCTCGTTCCCGGCCCGTGCGCCGTGGGGCACCGCGTCGAAGCTCCGGGCCTGGCAGGCCGAGGCGCTCGAGCAGTACTTCGCCTCCGAACCGCGCGACTTCCTCGCCGCAGCGACCCCCGGCGCCGGCAAGACGACCTTCGCGCTCCGCATCGCGGCGGAACTGCGGGCGCGACGCACGATCGACCGCATCACGGTGGTCGCGCCCACCGACCACCTGAAGCGGCAGTGGGCGGATGCCGCTGCGCGCGTCGGCATCCGACTCGACCCGGGGTTCCGCAACGCCCACGGCCGGTCCGCCCGGCACTTCCACGGCGTCGCCGTGACGTACGCGCAGGTCGCCGTGCGGCCCGCGCTGCACCGCGAGCTCACGCTCTCCGGCCGATCGCTCGTGATCCTCGACGAGGTGCACCACGGCGGCGACGCGCTCTCGTGGGGCGACGCGATCCGCGAGGCGTTCGGGCCCGCGACCCGGCGGCTCTCGCTCACCGGCACGCCCTTCCGAAGCGACACCGCGCCCATCCCGTTCGTCGACTACGCGCCCGACGAGCAGGGCGTCCGCGTCTCCCGGACCGACTACGACTACGGCTACGGCCGGGCGCTCCAGGACGGCGTCGTGCGCCCGGTGCTCTTCATGGTCTACGCCGGCAGCATGCGCTGGCGCACCAAGGCGGGCGACGAGATGGAGGCGCGCCTCGGCGAGGACGCGACGAAGGACATCCACTCGGCGGCCTGGCGCACCGCGCTCGAGCCGACGGGGGAGTGGATCCCGTCCGTCCTCCAGGCCGCCGACCGGCGGCTCACCGAGGTGCGGCACGCGATCCCCGACGCCGGCGGCCTCGTGATCGCGACCGACCAGTCGACCGCGCGCGCCTACGCCGAGATCCTCGAGCGCGTCTGCGGCGAGAAGGTCACCGTGGTGCTCTCCGACGAGAAGGAGGCGTCCGGCCGGATCGAGGAGTTCTCCGAGGGCACGAGCCGGTGGATGGTGGCCGTGCGGATGGTGTCCGAGGGGGTCGACGTGCCGCGGCTCGCGGTGGGGGTCTACGCGACGAGCTCGTCGACGCCGCTCTTCTTCGCGCAGGCGATCGGCCGGTTCGTCCGGGCGCGCCGGCGCGGCGAGACGGCGTCGGTGTTCCTCCCGAACGTGCCCGTGCTCATGGCGCTCGCCGGCGAGCTCGAGCGCCAGCGCGACCACGCGCTCGATCGGCGCAGCGGAGACGACGACGACCCCGGTCTCGACGACGGGCTGCTCGAGGCGGCCAACCGCGAGGAGAAGGGGTCCGACGAGCTCCAGGACGAGTTCACCTGGCAGGCGCTCGGGTCCGACGCGACGTTCGATCGCGTCGTGTTCGACGGCACCGACTTCGGCACGTTCGCCGAGCCCGGCAGCGACGAGGAGCTCGACTTCATCGGCATTCCCGGCATCCTCGAGCCCGAGCAGGTCCACGAACTGCTGCGCCATCGACAGGCGCGCCAGGCCCGCCGGGCGTCGGATCGACGCAAGCACGCTCTGGCCGCGGGCGAGTCGGACGGCGAGGATGGTGCCGAGGAGCGCGCCGAGCCGGTCGCGCTGTACCGCACTCTGAAGGAGCAGCGCTCGCTGCTCAACAGCCTCGTCGGGCTGTACGCCCGCCAGACGGGGCAGGCGCACTCGCTCGTGCACGCCGAGCTGCGGCGCGCGTGCGGCGGGCCCGAGGTCGCCCAGGCGACCGTGACGCAGCTGCAGTCGCGCATCGAGATGCTCCGGAAGCGGCTGTCCGGACGCTGATCGGTGCCGCCCACCCGGCCGCCGACGCCGACGGACGCCGGGCGTAGCATGGCGCGCATGGACCGCCGGACGCGTGTGCTCGTCATCGCGATCGTCGTGGCATTCATCGCGTTCCTCGACGGCGCGGTGATCAACATCGCCCTTCCGGCCATCGAATACGAGCTCGGCGGCGGCCTGACGCTGCAGCAATGGGCGGTCGACGCCTACCTGCTCACGCTCGGGTCGTTGATCCTGCTGGCGGGGTCGCTGTCGGATTCCTTCGGCCGGCTGCGGATCCTGCGGATCGGCCTCTACGGCTTCGGGGTCACCTCCATCGTGTGCGCGATCGCGATGGACGGCACGGTGCTCATCGTGGCGCGCGCGCTGCAGGGTGCCGCCGGCGCACTGCTCGTGCCGAGCTCGCTCGCCCTCATCATCGCGAACTTCGCCGCCGACGAGCAGGGCCGTGCGATCGGCCGCTGGACGGCGTGGACCACGAGCGCCTTCCTGGTCGGTCCGATCCTCGGCGGCGCGTTCGTCGACCTCGTGTCGTGGCGACTCGTGTTCGCCATCAACGTGCTGCCGATCGCCGTCGCCCTGATCATGATGCGCCCGCTGGGTCGCGATGAGCCGAACCCGGATCGCGCGCGCGTCGACTGGCTCGGCGCGACCCTCGGCGTCGTCGGCCTCGGCGGACTGGTCTTCGCGCTCATCGAGCAGGGCCGCCTCGGCTGGGCCGACCCCCTGGTCTTCGTCCCCGCGGCGGTAGGCGTCGTCGCACTCATCGCGTTCGTGACGTGGGAGCGGCAGGCGCCGACGCCGATGCTGCCGCTGTCCCTGTTCCGGGCGCGCAACTTCGCCGCGGGCAACCTCGCCACCTGGTTCATCTACGCCGCGTTCATGCTCGGCCTCTTCGCGCTGCCCATCTTCCTGCAGGAGGTCGGCGGATTCCCGGCGACCCTCGCAGGACTCGCCACGCTGCCGCCGATGGTGATGCTCGTGCTCCTCGGCTCCTGGTTCGGCACGCTCGGCGGGAAGTTCGGTCCGCGGTTCTTCATGACGGCCGGACCGATCGTGGTGGGCATCGGGTATCTGCTGACGGTGGTCGTGGACGTGCCCGTGCAGTACTGGTGGCAGGTCTTCCCGGGCATGGTGGTGGTCGGCCTCGGGATGGCGATGACCGTCGCCCCGCTGACCTCCGCGATCCTCGGGGCGGTGGACCCGTCCCGCGCCGGCATCGGGTCGGCGGTGAACAACGCCGTCGCCCGCATCGCGGGTCTCGTCTCGGTCGCGTCGATCGGCGTCATCGTCGCGGGCGACCTGGACGTCGATGGCTACCGGCGCACGGCGGTCGTGCTCGCGGCGCTCCTCTTCGTCGGCGGCCTGGTGTCGTGGATCGGCATCAGGAACCCGGGAGCGCCGGGACGCTCCTATGGATGTCAAGCGGGGTGTTCGAGGAGTCGGTAGAGGTCGCGGGCGATGT
>NZ_WMLB01000025.1 GCF_009709675.1 Agromyces bracchium | reverse complement strand
GTGCTGCTCGGCGACCCCTACGTCTTCGACGCCGACAACATCGGCGACTTCGACTTCTAAGGACCGAACCATCGTCGGCGCCGGCTGAGACCAGCGAACCGCCGGCCGGCGCCGACACCCGACTCCCGCCTCGAGCGAACTGCTCCTGCGCGGATGCCCCTTCACCGTACCGACGTCCGTCGTGCCCATCGGCGGCGGCGGTGCGCGCCCTCGGGCGGCCCCAGCACCACTTCACCACTTTCACTGGAGGAACTGTGTCTCGACGACGCGACCCAGCACGCACGACATCCGATCGGCCACCGGCCGCATCCACATCACGGCGACGGCTCCCGCTGCCCGCAGGACGGACGCTCGGCGGCCTCGCCGCCGCCTCGCTCACCGCGGGACTACTCGTCAGCGCGCCGAGCATCGCCGGTGCGACGACGGCCGACGCCGCCGGGAAGGACTGGAGCTTCAACCCGGTGACCGAACTCACCGCGGAGACCTTCGCCACGCCGCCGGCGAACGACCTTCCGTGGGTCCGGGTGAACATGCCCGCGACCGCCGACCCCGCCCTCCTCGAGCAACTGCTCGAAGACGCTGCGAAGGCGAACATCGGCGGTGTCGAGCTCGGCCAGGGCGCGTACCCGAACGACGCACAGCTCGTCGCCATCCTGGAGAAGGCGAACGAGCTGGGCATCAAGGTGAGCCTCAGCCACGGGCCGACCCAGAACCCGACCGGCTACTCGATCAACGACGATCACGCCCGCAAGACGCTGATCATCAGCCGCGCGGCCGTCGCCGCAGGCGCGAACTACACCGGCGCGCTGCCCGCGCCGGCGGCATCCCCCAACCGGACGACCGTCGTCGCCGTCGTCGCCTACCGATGCACCGGCGCCTGCGGTCCCACGGGACAGGTCGAACTCGACCCGGACTCGGCGATCGACCTCACCGACGCGCTGACGGGCACGAACACCGACGGCGTCGAGGGCGGCACGACCGCTGGAAGCCTCGACTGGACCGCGCCCGACGACGGCGACTGGCAGCTCGTCACGTTCTGGACCCGGGGCGTGTTCGACCAGCCCGACCCCTTCTCGGCCGAGGGACACGAGCAGCTCATCGCGAGCATGGAGGCCGCGTGGACTCCGGAGATCGTCGACCTGATGAAGGAGAACGGCGGCGACCTCTTCTACGACTCGCACTCGAGCGACCGCGGTTCCCCTGACGAGCTCTGGACGAACGACATGGCCGAGGAGTTCGAGGCGCGCGCCGGGTACGACCTGGTGCCGAACCTCGCCGGGCTCTTCCCGGCGGTGTTCAGCTTCGACGACGGCACCGCGCCGCGGGTCTTCAACGACCTCGTCGAGGTGCGCACCGACCTCTGGCTCGAGAACCACATCCGCCCGCTGCAGGAGTGGATCCGGGATTACGGCTGGGTGCTCCGCGTGCAGCCGCAGGGCGAGCGCAACGCGACCGTGCCGATCTACGACCAGGCTGCGGTGGCCGCTGAGCTCGACCGGGCCGAGCACGAGTCGCTGTTCGCGGTCGACGAGGTCGACAGCTACCTGACGATCGCCTCTGCGAACCACCTCACGGGCAACACGTGGTACTCGACCGAGTGCTGCGCGGTGTCGCAGGGTGCGAACTCCGAGAGCCTCGGGGACGTCCAGGTCCGCATGAACAAGAGCTTCGCGGGCGGCATCACGAAGAACGTGTACCACGTGTTCCCGTACGCCGAGAGCTCCACCAGCCGCTGGCCGGGCTACCACAACTTCGGCGCGGCGGGCTTCTCGAACGCATGGGGCGAGCGTCAGCCGAACTGGTTCGCCGACGGCGCCGAGGTCAACCTCGACATGGCGCGCAACCAGCAGGTGCTCACCCAGGGCGACGCGAAGGTGGATGTCGCGGTGTTCCTGCAGAACTACCTCTACAACCAGCCCTCGACGGTGCCGAACGGGTTCCGGATGTGGCGCGACCCGGGTCTGGAGCGCGCCGGCTACACGCGCGACTACCTGAGCCCGCGACTCATGGACCTGCCGAACGTCGAGGTGACCGACGGACGCCTCGCGACCGACGGACGCCTCGCGACCGACGGGCCGTCCTATGGGGCGCTCATCATCGACAGCACGCTCGAGCCGGCGACCTTCCCGGAGAAGACCTCGATGCCGCTCGACGCGGCGGAGCGGATCCTCGGCTTCGCTCAGGAGGGCCTGCCCGTGATCGTCGTCAGCACCCCGCCGAACAAGACCACCGGCAACACGCCGGAGGATGACGCGGCGCTGCAGGACATCATCGCCGAGCTGCTCGCGCTCCCGAACGTGCACGAGGTCGAGGACCAGGCCGCTGTGCCCGGCAAGCTCGCCGAGATCGGCGTCGACCCGGCCGTCGACCCGAGCGAGGAGAGCGGCCTGCTGAGCGTCCGTCGCGTGGATCAGTCGACGGGTACCGACTACTTCTTCCTGTACAACCAGGGGATGGTCGGGGCTCCGTCGGGCAGCCCCGCGGGCTACCTGTACAACTTCGAGCCCGGATGGGCCTGCGCCACGCCGGGGATCACGACCGCGTGCGTCGACCAGGGCGAACCGGTCTCGATGGAGGTCGCGCTCGAGGGTGACGGGTACCCGTTCCTGATGGATGCCGCGAGCGGCGAGATCACGCCGATCGCCGAATACCGCGTGGAGGGCGACCGGGTCATCGTCCCGCTCGACCTCGGCATCGACGAGGACACGATCGTCGCCCTCGCCGACGACCCGGCCCGGTTCGGCGCGGCCGCACCGAAGGTGCACGTCACGTCGACCGAGGCGAACGGCGGTGCCGTGGTGAACGCCGACGGCCGTGTGGTCGTCCGCGCCGACGCGCAGGGCAAGTACACGACGACCCTGAGTGACGGCCGGACGGTCAGCACGCCGATCGGGAAGGTCGCGCCCGCGGTCGACCTCTCGACCGCCACCTGGCTGCTCGAGGTCGAGGACTGGAAGCCCGTCAACGACTACGCGACCACGTTCGGCGTCGCGGCCACCGAGACGGACAAGTCCGTGGTCAGCGTCGAGCTCGACTCGCTGGTGCCGTGGCGCGAGGTTCCCGGTCTCGAGAACGCGTCGGGCATCGGGACGTACTCGACGTCGTTCGACCTGCCGAAGTGGGGCACGACGGATGGCGCGACGCTCGATCTCGGCCGCGTGTTCGACACGTACGCGCTGACGGTCAACGGCGAGTCGGTTCCGGTCGACCAGCTCGACACGAGGGTCGACGTGAGCGAGTACCTCGTCCAGGGCGAGAACACGCTCGAGGTCCGCGTGGCGTCGACGCTGATCAACCGGCTGCGCAGCCTCGACAGCGCGGCGGCCGCCCGCACGGCCTACAACTACGGGCTCCTCGGCCCGGTGACGCTCGACACGTTCGCCGAGAAGGAGATCCCGGTCGCCAAGGCAGGAGGGAAGAACTGACGCGGGCGGCGTAGCATCCGCCGCCCGAAGGCGGGGAGTCCGGAGGGCTCCCCGCCTTCGGCACCATTCTGGAACGGGCATCGGGCCGAGGCCGATGCGGCAGGTACAGTCGCCTCACGCGACGATGCGAGCTCGAGAGGAACAGCAAGCTGATGGCGAGGTCTCCGCGCCCCTGGTGGGTCGCCATCGTCGCCGGACTGGCGTCCTACATCGATTCGTCCGCGATCATCGGATTCAGCGCGACGCTCGTGATCTACCAGCAGGCGCTGGACCTCGAACCGCTGCAGGTCGGCGCCGCCGCCGGAACGCTCACCGCGAGCATCGCGGGCGGCGCCCTCCTCGGCGGCCGGCTCGGGGACCGGTTCGGCCGACGTCCGGTGTTCACCGCGACGATGCTCTTGATCATCGCCGCCGCACTGCTCGTGATGTCCGCGACGACGTTCACGCTCGTGCTCGTCGGGGCCATCCTCCTGGGTGTCGGGATCGGCGCCGACCTGCCCGTGTCCCTGTCGACGATCTCCGAGGCCGCTCCACCCGAACGACGAGGCCGGCTCATCGCGTTCTCCAACCTCCTCTGGGCCGTCGGCGTCGTCGCGACGATGCTCCTGCTGACCCAGGTTGGGGACCTCGGGCGCCAGGGCGCGCAGATCGTGTTCGCGCACGTGGCGATCGTCTCCACCCTCGTCCTGATCGGCAGGCTCGGAATTCCGGAGTCCGCCACCTGGATCGCCGCTCGCGCGGAACGCCGCGCCGGCATCCGAACTCTCCGCGCGGAGCGCGCCTCATGGACGGACCTGCTCCGACGGGAGTACCGCATGCCGTTCCTCGCACTGATCGCGTTCTACTCGCTCACCAACCTGGTCGCGAACACCAACGGGCAGTTCGGGAGCTACATCCTCGTCAACTTCGGTGGCACGAGCGTCGCGCAGGCGAGCGCCATCATGCTCGTGTCGGTTCCGGTCGTCTTCCTCGGGATGATCTGGTTCATGAGAATCGTCGACACCCCGAGGCGGCTGATCTACTTCGGCGCCGGAGCGATCATGGGCGTGCTCTCGCCCCTCACCCTCGCCGTATTCGGCGTCACCCCGCTCACGTACATGACTGCCCTTCTTCTCGGAGCGGGCGCGCTCGCATTCGCGGCCGACGGCATCATGAAGGTCTGGACCCAGGAGTCCTTCCCGACGCTGCTCCGGTCGTCCGCGCAGGGGGCGATCATCGCGATCGCCCGACTGGTCGCCGCAGGTGCGGCGGTGATGACGCCGCTCGTGCTGAACGTCGGGACCACGCTGCTCTACACGATTCTCGCCACGGCGCAATCGGTCGGCGTGGTGATCGCATGGTCGGTCTTCCGAGACCGTCGGCGGCTCGACATCTTCACCACCGAGGCGACGGTCCACGAGGACCCCGGCTCGCTTCGCGCCTGAGGCAGGGCGAGTCGCGGCCGCGCCCGCACGTCGTTCGGGGTCGTGACCCTAGGTCTCCGCGCGGGTGCAGCGGCCTCAGTTCTCGCCCTGAGCCTGCTCGAGCGCGGCGCTGGCGCTCTCGGTCGCAGCTCTGAGGTGCGAGCGCATCGCCTCGGATGCGGCCGAGGTATCGCCTGCCCGGATCGCCGTGAGGATCGCCGCGTGTTCGGCGGCGGCGTCCTCGACGCGGCCGGGCACGCCGGCGGAGCGCGAACGCGCCATGCGGAGGCGGGCGATGACGTGGCTGGCATACTGCGTCAGGCGTTCGTTCCCGGCCAGGTCGAGAATCGTCCGGTGGAAGTCGTCGTCCGAGACGACTCCGGATGACGCCCCCACGCCGGAGTTCTCGGCGAGCGCCTCGAGCTGCTCGGGCGTCGCGTTCTGCGCGACGAGTTCGACCGCGAACGACTCGAGCGCCTCGCGTACCTGGCCGAGCTCGCGCACCTCCTGAACGGTGACCTCGCGGACGAACGCGCCCTTGCCGGCGACGAAGGTCACGAGCCCTTCGCCGGCGAGGGCCATGAGCGCCTCGCGGATCGGCGATCGGCTGATGCCGTACTCGTTCGAGAGTTGCACCTCGTTGAGGCGGTCTCCGCCCTTCATCTCGCCGTCGAGGATGCGCCTGCGGAGGATTCCGGCGAAGTCGTCCGAGAATCGCCGCTGCGCGAACGTCGCTTCACTCATTCGGGCCCCCTTCGCCTGCAGACTGTCGACAGGTCACGCCCGATCGTAGTCGTCCGGCCCTCGCCGGGCGGCGAACGACTCCCAGGCGGCTGAGACGAGCAGTCCGGCGACCTGCAGGATGAAGATGGCGGCCACGCCGGCGGCCGCGGTCACCATGGCGGCGAGCAGCGGCGTCGCCGTCTGCGCGACGCGATTGCCGAGCAGGCGGAGTGCGAGGCCGCTGGATCGAGCCCGTGCCGGGAGGGCGATCGCGACCGCCGTCATCGTCAGGGGCTGGCCCATCCCAAGGAAGAACCCGCCCACGCCGAGTGCGGCGAAGAGGACGATCGTCGTCGGTGCCAGTGCGATGAGGGCGACGCAGATCGCCGCTCCGAGCGTGCTCGCGACGATCAGGCCGGATTCGCTCCACCGCCGCGAGAGCGGGCCCAGCAGCAGCCGCGAGAGCGTGGACGTCACGCCTCGCAGCGCGAGCATCGCGCCGATGAGCACGGGAGGGATGCCGACGGCGGATCCGAGCACGGGCAGGTAGGCGGTCAGGATGTCCACCGTCGTCAGCACGGCGGCGCTCACGACGAGGTAGCGCGCGACGCCCGGTCGGCGGAGGATCTCGAGCGTCCCGACCTCGGCGGCCGCACCGGGCGCGTAGGCCCTGGTCGCGCGTGACAGGAAGACGAGGCCGAGGCCGGCGGACACGGCTGCTGCCGACCAGAACGCCGCGGCGATGCCGTCGCTCGTCACCTCCACCGGCCCGATGACGAGGCCCGCCACGAGCGGGCCGACCGCCTGTCCGAGAGCCATCCCCGCCGTCATCCAGCCGAAGCCGTCGTTGTAGCGCGACGACGGCGCCGATCGGGAGATCCACGACTGCGCCCCGAGGAGCACGCCGAGGTTGCCCGCGCCGAGCAGTGCGCCGGCGACCGCGAGCGTCGCGAGGTCGTGCGCGAGGGCGCCGAGCGCGCACGCGGCGACGAGGACGATCGCGGACGCGCCGGGGATGATGCCGAGGCGGCCGAGGCGCCCGGAGACTCGGCCGACCGGCACAGCGAGCAGCATCGGCAGGATCGCGAACGCCGCCGCGATCACGCCGACCATCACGCCGTCGGCGCCGAGGTCGATGGCGGCGTAGCTCGCCGTCGGTCGCACGATGCCGAGCACCACCTGGCTGAGCGTCGCGCCGACGAGGGGTCGCCAGAGCCATCCGCCCGGCGGCGGCCAGGCGGTCGGAGTCGATCCGGTCGTCATGGACGGATCAGTTTCCCTCGCGCGGGTAGACGCGTCCCTCCATGAGACGACGTGCCGTGCGGATGACTCCGAGCGAGCGGATGGGGTCGGATCCGTGGCGCTGCTCCACGACGACCTCGGTCACACCCTGCGGGTGTCGGATCCTGATACGTCCATCACGGTGCATCGGCCGCACCGCTGCAACCTCGTCGACGACCGTGCCCGGGATCGTCGCGGCGGCGGCGAGGCAGAGTGCCCCCGTCATCGGCAGCGCCCGATGCACGCGCCCCATCGAGAACGCGGTCGCGGTCACGTCGGCCCCGTCGTCGCCGGCGGACACGAGGATGATGCGCGGCGTCGCAGGGGCGGAGCGTGTCGCGTCATCTGCGTCGGCCGCGGCTCCCACGAGCACCGACGCCGCAGCACGGATGCGCTCCACGCGGTCGAGCAGCGCGCCGTCGGCATCCAACTCCGCGACGGTCCGGCTGCCATCGATGCCGACCGCGTCGGCGCCGACGAACACGTACGGGTGGGCGGCGTCCACGATCGAAGCGCGGACGGCTCCACCGTCGGACGAGGGGAGGCGGTCGACCGCGTTCCCCGTCGGCAGGAGACGGCCGAGCACCCCGCCAGACGGGTCGAGGTACCGGGTCACCACGGGCGACCCGGTCCCGGGCACGCCGGCGATCGCCAGTCGTCCGGAGGTCATCGCGCGACCGTCGAGGGTCTCGACATCCGCCTCGATCTCGACCCCGGTGTTGCCGTTCACGAGGCGGACCCGGGTCAGGGGACCGAGAGCGGGCACGAGCCCCTCGTCGATGGCGAACGGTGCGACCGCGGTGGTCAGGTTGCCGCAGTTGCCCGACCAGTCGACGATCGCGCGGTCCACGCCGACCTGGGCGAACCAGTAGCGGATGGCGCCGCCCGGCCCGGGTTCGACCACCACGACCTTGCTCGTGCTCGAGTACGTGCCGCCCATGCCGTCGATCTGCATCGGGTCCGGACTGCCCATGATCCCGAGCAGCAGCCGGTCGCGCTCGGCGCCCGGCTGCGGCAGGTCGCGTGCGTGCAGGAACACGCCCTTGCTCGTGCCGCCGCGCATGTAGACGGCGGGGATGGACGGGGGAGTGGTCACGGGTGCTCCTTCCTGTACCGGGCGCCCGGGTCGGGCCGGTGGGGTTGCGGGCCGCGGGGTCCGGGTCGGGGTCGGCGGGCCGAACCGGTCAGGCGATCCGGACGACGTGTCCCTCATGACCCGGGACGGCGGGGAACCGGTCGAACATCGCCGGGTCGTGTCCGGCGATGACCAGGCCCGACGTCGCGCGCGCGTTCATGGTGTCGAACGTGCGGTACATGTCGACGACGTCGGCGTGCACGGCGAACGGCCTGTCCTGTTCCACGTTCTCGAAGAAGTGCGATGCGTCGGAGGCCAGGGCGACGATGCCCTGCGCGGTCCGGACGAACGTCGCCTGCAGGCCGGGCGTGTGCCCGCCGACGCGCTGCACCCAGACCCCGTCGACCACTTCGCGGGCGCCGTCGACCTGGAGGAGCCGGCGCTCGAAGTTGAGGCGGACGATCCGCTGGATGTCCTCGAGCTCGACGTACCGGGCGAACTCGCCGCGCGCGGCGTACGGCCCGGTCCAGAACGCGACCTCCTCCTGCTGGACGACGAACGTCGCCGACGAGAACGGGTCGAGGTCGCCGCAGTGGTCGTAGTGGAGGTGGGAGAGGATGACGAACGGCACGCTCGCCGGGTCCACCCCGATCCGGGTGACCGCGCGGCTCGGGTCCTCCCAGTGGTCGCGGCCGCGGCGGGCGTTCGTCGCCGCGGTGAACCCGGCGTCCAGCAGCACGTCCTGTCCGGGCGAGCGGATGACCCAGACGAAGTAGTCGAGCTGCATGTGCTCGTCGTGCGGGTCGCCGTCCGGTCCCATGAAGTAGTGGCCGCGGAGGCCGGTGAGGTTCTGCCCGTACTTGACGGCGTAGATCTCGTGGACCGCGGGATCGGTCATCAGACCGCTCCCTCGATCACGCGCACGACGGCCGTGTGGTACGCCGTGCCGAGGCCTCCGTCGACGGCCTTGCCGAGGAGGTCGTGCGCGAGCGTGGCCGACGGGAGCGTCGTGTCGAGCTGCTCGGCCAGCTCGAGCGCGTAGCCGAGGTCCTTTCGCATGTACGCGGCGGGGAACACCCCTTCGGCGTGCACGTCGGGCAGGAGCGCCTTTCTGCCGTGGTTCTCGAGGGTGAAGCTCGCGGCCGAGCCCTGGCCGAGCGCATCCCACGCGAGCGCGGGGTCGACCAGCCCGCTGCGCCGGATGAGCGTCAGCGCCTCGGCGAGCGCGACGACGGTCTCGAACACGACCATGTTGTTGACGAGCTTGATGAGCGCGCCGGCGCCGTTCGCGCCGCACCACGTGACATCCGTCGCCATGGTTCGCAGGAGCGGTTCGACGCGGTCGAACACCGCGCGGTCACCGCCCGCAGTGATGCTCAGCGTGCCATCGATCGCGGCCTGCCGGGTCCGCGCCACAGGCGCGTCGATGAAGGCGAGACCGCGCTCGTCCGCGGCCCGGCCGATGCGCTGGGCGACCGCGACGGGGACCGTCGAGAGGTCGACGACGATGGTGCCGGGCCGGGCGTTGGCGAACACGCCGTCCTCGCCGAGCACGACCTCCTCGACCTGAGGTCCGCCGGGAAGCGACAGGAACACGACGTCGCTGCCGGCCGCGACCTCGGCCACGGAGCCCGCGGCACGGGCGCCCGCCTCGACGAGGCGATCGACCGCCTCGGGGAACATGTCGAACACCGTGACGGGCAGCTCCGCCTTGCGGGTCAGGTTGGCGGACTGGCCGCTGCCCATCACGCCGAGGCCGATGAACCCCAGGCGATCGAACGGCCGCTCGGCGGTCATCGGGCCACCGCCTCGAGTTCGCGGACCCGCTCGGCGGCCGCGTTGCGGCCGGCGATCCGCCCGAACACGGCGCCGCGCACCAGCCCGGCACCTGCGCCGTAGTTGTGGTAGAAGAACCCGCCCGTGATCTCGCCCGTGGCGTACAGACCGGGCATGGCGTGGCCCTCCTGGTCGATCACGCGAGCGTCGGCGTCGATCCGGATGCCGCCGTAGGTGAAGGTGATGCCGCACATGACGGGGTAGCAGACGAACGGGCCCTCTTCGAGCCTGCGCGCCCAGTTCGACTTCGCGGGCTGGTCGGCGGGCTCTGCCGAGACCCCGTCGAGCGCGAACGGGTCGACCCGATCCTCGGCGTCGTCGGCCACGGCGTCGTTGAACTCGGCGACCGTCTTGAGCAGGTTGCGGGTGTTGATGCCGAGCACGGCGGCGAGTTCCTCGAGCGTGTCGGCCACGATGGGAGTGCCGGTCGCGTACCGGGGCTCGAGGAGGTGGATCGTCTTCTGGTCGAAGATCTGGTAGGCGATGCCGCCCGGCTGCGCGCGCACCGCCCAGCCCGTCTTGGCGTAGGTGAGGAACACGTTGTCCTCGCCCTCGTCGATGAAGCGGCGGCCGTCGCGATTGACGAGCAGGGCGTACGGGTAGGAGTAGCGGCTCATCTTGTCGGTGATCCTGAGGTCGCCGACGGGCGGAGCGGATGCGTCGATCGGCACGGCGTGCGCGCCGCCCCAGTGACCGACGGGCTGCGCGCCGGCAGCGATCGACTTCGTGTGCATCTGGCCCATGTTGAAGCGCGTCCCGCGGACCTTGACGAGGTCCCATCCGTAGCCGAGGTACCGCAGGCGCATCTCGGGGTTCGCCTCGAAGCCGCCCGACGCGAGCACGACGGTGCCGAGGACGTCGACGAACTCGTCGCCCTTGCGCACGCGGATGCCGAGAACAGTCGATCCCGAGGTGATGAGGTCGTGCGCGGGCGAGTCATACCAGACGTCGATGTCGGTCGCCTCGACCGCCGCGAAGAGGTCGTCGACAAGCCCGACGCCCTCGTGCAGCACGCGCAGGGCCCCGCCCGGCGCGAGCGTGATCGTCGTGTGCTCGTCCTGCTTGTCGGGGTCGACGAGCTTGTTCGCGGTGAGCTCCCACTTGACGCCCTTGCCGTGCATCCACTGCACGGTCTCGAACGACTTCTCGATGGTGAGCCGCATGAGCTCGTCGTCCTGTCGGCCCTCGGAGGTGCGGTTCCAGTCCGCCGCGTAGTCCTCGGTCGAGTAGGGCGCGACCGCGACGCGGTGGTACCACTTCTCGTTCATGGGGTCGAGGATCGGCTTCAACGAATCGAGGCCGTCGTGGATGACACGGAAGATGGCACCGGTGAAGCGGCTGTTGCCTCCCCGCTCCTCCCGGCTCGCGGCTTCGAGCACGAGCACTCGGGCGCCTTCGTCGTGCGCGGCCAGAGCCGCCGTGAGGGCCGCGTTGCCGGCGCCGGCGACGATGACGTCGTAGTGGAGTTCGGTCATGGTGTTGCTCCTTGCTTCGTGGGTCGTGCGGGTTCAGGTGCGGATGACGAACGGGTCCCGGGCCTCGCTCGAGGTGTCGACCATCACGTTCTTGACGTAGGTGTAGTCCTCGAGCGCCTCCTCGCCGCGTTCCCTGCCGTAGCCGCTCTGCTTGGTTCCGCCGAAGGGCGCCTGCGCGGCGGAGGCGCGGTAGGTGTTCACCCAGACCACGCCGGCGTCGAGCGCGTTCGTGAGCCGGAAGGATCGGGCGAGGTCGTTCGTCCACACGCCGGCGGCGAGACCGAAGCCGGTGCCGTTCGCGATGCGGATCGCCTCGGCCTCGTCGTCGAACGGGATGATCGCGAGGACCGGACCGAACACCTCCTCCTGGGCGAGGGTGCTGTCCGGGTCGACGTCGGCGAACACGGTGGGTTCGATGAAGAACCCTCGCTCGAGATCGGCGCCCTCGGCACGGTTCCCGCCCGCGGTCGCGGTCGCACCGGCACCTCGCGCGGCGTCGATGATCGACAGGATCCGCTCGAACTGCGGGCGGTTCGCGACAGGCCCCATCTCGGTCGCGCGGTCGCGCGGATCGCCGAGGCGGACCTGCCGCGCTCGAGCCGACACCGCGTCGCGGACGTGCGCGTACGCCGATCGTTCGACGAGCAGCCGCGAGCCGGCGACGCAGGTCTGGCCGGCGGCGCCGAAGATGCCGGCCACCGCGCCCTGCACGGCGCGGTCGAGGTCGGCATCGGCGAAGACGATGTTCGGCGACTTGCCGCCGAGTTCGAGGCTGACCGGCACCAACCGCTCGGCCGCGTTCGACGCGATGCGCCGCCCGGTCGGGCCGCCGCCCGTGAAGCTGATCTTGTCGACGTCGGGATGCCGCGTCAGCGCGTCGCCCACGAGGCCGTCTCCGGTGACGACGTTGATCACGCCGGGCGGGAAGCCGACCTCCGCGGCGATCCGCGCGAGTTCGGTGGTGGTGATGGACGCGTGCTCGCTGGGCTTGATCACCACGGTGTTGCCCGTGGCGAGCGCCGGGGGGAGCTTGTTCGCGAGCAGTGCGAGCGGGCTGTTCCATGCGGTGATCAGGGCGCACACGCCGAACGGCCGGCGCACCGTGTAGTCGAACATC
This sequence comes from Agromyces bracchium, assembly GCF_009709675.1. GTDB lineage: Bacteria > Actinomycetota > Actinomycetes > Actinomycetales > Microbacteriaceae > Agromyces > Agromyces bracchium. The sequence goes on along the minus strand of NZ_WMLB01000025.1, from coordinate 339,969 downwards.
GTGGGGGTGTCGAGCGGGATGGTGCGGCCGTAGAGCTTGTCCGCGTAGCCGGCGAAGAACCGCACGTTGCGGGCGACGAACGACATCTGCGGTCGCGTCTCGCGGATCACCTTGCCGTTGTCGGTGCTCTCCCATTCGGCGAGGCGATCCGCCTCCCGCTCGATCGCGTCGGCCAGCCGGTGCATCAACTCGGCACGGCGGATGCCCGGCGTGTCGCGCCATCCTGGGAACGCCTCTCGTGCCGCACGGACGGCGGCGTCGACGTCGGCGGCGGTCGCGGCGGGGACCGTGCCCCACGCCGTGCCGTCGAACGGGTCGACGGCATCGAAGACGGCGCCGTCCGAAGCGGATGCCGCCGAGCCGCCGATCATCATCTGTGCCTGGATCATCGCTCTCCTCCTGCGGCCTCGGCCTCGATCGACGCGATCATCGCCGCCATCGCAGCGCGCATGTGCGTCCGCATCGCGGACTCCGCGGCATCCGGGTCGCGTCGGACGACGGCGTCGAAGATCGCGTGGTGCTCGTCGAGGGCCCGACGGGCGCGTTCCGGCGGGCTGCCGGTCCGCGACCTGGCGAGGCTCAACTGCCGCTTGACGTCCCCGGCGGCGGTCGCCAGTCGGGGGTTGCCGGCCGCGGCGGCCAGCGTGCCGTGGAAGTCGACCCCACGCGGGTACGGCGTGGCCGGGTCGCACAGTGCTGATTCGATCTGCGTCATCTCGGTGCGGATCGCCTCGACGGCGTCGTCGGCGGCGCGCTCGGCAGCCAGTCGCGCGATCTCGCACTCGAGCGCGATCCGGAGGTCGCCGAGCTGCGAGACGGACTCCAGGTCGAAGCTGGCCACGGATGCGCCGCGACCCGGCGTGAGCACGACGAGCCCTTCACCGTGGAGGACGCGGAGTGCTTCGCGCAACGGTGGGCGGCTGACCCGGAGTTCCTCCGCCAGGGCGACCTCGCTGATGCGCTGCCCGGGCTGCAGCGAACCGGAGAGGATCCGGTCTCGGAGGACATCCACCGCGATGTCGGAGAACCTGCGCACCTGGAACAGGTTGGCCTCGGCGGCGTTCGCGCTCATCGTGCCACCGCCTCGGGGGAGCGGCGGCCCATCCACCGGTAGTCCGGCAGTTGGAGTGCGACCACCTCGTCGCGGTCGTCGCCGACGACGCCGCCCTTGAGCAGCGACCGCTGCTCCGACGTCGCATCGGTCGTGCTGACGGCACCGAGCTCGATGTGGTACGCCTGCGAGCTGTGCGAGATGGCGAGTGCGGCGTTCTGCTCGGCGACGAGGACGCTGAGTCCGTCGCCGTTCAGCCTCGACACGACCTGGAAGATCTCCCGCACGAGGAGCGGCGCGAGTCCGAGCGACGGCTCGTCGAGGATGAGCAGGCGGGGCGAGCCCATGAGCGCACGGGCGATCGCCACCATCTGCTGCTGGCCGCCGCTGAGGCTGCCGGCGGGCTGCCGACGCTTCTCCTCGAGGATGGGGAACAGCTCGTGCACGAGCCCGAGGTTCTCGGCCGCCCTCCGGCGACGCTCGGCGCGGGGGAGCGGGACGGTACCGACGGCGAGGTTCTCCGCGACGGTCATCGAGGCGCAGAGCTCGCGGCCCTCGGGCACGAGCATCAGGCCGCGCCGCGCTCGCTCGTCGGTCGTCGCGCGGGTGAGATCGTCGCCGTCGAACACGATGCGGCCCGACCGCGCGGGGAGCAATCCCGCCAGGGTTCGCGCGATCGTCGACTTCCCGGCGCCGTTCAGGCCGATCATGGCGACGATCTCGCCGGTGCCGACGACGACGTCGGCGTCGAGGAGCACGTCCGGTCCCTTGCCGTAACCCGCTCGGAGTCCATGCGCTTCAAGCAATGTCCTCCTCCTTCCCGAGGTATGAGTCGATGACCCGCTGGTCGTTCGCGATCTCGACCGGAGTGCCGTCGGTGATCTTCCGACCGAACTCGAGGACGACCACGTGATCCGCGATCGAGAGCACGAACGGCATGTTGTGCTCGACGAGCAGGATCGTCGTCCCCCGATCGCGGAGCGCGGCCAGGAGCTGCCGGAGCGAGTGCACCTCCTCCGGGTGGAGGCCCGCGGCCGGCTCGTCGAGCAGCAGCGTTCGCGCCCCGGTCATGAGCGCCTTGGCGATCTCGACGAGGCGCTGCTGGCCGTACGGCAGTTCGTGGACGCGGCGTCCTGCCAGGTGGTGGAGCCCGAGGGCTTCGAGGGTCGCGTGAGCCTCCGATGCGAGGGTCTCCTCGCTCGACCGTGCTCCGGGGAGGGCGAGGATCGAGTTCCAGAACCCCTGCCCCGACCGCCAGTGCCCCGCGGTCATGATGGTCTCGAGGACGGTGAGTTCCCGGAAGGACCGCACGAGCTGGAATGTCCGGGCGATGCCCGCGTCGAGCACCCGTGACGGCCCGAGTCCGGTGATGTCGCGCCCGTCGAGCGTCACCGTGCCCGAGGTCGGCCGGTGGAGTCCCGCGATGCAGTTGAACATGGTGGTCTTCCCGGCGCCGTTCGGGCCGATCAGCGCGGTGAGCTTGCCGGTCTCGACGGTGAAGCTCACGTCCTGGAGTGCGGTGTTCCCGCCGAACGTCTTCGTGACGCCGTCGACGACGAGGCTCATGCGGACACCTCCTCTCCGCTGGTGCGGGTTCGGCGCAGCGATCGGATCGCGCTGCGGACCCCGCCGACGAGCCCACCGGGGAGGAACAGCAGGATGCCGAGCACGAGAAGTCCGAACACGAGGTTCTCGCCCTCCTGGAGGAACTGCAGCCACTCAGGGACGAACACGATCACGGCCGCGCCGATCACGGCGCCGATCCGGCTCGACATCCCGCCGATGATGACGATCAGGAGGACCTCGATCGAGGTCCCGAAGCCGAATGCCTCCGGGGTGACGACCTGGGTGTGGTGCGCGTAGAGCACGCCGGCCGCCGCTGCCAGGCCGCCGCCGATCATGAACACGAGCGTCTTGTAACGCGTCACCGGCACGCCGAGGGCTGCGGCGCCGTCAGGATCGTCGCGGAGTGCGAAGAACGCGCGACCCATTCCGCGTTGGGTGAGGTTGCGCACGAGCCAGTACGCGAGCACGAGGAACCCGACGACGATGTACGGGAACCTCGCCTGCACCCATGGGCCCAGGTGGATCGCGCCGGGGAGGAGGATGCCGTCGTGCCCGCCGGTGACGGGGACCAGTTGCACGAGGAGCGTCTCGACGATGAGTCCGAGTGCAAGGGTGCCCAACGCGAGGAAATGGCCGTGGATCCGAAGGAGCGGGAAGCTCAGGATCAGTGCCGATCCCATTCCGAGGGCGATGGCCACCACCCACGCGATCGGCGCGGGGACGCCGAGCGCGGTCTGCAGGATTGCGGAGGTGTACCCGCCCACGGCGTAGAACGCCGCTTGGCCGAGCGAGATCTGACCGGTGTATCCGAAGATCAGGGTGAGGCTGAGGGCGAGGATGCTCCAGATGGCGACATCCTGCAGCAGCCGGAGCTGGTACGCGCTCGGGATGATCGCGGGAAGCGCGAGGAGGACGACGCTGCCGATGACCTCGGCCCAGAACACCGCTCGTCGTGAGCCGTGTCGGACGGGCCGGGCGATCTCGGTCTGCGTGCGGATCGCGGTGGTGCTCATGCGGTTGCTCCGCTCTTCCTCACCCGGGCCGGCATGAGCACGAGGGCGAGGAACAGGATGGTGTAGGCGATGACCGGGGCGTACGCGCTGCTGATGTAGTACGACGAGAGCATCTCGATGAGACCGATCGCGACGCCCGCGACCATGCCGCGGTACACGCTCGACATGCCGCCGAGCACGGCGGCGGCGAAGCCCTTGACCGCGATGGCGAGTCCCATGCTCGGTCCGGCGCCGATGATCGGCGCGACGAGGGCGCCGCCCACCGCCGTGACGATGACGCTCAGTGCGAAGGCGACGGTGATCAGCCGGCTGACGCGCACCCCGCTGACCGCGGCCGCGGTCCGGTTCAGTCCGACCGCCCGAAGGGAGACCCCGGTCAGCGTCTTCGTGAAGAAGAACCAGACCAGGCCCACCAGGACCCACGCGACCGCCGTGATCACGATCGACTGCGTCTGCATCGAGACGCCGCCGATGGCGATCGGTGCGCCGGGGAAGATGGGATCGACGCCGTATCGGGTGTTGCCGATCCCGAGTTCGGCGGCGGCGGTGAGGACGAGTCCGAAGGCGATGGTCGCGACGACCATGTTCTCGGTGGGTGCTCCGCGACGGACCATCGGACGATGGATCCCGTAGCGGAACACGAGGGCGAGGAGCAGGGCGACCACGACGACGCCGAGCAGCACCAGCGGGTAGCCCAGGTCGAGCTGCATCAGCAGCACGTAGGCGGTCATCGCGCCGGCCATGAGGAGCTGGCCCTGTGCGAAGTTGACGAGTCCGGTCGCGTGGTAGATCACCAGGAATCCCAGCGCGACCAGCCCGTAGATGCTGCCCAGCGCGATGCCGCTGACGGCGAGCTGGAGGAAGGTCGTCATCGTGGTCGCCCCGTCCGCACTAGGGCCGGGTCGACTGGACGTCGCGGCTGTACAGCTGGTACTCGCCGCCCTCGATCGTCCAGAAGGTCAGGAAGTCGTCGCTCGGTGCACGGTGGTCTCCGTACGTGTAGGTGAGCGTCGAGCCCTCCTTGCCCGAAGCGGCGTCCTCGAGTGTCACGTCCTCGAGCGCGGAGGCGAGCGCCTCGCCGCCCTCGAATCCACTGGCCTCGAGGCCGGCGGCGAGGAGCATGACGCTGTCATAGCCGAGGGCCGAGAAGGTGTGGGCCGGGTCGTCGTCCTCGCCGAACTTCGCGTCGTACGCCTCGATGAACTCCTGCGCGGATGCCTTCTCGGGGTCGATCACGCTCGGGAAGATGATGCCGTCGCCGGCCTCGCCCGCGATCGAGAGGAACGCCGCCTGGTTGAGACCGCGCCCACCGATGACCGGGACCTCCCAGTCGACCTGGTTCACCGTCTTCATGAACAGCGCCGCGTCCTGGCCGTAGTCGAACAGGTAGACGGCGTCGCATCCGGCGTCGCGGAGCGAGAGCACCTGCGGGGTGAGGTCGGTCGCGTTGACCTCGTGAGAGACGGCCGTCGCGATCTCGAGCCCGCGCTCTTCGAACACGGTGCGGATGGTCTGGATGCCGCCCTGGCCGTACTCGGTCGTGTCGGACACGGCGCAGATCGCGTCGTACGCGCCGTCCTCGAAGAGTTGCACGATGGCGCCGACGTCGTACGAGTTGTTCTCGGTGACCTGGTAGGTGAGGTCGGCGCCGGGGGTCTCGGGGTCGATGAGGTTGTCGCCCTGCGCGACCGTGATCAGCTGCACGACGCCCGCCCCCGTGATGATGGGGTTGTTCGCGAGCACCGTGCCCGAGTTCGGGCCGCCGAGGACCGCGACGACGCCGTCCTCGGTGACCATGCGCTGGGCCGCGGCGGCCGACTTGGTGGCGTCGGCCTCGTCATCGACCGCGACGAGCTCGAGCTCGCGCCCGAGGTCGCCGGCTTCGTTGAGCTGGTCGATCGCGAGCTCGATGCCGTGCTGGATCGGCACGCCGAGCGACGCCGAGCCGCCGCTGAGCGCGCCGATGTAGCCGATCTTCACCGGGCCTTCGGATGAGGTGTCGCCTCCGGACTGCGCTTCGCTCGAGCCGGCGGTGGCGCAGCCGACGAGAGCGATCGAGGATCCGAGGGCGAGGGCGGCCAGTGCCGCACGACGGGGACGGGGGACGTTCACGAGGGGCCTCCTTGCTCCTGTGGTCTGTATACAGCCGACAGACGGCTGACGAAAGACTACTGAGGGCAGTCGTCAACGTCAAGGGTTCCCGTGTTCCGTGCGAACCGCTGGGCCGTGGGTGCGCCGCGAGCACGCGAACTCAACCATCCGGACGATTCGACCTCGGCATCGACGCTCCTACGCTGGCGGCATGACATCCGGGATCGAGCCGTCCGCGCTGCGGAACTTCATCACGCACACCGAGGGCACCGTCTCGCCGAAGGGCGTCGCCGCCCTCTACGGTCGTGCCGAGATGCTCGCGAGGCTGCCGCTCGGCCTGCAGCGCCGCATCGTGGCGCACGCCCGCGGCGACGAGTACATGGGCTTCGTCGTCGAGCCCTACTGCACGTTCCTCGCGTACGAGATCCGCGACGAGGCGGCCGCGAGTCGGCTGCTGCCGCCGGGCTACCGCCTCGTCCCGAGCGCCATGTTCGCCGATGACGAGCCGCGCACGTGCGCGATCCTCGGCGCATTCAACGTCCACGCGTCGGTCTTCTGGGGGGCTCGGGTCGAGCTCTACCTGATCGCGGAGGACGTGCGGACGGGAATGCTCACCTGGGTCATCTGCGACTACGAGTCGAACACGATCAACTACGACCCCGCGCAGGGGTTCTCGGCCTCGACGACCAGTCGCGCCGTGGTCACGACATCGCATTCCGGCGAGGTGATCGTCGAGGTCCGAAGCGCGGAGCGGGCGAACGCGCTCACGTTCACGGCGCCGCTCGCAACGGCCTCGATGAGGCCACTCGACCAGCGGCTCTGGGTCGACGGCAACCTCTCCGTCGACTACGGCGGACGACTCGAGCACGCCGATTCCGTCCCGTTCGGGCTCGTGTTCGACCCGGGGAGATGGCTCAGGCGCTGCGCCTCCCGCCGGAGGCGGTCGAGGTGGAGCGCAACACCTTCGGCGTCGACTTCCGGGCCGACGACCCGTTCTCGGTCGCGTGCTTCCCGTACGCCCAGCACTTCCTGACGACGAGCTACCCCCGTTCGACCCCGATCCGCGACCGGTGGTCGCTGGAGCGAGCGGTGCGCTCGCACGCGGCCCAAGCCGTCTGAGGCGGCGCCGTCGATGCGCCGCGGGTGCGTCAGCCGGCGCGCATCCCGGTCGACCCCAGCACCCGCTCCACGGTCAACTCGAGCACGACCCGCCTCGGATTCGGGCGCGGATGCCGATAGCGCTCCGCGTAGAGCTCGACCGCGAAGGCCACCGATTCCGCGTCGGTCAGCACCCGTACCGGCCCCTCGAAGCTGAGCCACCTGGCGCCGTCGACGGTGTTGACGCTCGCCCGGCCGCTCCGTTCGGCGTTGACGAACTTCTGCGAACCGCGACTTCCGATCACCCGGACGATCCCGTCGTGGTAGGTGATCCCGACGGGGACCGAGTGGATCCGGCCGTCTCGCCCGAGGGTCGAGAGCGTCGCGAGGTGACGCTCCCGCAGGAACGCCCGCGCGGCGTCGGTGAGGGGCGTCCCGGCCCGCGGTCGCGGGTCGGCGTCGTCCGTCGGCATGCGCGTGCTCACCCCAGCTTCCGGATGACGCGCCCCAGCCGCTCGGTGAGGTGCCCGGCGTCGATCGGGGGCGGTGTCCCGTCGCCGGCCCGCCGTGCCCAGCTGAGGCCGACGTAGCGCATGAGGCCGGCGAGCAGGTGCGTGATGATCTCGGCCTGCTCCGGGAGATCGGCGAGTTCCGCGTCGTCCGCACCCGCCTTGATCGCGTCCTGTCGGAGCCGGAGGGCGATGATCTGGCGCAGTTCATCCTCGATCGCGGTGAGACGCTCCATCTGCCGGGCCAGCAGCATCGGGTTCTGCGAGACGGCGTCGATGCGACGCACGATGAGCGACGGATCGGCCGGCAGCCGGTCGGGCTCGATGCGGACCAGCCCGGCGGCCTCGGCGAGGAGCGGCCCGTCGGAGACGATGAACTCGCGAGCCGCCTGCTGGTCGATGGCCGGCTCGTCGGTGCCGAGCAGAGCGGCATCCTTCGTCTTGAAGTGGTTGAAGAAGGTGCGCTGGCTGATGCCGGCGGCCTGGCAGATCATGTCGACCGTGACCTGGTCGTACCCGTGCTCGATGACGAGGTCGATCGCGGCGCTCTCGATCGCGGCGGTCGTCTCGGCGACGCCGCGACGCCTCGTTCCGGGTTCGGTCGACATGATCCGCCTCCTGCTCGCTTACTCGTACCGTAGCGAGTCGATCGGATCCTGGCGGGCAGCCCGGCGGGCGGGGAGCACGCCGGAGACGAACGCGACGAGCATGATCACGAGGATCACGGCGAGCACGTTGACCGGGTCGAACAGCAGGATGGAGAGGCCCGGCAGGTCGGCCAGCGGTCCGGCCGCGAGCGCCGACGAGATCAGCGAGCCGAGGCCGATCGCCGCGAGCGCGCCGATCGCCGACCCGAGGAATCCGATGACGACCGCCTCGAGGCTGAACAGCGAGAAGACCCTGCCGTTCGACATGCCCATGGCCTTCATCAGGCCGATCTCGCGCGTGCGCTCCTGCACGCTCATGAGCAGCGTGTTGACGATGCCGAAGGATGCCGCGAGCAGGGCGATCACGGAGAACGCGCTGAGCACGCCGATGATGCCGTTGATGACGGTCTGGATGACGCCGAGCTGGTCCTCGACCGTCTGGCCGGTGAGGTCGGCGTCGGCGAGCTGCGCCTTCACCTGCCGGATGTCCTCCTCGGTGACCGCACCGCCGCCGGGACCGTCGAGATGCGCGACGGCGAGCACGTACGCCTCGGGCTGCCCCGGGATCGCCTGGGCCTCGCTGACCACGTCGGTCAGGCTCGCGTCGACGCCGGCCCCGGAGGCGAACAGGCTCGTCCGGGCGATCCCGACGACCTCGGCCTCGATGCTCCGTGCGACGTGCGCGGCGTCGGTGTAGCCCAGCTCCACGGTCTCGCCGATCGCGGACTCGGCGTCCCCGAAGCCGAGCGCGTCGACGTACTCGTCCTGCAGGACGATCTGCGCCGCACCCTTCCCGTCGTCGAGCTGCTCGCCCGCGATGAGATCGCTTCGCCCGAGCGACGAGCTCGGGTTGATGTCGAGCTCGTAGCGGTCTTCCTCGGTTCCGTCGGCGGGGGCCACCCAGTCGATCACGACCTGGCGCACGGGCTCGACACGCTCGATGCCGTCGATGCCCTGCATGGTCTCGAGGTCGTCGGCGTTCAGCAGCGTTCCGGACCCGAGCGGATTCGGCTGGGTCGACTGCTGCCGGCCGTCCGGGTCGAACCGGGTCGGGCCCTCGGACGAATCCGCCGATGCCGCCGGCGTGACGAGGAGTGCGTCGCCGGTGCTGACGGTGGCGACCTGCCTGCTGACGTAGTCGTTGACCCCCGCGCCGAGCGCCGTGGTCAGGGTGAGCGTGAACGCACCGACGAAGAGGCTCAGCACGGTGAGCGTGGTGCGGAGCTTGCTGCGGAACGCGTTCCGCGTCGCGTTGGTGACGACGTCCGTGGTCCTCATCGGTCCGCTCCTCCCACGATCAGGCCGTCGGCGATGGTGACCCGCCGGTCGCATCGGGCAGCGAGGTCGTCGTCGTGGGTCACCACGACGAGCGTGATCCCGCGCTCGCGCTGGAGTCCGAAGAGGAGGTCCTCGACCTGCTCGCCGGTGGTCGAGTCGAGGTTCCCCGTCGGCTCGTCGGCGAAGATCACGTCGGGTTCGTTCACCAGTGCCCGGGCGATCACGACGCGCTGCTTCTGGCCTCCGGAGAGGTCGTTCGCCCGGTTCCTCGCCTTGTCGGCCAGTCCGAGCGATTCGAGCACGGCCAGGCCCCGGCGGGCGCGCTCGCGGGGTGCGACGCCCGCGACGAGGAGGGGCAGCGTGACGTTCTCCAGCACCGTCTGCTGCGCGGTGAGGAAGAACTGCTGGAACACGAAGCCGAACCGTTCGTTGCGGAGCCGGTTGATCCGCCTGGTGGGGGCGGATGCCGCATCCTCGCCGTCGATCTCGACGACGCCGGTGCTCGGGCGGTCGAGGAGCGCGAGCAGGTGCATGAGGGTCGACTTGCCCGAGCCCGACTTCCCGACGATGGCGAGCGACTCGCCGCGGTGAACCTCGAGTGAGACGCCCTTCAGCGCGTCGAACCTCGACTGCCCGTCTCCGTAGGTCTTGGTCAGCGCCTGTGCGCGGAGCACCGGTGGGGCACCCGGTGCGGGGGAGCTGGTCATGGTGGACGATCCCTTCAGTCATTGCAGGATTAAGTGCAGTGACTGCAACAGTGACTGAGATTGCTGGGAGATCACCCGGAGACGCCGGCGGGTCGGACGACGTGCGTGCACCTGATCGACGACGCCGGCCGCGAGCCGGGACGCCCTGCAGAGCCGGATCGGCCTGTTCGCCGCGCTAGCGTGGGCGGATGGACCTCCAACTCACCGGTCGCGTGGTGCTCGTCGTGGGCGGCGGCGGCTTCATCGGTTCGGCGATCGTGCGGCGGGCCCGCGACGAGGGGGCGACCGTCGTCGTCGCGTCGAGGGATCCGAGCGACGGCATCGCGCTCGACGCCCGCGACGACGCCTCGGTGCGGGTCGCGATCGAGCGGCTCCTCGAGCGGCACGGTCGACTCGACGCCGTCGTCGTGACCGCGGCGCCGCCCGCCCACACGCTCGATCCCGCACGCAGCAGCGACCCGGCGCAGGTCGCCGAGGCGTTCGACGCGAAGTCGCTCGCATTCCTGCGCGTCGCGAACGCGGCCATCCCCGTGATGACCGCTGCGGGCTTCGGCCGCATCGTCGGCGTGAGCGGACAGAACGCGTTCCTCACCGGGAACATCACCGGTTCCGTGCGCAATGCCGCGCTGAACGTCATCGCGAAGAACCTCGCCGATGCGACCGCCGGCACGGGAGTGACGGTCAACACGGTCAATCCGGGGCTGGTGCGGAACGAGCCATCCGTCGACGTCGAAGCCGGGAAGGGCGGCGAGTCCTCGCCGGCGCAGATCGCCGACCTCGTCGCCTTCCTCGTCTCGCCGCGGTCGGCGGTCTCGGGCGAGGCGATCGCCGTGGGCCATCGCGTTCGCGGGGTGATCTCCGGGTAGCAGGGCGCGCGGCGCGCCCGGCGTTGCTTTACAAGGGCCGATCGCTGAGGTTCGATGGAAGGCGAGGCCGAGGAGGACCGGAACCCTGCATCCGGTCCCGTCATGGGGACGGCCTCGGAAGGTCGGGGTTGGTTCGATGATGTACGGCGACACGCACGATCGCGCGGTGACCCGACCGCGCACGTTCGGGGGTGTCCTCGGCGGGCTGCTCGGCCTCGTCGCGGTGAGCGCGGCCGCGGCACTGCTCGTGGCCGCCGCGGTGACGCCGGCGATCGCCACGGCGGGCGTCGCGGCATCCGGCACCATCTCGCTGTTCGAGAACCTGCCGAGCTACCTGAAGATCGGCGAGCTCTCGGTCAAGAGCAACATCTACGCCAAGCAGTCCGATGGCAAGCAGAAGCTGCTCGCCTCGTTCTACGACCAGAACCGGGTCGAGGTCGAGTGGGACGAGGTGAGCCAGTACGTCAAGGACGCGGCCATCGCCGGCGAGGACCCCCGCTTCTACGACCACAACGGCGTCGACCTGCAGGGCACCATGCGCGCGGCCGTCACGACGGCGAGCGGCCGCGAGACCCAGGGCGGTTCCTCGATCGCCCAGCAGTACGTCAAGAACGTGCGCGTGCAGGAATGCGAGCGCGAGGCCGTCGACGAGGAGGAACGCGACGGATGCTACGACGCCGTCACGGAGACCTCGATCGATCGCAAGCTCAAGGAGATGCGCCTCGCCATCGGCGTCGAGAAGCGCTACACGAAGAGCCAGATCCTGCTCGGGTACCTCAACATCGCCGGCTTCGGCGGCACGGTCTACGGCATCGAGGCGGCCGCCAACTACTACTACGGCACGAGCGCCTCCAGGGTGACGCTCGCCCAAGCGGCGTCGCTCGTGGCGATCGTGAACAACCCGTCGAAGTTCCGGCTCGACCAGCCCGACAACGAGGTCAACGGCGCGGCCGACGGCTACGCCGCCAACCACGGCCGTCGCGATTACATCCTGCAGAGCATGCTCGAGGAGTCGAAGATCACGCAGGCCGAGTTCGACGAGGCGATCGCGACGCCGGTCGAGCCGAAGATCACCGAGCCGAGCACCGGCTGCCAGACCGCGGGCGGGAGCGCCTACTTCTGCGACTACGTCAAGCACATCCTGCAGAACGACCCGGTGTTCGGCGAGGACGAGGCGTCGCGGCTGCTGAACTTCCGCCGGGGCGGATACAACGTCTACACCAGCCTCGACCTCGACCTGCAGGCCGCAGCGGAGCGCGCGATCGCCGCGCACGTGCCCGCGACGTACCCGGGATGGGACGTCGGCGGCGTCATCTCCACCGTCGAGGTCGGGAGCGGTCGCGTGCTCGCGATGGCGCAGAACCGCACCTACAGCCAGGACCCCAAGGTGCTCCAGAAGGGGCCGCAGTACACGAGCATCAACTACAACACCGACTTCGACTACGGCGGCTCCCGCGGCTTCCAGCCGGGATCCTCGTACAAGGTCTTCACGCTCGCCGAGTGGCTCCAGGAGGGTCACGGGCTCGCCGAACGCGTCGACTCGCGGCCGAAGAGCAACTGGGGCGTCTTCCAGGACAGCTGCCTCGGACCGCACTTCGCTGGCGACTGGAATCCGAGGAACGACGCGAACGAGGCCGGTGCCAACTACAGCGCGCTCGAGTCGACGATCGGATCGATCAACACGGGCTTCATCGGCATGGCGAAGGTCCTCGACCTCTGCGGCATCCGCAAGACCGCCGAGGCCTTCGACGTGCATCGAGCCGACGGCAACGTGCTCGTGCAGGGGCCGTCGTCGGTCATCGGCACGAACGAGGTGGCGCCGCTGTCGATGGCGGTCGCCTTCGCGGGCATCGCGAACAACGGCAGGACGTGCTCGCCGATCGCCATCGACCGGATCACCGGGCGCGACGGCGAGGAGATCCCGCCGCCGAAGTCGGAGTGCCGCCAGTCGGTGCCCGAACCCGTGGCCGCGGCCATGCACACCGCGATGGGCATGGTCATGACGCAGGGCACCGCGGTGGCGTCGCGCGCCGCGACCGTCCCGGCGGTGCCGCTCATCGGCAAGACCGGTACGACGGATGGCGCGAAGGACACGTGGATGGTCGGCGCGAGCAGCAGGGTCGCGACGGCGGCCGCGGTCGTGAGCGTCAACGGCGACGCCAACCAGCGCGGCATCTCGTTCGCGACCGGGCAGGCCGCCACGGCACGACACCGCATGTGGCCCGAGGTGATGTCCGTGGCCGCCGCCAAGTACGGCGGAGAGGCGTTCACCCAGGCGGGCATGGGGCCCGTCGTCGGCGCCGGATCCTTCCCCGACGGGCGCGTCGTCGAGCCCGATCCGCCGGCGTCGAGCGAGCCCACCTCGGGGCCCGACTCCCCGGGTGAGCCGCCCTCCGACGGTGGTGGCGACGGCGGCACGGACGGCGGAGGTGGCGGCGACGGCCTCGGCCCGGGCAACGGCAACGGCAACGGGGGTGGCGGCGGCAACGGCGGTCCGGGCGGCTGATCGGTCGACCCCGCATGCCATGAGGAGGGGCACGGCGCTCGAAGCGCCGTGCCCCTCCGTCGCGTGACGCCGTCGCGTCACGCCGCGACGTCACGCCGTGGTCGGCGCCATCCGAGCGTGTCGGAACCGGTGCACGAACCAGGCGGCGAGCGCCGTGAGGGTCAGCGCTCCGAAGACGACCAGCCACGGCAGCAGCGCGCCGGGGGAGACGCCCTGCGTGCCCGCGGCGAGCTCAGCTGATCCGGCGGCGAGCCGGCCGTTGCCGTCGCGCAGCTCGGCGGCCCCGGAGGCGAGCGTGTCGGCGCCGGTCGCGAGTTCGATCGTGCCGTCGGAGAGCGTCCGGGTGCCGGCGGCGAGTTCGGCGGAGGCCGCCGCGAGCTCGTCGAGCCCGGTCGACAGGTCGGTCGCGCCCTGGGCGAGCGAGCCGTTGCCGACCGCGAGTCCGCTGGCGCCGGTCGACAGGCGCTGCGCGCCCGCGGCGAGCTCGGCCGTGCCGGCGGCGAGGCGCCCGGTGCCGGCGACGAGCTCGTCGACCTTGAGGTCGAGCGTCGAGGTGCCGCCGCGGAGCGTCGCCGCGCCGGCGCTGAGGCGAGCGGCGCCGTCGGCGAGCTCGGCGGACTTCGCGCTCAGGGTGCCTGCGCTCGACGCGGCGAGGTCGAGCTTGCCGTCGAGCGCGGCCGCACCCGCGGCGAGCTCGCCGGACCTGGCCGCCGCGACGTCGAGCTTCGCCGCCAGCGCCTGCGTGCCCGCGGAGGTGGACTGCGCTCCGGCCGACACCTTCGCGGCGCCGGTCGACACGGCACCGGCGGAGCCGGCGAGCTGCTGCGCGGCCTGCGCGAGCGCCAGCGCGTTCGCGACCGTCGCCTGGTCGGCTCCGCCGTCGACGAGCGCCTGGTGGAACGCGACGAGCTGCTGCGCGAGCGACGTGCCGCCTGCGGCGAGGCCGGCGGTGCCGTCGGCGACGCCCTTCGCGCCCGCCGCGACGTCGCCGGTGCCCGCGACGAGGAGCGGCACGCCCGTGGGCCCGACGGCGTCGCCGAGGCCCGCGGCGAGCGCTGCTGCACCGCCTTCCACGAGGTCGCCGCCGGCCGCGAGGGCGGCGACGCCGCCGGCCAGCTGGGAGGCGCCGTCGGCGAGGCGGGCGGCCCCGTCGGCGGCGGTCCCCGCGCCGGACGCGAGGTCGGCGGCACCGGCGTTCGCGCGGCTGATGCCGTCGGAGAGGGCGCTCGAGCCGTTCGCGGCCCGAGCGGCGCCGGATGCGGCGTCGCCGGCGCCCGTCGCGCTCCGCGCCGCGCCGTCGGCGAGTTCGGCTGCGCCGGCCTGCGCCGAGGCGGCGCCCGCCTCGAGCTTCGCCGCGCCGGCGGCGGCGGACTCCGCGCCCGCACCGGCCGTCTCGGCGCCGTCGGCGGCGGCCGACGCGCCGTCGCGGAGCTCGCCCGCGCCCGCGGCGAGGGTCTCCGCCCCGTCGGCGAGCTCGGCCGCGCCCGCGTCGGCCTGTCCGGCGCCGTCGGAGAGCCGCGTGGCCCCCGCCGAGATCGTGTTCGTGGTGAGCAGGAAGAACGCCGCGAGGGCGATCAGGGCGATGGTCGTCGCGGCGGCGGCGATCCGCACGCCGAGGCCGTGGCGATGCACGGCGGGGTCGGTTCTCGTCATCGAGTCTCCTGGGTTTCCGGCGCGCCGAAGGCGCCCGTGTGCGTGGGGTGCAGGACCGACGGCGCCGGGGTGCCGGGGCGCCGCCACTCGTGTCCGCGCGAGGGCCGCGGCCGTGACATCCGGCCGACGGTCGCTCCGTCGCGGCCGAAAGTGGCACGAATCTGACAGAGGTTCCGTGAGTTCGTCAATGAACGCGGGAGAACTTCAGTGGGATCCGCCAAACGGCGCGTGGTGCGGCCGCCGAGCGTTGTGTCAGTCCGACAGCGGATGCCGCGGCATCCGTCGCCTCAGAGGTCGAACGAGTCGCCGGGCTCGAGGGGCAGGTACTCGCCGCCGCCCTGCTCGACCGCCCACGCGAGGCGGAGGTTCGAGAGGTCTTTCCCGGCGCGGGAGAGCACCATCTCGTGGGTGGGGAAGGCGCGCTTCGGGCGGACGGCCATGACGTAGTCCATGGCCTCGGAGATCTTCATCCAAGGTGCCCCGGCGGGCGCCGCGAGGGCGTCGACCTCGACGCCCTCGGGCACGGCGAACGAGTCGCCGGCGTAGTAGAGCGCGTCGTTCACGAGCACGCCGACGTTGTCGATGACCGGGATGGACGGGTGGATGACGGCGTGCCGTCCGCCGAAGAACCGAAGCCGGAAGGGCCCGACCTCGACCTCGTCGCCGGGCGCGACGCGCTCCACCTCGATGCCGGCGTCGGCGGCTGCGGCGACGACGCCGTCGGGCCCGAGGATGCGGACGCCCGGGCTCCGGTCGCGGATGCGCCCGAGCTGTTCCGGGGTCCAGTGGTCGTCGTGCAGGTGCGTGATCACGACCGCGAGTGCGCCGCCCGCCTCGGTGATCGGGGTCGTGAACTTGCCCGGGTCGACGAACAGCCGGTCGCCGGAGTGCTCGACGACGAGGGCGGCGTGCTCGAGTTTCGTGACGCGCATGTTCCGAGCCAACACCGTGCGTGTCGTGCGCGCAACCGGGTCGCCCTGCCATGATCGCTGCATGTCGCGTGGCCCCCGTCGCCTCCTGCTCGCGGTGAACCCGAGCGCCTCGTTCGGTCGGAACCGGTCGATCGGGCCTGCCGCCGCGCGGCGGCTGGAGGCGGAGGGCTACGAGGTCACCGTGCTGCGCGCCGACAACTTCGAACTCCTCCGACGCGAGGTGCAGGCGGCCTTCGAGGCGGGCACCGACGGGCTCGTCGTCGTCGGCGGCGACGGCATGGTCTCGCTCGGCGTCAACGTGCTCGCGGGCTCGCAGGTGCCCATGGGGCTCGTCGCCGCCGGGACGGGCAACGACCTCGCCCGGGCCCTCGGGCTGCCGCACGACGACCCCGAAGCGGGGGTCGAGGCGCTCGTCGAGGCGCTCCGGCGGCCGCCGCAGTCGATCGACCTCGGGCTGATGCAGCACGGCGAGCTGCGCACGTGGTTCGCCTGCGTGCTGTCGGCGGGCTTCGACGCGGTCGTGAACGAGCGGGCGAACCGGATGACCCGTCCGCGCGGTCCGAGCCGGTACACCATCGCGCTCCTCCGCGAACTCGCGACGTTCCGGCCGCGTCGGTACGCCATCACCATCGACGGCGTCCGGCGCGAGCAGGCCGCGATGCTCGTCTCCGTCGCCAACACCCCGTCGCTCGGCGGGGGGATGCGGATCGTCCCGCACGCCGACCTCGCCGACGGCGTGCTCGACGTGTTCATCGTGCATCCCCTGTCGCGCATCGGCCTGCTGGGCGTGTTCCCGCGCGTATTCGCGGGGGAGCATGTCGATCATCCGGCGGTCGAGTTCGTGCGGGCGCGGCGGGTGCGGGTGGAGGCCGACGACATCATCGCCTACGCCGACGGCGAGCGCGTCGGCCCGCTCCCGGTCGAGGTCGAGGTCGTGCCGGGAGCCCTCCGGGTGTTCGCCTGAGCGGGTGCGGGGCCCGGCCGGCCGCTCGATTTGGAATGCGCCGGAGACGTATGCCATACTCGAACACGTCGCAGCGAGGCCCCATCGTTTAGCGGCCTAGGACGCCGCCCTCTCACGGCGGTAGCGCGGGTTCAAATCCCGCTGGGGTCACCAATGACAGGCGAACGCCCCCGCACTTCCGTGCGGGGGCGTTCGTCGTTTCCGCGGGCGGTCGCTAGACTCGTCCGAGCGAAGGGGAGTATCCCACCGGGCCGTTCGGTTCCGGGCCACGATCGTCAGTACGAGCGCCGTCGATGCCGCTCCGGGCGTGGCGGCGCGTTCCGATGCGCCGGGAGAGACTTTCGGTCCTTGCCGCACCCTCCGAAAGGCCCTCCGTGACCGCACTGCCCCTCTGGTTCGAAGTCGGTTCGCTCGTCGTCCTGACGCTGATCCTCGTCGCCGACCTGCTGATGGTGATCAAGCGCCCGCACGTCCCGTCGTTCCGGGAGTCGACCCTGTGGGTCGTGTTCTACATCGCGCTCGCGCTCGTGTTCGCGGGGCTGATGTTCGTGATCGGCGACGCCGAGCACGGCGCCCAGTTCCTCGCGGGCTGGCTCACCGAGTACAGCCTCTCGATCGACAACCTGTTCGTCTTCGTCATCATCATGGCGAGGTTCGCGGTGCCGAGGAAGTACCAGCAGGAGGTGCTCATGGTGGGCATCATCCTCGCCCTGATCCTCCGCGGCATCTTCATCCTGCTCGGCGCCCAGCTCATCGAGAACTTCAGCTGGATCTTCTACATCTTCGGCGCGTTCCTGCTCTACACCGCGGCCCAGCAGGCGTTCGGCGACCACGAGGACGAGGGCGGCGACTCGGCGCTCATCCGGCTGCTGCGCCGCCGTCTGCCGATCACCAACGACTACGACGGCATCAAGCTCCGCACCATGATCGACGGTCGCCGCTTCTTCACGCCGATGCTGATCGTCTTCGTCGCGATCGGCACCACTGACCTGATCTTCGCGCTGGACTCGATCCCCGCGATCTTCGGCATCACCCAGAGCCCGTTCATCGTGTTCACGGCCAACGTGTTCGCGCTCATGGGCCTGCGCCAGCTGTACTTCCTCCTCGGCGGCCTCCTCGAACGACTCGAGTACCTCAAGTACGGCATCGCGTTCATCCTCGCGTTCATCGGCGTGAAGCTCGTGCTGCACGCGATGCACGAGAACGAGCTGCCGTTCATCAACGGCGGCGAGCACATCGAGTGGGCGCCCGACATCTCGACCTGGACCTCGCTCGCGGTGATCATCGGCGCCATGGCGGTCGCGACCGTGGCGAGCCTCGTCAAGGCCAACCTCGACGCCCGGCGTCGCGGGCACACGCTCGGCGAGGAGATCCCGCACTTCACCGAGGAGGGCGACACCGAGCGGGATCGCGACGCCGACAGCTCCTCCGTCCAGCGCTGAGCGTCGCCGCCTCGGGGTGCTGGTGACGCGAGCGCGGCGAGCGCTTGCTAGCGTGGAGCGTCTGCGCCCCACGGCGTGAACTCTGCCCTGCCCAGAGAGGACCCGATCACGTGACGTCTGACGGCAGCGGTGTCGTGCCCATCCCCACGGGATCGGCGCGGATCGCGCACAGCGCCCGCACCCACGTCGGCAACGTCCGCACGGTGAACGAGGATTCGCTGCTCGCGCAGCCGCCCGTCTACCTCGTCGCGGACGGCATGGGCGGCCACGCCCGCGGCGACGCCGCGAGCCGCGCCGTGGTCGACACGTTCCGGCGGCACCTCGACGCGGGCGCGCCGTCGACCCCCGAGCGCATGCTCGACGCGATCCACAGCTCGAACGACGTGGTCCGGGCGCTCTCCGACGAGGGTGACGAGGGCACAGCGGTGGCCGGCACGACCGTCTCGGGGATCGCGCTCGTCGACGCGGGGGACGGCCGCGGCGTGCACTGGATGGTGTTCAACGTCGGCGACTCGAGGGTCTACGCCTGGGACGGCCGGCGGCTCGAGCAGGTGAGCGTCGACCACTCGGCCGTGCAGGAGATGGTCGACGCGGGGCTCCTCCGCGCGGAGGACGCGGAGCGGCATCCCGATCGGAACGTGATCACGCGCGCGATCGGCGCCGACGCGCACGTCGAGCCCGACGTGTGGCTTGTCCCGGCGACGGGCCGCCAGGTCTTCCTCGTCTGCTCCGACGGCCTGTCGAAGGAGATCGGCGACGTCGAGATCGGGCGGATCCTGGCGGGCCACTCGATGCACGCGGCCGGGCTCGCCGGGGAACTGGTGGATGCCGCGCTGGCGGCCGGCGCGCGCGACAACGTGAGCGCGATCGTGGTGGAGTCCGATCTCGGCGGCGCCGCCGACGAGGACGGCACGACGCGCGACCGAGGTGATGGCATCGCGGCGGCGGTCGAGGAGACCACGCCGCGCGGGAATGGGGGATGACGTGGCGGAGTACCTGCCCGACCACGGCGGTCGCTGGCTGACCGCGGTGCGCGACGAGGCGATGCTGGTGCTGCCGGCCGAGCGCCGCGACGACCTGCTGGCGCTCTGGCCCCGCCTCGACGGCGACGCCGCCGCGCACGTCATCGACCGGTTGGCCGGCTCGGGCATCACGGCCGCGCCGAGCTTCGCGCTCGTGGTGCGCGAACCCGCGACGGGAATCGCCCGGGCGCTCGTGCGCGGCGATCTCCGCGTGACGCTGGGCGAGGTCGAGGTGTCCGCGGCCGGGGTCTCGACGTGGCAGGAGCGCGCCGTCGAGGGTCGCCCCGACGCCCGGGTGGTCGTCGCGGGCGGCGAGGATGCCGAAGAGGCGACGCGGCTGCCGATCCTCGAGGGCGTGGTCGCGGCATCCGTCGTCGAGTGGAGCGTCGGAGGCGCGACGGCGCGACCCGCACCGGTCGTCGCGGCCGCTGAGCGGCCGACCGAGCGCGCGGCCGAGCCGGTGGCTCCCGTCGAACCCGCCGTGGACGCCGCGTCCTCGGAGCTCGCGGCCGAGCCCGTCGTTCCCGACGAGCGCACCATGGTGCCGGAAGACACGATCGTCGGCGTCTCCCGGACCGAGCGGCCGACCTTCGACCGACACGAGCCCTCCCGTGTCGGCGCCGCCGCGGTCGCCTCGCAGCCTCCGTCGACCGATGCGTCCGTCGTGGCGCCCGTGATCGTCCCGCCCGACTTCGGCTCCGCTCCGCCCGCCCGGCCCGAGCCCGCCGCGCCCCCGGCGCCGGCGACCGGGCCCGCCGCGCCGGCGCTCGGCGACCACGACGGGCTGACGGTGGCCGCCGCCGACCTCCGCCGCCTCCGCGAGCGGCGCGACGCCGACGTGGTCCGCGAGCCCGCGGCATCCGCCCCCACGTCGCCCCCGCTCGCGCTGCGCATGCCCGACGGGTCGATCGAGCCGATCGTCGGCGAACTCGTGCTCGGGCGCGCGCCCGCGATCGGCCGCGTCGCCGGCACCCGCGTGCCGAGGCCCGTCGTCATCGGCGCGGGCGACCCCGACATCTCGCGCACGCATCTGCGCGTCGCCGTCGAGGGCGGCACCGTCGTCGTCACCGACCTCGACTCGCGCAACGGCACCCAGGTCGTCGCGCCCGGCCAGCCGCCGCTGCGGCTGCGCCCGTCGGAGGCGACCCCGGTGCTGCCCGACACCGTCATCGACCTCGGCGGCGGCTGGAGCATCCAGGTGGTGACGCGCTGATGCGACGCCCGCCCGCCGCGCCGCCGGAGCTGCCCGGCTACACCCACCTCGGCCTCCTCGGATCCGGCGGCTTCGCCGACGTCTACCTGTACGAGCAGCGACTGCCGCGCCGCAAGGTCGCCGTGAAGGTGCTCCTCGCCGACGACATCGACGCCTCGACCCGTGCGCAGTTCGTCGCCGAGGCGAACCTCATGGCGCGCCTGTCAGCGCACCCGTTCATCGTCACGATCTTCCACGCGGATGTCTCGGCCGACGGTCGCCCGTACTTCGTCATGGAGTACTGCTCGGGGCCGAGCCTGTCGGAGCGGTACAAGCGGCAGGCGCTGTCGGTCGAGGACGCGCTGCGCACCGGCATCCGCCTCTCCGGAGCGGTCGCGACCGCTCACGCCGCCGGGATCCTGCACCGCGACATCAAGCCTGCGAACGTGCTGACCAACGACTACGGATGGCCCGCCCTCAGCGACTTCGGCATCTCCTCCGACCTCGAGGGCGACCTGCCGGTCCACACGATGAGCTTCACGGGGGATGCCGCGGCGACCGGCTCGGGGACCGGCTCCGACCGCGCGGCCGTGGGCATGAGCGTGCCGTGGTCGCCGCCCGAGATGTTCGAGGACGACCCGCGACCCGACACGCGCAGCGACGTGTTCGCGCTCGCCGCGACCGTGCACACGCTGCTCGCGGGGCGGACGCCGTTCGAGGTGCCGGGCCGGTCGAACGGCCCGCTCGACCTCATCGGTCGCATCGAACGCGGCCGGATCACGCCGATCGGCCGGGACGACGTGCCGGCGAGCCTCGAATCGGTGCTCGCGACCGGCATGGCCGTGCGTCGGGAGGACCGGTTCCAGAGCGCCGTGGAACTCGGTCGGGCGCTGCAGCGCATCGAGCTCGAGCTCGGCTACTCGGTGACCGGGATCGAGGTGCCGAACCTCGTCGAGGCCGCGGGCGCGGGCGACGCGCCGGGCGGGCCCGAGCCGGGATCCGACGACGAGCCCGCGACCCGCGCGCGGTCGGTGCGGGTCGTCGAAGCCGGCCTTCCGGCGTCCGGCCCTTGGGCGGCCGGGGGTGCGGCGGGCGCGTCATCCGATCTCGTCGCGCCGCGGATCGCGGCCACCGAGGTCGGCGCCGACGCGACGCACGTCCGCGGCGTGCGCCAGGTCGCGGCGCAGGCGATCCCGGCGCCGGGGTCGGCGCCCGTGGAGGACGGCACGGTGATCCGGCCCACGCGCTCGGTCGCGACGGTGAGCGAGCCCGTCGAGGGCGCGACCCTTGCCGCGCCCGGACGCCGCGCCGGCGACGCGCCTCGCCCCGAGGAGGTCCCGAGGGGCGGCCGGCGCGCGATCGCCGGGATCATCACGGCCGTGGCCGGCATCGCGGTCATCGTCGCGGTGAGCGGGGCGCTCCTGCTCGGCGGCACGCTGGGGGGTCCTGACGACGAGGCCGACGACTCGCCGACCACGTCGGAGGACGCGGTGGTCGCCGCGACCGTCCCCGCGCCCGAGGTCGAGCCGGGCGCGATCGCCGACGGCCGCGCGGTCTTCGCCGTGCGCCACGACGACGCGGAGGACGGCGACCGCTACCGGTGGCAGCGTGCTGACGGTTCGGGTTCGACCGCCGTCGCCGACGGGCCCGAGATCGTCGTCGACGGCGTCGCGGCCGGGCAGACCGTGTGCATCGAGGTGCAGGTGCAGCGCGGCAGCAAGACCTCCGACCCGGTCACGGGGTGCACGTCGTGAGGCCGCTCCGCGTCGAGTACTGCGGCGAGTGGTACACGGTCGAGGCCGGGAGCACGTTCACGATCGGGCGCGAGTCCGACCTGACGATCGACGACAACCCGTACTTGCACCGCACGTTCCTGACCCTCTCGAGCGAGTTCGGCCTGTGGTGGCTCTCGAACGTCGGCCAGCTGCTCGCCGCGACGGTGTCGGATGCCACGGGGAGCGTGCAGTCGTGGGTGGCGCCGGGGGCGAAGCTCCCGCTCGTGTTCAAGACGGTCCACGTCATGTTCAGCGCGGGCGCCACGACCTACGACTTCACGGTGCACGCCGAGGAGGACTTCTACAACACCTCGCTCACCGCCGCGCCCGCCGACGGCGGCACGACGATCCTGCCGGTCACGCTCACGACCAGCCAGCGGCTGCTGATCGTCGCGCTCGCCGAGCACGTGCTCTCGCAGCCGAGCGCCGGCCGCGCGACGGTGCCGTCCTCGGCCGAGGCGGCCGCACGGCTCGGCTGGAGCATGACGACGTTCAACCGCAAGCTCGACAACGTGTGCGAGAAGCTCGACAAGATCGGCGTCGACGGCCTGCGGGGCGGCCGCGGCAGGCTCGCCGTGAACCGGCGGGCCCGGCTCGTCGAGTACGCGGTGGCGACCCGCCTGGTGAGCGCGGAGGACCTGGAGCTGCTCGACGGAGCCGGCGCCGGCGGCGGCGGGGGCGCAGCGGGCGACGCCTGACGGGGTGTCCGACGCCGGAGGTCCATCTCCGATTCGCGTCCGTGCGCTGCGGGGGATCCTCTCCGCATCGGTCGCCGGTGGGGACCGCTCCCCATTTCGGGGGCCCCGAAACGGCGTGTTAGCGTATGCCCGACCCGCCGGTCTCTTCGGCGGTGAAATCCGACGCCCTACCGACGGAACGCACCGGGGGAGACGAAGCTGTGGTCACGTTGAGGTCATGGGCGCGGTCGCGCCGGAACGTCGCCTCGGCCGCCGCGCTCGCCGTGCTCGCGGGCGTGCCCGTCGGGCTCGCCGTGGCGCATCAGGGCTTCCCCGTGACCGACCCCGACCTCCGGGCGCGCGAGGTGTGGGTCACGAATGCCGAGGAGCTGCTCGCCGGCCGCCTGAACCGCCAGATCGAGGAGCTCGATGCGGCGGTGGCGGCCGCCACGAACGAGATCGACGTCTTCCAGGACGGCGAGGACGCGTTCCTCTTCGATCCGAGCGTCGGCTCGATCGAGCGCATCGACCCGTCGTTCACGACGCTCGTGCAGCGCATCGACGTGCCCCCGGCGTCCGAGGTCGCGTACGGCGGCGACGTGCTCGCGATCCTCTCGCCCGAGGGGGAGCTCTGGCGCGTGAACGCCGACGGGGATCTCGCCTTCGACTACCGGGGCACCGACCCGATCGCCGACCTCGGGCCAGACGCGCACGTCGCCGTCTCCCGCGAGGGCACGATCCTCGCGACCGCGCCGGGCGACGGCGAGCTCGTCTCGCTGGCCCGCGAGGCGTCGGAGTCGACGACCACCGAGCTTCCCGCGATCGGCGAGCACCAGCTCGCGGCGGTCGGCGAGCGGGCCGTCGTGCTCGACGAGGAAGCCGACCGCGTGATCGTCGACGGTCGGGCGATCGACCTGCCCGAGCCGGCCCTGCGCCTCCAGCAGTCCGGGCCCGAGCACGAGCGCGCCGTGCTCGCCACCGCGACCGGCCTCCTCGACGTGCCGCTCGGCGGCGGCGCGGTGCGCACCGTCCCGAACGGGGGCGACGTCGCGGCCGCTGACGCCGGCGAGGTCGCGGCCCCCGTGCGCCTCGGCGTGTGCGCGCACGGCGCGTGGGGCGGGGCCGTCGGCCGCTACCTGCTCGCGTGCGACGACGCCGAGCCGCAGTCGACCGCGATCGAGCAGCCGACCGCCGGGTCGCGGCTCGAGTTCCGCGTGAACCGCGACGTGATCGTGCTGAACGACCTCACGAACGGCAACGCCTGGCTCGTCGACTCCGACCTGCGACTCGTCGACAACTGGGAGGAGGTCACGCCGCCCGAGGAGAGCGACGAGCTCGAGGGCGACGAGAAGTCGGCCCAGCAGACCTTCGAGGACACGCTCGCCGAGCGCACCGACGTGAACCGTCCGCCGGTGGCGCGCGACGACGACTACGGGGTCCGGCCCGAGCGCACGACCGTCCTCGAGGTGCTCGAGAACGACACCGATCCCGACGGCGACGTGCTCACGATCGCGAGCACGTCGGAGGTCTCGGAGGCGGCGGGCCGGCTCGAGCTCATCGACGGCGGCCGCGCGCTCCAGTTCACGCCGGCGGCCGGCGCAGCCGGCAGCGTGTCGTTCCGCTACGGCGTCGACGACGGCCGCGGCGGCGTGGCCGAGGCATCCGTGAACGTGCGCATCGTGCCGGCGAGCGAGAACACCGCCCCCGCGGCGCTCCGGCAGGCGGCGATCAGCGTCGAGCAGGGCCAGCAGCTCTCGTACAACCTGCTCGCCGACTGGAACGACCCCGACGGCGACGACCTGTACCTCGTGAACGCGTCGCCGACGGGCGGCGACGCCGTGCGTTCGAGTCCCGACGGCACCATCACCTTCGAGCACCGTTCGGCCGAACTCGGCACCAAGGAGGTGCAGTACACGGTCTCCGACGGGCAGACGACGGCCGCGGGCACGCTCAGCGTCGAGGTGAAGCCGACCGGCACGCTGAACCCCATCGGCACCCCCGACTTCGCACAGGTCTTCGCCGGCGAGACGACGCTCATCGAACCGCTCGCCAACGACCTCTCGCCGTCCGGCGCCGGACTGGAGCTGCTCGGCATCGAGGAGGCGCCCGAGGTCGCCGAGATCACGCCGAACGTCGAGCGCGGAACCATCGCGTTCTCGAGCACCGAGCCGGGGGAGTACGTCTTCCTCTACACGCTGGGGGCCGGTGCCGCGACGAGCAAGGGCCTCCTGCGCGTCCAGGTGGTCGAGGCGCCCGCCGAGGCGCTGCCACCCATCGCGGTCAAGGACACCGCCTACCTCCGGGCGGCGGAGCCCCTCACCGTGCCGGTGCTCGCGAACGACGTCTCGCCCTCCGGGCGCGTGCTCGCCGTGCAGTCGATCGACGACTCCGCCGCCGACGGGCTCGTCTCGGTCGAGATCCTCACCAACACCGTGCTCCGCGTGACCGCATCGCAGGCCCTCGACGAGCAGCTTCAGGTCTCGTACACCGTCTCCGACGGCGTGAACTCGTCGAGCGCGAGCGTGACCATCGTCCCGGTCCCGCCGCTCGTCAAGCACCAGCCGCCGGTCGCGGTCGACGACGGCGCCATCGTTCGCGCCGGCGACATCGTCACGGTCGACGTGCTCGAGAACGACACGCACCCGGATGCCGCGACGATGCACCTGCTCCCGGAGCTCATCGAGGTCGACGCGCCCGACGGCCTCGCCTTCACCGACGGCGACACCGTGCGCTTCCAGGCGCCCGAGCAGCCCGGCGTGTACAGCGCCGTCTATACGGTCGCGGACGACTCCGAGCAGACCGCGCGTGCGACCGTGCGCTTCACGGTCGTGGGTCGCGACGCGGGCGAGAACCGCGCCCCGCTGCCGACGCCGCTGACCTCGCGCACCTTCGCCGGATCGGCCGTGAAGGTCGACGTGCCGCTCGACCAGCTCGACCCCGACGGCGACTCGGTGACGCTGACGGGTATCACGGTCGCCCCCGAGCTCGGCCGGGTGATCGAGCGCACCAGCACGTCGTTCACCTACGAGGCGTTCGCCGGCTCGGCGGGCACCGACGAGTTCGGGTACGAGGTCCGCGACACGTTCGGCGCGACCGCCGAGGGCACCATCCGCATCGGCGTCATCCCGCGGCCCGAGGTGCAGCTGCCGCCGAAGGCGGTCGACGACGCCATCGAGATGAAGCCCGGCCGCATCGCGTCGGTCGAGGTGCTCCTCAACGACTCCGACCCGAGCGGCTACCAGCTGCACGTCGCCGACCTGCCCGAGGTCGACGACGGCATCGAGGCCGAGATCCGCGACCGCCGCCGCATCGTCGTGACGGCACCCCAGCAGGAGGCCGCGTACACGATCCGCTACGAGATCTCGAACGGCCATGGCGGCGCGGACACCGCCTTCCTGCAGATCGCGGTGACGGAGGATGCCGTGATCGACCCGCCGACGGCCGAGGACCAGGTGATCGAGCCGGAGGAGGTGGTCGACGGCGAGCTCGTCACGGTCGACCCGCTGGCGGATGCCACGAACCCCGGCGGACTCGTGGAGGACCTCGCCGTCTCGCTCGAGGGCCCGAACGCCGGACGCGCAGAGGTCGCCTCGGACGGCACGATCGACGTGACGCCAGGGCGCGAGCGCTACGCGGTCGCCTACCGGCTGACCAACGAACTCGACGACCTCTCGGCGATGGCGTTCGTGATCGTGCCGCCCGTGCCATCCGGCGACGACACCGTCGAGGAGACGCAGCGGCCGAAGACGCCCGAGGAGCTCCTCGCCGAGGAGAAGGCGAAGTTCCCCGCGCCGTACCTCAAGGACCTCGGCGAGGTCATCGTGCCGATGAACGGCAGCATCAGCTGGAACGTCGACGACCTCGTGGTCGTGCCGTCGGGCAACCCCGCGCTGATCCTGTCGGCGTCGTCGACGAACGCGGGCGAACCCGCGTTCGTGAGCGGCACGGCGGTGCAGTACGTGCCGGCCGCGGACTACCGCGGCGCGGCGTCGCTGACGTTCGAGGTGACGGATGGCGAGAGCGCCGACGATCCCGTCGGGCGCACCGCCATCCTGACCATCCCGATCACGGTCGGCGACCCCGACTTCAACGACACCCCGCCGACGTTCACGCCGCGGAGCGAGACGATCGAGGCCGGCGAGGCGCCGCTCGACGTCGACCTGCGCTCATCGACCGACCAGCCGAACCCCGACAACATCGAGCGAGTCGAGTACCGCAACCTGCAGGGCTCGAACTCCGACATCGAGGCGAGCATCGTCGAGGGCTCGATCCTCCGGCTCTCCTCGCCGCTCGGCGTGCAGCCGGGCACCGAGGCGCGCATCTCGTTCGACGTCGTGTTCAACGAGTTCACGGTGCCGGGCTACGTCGACGTGAAGGTGGTCTCGTCGACGCGGGCGATGCCCAAGGCGAACGACGACGGGCCGGTCGAGATGGTCCGCGGCGGTACCGCGACCGTCGACGTGCTCGCCAACGACTTCAACCCGTTCGCACCCGACGCGCCCCTGACCGTGGTGAGTGCCCAGATCGACCAGGCCGACGTCGGCGCCGGCGCGTCCGTATCGCATACGGCGTCGAACGTGACCGTGAATGCGGGCGCGGCGTTCACCGGAACGCTGAGCGTCGTCTACCGCATCCAGGACGGCACGAAGGACCCGGCGCGCGAGGTCCAGGGCCGCGTCACGGTCGTCGTGCGCGACGAGCCCGATCGTCCGGCAGCCCCGACGATCCAGAACTCGGGAGACCGCTCCGTCACCATCCGGTG
This sequence comes from Agromyces bracchium, assembly GCF_009709675.1. GTDB lineage: Bacteria > Actinomycetota > Actinomycetes > Actinomycetales > Microbacteriaceae > Agromyces > Agromyces bracchium. Next base: position 312,218 of record NZ_WMLB01000025.1, on the reverse strand, counting down.
GACGGCCCCGGCGAACAACAACTCGCCCATCACCGACTACGAGGTCCGGTACAACGGCCAGACGAGGCCCTTCGGCGCCGGAGCCGCGGGCGTGAACCAGCAGTTCACGGGCCTCACCAACGGTACGGCGTACACCTTCCAGGTCAGGGCGAAGAACGCGATCGGGTGGGGCGAGTGGTCGGCGGAGTCGGCGTCGGCGACGCCGTACGGCACGCCGGGTGCGCCGACCGGCGTGAACGCGCAGGTCAACGGCTACGCGCCGACGAGCGTCGACGTGAGCTGGAACGCGCCGTCGAACACCGGCGGCGGCGCGGTCCGCTACGACGTCCGGATCGACGGCGGGTCGTGGCAGAACTCGGGACAGGACACCAGCCACCGCTTCACGGGCGTCGGCGCCGGTTCGCACACCGTGTCGGTGCGTGCGGTGAACCTCGGCAGCGGCAACCCGGGAACCGCGTCCTCCGACTCGTTCGCCGTCCAGAACCCGCCGCCTCCGCAGCCCGCCGGGTCGATCGGCAAGGGTCCGAGTCGCGCGTGCGACAGCGGCGGCAACGGATGCGCGAACGTGCGCATCACCTGGACCGACATGGACCCGGGGCGCTACCAGGTGTACGTGACGGTGAACGGCGGCTGGAGCAACTGGAAGGGCACCTACGACGTCGCCGCGAACGGGCGGCTCGAGCTGCTGAACCACCTGGGCATCCGCGCGGCGGGCGAGACGATCGCCGTGCGCTTCGAGAACGTCAGCGGCGGCACTTCGCGAACGCTCGGCGCGATCAGCGGGTCCCAGTGGAACAACATCGGCTACAACACGTGGTGACGGGCCGCCCCGTCCCGAACGTACGACTCGAAGGAACGAACATGACCGTGACCCAAGACCAGGCCAGCTGGTTCCAGGACGCCTTCTCGAAGCTCGTCGACAACGTCGACCGGGCGATCCTCGGCAAGCGCGAGATCATCGAGCTCGTCGTGACCGCCATGCTCTCGGAGGGGCACGTGCTGCTCGAGGACTACCCGGGCACGGGCAAGACGGTGCTCGCGAAGGCGCTCGCGAACACGCTCGACGGCACGCACTCGCGCATCCAGTTCACGCCCGACCTGCTGCCGTCGGATGTCACGGGCGTCACGATCTACGACCAGGGCAAGGGGCAGTTCGAGTTCCACCGCGGTCCGATCTTCGCCTCGGTCGTGCTGGCCGACGAGATCAACCGGGCGAGCCCGAAGACCCAGTCGGCGCTCCTCGAGGTCATGGAGGAGGGTCGGGTCACGGTCGACGGCGTCGGCTACGAGGTCGGCAGCCCGTTCATGGTCATCGCGACCCAGAACCCCGTCGAGCAGGCGGGCACGTACTCGCTGCCCGAGGCGCAGCTCGACCGCTTCCTCGTCAAGACCTCGCTCGGCTACCCCGACCACGACACCGCCGTGACGCTCCTGCTGGACTCGGCGAACCGCGCCCGCGCGTCGAAGGTGTCGCCGATCATCGCCTCGAGCTCGGTGACGACGATGGCGCGGCTCGCCGCGGACGTGCACGTCGACGCGGCGGTGCTGTCGTACCTCAACCAGATCGTCTCGGCCACGCGCGACCACCGCGACTCGGCGCTCGGCGTCAGCATGCGCGGCGCGCTCGCGCTCGCACGTGCGGCGAAGACCTGGGCGATCTCGCGCGGACGCACCTACGTCACGCCCGACGACGTGCGCGAGCTCGCCGTGCCGGTGCTCGCGCACCGCATCATCGTCGACCCCGAGGCCGAGTTCGCGGGCGCGACGGCCGACGACATCGTGCGCACCGTGCTCGTCGAGATCGCGCCCCCGGCGTACCGCGCGGCATGACGACCGGCATCGACGCGCCCGCGTCGACGCCGCCCGAGCCGGCGGCGCCGGCGCCGAATGCGCCGTCCCGAGCGGCGCGCGCGGCGGCGCCGTCGCAGTCCCGCATCGCGCTCCGGTCCGCGGGGCGCTCGCTCGCGGCATCCGCTCGCTCGCTCGCCGACGGCCTGCGCCGCGCCGGCCGAGCCGTGGGCGCCATCGCGGCACCCGTCACGGGCGTGATCTCGCCGGTCGGATGGCTCGTGCTCGCCGCCAGCCTCGTCGCGCTCGCGCTCGCGTGGCCGCTCGGCTGGATCGAGCTCGCCTTCGTCGGGGCGACGCTGCTCGCCGCGCTCCTCGTCGCCGTGCCGTTCGTGTTCGGCCGGATGGCGTACCGCGTCGAGATCGAGCTGCAGCCGCGCCGCGTGGTGGCCGGCGAGCGCGCGCTCGGCCGGCTCGTCGTGCACAACGTCGGCGACGGGGCATCCGTGCCCTCGCAGCTCGAACTGCCCGTCGGCAACGGCCTCGCCGAGTTCGTGATCCCGACGATCCCCGCGGGCGGCGAGCACGAAGAGCTGTTCGCGGTGCCGACGCAGCGCCGCGCGGTGATCGTCGCCGGCCCCGCGGCATCCGTTCGCGGCGACCAGCTCGGCCTGCTGAGGCGCGAGGTGCGCTGGACCGACCCCGTGGAGCTCTTCGTGCACCCCGTGACGGCGCGACTGAAGCCGTCGGCGGCGGGCCTCGTGCGCGACCTCGAGGGCGAGATCACGAAGACCATCACCGACAACGACATCTCCTTCCACGCGCTGCGCGCCTACGAGCCCGGCGACGCGCTGCGGAACGTGCACTGGCGCACGTCGGCGCGCACCGGCCAGCTCATGGTGCGCCAGTACGAGGAGACCAGGCGCTCGCGGCTGCTCCTCGTGCAGCCGACGAGCGCCGAGCACTACGCCTCCGAGGAGGAGTTCGAGCTCGCGGTATCGGTGCTCGCCTCGCTCGGGGTCCAGGTCATCCGCGACGCCACGCGGCTCGCCGTCGCCACCGACCGCCTTCGGCTCGGCACGGCGACGCCCACGGCACTCCTCGACGACACGTGCCGGATCGCGCCGCTCGAGGACGCCGCCGTGCCCGTGCGCGACGTGGTCCGCGAGGCTGGCCGGCGCATCCCCGCGCCGAGCGTGCTCATCGTCGTCGGCGGCTCGCGTGCGCCGCTCGCCGAGTTCCGCGCCGCCGAGACCGTGTTCGGTTCCGACACCCAGGTGATCGTCTTCCGCACCGAGGTGGGCGCGGCGTCGCGCATCACGCGCGTGGGGGAGTCGACGATCGTCACGGTCGGCTCGCTCGACGAGCTGTCGCGCCTCGTGAGGAGGGTCCGCCCGTGAACCGGATCCCGCGCACCGCCCTCGTCGACCTCGGCGTGCTCTCCGCGCTCTCGCTCCTCGCGATCGCCGGGTACGAGACGAGCTTCGGCGGCCTCGACTTCCTCGCGGCCGCGCTCGCCGGCATCGTCGTGGGCACGCTCGCCGCGGTGCTCGGCACCGTGCTGCGCCTGAACGTGCTGGTCACGGTGCTGCTCGGCATCGTGCTGTACTTCCTCGTCGGCACGCCGTTCGTCATGCCGGGCGAGGCCTTCCTCGTCGTGCTGCCGACGCTCACGTCGCTCGCCGGCCTCGCGGTCGGCGCCGTGCACGGCTGGGCCGACATCGTCACGATCGCCGCGCCAGTCGAGGCACCCGACTACGTCGCCGCGGTCCCGTACGCCGCGGCCGCGGTCGTCTCGCTCGTCGGCGGCATGCTCGTGCTGCGCTGGCTGCCCGGTCGGCGCACGCCGCTCCGCGCGGCGGTCGTGCTCGTCGGGCCGGTGCTGCTGTTCCTCTCCGGCATCCTGCTGGGTACCGACCAGGCCTTCCTCGCGGCCGTCCGAGGCGTCGCGTTCGCGGCGATCGGGCTGACCTGGATCGCATGGCGTCGTGGCGCGAGCGTCGAGGCCGGCGGCGACGGCGCCGCGCGCCTGCGTCGGCGCAAGCTCACCGGCTCGGCCGTCGTCGTCGCCGGCGCCGTGACCGTCGGTGCGGTCGCCGGCCTCGCGGTGGCCCCCGTCGCACCCGACCGGTTCGTGCTGCGCGAGCAGGTCGTGCCGCCGTTCGATCCGCTGCAGTTCCCCAGCCCGCTCGCCGGGTACCGCGAGTACACCAAGGAGCTCGCCGAGTCGCCCGTCTTCGTCGTCGACGGGCTGGAGCCCGGCGACACGCTGCGGCTCGCGGCGATGGACTCCTACAGCGGTCGCCTCTGGAACGTCGCCGGCCCCGAGGACGCCGCCGCCGACGGCGGATACTCGATCGTGGGATCGACGCTGCCCGCGCCCGAGCTCGCCGACCTCGGTGGCGCCCGGTCGATCGAGGTCGAGGTCGCGGCGTACTCCGACGTGTGGCTTCCGACGGTGGGCTACGGCTCCACGCTCGAGCTGCTCGACCGCGGGTCGGTCGAGCGGGCGGGCGACGTGCGCTACAACCCCGCAGCGGGCACCGCCGTGCTCACGAGCGGCGCCGCGGAGGGAACCCGCTACCGCCTCGACGCACGTGTGCAGGTCCAGCCCGACGACGCCGACCTCGCCGACGTCCCCGTCGCGCAGCTCGCGCTGCCGCCGGTCGAGAACCTGCCCGACGTCGTCGCCGCGAAGGCCGACGAGTACGCGGGCGACGCTCCGAGCCCGATCGAGCAGCTCCGCAACGTCGAGCGCGCGCTGAAGACGAACGGGTTCCTGAGCCACGGGCTCGCGAGCGACGCGGTCGCCTCGCGCGCCGGGCACGGCGCCGATCGGCTCATCGAGCTCTTCACCCGAAGCCAGATGGTGGGCGACGAGGAGCAGTACGCGGCCGCTATGGCGCTCATGGCGCGCCACCTCGGCTACCCGTCCCGCGTGGTCATGGGCTACGCGCCCGAGATCGCCGAGGGCGGCGGCGCGGTCGAGGTGCTCGGCGAGGACGTCACCGCGTGGGTCGAGGTGCCGTTCGAGGGCGTCGGCTGGATCGCGTTCCATCCGACCCCCGACAACGTCGACGTGCCGCAGGAGCAGACGCCGAAGCCGAAGTCCGAGCCGCAGCCGCAGGTGCGCCAGCCCCCGCGCGCCGAGCAGGCCGAGGACGAGCTGCTCACGACCACCGAGATCGACGACACCGACGACGAGGACCGCGACCGGCCCTTCCAGCTGCCCGCGTGGGCGTGGATCGTCATCGGTGCGATCGGGATCCCGGCCGCGATCCTCCTGCTGCCCATGCTCGTCGTCGCGATCGCGAAGCGCCGCCGACGCGCCATCCGCCACCGCGGCGCCGCGCACCGACGGGTCGCGGGTGCCTGGGAGGAGCTCGTCGACCGCTACGCCGAACTCGGCTTCGAGCCGCCCGAGCGGTCGTCGCGACTGCAGACCGCTCGGGCGCTCGAACGGCAGCTCGACGAGCAGGGCCTCGGCGACGTGCGCATCGCCGGTCGCGCGCCGCTCGCCACGCTCGCGGCCACGGTGGACCGCGACGTGTTCGGCGGCGACGAGGTCGCGTCGGCGTCGGTCGAACGCCGATGGACCGAGGCGGATGCCGCGGCCGCGGCGGTCGCGGCGGCCGCCGGCCGGATGCGACGGTTCGTCGCGAGGTACCGGCTCCGCCGCCGTCGATGACGCCGGGTTACGACGACGGTGCGGGTTAAGGTGGGGGCGTGAGCGACCCGGACTTCATCGTGCCCCCGCCGGGGCTCGTGCCGGACGTGCCCGCGTCGGATCGTCGAAGCGAGGCGGGCGGCGCGGAGCAGGCCGAGGGTGCGGTGCGCGCCGAGGGCACGGTACGGGCCGAGCGGGCGCTCCCCGGGTTCCGGCCGCCACCAGGCATCCGCCCGCCGTCGGCGCTGCCGATCGCGCCGCCGGCAGCGCTGCCGATCGCGCCGCCGTCGACGCCGCCCACTGCTCCGGCGCAGGCGGAGCCCCCGGCCCGACCCGCGCCGACCGGCCCCTGGCGCCTCCGGAGCGCCGACGGCATCGAGTTCCCGGTACGGGATCGCGTCGTCGCCGGCCGCGACCCGAGTCCGCCGGCGTGGCTCCAGGGCGCCGTCGTCGTGGCCGTCCCGGACCACACGCGATCGATGTCGAAGACCCACGCACTCCTCGAGTCTCGGGGCGGCCGGCTGCTCGTCACCGACCTCGACTCCACGAACGGCGTCCGCGTGTGGCCCGAAGGCGAGGAGCCCGTCGACCTGGAGCCCGGCGTGCCCGCCGAGGCGCCGCTCGACGCGGTGATCCTGCTCGGCGACGTCGCCTTCCTCGTGGAACGGGCTCCCACGCAGTCGGTGTAACCTGTCGGCATGCGTGCTCGGCGACTTCTCCTTCGGTGCCGCGGCGGGGCCCAGTCCTGAGGCCTTCCCCGCCGCGGAGTCCGTCGACGGCCGATCACCCTCCCGAAGGAAGACGAACCGCATGAACGACAGCACCCCGATCCCGTCGCGTCCGCGCACCCTGGCCGAGAAGGTCTGGGACGCCCACCTGGTGAAGAAGGGCGAGCACGGCACCCCCGACCTCATCTACATCGACCTGCACCTCGTGCACGAGGTGACGAGCCCGCAGGCGTTCGACGGCCTCCGCATGGCCGGGCGCCCGGTCCGGCGCCCCGACCTGACGATCGCGACGGAGGACCACAACACCCCGACGCTCGACATCGACAAGCCCATCGCCGACCCGACGAGCCGCACGCAGATCGAGACCCTCCGGCGCAACGCCGCCGAGTTCGGCGTGCGCCTGCACTCGCTCGGCGACAAGGAGCAGGGCATCGTCCACGTCGTCGGACCGCAACTCGGACTCACGCAGCCCGGCATCACCGTCGTCTGCGGCGACAGCCACACCTCGACGCACGGCGCCTTCGGCGCCATGGCGTTCGGCATCGGCACGAGCGAGGTCGAGCACGTGCTCGCCACCCAGACGCTGCCGCTGAAGCCCTTCAAGACCATGGCGATCACGGTCGAGGGCTCGCTCCGCCCCGGCGTCACGGCGAAGGACATCATCCTCGCGGTCATCGCGAAGATCGGCACCGGCGGCGGGCAGGGCTACGTGCTCGAGTACCGCGGCAGCGCCATCCGCTCGCTGTCGATGGACGGTCGCATGACGATCTGCAACATGTCGATCGAGGCGGGAGCGCGCGCCGGCATGGTCGCGCCCGACGAGACGACCTTCGCGTACCTGAAGGGCCGCGCCCACGCGCCGGAGGGCGACGACTGGGACGCGGCGGTCGAGTACTGGAAGACCCTGCCGACCGACGAGGGCGCGGTCTTCGACGCCGAGGTGTTCATCGACGCCGGCGCACTCGAGCCGTTCGTCACGTGGGGCACGAACCCCGGCCAGGGCGTCTCGCTCAGCGAGGCCGTGCCCGACCCGGCGGCGATCGAGGACCAGCACGAGCGGGCCGCCGCCGAGCGCGCGCTCGAGTACATGGACCTGGAGCCCGGCACGCCGCTCAAGCAGATCCCCGTCGACGCGGTCTTCATGGGCTCGTGCACGAATAGCCGCATCGAAGACCTGCGGGCCTTCGCGTCGATCATCAAGGGCCGCCGAAAGGCAGAGGGCGTGCGCGTCATGGTCGTTCCCGGCTCGGCGCGCGTGCGCCTCGAGGCCGAGGCCGAGGGCCTCGACAAGGTGTTCGAGGCCTTCGGCGCCGAGTGGCGCTTCGCGGGCTGCTCGATGTGCCTCGGCATGAACCCCGACCAGCTCGCCCCGGGCGAGCGCTGCGCGTCGACGTCGAACCGCAACTTCGAGGGCCGGCAGGGCAAGGGCGGCCGCACGCACCTGGTCTCGCCGCTCGTCGCGGCCGCGACCGCCGTTCGGGGCACGCTTTCGAGCCCATGGGACCTGGAACAGGATGGACCCGCGGGTCTCGACACGGTCGTTCCGTCCTACTCGACCACCGTTGCGGAGGGGAACTGACCATGGAGAAGTTCAGCACCGTCACCGGCGTCGCCGTCCCGCTGCGCCGCTCGAACGTCGACACCGACCAGATCATCCCCGCGGTCTTCCTGAAGCGCGTCACGAAGACCGGATTCGACGACGCCCTGTTCTCCGCGTGGCGTCAGGACCCGGAGTTCGTGCTCAACCAGCCGGCTTTCGCCGGCGCCGAGATCCTCATCGCCGGGCCCGACTTCGGCACCGGCTCGAGCCGCGAGCACGCCGTGTGGGCGCTCCGCGACTACGGCTTCAAGGTCGTCGTGTCGAGCCGCTTCGGCGACATCTTCCGCGGCAACTCGGGCAAGCAGGGCCTGCTCGCGGCCCAGGTCGCGTACGAGGACATCGAGCGGCTGTGGGAGGCCATCGAGGCCCAGCCGGGAATAGCCGCGACGGTCGATCTGGTTGAGCGTACGGTGAGCATCGGGAGCCTCACAGTCGCCTTCGATATCGATGACTACACTCGGTGGAGGCTGCTCGAGGGGCTCGACGACATCGGGCTCACCCTCCGGGACGAGCAGGCCATCTCCGACTTCGAGGCGACTCGGGCGGGATGGCGGCCGACGACGCTCCCCATCAGGGAGCCGGCAGAGACAGGGAACTGAGTGAACACACTCGTGGATGACGCGAAGCAGCACGGCACGGCGGTCGGACTTCCGGTCGACCGCATCACGATCAACGGGGGCAAGCCGCTTCGCGGTCGGATCGAGTTGAAGGGCGCCAAGAACCTCGTCACCAAGGCGATGGTCGCGGCGATCCTCGGCGACACGCCGAGCCTCCTGAAGGACGTGCCGAACATCAGCGACGTCCGCATCGTGCGCGGGCTCCTCGAGGTCCACGGCGTGACCGTGACCGAGGGCCCCGAGCCGGGCGACCTCGTCCTCGACCCGGCCGCGGTCGAGTCGGCGCACATGGCCGACATCGACGCGCACGCGGGCTCGAGCCGCATCCCGATCCTCTTCTGCGGGCCGCTGCTGCACCGCCTCGGCGAGGCGTTCATCCCCGACCTCGGCGGCTGCCGCATCGGCGACCGGCCGATCGACTACCACCTCGAGGTGCTGCGCAACTTCGGTGCGATCGTCGAGAAGCTGCCGAGCGGCATCCGCATGTCGGCGCCCGACGGCCTGAAGGGCGCCAAGGTGTCGCTGCCCTACCCGAGCGTCGGCGCGACCGAGCAGGTGCTGCTCACCGCCGTGCTCGCCGAGGGCATCACCGAGCTCACGGGCGCGGCGATCGAGCCCGAGATCATGGACCTCATCAACATCCTGCAGAAGATGGGCGCCATCATCACGGTCGACACCGACCGGGTGATCCGCATCGAGGGCGTCGAGCGCCTGCAGGGCTACTCGCACCGCGCGCTCTTCGACCGCAACGAGGCGGCGAGCTGGGCCGCGGCCGCGCTCGCGACCGAGGGAGACATCTTCGTCGGCGGGGCCCGCCAGCCCGAGATGCTCACCTTCCTCAACATCTTCCGCAAGGTCGGCGGCGCGTTCGAGATCGAGGACGACGGCATCCGCTTCTACCACCCCGGCGGCGAGCTGAAGCCGGTCATCATCGAGACCGACGTGCACCCCGGCTTCATGACCGACTGGCAGCAGCCGCTCGTCGTGGCGCTCACCAAGGCCAAGGGCGTCTCCATCGTCCACGAGACCGTCTACGAGCAGCGCTTCGGCTTCGTCGACGCGCTCGTCGAGATGGGCGCATCGATCGACGTGCACAAGGAGTGCCTGGGCGGGCGCCCGTGCCGGTTCGGCCAGCGCAACTTCAAGCACTCCGCGGTGATCTCCGGTCCCTCGCAGCTGCGCGGCGCCGACATCGAGGTGCCCGACCTGCGCGGCGGCTTCAGCCACCTCATCGCGGCGCTCACCGCCGAGGGGCGCTCGACGGTGTCGAACGTCGGGATCATCGCGCGCGGCTACGAGAACTTCATCACCAAGCTGGAGCTGCTCGGAGCGGACTTCGCGCTCGAAGGATAATGGGTCAGTGCCCCACCGTGACCCCTCCGCCGTGCCCGCAGTGAAGCCCGGCGCCGAGAAGCGCCGCCCGTCGTTCTTCTGGGTGCTCGCCGCCCTGATCCTCCCGCTGTGGAGCCTCGGCGTGAAGTACCGATTCCACCACCCCGAGCGGATGCCGCAGGCCGGCGCCTTCGTGCTGTCGCCGAACCACTACAGCGAGATCGACCCGCTCGTGATGGGCGTCGCCTCGTGGCACCTCGGTCGGCTCCCTCGCTTCATGGCGAAGGCGTCGCTGTTCAAGAACCCCGTGCTCGGCTGGTTCCTGCGCACGTCCGGCCAGATCCCCGTCGAGCGCGCAGGCAGCAGCAGCCACGCCGCGATCCGCGCCGCGGAGGAACTCGTCGAGAAGGGCCGCATGGTCATCGTCTACCCCGAGGGTTCGCTCACGCGCGACCCCGACATGTGGCCGATGCGCGGCAAGACGGGTGCGGTGCGCATCGCGCTCGAGCGCGGTATCCCGGTCGTGCCCGCCGCCCACTGGGGCACGCAGCAGATCATGCCGCGGTACGCGAAGAAGGTCAGCTTCTTCCCGCGGAAGACCGTCGACGTCGTCATCGGCGAGCCGCTCGACCTGTCGGCCTACGAGGGCAAGCCGCTCGACCAGGCGACGCTCCTCGCGGCCACGAACGACCTGATGAACGCGATCGCCGCGCTCGTCGGCGAGCTGCGCGGCGAGCAGCCTCCGGCCGAGCGATGGGATCCCGCCAAGCACGGCCAGAAGGAGACGGGGCGCCTCGATGGCTAGGGCCGGACGCCGCCCGCCGGGCAAGCGCGTCGCCGTGCTCGGCGCAGGCAGCTGGGGCACCACGTTCGCGAAGATCCTCGCCGACGGCGGCGCCGACGTCATGCTGTGGGCCAGGCGCCCCGAGCTCGCGCGCGAGATCCAGGAGGCCAAGCGCAACAGCGATTACCTCCCGGGCATCAACCTGCCGATCGGGCTGCGCGCGACGAGCCGGCTCGACCTCGCGCTCGCCGGCGCCGAGCAGGTCTACATCAGCGTGCCGAGCCAGACGCTCCGCCAGAACCTCATCGCCGCCGAGCCGCACCTGCACGCCGAGGCGACGATCGTCTCGCTCATGAAGGGCGTGGAGAAGACCACGGGCCACCGCATGAGCGAGGTCATCGCCGAGGTCCTGCCGATCTCCGAGTCGAAGATCGCGGTGATCTCCGGGCCGAACCTCGCCCTCGAGATCGCGAAGGAGCAGCCGACCGCGGCCGTGGTCTCGTCGGCGAGCCTCGAGACCGCGCAGTCGGTGGCCTCCGTCTCCCGCAACCGGTACTTCCACTCGTTCGTGAACACCGACGTCATCGGCACCGAGTTCGGCGGGGTCCTGAAGAACCTCATCGCGGTCGCGATCGGCATCGTCGACGGCGCCGGCTACGGCGAGAACACCAAGGCCTCGATCATCACGCGGGGCCTCGTCGAGATGACCGACTTCGCGGTCGCCTACGGCGCGCACCGCGACACGCTCTCCGGGCTCGCCGGCCTCGGCGACCTCATCGCGACCTGCCAGTCGCCGCTGTCGCGCAACAACACCGCCGGGCGCCTGCTCGGCCAGGGCTACAAGCTGCCCGAGGTCGTCAACCAGATGCAGCAGACCACCGAGGGGCTCGCATCCGTCGGCCCGATCCTCGAACTGGCGCGCGCCAAGGGCGTCGAGATGCCCATCGTCGAGCAGGTCCGGCAGGTGCTCGCCGGAACGCTCGCACCCAAGGACATCGCGCCGCACCTCACGACCGACGACGAGCCGCAGGGCGAAAGGACGATGGATGGACAAGCTCAGGGTGGTTCTGCTCTTCGGCGGGCGCTCCAGCGAGCATTCGATCAGCTGCGCCACGGCGGCGGGAGTGCTCCGGGCGATCGACCGTGACCGCTACGAGCTGATCCCGGTCGGGATCACGCGCGAGGGCGCGTTCGTGCTCGAGGCCGACGACCCCGATCGCTTCCGGCTCGATCCGGAGCACCTGCCCGAGGTCCACGACAACGGCACGCGCGTGCGCTGGCCGCAGTCGGCGGCCTCCCGCGAGCTGCACGTCGTGACGGCGAGCGGCGAGGAGGCCTCGCTCGGCGAGGTCGACCTCGTCTTCCCGATCCTGCACGGCCCGTTCGGCGAGGACGGCACGATCCAGGGCCTGTTCGAGCTCGTCGGCCTCCCGTACGTCGGCTCGGGCGTGCTCGCGAGCGCGCTCGGCATGCACAAGCACTTCACGAAGACGGCGCTCGCGGCCGCCGGCATCCCGGTCGCGCCGTGGCGCACCGTGACGTCACGGCAGTGGGCGGACGACCCGGCCGCGGTGCGCGCGGACGCGGCATCCCTCGGCCTGCCCCAGTTCGTGAAGCCGGCGCGCGCCGGCTCGAGCGTCGGCGTCAGCAAGGTGGCGGATGCCTCGCAGCTCGACGCGGCCCTCGAGGTCGCGTTCGCCGAGGACGACACCGTGCTCGTCGAGTCCGCCGTGATCGGGCGCGAGGTCGAGATCGGCGTGCTCGGCGGCGCGCCGGGCGAGCGCCCGCGCGCCTCGGTCGCGGGCGAGATCGTGCTCACCGGCGACGGGTTCTACGACTTCGCGGCGAAGTACCTCGACGCGCCGGGCGTCGACCTCGTGTGCCCGGCCGACCTCGGCGACGGGCGGCTGGAGGAGATGCGCGACCTCGCGATCCGCGCGTTCGACGCGATCGGGGCCGAGGGCCTCGCGCGCGTGGACTTCTTCCTCACGGACGAGGGCTTCATCGTGAACGAGCTCAACACGATGCCGGGATTCACGCCGATCTCGATGTTCCCGCGCTGCTGGCAGGAGTCGGGCGTGAGCTACCCCGAGCTGATCGACGAGCTCATCCGGGTCGGGATGGCGCGGGGCGTGCGCGTCGGCTGACGCCTGCGGGCGGCGCACGGCGCCCGCGCGGCCCGGCCCGCGGGCCGCGGACTCAGCCGGCGTCCGTCGCCTCGCCGGTGGCGGGCGCGAGCTCCTCGAGGTCGGTGCACCCGCCGTCGGCGGGGATCGCCGCGACCGCGCCGGAGAGGTCGGCGATGGCCGTCGATCCGGCGACCGCGTCGTTGTCGACGACGACCTCGACGGCCGGGGTGCGGCCGTAGGTCACGAAGCGGTAGGTCGGCGCGTCGGATTCGTCGATGATCCAGTCGACGTCGTCGACGCTCACGCAGCGCAACGTCGTCGGCCCGGGGGGTTCGACGCCGCAGCGCAGCAGCACGGCGGCCGGCGAACCCCATGCGCCCGTGCCCTGCGCGGTCGTCTCGCGGGCGTCGAGCCCGGCGACCTGGTCGGGCAGTCGCACCACGACCGACGCGCAGTCGGCGTCGGCGGCATCCGGAGCCGGATCGAACGGGACCGGCTGGCTGCAGGCGGCGAGGAGCGGAACGGCCGTGGCGGCGACGAGGGCCGCGGCGAGCAGGCGCGCGCGGCGGCGCCGGGGGCGGCCTGACGGGGGAGTCGACATCGTCGATCAGGCTACCGTGGGAGCCATGGAGCAGCCTGCACGCGAGCCGTCGCCCACGATCGGGGAGCTCGGCGAGAGCGCGGTGCTGCGCCGCATCCTGCCGCGTCTCGAGCCGGGCGACGCGGCGCTCCTCGGCGCGGGCGACGACGCGGCCGTCGTGGCGGCCCCCGACGGCCGGTTCGTGGTCACGACCGACCTCATGGTCCACGGCCCCGACTTCCGGCTCGCGTGGTCGCGCCCGCACGATCTCGGCTGGAAGGCGGCCGCCACCAACCTCACGGACGTCGCGGCGATGGGCGCGCGGCCGACGGCGCTCGTCGTCTCGATCGCCGCGCCGCCGACCACGGGCGTCGCCCTGCTCGAGGGCATCGCCGACGGGTTGCGCGATGGTCTCGCCGCACTCGCCCCGGGCGCCGGGGTGGTGGGCGGCGACCTGTCGGCGTCATCGGTGCTCACGATCGCGGTGACCGCGTTCGGCGACCTCGACGGGCGGGCGCCGGTCCTGCGTTCGGGGGCGCGACCGGGCGACCTCCTCGCCCACGCCGGGGCTCGCGGCGACGCGGCACGCGGGCTCAAGCTCCTCTTCGCCGAGGCGCGCGACGCCGACGGCGAACCCGACGCGGGCCTCGCCGACCTGGCCCGGGCGCGGCATCCGCACCTCGTCGGCGCACAGCTCGCGCCCTCGCCGCCGGTGTCGGCCGGGGTGGTCGCCGCCGAGGCCGGCGCGACCGCGATGCTCGACGTGAGCGACGGGCTCGCGCGCGACGCGCGGCGCCTCGCCGAGGCCAGCGGGGTCGGGCTCGACTTCCGCGCCGCTGCGCTCGGCTCGGACCCGCTGACGGCACTCGCCGGCGCGGAGGACCACGGCCTGCTCGCCGCGTTCCCGCCCGGGACCGTGCCCCCTGCGCCGTTCGAGGTGATCGGCGTCGCGAACGGCGACGCGGGGCGACTCACGCTCGACGGGGCGCCCGTCGACACGAGCGGATGGGATCCCTACTCGGGCTGGGACGGCGCGGCGGGCTGACCCGCGTCGGTCGCCGGCGCGAAGGTCGCCGACGCGTCGGTCGCCGACGCCCACCACAGCGTCGTCTCGCCGTAGTCGCGCCGCCGCTCGGGCTCGATGCCGCCCGGCCAGGCCGGTTCGGGGGAACGACTGCTGCGCTCGACGACGACCGTCGCCGTGTCGGCGAGGAGCGGGGCGAGCAGCTCCAGGTCGCGCGCGAGCTCGGTCTCGCCGAGGTCGTACGGCGGGTCGATGAAGACGAGGTCGACGCCGCCCGGCGCCGACTCGAGGTAGGACGCGACGCTGCGCGCCTCGACGCGCACCCGCGGCGCCGGCCCGCCGCGGGCCGCCTTCGCGAGCGCCGCGGCGTTGCGCCGGCAGACCTCGGCCGCGGGCCGGGCCTTCTCGACGAGCACGACCTCCGCGGCACCGCGGCTCGCGGCCTCGAGCCCGAGCGCCCCCGAGCCCGCGTACAGGTCGAGCACCGAGGCATCCGCCACGGCATCGCGCGCCTCGAGCGCGGAGAAGATCGCCTCGCGCACCCGGTCGCTCGTCGGTCGCGTGCCCGAGCGGGGCACGGCGAGGGTGAGCGAGCCGGCGAAGCCGGCGATGATGCGCGTCATGTCTCGGGAGCATAACGGCCCCTCCTCCGGCGCTGCCATGATGGTGAGGTGGATGACTCGACCGACGCCCTGCACGCCGATCCGTCCCATCACCGGGGGCACGAGCAGCAGGCCATCGACCGGATGTGGGACTTCGCCGACCCCGCCGCGAGCGAGGAGCGCTTCCGCGCGGCCGCGGCCGACGAGACGCTGAGCGTGCACGGCCGCGCCGTGATGGCCACGCAGCTCGCGCGCGCGATGGGCCTCCAGCATCGCGACGACGAGGCGCTCGCCGTGCTCGCCGAGCTCGAGGAGGCCGATCCGGGCGAGTCCGACGAGGAGGCCGCCGAGCTCCGCGCCCGCATCTTCCTCGAGCGCGGTCGCATGGCCGCCGCTGGAGAGCGCCTCGACGAGGCCGTTCCCGAGTTCACCCGGGCCGTGCGCGAGGCCGCGCTCGGCGGCTCGACGTTCCTGGTGCTCGACGCGCTGCACATGCTCGCGCTGAACGACACCGGCCACGAGGAGGAGTGGGCCGCCGAGGGCTTCGACATCCTCGAGGGCGTCCGCGACCCGCGCCTCAAGCGCTGGGGCGTGGCACTCCACAACAACCTCGGCTGGACCAAGCACGACGGCGGCGACGCGCAGGCCGCGATGTACCACTTCCAGAAGGCCGTCGACGCGGCCGACCGGTACGGCACCGCGGGGCAGCAGCACGTCGCGCGCTGGTCCGTCGGGCGCGCGCTCCGCACGCTCGGCCGCACCGACGAGGCGCTCGAGATCCAGCGCGAGCTCGCGCTCGCGCGCCCCGACGACCCCTACGTGCGCGCCGAGATCGAGGCCCTCGCGCCCGCGCCGACGGAGGCGGAGCCTACGATCGAGCCATGACGGCCGATCGCGTGGCGGAAGGGGCGCTGACCCTCGACAGCCGCCTCACGGGCGCGCTCGGCGGTCGCACCGCGCAGGCGCTGCAGCGGGCGTTCGGCTACTCCAGCGTCGGCGACCTGCTGGCGCACTACCCGCGCCGCTACGCCGCACGCGGCGAGCTCACGGCGCTCGCCGAGCTCCCGCTCGACGAGAACGTCACGATCGTCGCCGAGGTGCTCGAGGTACGCGAGCGCACGATGCGGTCGCGCCGCGGCTCGATCCTCGAGGCGAAGATCTCCGACGGCACCGGCATCCTCACCCTGACGTTCTTCAACCAGAAGTGGCGCGCGAACGAGCTGAAGCCCGGCGTGCGCGGCATGTTCGCCGGCAAGGTCTCCGACTACCGGGGCGCCCGCCAGCTCGCGCATCCCGACTACCAGCTGTTCGACGACGCGGTGCCGACGAGTGGGGCGGATGCCGCGGCCGTGCGCTGGGCGACGGCGCCGATCCCGATCTACCCGGCCACCGGCACCCTCTCCAGCTGGCAGCTGCAGACCGCGGTCGGCGTGCTGCTCGACGGGCTCGGCGCGGTCGACGACCCGATCCCCGACGCGGTGCGTCGCGCACGCGGCATCCGCTCGCACCGCGACGCCCTCGAGGGCGTGCACCGACCCGAGCGCGACGAGGACTGGAAGGCCGCGCGCCGCACGCTGCGCTTCACCGAGGCGTTCGTGCTGCAGACCGCGCTGCTCGAGCGCCGCGCGGCCGCCCGCGCCCACGAGGCGGTGCGACGCGAGCCGCGCCCCGGCGGGCTGCTCGAACGCTTCGAGGCGTCGCTGCCGTTCACGCTCACCGACGACCAGCACGAGGTCGGCGGCGAGATCCTCGCCGACCTCGCCGCGCCCGTGCCCATGAACCGGCTCGTGCAGGGCGAGGTCGGCTCGGGCAAGACCGTCGTGGCGCTGCGCGCCATGCTCGCGGTCGCCGAGTCCGGCGGGCAGTCGGCGCTCCTCGCCCCGACCGAGGTCCTTGCCGCGCAGCACCTCCGCTCGATCGCGAAGATGCTCGGGCCCGAGCTCTCCGCCGAGCTCATGCCCACCCTCGTCACGGGCCAGCTGCCCGCCGCGGAGCGCCGGAAGGCCGCACTGCGCGTCGCGGCGGGCCAGTCGCGCATCGTCGTGGGCACGCACGCGCTCCTCGGCGACACGACCACGTTCGCCGACCTCGGGCTCGTCGTCGTGGACGAGCAGCACCGCTTCGGCGTCGAGCAGCGCGAGGCGCTGCGCCTGAAGGGGCGTCACCCGCACGTGCTCGTGCTCACCGCGACGCCGATCCCGCGCACGGTCGCGATGACGGTGTTCGGCGACCTCGACGTGAGCACCATCCGGCAGCTGCCCGCGGGCCGGGCCGGCATCGAGACGCACCTGGTGCCGCTCGCGGAACGTCCTGCCTGGCGCGCCCGCGTGTGGGAACGCCTCGCCGAGGAGCTCGCGCAGGGCCGGCAGGGGTTCGTCGTCTGCCCGGCGATCGAGCCCAAGGTGGCGGAGGACGACGGCGAGCCCGTAGAGGGCGAGCCCGCCCCGGGCGCCGGCCCCGCGGCATCCGTCGCCTCGGTGCTCGCCGAACTGCGGGCGCTGCCCGCGCTCGCGGGCGCGCGCATCGCGCCCCTGCACGGGCGGATGTCGGCCGAGGAGAAGGACGACACAATGCGCGCGTTCGCCGCGAAGGAGCTCGACGTGCTCGTCGCGACGACCGTGATCGAGGTGGGGGTCGACGTGCCGAACGCGAGCACCATGGTCGTCGTCGACGCCGACCGCTTCGGGGTCTCGCAGCTGCACCAGCTGCGCGGCCGGGTGGGCCGGGGGAGCGTGCCCGGGCTGTGCCTGCTCGTCTCGCACGCCGAGGCCGGGAGCGTCGCGCGCGAGCGCCTCGAGGCCGTCGCCGCCACGGTCGACGGCTTCGAGCTCGCGCGCGTCGACCTCGAGCTCCGGCAGGAGGGCGACGTGCTCGGCGCCGTGCAGTCGGGCGGGCGATCCTCGCTCAAGCTGCTCCGCGTCGCGCGCGACGGCGACCTCATCGCCGACGCCCGCGAGGCCGCCGCAGACCTGCTCGCGGAGGACCCGAGGCTCGCCGGCCACCCGGCCCTCGCGGCCGCCGTCCGTCGCCGCCTCGACGACGAGGCGAGCGAGTACCTGAGCAGGGGCTGAGACTCTCCGCGACCCCTCCCGCGGCGTCGAACGCGCACTACGCTGGCACGTATGCAGCGGATCGCCGTCGTCCCCGGATCATTCGACCCAGTCACGCGCGGGCACCTCGACGTCATCGAACGGGCCGCCGGCCTGTACGACCAGCTGCACGTCGTCGTCGTGCACAACCCCGACAAGTCGGCGCTGCTCCCGATCGCGCAGCGCGTGGCGCTCATCGAGCAGTCGATCGCCGACGCCCGCATCCCCGGCGACATCGTCGTCGCCTCGTGGAGCATGGGCCTCCTCGTCGACTACTGCACCGACGTCGGCGCGTCGGTGCTCGTGAAGGGCATCCGCTCGCAGGTCGACGTCGGCTACGAGACGCCCATGGCGATCGTGAACCGGCACCTCGCCGGCGTCGAGACCGTCTTCCTCCTGCCAGACCCGGCGAACGCGCACGTGTCGAGCTCGCTCGTGCGGCAGGTCTCCGCGCTCGGCGGCGATGTCGCGCCGTACGTCCCGCGGTCCGTCGCCGAGTACCTGCAGGGGGCGATGCGACCGTGACCGACACCGAGGGCGCCGTCGGCGTCGCGCCGACGATGGGCATCGACGAGGTCGGCGAACGCGCCGCCGCGATCGTCCGCAACGTCGAGACCGTCATCAGCGGCAAGCGCGAGGCCGTCACGGCGGCCCTCACGGTCCTCCTCGCCGAGGGGCACCTGCTCATCGAGGACGTGCCCGGTGTCGGCAAGACGATGCTCGCCAAGGCGCTCGCCCGCTCGGTCGACTGCACCGTCAGCCGCATCCAGTTCACGCCCGACCTCCTCCCGAGCGACGTCACGGGCGTCTCCGTCTTCGACCAGGTGTCGCGCCGGTTCGAGTTCAAGCCCGGCCCGGTGTTCGCGAACATCGTGATCGGCGACGAGATCAACCGGGCCAGCCCGAAGACGCAGTCGGCCCTCCTCGAGTGCATGGAGGAGCGCCAGGTCACCGCCGACGGCACGACCTACCGCCTCGAGCAGCCGTTCACGGTCGTCGCCACGCAGAACCCCGTCGAGATGGAGGGCACGTACCCGCTGCCCGAAGCGCAGCGCGACCGGTTCATGGCGCGCATCTCGATGGGCTACCCGGCGACCTCCGACGAGCTCGCGATGCTCGCCCAACGCGAGACCGCGAGCCCCCTCGACACCCTCGAGCCCGTCGTCTCGCTCGCCGAGCTCCGGGCGATGATCGAGACCGTGCAGCGCGTCTTCACGTCCGAGCCGGTCAAGCAGTACGC
Organism: Agromyces bracchium; assembly: GCF_009709675.1. Lineage (GTDB taxonomy): Bacteria > Actinomycetota > Actinomycetes > Actinomycetales > Microbacteriaceae > Agromyces > Agromyces bracchium. The sequence continues at coordinate 293,038 of NZ_WMLB01000025.1, read as the reverse complement.
GGTCGAGCTCGCCCGGGCCACGCGCGAGGACCGCCAGCTGCGGCTCGGGGCGAGCCCGCGCGCCACGCTCCAGCTGATCCGCGCCGCCAAGGCGCACGCCGCCATGCACGGCCGCGACTTCGTGCTGCCCGACGACGTCGACGCCCTCGCCGTGCCCGTGTTCGCGCACCGCCTCGTGCCGACGAGCCGTGCGGTCGGCGGGCACGACCACGACGGCGGTCCCCTCATCGACCAGATCGTGCGACGCATCGTCGCCGAGACGCCGGTTCCGGTCGGCAGCGCGCGGAGGGAGTGATCGGGATGTCGCGGGTCGGCCGGACACGGCACCAGGCGCGTCCTCGCCTGACCCCGCGCGGGATCGCGCTCATGGTCGTCGGCGGCATCCTCTTCGGTTTGGCGCTCTGGTTCGACCTCCGCGACATCCTCCTCCTCGCCTCGGTCGGCATCGCGATGCCGCTCGCGGCGCTCGGCTTCCTCGCCGTGCGGCCGCCGCGACTCGCGGTCCACCGCACCTTCGAGCCGCCGATCGTCGCGGCGGGGCATTCGACGACGGTCCGGTTGCGCGTGCACAACCGCAGCCGCCGCGCGTTCGACGGCGCGCACTGGCGCGACCTCGCCTCACCGGCGCTCCGGCCGCCGCCCGAGGCGATCCTCCCCGCGCTCGGGCGCACGGAGGGCGTGCTGCCCTCGGGCGACGACACGGTCGGATTGGAGTATCGGATGCGGACGCCGCGGCGCGGCGTGTTCGACGTGGGGCCGCTGCGGGTGAGCGTGACCGACCCCTTCGGCCTCGCCCGCATCGATCGCGTCGCCGGCGGCGCGAGGGACCTGGTGGTGACCCCGAGGGTCACGCCCCTGGAGCCGGCGGTCGGACTGCTCGCGAGCGTCGACGGCACGGTGCACGCGCTCCAGCGCCGCACGCGCCCGAACAGCGACGAGCTCATCGCGCGCGAGTACCGGTACGGCGATCCGCTCCGACGCGTGCACTGGGCCGCCACGGCACGTCGCGGCGAGCTCATGGTGCGCGACGAGGAGCAGCGCGGCGACCCGGAGCTCCGCATCCTCCTCGACACGGCGCTCGGCGGCCGCGTGTCGCATCCGGCGTCGGGTGCGCGCGACGCCGCAGGCGCCCTCGATCCCGCGTTCGAGCTCGGCGTCGAGATCGCCGCATCGCTCGGCGTGCACCTGCTCGGCCGAGGGTTCCGGGTGCGGCTCGACCCGGTCGATGATCCCGCGGCCCACCTCGAGCCGATCGCGCCGGAGGCGGGCGGCTACCGATCACCGGGCGGCGATGTCGCACTGCTCGAGGACCTCGCCCGGCTGGAGCCGCCGCGACGGGAGACGCCCCGCGGCGAGCCGCGCGAGACCAAGCGGCATCCGACCGCGCCCGTGGCCCCGGTGCGCCGCGACATGCGGATGCCGGCGATCGCGGTGCTGGTCGACCCGTCCGGCGATGCCGCCGAGACGCTCGTCGCGCTGCGTCCGTCCGTCGAGCCCGCGATCGCGTTCGCCGCCGACAGCGTCTCCGCGCGGATCGTCGACCGGCTCGAGGAGGCGGACTGGCGGGTCATCCGGGTCCGTCGCGCGGCCGACCTGCCGGCGGCGTGGCAGGAGGCCTGGCGGTCCGCTCGCGAGGCCGTGCGATCGGGAGGCCGCAATGGGTCCTGACCGCTATCCGTTGACGCGCGCGCAGTCGATCGCGCTGTCGGGGGCGAGCCTGCTGCTGCTGCTCGTGGCGACCACCGCGCTCGGGCCGTTGATCGCGGGCAGCGGATGGTGGTGGGCCGGCGCCGTCGTCGCGGTCGCGGTGATCGGCGGCGGAGCGGGGCTCCGCGCCCTCCGCACCCCGCCCTCGCTGGTCCCGCCGCTCGAGCTCGTCGTCATGCTGCTCGCGCTCACCCTGCTCTTCGGCGGTGCGACGAGCCTCGCACTGGTGATCCCCACGCCCGACACGTTCGCGGTCTTCGGCGAGCTCGCCGAGGGTGCGCGTCGCACGATCGAGCAGCAGTCGGTGCCGGCGATCCCCGTGCCCGCGCTGGTCTTCGCGATCGCGGTCGGCGTCGGTCTCATCGCCGTGTTCCTCGACCTGCTCGTGCAGACCGTGCGGGTTCCGGCCCTCGCCGCCATCCCGATGCTCGTGCCCGTGCTCGTGCCGGGCCTGTTCGTCGCGGAGGGCGCCGAGGTCCCCGCGCTGGTGCTCACCGCGGCGACCTACCTGCTGCTCCTCCGCGTCGACGTGCGGGTGCGACGCGCCGCCGAACTCGTCCAGGAGGACGATCGCGACGACGCGCCCGTGGTCAGCGCGCCGAAGCGCGCGCCCATCGTCTCGACCATGGGCGCCTCGCTCGGGCTCGCCGCGATCGGCCTCGTCGCGGCATCCGTCATCGCCGCCGCGACGCCGAGCGTCAGCACCAGCTTCCTGGTCGGCACCGGCGGCCCGGCCACGCTCTTCGCGCGCGGAGTGAGCCCGTACGTCGACCTCGGTCGCGACCTCCGCAGGCCGGAGCCGGTCCCCGCGTTCTCGTACGTCTCACCGGAGGGCGAGCGGCCGTACTTCACGCTGCTCACGGTGGAGCGGCTCGAAGGGCAGATCTGGTCGGCGACCGACCGCGCGGTCGACGGCGAGAACACCCTCGGGACGCTCCCCGGCCCCGACGGGCTCGACGACGACGTGCTGGTCGAACCGCGGCCGATCGCCGTGCAGGTCGACCAGGTCCGCACCGCCTGGCTGCCGGTGCCGTATCCGACGACCGAGGTCAGCGGCGTCAGCGGGTCGTGGTTCTGGGACCAGGGCACGCTGAACGTCCGCAGCGTCGACACCACCACGCTGGGACAGCAGTACCGGCTGACGCACCTCGACGTGCAACCCGACGTCGCGCAGCTGCGTTCCGCGCCGGCCGCGCCATCCGACGCGGTCGCCGAGATGACGCGGCGCCTGCCCGCCGACCTGCCGCCGATCATCGCGGAGACCGCCGCGTCGGTCACCGCGTCGGCCGCGACGCGCTACGACGCCGCGGTCGCGATCCAGGCGTTCCTGCGCGGCTCGGACTTCGAGTACTCGGAGAGCGCGCCGGTGGCGGACGGCTACGACGGCGCCGGGTTCGAGGCGATCGCCGCGTTCCTCGATCAGCGCGCGGGCTACTGCGTGCACTTCGCCTCGACGATGGCCGTGCTCGCGCGCGAGGTCGGCATCCCGTCGCGCATCTCGATCGGGTACACGGCAGGGACGCCCGGTGACGAGCGCGTGGACGGCGAGGTCGTGATCGAGGTCGACTCGCACGACCTGCACGCGTGGCCCGAGCTCTACTTCGAGGGCGTCGGGTGGGTGCCCTTCGAGCCCACGCCGGGTCGGGGCAACGTGCCCGACTACTCGCGGCCGAACGCCGGACAGGACACCCCGGGGGTCGTCCCGACCGGCCCGGCCGCGACGCCCGGAGCGACGGGTCGGCCGGAGGGCGACCCCGACCGCGCGCTCGGCGGCCCCGGCGGCGCGCAGTCGGTCGGCGCCCAGACCGCGCAGCTCGCGATGATCGGCCTCGCCGTGGCGTTCGTCCTGCTGATCCCGGCGATGATCCGCGTCGGGATCCGCGCGGCACGCCGTCGGCGGATCCGCTCCGGTGAGCGACCGGCGGATGCCGCGTGGCGCGAGCTCCTCGCGACCGCCGTGGACCTCGGGCTGCCGGTCGATCCGAGACGCACGGTGCGGGGGGTCGCCGCCGAGCTCGCCGAGCGTCCAGCGTTCCGGTCCGATGCGGAGTCGCCGCCCGGCGAGCGCGTCGGGCCGCGCGCCGCACTCGAGCGCGTCCGCGACGCGGTCGAACGCGAGCGGTACGGGCGCGTGCGCGGGACCCGAGGCGCCGCAGCCGGCGTCGCTGCGGCCGGCGGCCCGGGCGCAGGCGCCACGGCCGCCGGCGGCGCAACGCCGCCCGCGCCGGCGGGCGGCTCCGGCGAGCACGACGAGCGCGAGCATGCGCGCCGGGCCGCGCTGGCGGCCGACCTCGCGTCGGTCTGCGACGCGCTCCGCGTCGACGCGCCCGGCGCCCGTCGCGCCGCCGCGGTGCTCCTGCCCGCATCGCTCCGGCCGTCGGCGCGCGTCGCGCTCGGCCGACCCGTGCCGCCCGGCGAGTAGGATCGTCGTTCGTGGCCGTACAGCATTCCCCTTTCCGCATCAACGTGCGCGACCTCGTCAACCGACCGGGCGAGATGCGCGAGCAGGAGCTCGACGTGCCCGCGCCCGAGCAGTTCGGCGAGGGATTGGTCTCGGTCCGGCAGGGTTCCGAGCTCGCCCTCGACGTGCGTCTCGAGTCCGTCCACGAGGGCATCCTCGCGACCGCGGAGGTCGACGCGACGGCCGAGGGCGAGTGCGGCCGATGCCTCATCGACATCGCGCTGCCCGTCCGAGTCGAGTTCCAGGAGCTTTTCGCGTATCATTCTGGGGAAGCTTTCGAGTATGAGGTTCAAGACGACCACGTGGATCTTGAACCGCTCATCCGAGATGCGGTAGTGCTGGCACTGCCCTTCCAGCCGGTGTGCCGGCCTGACTGCCCGGGTCTCGACCCCGAGACCGGACAGCGTCTGGCCGATCATCCGGAACTCGTCACCCCTGAAGAGAACGACCCGCGTTGGGCTGCGCTCGCAGGGTTCACGGCTTCCGAAGACGAGGGCGCGGATGCTGCATCCGACGCCGACCAGCAGAGAGATTGAGAGAGAGTCATGGCTGTTCCCAAGCGGAAGAAGTCACGCGCCAACACCCACGCGCGCCGTTCGCAGTGGAAGGCCGAGGCCCCCACGCTCGTCAAGACCGTCGAGAACGGCAAGGTCACCTACAGCCTTCCCCACCGCGCACGCGTGGTCGAGGACTCGGCGGGCACCCCGCTCTTCCTCGAGTACAAGGGCCGCAAGGTCGCCGACGTCTAGTCGGCCCGTGAACGACGAACGACCGGTCGTGAGGCGCGCGGAGCGCACGGACACCGGGGCCGACGAGCTCGTCGAGCTGCAGCGCACGCTGCGGGTCGAGCTCGACCCCGAACTCCTGCTCCTGGCGCTCACGCACCGGTCGTTCGCGTACGAGAACGGCGGCATCCCGACCAACGAGCGCCTGGAGTTCCTCGGCGACTCGATCCTCGGGCAGGCCGTGACGGTGAAGCTGTTCACCGACCATCCCGAACTCGACGAGGGCGAGCTGGCCAAGCGCCGGGCGAGCCTCGTCTCGAGTGTCGCGCTCGCCGAGGTCGCGCGCACCATCGGGCTCGGCCCGTACATCCGCCTCGGTCGCGGCGAGACCATGACCGGCGGGGCCGACAAGCCGTCGATCCTCGCCGACACCGTCGAGGCGATCATCGGCGCGGTCTACCTCTCGCGGGGCGGCGAGATCGCGACCGACTTCGTGCTGCGGCTCATCACGCCGCTCATGCGCGACCCCGACCGGTTCGGGGCGGCGATGGACCCGAAGACGAGCCTGCAGGAGATCGCCGCACGGCGCGGCGCGACGGCGCCGTCGTACACGGTGAGCGCGAGCGGGCCCGACCACGACAAGCACTTCGTCGCGACGGTCACCGTCGCGGGGCTGGTCTCGGCGTCGGGCGAGGGCTCCAGCAAGAAGCAGGCGGAGATGGCCGCCGCGCTCGAGGCCTGGACCACCCTGAACGTCGGCTGACGTGCCCGAACTGCCCGAGGTCGAGGTCGTCCGCGCCGGGCTCGCGCCCGCCGTCACCGGCGCGCGCGTCGTCGCGGTCGAGGTGCTCGACGCCCGATCGCTGAAGCGCCACGAGGCGGCATCCGGCGACTTCGAGACGCTGCTCACGGGCGAGCGCATCGAGGCCGCCGTCCGGCGCGGCAAGTTCCTCTGGATGCCGCTCGCCGGCGGCGCCGCTCTGGTCGGCCACCTCGGCATGAGCGGTCAGCTCCTGCTCCGCACCCCCGATCATCCCGGCGACGACCGGCACGCCCGGATCCGCCTCCACCTCGAGCATCCGGATCACGGTGAGCTCCGCGTCGACTTCGTCGACCAGCGCATCTTCGGCTCGATGGCGATCGATCGACTGCTCCCCACGTCCGACGGGCGCACGGCGGGGTTCTCGGCCGACGTCACCGGGCCGTGGGCCCGCTCGATCCCGTCGCAGGTGGCGCACATCGCGCGCGACCCGCTCGACCCGGCGTTCGACGACGCGGCGTTCGTCGCCGCGCTCGCCCGGCGCGCCACGGGCGTCAAGCGCGTGCTGCTCGACCAGGGCGTCGTGTCGGGCATCGGCAACATCTACGCAGACGAGGCGCTCTGGGCGGTGCGCATGCACGGCGAGCAGCCCGCGGCGAGCCTCAGCCGGCGTCGGGTCCGCGAGCTGCTCGCGGCCGTGCGCGCGGTGCTGCAGAAGGCGCTGGCCGAGGGCGGGACGAGCTTCGACGCGCAGTACGTGAACGTCAACGGCGCGTCGGGGTACTTCGCGCACTCGCTGAACGCCTACGGCCGCACGGGTCGACCGTGCCCGCGGTGCGGGACGCCGATCGTGCGCGAGGCGTTCATGAACCGCTCGTCGCATCGGTGCCCGCGCTGCCAGCGGCTGCGGGCCGGCTCGCGTGGCGGCGCCGTCGTGACGGCGGCCACCCCGCCACCGCCCGAGGTCGACCGGTCGCTCACGGCCGCTGCCAGACCGACTCGAGCGCGAACGGCCGGAAGCCGAGCTCGAGGTTGATGGCGAGCATGTGCTCGTTCTCGTCGGCGTTCCACGTGTAGATGCGCTCGCGCTCGGGGTCGGTCTCGGCGAGGCGAACGAGGTTGACGAGCTTCAGGCGCATCCCGAGCCGGTGGCCCCGGTGCGCGCCGAGCACGATCGTGTCCCACTGCTCGACCGCGGTGGATCCGTCGAGCAGCGAGAGCGCGGTGAAGCCCGCCACCGTCCCATCGGGTGCGATGGCCGCGGCGATCAGCGTCGTCCGCCCGCGCTCGAGGGAGCGACGCTCGTCGTCCCGGATCCTGGCGGCGTCCCAGCGCTCGAGCTCGAACGAGATCGCCCCGGCCGGCGCATCCACCGACATCCGCTCGCGCGCGAACGCGAACGAGTCGACGAGTTCGTCGGGTGCGTGGTCGACCCAGGCGGCGATCCGGTACGGTGCGGATGCCCCGAGCGCGGCCAGCCGCGATCGGAACTCCTCGGCACGGCCCGCGACGTCGAGCCGGCTCACCCGGTCGAGCTGCCCGAGCGCGTACCCGTGCGCGGCGCCGAACTGCGCAACCGAATCGGCGGCGGGGATGGTGGCGTCGCCCTGGGGCGCCGCGAGCCGCGGCCCGGCGCCGTCGTCGGCGCCCAGCAGGTGCTCGCCCGACACGACGAGCCTCGGGCGCCAGGCCGCTGCGGTGATGCGCTCGGCCTCGGCGAGCAGGCTCGAGCCGATCGACTCGCGCCGGCGTCCGGGGTCGACACCGACCATCGGCAGGTAGGCGGTCCGCGCGTCGTCGTCGAGCTCCCACTCGAGTTCGGCGGCGCCGACGAGCGCGTGCCCGTCGAACGCACCCAGCGCGAGGCTTCGACGGTGCCGATCGGGAGCGAGGTCGACGAGCAGCTCGCGCGGGGTCCGTGCGAGCTCAGCGGTGCCGAGCCGCTCGAGTTCGATCCGATCCATGAGCGCGGCATAGTCGACGAGTTCGCCCGCATCGGCGTCGTCGGCGGTCACGGGCAGCCGGATCGGGCGGATCTCCACGGCCACGGCGGTGCTCCCTCCGCCCCGCGGCGGGCGCCTGCAGAGCAGGCCAGCCTAGCCGTGCCGGGCCGCCGCCGGTAGGCCGGATGCCCTGATCACGGCGGGTGCGCGCGGGCCCGGCGCCGGGGCTCGGGTACGCTCATGCGAGGCATCCAGCACCATCACGCCGCGACACCGGGGGGACATGTACCTCAAGAGCCTCACCCTGAAGGGCTTCAAGTCCTTCGCGCAGCCGACCACCTTCGCGTTCGAGCCGGGGGTCACGTGCATCGTCGGCCCCAACGGCTCCGGCAAGTCGAACGTCGTCGACGCGCTCGCCTGGGTGATGGGGGAGCAGGGCGCGAAGACCCTCCGCGGCGGCAAGATGGAGGACGTCATCTTCGCGGGCACCTCCACGCGCGGCCCCCTCGGTCGCGCCGAGGTCAGCCTCACCATCGACAACGCGGATGGCGCGCTGCCCATCGAGTACACCGAGGTCACGATCTCGCGCACCCTGTTCCGCAACGGCGGCAGCGAGTACGCGATCAACGGCGAGCAGTGCCGCCTGCTCGACGTGCAGGAGCTGCTCAGCGACTCAGGCCTCGGCCGTGAGATGCACGTCATCGTCGGCCAGGGCCAGCTCGACCAGGTGCTGCACGCGAGCCCGGAGGACCGCCGCGGGTTCATCGAGGAGGCCGCCGGCATCCTGAAGCACCGTCGCCGCAAGGAGAAGACGCTCCGCAAGCTCGACGCCATGCAGGCGAACCTCACCCGACTCACCGACCTCGCCGCAGAGCTCCGACGGCAGCTGAAGCCGCTCGGCCGCCAGGCCGAGGTCGCGCGCGAGGCAGCGGGCATCGCCGCCGTCGTCCGCGACGCGAAGGCGCGGCTCGTGGCCGACGAGGTCGTCGAGCTGCGACGAGCGCTCGAGACCGCCGGGCGCACCGAGCACGAACGGCACGCCGAGCGTCTCGTGCTCCAGCAGGAGCTGGAGCGCCACCAGGCCCACATCGACCGCCTCGAGCAGGCGCAGGGCGGTGACGACGTCGACCGGGCCCGCGCCGTCAGCTTCGCCCTCGAGCAATCCGAGGCGCGGCTGCGCTCGCTCGACTCGCTCGCCCGGCAGCGCATCGCGCTGCTCTCCGCGGCCGACGAGGGCACGGATGCCGCGCCCACCGTCACACTCGCCGACATCGACGCGGCGCGCGCCGAGCTCGACGGCATCCGCGGCGGCGTGGGCGACGCGGCATCCGCACTCGAACAGGCCACCGCGGCGACGAGGGAGGCGCGGACCGCGCTCGACGCGGTCGACGAGGAGATCGCCGCTCAGGCGGCGCGCGTCAGCGCGTACGACCTCCGCGCGTCCCAGCTCTCCGGCCGGGCGGATGCCGCGGCCTCGAAGCTCGCGGCGGTGCGCGGCGAGGTGCTCCGGCACCGGAACGCCCTCGACGCGGCGCAGGCGCGGCGTGAGACGCTCGCCGCTGACCTCGCGCGGGTCGAGGCCGAGTCCGACGCCGATCCCGTCTCGGCGACCGACCTCGACGAGGCGTACGAGCTCGCCCAGGCGGCCGTGTTCGAGGCCGAGGGCGAGATCGAGCAGCTCCGCGAGGCGCTGCACGACCGCGAACGCGAACGCGACGCGCTCGGCGCGCGCGTCGGCGCGCTCTCGCTCGCGCTCGACCAGAAGGACGGCTCGGCTGCGCTCGCCGCCTCCGGCACCGCGGGGGTACGGGGCCTCCTCGCCGAGCACCTGCGCGTCGAGCCGGGCTACGAGGCCGCCATCGCCGCGGCGCTCGGCCCGCTCGCCGAATCGGTGCTCGTGGATGACCGGGCCGCGGCGCTCAGGGCCGTCGGCGTGGCGACCGACGGCGACCTCGGTCGCGTCGCACTCACCATCGCCGAGCCGGGACCCGACGCCCGCGGCGCGACGCGAACCCTCGCCGTCGACGGGCTCACGGCCGCCGCCGATGTGGTCACCGCGCCCGCGGGCATCCTCGCCCTCCTCGGCGAGGTGCTCGTCGCCGACGACCTCGACGCCGTGCGCGCGGCCGAGCCCGCGCTCGCCGCGCTCGACCGGCCGGCGACCGTGATCACGCGCGACGGGACCGTCGTCGGTCGCTACGTCGTGCACGGCGGTTCGGGACGCACGCAGAGCCGTATCGAGCTGGTCGCCGAGCGCGACCGCGCCCAGGCGCGCCTCGAGGAGGTCCGCTCCGACATCGAGCGCGCCCGCTTCGACCTCGACGAGCAGCGCGGCAACGCCGAGCACGCCAAGGAGCAGTCCAGGCTCGCGCTCGCCGCGCTCCGCGAGTTCGACGCGCAGCTCGCCCAGCGCACCGAGGCGCTGAACCGCGCACGGGTGCAGGCCGAGGCGGCCGCGGCCGAGACCGACCGGCTCGCCGAGGCCCTTCGCACCGCCGAGGAGCGGATCGCCGAGGCCGAGCAGGCCGCGACGGCGGCCAAGGACGAACTCGAGGCCGCACGCGCCGAACCGCGACCCGTGCTCGAGGCCGATCGCCGCGACGGCGCGCTCGCCGCGCTCGAGCGCGCCCGCGAGGGCGAGGTCGAGGCGCGCCTTCGCCTCGAGACCGCGCGTGAGCGGGTCCGCGCCGAGGAGGCGCGCATCGTCGCGATGGAGCGCCAGCACGACGCCGAGCGGCGCGCCGCCGACGAGGCCGCGCGCCGCGCGGTCATCCGCCGCGCCCAGCTCGAGGCCGCCTCTCGCGTCGCCGATGCCCTCCCGCCGGTCCTCGCCGCGGTCGGCCGGTCGGTCGCCGAGGCGCGCGTCGCGCTCGCCGCCGCCGAGGCCGAGCGCGCGAGCCGCAACGAGGAGGTCCACGCCGCCCGACGCGCCGAGGCATCCGCTCGCGAACGCCTGCAGGCGGTGACGGAAGACGTGCACGGCCTCGAGCTGCGCATCTACGAGAAGAAGCTCCACGTCGGCTCGCTCGTCGAACGTGCAGAGAGCGAGCTCGGCCTCGGCGAGGACGTCCTCGTCGCCGAGTACGGACCCGACCAGGCGGTCCCCGACGACACCGACGCCGAGGCCGAGCCGCGGCCGTTCGTGCGCGCCGAGCAGCAGAAGCGACTCCAGGCCGCCGAGCGCAAGCTCGCCCAGCTCGGCCGGGTCAACCCGCTCGCCCTCGAGGAGTTCGCGGCCCTCGAGCAGCGCCACCAGTTCCTCACCGAGCAGCTCACCGACCTCGCGAACACCCGCAAGGACCTCCTCACGATCATCGAGGAGATCGACGGTCGCATGGAGTCGATCTTCCGCTCGGCGTTCGAGGACACGCGCGAGGCCTTCGCCGAGGTGTTCCCGATCCTGTTCCCGGGCGGCGAGGGGCGCATCGCGCTGACGAACCCCGACGACCTGCTCACGACGGGCATCGAGGTGAGCGTGAAGCCCGCGGGCAAGAAGATCGAACGGCTCTCGCTGCTCTCCGGCGGCGAGCGCTCGCTCGCGGCGGTCGCGCTGCTGATGGCGATCTTCAAGGCCCGCCCGAGCCCGTTCTACATCATGGACGAGGTCGAGGCCGCGCTCGACGACGCCAACCTCGGGCGCCTGCTCACGACGTTCGAGAGCCTGCGCGAGGAGAGCCAGCTCATCGTCATCACGCACCAGAAGCGCACGATGGAGATCGCCGATGCGCTCTACGGCGTCTCGATGCGACAGGACGGCGTCTCGGCGGTCGTCGGCCAGCGCGTGCGCGAGGAGTTCGCCGCGAAGGCCAGCTGACCCCGGTGATCGAGTAGGCCGCCCTGCGGCCTGCCCGGTGATCGAGTAGGCCGCCCGCGGCCCACCCGGTGATCGAGTAGGCCGCCCGCGGCCCACCCGGTGATCGAGTAGGCCGCCCGCGGCCGTATCGAGATCAGGTCACGCGGTCTCGATACGCTGCCTTCGGCTGCTACTCGACCACCGGGGGTGCCTTCGGCTGCTACTCGACCACCGGGGGTGCCTCCGGCTGCTACTCGACCACCGGGGGTGCCTTCGGCTGCCACTCGACCACCGGGGGTGCCTTCGGCTGCTACTCGACCACCGAGGTCGCGCTCAGGTCAGCCGGCGGTCGCCCGGCGCGAGCACCCGGAACCAGCGGTAGCCGTACGCGTCGAGCTCGACCTCGACCCGGCCGCGCTCGTCGATCGGGTCGGCGTCGACGGCGAACAGGTCGGAGAGCACGGCATCGTCGGGCACCTCGCCGAGCTCGAGCGTCACGCGGACGGGCCGCGGGGCGAAGTTGTGCAGCGCGACGAACCGCAGGTGGTCCTCGGTGATACGGTGCGCGAGCACCGCGGGCTCGCCGACGTCGAGCAGCTCGAACGCACCCCAGCCGATCTCGGGCGAGCTGCGGTACCTCGTCACGAAGCCGCGGATCGCTGCGAGGAGCGAGTCCGGGTCGTGCATCTGCGCCTCGACGCTGACGTGCTCGGGCGCGTACCCGTCGGCGGGCGGGGATGCCGCCAGCCGACCGGGCGCGGCCCGCGAGAAACCGCCGTTGCGGCCCCCCGTCCACTGCATGGGCGTGCGCACCGCCTGGCGCTTCTCCTGCTCGCCGTTCTCGCCCATGCCGATCTCCTCGCCGTAGAAGAGCACGGGCGTGCCGGGCAGCGCGAACAGCAGGCTGTAGACCATGCGGATGCGGCGCGGGTCGCCCTCCAGCATCGGGGGGAGCCGTCGCACGATCCCACGACCGTACACGCGCATCCAGTCCTCGGGCGCGAACGCGTCGAAGACCTCCTCGCGCTCCGCGTCGGAGAGCTTGTCGAGCGTGAGCTCGTCGTGGTTGCGCACGAAGTTCGCCCATTGCTTCTCGGGCTCCAGCTGCGGGCGGCGCGCGAGCGTGTCGCGGAGCGGGGTGGCATCCTGCCTCGCGAGCGACAGGTAGAGCCGCTGCATCGCCTCGAAGTCGAACTGCAGGGTGAGCTCGGCCGGGTCGCCGTCGGCGCCGAAGTACGCGATCTGCTCGTCGTACGGCAGGTTGACCTCGCCGAGCAGGATCGCCTCGCTCGCCCGGCGCTGCAGGTAGCGGCGGAGGTCGCGCATGAGCTCGTGCGGGTCGCCCACGTCCTCGCCCTCGGGCGGCTCGATGAGGAAGGGGACCGCGTCGACGCGGAAGCCGGAGAACCCGAGCTGCAGCCAGAACCCGACGGTCTTCGCGATCTCGTCGCGCACCTCCGGGTTGGCGATGTTCAGGTCGGGCTGGTGCCGATAGAACGAGTGCAGGTAGTACTGCTCCGTGCCCTCGTGCCACTCCCACACGCCCTCCTCCTCGCCGGGGAAGACGCTCTCGGGCGGGTTCGGCGGGATCTCGTCGCGCCAGACGTAGAAGTCGCGGTAGGGCGCGTTGCGCCCGCGCTTGGCCGACGTGAACCACGGGTGCCGGTCCGACGTGTGGTTCATGACGAGGTCCATGATCACGCGGATGCCGCGGTCCCGCGCCGCACGCGTGAACGCGACCACATCGCCGAGCGAACCGAGCCGTGGGTCGACGCCGAGGAAGTCGACGATGTCGTAGCCGTCGTCCTGATCGGGCGAGGGCTGGAACGGCATGAGCCAGATGCACGTGACGCCGAGCTCGGCGAGGTGGTCGAGCCGGTTGGCGAGCCCCTCGAAGTCACCCGACCCGTCGTCGTTCCAGTCCATGAACGTCTCGACGTCGAGGCAGTAGACGACCGCGGTCTTCCACCACAGGTCGCCGCGATCGGTGGCGCGCATCGGCTCAGCCCTCGAGCCCGGCCGACGGCCCCGCGGCACGGAGGGCCGGCAGGACGTGGGCGCCGAACGTGTCGATGAACCCCTGCTGCTCCTGCCCGACGTGGTGCAGGTAGATGCGGTCGACGCCGAGGTCGGCGATCTCGAGCAGCGCGTCGAGGTGCCGCTGCGGGTCCGACGAAGCGAGGAGCGTGTCGGCGACGTCCGACGGGGAGGCCTCGGCCGTGCGCTGGTCGAACTCCTCGGGGGTCGCGAGCTCCCACGCGAGGTGCGGCGGCACGAGGCTCTGCCGCCACTGGTCGTGGGCGACGGCCACGGCCTCGTCGTCGGTCGGCGCCCAGCTGAGGTGCACCTGGACGCAGATCGGCCCGCGGCCGCCCGCGCCGCGGTAGGCGTCGATGACGTCCCTGAGCGCGTCGCGCTCCTGGTCGACCGTGATCACGCCGTCGGCCCACTCGGCGGTCTCGGCCGCGGTCTCGGTGCTCACCGCCGCGGCGATGAGCGGCGGTGCATCGTCGGGGCGCGTCCAGAGCCGCGCCTCGTGCACGCTGACCTCGCCCTCGTGGGTCACGGTCTCGCCGGCGAGCAGCCGCCGCATGACGTCGATCGTCTCGGCCAGCCGGCGGTCGCGCGTGTCCTTGTCGGGCCACGCCTCGCCCGTGATGTGCTCGTTCACGGCCTCGCCGCTGCCGATCGCCGCCCAGAACCGGCCGGGGAACATCTCGCCGAGCGTCGCGATCTTCTGGGCCGCGACGGCGGGGTGGTAGCGCTGGCCGGGCGCGGTGACGACGCCGAGCGAGAAGTCGGTCGCCTGCAGCGCGGCGCCGAGCCACGACCACGCGTAGCCCGAATGGCCCTGGCGCACGCTCCACGGCGCCCAGTGGTCGCTGCACATGGCGGCATCGAAGCCGGCCTGCTCGGCGTGCACGACGGCGTCGAGGAGCGCGCTCGGCGGGAGCTGCTCGTGCGACGCGTGGAATCCGACGAGGGGCATGGGGTCTCCTTCCGTCAGCGCCCGATGCTTCCGGGCCGCTCGCCGGGCGACAAGGCCTTGCGAGCGTCGCGGTCGCCCGCTATCCCGCGTGCCGCGACGCGAGCCCGCGGCATCCGTCACCCGTAGGCTGGGAGGCATGGCAGAACGCGCATCGTGGTCGCTCGGGTCGGCCCTCCGCAACGTGTTCGGCGCGAGGACCATCGACGAGGACACCTGGGACGACCTCGAGTCGGCCCTCATCCGCGCCGACTTCGGGCCGGCGGTGACCGAGGAGATCGTCGAGTCGATCAAGGCGCAGGTCGAGCGGTACAAGACCACCGATCCTCGCGACGTGCAGCGGATGCTCCGCGAGCTCGTCGAGGAGCGGCTCGCGAAGTACGACCCGACCCTCAAGCTCACCGAGCGCCCGGCGGTCGTGCTCGTCGTCGGGGTGAACGGCGTCGGCAAGACGACCACGATCGGCAAGTTCGCGAAGTTCCTCGGCAACTACGGCCGGAGCGTCGTCGTCGGCGCGGCCGACACCTTCCGCGCGGCGGCGGTCGACCAGCTCGCGACCTGGGCCGAGCGCGCGGGCGCGCAGGTGGTCCGGCCCGAGCGCGAGGGCCAGGACCCGGCGTCCGTCGCCTTCCAGACCGTCGACTACGCCAAGCGCACGGGCACCGAGATGGTCATCATCGACACGGCCGGCCGCCTGCACACCAAGGGCGGGCTCATGGACGAGCTCGGCAAGATCCGTCGCGTCGTCGAGAAGCAGGCGCCGATCAGCGAGGTGCTGCTCGTGCTCGACGCGACCACCGGGCAGAACGGGCTCGCGCAGGCCGAGGCGTTCATCCAGCACGGCGGCGTGACCGGGCTCGTGCTCACCAAGCTCGACGGCTCCGCCAAGGGCGGCTTCGTCATCGCCGTGCAGGAGAAGACGGGCCTGCCGATCAAGCTCATCGGCCAGGGCGAGGGCATCGGCGACCTCACGGGCTTCACGCCGCACGTCTTCGCGCAGCAGCTCGTCGGCTGAGAAGGGGGAGGACGCATGTCCATGGAGCACGACTACTTCGGACTCGTCGGCGACTACTGGTCGGAGGACGTCGAGTACGGCGACCAGCGCGTCGAGGTCGTCCTCGACGCCGACGCCGACACCGTGGCGCTCGCGGCGCTGGATGTCGCGGCCACCCTCGTCGGGGAGCTCGAGCTCGTCGACGACGAGCTCCGGTCGGCGTTCGTCACCCAGCTCGACTCGGGTTCATCGCCCGTGATGCGCTTCCTCGCCGCAGTGCTCGACCCCGATCTCGAGCAGGCCGAGGAGGTCGAGGCCGCCATCGGCCGCGACTCGGGCGACCGCCAGATCGACGCGCTGCGCTCGATGTCGCTCATCCGGGTCGACCTCCGCCCCGACGCCGACGAGCCCGGCGACGCCTTCGCGGAGTTCGAGTTCGGCCTCGCGCCGGAGGACACCGATGAGCGGCTCGTCGCGTCGATCGACCTCGAGCGCGAGATCGTCGACGTCCGCTTCGAGGGCTGAGCCGGTCCCGGCCTCCTTCCCGTGCTGAGCGGATGCCGCGGCGCCGCCCTCTACACTTGAGGGCATCATGGCTACGTTCGGCACCCTCTCCGACCGTCTCACCGAGACGTTCAAGAACCTCCGCACCAAGGGCAAGCTCTCCGCGTCCGACGTCGACGGCACCGTCCGCGAGATCCGGCGCGCGCTGCTCGACGCCGACGTCTCGCTCGACGTCGTGAAGACGTTCACCGCGACGGTGCGCGAGCGCGCGCTCGGCGACGAGGTCAACCGGGCGCTGAACCCCGCCCAGCAGGTCGTGCAGATCGTCAACGAGGAGCTCGTCGCGATCCTCGGCGGCCAGCAGCGTCGGCTGCAGTTCGCGAAGACCCCGCCGACCGTCATCATGCTCGCGGGTCTCCAGGGCGCCGGCAAGACGACGCTCGCGGGCAAGCTCGCGAAGTGGCTGAAGAAGGACGGCCACACGCCCATGCTCGTGGCCGCCGACCTCCAGCGCCCGAACGCCGTGAACCAGCTCCAGGTCGTCGGCGAGCAGGCCGGCGTCACCGTGTTCGCGCCCGAGCCCGGCAACGGCGTGGGCGACCCGGTGCGCGTCGCCAAGGACGCGATCGCGCAGGCGCAGCGCGCCCAGCACGACGTCGTCGTCATCGACACCGCCGGCCGCCTCGGCGTCGACGCCGAGATGATGAAGCAGGCCGCCGACATCCGCAAGGCCACGAACCCCGACGAGGTCCTCTTCGTCATCGACGCGATGATCGGCCAGGACGCGGTCACGACGGCGAAGGCCTTCCAGGAGGGCGTCGACTTCACGGGCGTCGTGCTCTCCAAGCTCGACGGCGACGCGCGCGGCGGCGCCGCGCTCTCCGTGGCATCCGTCACCGGACGCCCCATCATCTTCGCCTCGACGGGTGAGACGCTCGACAACTTCGAGCCGTTCCACCCCGACCGCATGGCGAGCCGCATCCTCGACCTCGGCGACATCCTCACCCTCATCGAGCAGGCCCAGCAGGCCTTCGACGAGGAGGAGGCGCTGAAGGTCGCCGAGAAGATCGCCTCGGAGCAGTTCACGCTCGAGGACTTCCTCGCGCAGATGCAGCAACTCCGCGGTGCGGGGTCGATCAAGAAGATGCTCGGCATGCTCCCCGGTGCGGGCGGCATGAAGCAGCAGCTCGAGAACTTCGACGAGCGCGAGATCGTGCGCACCGAGGCGATCATCCAGTCGATGACGCCGGCTGAACGCAAGAACACCAAGCTCCTGAACGGCTCGCGTCGCCTCCGCATCGCCAAGGGTTCCGGCATGACGGTGACCGACGTGAACCAGCTCGTGCAGCGCTTCGAGCAGGCCGCGAAGATGATGAAGACCGTCGCGCGCGGCGGCGTGCCGCAGATCCCCGGCATGGGTCCGATCCCGGGCGGCGGCGGGTACGGCGGCGGCAAGCGCCAGGCCGCGAAGAACAAGAAGAAGTCGGGCGGCGGCTCGCGCTCGGGCAACCCCGCCAAGCGCGCCGCCGAGAACGCGGCGCTCGCGTCGGGCCAGGTGCCCGGCGCGGCCTCGAACGCACCGGCCGGCTCGGGCTTCGGCATCGGCGGCGGTGCGGGCGCCAAGGGCGCCCCCTCCGAAGAGGAGATGGCCGCCCTGCAGAAGCTGCTCGGCCGCTAGGGCGTTCCTCGTGGTTGAGCCGAATCCGGACTGGGTGCGGCTCGGCGTACGACTCGTCGGGCTGGCCGTCAGTCGAGCGCGATGAGGGACGACGCCGTCGTCGCTGCAGTCGAGTTCGTGACCGTGGCCTTCTCCCAACGGCAGCCGTCGCTGAAGAGGTAGCCGCGTACGGGTACACCGGAGTAGTTGAGCTTCAATTCGAACGTCGTGTTCTCCTCGTAGTAGAAGTACCGCTCCGCGAGCACGCTCGTCTTGCCACCGGACCCGTGGTACCAGCCTTCGAAGTCGCGAACCGCCTGGACCCGGCAGCCACTCGAGAGCATGCGGTAGGTGCCGGCGGTTACGTCATGACCGAGGCGGAAGCCGCCATCCCCTCCGGCGGTGCGGATCTCCACCGGGTCGGTCGGCAGCGCCTCGATCCATCCGGCGCATGCCGGCAACGGCTTGTCACCCCACGGATAGGCGGACTGCGTGAAGCGGTCCGCGCCGTCGCCGAGTTCGACGTAGGCAGGCTCGCCGGGGTCGCTTCCGATGCCGTAGTTGTGGGTGGGCACGAGGCCGTTCAGCCAGTACCCGGTCTCCCACCCGCACTGGTACTTGTCCAAGCCCATGCTCTTGTAGAGCCCGCGCTTGAGATGCCCGGGTATCGCGAAGCTGACGCGCTCCTGGCCGCCGGGCATGGCGGGTATGGTGGCGCGGACGACGGCGGGGCGGCGGACGCCGAGGGTGTCGGTGCCGTCGCCGTTCCAGTCGCCGACGAGGACGACATCGGTGGAGCGGCCATAGGCGAAGGTGATGTCCGCGGTGCCTCCCGTCGTGCCGTTGGTCAGGTAGTAGGTGCTGGAACGCCGAACGCCGAGCGTGTCCGTGCCGTCGCCGTTCCAATCGCCGACGAGCACGACGTCGGCCGCCTTTCCGTAGGCGAACGTGATGTCGGCCTGGCCGCCGGTGGTGCCGTTGGTCAGGTAGTAGCTGCTGCCGCGGCGGACGCCGAGGGTGTCCTTGCCGTCGCCGTCCCAGTCGCCGACGAGGACGACGTCGTCGGCCTTGCCGTAGGCGAAGCTGATGTCGGCGGCGCCGCCGGTCGTGCCGTTGGTGAGGTGGTACCACTGGCCGCGGCGGACGCCTAGCGTGTCGGTCCCGTCGCCGTCCCAGTCGCCGACGAGGACGGTGTCCTCGGGCCAGCCGTAGGTGAATGTGACATCGGCCTCCCCGCCGGTGGTGCCGTTGGTGAGGTAGTAGGTGGCGCCGCGGCGGACACCGAGCGTGTCGGTGGCGTCGCCGTTCCAGTCGCCGACGTGCACTTCGTCGTCGGCCCGGCCGTACGCGAAGCTGACGTCGGCCGTGCCGCCGGTGGTGCCATTGGTCAGGTAGTACCAATTGCCGGGCGCGGGCGCGGTCGCGGCGACGGCGGGCGTCGCGCCCGCGGTGATGGCGGCGGCGACCGCGCCCACGGCGGCGATCATCGCGACCTTGCGACGGTGACTCATCTGGCTCCTTCGGTGTTCCGGTTCGATCGCGTTTCGGGCGCGGTTGGATCAGCGGTGTTCGTTCGGTGACGACTCGGCGGCCGTTGGCGAACCGGAGTTCACGGTTGTGACGCGCTCCCAAGAGCACCGCTCGGTGAAGATGAAGCCGCGCGTCGAGACGCCGCCATAGGAGGCCTTCAGCTCGAAGAGCGCACCTGCCTCCGCGCCGACGAACTGCCATTCGGCGAGCACGCTCTGCGGTGCGCCCGAGTCGTTCGTGTACCGCCAACCGCGGAAGTCCCGTACGGCCTGCACGGCGCAATAGGAGCCTCCGGAGAGCAGTCGGTACGTTCCCGGCATGATGTCGTAGCCGACCCGGTACGAGCCGTTCCCGCCCGAGGTACGGATGTCGACCGGATCGGTCGGGAGCGCTTCGATCCATCCGCCGCACGTCGGCCACGACCCGTCCCAGCGCTGATGCGCGATCTGCGTGAACTGGTCGGCGTTCACGTCGAGTTCGACGTAGGTCGGTTCGCCCGGATCGCTTCCGGATCCGTAGTTGTACGTCGGTACGAGGTCGTACAACCAGTTCCCCGTCTCCCACCCGCAGTCGCTCCAGCGGAAGTCCATGCTCTTGTAGAGGCCGCGCTTGACCTGTCCGGGTACGGCGTAGCTGACGCGTTCCTTCCCGATGGGCATGGCGGGGATGGTCGCGCGGATCACGGCGGGCCGGCGGACGCCGAGGGTGTCGGTGGAGTCCCCGTTCCAGTCGCCGACGAGGACGACGTCGGTGGAGCGGCCGTACGCGAAGGTGATGTCCGCGGTGCCTCCCGTGGTGCCGTTCGTCAGGTAGTAGTTGCTGGAACGTCGGACGCCGAGGGTGTCCTGTCCGTCGCCGTTCCAGTCGCCGACGAGGACGACGTCGGCCGCCTTGCCGTACGCGAACGTGAGGTCGGCCTGGCCACCCGTGGTGCCGTTGGTGAGGTAGTAGCTGCTGCCGCGGCGGACGCCGAGGGTGTCCGTGCCGTCGCCGTTCCAGTCGCCGACGAGGACGACGTCGGTGGAGCGGCCGTAGGCGAAGGTGAGGTCGGCCTGGCCGCCGGCGGCGCGGTTGGTCAGGTAGTACTGGTTGCCGCGGCGGACGCCGAGCGTGTCCTTCCCGTCGCCGTCCCAGTCGCCCACGAGCACCACGTCGCTCGACCTGCCGTAGGCGAAGGTGAGATCGGCCTGGCCGCCGGTGGTGCCGTTGGTGAGGAAGTACTGGTTGCCGCGCCGGACGCCGAGGGTGTCGGTGCCGTCGCCGTCCCAGTCGCCGACGTGCACCTCGTCGTCGGCCCGGCCGTACGCGAAGCTCACGTCGGCCTTTCCGCCGGTGGTGCCGTTCGTCAGGTGGTACCAGTTGCCGGGCGCGTCGGCGGCGACGGCCGGCGTCGTACCCACGGTGAGCGCAGCGGCGACCGCGCCCACGGCGGCGATCATCGCGACGATGCGACGGTGCGTCATGCGGGGCTCTTTCGAGGGTCTCGGGTTCGCGGATCGCGAACGAGGCGTGCGGTGACGGAAGGGGTCCCGGCGCGTGACCGCGCCGGGACCCCGTGGAGCGTCAGCGATCAGTCGATCGCGGGCAGCTCCGCCGTCGGCCGCGGCTGCAGCGGGGTCGAGCCGCGGAGGTCGAACGCGCCGACCTCATCGGAGGACGGAGCGAACGAGCCGTCGGCGGACGGAGCGAAGGCGCCGGCGGAACCCCAGGCGCCGGACTCGGCGACCTTGGTCCAGGTTCCGCAGCCGTCGGTCTCGAAGCCCTTGTCGGTCGAGTAGACGTCCCAGTAGATCGTCTCGCCCGGCGTGCCCCAGTAGTTCCCGAGGATGCTCGTCGCGTCGACTCCACGGAAGTCCTTGAGCGACGCGATGTAGCAGTACTCGGCGTTCGCGGGCACGGTCGTCCCGTAGATGCCCGAGCGGATGTCGATGCCGACGCGGTACTGGCCGTCGCCGAACGTCGTCGCGAGCTTCTTGGGGTCGCTCGAGCGTGCCTCGGTCCACGTGCCGCACTCGGCCTTCTCGAGGAACCACGACGCGTCCGAGCCGATCTGGGCGTAGGCCGAGCGGCCCGTGCCGTAGCCGAAGCCGTAGCCGATCTCGTTCTCGGCGGCGTCCTCGGTCCACCACACGCAGTCCTTGGTCGCGTTGGTCGACTTGTAGAGGGCGGGCTGGACCTCGCCGGGGACGGCGAAGGCCCACCCGAGCTCCCCGGCCGGGACGGCGGGGATCTTCAGCGTCGGGCTCGTCGCGCGGCGCACGCCGAGCGTGCTGGTGCCGTCGCCGTTCCAGTCGCCGATCAGGACGACGTCGTCGGCCTTGCCGTACGCGAAGGTGATGTCGGCGGCGCCGCCCGTGGTGCCGTTGGTGAGGTAGTAGCTGCTGCCGCGTCGCACGCCGAGCGTGTCGGTGGCGTCGCCGTTCCAGTCGCCGACGAGCACGACGTCGGCCGCCTTGCCGTACGCGAACGTGATGTCGGCCTGGCCGCCGGTGGTGCCGTTGGTCAGGTAGTAGTTGCTCGCGCGGCGCACGCCGAGCGTGTCCTTGCCGTCGCCGTCCCAGTCCCCGACGAGGACGACGTCGTCGGCCTTGCCGTAGGCGAAGGTGATGTCGGCGGCGCCCCCGGTGGTGCCGTTGGTGAGGTAGTACTGGTTGCCGCGGCGGACGCCGAGGGTGTCGGTCCCGTCGCCGTCCCAGTCGCCCACGAGCACGACGTCGGTCGAGCGGCCGTAGGCGAAGGTGATGTCGGCGGTGCCGCCGGTGGTGCCGTTGGTGAGGTAGTACTGGTTGCCGCGGCGGACGCCGAGCGTGTCGGTGGCGTCGCCGTTCCAGTCGCCGACGAGCACGACGTCGTCGGGCTTGCCGTAGGCGAAGGTGATGTCGGCCTCACCACCGGTGGTGCCGTTGGTCAGGTAGTACCAGCTTCCGGGGGCGGTGGCGGCGACGGCGGGCGTCGCGCCCACGGTGAGGGCAGCGGCGACTGCGCCCACCGCTGCGAGCATCGCAACGATGCGACGGTGCTTCATGCAGGGAGCTCCTTGATCGGGTCTGGCCGTGTCGGGTATGCACGGTCACAGCGAACTCTAAGGGACGCACACGGACAGCGGTATCCGCTTCCGCCGGATCGAGATGCGAACGAGATCGAGACGACGACTACGCTGGAGGCGGCGCACCGGACACCGCCGGTCGACGCCGTCCGAGGGGAGCGACATCGTGTCTCAGGGCACCTCCGACTACCGCGACTCGGGTCTCGAGTTCGCACCCGACTTCCTGCTCGGATCGGCGACCGCGTCGTACCAGATCGAAGGTGCGGCGACGGAGGACGGCCGAGGGCCGTCCATCTGGGACACCTTCAGTCACACGCCCGGCAAGGTCTGGAACGGCGACACGGGGGATGTCGCGTGCGACCACTACCACCGGTGGGAGTCCGACCTCGACCTCATGGCCGAACTCGGGCTCGAGGCGTACCGGTTCTCGATCGCGTGGCCGCGGATCCAGCCGACCGGGCGCGGGCCGGCGAACGAGGCCGGGCTGGCGTTCTACGAGGCCCTCGTCGACGGGCTCATCGCCCGAGGCATCCGCCCCATCGCGACGCTCTACCACTGGGACCTGCCGCAGGCGCTGGAGGATGAGGGCGGCTGGACCAACCGCGCGACCGCCGAGGCGTTCGCCGACTACGCGCGGATCCTGGGGGAGCGGCTCGGCGACCGCGTCGCCGTGTGGACGACGCTCAACGAACCGTGGTGCTCGGCGTACCTCGGCTACGGCTCGGGCGCCCACGCGCCCGGGCTCATGGACGGCGCGAAGGCGCTGGCCGCGGTGCACCACCTGAACCTCGCGCACGGCCTCGCCGTCTCCGCGCTGCGGGAGGTCGTGACGAACGACCCGGGCTTCTCGATCACGCTCAACCTGCACGTGATCCGCCCGTCCGGTGAGACCGGGCACGAGGCGGCCCGCCGCATCGACGGGCTCGCAAACCGCGTCTTCCTCGGACCGCTCTTCGGCGACGGGTACCCCGCGGATGTCATCGAGGACACCGCCGAGGTCACCGACTGGTCGTTCGTCAAGCCGGGCGACACCGAGCTCATCGCCCAGCCGATCGACCTGCTCGGCGTGAACTACTACTCGACCGTGACCGTGCGGATGTGGGACGGAGTCTCGCCGCGCGTGAACGCCGACGGCCACAAGGACATGGGCGGCACCCCGTGGCCCGGCTCGCAGCACGTCGAGTTCCTCGAGCAGCCGGGGCCGTACACGGCGATGGGCTGGAACATCGACCCGTCCGGGCTGGAGGACCTGCTGATCGCGCTGCACGGCGCGTACCCCGAGGTGCCGCTCATGATCACCGAGAACGGCGCCGCGTTCGACGACGTCGTGACCGAGGGCCCCGACGGCCCCGAGGTGCGCGACCTCGACCGCATCGACTACCTGCGGCGGCACTTCACGGCCGCGCACCGCGCGATGGCGCGCGGTGTCGACTTGCGCGGCTATCAGGTGTGGTCGCTCATGGACAACTTCGAGTGGGGCTACGGCTACTCCAAGCGGTTCGGCATCGTGCGCGTCGACTACGACACGCTCGAGCGGCTGCCGAAGGCGAGCGCGCGCTGGTTCGCGGAGCTCATCCGGACGCGGCGGATCCCCGAGTAACGGGCGTCAGTCGTCCGAGCCCGCGCCGGATGCGCCTCGCGGGTGCGTGCCCTCGCGGAGTTCGCGCGCGAGGTGCGCGACGACCGCGGTCAGGTCGCCGCCGTGCTGCTCGGCGACCTTCAGCTGGCGCTGGTACCCGGCGCCCTCGTCGAGCGTGCGGCGGATGCGCTGCAGCTCGACCGCGCAGCCGAGGCGTTCGGCCACCGGCGCGAGCGTCACGAGCAGGTCGCGGAGCGCGTCGGTGACGGGGCGCTGGTTGCCCGCGGCATCCGTGATGATCTCGGCGTGCATGCCGTAGCGGGCCGCGCGCCACTTGTTCTCGCGCACGTACCAGGGCTGCATGACCGGCAGCGTCTCGCCGTCGTCGAGCCGCGTCGACATCCACTCGACCAGGCACTGGATGAGGGCGGCGATCGCGCCGATCTCGTCGGCCGACGACACGCCGTCGCAGACGCGCACCTCGACCGTGCCCCAGCGCGGCGAGGGGCGGATGTCCCAGCGCACCTCGGTGTGGTCCTCGATGACGCCCGTGCGGACGAGGTCGTCGACGTAGCGTTCGTACGCCCCCCAGTCGGGCAGCTGGTAGGGCAGCCCGGCGGTCGGCAGCTGCTGGAACATCAACGCCCGGTTCGAGGCGTAGCCCGTCTCGACGCCCGCCCAGAACGGGCTCGAGGCCGACAGTGCCTGCAGGTGAGGGACGTAGGCGAGCAGGCCGTCGAGGATCGGCAGCGCCTTGTCGCGCTCCTCGATCCCGACGTGCACGTGGATGCCCCAGATCATCATGTTGCGGCCCCACCAGCGCGTGCGCTCGATGAGCTTGCGATAGCGCGGCTTGTCGGTGAGGCGCTGGTCGTACCAGCGGCTGAACGGGTGCGACCCGCTGCACATCAGCTCGTACTCGCCGAGGCGGTCGAGCACGGCGCGCACCTCGGCGACCTGTCCGGTGAGGTCGTCGACGGCGCCGGCGACGTCGGTGTGGACGCCGCTGACGAGCTCGACCGTGTTGGTCAGGAGTTCCGAGGTGATGAACGGATGCGGCGTCCCGTCGGTGCCGTCGAGCTCGGCGAGCACGCGGTCGCCCACCGAGGCCAGCTCACCGGTCGACCGGTCGACGATCGCGAGCTCCCACTCGATGCCCACGGTCGAGCGTTCGGATCGCGCGAACTCGATCCCCATGCGGCACCCCCGTCCCTGCGCCCGGGGGCGCAGGGCAATCATGACACGCGGTGTCGCGCGCGGGAGGGTCGGGCGGCACCTCGGAATCGTCCTGTCGTTGCGGCCACGCGCGGGCTAGCCTGTAATGCATGACATATCACCGGCGTCCCCATGGGTGACCCGTCGCGACTGCTCGAGGTCGCGAGCCTGCGCGAACAGGTCGAGCGTGCGCTCTCCTCGCGGATCGTCTCCGGGGAGGTCGCACCGGGCGAGGTGCTCACCGTGCCCACGATGGCGGCGGAGTTCGGCGTGAGCGCCACGCCCGTCCGCGAGGCGATGCTCGACCTCGCCCGGCGAGGGTTCCTCGCGCCGATGCGGAATCGCGGATTCCGCGTGACGGAGGTCTCGCTCGACGAGGTCCGCCAGCTCCGCGAGGTGCGTCGCCTGCTCGAGGTGCCGCCGATGCGCTCCCTTGCGGGGCACGTGCCCGATGAGACGGCGTCCCGGCTCCTGGACCTCGCCGCCGAGATCGTCCGCGCGGGCGAGGAGGGGCGCTTCCAGGACTACCTCGAGGCCGACACGACGTTCCACCTGACGCTGCTCGAGCTCACGGGCAACCGATTCCTCGTCGACGTCGTGGGGGAGCTGCGCAGGCAGACGCGCCTGACCGGCCTCGTCGAACTCGCCGAGTCGGGTGCGCTCACCGAGTCGGCGCTCGAGCACGCCGAGCTCGTCGGATTGCTCGTCGACGGTCGCGGCGATGCCGCCGCCGACCTGATGTCGCGCCACATCGGCCATGTGGGCGGCATCTGGAGCGGCGAGCGCGAGGACTGAGGCGACGCGTGCGGGTGGTGGTCATCGGGGCGGGCATCATGGGTGCCGCGTGCGCGCTCGCCCTCGCGGAGCGCGGTGCCGAGGTCGTGGTCGTCGATCGGGTCGGCGTCGCGGGCGAGACGTCGAGTCGCTGCGAGGGGAACCTCCTGGTCAGCGACAAGGCGCCCGGCCCCGAGGCCGACCTCGCGATCGCATCGAACGCGATGTGGCGCGACCTCGCGGAGCGGCTCGACGCCGACCGGCCCGCCGGGCAGCCCGCGACCGAGTTCGAGGCGAAGGGCGGCATCGTCGTCGCGTTCGCCGGGGGCGAGGCCGCGCTCGAGCGGTTCGCCGACGCGCAGCGGGCGACGGGCATCCGCGCCGAGGCGATGGATGCCGCCGCGCTCGCGATCGCGGAACCGTTCCTGTCGCCCGAGGTCGCCCGGGCCATCCGCTACCCCGACGACGCCCAGGTGCAGCCGTCGAACGCGACGCAGGCGCTGCTCGCGACGGCGCTCCGTCATGGCGCGCGACTGGTGATCGCCGAGGTCACGGGCGGGCTCGGGCGGCCGGGCCGGCTCGCCGGCGTGCGCACGACGGCGGGCCCGATCGCGGCCGACGTGGTGGTGGACTGCGCCGGGCCCTGGTCGGGCGAGGTCGCGGCGCGCCTCGGCGCGCGCCTCGACATCCGTCCGCGGCGGGGCGTGATCCTCGTCACGACGCCGATGCCGCAGCGCGTGTTCCACAAGGTGTACGACAGCGACTACGTGGGCGCGGTCGGGTCGGGCGACGCCGCCCTGCAGACCTCCACCGTCGTCGAGTCGACGCCCGGCGGAACCGTGCTCATCGGGTCGAGCCGCGAGCGCGTCGGGTTCGACGAACGGACGGGCGTCGCACCCGCGGCGGCGATGGCGGCCAAGGCCGTCCGCCTCTTCCCGTTCCTCGAGCACACCACCCTGCTGCGCAGCTATTTCGGGTTCCGCCCGTACGCACCCGACCACCTCCCGGTGATCGGCCCAGATCCGGAGGTCGCGGGGCTCGTGCACGCGACCGGCCACGAGGGTGCGGGCATCGGGCTCGCCCCGGCCACCGCCGAACTCGTCGCGCACGCCGTGCTCGGCACCCCGACCGCCCTCGATCCGAGGCCGTTCCTGCCGAGCCGGCGCGGCCTCCGGGAGACCGCATGATCCGCATCACCGTCGACGGCGAGCCCGTGCAGGGGCGCGAGGGCCAGACCATCGCGGGGGTGCTCGTCGGTGCCGGCCGCACCGCCTGGCGCACGGCGCAGACCGGAGGGCGGGGCGTGTTCTGCGGCATCGGCGTGTGCCACGACTGCCTCGTGAGCGTCAACGGCGTCGAAGGGGTCCGCGCGTGCCGCCGCGAGGCCGTCGACGGCGACCGTGTCGAGCGGGAGGTGCGGCCGTGAGGCACGTCGCGATCCTCGGCGGCGGACCGGCCGGCCTCGCGGCCGCGCAGGGCGCCCTCGCCGCCGGCGCACGGGTCAGCCTCATCGACGAGGGCGACCGGCTCGGCGGCCAGTTCTGGCGGCATCACGAGCGCCTCACCGACCCCCGCCTCCAGCACGCATGGCACCGGTTCGAGCGACTCCGCGGCGCGCTGGCCGGCGGCGGCGCGCAGGTGCTCGTCGGCGCGAGCGTGTGGTCGGCCGAGGCATCCGTCGACGGGGTCCGGCTGCGAGCCGTGGTCGGCGACGCCGACGGCGACGGGCGGAGCGCGATCGACGTCGACGCGGACGCGGTCGTCGTCGCCACGGGCGCGCACGACCTCGCGCTGCCCGTCCCCGGCTGGACGCTGCCGGGCGTCACCACGGCCGGCGCCGCGCAGGCGCTCGCGAAGCGCGACGGCGTCGCCGTCGGGCGGCGCACGGTCGTGAGCGGGTCGGGGCCGTTCCTGCTCCCCGTCGCGCACTCGCTCGCGCTCGTCGGATCGCACGTGGTCGGCGTGCACGAGACGTCCCGCATGCCGGCGCTCGCCGGCGGGTGGCTGCCGCGGCCGTGGGAGCTCGCGGGCAAGGCGGGGGAGTTCGTCGGGTACGTCGGCGCGCTCGCCCGCCACCGGATCCCGTACCGGACCGGAAGCGCCGTCGTGCGCGTGCTGGGGCGCGACCGGGTGGAGGGGGTCGTCGTGGCCCGGCTCGACGCCGACTGGCGGCCGATGCCGGGAACCGAGCGCGAGGTCGCGTGCGACGCCGTGGCCCTCGGCCACGGCTTCACGCCCCGGCTCGAGGCCGCACTCGCGCTCGGATGCGCGATCGACGGCGATCATCGCGGGCGGTTCGTCGCAGTGGACGACGCGCAGCGTACGAGCGTCGCCGGGGTGTTCGCCGCAGGTGAGGTCACCGGGATCGGCGGTGCGGATGCCGCGCTCGCCGAGGGCGCCGTCGCGGGGTTCGTCGCGGCGGGCGGTGCGCTCGACGATCCGCGGCTCCGTGGTCCGGTGGCCGCGAGGCGGCGGACGCACGCGTTCGCGACGCGCCTCGAGCGCGCGCACGGCATCCGACCCGGCTGGACATCGTGGCTCGACGACGACACGATCGTGTGCCGCTGCGAGGCCGTCACCCGGCGGGCGGTCGCGGAGCGCGCCGACGTGCCGCTCCGCGCCATGCGGCTCGCGACGCGCGCGGGGCTCGGCCCCTGCCAGGGGCGCACGTGCGGCCGGGCCGTCGAGGCGATCGTCGCCGAGTCGGGCGGAGCCGCGGCATCCGTCGGGTTCGACCGCCGGCCCGTGCTCGCGCCGGTCCGGATCGGCGAGTTGGCGGCGCTTGCCGACACTGATCCACGGACGTAGCATGTGACATATTACTCTTGACCGAACGCGAACCTCGGAGGACGACGCATGACCGGCACCATGGACCTCGGCGGCGTGATCGTCGCGACCACCCTCGCGTTCCGGGAGGACGACTCGGCGCCGGCCGGGCTCGCCGTCGACTACGACCGGTTCGCCGAGCACGTCGACTTCCTGATGCGCAACGGATGCCGCGGCGTCGGGCCGAACGGATCGCTCGGCGAGTACTCGTCACTCACCGACGAGGAGCGCCGCCGGGTCATCCAGGTCGCCGTCGAGGCGGTCGACGGCCGCGGCATCGTCGTCGCCGGCGCCCACGGCGTCGGCAGCCACCAGGCGCGGAAGTGGGCCGAGCTGGCCCGCGAGGACGGCGCCGACGGCGTGCTCCTCCTGCCGCCGACGCTCTACCGCGCCAACGAGGGCGAGGTGATCGCCCACTACGAGGAGGTCGCGAAGGCGGGCCTGCCGATCATGGCCTACAACAACCCCTTCGACACCAAGGTCGACCTCGTCCCGTCGCTCGTCGCGAAGCTCGCCGAGATCCCCGAGGTCGTCGCGATCAAGGAGTTCTCGGGGGATGTCCGGCGCGTGTACGAGATCCGGGAGCTCTGCGACATCGACGTCATCGCGGGCGCCGACGACGTGCTGTTCGAGCTCATGGTCAACGGCGCGGTCGGCTGGTTCGCGGGCTATCCGAACGCGTTCCCGAGGGAGGCGGTCGAGCTGTACG
Organism: Agromyces bracchium; assembly: GCF_009709675.1. Taxonomy (GTDB): domain Bacteria; phylum Actinomycetota; class Actinomycetes; order Actinomycetales; family Microbacteriaceae; genus Agromyces; species Agromyces bracchium. Next base: position 263,829 of record NZ_WMLB01000025.1, on the reverse strand, counting down.
ACCTGTGCGCCAGCGGCGACTGGCACGAGGCGAAGGCGCTCTACGAGCAGCTCGTCGCGGTGTTCCGCTGGGACTCGCGCACCGAGTTCGTGCAGGCCATCAAGCTCTCCATGGACCTCTGCGGCAACTCCTACGGCGGGCCGACGCGGCCGCCGCGCGGTCCGCTCTCCGCCGAGCAGCGCGCGCAGGTCACCGCCGACACCGAGCGGGCGCTCGCCGCCCTGGCGGCTCGCTGATGCGGGCGCGCCGGGTGGTCACGGCGGTCGACTCGCACACCGAGGGCATGCCGACCCGCGTCGTCACGGGCGGCGTCGGCCGGATCCCCGGCGCGACCATGAACGACCGGCGCCTCCACGCCATGGAGCACCTCGACGGGCTGCGCGGCTTCCTCATGAACGAGCCGCGCGGTCACGCCTCGATGTCGGGCGCGCTCCTGCAGCCGCCCGCACGCGACGACGCCGACTGGGGCGTCGTCTTCATCGAGGCGAGCGGCTTCCTGCCGATGTGCGGGCATGGCACGATCGGCGTCGCGACCGTCCTCGTCGAGACGGGCATGGTCGAGGTGACCGAACCGGTGACCGAGATCCGGCTCGACGTGCCCGCGGGCCTCGTGGTCGCGCGCGTCGAGGTCGAGGGCGGTCGCGCGAAGCGCGTCACGCTCGAGAACGTCCCGAGCTTCGTCGAGCGGCTGGATGCCGCGATCGACGTGCCGGGGTACGGGGCCGTGCCGTACTCCATCGCGTTCGGCGGCAACTTCTACGCCCTCGTCGAGCTCGACGCGCTCGGGCTGCCGTTCGACCGCGATCGCCAGGACGACATCCTCGCAGCGGGGCTCGCGATCATGGACGCGATCAACACGCAGGCACCGCCGCGCCACCCCGAGCTCGAGGGTGCGGACCACGTGCACCACGTCGAGTTCATCGCTCCCGGCTCCGACGCCGTGCGGTCGAGGCACGCGATGGCGATCCATCCGGGCTGGTTCGACCGGTCGCCGTGCGGCACCGGGACCTGCGCGCGGATGGCCGAGCTCCATGCCCGCGGCGAGCTCGCGCTCGAGGCCGATTTCGTGAACGAGTCGTTCATCGGCAGCGAGTTCACCGGGCGGCTCCTTCGCGAGACGGCCGTCGGCGACGTGACCGCCGTCGTGCCGACGATCAGCGGTCGCGCCTGGGTGACGGGGTTCGGGCAGTACGTGCTCGACGAGGACGACCCGTTCCCGGAGGGGTTCGTCTTCTGATCCGCGCCCGACGCGGGCTGACCCGGGCCCGGGAACGGCCGGGCGTCGGGGCGGTCAGCGCAAGCTGAAGCCCGCTGCCAGTGGATCGTCCGGGTCGAGTTCGAACTCGCACGCGCCGACGCGGTACGCCTGACCGGTGATCTCCGGGACGACGCCGTCGGCGGTGCGCTCCGCCACGCGGGCGTGGAACCTCGTGCCGATGATCGAGTCGTGCGTGAGCACCTCGCCGTCGGCGAGCTCGCCTGTGTGCGCGAGCAGCGCGACCCGGGCCGCCGTTCCCGATCCGCACGGACTCCGGTCGACCTCGCCGTCGGCGAAGACGGTCACGTTCCGCTGCCAGGGGCCCTCGCCGGTGCGTCCGAGGTCGTCGACGAGGATGGTGCCGTAGACGCCGGACAGCCGGTCGTCGGCGAGCTGCGCGTCGGGGTGGTCGTCCAGCGCCCACTTGATCTCGCGACCGAGTCGGATGAGCTCGGTCGTGTGCGCCGGCGTCACCTCGAGCCCGAGTGCGGCCGCGGGCAGCGTGGCGTACACCGCGCCGCCGAAGACGAGGTCGACCTCGACCCCGCCTCGACTGGTCTCGAGGGGGAGCCCGGTCGCGAGCACGCGCGAGGGGACGTTCCGGAAGACGACCCCGGTCGTCCGCCCCGCGCTCCGGTGCACGCGCGCCTGCACGCGACCGCTCGGCACGTCGATCGTCACGACCGCCTCGCCGTCGTCGGGGGCGGCCACGCGCCCGGTTCGCACCGCCCAGGCGCCGAGCGCCATGGTGCCGTGCCCGCAGGCGGTCGAGAACCCGTCCTTGTGCCAGAACAGCACGCCGAAGTCGGCGCCGTCGTCGTCGGGCGGCGTGATGAAACCGCCGTACATGTCGTCGTGCCCGCGCGGCTCCAGGCAGAGGAACCGCCGCAGCGCGTCGGCGCGCCCCGTCATCGCCTCGACGCGCCGATCGGCGACGGTCGCGCCCCCGGTCGGGGCGTCGAGCACGATCCGGAACGGCTCGCCCGCCGTGTGCCAGTCCTCGGTCCGCCAGCGCGTCATGCGCTCCCTCCATCGGGGAGGGCGAGGGGCGCGACCGCCAGGTCCTGCCAGCCCATGCCGCAGGTCTTCACGACGACGGGGCGACCGGATGGCACGGGCGAGCCGTCGAACAGCGTGGCCATCGGGATCAGCTCGTCGGCCGAGAGGCGGCCCTCGTCGATCGCGAGGATCACGTCGCCCGCCTCGCGGAGCGCGACGCGCGTCGACTCGACGACGACGTGGGCACGGGCGAGGAGGTCGCCCGGGAGCTCGCGGGCGGCGGGCTCGTGCGAACCGACGGCGACGACCGACGCGTGGTCCGGCACGAGCGCACCGTCGAACAGGGGCTCGCGTGCGGTCGTGGCGCAGACGACGACGTCGGCGTCGGCGACATCCGCTGCGCTGCCGACCGCGACGTCGAGACCGGGGCGGGCGACGCTCGCGACCGCACGTCCGGCCCGCTCCGGGTCGCGCCCCACGAACCTGACCCGCGTGACGGGACGGATCGCCCGCATCGCCTCGACGTGCCGGACGCCCTGCGGGCCGGTGCCGAACACGACGAGCGATGCGGCGTCGGGGGCGGCGACGACCTCGAGCGCGGCGGCCGACACCGCGGGCGTGCGGAGGCTCGTGAGCTCGGTGCCGTCGAGCAGCGCGACCGGGGAGAGCGTCTCGGCGTCGATGAGGACGTAGAGCGCCTGGATGCGATCGAGGCCGCGCGCCGGGTTGCCGGGCGCGACGGTCGCGAGCTTCTGGCCGACCCATCCGCCGAGCTCGGAGGGCATCAGCAGGAGCTGACCGTGGCGGACGTCGACGACGCTCCGCGGCGGATCGGCGTCGGGATCGTGGCCGGAGCGCAGCACCCGCGCGATCGCGTCGATCGCCGCCCGCATCGAGACGCGCCCGGCGATCGCGGGCCCGTCGATGAGGGGGAGGGAATCGAAGGTGCCGCCCATGCGCCCATCGTATTCACGCGCGTGACCGGGAGGATTCTCGTTTCGGCGCGGAATCTGCAAGAATGGTCAGTCGAGTTCTGTACCGCCCGACCCTCTATCCGGCGCGCAGAGCACCCATTGAGCTTCCGCCGAGTGTGCACCCCACGCTCACGGCTGTCAGTTCGCCTACCTCACAACACATCCAGGAGAATCGTGGCTGTCAAGATCCGCCTCAAGCGGCTCGGCAAGATCCGTGCCCCGTACTACCGCATCGTCGTCGCCGACTCGCGCACCAAGCGCGACGGTCGCGTGATCGAGGAGATCGGCAAGTACCACCCGACCGAGAACCCCTCGTTCATCGAGGTGAAGTCGGACCGCGCGCAGTACTGGCTCGGCGTCGGCGCGCAGCCGACCGAGCAGGTCCTCGCCATCCTCAAGCTCACCGGCGACTGGGGCACGTTCAAGGGCGACAAGAACGCCAAGAACACCGTCCAGACCGCCGCGCCGAAGGCCGAGTACGAGGTCGACACGACCAAGAAGTCGGTCGTGAAGCCCAAGGCCGAGAAGCCGGCCAAGGCCGAGGAGCCCGCCGAGGCTCCCGAGGCCGCCGACGAGACCGCGTCGGACGAGGCGTAAGCCTTGCTCACCTCCGCGCTCGAGCACCTCGTCAAGGGGATCGTCGATCACCCCGACGAGGTGAAGGTCGTCTCCGCGTCGAGCGCACGCGGCGAGGTCCTCGAGGTGCACGTGCACCCCGAGGACCTCGGCCGCGTCATCGGGCGGTCCGGTCGCACCGCGAAGGCGCTGCGCACGATCGTCGCGGCCCTCGCCGACGGTCGCCGGGTCCGCGTCGACGTCGTCGACACCGACGACTGACGTGGCCGCGGCAACCCGCCCCCAGCAGCTCCGCGTCGGCCGGCTGACGAAGGCGCACGGCCTCAAGGGCGCACTCAAGCTCGAGCTGTACACCGACGACCCCGAGCGGCGCTTCGTGCCCGGCGCGGTGTTCTCCCTGCAGGTGCCCGCCGACTCGCCGTGGCACGGTCGCACGCTCGCGTTCCGCGAGCTGCGCTGGTACAACGGCCAGCCGGTCGGCTTCTTCGAGGGCGTCGACGACCGCACCGCGGCCGAGGGCCTCGTGAAGGCCATCCTCTGGGTCGACCAGCCCGTCGACGAGGAGGCCGAGCCCGACGCCTGGTACGACCACCAGCTGATCGGCCTCGCCGTCATCCGCGACGGCGAGCGCATCGGCGAGGTCGCGCACGTCGACCACCTGCCCGCGCAAGACCTGCTCATCGTCAAGACGAAGCGCGGCGACGTCATGGTGCCCTTCGTCGCGGCGTTCGTGCCCGAGGTCGACGTCGAGGCCGGCACGCTCACCGTCACGCCCCCGCCCGGGCTGTTCGAGGAGCTGCCCGACGAGCCGGAGGCCCGTGCCGAGAACGGCGAGGGCGAGGCATCCGTCGCCGACGCATCCGTCGCCGACTCGGCCGCCGGCGACGAGTCCGCCGCCGCGTCCGACGAGACCCCCGACGCCTAGGCTGCGACGATGCGCATCGACATCGTCACCATCTTCCCGTCGTTCTTCGACGTGCTCGACCTGTCGCTGCTCGGCAAGGCGCGCCAGGCGGGCCTCATCGAGGTCGCGGCGCACGACCTCCGCGACTTCACCCACGACCGTCACCGCACCGTCGACGACACGCCCTACGGCGGCGGCGCCGGCATGGTCATGAAGCCCGCGCCGTGGGGCGAGGCGCTCGACTCGATCGTCGGCGCGGGCGAGTCCGACGCGCTGCTCGTCGTGCCGTCGCCGGCGGGCGAGCCGTTCACGCAGGCGACCGCACGCGAACTCGCGGCGGAGCAGCACGTGGTGTTCGCCTGCGGCCGCTACGAGGGGATCGACCAGCGTGTCGTCGACCACTACGCGACGCGCATGCGCGTGCGCCTCATCAGCCTCGGCGACTACGTGTTGAACGGCGGCGAGGTCGCGGTCATGGCGATGATCGAGGCCGCCGGACGGCTCGTGCCGGGGGTCGTCGGCAACCCCGAGAGCCTCGTCGAGGAGTCGCACGAGGACGGCCTGCTCGAGTACCCGAGCTACACCAAGCCCGCTGTCTGGCGCGGGCTCGAGGTGCCGTCCGTGCTGCTGTCCGGGCACCACGGCAGGGTCGCCGAGTGGCGGCACGAGCAGCAGGTCGAGCGCACCCGACGCGTGCGGCCCGAACTGCTCGACGACGACCGACCCGACGCCACCTGACCCGCATCGGCGGGCCCCCCGCGTGAGGGACTCTTCACGCGCCGGAAACACGTGGGTGTGCTCGGCGAAACACGCCCTGAATACCGTCGGATCGGCGGGTGAGACCGGATTCCGCCGGAAGGTGCGGGCGTGAGATGGGTCGGACGAGCGATGCCGGGAACGTGTCGGATCCGGTCCGCCGCCCGCCGCTCCGCCTCGTCGCCGTCACCCACGGAACCCCGTCGACCGCCAACCGCGAGGCCGTGATCCGCCTCATCGACGGCGTGGCCTCGGCCCGCCCCGACCTCGACGTCTCGATCACGTTCGTGGACGCGAGCAACGCCGACATCGGCGCCGCCCTCGAGGCCGCCGCCGAGCCCGACGCGGTCATCGTGCCGCTCGTGCTGTCCGCGGGCTTCCACGTGCGCACCGGGCTCTCGCTCGGCCTCGACCGCATCGGCGGGTCGGCGCGCCTGGCCGCCGAGCTCGGACCCGACGAACGCCTCGTCGAGGTGCTCGCCGAGCGGTTGCTCGCCGCGGGGCTCGCCGACGGCGACACCGTGCTCCTCGCGGCGGCGGGTTCGAACGACCCGCGCGCCGTGCGCGAGTGCTTCGAGACCGCCCGACGACTCGGCCAGCGGCTCGGCCGGTCGGTCACGGTCGGGTTCATCGCCGCGGCGATCCCGCGACTGCCCGACGCGATCGAGATGATCCGCGAGGTGCACCCCGGCTCCCGGATCGTCGTCGGGCCCTACCTGCTCGCCCCGGGCACGTTCTACGACCAGGCGGTCGCGGCGGGCGCCGACGCCATCGCCGATCCGCTGCTCGTGCCGGCCGCGGCGCCGCCGCCCGCCCTCGTCGAGCTGGTGCTCGACCGGTACTCCGCCGTCGAGCAGGAGCAGCGCGAACACGCCTGACGCGCGTCGCGGTGCCCGCGGCCCGGGTGTCGACGGATGCCGCCGCCCGCACCGCGCAACGGCAGGCGGGGCGGATGCCGCCCCCGGGCGCCCGCGCGACCGGTCAGGCGGTGAGGCTCGGCGCCCCATCGGCCTCGGCGGCGCGGGCCAGGACCTCGGCGATGCGCCCGCGGCATCCGCCGCAGCCCGTGCCGGCTCGCGTGTCGCGCCCGACGCACTCGACGGTCGTGTTGCCGCACGCGGCCGACTCGTGGATGCGGCCGACGGTGACGCCGTTGCACCAGCAGACCGTCGCCTCAGGCGCGAACGCGTCGGCGTTCGCCGACGGGTCGTCGTCGGGCCCGTCGAAGCGCAGCAGCAGCGACCGGTCGGCGGGCAGCTCGGCGCGTCGCTCGAAGAGCAGCGTCAGTTCGGCCGCCGTCCGCGGCATCCCGACGCTCGCGAAGCCCGTGAGGATCCCGTCCTCGGTGACCATCTTCACGTAGCGCAGGTGCTCGGGGTCGGCCCACTGCGCGACCCGACGTCGTGGCGAGAGCGCATCGTCGTCCCACGGGTCGGCGGAGACGTCGCCGACCGCGACGACGTCGACGTGCTCGGCCTTGAGCATGACGATCGCGTCGCGCTCGGGCGGGAGCGGCGCGACGGTCGATCCGATCGCGGGTTCCGCAGCCTCGGCGGCGAACCGGGCCGCGAGGTGCTCCGCCTGGCGCCATCCCGGCCCGATGAGCCCGGACGGGGCGCCGGGGAGGATCCGGCGGCCGGCGGTCTCGTCGGTGCGCTCGACGACCTGTGCGCAGTCGCCGATGGCGAACACGTCCGGGTCGCTCCAGCTGCGGAGGTCGGGGCCGACGACGACGCCGACCGCGGTGCGGAGCCCGGCGAGCGTGGCGAGCTCGTTCCGCGGGCTCACGCCGCACGAGAGCACGAGGAGGTCGCCCCGCACCTGCTTGCCGTCGGCCGTGACGAGCATGTCGAAGCGGCGCGTGCCGTCGGCGTCGGTGCGGAAACCGATCGCCTCGGCGCGGCTGTGCGCGATGACCGTGATGCCGGTGCGACGGAGCGCCGAGCGCAGCACGTGCCCGCCGCCGCGGTCGAGGTTGCGCGGCATCGGATGCGGCCCGTGGTGCACGACGCACACCTGGGCGCCCGCGTGCGCGGCCGCGAGCGCGAGTTCGAGACCGAGCACGCCCGCGCCGAGCACGACGATCCGGCGTCGGCCGCGGACGGCCGCGAGCACGCGTTCGGCGTCGTCGAGGTCGCGAAGCGCGGTGACGCCCGCAGGCAGGTCGTCGTCGCGTGCGACGAGCCGGTCGGGGTGGCGCTCGAGGTCGGCGAGGTCGCGCCGCGGGCGCTCGACGCCGTCGAGCGTCGGCACGTTCGCGCGGGAGCCGGTGGCGAGCACGAGCCGGTCGTAGGGGAGCGCCTCGCCCGTCGAGAGGTGGACCAGGTGCGCGCCGCGGTCGATCCGCGTCGCCCGCACGCCGAGGAGGATCGCGGCACCGGCCGCCTCGGCGGTCTCGCGGTCGCCGACGAGCATCGCGTCGAGGTCGGCGTTGCCGACGGCGTACTCGGCGACGAGCACGCGGTTGTAGGCCTCGACCGGTTCGCCCGCGACGACCGTGAGCGCGACCGCGCCGCCGCGCACGGCGGGCAGCAGTTCCTCGACGAAACGCGCGCCGACGGGGCCGTAGCCGATGAGGACGATCCGGAGAGGGCTCATGAGTCGGCTCCCGCTTCGACGAGGCGCGTCACGCGCACGAGGTTGGTCTTGAACTCGGGCATCGACGAGATCGGGTCGACCGCGTCGGAGGTGAGCAGGTTCGCGGCCTGCTCGTCGCCGTAGTGGAACGGCAGGAACACCGCGTCGGGGCGGATGTCGGTGGTCAGCCGCGCGCGGCAGCGCACCGTGCCGCGTTCGTTCGCGACCTCGACGGGCTCGTCGTCGGCGATGCCGAGCCGAGCCGCGGTGGCGGGGTGGATGGCGGCGCGTGCATCGGGCTGGGCGCCGAGCAGTTCGGGCACCCGGCGCGTCTGCGCTCCGCTCTGGTAGTGCTCGAGGAGGCGCCCGGTCACGAGCGTCAGCTCGTCCGGCGACGGTGCCGGACGGGCGCCGGTTCGCGGTGCGACGGCGACCAGGCGGGCGAGCCCGTCCTCGTGGTGGAACCGCTCCGCGAAGAGTCGCGGGCTGCCCTCGCCGCCGCGCGGGAACGGCCAGAAGGCCTCGGCGCCGGAGTCGAGCAGCGCGTAGTCGATGCCCGAGTAGTCGGCGATGCCGCCCTCGGAGGCGAGGCGCAGTTCCTCGAAGACCGCCTCGGGGTCGGTGTCGAACCGCGCGGTCGAGCCGAGCCGGCTCGCGAGCTCGTGCAGGAGCCAGAGCTCGTCGCGTGCGCCGGGCGGCGGTGCGAGCGCCGGGCGGCGACGGATGACTCGTCCCTCGAGGTTCGTCATCGTGCCCTCCTCCTCGGCCCACTGCAGGACGGGGAGCACGACGTCGGCGAGCGCGGCCGTCTCGGAGAGCACGAAGTCGCACACGACGAGGAGGTCGAGGCGCTCGATGCCGCGTCGCACCTCGGCGACGTTCGGGGAGGAGACGACGAGGTTCGATCCGTGCACCAGCAGCGCCCGCACGCCGTCGGGCCGGCCGAGCGAGCCGAGGAGCTCGATCGCCGGCAGCCCGGGCCCGGGGATCTCGGACGGCTCGACGCCCCAGACCCGGGCGACGTGGGCGCGCGCGGCCGGATCGGTGATCTTGCGGTACCCGGGCAGCTGGTCGCACTTCTGCCCGTGCTCGCGGCCGCCCTGGCCGTTGCCCTGGCCGGTGAGGGTCCCGTAGCCGCTTCCGGGGCGGCCGGGGAGGCCCAGCAGCAGCGCGAGGTTGATCGCGGCGGTCGCGGTGTCGGTGCCGTCGACGTGCTGCTCGACGCCGCGCCCGGTGAGGATGTACGTCCGCCCGCCCGACGCGAGGCGGCGGGCGATGGCCCGGATCGTCGCGGCGGGCACGCCCGTGACCGACTGCACGCGCTCGGGCCACCACTGCGCGACGCTCCTCCGGAGTGCGGCGAACCCGGTCGTGCGAGCGGAGACGTACGCGTCGTCGACGAGCCGCTCGGCGATGACGACATGGGCGAGGCCGAGGAGCAGCATCAGGTCGGTGCCCGGCGCCGGCTGCACGTGCAGGCCCTGCCCGTCGTCGGTGAGACGCGCGGTCGCCGTGCGTCTCGGGTCGACGACGACGAGCCCGCCCGCCGCCTGCGCCCCGGTGAGGTGGCCGATGAACGGCGGCATGGTCTCGGCGACGTTGGTGCCGAGCAGGAGGATCGTCTCGGAGTCGTCGAGGTCGGTCAGCGGGAAGGGCAGCCCCCGGTCGATGCCGAAGGCGCGGTTGCCCGCCGCTGCGGCCGACGACATGCAGTACCGGCCGTTGTAGTCGATGCGGCTCGTGCCGAGGGCGAGCCGGGCGAACTTGCCGAGCAGGTACGCCTTCTCGTTCGTGAGCCCGCCGCCGCCGAAGACGCCGACGGCGTCGGCGCCGTGCTCCGAGCGGATGCCGCGGAGCCGCCCGGCCACGAGGTCGAGGGCCGCGTCCCACGTGGTCTCCCGCAGCACCCCGTCGGCGTCGCGCACGAGCGGCGACGTCAGCCGCGAAGGTGCGGCCAGCAGTTCCGCGGAGGTCCAGCCCTTCTTGCAGAGCCCGCCGCGATTGGTGGGGAAGTCGCGACCCGCGACCGTCACGGGCGCCGCCGGGGCGGCGCCCTGTACGGCCGGCGCGGCCGCGGCATCCGTCGGCGTCAGGGTCATCGCGCACTGGAGGGCGCAGTAGGGGCAGTGGGTCTCGGCTGCCATCTCGTCCTCCTGGGGTGCGTGTCGGTGGGGGGGTGGGGGCGAGCGGGCCGGGCGGTGAGGTCGCCCGGCCCGCCCGGGTCAGATCCGGTGTCCGGACCGCTTGGAGAGGGTCAGGTAGACGCCCGCGGTGATGAGGAGCATCACGGCGTACGCCCACACGAACCAGCTGAGGCCCGTCGTGTAGTCGCCGAACGTCGTCTTCGAGAGGCCGAGCAGCTGCGGGATCACGAAGCCGCCGTAGGCGCCGACGGAGGAGATGATGCCGAGCGCCGCGGCCGCCTTCCGCTGCGAGCTCACGTCGCCGGCCGACTCGTGCGCGTTCTGCGCACCCGCACGGAGGGCGAACACCGTCGGAATCATCCGGTAGGTCGAGCCGTTGCCGACGCCCGATGCCGTGAAGAGCACGAGGAAGAGGCCGAGGAAGAGCCAGAAGTTGCCGAGCGGCAGCGTCCAGACCACGGCGAGTGCCCCGAGCGCCATCACCGCGAACGCGGCGATCGTGATCTGCGTGCCGCCGAACCGGTCGGCGAGACGGCCGCCGTACGGGCGGGCGAGCGAGCCGACGAGCGCACCCATGAACGCGAGCGACAGGGTCGCCGAGCCGACGTGGAACGCGGAGAAGTCGGGGAACTGGTCGGCGATGAGCTTCGGGAAGACGCCCGCGAACCCGATGAACGAGCCGAACGTGCCGATGTAGAGCACGGCGAGGATCCACAGGTGCGGCTCCTTCAGCGCGGCGAGGGAGGCCGCGACATCCGCCTTCGCGTTCGAGAGGTTGTCCATGCGGAGCGCCGCACCGACCATCGCGATGAGGATGAACGGCACCCAGATCCAGCCCGCGAGCGGGAGGTTCAGCGTGACGGCCGCGCCGATCGTGATCGCGATCGGCACCACGAACTGCGCGACGGACGCCCCGAGGTTGCCGCCCGCGGCGTTCAGGCCGAGCGCCCAGCCCTTCTCGCGCTGGGGGTAGAAGTAGGTGATGTTCGCCATGGAGCTGGCGAAGTTGCCGCCGCCGAAGCCGGCGAGCGCCGCGATCGCGAGCATCACGCCGAAGGGCGTCTCGGGGTTCGCAACCGCGATCGCGAGACTGATCGCCGGGATGAGCAGCAGGCCCGCCGAGACGATCGTCCAGTTGCGGCCGCCGAAGCGGGGGACCATGAAGGTGTAGGGGATGCGGAGCGTCGCGCCCACGAGTGCGGGGATCGAGATGAGCCAGAACACCTGGCCCGTGTCGAACGCGAACCCGGCGGCCGGGAGCGCGACCACGACGATCGACCAGAGCTGCCACACGACGAAGCCGAGGAACTCGGCGAAGATCGACCAGCGGAGGTTGCGGGCGGCGATCCGCCGGCCCTCGCCCTCCCACTGGACGTGGTTCTCGGGGTCCCAGCCGTCGATCCAACGGCCCGGGCGGCGGGTGATCGCGCCGACGGGCGGCGCGTGCGTGGCAGGGGCCGCGGGGGCCGCTGCCGTGGGGGCGGACAGGGTCTCGGTCATCGTTGCCTCCGGTGGAAGTCGGGCTCTCGTCGAGCTGGTGAGGCGACGCTATCCACGCCGTGTTTCCCCGACCGGCGCGGGTGGTGAACTTCGTGTTCCCACCTGCTCACCTCCTCCGACGGCCGATGTGAGGTCATGGTCAGACGTCGATCCGGTAGCCGCGCTTGACCACAGTCGAGATGAGGCCGGGCACGCCGAGGGTCTGACGCAGGCGGCTCAGCGCGACCTCGAGCGCGTGCTCGTCGGCGGTGCCCGGCATGCCCGCGGCGAGGCGGTCGCGGGCGACGACCGACCCCCGGGCCTGGACGAGCGGCCGGAGGATCGAGAGCGCGACGGGCGGCAGGGCCACGCGGCGTCCGCGCACCTCGACGACCGAACCGCGCAGTGCGAGCGCGCCGTGCTGCGTCTCGAGCCGGACGACGCGCGTGTCCTCGAGGTGCTCGCACACCTGCCGGATCATGGCGCCCATCCGGAACCGGTCGGGCTGGAGGGGGTGGATCCCTGCCGCGACGAGCGGGGCGGAGGTCACGGGTCCGACGGTCGCGGCGACCACCGGTCCGCGCATCGCGTCGACGAGGTCGTCGTAGCGACCCCGGGCCTCGGCGGCCATGAGGAGCGCGTGCACGGCGGGCGCGCTCGTGAACGTGATGCAATCGAGGCCGCCCGTGCAGGCGGCCTCGATCAGGCGGTCCACGCGCTCGTCCGTGAGATCGGGGTCGATCCAGCGGTACGGCTCCACGGTGAGGACGCGATCGTGCGCGTCGCGGAGGCGGTCGAGGGCCTCCGGCGGCAGGTAGCCGTGCAGCTGCACCGCGACGGTGAGGCCCGCCGGGTGCGTCGCGAGCACCTCGTCGATCAGCGACTCGGTCGTCTCCTCGGCGCTCATGCCGACGTCGTCGAGCCCGGCCGCGCGGATGCCGCCGCGCGCCTTGGGGCCGCGGACCAGGATGGCCGTGCGCCCGAGCGCGCACAGGAGCTCGTCGCCGAGCCCCGCGGCATCCGCCACCTCGAACCAGCGGCGCACACCGTACGCGGTCGTCGCGAGCAGCACGTCGGGGCGGGCCTCGATGATCGCGCGCGTGTCGGCGATCACGGGTTCGTCGGAGCTCGCGTTCGCCATGCGGATGGTCGGCGCGTGCACGACCTGGGCGCCGCGGCGCACGAACGCGTCGATGAGGTCCGCGGAACGGCGGTCGCTCGTCACGCCGATCCGGAACCCCTCGAGCTGGTCGGGCCGGAACCCGATCGTCGCCTCGACCTGGTCGGTCATGTGCCCACCGCCGCGAAGCCGGCCGCGCGCTCCATCAGCTCGGCCGCGGTGCGGTCGCCGTCGTGCGCGAGGCGGACCACCTCGCCGACGACGATCACCGCGGGCGAGCTCACGCCGGCGAGTCCGGCCGCGGACACGATGCCCGAGAGGTCGGCGACCGTCGTGCGCTGGTCGCAGCGGAACCCGCGCTCGATGATCGCGACCGGCATCGAGCCGGCCATGCCGTGGCGCGCGAGGCCTGCGGCGAGCTGCGGCAACGTTCCCACGCCCATGAGCACGACGATCGTGCCGCCGAGGCCGGCGAGGTGCCGGAGCTCGTCGTCGCTGAGGGGCGCGTGCCCGGAGACGACCGTGAAGAGGCGGCTGATGCCGCGGTGCGTGAGGGGGATGCCGGCAGCGCCGGGCACCGCGACCGCGCTCGTCACGCCCGGGAGGACCTCGACCGGCACGCCGGCCCGGTGGCACGCGAGCACCTCCTCGCCGCCGCGTCCGAACACGTACGGGTCGCCGCCCTTCAGGCGCACGACGTTCCGGCCCGCGAGCGCGTGCGCGACGAGGAGCGCCTCGATCTCCTCCTGCGGCAGCGCGTGGTGGCCGGGCTGCTTGCCGACGTCGACGAGCTCGGCGTCGGGAGCGAGCTCGGCCAGGCGCGCGTGCGGTGCGAGCCGGTCGTACAGCACGACGTCCGCCGAGCCGAGTGCCCGGACGGCTGCCACGGTGAGCAGTTCCTCCCGCCCGGGCCCGCCGCCCACGAGGGTCACGCGCCCGGTCACGCGTCGGCCCCCCGGACCGGGATCGTGGGGCCGGCGACGAGGACCGCCTCGCCGCGGGCGATCTCGTCGGGCCGGGCCGGACGGAGCTGGCCGCGCTCCTCGACGCGCGCGAGCGCCGAGACCGCCGCGGCGTCGGGGTCGTCGGGGTCGGGGGCGTTCACGAAGGGCCGGAAGCGGCGCAGCCGCTCGGGGTCGGCGAGGGTGGCCGCCCACTCGTCCTCGTACGTGTCGACGTGCGTCGCCATCGCCGCCTCGAGCTCGTCGGCGAGGCCCAGCGAGTCGTGGACGACGACGTCGCGCACGTGGTCGAGGCCGCCCTCGATGTCCTCGATCCACCGGGCGGTGCGCTGCAGCCGGTCGGCGGTGCGGATGTAGTACATCATGTAGCGGTCGATGTACCGGATGAGCGTCTCGTCGTCGAGGTCGCTCGCGAGCAGCTGCGCGTGCGTCGGCTGGAAGCCGCCGTTGCCGCCGACGTAGAGGTTCCAACCTTGGTCGGTGGCGATCACGCCGACGTCCTTGCCGCGCGCCTCGGCGCACTCGCGCGCGCAGCCCGAGACCCCGAACTTCAGCTTGTGCGGCGACCTCAGCCCCCGGTATCGGAGCTCGAGGCGGATCGCCATCGCGACCGAGTCCTGCACCCCGTATCGGCACCAGGTCGACCCGACGCAGCTCTTCACGTTCCGCAGCGCCTTGCCGTACGCCTGCCCCGATTCGAACCCGGCGTCGATGAGCTGCTTCCAGATGTCGGGGAGCTGGTCGAGCCGGGCGCCGAACAGGTCGATCCGCTGGCCGCCCGTGATCTTCGTGTAGAGCCCGAAGTCGGTGGCGACCTGCGCGATCACGGCGAGCTTCTGCGGCGTGATCTCGCCGGCCGGGATGCGCGGCACGACCGAGTACGTGCCGTCCTTCTGCATGTTCGCCATCGCCCGGTCGTTCGTGTCCTGCAGGCCGCCGCGGCCGCCGTCGAGGATGTACGAGCCGTGCTGGGCGGCGAGCACCGACGCGACGACGGGCTTGCACACGTCGCAGCCGCGCCCGGTGCCGAGCCGGCCGATGATCTCCTCGAACGATCCGAGCTCGAGCACCCGGACGGACTCGAAGATCTCCTGCCGCGAGATCGGGAAGTGCTCGCACAGCGCGCGCGAGACGGCCTGCCCCGACTTCTTCAGCTCGGCCTCGAGCAGCTTCTTCACGAGCGGCACGCACGAGCCGCACTGGGTGCCCGCGCGGGTGCAGGCCTTGAGCGGTCCGAGCTCGGCGCACCCCTCCTGGTGCTCCGCGTGCGGGCCGTTCACCGCGTCGCGGATCGTGCCGGCGGCGACGTTGTTGCAGGCGCAGACGAGGGCGGATGCCGGGAGCTCGTCGCCCGCGGGCGCCTCCATGCCCGACGCCGACAGGTACGCGGCCGGCTCGCCCGACAGCTCGGTGCCGAGGAGCGGCCGGAGCGAGGCGTACGGCGAGGCGTCGCCCACGAAGATCCCGCCGAGCAGGGTCTTCGCGTCATCCGTCATGACGAGCTTCTGGTACATGCCGCGTGCCGGGTCGGCGTACACGATCTCGAGGGCCTGGTCGGTGCGCGCGAGCGCGTCGCCGAAGCTCGCGACGTCGACGCCCGCGAGCTTCAGCTTCGTCGCGTCGTCGACCGTGGTGAACTCGGCCGCGCCGCCCAGCAGGCGGTCGGCGACGACCTCGGCCATCGCGTTCGCGGGGGCGACGAGGCCGGTGCAGCGGCCCTCGAAGCTCGCGACCTCGCCGATCGCCCAGACGTGCGGGACGGATGCCGCGCAGCCCGTGTCGATCGCGACGCCGCCGCGCGGTCCGAGCTCGAGCCCCATCGCCCGAGCCAGCTCGTCGCGTGGCGTGATCCCGATCGCGAACACGACGAGATCGGCGTCGACGCGGCGGTCGTCGGTGAGCTCCACCCCCACGACGCCGCCGCTGCCGGTGAGCACCTTCGCGGGGCGGACCCCGAGGTGCAGGTCGATGCCCTGGCCGGCGATGATGCGCCCGAGGGCGCGGCCCGCGCCCTCGTCGAGCTGCGCCGACATCAGCCAGGAGCCGGAATGCACGATCGCGGCGTGCGCGCCGAGCTTCGCGAGGCCGCCCGCGGCCTCGAGGCCGAGCAGGCCCCCACCGGCCACGACCACGCGCGGGGTGCGGCCGAGGCGCTCGGCGAGGCCCTGCGTCTCCGCGACGAGCGCGTCGACGTCGTCGATCGTGCGGTACACGCGGATGTGCTCGCTGCCCGGGATCGCCGGCACGGGTGCGCTCGAGCCGGTCGCGAGCACGAGCTCGTCGAAGCGGAGCTCCAGGCCGTTCGCCGTCGTCGCGACGCCGGCCGCGGCATCCACGTCGGTCACGCGCTCGCCCGTGAGCAGGCGCACCGAGCCGACGGTCCAGGGCGTCGGGGGCAGGGCGAGGTCGGCCGCGGTGTCGGCGAGCCGGGTGCTCAGCGCGACGCGGTCGTACGGCGCGTGCACCTCGTCGGCGACGACGGTCACGCGGAGCGTGCGGCCGCCGTCGCGGGCGTGCAGGCTGTCGGCCAGTCGGTGGGCGGCGGGCCCGCCGCCGACGACGAGGACGTCGCGCGGGGCGACGGCGTCGATCTCGGTGTCGTTCATGGCTCCTCCGGTCCTGGGTTGCCGGCGAGCGTACGGCGACGCGGTTTCGCTCCTGTTTCGGGGCCGTAACACAACTGCTCGGAGACCTTGCATGACGCCGTGCGTCGTGTGAGGGGGGTTTCACCCGTGCGAAACACCGCCGGCGCGACCGGTGAAACATGCGGCCCGTAGCGTCGCCGTCACCGAGGAGAGGAAGCCGCACATGACGTCGACCATCGAACTCACGACCGACTGGGTCCCCGCCTGCGGGGTCGCCGACCTCGAACCCGGGTGGGGCGAGGTCGCACTCGTCGGCGCCCGGATGGTCGCACTCGTGCGGGTCGACGGCGACGAGGTGTACGCAGTCGACCACCACGACCCGCACACGGGCGCGCCGGTCATGGCGCGCGGCATCGTGGGCTCGCGCGGCGACCGGCCGACGATCGCCTCACCGCTGCACAAGGAGGTCTACGACCTCGGCACGGGGGAGTGCTTCACCGATCCGTCGCTGGGGCTCCGCACCTACCGCACGCGGGTCGTCGGCGGGATGATCCAGGTGGAGTTCGACGACTGAGAGTGCGGGGAGCCGTCAGCCGCGCTGCGTGAGCACGATCGGGTCGCCGTCGGTGATCGCGACCGTATGCTCGGAGTGCGCACCGCGCGAGCCGTCGACGCTCCGCAGGGTCCAGCCGTCGGGGTCGGTGAAGATCCGGTCGGTCCGGTGCAGGAACCACGGCTCGATCGCCACGACGAGTCCGGGCTTCAGCGGCAGCCCGCGACCCGGGCGCCCGTTGTTCGGGATGTGCGGGTCGCCATGCATGGTGCGGCCCACGCCGTGCCCGCCGAAGTCGGTGTTGATCGAGAGGCCCTCGGCCTTGGCGACGTCGGCGATGGCGCGCGAGATGTCGCCGATGCGGTTGCCCGCGCGGGCGGCGGCGATGCCGGCGTCGAGCGCGCGCTGCGTCGTGTCGATGAGGCGGAGGTCCTCCTCGCGCGGCGTGCCGACGACGATCGAGACGGCCGAGTCGGCGACCCAGCCGTCGACCGACGCGGCGAAGTCGAGGCTCAGCAGGTCGCCGTCCTTCAGCCGGTAGTCGTGGGGGAGGCCGTGCAGGACGGCGTCGTTCACCGACGTGCAGATCACCTTGCCGAACGGGCTCGCGCCGAACGACGGGTGGTAGTCGATGTAGCAGCTCTCGGCGCCGGCCTTCCGGATCATCTCGTGCGCGAGCGCGTCGAGCTCCAGCAGGTTCACGCCGACGGCCGCGGCCTTCGACGTCGCCTCCAGCACGCTGGCGACGAAGCGGCCCGCGGGACGCATCTCCTCGATCTCGGCGGGGGTCCTCAGTTCGATCACGCTCATCCTCTCCGCATCCCATTCTGGCGGCTCCGCCCTGAGTGAACACCCGGCCGTCCCCCAGTCACCGGAAGTACGCTGGGCGCATGCTCATCCGACGCGGGTTCCACCGGTGGCAGTTCGCCGCCGCGATCGTGCTCCCGGTGTGGCTGCTCATCGGCTACGCGATCTTCGGCTCGAGCGGCTGGGGCGTGCTCGGCCTGATGTTCGCCACTCCCGTCGCGTTCGTCATGCTCGGCGTCGTCGCCCTGCTCGTGGCCGCGCGGCCCGACGTGCGTCGCGACCGTGCAGTGGCCTGGTCGGATGTCGCAGTGCTCGGCGCCTGGCACCTGCTCATCATCGCCGCGGGGTTCTACGGCCCGACCGGCATCACCTTCGCCGTCCTCGCCATGGTCGGCGGCATCGCCGCGTTCTGGTACGCGGTCTGGCGGCTCCTCCGCGACGGCGCGCGGCGCGTCCGCGCGACGATGGACGAATACGAGCGACTGGTCGCCGAGGGCTCCTCGCCGCAGGGCGTCGGCGGCGACGCCCGACGCGCGCCGGCCGACGACGCCGGCGAGGTCATCGTGATCCGCGAGGAGCGGCACTGGGAGGAGCGGCAGGGCTGACCCTCCCGCGTTCCGCGCGGCGCCGCAGCGAGGCATCCGTTCACCGCTTTTGGCCGGGAGCGACCCGATCTGGCAGAATGGTTGTTTGTGCCGTCGCATGGCTCTGCCTCCGGGGAGCCCGCACGTCGCGAGTGATCGCGCGAACGGCGCCGAACTCTTCTTCCAATCAGATCCGCGTTCGACCGGTGGCGGGCGCAGAGAGCGAACCATCATGCACATCCTCGACCACGTCGACGCCGCGAGCCTCCGCTCGGACATCCCGGACTTCCGCCCGGGCGACACCGTCAAGGTGCACGTCAACATCATCGAAGGCACCCGCTCGCGCATCCAGGTCTTCCAGGGCGTCGTCATCGGCCGCTCGGGCGAGGGCGTGCGCGAGACCTTCACCGTCCGGAAGATCAGCTTCCAGGTGGGCGTCGAGCGCAAGTTCCCGGTCCACTCGCCGGTGATCGACCACATCGAGGTCGTCACCCGCGGTGACGTCCGTCGCGCCAAGCTCTACTACCTGCGCGAGCTCCGCGGCAAGAAGGCGAAGATCAAGGAGAAGCGCGAGAACTGATCGGCCGCGCGCCGTTCCGAACGCGTCATCCGCTCGAGCTCCTCACCCCTAGACTGGGGCGGGGAGCTCGAGCCGTTTCATGACTGAAGACACACGTACTGAGCGCGACGAACGCGCCACCTCCGGGGCGTCGTCGCGCCGCCGGAGCACCCTGCTGTTCCTCCGCGACCTGGTGGTGATCTTCCTGGTCGCCGTGCTCGTCTCGTTCCTCATCAAGACGTTCCTGATCCGGTCGTTCTTCATCCCGTCGCAGTCGATGGAGGAGACGCTGATGCAGGACGACCGCATCATCGTCAACCAACTCGTGCCCGAGGTCACGCCGATCGAGCACGGCGACGTCGTCGTGTTCAAGGACCCGGGCGGATGGCTGCCCGCGCGCGCCGACGAGGCGCGCCCGCCGCTCGTGGCGGTCGTCGACGGGTTCCTCGCGTTCGTCGGCCTGTCGGCGCCCGACTCGAACGACCACCTCGTCAAGCGCGTCGTCGGCCTGCCCGGCGACCAGGTCGCGTGCTGCAACGCGCTCGGCCAGATGACGGTCAACGGCGTGCCGCTCGACGAGCCGTACGTCGCGCTTCCGCCCGGCGAGACGAAGGTCTCGCGCGACGACTTCGATGTCACGGTGCCCGACGACTCGCTCTGGGTCATGGGCGACAACCGGTACAACTCCAAGGACTCCCGCTACAACACCGAGACGCCGCTCGAGGGCTTCGTGCCGATCGAGAACGTCGTCGGCCGCGCCGTGGTCGTGAGCTGGCCCATCTCGAACTGGGCCTGGCTCGACAACTACCCCGAGGTGTTCGCGGGCGTCGACGAGGCGGCTGGCTGACGTGCCGCCCGCCGGGGTGCCGACGCT
Source organism: Agromyces bracchium (assembly GCF_009709675.1). Classification (GTDB taxonomy): domain Bacteria; phylum Actinomycetota; class Actinomycetes; order Actinomycetales; family Microbacteriaceae; genus Agromyces; species Agromyces bracchium. The sequence continues at coordinate 244,118 of NZ_WMLB01000025.1, read as the reverse complement.
GCGGTTCGAGCGCGACCTGCTGGCCGGAGGGGCACCCGTGGTGCTCGCGTGCGACGAGGTCGGTCGCGGGGCGCTCGCGGGGCCGGTGACGGTCGGCATCGTCGTCATCGACGCGACCGTGAAGCGGATGCCGGCGGGCCTGCGCGACTCGAAGCTCCTCCCCGAACCGAAGCGAGAACTGCTCGCTCCGCGTGCGGCGTCGTGGGTCCTCGCGTCGGCGGTCGGCGAGGCCAGCGCCGACGAGATCGATCGCCTCGGCATCATGGCGTGCCTCGGCCTCGCGGGCGCCCGGGCGTTCGCCGCCCTCGGCGTCGATCGCGCGCTCGTCGCCGGCGCACCGCTGGTGCTCGACGGCAACTACGACTGGCTCAGCCAGTCCATCGAGCACCGGGCGCAGGTCATCACGCGCATCAAGGCCGACCGCGACTGCGCGTCGGTGTCCGCGGCATCCGTCATCGCCAAGGTGCACCGCGACCGCGGCATGCGACGGGCGCACGACGAGACGCCGCTCTACCACTGGCACGAGAACAAGGGCTACTCGAGCGCCGCGCACTTCGCCGCGATCGCCGAGCACGGGCCGAGCGCGCTGCACCGGCGAACGTGGCTGCACGACCGGTCGCCCGAACCGGCACCGTCGCTGTTCGACCTCGAAGTAGGATGATCCACGATGGATGAGGACGAGTTCGACGACTACGACCGTGAAGTGGAGCTCGCGCTGTACCGCGAGTACCGCGACATCGTCTCGCAGTTCAAGTACGTGGTCGAGACCGAGCGGCGCTTCTACCTCGCGAACGAGGTCGAACTGGTGCGCCGCGACACCGAGCACGATTTCTACTTCGAGCTCTCGATGAAGGACGTCTGGGTCTGGGACGTCTACCGCGCCGACCGCTTCGTGAAGTCGGTGCGCGTGCTGACCTTCAAGGACGTCAACGTCGAGGAGCTCGCGACGCGCGAGTTCGAGCTGCCGAAGGACCTCGCGCTCGAGGAGTAGCGGCTCGGCGAGCCGTCCTCCACCGACGTGGAATCGGCGGCTCCGGTCACGGGTCGGCAGCGGGCTGCCGACGGGTCCGCGCAGGGCCGCGACGCTGGGGCCATGGCCCACAACATCGAACTCGGTCGACGCGGCGAACTGGTCGCGGCCGAGCACCTCGAGGCGCGCGGCATGCGCGTCGTCGACCGCAACTGGCGCTGCCCGCACGGCGAGGTCGACCTCGTGCTGCGCGACGGCGACTGCACCGTCTTCGTCGAGGTGAAGACCCGCACCGGACCGGCGTTCGGTCACCCGTTCGAGGCGATCACGGCGCAGAAGCTGGCGCGACTGCGCCGACTCGCGCTCGCCTGGTGCGAGGAGCACGACCACCCGACCGCGCAGATCCGCATCGACGCCGTCGCGGTGCACGCGCCCGCCGAGGCGCCCGCCGTCGTCGAGCACCTCGAGGGGATCGCCTGATGCCCGTCGCACGGACCCGGGCCATCGCGCTCGTCGGACTCGCGGGATCGGTCGTCGAGGTCGAGGCCGACCTCTCCAGCCAGCTCCCGGCCTTCGTCATCATCGGGCTGCCCGACACCGCGCTCGGCGAGGCCCGCGAGCGCGTGCGCTCCGCCGCCACGAACGCAGGCTGCGCCCTGCCGGCACGTCGCCTCACGGTCAACCTCTCGCCCGCCGCACTGCCCAAGCACGGCTCGGCCTTCGACCTCGCGATCGCGATGTCCTGCCTGGCTGCGGCCGGCACGGTCGACGCGCAGTCCGTGTCCCGGTTCGTGCACCTCGGCGAACTCGGACTCGACGGTCGCCTGCGCCCGACGCACGGCATCCTCCCCGCCGTGCACGCCGCGGTGCGAGCCGGCCACGAGCGGGTCATGGTGCCAGTGGCGAACGCGGCAGAGGCGCGACTCGTGCCCGGTGTCGAGATCGTCGCCGTGGCGACGCTCCGAGAGGCGGTCGTGCGGCACGGCGGGCGCCCCGGGCCCGAGCCGGTCCGGCTCGGAGCAGCGGTCGAACCGCACGACGCCGCCATCACGGCGGTCGCCGCACCGGTGCCCGAGGGCGACCTCGCCGACGTCATCGGCGGCGAGGAGCCGATCGAGGCCCTGCTCGTCGCGGCGGCCGGCGGTCACCACCTGCTCCTCACGGGCCCGCCTGGCGCGGGCAAGACCATGCTCGCGTCGCGACTGCCCGGCATCCTGCCCGATCTCTCGGCCGAGGCAGCGCTCGAGGTGGCCTCGCTGCGCTCGCTCGCCGGGCACCCCGTCGGCGAGACGCTGTCGGTGCGACCGCCCTTCGAGTCACCGCATCACACTGCGAGTTCCGCGGCAATGGTCGGCGGCGGGAGCCGGGTCATCCGCCCGGGAGCCGCGGCCCGCGCGTCGCACGGCGTCCTCTTCCTCGACGAGGCTCCCGAGTTCCCCGCCAGGGTGCTCGACGCGCTCCGCCAGCCGCTCGAGTCGGGCCGGATCAGCATCCACCGGGCGAACTCGGTCGCGACTTTCCCCGCGCGGTTCCAGCTCGTCCTCGCGGCCAACCCGTGCCCGTGCGGGGGCGGCGACTCGCCCGACGAGGGGTGCGCCTGTCCGCCGGCCACCAAGCGCCGCTACTTCGCGCGCATCTCCGGACCGCTGCTGGATCGGGTCGACCTGCGGTTGTGGGTCCACCGCGTCACCCCGACGAAGCTGATGATGGATCGCGATCGCGTCCGCGACCCCGGCGCGAGCCCGCCGGTGACCTCGCGCGAAGCGCGCGAGAAGGTCGTGCGTGCCCGTGCCGCGGCCGCTCGGCGCCTCGCCGGCACCCCGTGGCGCACCAACGCCGAGATGCCGGGACCGTGGCTGCGCGGCGAGGGCGGCCTGCATCCCGGCTCGACCGCGACACGCGCACTCGACCTCTCGTTGGAGCGGGGCGGCGTCACGATGCGCGGCTACGACCGCGTGCTGAAGGTCGCGTGGACGATCGCCGACCTCGACGGTGTCGAACGGCCGACCGGCGAGCACGTCGGTCGGGCGCTCGCGATGCGCATGGGCGCGGCGGCATGAGCGCCGGCACCCTGAGCGAACTCGCACATCGCCTGGGTGACGCGCTCGCCACGGTCAGGCCGGCCGCGGCGACCGAGGATTCCGCGTCGAGCGCTCCCGTCGAGTCGGTCGCCACGGCGCTGCTCGGCTTCGTCTCCGAGCCCGGCGACGGCGTGCTCGGCCGGCTCGTCGGTGCGCTCGGCGTCGGCGGTGCGGCGAACGCGCTGCTGGAGGGTCGGTCGGGGACCGTCATCGCTGCGCAGGCCGCCGACGGCCTCGGCCCGTCAGATGCGCCGAGCGCGCGCGAGGTCGCCGCCGGGCTCGCACGCTGGAGGCCGCGACTCGACGAGGACGCGTTCGCGCGCTCGATCGCGCAGGCGGCGCGCGTCGGCGCACGGCTGCTTCTTCCGGGTGACGCCGACTGGCCGGCCGGAGTCGACGATCTCAGGGCGCACGCGCCTCTCGCGCTGTGGGTGCGCGGTCGACCCTCCGCGCTCACCGAGCGGCCCTCCCTCGCCCTCGTGGGCGCCCGGGCCGCAACGGGGTACGGCGAGCATGTCGCCGTCGAGGCGGCTGCCGGCCTCGTCGATCGCGGGCTCGCCGTCGTCTCCGGCGGCGCGTACGGGATCGACGGCACCGCGCACCGGGCGGCGCTCGCGGCGGCCGGAACGACGGTGGCGTTCCTCGCCGGCGGCGTCGACCGCTTCTATCCCGCCGGGCACGAGACGCTCCTCGGCCGGATCGTCGAGACGGGTGTGGTCGTCTCCGAACTCGCATGCGGAGCCGCGCCAACGCGCTGGCGCTTCCTGCAGCGCAACCGGTTGATCGCCGCCTCCTCCCACGCGACCGTCGTGCTCGAGGCGGGGATGCGCTCGGGTTCGCTCAACACGGCGGGTCACGCGGCGGCGCTCGGGCGCCCGCTCGGGGCGGTGCCCGGCCCGGTCACGAGCCCCGCCTCCGCCGGGTGTCACCGGCTGTTGCGCGAGTTCGACGCCGTGTGCGTGACGAATGCCGCGCAGATGGCCGAACTCGTCGCGTCCGTCGCCGCAGGCGCGAGCGTCGGCGGCGAAGACGACGGCAGCGGCGGCGCGGCCGAGGCGGCGCTGCCGCGCGCGCTCGAGGTGCTCACCTCGGCCGAGCGGCGCGTGCTCGACGCACTCGGGACCCGCCGAGCACGTGCCATCGGCGAGCTCGTCCGTGACACGGGCCTGACCCCGGGCGCGGTCATGGGCGCACTCGGCGCGCTGGACGCCACGGGCCTCGCAGCCCGGTCCGGGGAGGGCTGGGTTCGACGACCCCCCGGATGAGGCCTCGGTGCGACGGGGCTCGTGGTTCTAGGCTGGCCGCGGAGGTACACATGGATCACCCTCGACTCGGCAGGTACCCCGCGGCACGTCACGTGATCGCGCACCTCAGCGATACGCATCTCCTCGAGGGCGGGGCGCCGCTCGGCGGGCGTGCGGACACCGTCACCAACCTCGACCGCGCGGCCGAGCAGCTCTCCCGGATGGTCGGCGGGCTCGACGCGATCCTCGTCAGCGGCGACGTCGCCGACCTCGGCGAGGAGGACGCGTATCGTCGCGTCCGCGCCACGCTCGAACCCGTCGCCGAGGTGACCGGTGCCCAGCTGATCTGGGTCATGGGCAACCACGACGAGCGCGAGCCGTTCCGACGGGTCCTGCTCGGCGACGAGAGCGGCGACGACGGCCCCGTCAACCAGATCATCGACGTCGACGGCCTCCGCGTCGTGGCCGTCGACTCGAGCGTGCCCGGCTACCACCACGGCATCCTCGAGGCGGAGACCCTGGACTGGCTCGACGCCGTGCTCGCGGAGCCTGCCCCCAACGGCACGATCCTCGCGCTCCACCACGCACCGATCGCCACGCCGCTGGCGTTGATGGACGTGCTCGAACTCCGCAGGCAGGACGAGCTCGCAGAGGTGCTCCGCGACCGCGACGTCCGCGCGATCCTCGGCGGCCACCTCCACTACCCGACGCAGGGCACGTTCGCCGGGGTCCCCGTCTCCGTCGCCGGTTCGCTGGCGTACACGATGGACCTCTCCGCGCCGGCGCGGCACCTCGTCGGCATCGACGGCGGCAGGTCCTTCTCCCTCGTCCACTGCTTCGACGACGCGGTCGTGAGCTCGGTGGTCCCGGTCGGCACGTTCGGCGAGATCACGAGCTTCGGCGAGCAGTTCCTGGCAGAGGTCGAAGCGCTCGACGAGGAGGGACGCCTCGATCGCTTCTCGCGCAAGCGCGAATGGGTGACGGATGGCTGAACCGGCGCGGGCCGGCACGACGGGGGGCCTGTCGCCCGTCGGCGCCGGGCGGTCGGGCATGGATGCCGCCGTGGAGGCCTATCTCGAGCACGTGCGCCTCGAGCGCGGCTACTCCGAGCACACCGCGGCGGCCTACGGCTCCGACCTCGCCGACCTGGCCCGGTTCGCGGAGGAGCGATCCGCGACCGGGATCGAGGGCCTCGACCTCGACCTGCTGCGCGACTGGCTCTGGGCGGCGACCGAGCGCGGGCTCGCCCGGACGACCGTCGCCCGGCGCGCGGCATCCGCCCGGGGGTTCTGCGCCTGGCTCGAACGCACGGGCGCGCTCCCGGCCGATCCGGCCGCGCGCCTGCGCGCGCCCCGAGCCAAGCGCACGCTGCCCCGGGTCGTCGCGGCACCCGCGGTCGCGAGCCTGCTCGACGGGATGCAGCTGCGAGCCGCGACGGGAGACCCGGTTCCGCTCCGCGATCTCGCCGTGATCGAACTGCTCTACGCCTGCGGGCTCCGCGTCTCGGAGCTCGTCGGGCTCGACGTCGACGACGTCGATCGCGGCAACCGGACGGTCCGCGTCACGGGCAAGGGGTCGAAGGAACGCGTCGTGCCGTACGGCGCACCGGCCGCCGCCGCGCTCGACCGCTACCTCGAGACGGCCCGCCCCGCGCTGCTCCGTGCCGCGGCCGGCGACGGCGCCCCGACTCCTGCGGGCGGGGTGCGGCCGCTGTTCGTGGGCGTGCGTGGCGCACGACTCGGTGTCCGCAGCGTGCACCGACTCGTCGCCGGGCTCCTGGCCGACCTGCCCGGTTCCGGCCCGGCGGGGCCGCACGCGTTCCGGCACAGCGCGGCGACCCACCTGCTCGACGGCGGTGCCGACCTCCGTGCCGTGCAGGAGTTCCTCGGACACGCGAGCCTCGGCACGACCCAGATCTACACGCACGTCTCGGCCGAGCGACTCAAGCAGACCTACCGCACGGCGCACCCGCGGGCCTGACGAGGCGTCATCCAGTCATCGGCAGGAGCACCGCGCGCGGCACGCCGCCGAACCACCGCAGGGGCGACACGTACTCGCCGTGCACCCGAACGCCGAGGTGGATGCACTCGCCGTCGCAGTGACCGCCGGTCGCCACCGTCGCGACGGGCTCGCCGGCCCGCACCGCGTCGCCGGCTGCCACGGCGGCGTCGACCGGCTCGATCGAGCTGACGACGCCGTCGCCGTGATCGATCGAGAGCACTCCGCGCCCGGCGACGGGGCCGGCGAACGAGACCACGCCGGGGGCCGTCGCCACGACCGTGCCCCCGGGTGCGGCGGTCAGGTCGATCCCGCGGTGCCCGGCCGAGTACGGCGTCGGCGGAGCGCGGAACGGTTCGATGACGAGCACCGGCGGGCCGACCGGCCAGACCCAGCGATCGGCGGGCGCCTCGCCGATCGCGTCGGCGCGCCCGATCGGGGCGGTCGCGTCGACGGTCGACGCAGCGGCCGAGCCGGGCGCCGCGAGCACCACGACGAGGACGGCGAGCATGCCGGCGACGCTCGCCGCGATGGCGGTGCCGGGAACGGGGGAGAGGCGCATGCGTCGAGCGTGCCGCCGCGGCATCCGCTCGTCGGAGGGGTCGCCGAGCCCGTGCGCTGCCCGCCTCCGGACGCCGATGGTGAGGAGGGGTCGCGCACCCGCCGCGTGATAGCATGTCCGGAGCGCCCCGCCTGTCGGGGCGACTACGCGTGCCCATTCGGCCACCGACTCCACTCAGTCCCGCTCGCAGCGCGAGCCGGCGGAGCCGTGCCGGGCACCAGGGCTTCCGGCCGCCGGCCGGAGCGACAACTGAGAACAGAAGGAGAACGGCCATGGCCGTCGTCACCATTCGCCAGCTGCTCGACAGCGGCGTGCACTTCGGGCACCAGACCCGCCGTTGGAACCCGAAGATGAAGCGGTTCATCTTCACCGAGCGTTCCGGCATCTACATCATCGACCTGCAGCAGTCGCTCGCCTACATCGACAAGGCCTACGACTTCGTCAAGGAGACGGTCGCCCACGGCGGCACCATCCTCTTCGTCGGCACCAAGAAGCAGGCGCAGGAGTCGATCGCCGAGCAGGCCACGCGCGTGGGCCAGCCGTACGTCAACCAGCGCTGGCTCGGCGGCCTCCTCACCAACTTCGCCACGGTGTCCAAGCGCCTCGCGCGCATGAAGGAGCTCGAGGAGCTGGACTTCGAGGGCACCACCTCGGGCTTCACCAAGAAGGAGCTCCTCCTCAAGAAGCGCGAGCTCGACAAGCTGCACAAGTCGCTCGGCGGCATCCGCAACCTCTCGAAGACGCCGTCGGCGCTCTGGGTCGTGGACACCAAGAAGGAGCACCTCGCGATCGACGAGGCCAAGAAGCTCGGCATCCCCGTCATCGGCATCCTCGACACCAACTGCGACCCCGACGAGGTCCAGTACCCGATCCCGGGCAACGACGACGCGATCCGTTCGGTGAGCCTGCTCACGCGCATCGTCGCCGACGCCGCGGCCGAGGGCCTCATCCAGCGCCACCAGAAGCCCGAGGAGGGCGAGGAGGCTGAGCCGCTGGCCGAGTGGGAGCAGGAGCTCCTCAACGCCGGGTCGGAGAGCACCCCCGAGCAGTCGTCCGCCGAGACCGAGAAGGTCGCCGAGTCGAAGACCGAGGCCAAGGCCGAGGCCGCGGAGGTCGTCGACGAGGCGGCCACCGAGGTCGCCGCGACCGAGTCCGAGGCCGACGCCGCGGGCGCAGCTGCCGCCGAGTAACTCGGCACCCCCACCCACTCCGAAACGACAGGGAGTCCATTCCACATGGCCAACGTCAGCATCGCCGACATCAAGGCGCTCCGCGAGCAGCTCGGAACCGGCATGACCGACACCAAGAACGCGCTCGTCGAGGCCGACGGCGACATCGAGAAGGCGACGGAGATCCTCCGCCTGAAGGGCGCCAAGGGCAACGCCAAGCGCGCCGACCGCTCGACCTCCGAGGGCCTCGTCGCCGCCGCCGAGAACGGCGACGGCACCGCGACCCTCATCGAGCTCGCCTGCGAGACCGACTTCGTCGCCAAGGGCGAGAAGTTCGTCGGCCTCGCCGACCGCGTGCTCGCGGCCGTCGCCGCGGCCCGCGCCGAGACCGTCGAGGCCGCCCTGGCCGCGCCGGCCGAGACGGGCACCGTCGCCGAGCTCATCGACGGCGAGGCCGCGATCCTCGGCGAGAAGGTCGAGCTCCGCCGGGTCCGCCTCGTGAAGGGCGAGCACTTCTCGATCTACCTGCACAAGACCTCGAAGGACCTGCCCCCGCAGGTCGGCGTGGTCCTCGGCTACGCGGGCGACGACGCGGAGACCGCGCGTTCGATCGCGCAGCACATCTCGTTCGCCGCGCCGGAGTACCTCACTCGTGAGGACGTCCCGGCCGAGGCCGTCGAGAAGGAGCGCGCGCTCGTCGAGCAGATCACCCGCGAGGAGGGCAAGCCCGAGGCTGCACTCCCGAAGATCGTCGAGGGTCGCCTCGGCGCGTTCTTCAAGCAGGTCGCGCTGCTCGAGCAGGACTACGCCAAGGACAACAAGCTGTCCGTCGGCAAGGTCGTGCAGGACGCCGGCCTGACCGTGAGCGACTTCGCCCGCTTCAAGGTCGGCGCGTAACACGTGCCAGGGGAGTCCGGACCGCATCGCGCGGTCCGGGCTCCTTTGCTGTGTCCGGATGTCGCGGCGACGCGCGGGCACGGCGCGGGCCCGGCCGCACTGCGGCGACGGCCCGGAACCACTAGTTTTGACTCCCAGAGGGGAAGGATCGGTCGGGGATGACGGAACACACGCGCAGGGTGCTGCTCAAGCTGTCGGGTGAGGCGTTCGGCGGCGGCGCACTCGGGGTCAACCCCGACGTCGTCAGCTCGCTGGCCCGCGAGATCGCCGACGCGGCACGCACCGTCGAGGTCGCGATCGTGGTCGGCGGCGGCAACTTCTTCCGAGGCGCCGAGCTCAGCCAGCGCGGCATGGACCGCGGTCGGGCCGACTACATGGGCATGCTCGGCACGGTCATGAACTCGCTCGCCCTCCAGGACTTCCTCGAGCAGGCGGGTGCCGAGACGCGCGTGCAGTCCGCGATCTCGATGACGCAGGTCGCCGAGCCGTACATTCCGCGTCGCGCCGAGCGGCACCTGGAGAAGGGCCGCGTGGTCATCTTCGGCGCCGGTGCCGGGCTGCCGTACTTCTCCACCGACACGGTCGCCGCGCAGCGCGCACTCGAGATCGGCGCCGATGTGGTGCTCGTCGCGAAGAACGGCGTCGACGGGGTCTACTCCGACGACCCGCGCACCAACCCCGACGCCCACAAGATCGACCGGATCAGCTACCAGGAGGCGCTGCAGCGCGGGCTCAAGGTGGTCGATTCGACGGCTTTCAGCCTCTGCATGGACAACGGCATGCCGATGCAGGTGTTCGGCATGGAGCCCGCGGGCAACGTGACCAAGGCGATCCTCGGCGCCGAGTTGGGCACCGTCGTCAGCAACGGCGAGCCGGCCACCGATCGATAGACTGTCCCGAGCCCGAGAGAAGGAGTCCCCGTGATCGCGGATGTACTGTCCGAAGCAAGTGCACGCATGCAGAAGGCCGTCGAGGTCGCCAAGGACGACTTCGCCTCCGTCCGCACCGGCCGCGCCAACCCGCAGCTCTTCCAGAAGATCATGGTGAGCTACTACGGCACGCCGACGCCGCTCGCCCAGCTCGCCTCGCTCGCGAACCCCGAGGCGCGCACGCTCGTCGTGACGCCCTACGACAAGTCCGCGATGAAGGACATCGAGCAGGCGATCCGCGACACCCCCAACCTCGGTGCGAACCCGTCGAACGACGGCAACATCATCCGCGTCACCCTGCCCGAGCTCACCGAGGAGCGACGCAAGGAGTTCGTCAAGATCGTGCGTTCGAAGGCCGAGGATGCGCGGGTGTCCGTCCGCAACATCCGTCGCAAGGCGAAGGACGACCTCGAGTCACTGAAGGGCGAGGTGGGCGACGACGAGGTGGTGCGCGGCGAGAAGGAACTCGAGCACGTCACCAAGTCGCACGTCGACCAGATCGACGAGGCGCTGAAGCGCAAGGAAGCCGAACTCCTCGAGGTCTGAGGGGCCACACCATGACGGGCGTCCCTGATGGGGAACGGTCGGACGCCGACGACCAGCGGCATTCGACGCGCGACGAGCTCCGCGCGCAGATGCACGCGCGGCGCGTGGACCTCGAGCGCCAGTTCGAGGCATCCCGCGCGCAGTTCGACGAAGCCCAGGAGCGCATCAACGCGCGAACCGGTCGGAACCTCCTCCTCGCCATCCTGATCGGCCTGGCGTTCGGCGGCACCCTGCTCCTCAGCCTCCTGGTGTTCAAGGAGCTGTTCATGGTGTTCGCGGTCGTCGTGGCCGGGTTCTCCAGCTCCGAGCTCGCGGCGGCGCTGAAGCACGGCGGATACCGGGTGCCGCGCATCCCGACCGTGATCGCGGCGGTCGTCGCCGTACCGGTGGCGTACTACGGCGGGCCGGCCGGGCAGCTCGTCGGGGTCCTCGGCGGGATGGCGCTCGTGGTGGTCTGGCGGCTCGCCGAGCAGGCCTCCGCCTCAGTCCGCGCCGAGACCTCGAGCCTCGTGCGCGACCTCGGGGCCGGCGTGTTCGTGCAGGGCTACGTCACCTTCCTCGCCACGTTCGCGGTGGTGCTCACGGCCGCCGACGGCGGCCAGTGGTGGACGCTGGCGTTCATCATCACCGCGGTCGCGGCGGACACGGGGGCGTACGCATCGGGCCTGGCGTTCGGCCGGCACCCGATGGCGCCCGTCATCAGCCCGAAGAAGACCTGGGAGGGATTCGCGGGCGGCGCGCTCGCGAGCCTGCTCGCGGGCGTCCTGCTCGCGCTGTTCATGCTCGGGCAGCCGTGGTGGTTCGGCCTGGTGTTCGGCGCCGCCATCTTCCTCTCGGCGACCCTCGGAGACCTCGCCGAGTCGCTCATCAAGCGAGACCTCGGCATCAAGGACATGAGTTCGTGGCTGCCGGGGCACGGGGGCTTCCTCGACCGGCTCGACTCGATCCTCCCGTCGGCGGCCGTCGCGTTCGCCGCGTTCCAGATCTTCTCGTGACCGTGCGCGAGGAACCGTCGCGCGTGCGCGATACTGGTGCGGTGGATGCCACGTTCCCCCGGGCCCGCAGGAACCAGCTGGGCTACAAGACCGCCGAGGTCGAGGACTTCCTCCAGCGTGCCCGTCGCGCGTACGACGGCCGCCCCGACCCCGAAGACCAGGGCCTCGACGCCGAGCGGATCCGACTGACCGCGTTCTCGATGCAGAAGGGCGGCTACTCGACCTCCCACGTCGACGCGGCCATGGAGCGACTGGAGGACGCCTTCGCGTTCCGGGAGCGGCAGATCGCCTCCCGGCTGCACGGCGACGAGGCGTGGCTCGCCGAGGCCCGCACGACGGCGCAGGTGGTCGCGAACCGTCTCGCGCGGCCCGAGGGCGCTCGTTTCGAGCGCGTGAGCTGGCTCGCCCTCGGGTACGACGTGCACGAGGTCGATGCGTTCGCCGACCGACTCACGCGGTACTTCCGCGACGGATGGCCGGTCGCGATCGACGACGTCCGGGGCGTCGTGTTCTCGCCGCAGCGCGGCGGGTACCGCGAGGCGCAGGTCGACCTCGTCCTCGATGCCGTCGTCGACGTGATGCTCGCGGTCCGGTGAGCGGCCCGGCGTTCGACCGGGGGGATTCCCTCCGTTACACTCGACCAATCGTGGGCAGGCATTCGGACGAGTACGACGACGTGCCGATGGATGCCGTCCGGGAGCGGTGGGCGCGCGCCGACGCCGCGGCGGGCGTGCGACCTCGTCGGGTGCCGCAGGCGGCACGCCCGGTCCGGCCCGCGACAGACCTCGACGCCCGACCCGCCGTTCGGCCCGACGCCCGGTCGGCCGCCCGCCCGGAGGCACGCGCATCGGGTCGACCGGCGCAGCGGGGGAGCGTCGCCGGCCCGGTCAAGCAGGCGGCGACCGTGGTGTTCGCGTTCGCGGCATCCGTCAGCTTCCTGCTCGTCAACGTCGTCGACCCGTACTCGGGCGCGACGGCGACCTCGACGTACGTCCCGGTCGACCGCTTCGGCGGCGAGACCGCGCAGGAGGTCGAGCTCGCCGACGGCTACTCCTCGCTCGCGGTGGCCTCCGAGGGGTACGTCGTCGAGGCGAAGCCCGACGAGCCCGAGCCCGCGGCCGCCGCCGGCTGGGCGCCGCCCGCCGTGGTGCCCGATCCGGGCAGCGCACAGGCGTACGGTGCACAGGCCGTCGCCGCGCGCGGCTGGCCGACGACCGAGTTCGACTGCCTCGTCGCACTCTGGAGCAAGGAATCCGGATGGCGCGTGAACGCCTACAACGCCTCGAGCGGGGCCTACGGCATCCCGCAGGCGCTCCCCGGCTCGAAGATGGCCACCGCGGGCGCCGACTGGGAGACGAACGCGGCCACGCAGATCGAATGGGGCCTCGGCTACATCCAGGGCCGCTACGGCACGCCCTGCGGCGCGTGGGCGCACTCGCAGAGCGTCGGCTGGTACTGAGTCGGCTCCCGAGTCCGACCCGACCCTAGACTGGACCGATGGCCCGTTCGCACCGCTCCCGTGGTCGCGCCGCGAAGGCGCGCGAGCCGCATCCGGAGCTCGACGTCGCGCGGATGACGGCCGGCTGGCGGCGCACCGAGGTGCGCGGCGGGCGCGAATGGAACGTGCAGCCGGTGTCCGAGGCGCAGGCGGTGAAGGCCTACCTGTGCCCGGGTTGCGGGCTCGAGATCGACCCCGGTGTCGCGCACCTCGTGGCCTGGCGCGCCGACGGCGTCCTGGGCGACTCGGCCGACCTGGCCTCGCGACGACACTGGCACACCCACTGCTGGAGGATCGGACCCACGTGACCGACGACACCATGACCGAGATCCGAGCCGGAGCGCTGCTGCCTGCGCGCCGCGAGGAGATCGAACTCCGCACCGATGACGGGCTCCGCCTCGTCGGCGAGCTCGCGATGCCGCTCGACCGGCCCCCGGTGGCGACGCTCGTGACGCTGCATCCGCTGCCGACCGCCGGCGGGTTCATGGACTCGCACATCCTGCGGAAGGCCGCCGCGCGGCTGCCCGCACTCGCCGACCTCGCGGTGCTCCGCTTCAATACGCGCGGCACCAGCTCCGTGCGCGGCACGAGCGAGGGCGAGTTCGGCCACGGCGTGAGCGAGCGAGCGGATGTCGCGGCCGCGATGCGCTTCGTCGTGGAGCGGGGGCTGCCGAACCCGTGGCTCGTCGGCTGGTCGTTCGGGACCGAGCTCGCGCTGAAGTACGGACTCGAGCACGGCATCGCGGGCGCGATCCTGCTCTCGCCGCCGCTGCACCGCACGAGCGATGAGGAGCTCGCGCGCTGGCGCTCCGCTCCGGTGCCCGTCGTGGCGCTGATCCCCGAGCACGACGACTACCTCAAGCCCGCCGAGGCGGCCGAGCGGTTCGCCGGGCTGCCGAACCTGACGCGCATCGATGTCGAGGGCGGCAAGCACCTCTGGGTGGGCGAGTCCCAGACCCGCCGCGTGCTGGACGAGATCGTCGGCGCGGTGAACCCCGCGGCGCTGCCGTTGCCGACCGAGTGGCCCGCGGCATCCGTCTCGACGCCCGAGGCCTGACGCGCCGCGCCGGCGGCGCACGCTCGGACGGCCCGCGCCCGCTCGAACGGCGGCCGGCCGTGCGTCGGTGTCAGCGCTCGTTCTGGCGCGGGATGACGACCTGCTTGATGATGAGGAGGATGGCCGCGGCGATCGGGATCGCGACGAGCGCCCCGAGGATGCCGAGCAACGCGCCGCCGGCGAGCGCCGCGACGACCACGAGGGCCCCGGGCACCTTGACCGCGCGACTCATGATGCGCGGCGAGAGCACGTACGCCTCGACCTGCATGTAGATCAGGTAGTAGATCGCCGCCACGAGCGCGGTGAGCGGCGACCCGAGGCCCGGGATGAGGCAGAGCAGCACGATGATCACGGAACCCGTGAGCGTGCCCACGAGCGGGACGAGCGAGAACAGGAACGCGATGAAGGCGAGCACGGCGGGGAACGGCGCCTGGATGATCGAGAGGAACGTGAAGCTCAGGAAGCCGTTGACGGCCGCGAGCGAGACCTGGCCGATGACGTAGCGGCCGACGGACTGCGTGATCTGCTCCGTCAGGTCGGCGAAGCGTGCGCGACGCGACGCCGGGATGAGCTGGTAGGTGGCCCGCTTCATCGCGTCGAGCGACGCCGTGAAGTAGATCGTGAGGACCGCGACCACGATCACCGCGAACACTCCTCCGCCGATCGCGATCGCGACCGCCCACACGCCGCCCAGGAGTTCGCTCAGCCGGTTCGGGTTGGTGAAGAAGTCGGTGAGCGCCGCCCCCGCCTGCTGGCTGATCTCCTCGATGAGGAGCAGCGGGAACTGCTCCTGGAGCCACGCGATCCAGTCGACGCGGTTGATCTGCGCGACGATCCCCGGGATCTGGGCGATCAGGTCGGCGACCTGGTCGACGATGATCGGGATCACCGCGATGAGGAGGGCGGCGACGACCGCCGCGACCCCCGCGATGACGAGCAGGATGGCGCCCCAACGCGGAAGCCCTCGGCGCTCGAGCCCGCTGACGGCGGGCTCGAGGCCGAGGGCCAGGAACAGTGCTGCTCCGATGTAGGTGAGGATCGTCGACAGGCTCGAGACGGCGGACAGGATCAGGAGTCCGGTTCCGACGCCGAGCGTGCCGACGAGCGCGATGCGGAACGCGTTCTGGATCTTCAATCCCCGCGCTCCCTCGTCTCGCGTTACTTGTTCGCCACCTGCTCCGCCTGGGTCAGCACGCCGCGCAGGCTCTCGAAGTAGCCCGCGACCGCGTCTCGCTCGATCCTAATCTGGGCGAGGCGGTCCTCGGCGTCCGCCACGAGGGCGCGCGTGCGCTCCTCGGCGTCGGCGATCAGCTTGCGCGCCTGCGAGTGCGCCGCGGCGACGCGCTCGCGCGCCTCCTCGTCGGCCCTGTCGCGAGCGTCGGCGATCTCGGTCCGAGCCTCGGTCTCCAGACGCTCGGCCTCGGCGCGAGCCTCCGCAGTGCGGGCGACGGCCTCGGCGAGCTCGGCGTTGGAGTCGTCGAGGAACTTCTTCGTCTGGTCGGCGGCCTCCTGCTGCGCGGCGAGCAGCTCCTGCTCGGCCTCGTCGCGCTTGGTCGCGAGCTCGGCATCGAGGTCCATGCGCGCACGCTCGATCTCGCGACGCATCCGATCGACCTCGTGGGTCGTCTTCTTCTTCATCGAGGTCAGCTGGTTGTCGAGGTCGATGCGGGCCTGCTCCGCCTCGGCCTCGAAGTCGGCGCGCGCCTGCTCCTGCTCGAGGGCGAGGTCGGCTCGCATCTGCTCGAGCTCCGCCGCGTGCTTGGCACGGATGCGGTCGAGCTCGTGCTGCAGCTTGAGGCGGGCGGTCTCCGTCTCGCGCTCCAGGTCGACCGAGACCTGCTCGCGCTCCTGCGCGAGCTTGACGCGCTCCGCGTCGAGCTCGCGGTCGAGGTCGGTGCGCGCCTGCTCGAGCTCGTGCTCGAGCACCGCGCGGCGCTCCTCGATCTCGGCGTCGAGCGCGGCGCGCGCCTCGGCGGTCTCGCGCTCGAGGTCGAGACGCGCCTGCTCGGTCTCCTTGGCGAGGTCGATGCGGGCCTGCTCGGTCTCCTTGGCGAGCTCGGCGCGCTTCTGGTCGAGCTCGACCGCGACCTCCGCGCGGGTCTGCTCGGTCTCCTCCTGGAGGCCGGCCGCGGCGGCACGAGCCTCGTTGGCCTCGGTGTTGGCGGCGACGAGCATCTCCGCGGCCTTCCGCTCGGCCTCGGAGACGACGGCCGCCGACTCGCGCTTCGCGGTCGCACGCGCCTCGGCCGCCTCGGTCGATGCGGTGCCGCGGATCGTCGCCGCGTCGCGGTTGGCGTCGTCGCGGACCTGCTCGCTCGCCTCGTGCGCACGGGCGACCATGTCGTCGGCCTCGGCGCGGGCGTTCTCGAGCAGGCGGTTCGCCTGGGCGCGCGCCTCGCTCAGCGTGCGCTCGGCGAGTTCGTGCGCGTCGGAGCGCATGAGGTGCGCCTCGTCCTCGGCCGCGCGACGGAGCTTCTCGGCGTCGATGTCGGCCTGGGCGATCAGGCGCGTCGACTGCTCCTCGGCGACGCGGAGCGTGTTCTCGAGCTTCGTGCCGAGGCCCGAGAACGTCGGGCTGCCGACCTCCTCGAGCTCGGCGGTGAGCTCCTCGATGCGAGCGTGAAGGCGCTTGTTCTCCTTCTGCACGTCACCCGACGCATTGTTCGCCGAGATGATCTCGCGGCGGAGCTGGTTGATGCTGCGGTCGACCTCGTCCTTGTCGTATCCGCGGAACACCTGCGTGAACTCGGTCTCTTCGACGGCCAATTCTTCCTCCGGGGTCCGTGTCCCGCGTTGTGGGGGGTTGTGGGGGGCGCGCGGGTCGCCTCCGATCATACGGCCCGGCGCGGCCCGGATGGGGTCCGATGTCACCCAGACATCGGTTAGGAGACTCCCAGACTGCGTCGGTAGTGTGGGGTGTCTTTGTCGGATGCCGCCGCGGGCGGCCTGGAGGTAACCCGAGTGCGCTTCGTCCTCGCCATTCTGGCGTTCGCTGCTGCCGCCGTGCTGGTCGGCATCGGCATCGCCCAACGAACCGTCTTCCTCGAGCCCGACAAGGTCTCCCTCGGAGCGGTGGTCGAGAACCAGGCGAGCTACACGGTCCTCACGCCCGAGGCGCTCGCCGCGAACCCGGGAAAACAGACCATCACGGTCTCCGGCGGCGGCCCCGTCCATCTCGCCTACGGGCGCACCGAGGACGTCTTGAGCTGGATCGGCGAGGACCCGTACGTGTCGGTCGGCTACGACGGCGAGGCCGGCGAGCTCACGAGCGAGGTGGTCGTGGCGCAGCCCGTCGACGACAACACCCCCGGGACCCCGGCGACCGACGAACCGCAGGCCGACGAGGAGTCCGAGTCCGCCGAGGCGGAGCCCGACCCCGCCGCGTCGCCGGTCGGCAGCGACCTGTGGCTCGACGAGTTCACCGGCGACCGCACCCTCACGACCACGGTCGACGTGCCCGAGGGGATCACGGTCCTCGTCTCGTCCGACGGCACGGCCCCCGCGCCCGGTCGCATCGTCGTCGCATGGCCGCTCGACAACGCCACGCCGTGGGCCGGCCCGCTGATCGCCGGCGGCGCGCTGCTGTTCATCGTGGGCATCGTCCTCGTCATCTCCGGCGTCCTGGCGCATCGCCGTTCGCGCGGGCCCCGACGCAACCTCCCGAAGGGTCCGAAGGGCAAGCTCATGCGCGCACCCCGCCCGCCTCGGTCGCAGCGCGCCGCGCTGGGCTCGACCGGTCCGAGCCGCTCGGCCGGCCGCGCCAAGCGCATCGCGCTCCTGCCCGTGCTCCTGGTTCCGGCGATCGCCCTGTCGGCGTGCTCCTCGGACTACTGGCCCGACCTGTCGTCGGCGCCCGAGACGACGGCCCCGGCCACCCCGGTCGAGACCGCGGCCGAGGGGGAAGCCGATGAGGCCGAGTCGACCGAGCCGGAGGCTCCGGCGGTCGTGCCCGCGGTGACGGTGCCCCAGATGGAGCGCATCATGCGCCGCGTCGCGGTCTTCACGACCGAGGTCGACGCCGCCGCCGATGCGCAGCAGCTCGCGGAGCGGTTCACCGGTCCCGCCTACGAGGCGCGCAAGGCGAACTACGCGATCCGCAAGTCGCTGCCCGACCAGGCCTCGCTTCCCGCGATCCCCGCCGCGCCGCTGACGCTGACCCTGCCGCAGCAGGCGACCGGATGGCCGCGGACCGTGCTGACCATCGCGAAGAACAACGACGACGAGACGGTCGCCCCGACCGCCCTGGTCCTGCGCCAGGAGTCCCCGCGCGAGAACTACAAGGTCCTGTACGCGACGGCGCTCGTCCCCGACGCCGACGTGCCCGAGGTCGCCCCGGCGTCGATCGGCGCTCCGCCGATCAACCCCGAGTTCAAGGGCCTCGTGATGCCGACCGGTCAGGTCGCCCCCGCCTACGCCGACGTGCTGCTGAAGGGCGACGAGTCCGAGTTCGCGCAGTTCTTCGACCCCGAGGGCGACGTCATCCGGCAGCAGCTCGGCGTCGAGGGGCAGAAGGCCATCGCCGACGACCTTCCCGACACCGCCGACGTCGCGTTCTCCAACGAGCCGGGCGACAGCCCGACCGTCGCGCTCGCCACGAACGACTCCGGCGCACTCGTGACGGTCTCGATCACGCAGACCGAGAAGGTCACGCCGAACGACGGCGGCACCATCGGCTTCAAGGAGGGCCAGCCCGGCGCCGCGCTCTCCGGCTTCGATGAGAAGAGCGCCAAGGGCGTGCAGCGCGTCATCGGCATCCAGCTCATGTTCTACGTGCCCGCGGTCGGATCCGAGGAGCAGATCCGGCTGCTGGGCTGGTCCGAATCCCTGATCGGCGCATCGGAGGTCAAGTGACGAACGCGTTCCCGCCCCACGAGCCCGCCAGCCTGCGCGGCGCGGTCGACCTGTCCTCGCTCGTGCACCGCGACGAGCGTCGGGCGACGGATGCCCCGGGCGCGACGCCCGCGGCCGGAGGCGCGACCGGCTACGTCGCGGCCGTCGACGACCAGAGCTTCGGCCAGGTGCTCGAGCTGTCGCGTTCCGTGCCGGTGGTCCTCGCTTTGTGGGCCTCGTGGAGCGAGCAGTCCACCCAGCTGGTCGCGTCGCTCGAGCGACTCGTGAACGCCCGCGAGGGGCGCCTCGTGCTCGCCCCCGCCGACGCCGACCGCAGCCCGCAGCTCGTGCAGGCGCTGCAGGCGCAGGCGATCCCGACGGTGGTCGCCCTCGTCGCCGGCCAGCCGGTCCCGCTCTTCCAGGGCGTGCAGCCTGACGACGTCATCGACCAGGTGTTCGACCAGCTGCTCGAGGTCGCCGAACGCAACGGCGTGACCGGGCGCGTGCCCGCCGCCGACGGCGAGGGCGCGGTCGAGGGTGCGCCCGAGGAGCCCGTCGAGGAGCCGCTTCCGCCCCTGCACCAGGAGGCGTTCGACGCGATCAGCCGCGGCGACTACGACGCCGCGGCATCCGCCTACCGTACGGCGATCGGGCAGGACCCGCGGGACGACCTCGCCGTCGCGGGGCTCGCGCAGGCGAACCTCCTCGGCCGCCTGCAGGGCAAGACGCTCGACGAGATCCGGAACCGCGCGGCGACCGCTCCGGCGGACCTCGATGCGCAGCTCGACGTCGCCGACCTCGACCTCTCGGGCGGGCATGTCGACGACGCGTTCGCCCGGTTGCTCGAGCTCTTCCCGACGCTCGACGGCGACGGGAAGAACCGCGTCCGCGAGCGTCTGCTCGAGCTGTTCCAGGTGGTCGGCGTCGAGGACCCGCGCGTGGCCGCGGCGCGTCGCCGACTCGCGATGCTGCTCTACTAGGTCTCGATACGCTCCGGCTTCGCCGGTGCTACTCGACCACCGGCTGCTCGACCGCCGAGGTCAGGCGGGCCGGAACCAGAGCGCCCCGAGCGGCGGCAGCGTGAAGACGGCTGAGGCCGGCTTGCCCGCCCACGGCTCGTCGGTCGCGTCGACCCCGCCGAGGTTGCCCACGCCCGAGCCGCCGAACTCCGCGGCATCCGTGTTCAGCACCTCGCGCCAGCGGCCCGCGAACGGCAGGCCGAAGCGCACGCCCTCGTGCGGGTTGCCCGCGAAGTTGACGATGCACAGCAGCGGCCGGCGATCCCGGTCGTAGCGGAGGAACGCGATCACGTTCATGTCGGCCGCGCCGCCCTCGACCCAGTCGAAGCCGGCCGAGTCGTCGTCGAGCTGCCAGAGCGCGGGCGTCTCGGCGTAGGTGCGGTTCAGACGGCCGACGAGCTCCGCGAGCTGGCGGTGGCTCGGCTGGTCGAGGATCCACCAGTCGAGGCCGCGCTCCTCGCTCCACTCGGAGAGCTGCCCGAACTCCTGCCCCATGAACAGCAGCTGCTTGCCGGGGTGCGCCCACATGTACGCGAGGTAGGCGCGCGTGTTCGCGAGCTGCTGCCAGTGGTCGCCCGGCATCTTGCGCACGAGCGACCCCTTGCCGTGCACGACCTCGTCGTGGCTGATCGGCAGGATGAAGTGCTCGCTGAACGTGTACAGGAACGAGAAGGTGAGCTCGCCGTGGTGGTGCGAGCGGTACATCGGGTCGCGCTGGATGTACTGCAGGGTGTCGTGCATCCACCCCATGTTCCACTTGTACCCGAAGCCGAGGCCGCCGGACGAGGTCGTCGCGGTCACGCCCGGCCACGACGTCGACTCCTCGGCGATCATCACCACGCCCGGGTTGCGCTTGTAGGCCGTCGCGGTGGCCTCCTGCAGGAAGCCGATGGCCTCGAGGTGCTCGCGGCCGCCGTACCAGTTCGGCAGCCACTCGCCGTCCTCGCGCGAGTAGTCGAGGTAGAGCATGGAGGCCACGGCGTCGACGCGGAGACCGTCGACGTGCATCTCCTCCAGCCAGAAGAGCGCGTTCGCGACGAGGAAGTTCCGCACGCGGGGGTTGCCGTAGTCGAAGACCAGCGTGCCCCAGTCCTTCTGCTCGCCGCGGCGCGGGTCGGGGTGCTCGTAGAGCGGTTCGCCGTCGAAGCTCGCGAGTGCCCACTCGTCCTTCGGGAAGTGCCCTGGCACCCAGTCCATGATCACGCCGATGCCCGCCTGGTGCAGCCGGTCGATGAGGTACTTCAGGTCGTCCGGGGAGCCGAACCGGCTCGTGATCGCGTAGTAGCCGGTGACCTGGTAGCCCCACGATCCGCCGAACGGATGCTCCGCCAGGGGCAGGAACTCGACGTGCGTGTAGCCGAGCCACTGCACGTACTCGATCAGCTCGTCCGCGATGTCGCGGTACCCCTTGCCGGGGCGCCAGGACCCGAGGTGGAGCTCGTAGATGCTCATGGGCAGCTCGTGCGGGTTGCGGTGCGCGCGCCCCGACATCCACTCGCCGTCGGCCCAGTCGTGACCGCTCGTCGCCACGACCGACGCGGTCGCGGGCGCGACCTCGGCGCGGCGGGCCATCGGGTCTGCCTTCATCAGCCACTCGCCCGACTGCGCGAGGATCTCGAACTTGTACGCCGCCCCGGGTTCGACGTCGGGCACGAACAGCTCCCAGACGCCGCTCGAGCCCATGTTGCGCATGGAGTGCCCGAGGCCGTCCCACCGGTTGAAGTCGCCGACGACGCGCACCGCGCGGGCGCGCGGTGCCCACACGGTGAACGAGACGCCGCGAAGCGGCCCCGTGATCGACGGGAACTCGCGGTGGTGCGCGCCGAGCACGGTCCACAGCTCCTCGTGTCGGCCCTCCTCGATGAGGTGCAGGTCGAGCTCGCCGATGGTGGGCGCGTAGCGGTAGGGGTCGTCGGCGGTCCATTCCGTGCCGTCGTCGTACCGGGCGCGCACGCGGTAGCCGGTCGGCCCGAACGTGCCGGCACCAGCCCAGACGCCGTGGCCGACGTGCGCGAGGCCGAGTTCGGCGCCGTCGTCGAGCAGGGCGGTGACGGATGCCGCGAGCGGACGTCGCACGCGGATGACCGTGTGCGCCCCGCCCTCGCCGGGCGACTCGAACCCGTGCTGGCCGAGCACCTGGTGCGGGTCGTGGTGGCGCCCCTCGGCGACGGCCAGCAGGAGGTCGTCGGGGACCGATGGTGCATGGACGGGGGTCGTGTCGGTCATTCCGCGCCTCGAATCACTCGGAGGATGTGCACCGGCTGCGTGAACGCGTCCAGTCGCACGTAGTTGTGCTCGCCCCACTCCCAGCGGTCGCCGGTCACGAGGTCCTCGACCTCGAACGTGCCGCCTTCGGGCAGGTCGATCGCCGGGAGGTCGAGGTGCACGGTCGTCTCGCGCACCGAGTGCGGGTCGACGTTCGCCACGACGAGGATCGTGTCGTGGTCGTCGGGGCCGTGCCCCTCGATGAAGCGCCCCTCGAGGTGCTTGGAGTAGACGAGCACCGAGTCGTCGTCGCTGTAGTAGAAGCGGATGTTCCGGAGCTGCCCGAGCGCGGGGTGGTCGGCGCGGATGCGGTTCAGGATCCCGAGGTAGAGGCCGAGGGACCGGCCATCCGCCTCGGCCTTGGCGAAGTCGCGCGGCTTGTACTCGTACTTCTCGTTGTCGATGGCCTCTTCGGCACCCGGCCGCGCGACCGATTCGAACAGCTCGAAGCCCGAGTACACGCCCCACGTCGCCCCGGCCGTGGCTGCGATGGTCGCCCGCACGGTGAACGCGGCCGGCCCGCCGAACTGGAGGTACTCGGTGAGGATGTCGGGGGTGTTCACGAACAGGTTCGGCCGCATGAAGTCGGCCG
This sequence comes from Agromyces bracchium, assembly GCF_009709675.1. GTDB lineage: Bacteria > Actinomycetota > Actinomycetes > Actinomycetales > Microbacteriaceae > Agromyces > Agromyces bracchium. Next base: position 221,466 of record NZ_WMLB01000025.1, on the reverse strand, counting down.
TCTCCTGCGACACGCTCGTGAGGAACTCCTCGAGCTCGGCCTTGGTGTTGCGCCAGGTGAAGTACGAGTACGACTGCTGGAAGCCGACCATGGCGAGCGCATGCATCATCGCCGGCCGCGTGAACGCCTCGGCGAGGAACACCACGTCGGGGTCGGTCGCGTTGATGTCGCCGATGAGGCGCTCCCAGAACGCGAGCGGCTTGGTGTGCGGGTTGTCGACGCGGAAGATGCGCACGCCCTGCTTCATCCAGTGCCGCACGATGCGGGTCACCTCGACGACGAGGCCCTCGAAGTCGTCGTCGAAGTTCACGGGATAGATGTCCTGGTACTTCTTCGGCGGGTTCTCGGCGTAGGCGATCGTGCCGTCGGGGAGGGTCGTGAACCACTCCGGGTGCTCGGTCACCCACGGGTGGTCGGGGGAGGCCTGGAGGGCCAGGTCGAGCGCGATCTCGATACCGAGCGCCGCGGCCCTGCGCACGAAGGCGCGGAAGTCGGCGAGCGTGCCGAGGTCGGGGTGGATCGCGTCGTGACCGCCGGTCGCCGCGCCGATCGCCCACGGCGAGCCGGGATCGAACGGGCCGGGCGTCAGCGTGTTGTTCGGGCCCTTGCGGAACGCGAAGCCGATGGGGTGGATCGGCGGCAGGTAGACCACGTCGAAGCCCATCGCCGCGACGCCGTCGAGCCGGCGCTGCGCGGTGCGGAACGTGCCCGACTTCCACGAGCCGTCCTTCTTGAGCCGGCGCGCGCCCTCGGACCGCGGGAAGAACTCGTACCACGAGCCGACGCCCGCGCGCCGCCGCTCCACGAGGATCTCGTGCTCCTCGGAGTCGGTCGTGAGGCGGGCGAGCGGCCGGGCGCGGAACTCCTCGAGCACCGGGTCCTCGAGCAGCGCGCGGCGAGCGGATGCCGCGGCCTCAGTCTCGCGGAGCGCGGCGGCGTACGCCTTCAGGCGCTTGCGCACGGCGGCCGGCCGGCCGGCCTCCTTCGCCGCGCGCTCGGCGAGGCGCGCGCCGATCTCGTACATCAGCTCGACGTCGACGCCCGCGTCGATCTTCACCTCGGCGTCGTGCACCCACGTGCCGACCTCGTCGCCGAAGCCCGTCACACGCCAGCGCCAGGTGCCGAGCTCGTCGAGCCGGACCTTCGCCTCCCAGCGGTCGGTGCCCGCGGCGCCCGCCGTCATGCGGTGCCGCTGCTTCACGCCCGACGGGCTCGTGAGCACGAGCATCGCGCCCACGAGGTCGTGCCCCTCGCGGAACACCGTGGCGCGGAACGGGACCACCTCCCCGGAGAACGCCTTCGGGTTCCATCGCGGATCGGGCAGGGCGGGCGTGAGCCGGGTCACGGGGATCCGGCCGGCTCGAACTGGGCGGCTCGTCACGTTCCGACCGTAGCGCGGATGCCGCTCGATCGACACCGGGTTGCGCGGTGCTGCGCGCCCCCCGACGGTGTCGTCGCATCCGTTCATCTCTCGGACACACGGTGCTGCGTAGGGTTGACCCCGTGAAGCCCATCCGCAAGTTCACCGTCCGCGCCGTCGTTCCGCCTCAGCTGGGCGCGCTCGAGGAGCTCGCCGCGAACCTCCGATGGTCGTGGCACGAGCCGACGCGACGCCTGTTCGAGCACATCGACCCCCTGGGCTGGCGCCGTTCGGGACGCGACCCGATCGCGTTCCTCGGCGACGTCGAGGCCCGCCGGCTCGACGAACTCGCGGCCGACGAGGGCTTCATCGGATGGGCCGAGCGCGAGCGCGACGAGCTCCGCGCGTATGTGTCGGAGCCGCGCTGGTACCAGTCGCTCGGCGCCGAGACGCCGAGGACGGTCGCGTACTTCTCGCCGGAGTTCGGCATCACCGAGGCGCTGCCGCAGTACTCGGGCGGACTCGGCATCCTCGCGGGCGACCACCTCAAGGCCGCCTCCGACCTGGGGGTGCCGCTCGTGGCGGTCGGCCTGTTCTACAAGGCGGGCTACTTCTCGCAGGCCATCGCGCCCGACGGCTGGCAGCAGGAGCGCTACCCGGCGCTCGATCCGGACGGGCTGCCCCTCTCGGTTCTGCGTCGCGCCGACGGGACCCCGGTGCAGGTCACCCTCGCCGTGCCGGGCGGTCGCAGCCTGCACGCCCGCGTCTGGCAGGCCGCGGTGGGTCGGGTGCCGCTGCTGCTCCTCGACACCGACATCCCCGCGAACGACGACGACCTCCGCCAGGTGACCGACCGGCTCTACGGCGGCGGCGGCGAGCACCGCCTGCAGCAGGAGCTGCTGCTCGGCATCGGCGGCGTGCGCGCGCTCCGCGCGTGGAGCGGGCTCACCGGCCGGCACTTCCCCGACGTGTTCCACATGAACGAGGGGCATGCCGGGTTCCTCGGGCTCGAGCGCATCTCGGCATGCATCGGCGACGGGCTCTCGTTCGCCGAGGCGCTCCAGCTCGTGCGCGCCGGCACGGTCTTCACGACCCACACGCCCGTGCCCGCGGGCATCGACCGCTTCGACCAGGCGCTCGTCGCGAGCTACCTCGAGTCGGGACTGCTGCCCGGCATCGACCCCGCCGACGCGCTCCCGCTCGGGCTCGAACCGGGAGTGCCTGCGGAGGACAGCGCGTTCAACATGGCGATGATGGGGCTCCGGCTCGCGCAGCGTGCGAACGGCGTCTCGAAGCTGCACGGCGAGGTCAGCCGACGCATGTTCGGCGACCTGTGGCCCGGCTTCGACGCCGACGAGGTGCCCATCACCTCGGTCACGAACGGCGTGCACGCCCCGACCTGGACCGACCCGGCGCTGCTCGCGCTCGCCGAGGAGCGACTCGGCACGGGCGACACCGAGCACGCCGACTGGCTGAGCGCCGCGGTCAGCGACGCCGAGCTCTGGGGCGTGAAGCGCGGCATGCGCCTGCAGCTCGTGGAGGACGCCCGCCGCCGCCTCTCGAGTGCGTGGGCCGACCAGCACGGCGGCGCCGTCGCGCCCGACTGGGTGCGCCGCGTGCTCGACCCCGACGTGCTCACGATCGGCTTCGCGCGCCGCGTGCCGACGTACAAGCGACTGACCCTCATGCTGCAGGATCCGGAGCGCTTCGCGGCGATCCTCACGAATCCCGACCGCCCGGTGCAGTTCGTGATCGCGGGAAAGGCGCATCCGGCCGACGACGAGGGCAAGCGACTCATCCAGCGGCTCGTGCAGTTCGCGCAGCGACCCGAGCTCCGCGAGCGCATCGTGTTCCTGCCCGACTACGACATCGGAATGGCTCAGCTGCTCTATCCGGGCTGCGACGTCTGGATGAACAACCCCCTCCGCCCGCTCGAGGCGTGCGGCACGTCGGGCATGAAGGCCGCCATGAACGGAGCCCTGAACCTGTCGATCCTCGACGGCTGGTGGGCCGAGTACGCCGCCGACGACCACGGCTGGGTGATCCCGACCGCCGATGCCGCGGGCGACCAGGCCGAGCGGGATCGGCTCGAGGCATCCGCCCTGTACGACCTCATCGAGCACCGCATCACGCGGCTCTTCTACGACCGCGACCGCGACGGCGTGCCGACGGAGTGGATGGCGCGCGTGCGACGCACGCTCGCGCACCTCTCGCCCGAGCTCGGCGCCGACCGCATGGTGCGCGAGTACGTCGAGCGGCTGTACCGCCCGGCGGCCGAGCACGCCGCCGTGGTCGGTGCGGACGGGGCGAAGCCCGCGCGCGAGCTCGCCGCGTGGGGCGCGCGCGTGCGCGCCGCCTGGCCGGGCGTGCAGGTCGCGCACGTCGAGTCCGGCGGGCTCGAGTCGACGCCGCACGTCGGCGACGAGCTGCACCTGCGCGCGCACGTCGCGCTGGGCGCGCTGACGGAGGCCGACGTGGCCGTCGAGGTCGTCTACGGCCACTCGCACGGCGACGACCGCATCGACCACGCGCGCGTCGCCGAGCTCGTGCCCGACGGGGCGTCGACGACGGATGCCGCGACCTGCGTGTACACGGGCGCCGTCACGCTCGACCGGGCCGGCGCATTCGGGTACACCGTGCGGGTGGTGCCGCGGCATCCGCTGCTCGTCTCGCCGGCCGAGTTGGGGCTGGTCGCCGCCGCCGGCTGAACGGACGCCGGGTCAGCGCGCCCGGGCGATCGGGGCGTAGCGGCCCGAGGTGACCGCCAGGAGGTCGTCGGGGGCGAGCTCGAGGTCGAGGCCGCGGCGACCTCCCGAGACGAGGATCGTCTCGAACAGGATCGCGGACTCGTCGAGCACGGTCGGCAGCGCGACCTTCTGGCCGATCGGGCTGATGCCGCCGACGACGTAGCCCGTCTTCCGCTCCGCGAGCGAGGGGTCGGCCATCTCGGCGCGCTTGCCGCCGAGCGCTGCGGCGAGCGCCTTCAGGTCGAGCTGGTCGGCGACGGGGACGATGCCCACGGCGAGCGCGCCGTCGACGCTCGCGAGGAGCGTCTTGAAGACGCGCTCCGGCTCGATGCCGAGCTTCTCGGCGGCCTCGAGGCCGTACGCGGCCGCGCGCGGGTCGTGCTCGTACGGGTGCGCCGTGAAGCGGATGCCGGCGCGTGCCAGCGCGACGGTCGCGGGCGTGCCGGCCGAGGCATCCGCTCGCTTCGCCATCAGGCCGGGGCCTCGGGTACCGCGTTCGCTGCGTCGCTCGCGCCACGGTCCGCGGTGTCGTCGGCTCGGCGACCGTCGTCCGCGACGTCGGCCTCGTCGGCGCCCGCGCCGAGCGAGCCGGCCGCGGCATCGACGAGCACCGGCGCCGGGTCGCCCGACGCACGGTAGAGCCGCATCGACTGCGGGGTCATCGCGAGGCGCGTGCCGGGCTGGTGCCGCGCGCCGAGCTCGTCGCCCGGCTCGTCGACGGCCGAGTCCCACAGCAGCTCGTAGTCGTCGACGCCGGGGTGCTCGGGCAGCAGCACCTCGACCTCGCGCTCCGAGGCGTGGACGACGAGCAGGATGCGGTTGAACCCCTCGAACTCGGGCGTCGAGGCGGCGAGGAACTGCAGGGTCCGCTGCGACGGGTCGTGCCAGTGCTCGATCGTCATGGTCTCGCCGTCGGCGTTGTACCAGTCCATCTGCGACGCGCTCGGCACGCGCTCGCCGAAGCGCCCGTACCGGACCGGCCGCAGCGCCGGGTGCTCGCGGCGGAGCCGCAGCAGGTGCCGGGTGGTCGCCTCGAGCGCGGCGTCCCGCTCGTCGGCCGACCACGCCAGCCAGGTCAGCTCGGAGTCGTGGCAGTACGCGTTGTTGTTGCCGCGCTGGCTGCGGCCGTACTCGTCGCCCGCCGTCAGCATGGGCACGCCCGCCGAGAGCAACAGGGTGCCGAGCAGGTTCCGGATGCTCCGGCGGCGCGCCGCCGAGACGTCCGGGTCGTCCGTTGCCCCCTCCACGCCGTGGTTGTAGGAGTTGTTGTGATCGGCGCCGTCGCGGTTGTGCTCGCCGTTGCCGAGGTTGTGCTTGACGTCGTAGGCGGCGAGGTCGGCGAGCGTGAACCCGTCGTGCGCGGTGATGAAGTTCAGGCTCGCGAGCGGTCCGCGTTCGACGGCGAACGTGTTCGACGAACCCGCGAGGCGCGTCGCGAAACGGCCGATGCCGCTGCCGTGCTCGCCGTGCCGCTCGCGACGCAGGTCGCCGAGCCAGAAGTCGCGCATGCGGTCGCGGTAGCGGTCGTTCCACTCGCTGAAGCCGGGCGCGAAGTTGCCGGTCTGCCAGCCGAACGGGCCGACGTCCCACGGCTCGGCGATGAGCTTTCCCGCGCCGATGACGGGGTCGGCGAGCATGGCGGCGAGCAGCGGATGCTCGGGGGAGTAGGCGCCGAGCGCATCGCGGCCGAGCGTCGCCGCGAGGTCGAGGCGGAAGCCGTCGACCTGCAGTTCGTCGGCCCAGTAGCGCAGCGAGTCGAGCACGAGCCGCACGGGCGCGTCGTGGCCGAAGTCGAGCGTGTTGCCGCACCCCGTGGTGTCCACGTAGCGGCCGTGCGCGTCGTGGCGGTAGTACGAGGCGTTGTCGATGCCGCGGAAGCTGTACGTCGGCCCCTGCCGGCCCTCCTCCGCGGTGTGGTTGTAGACGACGTCGAGCACGACCTCGAGGCCCGCCTCGTGGAGGCGCTTGACCATGCCCGCGAACTCGCGTCGCACCGCGGCGGGGCCGGCGGCCTGGGCCGCTGCGCTCGCGTACGGCGCGTGCGGCGCGAAGAAGCCGAGCGTGTTGTAGCCCCAGTAGTTGACCTGACCCTGGCGGACGAGCCGTTCCTCGGCCACGAACGCCTGCACGGGCAGCAGTTCGACGGTCGTGACGCCGAGGCCGGTGAGGTACTCGAGCGACGCGTCGTGCGCGAGCCCGGCGTAGGTGCCCCGCAGGACCTCGGGGATGCGCTCGTTGAGCCGGCTGAACCCCTTCGGGTGCGCCTCGTAGACGACCGTGTGGTCGAGCGGCACGCGCGGCTTGCCGACGCCGCCCCAGTCGAAGCCCTCCGCCGCGAGCGAGTCCATCACGACGCCGCGCCACGACCCGTCCGCCGCGGGCTGGAGGCCGCGGGCCCACGGATCGAGCAGCGTGTGCGCCGGGTTGAAGGCGTGCTCGAGCCCCGCCGGCCCGTCGACGCGCAGCCCGTAGCGTGCGCCGGGCAGCAGGGCAGCGGATGCCGCCTGCCACACGCCGTGCTCGTGACGTTCGAGCGGCACGCGCTCGAGCGCCCAGTCCAGGTCTTCGGCGCCGAAGATCTCGAGGTCCACGGAGGTCGCGTGCTCGGACCAGACGCGGATCGTGCCGCCGCCCGGTCCGGTGCGCACGCCCAGGTCGTGGAGCGGATCGGCCGGAGACATGCGAACTACAGTAGTTCGTGGGGAACCGGTTCCCGGTCAGGAGGTGCTCGATGCCCCGCCCCGACCCCGTCTACCTCGACCACGCCGCCACGACGCCGCTCCGACCCGAGGCGATCGACGCGATCACGCACGCACTTCGGCTCGTCGGCAACCCCGCCTCGATCCACAGCGCCGGCCAGCACGCGAAGCGGCTCCTCGAGGAGTCCCGCGAGCAGGTCGCCGCGACGCTCGGCGCCGACCCCATCGAGGTCGTCTTCACCGGCAGCGGCACCGAGGCCGTGAACCTCGCGATCAAGGGCCTCTTCTGGCGGCGACGGGCAGAGGCGTCCGCTCGTCGCATCCTCATACCGGGCGGCGAGCACCACGCCACCATCGACACGGTCGAGTGGCTCGCGGGCATGGAGGGCGCCGAGGTCGTCGAACTGCCCCTCGACGCGCTCGGACGGCTGCGGGTCGACGCGCTCGCCGCGGAGTTCGCGCGGGACGCGGCATCCGTCGCCCTCGTCACGATGCTCTGGGCGAACAACGAGGTCGGCACGATCGAGCCGGTCCTCGAGGTCGCCGAACTCTGCGCGCGGGCCGGCGTTCCGCTGCACGTCGATGCGATCGCGGCGTACGGCCACGTGCCGATCGACCTGCACGCGATCCGCCGGGAGACCGCAGCGCCCGCGGGTGCGGGGCTCGTGGCGATGAGCGTGTCGGCGCACAAGGTCGGCGGGCCGGTCGGCATCGGCGCCCTCGTGCTCGACCGGTCGACGCGCATCGAGCCGCTCCTGCACGGCGGCGGGCAGCAGCGACGCATCCGCTCGGGCACGCAGGACGTCGCGGCGGCGGCCGGGTTCGCGGCGGCCGCCCTGGCGACGGCCGCGCACGCCGCAGCCGCGGACGAGCGGATGTCGCGCCTGCGCGACCGGCTCGTGGCGGGGGTCGCGGCATCCGTGCCCGACGCCAGGCTCTCGGGCGACCCCGACCCGGCGGGTCGGCTGCCCGGCAACGCGCACTTCTCGTTCCCCGGCTGCGAGGGCGACTCGTTGCTGTTCCTGCTGGATGCCGCGGGCGTCGCGGTCTCGACGGGGTCGGCGTGCCAGGCGGGCGTGCCCGAGCCCTCGCACGTGCTCCTCGCGATGGGCCGTACGGAAGCCGAGGCGCGCGGCGCGCTGCGCATCACGCTCGGCGCGACGACGACCGACGCCGACGTCGACGCGTTCCTCGAGGCGCTGCCCGCCGCCGTCGAGCGAGCGACCCGCGCCGGCATGGCCGACCGCGTGACGAGCTTCGACCGCTGAGCGCAGTGGTGCGTTTCTCAGGAGATTTCCGGCGTGTCGCGGTCATCGTCGGCGAGTCTTCCTGAGAAGCGCCGGGTTCCACCCCGGGTTCCTGAGAACGGAATGCAGACGCCGCGCGGCATCCGCTCAGGAGGGGGTTCGTAGACTGGAGGGCATGCGAGTCCTGGCAGCGATGAGCGGCGGCGTCGACAGCGCCGTCGCGGCCGCGCGCGCCGTCGAGGCCGGGCACGACGTCGTCGGCGTGCACCTCGCGCTCAGCCGCATGCCCGGCACGCTCCGCACCGGCAGCCGGGGCTGCTGCACGATCGAGGACTCGATGGACGCCCAGCGCGCCGCGAACGTGCTCGGCATCCCGTACTACGTGTGGGACTTCTCCGAGCGATTCAAGGCCGACGTCGTCGACGACTTCATCGCCGAGTACGCCGCCGGGCGCACGCCGAACCCGTGCATGCGCTGCAACGAGCGCATCAAGTTCGCGGCACTGCTCGAGAAGGCGCTCGCGCTCGGCTTCGACGCCGTCGCCACGGGCCATTACGCGAAGATCACGACGGATGCCGCCGGCCGTCGCGAGCTGCACCGCGCGAGCGCGGAGGCGAAGGACCAGAGCTACGTGCTCGGCGTGCTCACGGCCGAGCAGCTCGCGCACGCGTACTTCCCGCTCGGCGACACGCCGTCCAAGCAGCTCGTCCGCGAGGAGGCCGCGCGCCGCGGCCTGTCGGTCGCGCAGAAGCCCGACTCGTACGACATCTGCTTCATCTCCGACGGCGACACGAAGGGCTGGCTCGCCGAGAAGGTCGGCACCGCGCCCGGCGAGATCGTCGATCGCTCAGGCGCCGTGGTCGGCGCGCACGAGGGTGCGCACGCCTACACCGTCGGCCAGCGTCGTGGGCTCCGGCTCGGCACGCCGGCAGACGACGGCAAGCCGCGGTTCGTGCTCGAGGTCCGCCCCAAGGAGCGCACGGTCGTGGTCGGCCCGAAGGAGGCGCTCGCGATCGGGCTCATCGCGGGATCGAGGTTCTCGTGGGCGGGCGCCGACCCCGTGGCATCCGGCCTCGTCGCCGCCGACGGCGACGCGTTCGAGTGCGAGGTGCAGATCAGGGCGCACGCCGACCCCGTGCCCGCGGTCGCGAGGGTGGCGACGGATGCCTCCGGCTCCGCCGAACTCGTGATCACGCCCTCCACGCCGCTCGACGGCGTCGCACCGGGGCAGACGGCGGTCGTCTACGTGGGCACGCGCGTGCTCGGCCAGTGCACGATCGACCGGACGGTCAGCGCGGTCCCCGTCGACGCCTGATCGAGAAATGGCCCCCATTCGGGGGTCGAATCGCGTAAAGTCGCCTCGGTGACGTCGCGTCCCCCGGCGACGTCCGTGAGGAGTGATCCCGTGACGTATCCGCTGTACCCCTCCGATCCGGTGCGCGACCCCGCAGACCCGTTCCGGAACCTCGATCCGGCACCCGGCACGCGGCCGACGATGGTCATCGATCCCGGTCCCGACGGCTTCGACGACCTCGTCGAATCGCCGCCCGTGACCCTCGAGGAGGTCGCCGCACGACAGCGCGAGGCGTTCGGCGGCCCGAAGGTCGGCGCGGGATTCTTCGGCGTGCTGATCGCTGCGGCGACGGGCTCGCTGCTCATCGGGGCGCTCGTCGTCGCCGACGCGACGCTCGGCCTCGGCGTGGTCCCGGACCCGTGGGCGTCGGGCGGCATCGGGCCGCTCGATCCGACCGCGGTCGGCTGGATCGTCGTCGGCGTCGTGCTCGCGATCGTGCTCGCCGCCGCGTACTGCGGCGGCTACGTGGCGGGGCGGATGGCGCGCTTCAGCGGCGTCGCGCAGGGCCTCGCCGTGTGGGTGTGGGCGATCGTGATCACCATCGCGGCGGCCATCGGCGTCGTGCTCCTGGATGGCCGCTACGACCTCCTCGCCCGCGCCATGACGGCGGTCCCGAGCGTTCCCGTGCCCGCCGACACGCTCGTGCTCGCGGGCATCGTCGCCGCGCTCGCCGTCGCCGTCGTCGCGCTGGGCGGCGCCGTGCTGGGCGGGGTCGTCGGGGTCCGGTACCACCGGCGGGTCGACCGCGTCGGGCTCGACGCCGAGGTCCGTTCGGTCCCGTGAGCCGAGGGACGACCTCAATGGCCGAGCGCGGTCCGATTCGACACCTGAGCGCCTGCTGGGTGTTGCCTGCACGCCGTGAGTGCGGGGTCGACCGCTTTGTCAAGGCCTCCGCGCGCTCCGCGCGTCCCGCGTAGGGTCTCAGGCGCGCCGACGGGGCGATCTCCCGCGGCGACGACGACGAGAGGGACCACATCATGAGCACCTCCACCGACCGCCCCGGGCACGATCCGAATCGCGATCCGCGCACGACGAGCACCGACCGGCCCGTCGACGCCGACGGCGACGGCCTGCGCGACGACCGCGAGGCCGTGGCATCCGACCGGGTCGACGACCGCGCCGCGGACTCGCGAACGGCCGCATACGACCGCAGGCTCGACGAGCGCGCCGCGACCGCCGACGGCGTGGCACCGGCGGACGGGCGCCCCGTGCGCGACGACCGGCTCGTCGCCGACCCCGCCGTGCGCGCCGCGGTGATCGAACGCGAGCGCGAGCGCTTCGGCGGCATCAAGTTCGGCGCGGCGTTCTTCGGCTGGCTGACGGCGCTCGGACTCGGCGCGCTGCTCACGGCACTGCTCGCGGGGACCGGCGCGGCGCTCGGGCTCGGCAACGTCGGCGCGGCGGTCGACGACGCGGTCGCGGAGGACCCCCAGACCATCGGCATCGTCGGCGCGATCGCGCTGCTCGTCGTGCTCTTCGTGGCGTACTTCGCGGGCGGCTACGTCGCCGGGCGGATGGCGCGCTTCAACGGCTTGAAGCAGGGCGTCGCGGTCTGGCTCTGGGCGATCGTGATGGCGGTCGTCGGCGCGGCGCTCGCCGCGCTCGCCGGCACCCGGTACGACGTGTTCGCCACCCTCAACACGTTCCCGCGCATCCCCGTGAACGAGGGGGAGCTGACGGTCGCGGGCATCATCACCCTCGTGCTCCTCGTCGTCGTGACGCTCGGCGGAGCCGTCCTCGGCGGCAAGGCGGGCACGCGGTACCACCGGAAGGTCGACGCGGCGGGCTTCGGCGCGTAGTCGGCGGGGCGTCGACGACGATCGGGGCGCGCGGGGATCCGCGCGCCCCGATCCGTGTCTCCACGGCGGCGTCGGTGGCGGCTTCTAGGATGACTGGCGTGAGCGAGATCCCCACCGAGTTCGACGACGCCCGCAGCGAGTCCGAGGCGCTCCGCGAGCGCATCGAGCGGTACCGGACGACGTACTACTCCGAGGGCGTGAGCCTCGTCAGCGACGCCGAGTACGACGCCGACTTCCACCGACTCGAGGCCCTCGAGCGGGCGTTCCCCGAACTGGCCGGCCAGGACAGCCCGACCCAGCAGGTCGGCGCCGCCCTCGTCTCGGTCGGGTTCCCGTCGCACGAGCACGCCGAGCGCATGCTGAGCCTCGACAACGTGTTCAGCCTCGACGAATTCGTCGAGTGGGCCACGAAGGCGCAGTCGGCCGCCGGGCGCCCGGTCCGCTGGCTCTCCGAGCTGAAGATCGACGGGCTCGCGATCAGCCTCGCGTACCGCGACGGCGTGCTCGAGACCGCCACCACCCGCGGCGACGGTCGCGTGGGCGAAGACATCACCGAGAACGTCGAGTTCATCCCCGCGATCCCGCGCCGGCTCGAGGGCGATGGGTTCCCGCCCTTCTTCGAGGTGCGCGGCGAGGTCTTCCTCCGGTCCGAGGACTTCGAGGCGCTCAACGAGCGGCAGCACGCACTCCAGGCCGAGTTCGTCGCCGAGCAGCGAGCCAAGGGCCGTTCCGAGGAGTCGATCCCGACCCGCTTCCCCGAGTTCGCGAACGCGCGCAACACCGCGGCGGGCAGCCTGCGGCAGCGGCGTGAGAACAAGAACCCGCTCCAGCTCGAGCTCATGCGCGATCGGCTCGGGCGCCTCGCGCTGTACCTGCACGGCATCGGCGCGTGGCAGGACCCGCCGGTGGCGAGCCAGTCCGAGATCTACGGGCTGCTGTCCGGGTGGGGGCTCCCGGTCTCGCCGCACTCGCGCGTCTTCGACACGATCGACGAGGTCACCGCCTTCATCGCCGATCGGGGCGAGCACCGTCACGACGTCGAGCACGAGATCGACGGCATCGTCGTGAAGATCGACGAGCTCGCCCTGCACGACGAACTCGGCGCGACGAGCCGGGCGCCGCGGTGGGCGATCGCGTACAAGTACCCTCCGGAGGAGGTGCACACGAAGCTGCTCGACATCCGCGTCGGCGTGGGTCGCACGGGCCGCGCGACGCCGTACGCGGTCATGGCACCGGTCAAGGTGCAGGGCAGCACGGTCGAGCAGGCGACGCTCCACAACCAGGAGGTCGTGAAGGCCAAGGGCGTCCTGATCGGCGACACCGTCGTGCTGCGGAAGGCGGGCGACGTCATCCCCGAGATCCTCGGCGCCGTGGAGGAGCTGCGCGACGGCACGGAGCGCGAGTGGCGGATGCCGGAGCGCTGCCCCGAGTGCGGCACGCCGCTGCGTCCGGCCAAGGAGGGCGACATCGACCTCCGCTGCCCGAACGCGCGCAGCTGCCCCGCGCAGGTCCGCGGCCGGGTCGAGCACATCGGCTCGCGCGGCGCGCTCGACATCGAGGCGCTCGGCGAGGTCACGGCCGCCGCGCTCACCCAGCCGTTCGTGCCGTCGACGCCCCCGCTCGTCACCGAGGCGGGGCTCTTCGACCTCACCGTCGACGAGCTCGTCCCGATCGAGGTCGTCGTCCGCGACGCCGAGACCGGCGAGCCGAAGACGGATCCGGTCACCGGCGAGGAGATCCGTCGTGCGCCGTTCCAGAAGGTCAGGATCACCTACCCGCCGGGCAGCGAGCGGATGTCGGCCGCGGAGCGCCGCGCGGCCGGGATCCGGAAGGACCACCGCGAACTGCTCCCGTCCGAGGCGGCGACGAAGCTCCTCTCCGAGCTCGAGAAGGCCAAGACCAAGCCGCTCTGGCGGATCCTGGTCTCCCTCAACATCCGGCACGTCGGACCGGTCGCTGCACGTGCGCTGGCCGACCACTTCGGTTCGCTCGAGGCGATCCGCGCCGCGAGCCGCGAGGAGCTCGCGGAGGTCGAGGGCGTGGGCGGCATCATCGCCGACTCGCTCGTCGAGTGGTTCGGCGTCGACTGGCACCGGGAGATCGTCGATCGGTGGCAGGCGGCCGGCGTGCAGTTCGCGACGCCGGGCCACCCCGGGCCCGGGCGGGCCGCGCAGGCGGGCGGGGTGCTCGCGGGGCTCACCGTCGTCGCCACGGGCAGCCTCGAGGGCTTCACGCGCGACGGGGCGCAGGAGGCGATCATCGCCGCGGGCGGCAAGGCGGCCTCGAGCGTGTCGAAGAAGACCGACTTCGTCGCCGCCGGCCCGGGCGCAGGATCGAAGCTCGCGAAGGCCGAGGAACTCGGCGTGCGCGTGATCGATGCCGCCCAGTTCGCGATCCTGGTGACGGAGGGGCCCGACGCGCTCGTCGGGTGAGAGGGGGCGGAGGATGCAGGCCGAGGAGCACGACGAGTCGTCCGAGGCCGTGCGCCCGGAGGGTGAATCCGGCACGACGCGTCGCGACTTCCTGCGTTACGGCGGCGTGGCGGGGGCGAGCGCGATCGTCGCGGGCGGGGGAGCCGCTGCGATCGCCGCCACTGCTGGCCACTCGGCCGGCGTCGAGGAGGGTGCGGCGGGGGTCGCCGCACTGCCGCCCCCGCCGCCGACCCGCACGAAGCCGGGCTTCGATCACCTCGTGGTCGTGATGGGCGAGAACCGGTCGTTCGACAACCTCCTCGGCTGGCTCTACGACACCGGCGACCTTCCCGACGGGGTGTCCTACGACGGCCTCGCGTTCGGCGAGTACGCGAACGCGACCGCCGATGGCGAGCAGATCCCCGCGCACGTCTACGACGGCCCGACCGATTCGATCATGCGGCGCCCCGACCCCGACCCGGGCGAGGAGTACCCGCACGTCAACACCCAGCTCTTCGGCACCGTCCGCCCCGCCTCGAACGCGACCGTCGAGATCGACGACATGACCGCGCCCTTCAACGCCCCCGACGCCGGTGCGACGCCGAGCATGGACGGCTTCGTGATCGACTACGCGAACCACGTCGAGCATCGTCGGCGTGATCCGGAGGACCGCGACATCCGCCAGATCATGGGCTCGTTCTCGCCCGAGATGCTGCCCGTGCTCTCGACCCTCGCGAAGGGGTTCGCGGTCTACGACGCGTGGCACTGCGCGGTGCCGTCGCAGACGTTCTGCAACCGGTCGTTCTTCCACGCCTCGACCTCGCACGGGTTCGTCACCAACCGGGGCGACGGCGGTTTCCGCAAGTGGCTCGACGCCGACGCGAGCCCCACGATCTTCAACCGGCTCGACGATGCGGGCCTCGACTGGCGCATCTACTTCGACGACCTGCAGCTCGTCTCGATGACCGGTGTGATCCACGCGCCCGCGCTCGAGCAGTTCTGGCGCACCGCCCACTTCGCGCCGATGTCGCAGTTCTGGAGCGACGTGGCCGACGGCAAGCTGGCGCCCTACAGCTTCGTCGAGCCGCGGATGATCTTCGACCACAACGACTTCCACCCGCCGGTCGGCCGGCTCCGCGAATCCGACGTCGACGGCGACGAGGTGACCGACGGCGCGATCTCCGATGTCCGCGCCGGTGAGGCCCTGATCCACTCGATCTACTCCGCGATCCGCGAGAGCGCGGCCGACTCCGGCTCCAACGCGATGAACACGATGCTCCTCGTCACCTTCGACGAGCACGGCGGTACCTACGACCACGTGCCGCCTCCCGCCGCGACGCCGCCGAGCGCCGATGACGGCGCCGGCGAGATGGGCTTCACGTTCGACCGGCTCGGATGCCGCGTGCCCACGATCGCGATCTCGGCGTACACCGCCGAGGGTGCCGTCATCCACGACCCCATGCACCACGGTTCGGTCATCGCCACGCTGTGCGCCGTCCACGGCCTCGACGCGCTCACCGACCGCGACGACGGGGCGCCCACCATCCGGAACGCCGTGACGCTCGACGCGCCGAGGCATCCGCTCACCTGGCCGGCCACCACGCCGCAGTACACGCCGCCGAACCCCGAAGCCAGACCCCTCCACCCCGGCGACGCGCACCGCACCGCCCCGCTCAGCCCGCCGGCGAAAGGCCTGCTCGGCCTCCTCATCGCCAAGTACGGCGACGGCGAGGCCGAGCCGCAGACCTACGGCGACGCGTACGAGCTGCTGCAGAAGTACGGCGTCGGCCTGTTCGGCACGCCTCGATAGAATCGCTGCATCCCCATTCCCGGACGACGGAGCAGCATGTCTGAAATCAGCGCCGAGCAGGTCGCGCATCTCGCGAACCTCGCACGCATCGCGCTCACCGAGGAAGAGATCGAGCACCTCACGACGGAGCTCGGCCAGATCATGCAGGCGGTCGAGAAGGTGAGCGAGGTGGCCACGCCCGACGTGGTCCCCACGAGCCACCCGATCCCCTTGCACAACCCGCTTCGGGAGGACGTGCCGACCGACGTGCTGAGCGTCGAGCAGGCGCTCTCGGGCGCTCCCGAGCACGACGGCACCCGCTTCGTGGTCTCGGCGATCCTGGGGGAGGAGCAGTGAGCGACCTGATCCGGCTGAGCGCCGCCGACCTCGCCGCGAAGCTCGCCTCCGGCGAGGTCTCGTCCGTCGAGGCGACGAAGGCCCACCTCGACCGCATCGCGGCCGTCGACGGCGCGGTGCACGCCTTCCTGCACGTCAACGCCGAGGCGCTCGAGACCGCCGCCGACGTCGACCGTCGTCGCGCGGCCGGCGAGGAGCTCGGCCCGCTCGCGGGCGTCCCGATCGCCGTCAAGGACGTGCTGGTCACGAAGGGCATGCCCTCGACGTCGGGATCGCGCATCCTCGAGGGATGGATCCCGCCGTACGACGCGACGCCCGTGCGCAAGGTCCGCGAGGCCGGCATGGTGCCGCTCGGCAAGACCAACATGGACGAGTTCGCGATGGGCTCCTCGACGGAGCACTCCGCCTACGGCCCGACGCACAACCCGTGGGACCTCGACCGCATCCCCGGCGGTTCGGGCGGCGGCTCGGCCGCGGCCGTCGCGGCCTTCGAGGCGCCGCTCGCGCTCGGCAGCGACACGGGCGGCTCGATCCGCCAGCCCGCGCACGTCACGGGCACGGTCGGCACCAAGCCCACCTACGGCGGCGTCAGCCGCTACGGCTCGATCGCGCTCGCGTCCTCACTCGACCAGATCGGCCCGGTGAGCCGCACCGTGCTCGACGCGGCGCTGCTGCACGACGTCATCGCCGGGCACGACCCGCACGACCAGACCTCGATCCCCGACGCATGGCCGTCGATGGCCGAGGCGGTCCGCCGGGCGGATGTCTCGGGCCTGCGCATCGGCGTCGTGAAGGAACTCGACTCCGACGGCTTCCAGGCGGGCGTCCGCCAGCGCTTCCACGAGTCGCTCGAGCTGCTCGCCGCGAACGGCGCGGAGATCGTCGAGGTGAGCGCGCCGAACTTCGAGTACGCGATCGCCGCGTACTACCTGATCCTGCCCGCCGAGGCGTCCTCCAACCTCGCGAAGTTCGACTCGGTGCGCTTCGGCCTCCGCGTCGTCCCGGAGGGCGGCGGCACGGTCGAGGAGGTCATGGCGGCCACGCGCGAGGCGGGCTTCGGCCCCGAGGTCAAGCGCCGCATCATCCTCGGCACCTACGCCCTGTCGGCCGGCTACTACGACGCCTACTACGGCAGCGCCCAGAAGGTGCGCACGCTCGTGCAGCAGGACTTCGACGCCGCGTTCGCGAAGGTCGACGTGCTCGCGACGCCCACGGCGCCGACCACGGCGTTCAAGCTCGGCGAGAAGCTGCACGACCCGCTGTCGATGTACCTCAACGACGTCGCGACGATTCCCGCGAACCTCGCGGGCGTGCCCGGCATCTCGGTGCCGGCGGGGCTCGCGCCGGAGGACGGCCTGCCGGTCGGCATCCAGTTCCTGGCGCCCGCCCGCGAGGACGCGCGCCTGTACAACGTCGGCGGTGCGCTCGAGGCGCTCCTCGTCGACCGCTGGGGCGGTCCGCTGCTCGCGCAGGCGCCCGACCTGTCCACCCACGAACTCATGGCGACCGAGGAGGGCGTGGTCTGATGGCGCGCGCGGCACTGATGGACTTCGACGAGGCACTCGAGCGCTTCGAGCCGGTGATCGGCCTCGAGGTGCACGTCGAGCTCAACACGAAGACGAAGATGTTCTCGTCGGCGCCGAACCCGGCGAACGACGAGTTCCACGGCGCCGAGCCGAACACGCTCGTCGCGCCGGTCGACATGGGCCTGCCGGGGTCGCTCCCGGCCGTGAACGGCACCGCGGTGCGGTACTCGATCTCGCTCGGGCTCGCACTCGGCTGCGGGATCGCCCCGTCGAGCCGGTTCGCGCGGAAGAACTACTTCTACCCCGACCTCGGCAAGAACTACCAGATCTCGCAGTACGACGAGCCGATCGCCTTCGAGGGCTCGGTCGAGGTCGAACTCGAGAACGGCCGCACGTTCGAGGTCGCGATCGAGCGCGCGCACATGGAGGAGGACGCCGGCAAGCTCACGCACGTGGGCTCGACCGGTCGCATCCACGGTGCCGAGTACTCGCTCGTCGACTACAACCGTGCGGGCGTGCCGCTCGTCGAGATCGTCACGAAGCCGATCGTGGGGGCCGGGGCGGATGCTCCGGCGCTCGCCCGCGCGTACGTGGCGACGATCCGCGACATCGTGCTCTCGCTCGGCATCTCCGAGGCACGAATGGAGCGCGGCAACCTCCGCTGCGACGCGAACGTCTCGCTGCGCCCGAAGGGCCAGGAGAGGTTCGGCACGCGCACCGAGACGAAGAACGTCAACTCGATGCGCTCGGTCGAGCGCGCGGTCCGCTACGAGATCCAGCGCCAGGCGGCGATCCTCGCCGACGGCGGCACGATCACCCAGGAGACGCGCCACTGGCACGAGGACACCGGGACCACGAGCCCTGGTCGTCCGAAGTCCGACGCCGACGACTACCGCTACTTCCCCGAGCCCGACCTGCTCCCGGTCGAGCCCGACCCGGCCGTGATCGAGGAGCTCCGTGCGGCGCTGCCCGAGCCGCCCGCCGCGCGCCGCCGCCGCCTGAAGGCCGAGTGGGGCTTCACCGACCTCGAGTTCCAGGACGTCGCGAACGGCGGGCTGCTGAACGAAGTCGCCGCGACCGTCGAGGCCGGTGCGACCCCGGCCGCCGCCCGCAAGTGGTGGACGGGCGAGCTCACCCGCATCGCGAACGCGCAGGGCGCGGATGCCGCGGGCCTCGCCGAGCCGGCGCACGTCGCCGAGCTCGCGGCGCTCGTCGACGAGGGCACCCTCACCGACCGCCTCGCTCGCCAGGTGCTCGAGGGCGTCATCGCGGGCGAGGGCTCGCCGCGCGAGATCGTCGACACCCGCGGCCTCGCGGTCGTCTCCGACGACGGCGCGCTCATCGCCGCGATCGACCAGGCGCTCGCCGCGCAGCCCGACGTGCTCGCGAAGATCCGCGACGGCAAGGTGCAGGCCGCGGGCGCCGTCATCGGCGCGGTCATGAAGGCCATGCAGGGCAAGGCCGACGCGGCCCGCGTGCGCGAGCTCGTGCTCGAGCGGGCGGCCGCCGACAACTAGGTCGACCCCGTCGACGGATGCCGCGGCGCGCGTGTTCGCGCCGCGGCATCCGTCGTCTCACAGCCCGCTCATGGCGGGCGTCAGTAGCCTGAACCACCCCGAACCACTTGCGAGGACACCATGGGATTCCTTGACCGACTCTTCGGCACCGACGACCGCGCCGCTCGACCCGCCCCGCCCGTGCCGCGGGCGCCTCAGGAGCGCCGGCTCAGCGAGGACGAGCTCGCGATCGAGCGCTACCGCTACCTGCTGCGCACGGCCCCGCCCGAGTCGATCGAGGCGGTGCACGCCGAGGCGTTCGCGAAGCTCACGCCCGAGCAGAGGCAGCAGGTCTTCCGTTCGCTCGCGGAGCAGGCCCCCGACGGGGAGCGCCTGGTCTCCGACGACCCGAACGCGCTCGCCCGGGCCGCGACGCGGCAGGAGCTGCGCCAGCCGGGGTCGATGGAGCGCGCGTTCGCGGGTGCGCCGGGCGCGGCGGGCACCGCCCCGGGCGCGCGGACGGCAGGCCCGTCGTTCGGCTCGATGGTGGGCGGCTCGATGCTCGGGACGATCGCGGGTGTCGTGATCGGCTCCGCCATCGCGCAGGCGTTCCTGCCCGACCCGTCGGCGTTCGACGCGTCCGGTGCGACGGACGGCGGCGCCGATGCGGGCGGCGACGCAGGCGCGGACGCCGGTGCCGACGCGGGGTCGGTCGACGCCGCCGGCGCGGGCGATGCGGGCGGCGACTGGGGCGGGTTCGGCGACTTCGGCGGTGGCGGCGACTTCGGCGGCGGGGATTTCGGCGACTTCGGGTTCTGACGCGGGTGTCGGCGGTGGGCGCTAGGGTCGCTGCGTGAGCAAGCAGGACGGCTCGTCGCGGCAGGTCACGACCGGCCCGGTCGACGACTCCGCGACCCCGATCCTGCACGTCGACATGGATGCGTTCTTCGTGTCCGTCGAGCTGCTGCGCCGCCCTGAGTTGCGCGGCAAGCCCGTGCTCGTCGGCGGCACGGCCGGTCGCGGGGTCGTCGCGGCCGCGAGCTACGAGGCCCGGCGCTTCGGCGTGAATTCGGCGATGCCGATGTCGGTCGCGCTGCAGCGGTGCCCGAACGCGATCGTGCTCCGCGGCGACTACCGGCGTTACTCCGAGTACTCCGATCGGGTGATGGCGATCTTCCGCGAGCTCACGCCGCTCGTCGAGCCGTTGTCGATCGACGAGGCGTTCCTCGACGTCTCCGGAGCGCGTCGCCTGCACGGCAGCCCGGCTGAGATCGCCTGGACGATCCGCCGGCGTGTGCGCGACGAGACGGGACTCACGTGCTCGGTCGGCGTCGCCGCGAGCAAGTACGTCGCGAAGGTCGCGTCGTCGCGCGCCAAGCCCGACGGCATGCTCGTCGTGCCCGCGTCGGAGACCACCGCGTTCCTGCACCCGCTGCCGGTCTCGGCGTTGTGGGGCGTCGGTCGCGTGACCGAGGAGTCCCTCCTGAAGCTCGGGCTCCGCACCGTCGGCGACGTGGCCGAGATGCCCGAGGAGGCGCTCGCGCGTGCCGTCGGCCCGGCGCTCGCCGCCCGCCTGACACGGCTCGCGAACGGCATCGACCCGCGCGACGTCGAGACGCGGCGCGTGGAGAAGAGCATCGGGCACGAGACGACCTTCCATCACGACCTCGTCGCGCGCGACGAGATCGCGCGCGAGCTCCTGCGCCTGGCGACCGATGTCGGCGTGCGCCTGCGTCGCGCCGGGATGCTGGCGCGCACCGTCACGCTGAAGCTCCGGTACGGCGACTTCACGACCGTCACGCGGTCGCGCACGCTCGCCGAACCGACCGATGTCGCGAGGCGCATCTACGAAGAGGCCCTGGTGCCGCTCGGCGACCTCGTCGGCGACGGTCGGCGCGTCCGGCTCATCGGCGTGCGCGGCGAGCACTTGAGACCCGCCGGCGACGGCGCGCCGCTGTGGGACCCCGACGAGGAGTGGCGCGACGCCGAACGGACGATCGACGAGGTCGTGCGCCGGTTCGGGCGCGGCGCCGTGCGCCCGGCGGCGCTCGTGCGGCCGGCGGTGGAGTCGGCGGCGCCGACCGTGCGCGATGGCGGGCCCGACGACGAGCCGCCACCGGGTCCGCGCTCGTTCTGGTGACGCGACCCGGCTGCAGAGCGCGAGGGTCGTTCCGAGCAGGGGAGCGGGTCGCGGCATCCGTCAATGCCCTTCCGACGGCCGCGGTGCGCCGGTAGCGTGGCCGCATGGCTGATTTCGTGCTCGAGCTCGCAGACAAGGTCGCCGGCGTCGGCGTCCGCACCTCCTACGCCGACAAGGTCGAGATCGGCGGTGCCGAGGTCGTGCCGGTCGCGCTCGGCGCGTACGGGTTCGGCGGCGGATCGGGCAGTTCCGAGGAGCAGGGCGAGGGCTCGGGCGGCGGTGGCGGCGGGTGGTCCGTCCCGCTCGGCGCGTACGTCGGCCGCGGCGGCGACGTCCGCTTCGAGCCGAACGTGCTCGGCCTGCTCATCGTCTCGATCCCACTCGTGGTGGTGACGGGCAAGGCGCTGCGCATGGTCATCCGCGCGCTGAAGAAGTAGCGCGCGCCCGCGGCATCCGCCGCCGGCCGCGGCGGGCAGGCGCCCGGCGTCCGGCGTCATCGACGACGTGAGGCCCTCCCGGCGCGCGTATACTCGTGCTCGAACACGGGAGTCCGGTGAGCCGGGCTGAGAGGAAGGTTCTCCAACCTTCGACCGTCGAACCTGATCTGGGTCATGCCAGCGCAGGGAGGGCATCCAATCTCATTTCCCGTGCCGCTTTCCACGAGACGAAAGGGCACGACAGTGCACGAGACATCCACCGACCAGAACCCGACGGCCGGAACCAGCGGCGAGCGTGAGCCCGCGGCATCCCGCAGCACCCGCTGGCGGGTCGTCGACATCGTCGTCGCGAGCGTGATCGGCGTCGCGACCGGCCTGGTCTTCCTCTTCTGGAACAACGTCGGCTACGCCTGGTTCAGCGCCGCCGACGCGCTCACGCCGGGCCTCGGCGGCATCGCCGTCGGCATCTGGCTCATCGGCGGCGTGCTCGGCGGGCTCATCATCCGCAAGCCGGGCGCCGCGCTCTACGTCGAGCTGCTCGCGGCGATCGTCTCGGCGCTCGTCGGCAACCAGTGGGGCATCGAGACGATCTACTCGGGTCTCGCGCAGGGCCTCGGCGCCGAACTCGTGTTCCTCGCGACGGGCTACCGCCGGTTCGGCGTCGTCACCGCGATGCTCGCGGGCGCGGCGGCCGGTGCCGCGGCGTGGGTCCTCGAGCTGTTCCTCTCGGGCAACCTGCAGAAGTCGGCCGAGTTCCTCGTGCTCTACTTCGGCACCGTGGTCGTCTCCGGGGCGGTCCTCGCCGGCCTCCTCGGCTGGATCGTGGTGCGGGCGCTCGCGGCGACCGGCGCCCTCAGCCGGTTCGGCGCCGGACGGGACGTCACCGGGCGGGTCTGACCGTGGACCGCGCACCGGGAGCCGCCGGTCCCGCCCGCGTGGATGCCACCGGGTGGGGCTGGCGGCACGCGGGCCGCCGTCGTGCGGCACTGCAGGGCATAGACCTCCGCATCCACCCGGGGGAGCGGGTGCTCCTGCTCGGCCCCTCCGGGTCGGGGAAGTCGACCCTGCTGCACGCCCTCGCGGGCGTGCTCGGCGGCGATGACGAGGGCGAGCACCACGGCCGCCTGCTGCTCGACGGCCGCGCGCCCGCCGAGGCGCGCGGCCGCGCCGGCCTCGTGCTGCAGGACCCCGACTCGCAGGTGATCCTCGCCCGCGTCGGCGACGACGTCGCCTTCGGCTGCGAGAACCTCGGCATCCCGCGGGACGAGACCTGGTCGCGCGTGCGCGAGGCGATCGACGCGGTCGGCCTCGACCTGCCGCTCGATCACCCCACCTCGCGCCTGTCGGGCGGCCAGAAGCAGCGGATGGCGCTCGCCGGCGCGATCGCGATGCGCCCGGGCCTGCTCCTCCTCGACGAGCCCACCGCCAACCTCGATCCCGTCGGCGTCGCCGAGGTGCGCGAGGCGGTCGCGCGCGTGCTCGACCGGACGGGCGCGACGCTCGTCGTCGTGGAACACCGGGTCGACGTGTGGCTCGACCTCGTCGACCGCGTCGTGATCCTCGGCGCCGACGGGCGGCTGCTCGCCGACGGTCCGCCGTCGGTCGTGCTCGACGCGCGTCGCGAGGCGCTCGCGGCCGCGGGCGTGTGGGTTCCGGGCGTGCCGCTCGAGGTGCCCGAGGCGACGGATGCCGCGGCGCCCGGTGCGGGGCCGGCGATCTCGACCGAGTCGCTCGGCATCGGGCGCCCGCGCGGCGCAGTGCTGCACGAAGGGCTCGACCTCGTCGTGCCCGACGCATCCTCCACGGTGCTCACCGGGCCGAACGGCGCGGGCAAGTCCACGCTCGCGCTGACGCTCGGCGGCCTCCTCGCGCCGCGGGCGGGGCGCGTCGTCGCCGCACCGCGGATCGCGCGAGGAATCGGCGACGCGCCCGTCCGCTGGCGTTCGCGCGAACTCCTGTCGCGGATCGGCACGGTCTTCCAGGAGCCCGAGCACCAGTTCGTCGCATCGACCGTCCGCGACGAGGTCGCGGTCGCCCCGCGCGCGCTCGGGCTCGCGCCCGCCGTGGTCGACGCCCGGGTCGATGAGGTCCTGCAGCGCCTCCGCCTCGATCACCTCGCCGCGGCCAACCCGTTCACCCTCTCCGGCGGCGAGGCGCGGCGTCTCACGGTCGGCGCCGTACTGGCGACGCGACCGAGCGCGGTGATCCTCGACGAGCCGACGTTCGGCCAGGACCGGCTCGGCTGGGTCGAGCTCGTGCGGCTGCTGCACGAACTCGTCAATGAGGGCACGACACTGCTGTCGGTCACGCACGACGCGGCCTTCATCGCGTCGCTCGGCGGGCACCGTATCCGCCTCGACGCGCAGGCGTCCGTGGCTGCCGCCGCTGCAGGACGGGACGGACGCGCATGAGCACCGTCGACCTCGCCGACGCGACGACCTCCGTGCCCACCCTGCGCTTCGTCGACCGGGTGAACCCGGCCACGCGGCTCGCCGCGGCGATGGTGCTCACGACTCCGCTCCTCCTCACCGTCGACTGGGTGAGCGCCGCGATCGCGCTCGGCATCCAACTCGTGCTGTTCGCCCTCGCGGGCGTCACGCCCGGCCTCCTCGTCCGGCGCACGTGGCCGATCCTCGTCGCCGCACCCCTCGCCGGCATCAGCATGCTGCTCTACGGTCGCCCGTCGGGCACCGTCTACTGGGAGTTCTGGCTGGCGAAGGTCACCGACGGGTCGATCCAGCTCGCGATCGCCGTCACCCTCCGCGTGCTCGCGATCGGACTGCCGGCGGCGCTGCTGTTCCTCCGCGTCGACCCGACCGACCTCGCCGACGGCCTCGCCCAGGTGTGGCGGCTGCCCGCGCGCTTCGTGCTCGGCGCGCTCGCGGCGACGCGGCTCGTCGGGCTGTTCGTCGAGGACTGGCGTGCCATGTCGCTCGCGAGACGTGCGCGCGGCATCGGCGACCACGGCGCCGTGCGTCGTGCGTCCACGATGGCGTTCGCGCTGCTCGTGCTCGCGATCCGGCGCGGGTCGAAGCTCGCGACCGCGATGGAGGCGCGCGGGTTCGGCGCCGACGCACCGCGGACGTGGGCGCGCCCGTCGACCGTCGGCGCGCCGGACGCGGTGCTCGTCGCGATCGCCGCGGCGGTCGCGGCGGCCGCCATCGCCGGAGCGGTGTGGGCGGGCACCTTCCACCCGGTGTGGGCGTGAACGCCGAGCGCGCGCTCGCCCTCCGCCCCGCGCTCGACGCGGTGCGCCGCGCTGCGCGCGCCCGGCGGCATCCGCTCGTCCTCGTCGACGGACCGAGCGGGGCCGGCAAGAGCACGTTCGCGGCCGCACTGGTGGCCGAATGGCCGGGGCATCCGCCGAAGCTCGTGCGCGTCGACGAGGCGATCCCCGGATGGCGCGGCCTCCGTCGAGGCGCGGGCGCCCTCGGTCCCCGACTCGTGCGCCCGCACGGTGCAGGGCTCGTGGGCGCGCTCGACCGGTGGGACTGGCTCGCCGATCGACCCGGCTCCGTCGAGCGCCTGCGTCCCGGTCGACCGCTCGTCCTCGAGGGATGCGGTGCGTTCCTCGCGGGCATCGATGCGACCGACGCCGTGCGGGTCTGGCTCGACGCGCCGTACGCCATTCGTCGCGAGCGGGCGCTCGCGCGCGACGAGGGTGCGTTCGACGACTTCTGGGCGTCGTGGGAGTCGGACTGGCGGCGCGTGCGACGCCGGTCCGGTGCGGAACGGCGATCGGCGATCCGGGTGCGACTGGGCGACTGATCCGCGCGGATGCTGTGCCACGGACCCGGCCGGGACTACGCTCGGCACATGGGTGATGCGACGTATGTGGCGGAGTTCATCGACGGCCCGCTCGAAGGCGACTTCGAGCAGCGGGCCCTCGTCCGCGGCGAGCCGGAGAAGCGGGTCGGCATGGTCGCCGCCGTCGACGGGCTCGAGTCCTTGTTCTGGTACGACGCCGTCGAGCAGAAGGACGTCGGCGGACAGCTCCGCGTCCGGTTCCGCTTCGACGCGGCCGACTCCGACCCCGTCGAGTCCGACGAGGAGAACGACTGACCCTAGGCGTCGTCCTCGAGGAAGGCACCGATGAGCTCGCCCGGGTGGGTGAGGCGCCAGATCGGCCCCGGGTCGGCGATCGCTCCGTCGAGTTCGAGCGCCGAGCTGACCTCGCGTTCGCCGATCGCGACCGTGACCGTGCCGACCTGACGTCCGGCCGGTGAGGTCGTGAACGGCTCCACCGCGACACTCGCGTCCTCCGCGATCGCGCCGAACGCGGCATCCGTTCGCCCCGCCGTCGCGATGAGTCTCGCACGGTCGCCCCACGCCGAGGTGACCTCGCCGTAGCTCGCCCCGGCGACGATCACCTCGATCGGCTCGGATGCCGCCTGCATCCCCTCGACCGCGGCGAGCACAGCGGGATCGAGCGTGTCGTAGTCGTCGACGCCGGTCATCGCACCCACCATCGTGCGTCGCTCCTCGCCGGAGCGGAGTTCGGCCGTCCACACGAAGCTGATCGCGGCCTGGTCGGTGAAGCTCCGGCTGAGGGCGCGGATGCCGTCGTCGGCGAGGTGCGCGATGGCGTCGGGGATCCGCCGGTCGTCGCTCGGCGTGGGTGCACCCGAGTCGCCCTCGAGCATCGCGCCGAGCGTCGGTTCCGCGAGCACCATGGCAGCGAGGCGCGTGAGCTCCGTCGCCGTCCCGACGTTGTCACCGGACAGCCCGGTCGCGTCGACCACCGAGGTCGACGTGAAGCCCTGTTCCGCGAGCCATTCGTCGGCCGCCGTGACGTACGCGTCGACGCTGCCGAAGGCCCACCTCGCGAGGGTGTCGGCGTGGTTGTTGCTCGATGCGAGGAGGACCGCTCGGATGACGTCGCGCTCGGTCCAGGAGTCGCCGGGCGAGACCTGCACGGTTCGCGACCCCTCGCCGGAGTACCGGAGGTAGTCGGTGTAGTCCTCGGGCCCGATCCGGATCGCGGGGCCGTCGTCGTCGGCCGTGAGGGGAAGCGTGTCGAGCACCACCAACGCGGTGACGAGCTTCGCCGCCCCGCCGATCGGCGCGGCCTCGTCGTCGGCGGATGCCGCGACGAGGGAGGCCGAGCCGTCGTCGTCGACGAATGCGACCGCCGAGGCGTCCTCCGCGGGGAGGGCGACCGAACTCGTCGCCGGGGCGGCGGCCTGCGCCGTGTCGACGCTGACCTCGACGTCGGGAAGCGGACCCAGGAGCATCGCCGGGCCGTACACGCCGATGCCGAGGATGGCGAGCGCGCCGACGGCGATGCCGACGACGCGTCCGGGGGAGGGACTCATGCGAATCAGGCTAGCGCGACCGAGGTCACGCCCAGCCGAGCTCGTGCAGCCGGTCGTCGTCGATGCCGTAGAAATGCGCGATCTCGTGGACGAGCGTCACGTGGATCTCGTCGCGGAGCTCGTCTTCGGTGTCGGCGATCGCGAGCAGCGGCTCGCGGTAGAGCACGATCCGGTCGGGCATCTCGCCGAAGCCGTAGCGGTCGCGTTCGGTCAGCGACACGCCCTCGTACAGGCCGAGCAGGTCGAGCGAGCCGTCCTCCGGGCGGTCCTCGACCACGAACACGACGTTCTCGAGGCCCTCGACCATGTCGTCGGGCAACTCGTCGAGTTCGTCGACGACGAGCCGTTCGAACGCCTCGGCGTCGAGTTCCACGAGCGGCTCCGATCTGGAGGCGAATTGGGGTGAGTAACGGGGCTTGAACCCGCGACCTCCTGGACCACAACCAGGCGCTCTACCGACTGAGCTATACCCACCATGCGCGGCTCGTTCGCACGAGCGGCAACCCTACGAGATTACACCACGTTCGAGGTGCTCGTTGACACCGCGGTGCCGTCGGCGACGACGTCGGCGGCGATGGCCTGGAGTTCCTGGCTGGTCGGCCCGGGGTCGGCGACGAAGACCGCGCGCCGGTAGTACTGCAGTTCGCGGATCGACTCGAGGATGTCGGCGAGCGCCCGATGCCCGCCGTCCTTCGCCGGCGCATTGAAGTAGGCGCGGGGGTACCAGCGCTTGGCGAGCTCCTTGATCGAGGACACGTCGACGTTGCGGTAGTGCAGGTGCGCGTCGAGGCGCGGCATGTACCGGCTGATGAACGCACGGTCGGTGCCGATCGAGTTGCCCGCGAGCGGGGCCCGCTGCACGTCGGGCACGTGCTTCAGCACGTACTCGAGCACCTGGTACTCGGCGTCGGCCACGGACACGCCGTTCGGGATCTCCTCGATGAGGCCGGACTGCGTGTGCATCGCGCGCACGAAGTCGCCCATCGACTCGAGCGCGCTCGCGTCGGGCTTGATGACGATGTCGAGGCCCTCGTCGACCGGCTCGAGGTCGTAGTCGGTGATCACGACCGCGATCTCGACCAGTTCGTCGACCTCGAGGTCGAGCCCCGTCATCTCGCAGTCGATCCAGACCAGTCGGTCGCTCGAGGATGCCATGCGGTGAGTCTAGCCGCGCGCGCCGACACGGCCGTGCGTCGGGCACCCGAGGTGTGCGCGCCCGCGGTGCGTCCGGGCCCCTGCGGTATCGTGGTGGCGATCGGCCCTCGTAGCTCAGCGGATAGAGCAGGAGCCTTCTAATCTCTTGGTCGCAGGTTCGATTCCTGCCGAGGGCGCCGAGACCCGCTCCGGGCGATCGCGATCGCGATGAGCGGGAAGAGCAGCAGCGAGAGCAGGCCCGCGCCGACGAGCGCCGACGCCGTGCCCGAGTCCATGTCGCCGGCCTCGACGCCGATGGTGGTCACCGCGACGATGATCGGCAGGCCGGTCGCCCCGAAGAGCCCGGTCGAGATCCGGTCGCGCGCGCTCGATCCGGGCGGGGCCAGCAGCGCCGAGGGCACGCCGCGGGTGACGAGCAGCAGCGCGGTGAAGAGGGGCAGCATCAGGAGCGTCCGGGCGTCCTCGACGAGCGCCTCGAGGTCGAACGTGACGCCGGTGTAGATGAAGAAGACCGGGACGAAGACGCCGAACCCGATGCCGTCGAGCTTCACCTCGATGGTGCGGCGATCCTGTTCGGGTGCTCCGTCGAGCAGGAGCCGGGCGATCACGCCGGCGGCGAACGCGCCGAGCAGCATGTCGAGGTCGAGCACGATCGACAGCCCGACCAGCGCGAGCATGACCAGGATGACGAGCCGGATCGCGAACTGGCCGCTCGTGTGCAGCGTCGCGGTGATCGCCTCGTGGAGCCGTCGGCCGTCGCCCTTCGACGCGCGCCAGATCGCGACCCCGGTGATCGCCGCGAAGGCGACGAGCACGATCGCCGCATGCAACGGCGAGCGTCCGGAGAGGAAGAGCGAGATGGCGATGAGCGGCAGGAACTCACCTGCCGCGCCGATGGCGAGCACCGAGACGCCGAACGGCGTGCGCAGCATGCCGGCGTCCCTGAGGATCGGCAGGAGCGCGCCGAGCGCGGTCGAGGTGAGCGCGATGCCGATGAACACGGCCCCGGCGTCGGGGTCCACGAACCACCCCGCGGCGAGGCCGAGGACGATCGAGATCGCCCACCCGAGGCTCGCCCGCACCAGCGGGCGCCCCCGGATGGCCTCGAAGTCGATCTCCTGGCCGGCGAGGAAGAAGAGCATGGCGAGTCCGAAGTCGGACAGCAGCTCGATGAACGGGTCGGGCTGCACCCAGCCGAGCGCCGACGGGCCGAGCACGATGCCCAGCACGATCTCGAAGATGACGACGGGGATCGCGATCCACCGGCCGAAGGCCCTGGCGGCGAGGGGTGCGAGCGCCGCGATCGCGGGGATGAGCACGAGCGTGGGTACGTCGACCTGCACGAGGACCCCCCTCCGTCGTGGGAATGCTATCCGACGGCACGACCGCGACCGGGCAACGGCGGATGCGTCATCCGCCCGTCACACGCGTGTCGTATCGTCGTGGCATGCGCGACCTCCAGGCACGGATCATCGAAGAACTGCACGTCGAGGCCTCCATCGACCCGGCCGACCAGGTCCGCCGGCGCGTGGACTTCCTCAAGGCCTACCTCGCGGCATCCGGCGCGAACGGCCTCGTCCTCGGCATCAGCGGCGGGCAGGACTCCTCGCTCGCCGGCCGGCTCTGCCAGCTCGCCGTGGAGGAGCTCGCCGTGGAGGGGCGCACGGCGCGATTCATCGCCGTCCGGCTGCCCTACGGCGTGCAGCGCGACGCGGCCGATGCCGAGCTCGCACTCGGGTTCATCCGGCCGTCCGAGACGATCGAGTTCAACATCAAGGGCGGCGTCGACGGGCTCGCGGCCGACTTCGAGGCCGCCGTGGGCGGGCCGGTCAGCGACTTCGGCAAGGGCAACGTCAAGGCGCGCATGCGGATGGTGGCCCAGTACGCGTTGGCCAGCGAGGGCGGGCTGCTCGTCGTCGGCACCGACCACGCGGCCGAGGCCGTCACCGGCTTCTTCACCAAGTTCGGCGACGGCGGTGCCGACCTCCTGCCGTTGTCCGGCCTCACCAAGCGCCAGGGGCGAGCGGTCCTCGAGCACCTCGGTGCGCCCGAGCGGCTCTACCTGAAGACCCCGACGGCCGACCTGCTCGACCACGATCCCGGGCAGGCCGACGAGGCGAACCTCGGCTTGACGTACCGCGACATCGACGACTTCCTCGAAGGCCGCGAAATCGACGACCTGGTCGCCGAGAAGATCGAGGCCCGCTTCCTGCAGACCCGGCACAAGCGCGCCGAGCCCGTCACGATGTTCGACGCGTGGTGGCGCGCCTGACGCGTCGCCACGGGTGAGGCCCCGCGCGCGTCGTGGACGGCAGCAGGGGTCAGTCGCGCTGGGCGACCGCGCGGCGGTCGGTGTCGGCGTCGGCGACCTCGCCTGCCTCGGGTGCGGCCGGCGCGGCCGGCGTCGTGACCGGCTGCGTCGAGGCGTCCTCGACGAGCGGGGTCTGCGTGTACCGCTCGTGGTGCTGCTCGGCGACCCAGGTGTCCTGCTCGGAGGCGAGTTCCTGCACCGGCTCGTCGCGCTGCAGGCGCCAGCGCTCGAGGTCGTTGCGGAAGTCGCGACGAGTCCGCGACGGGTGCCGCTGCCACTCGAGCATGCGCTCCCGGAACTCGGCGACCGCCGGGTCGAGCTGGTAGCCGAAGGTCGCCGAGGCGCGCTTCAGCTCGTGCAGCTGGTGGGCCGCCCAGTCGGCGGCGACGTCGGCGCCGCGCAGCGGCAGGAGGCGGACCTGGATGTCGGCCTGTCCGACCGCACGGTCGGCGAGGACCTGCTCCTGCGGGGTCAGCGAGTTCCACACGGACGCCTCGGTCGCGGCGTCGATGAGCGTCGCGATCGCGGCGCGGCGCAGCTCGCGGTCGCGCTGCCGGATCAGGCCGCGCACGGCGGACCGTGCGATCCACGCGGAGAGCAGCCCGGAGACGAGGACCGAGACGAACACGACCCCGGCCGTGAACAGCACGGGACGGTTCTCGTCCGAGAGGAGCCAGGCGACGATGTCATTCCACCACTGCATGAGCGCAGGCTAGCGCTGCGAGGCTCCGGCGGAACGCAGCCGGCCCGGCGTGCCTCGCGACCGTCGCCGGCTGCGAGGCGCGCCGGGTTCGCGGCATCCGCTCAGCCGAGGGCGGTGCCGTCGGCGGCGTGCGGTTCGATCGCGGCGATCTCCTCGTCGGTGAGCGGCGCCGCGTCGAGCGCGGCGACGTTCTGCTCGAGTTGCGCGACGCTGGAGGCACCGATCAGCGCGCTGGCGACCTGCGGCACGCGCAGCACCCACGACAGGGCGAGCTGCGCGAGCGACTGGCCGCGCCCCTCGGCGATCGCGTTCAGGGCGCGGGCGCGCTCGAGGTACTCCTCGCTGATGCGCTCGGCCGGCAGGAAGTGGCTCGTCGCCGCACGTGATCCCGCGGGCACGTCGCCGGAGAGGTAGCGATCGGTGAGCAGGCCCTGCGCGAGCGGCGAGAAGACGATGGCCGAGGCGCCCACCTCGTCGAGCGCGGGGAAGAGCCCGCCTTCGATGTGCCGGTCGAACATCGAGTAGCGAGGCTGGTGGATCGTGAGGGGCACGCCCTCGGCGGAAAGTGCCTCGGCGGCGGCGATCGTCTGCTCGGGCGAGTAGTTGGAGATGCCCGCGTACAGCGCCTTGCCCTGCCGGACGGCGTGCGCGAGCGCGCCCATCGTCTCCTCGATCGGCGTCTCGGGGTCGGGCCGGTGCGAGTAGAACACGTCGACATAATCGAGGCCCAGTCGCCCGAGGCTCTGGTCGAGCGAGGCCAGCAGGTTCTTGCGCGAACCCCACTCGCCGTACGGGCCGTCCCACATCAGGTAGCCGGCCTTCGACGAGACGATGAGCTCGTCGCGGTACGGCTTCAGGTCGGTCGCGAGCAGTCGGCCGAAGTTCTCCTCGGCGCTTCCGGGCGGCGGGCCGTAGTTGTTCGCGAGGTCGAAGTGCGTGATGCCGAGGTCGAACGCGCGCCGCACGATCGCGCGCTGGGTGTCGAGCGGACGGTCGTGGCCGAAGTTGTGCCAGAGGCCGAGGGAGAGCGCGGGGAGCTTCAGGCCGCTCCGTCCGATCCGGTTGTAGGTCATGTGGTCGTATCGGTCGGGGGAGGCGACGAAGGTCATGCCGGTAGCCTATGGCCGTGATGGAAAGCTTCGTTCTCGCCGGCGGCTGCTTCTGGTGCCTGGATGCCGTCTACCGCACGCTTCGCGGCGTGCACGACGTCGTGTCGGGCTACACCGGCGGTTCGACGCCGAACCCGTCGTACGAACTCGTCTGCACGGGCGCGACCGGGCACGCCGAGGCCGTGCGCGTCGACTTCGATCCCGAGGTGCTGCCGCGCGAGGTCGTGCTCGACGTGTTCTTCACGCTGCACGACCCGACGCAGCTGAACCGCCAGGGCGCGGACGTCGGCACGCAGTACCGTTCGGCGATGTTCTTCACGGACGACGCGCAGCGCGAGCTGTTCGAGGCGGCGCGCACGCGCGCGTCCGACTGGTGGCCGGGCGAGGTGGTCACGACCATCGAGCCGCTCGGCGAGTTCTTCGCCGCGGAGGAGTACCACCAGGACTTCTTCGCGAAGAACCCGGGCCAGGGCTACTGCCTCGCGGTCGCACTCCCGAAGGTGAACAAGATCCGACGCTCGTACGCGGACTACATCGTCGCCTGACCCCTCCTCACCAGCTCGCGTCCGAGGCGGCCCGTTCACGGTCCGGCGTCGACGCCGACGGAGGCCGTGGCGCCGCCGCCACGCTGTGGTGAGCGGCATCCGGGGTCGTTCCGGCACGAGGGCCCCGGATGCCGCGAGCCGCCGATCCGCGGCGGCGTCGACCCCTTGAGGAGCCCCCATGTCCGATCTCGTGACCATCACCGGCGTCGTCGGCAGCGACCCCCGACACAACGTCACCGCGACCGGCCTGCCGATCACCAACTTCCGGCTGGCCTCGACGCGCCGCTTCTTCGACCGCGCCACCGGCGCGTGGACCGACGGCGAGACCAACTGGTACACGGTCTCGTCGTTCCGGCAGCTCGCCCTGAACACCGCACGCTCGCTCCGCAAGGGCGAGCGGGTGGTCGTGCACGGGCGACTCCGCATCCGCGCATGGGAGACCGGCGAGCGCTCGGGCACCGCCATCGAGATCGATGCCGATGCGATCGGCCACGACCTGTCGTGGGGTGTCGCGGTCTACTCGAAGACCTCCGGTGCGCGGCTCGTCGAGCCCGCCGAGGAGGCCGAGGCTGCCGGCGAGTCGTCGATCGCGTCGTCCGACGTGCACGACGAGCCGGGGCGTACCGACGTGCCGACCTGGGCGGAGGGTGCCGACTGGTCGGTTCCGGAGGTCGCCGAGGATGACACCGTCGTCGTCGCGGAGGAGGTCGCGGAGGAGGACTCCGCGCTCGACCCGGCGCCCGCCCGCTGACCGTCGCCCCGCTCGCGCAGGTGGCGTCGTCCCCGGGACCCGCGGTGGCCGCGTCGTAGACTCGGCCCCCGTGGGGATCGAGCGACTGACGGTGCCGAGGGTCCATGCGGGCGGGCGGGTCGGCGCCGCCGCCCTCGCCGCGGGCGCGCTCCTCCTCCTGGCGGGCTGCTCCGGCGTGAATGGGATCGCGGACCGACCGCCGTCATCCGAGGCGTCTTCGGCGGCGTCGTCGACGGCGGAAGTGCAGAGCGAATCGGAGCCCGAAAGCCCGGCACCGTCGGCATCGGCCGATCTCGGTCGCTTCGATGCAGTGAATCGGTCGGTGCTCGAGGCCGACGCCGCCGCGGGCGGACCCGCGTTCGTCGACGCGCTCGTCGAGGCAGGGTTCGACCGGGGTGCGATGCAGGTCACCTCCGACACGACGACCCTCGGCGAGCCGGCCGACTCGATCCAGTTCTCCGTTCGGATCGGGGATCGCTGCCTCGTCGGCCAGTACGGCCCGGCCGCCGGAGGATACCGGAGCGCGGAGCAACCGGGCCTCGGCACGGGCGGATGCCTCGTCGGGGCGACGGTCCCCGTCGGCTGACGGGTGCCGACGAACGGTCAGGACCGGACGCGTCGGCGCGGGCCGCTAGGCTGGAGGGCTGAACCGCGCACTCCAGACGTGAGGAACTCAGTGGCTGACTACATTTACTCGATGGTCCGCGCCCGCAAGGCGGTCGGTGACAAGGTGATCCTCGACGACGTCACGATGGCGTTCCTCCCGGGGGCGAAGATCGGCGTCGTCGGTCCGAACGGCGCCGGCAAGTCGACGATCCTGAAGATCATGGCCGGCCTCGACCAGCCGTCCAACGGCGAGGCGCGACTCACGCCCGGGTACTCGGTCGGCATCCTCATGCAGGAGCCCGAGCTCGACGAGACCAAGACCGTGCTCGAGAACGTGCAGGAGGGCGTCGGACCGATCAAGGCGAAGATCGACCGGTTCAACGAGATCTCCGCGGCGATGGCCGACCCCGACGCCGACTTCGACACGCTGCTCGCCGAGATGGGCACGCTCCAGGAGGAGATCGACGCGGCCGACGCGTGGGACCTCGACTCGCAGCTCGACCAGGCGATGGACGCCTTGCGGTGCCCGCCGAGCGACACGCCCGTCACGGTGCTCTCGGGCGGTGAGAAGCGTCGCGTGGCGCTCTGCAAGCTGCTGCTGCAGAAGCCCGACCTGCTCCTCCTCGACGAGCCCACCAACCACCTCGACGCCGAGAGCGTGCTCTGGCTCGAGCAGCACCTCGCCAAGTACCCCGGCGCGGTGCTCGCGGTCACGCACGACCGGTACTTCCTCGACCACGTCGCCGAGTGGATCTGCGAGGTCGACCGCGGCCGGCTCTACCCGTACGAGGGCAACTACTCGACCTACCTCGAGAAGAAGGCCGAGCGCCTCCAGGTCCAGGGCAAGAAGGACCAGAAGCTCCAGAAGCGACTGAAGGACGAGCTCGAGTGGGTGCGCTCGAACGCCAAGGGACGCCAGGCGAAGTCGAAGGCGCGACTCGCGCGGTACGAGGAGATGGCGGCCGAGGCCGAGCGCACGCGGAAGCTCGACTTCGAGGAGATCCAGATCCCCGCGGGTCCGCGACTCGGCGACGTCGTGCTCGAGGCCAAGAAGCTCGAGAAGGGCTTCGGCGACCGGATGCTCATCGACGGGCTGAGCTTCACCCTCCCGCGCAACGGCATCGTCGGCATCATCGGGCCGAACGGCGTCGGCAAGACCACGCTCTTCAAGACCATCGTGGGCTTCGAGCCGCTCGACGGCGGCAACCTCAAGATCGGCGAGACGGTCAAGCTCTCGTACGTCGACCAGTCGCGCACCGGCATCGACCCGAACAAGACCCTGTGGGAGGTCGTCTCCGACGGCCTCGACTACATCCAGGTCGGCAAGACCGAGGTGCCGAGCCGCGCCTACGTGTCGACCTTCGGGTTCAAGGGACCCGACCAGCAGAAGCGCGCGGGCATCCTCTCCGGCGGTGAGCGCAACCGGCTGAACCTCGCGTTGACGCTCAAGCAGGGCGGCAACCTCCTGCTCCTCGACGAGCCGACCAACGACCTCGACGTCGAGACGCTCTCGAGCCTCGAGAACGCGCTGCTCGAGTTCCCCGGCTGCGCCGTGGTCATCACCCACGACCGGTGGTTCCTCGACCGCATCGCGACGCACATCCTCGCCTACGAGGGCACCGACGAGAGCCCGGCCGACTGGTACTGGTTCGAGGGCAACTTCGAGGCGTACGAGGCCAACAAGGTCGAGCGCCTCGGGCCCGAGGCGGCGAAGCCGCACCGCTCCACGTACCGCAAGCTCACGAGGGACTGAGATGCGCCTGCACGTGCCGACGCCGCTCCGCTGGAGCGACCTCGACGCGTACGGTCACGTGAACAACGCCCGGATGCTGAGCCTGCTCGAGGAGGCTCGCATCCAGGCGTTCTGGGTGAACGACGACGGCACCGCCGAGCACGCCGTCGGCGCGTCGACCGCGGTCATCGACGCGTCGCCGGGCTCGGCGACCCTCTCGCTCATCGCGCGCCAGGAGGTCGAGTACCTCGCGCCGATCCCGTACCAGCGGCTCCCGCTCGACATCGAGCTCTGGATCGGCCGGATGGGCGGGGCGAGCCTCGAGGTCTGCTACGAGGTGTACTCGCCCGAGGGCGCCGCGCCGCGCACGCTGTACACGCGTGCCGCGACGACGATCGTGCTCGTCGACGCCGAGACCGAGAAGCCGCGGCGCATCACCGACGCCGAGCGGATCGCGTGGGAGCCGTACCTCGGCGACCCGATCGCCTTCCGGCGACGCTGAGCTGCGGGCGGGGAGCCGCCGGCCTGCGTCGCCGCCGCGGCATCCGCTCCGCTCAGTCGTCGATCGGGTCGTCGCTGAAGGACCCCTCCCATACCGCGCGGCTTCCGGCCTCGCCGATCCGGACCGTGGTCCAGACGGCGCCGACGCCGACCCCGATCGTCGCGACGAGCAGCAGGATCGCGATCGCGACGCGGGCGGGACTGCGTCGCGCGGGCGTCGACACGCCTCGCGCGGCGGCGACCTCGGCATCCGTCACCCTGCGGGCGGCGGCGCGCTCGACGAGCGCGAGCGCGCCGATGAGGGCGGCGACCACCGCGAGCGCGATGACCCACGGCAGGATGTCCTCGCCCTGGTCCGCGTGCGCCTCGATGAGCGGCGTCTCGGGGACCCGCTCGACGAGCCACTTGCCGGCCTCGACGGTGAGCCAGGTCAGGCCGAGCAGGGCGACGGCGCCGACGAGCGTCGGGATCCAGAGCACGCGCCGGGCGGCCGGCCAGGCGGCGAGCACCACGAGCAGGACCGAGAGCAGGGGGATGCCGACCACGACGACGTGCACGAGCAGCACGTGCATCGGCAGGCCCGCGACCTGGAAGTCGAAGAGCTCGCTCATCCGGCGATCACGCGATCCCCGTCGACGCTGACCGGGACCGACGGCAGCGGCTCGAGCGCCGGGCCCT
This sequence comes from Agromyces bracchium, assembly GCF_009709675.1. GTDB lineage: Bacteria > Actinomycetota > Actinomycetes > Actinomycetales > Microbacteriaceae > Agromyces > Agromyces bracchium. The sequence continues at coordinate 184,698 of NZ_WMLB01000025.1, read as the reverse complement.
GTTCGACGTCACCGGTCGCCGGGTCGAAGGTCGAGCCGTGGCACGGGCAGATGAGCGCCGCCCCCTCGGGCGCGACCGTGCAGCCCTGGTGCGTGCAGATGGCGCTGAAGGCCACCACTTCGCCGGCGGTCGGCTGCGACAGCAGCACCGGCTCGCCGCCGATGGTCGCGCTGATGGCGCCCCCGACCGGGATGTCGGCGAGTGCCGCGACGTCCTCGCCCGCCGCATCCGTCGGAGTGGCCCCATCGCCGGCGTCGGTGCCCGTGCCGGAATCATCGCCGCCTCCGCCGGAATCCGAGCCGGGCGCGCAGCCCGCGAGGATCAGCGCACTGCCGAGCGCACCGGTCCCGCCGAGCGCGAGCGCCGTCCGGCGCGAGAGTTCACGGGCATCGTCCATGGTGGTGCCTCCCTCTTCGGGCCGCGGGGGCGCGGCGGTGGTGCCATTCTGCGGCACAACGCACGGCGGATGGCGCATTCGCCGCGATCGCTCAGGGAGCGAGGCGAAGCGGAGGTCAGCCGCGGGCGGCCGGATCGGGCACGCGCACCATGCCCTCCTGCGCCACGCTCGCGACGAGGACGCCGTCGCGGGTGTAGATGCGGCCGAGCGAGAGGCCCCTGCCGCCGCCGGCCGACGGCGAGTCCATCGTGAACAGCAGCCACTCGTCGACGCGAGCGTCGCGATGCCACCACATGGCGTGGTCGAGGCTCGCGACCTTCAGGCCGGGGGTCGCCCACGCGACGCCGTGCGCTCGCAGGACCGGCTCCAGGATCGAGTAGTCGCTCGCGTAGGCGAGGGCGGCGCGGTGCTGGCGCAGGTCGTCGGGCAGTCGGCCGAACGCCTTCATCCAGACCACCTGGTGGGGCAGCCGCTCGCCCTCGACGGTGAGGTAGACCGGCGACGGGATGTGACGGACGTCGAAGGCGCGCTCGCTCGACCAGTACCGGGCCACGTCGTGGTCGAGGTGTCCGAGCACGTCGGCGGTCGACGGCAGCGTGTCGGGTTCGGGGAGGTCGTGCGGCATTCCGATCTGGTGCTCGAAGCCCTCGTCGCGCGTCTGGAACGAGGCGATCAGCGAGAGGATGGGCAGTCCGTGCTGGAACGCCTGCGTGCGCCGGGTCGAGAACGACCGGCCGTCGTGGATGCGGTCGACGGAGAACGTGATCGGGTGCTGCACGTCGCCGGGCCGCAGGAAGTAGCCGTGCATCGAGTGGATGGGGCGCTCGTCGGGGACCGTGTGCGTCGCGGCGATGATCGACTGGGCGAGCACCTGGCCGCCGAAGACGCGGCCGCGCGGCATCCACTGCGACGGGCCGGTGAAGATGTCCTCGTCGGTGCGGGCGCCGGTGTCGGTGAGGCGCAGCGTGCTCAGCAGGCCCTCGATCGAACCGCTCATCGTTCCTCCGTCTGGTCGGTCGGCCGTCGCGGCCGATCGGCGGGTCGGCGACGGGCGGGGCCGCGGCGCTCTCTCGGTAGTCTAGACAGGCCATGGTCCAGCAATTCACGCTTGCCGACAGCCTGTCGCTCGGCGATCTGCACACCTACCTGCAGCGCGCGTCGCGCGTCGAGGACGGCTCGGTGCGCCTCGTCGCGGCGAACGGGATCCTGGCCGTGTACACCGCCATCCTCTACCCGCGCGGCATCCTCGACGAGAGCCCGACCGTGCTGGGGCTCCGGACCTTCCAGCTCTTCGAGACCGACGACTTCGACGTCGTCGTGCCGATGCGCTCCGTCGTCGATCGCATCGTGCGCGCGCGCGGCGAGATCGGCGAGGACGACGAGTCGCGCCCGGTCACGATGACGAGACCTCCGGAGGTCAACACGGTCACGTGGGCGGGCATCTCGCCGCCGCGCGGCGGCTGGCGACCGCTGGGCGAGACGGATGCCGCGACGCTCGAGCGCGCCGCCCGCGCCGGGATCGACGAGGTCGCGGCCACCATCCCCGACGGCACGGGCGAGCAGCTCGTGCAGCGCGTGCGTTCCGAGGTCTGGGGCCGTGGCATCGAGGGGCTCGAGTACGTGCCGGCCGGCGCGGCGTTCGCGGCGTTCAGCCTCGGCTTCCTCGGCGATGACCCGACGTCGTTGTTCGAGACCGGACCGTGGACGCGCCTGAGTTCCCGACGGGGGCACGTGCTCGTGCGGCGGAAGGCCTGGACGCTGAAGGCGTAGCCGCGGCATCCGTCATCGCCGCCGCCGTCACCGCCGCTGCCGTCACCGCCGCTGCCGTCATCGGGTTCGAGGACGCCGGGCGCCCTCGCACCTGCGCGAGCCCCGTCGCCGTCAGCCGGCCGCGATCGCCCGCCCCGCGGCGCGGCCGGTGAACAGGCACCCGCCGAGGAACGTGCCCTCGAGCGCGCGGTAGCCGTGCACGCCGCCGCCGCCGAAGCCCGCCGCCTCGCCGACCGCGTAGAGGCCGGGAACGGGCACGCCGTCGGCGCCGAGTGCCCTCGAGTCGAGGTCGGTCTGGATGCCGCCGAGGCTCTTGCGCGTGAGGATGTGCAGCTTCACCGCGATGAGCGGACCCGCCTTCGGGTCGAGGATGCGGTGCGGGGGAGCGACCCGGATGAGCTTGTCGCCGCGGTAGTTCCGGGCGCCTCGCACGGCGGTCAGTTGGAGGTCCTTGGAGAACTCGTGCTCGACCTCGCGGTCGCGTGCGACGACCTCGCGCTCGATCCGCTCGGTGTCGAGGAGGTCGCCCGGCGAGAGGCGGCGCATGCCGTCGAGCAGCTCGGGCAGCGTGTCGGCGACGACGAAGTCGACGCCGTGCTGCTTGAACGCCTCGACCGGACCGGGCGCGCCGGAGCCGAGGCGGTCGGCGAGCAGCCGGAGGTCCTTGTTTGTGAGGTCGGGGTTCTGCTCGCTCCCGGAGAGCGCGAACTCCTTCTCGATGATGCGCTGCGTGAGCACGAACCACGAGTGGTCGTGGCCAGTGCGGGCGAGGTGCTCGAGCGTTCCGAGCGTGTCGAAGCCGGGGAAGAGCGGCGCCGGCAATCGCGCCCCGGTCGCGTCGAACCACATCGAGGAGGGCCCGGGCAGGATGCGGATGCCGTGCCGAGCCCACACCGGGTCCCAGTTCGTGATGCCCTCGGTGTAGTGCCACATGCGGTCGCCGTTGACGAGGCGCGCCCCGGATGCCTCGGCGATGCCGAGCATGCGGCCGTCGACGTGCGCCGGGACGCCCGAGAGCATCTCGGCCGGTGGCGTGCCGAGCCGCTCGGGCCACGCCGACCGCACGAGGTCGTGGTTGCCGCCGATCCCGCCGGACGCGACCACGACGGCCGGCGCGCGCAGCTCGAACTCGCCCACGACGTCGCGGTTCGTTCCGACGCCGCGCAGGGCGTCGTCGGGTGCGAGGCGTGCACCCCGGACGCCTACGACCGCGCCGTCCTCGACGACGAGCTCGTCCACCCGGTGACGGAATCGCAGCGTCACGAGCCCGGCCGCCTCGCCCGCACGCGCGCGCGCGATGAAGGGCTCGAGCACGCCCGGTCCGGTGCCCCACGTGATGTGGAAGCGGGGTACCGAGTTGCCGTGCCCGACCGCCATGCCGGCCCCGCGCTCGGCCCAGCCGATGACCGGGAAGAACTTCAGGCCCTTCCCGCGGAGCCACGACCGCTTCTCGCCGGCCGCGAACGCGAGGTACGCCTCGGCCCACCGGCGACCCCACTCGTCCTCGTCGCGGTCGAAGCCGGCCGTGCCGAGCCAGTCCTGGCGGGCGAGCTCGAGCGAGTCGCGCACGCCGAGCCGCCGCTGCTCCGGCGAATCGATGAGGAAGAGGCCGCCGAACGACCACCACGCCTGGCCTCCGAGGCTCGCCTCCGGCTCCTGGTCGACGATGACGACCCGCTTGCCGGCGTCGACGAGTTCGGATGCCGCGACGAGGCCGGACAGGCCGCCGCCCACGATCACGGCGTCGAACTCGGTGGGGGCGGCGGGCGCCGCCGGGGGAGTGGTCGGGTCGGCCACGGGGACTCCTTCGTCTCTGGCGGGGGCGGCTACTCCTCGAAGGTGTTCACCATCGCGAACGCCGCACGCTGGAGATAGTCCCACAGCGTCGCCTCGGCGACGGGCGGCAGGTCGAGCGTGTCGACGGCCTCGCGCATGTGCGCCAACCAGCGGTCGCGCGCCTCGGGGTTCACCTTGAACGGCTGGTGGCGGAGCCGGAGGCGCGGGTGGCCGCGCTGCTCGCCGTACGTGGTCGGCCCGCCCCAGTACTGCTCGAGGAACATCAGCAGTCGTTCCTCGGCGGGGCCGAGGTCGTCCTCGGGGTACATGGGCTTCAGCACCGGGTCGCCCGCCACGCCGCGGTAGAACTCGTGCACGAGCCGCGCGAAGGTCTCGTGGCCGCCGACCTGGTCGTAGAAGCTCGGCGAGGGCAGGTTGTCGGGCATGCTCACGGCGTGTCCTTCGGGCTCGTGTCGTCGGTCGTGGTCGGGACGCTGCCCGTGCCGGTGACGGTGTTCGCGGCGCGCATCGCGCGGAGCAGGCGCTTGCTCGGCGCCTTGCGCTCCATGACGGGGTTCGGCTCGGTCTTCGGGGGCTTGGCGCCCTTCACGCGCGTGACCCCGTCGAAGCCCGTGAGCACGACGCTCGAGAGGCTCGGCAGCGTCAGGTCCATGGCGTCGAGCGTGCGCTTGAGTCGCATCCGGAGCTCACGGGCGACGTCGTCCTTCGCCGACGTGCGCACCTTCATGACGATCCGGATCACCATCGCATCGGACGAGACCGACTCCAGTCCCCAGATCTCCGGCTTCTCCAGCACGCGCGATCGCCACTTGCCCGACCGGGCCATCTCGTTCGCGGTGCCGAGCATGGCCGCCTCGACCTCGTCGACGTCGGCGGTGTACGGCACGGCGAGGTCGATGATGACGCGGGCCCAGCCCTGGGACATGTTGCCGACGCGGGTGATCTCGCCGTTGCGGACGAACCAGAGGGTGCCGTTGACGTCGCGGACGGAGGTCACGCGGATGCGCACCTCCTCGACGATGCCGGTCGCATGCCCGAGGTCGACGATGTCGCCGACGCCGAGCTGGTCCTCGACCACCATGAACATGCCGTTCAGGGCATCCTTCACGATGTTCTGAGCGCCGAAGCCGAGGCCGGCGCCGATCGCCGCGGAGAGCAGCGTGAACGAGCCGAGGATGTCGGGCCAGAGCGTGCCGACGACGAGGATCAGCACGAGGATGGCGATGGTGACGTTGACGATGTTCTTCAGCACCGACCCGAGCGTTCGCGTGCGCTGGACGACCCGGACGGCGGCGAGCGGCGACGCCGCGTTCAACGCCTGCGTGTCGGAGACGTCCTGCTTGCGCTTGACGCCCGTGACGATCTGGTTGACCGTGCGACGGATCACGAAGTGCAGGAGCCACCGGATGAGGAGCGCGACCGCGACGATGATGGCGATGTCGATGACGTTGAACAGGATCTGGCCGTACCAGGTCTCCTGGAAGGCGTCGATCTGCACGGAGATGTCGACCTGCTCGGGGCCGGGTTCTTCGAACGGTCGCATGATGATCGAAGTGTATCCGCGCGCGACCGGGCGCACGCTGGGACGGCGAACGCCGCGAGGCCCGTCGGGTCCGTTGCGGAGCCGGACGGGCCTCGTCGGTGCGAGGCTCGCGGGCCTACGCGGTCGTGGCGTCCCGATCCCGTGCGGCGAGGGCGCGCTCGAGCTCGCTCAGCTGCTCGGCGACGAGCCGGTGCAGCGGCGCCGGCTCCTCGTGCGCGCCCAGCCAGGCGCGGACACGGCTCGCGAGTTCGGCGTCGACGACGGGCGCCGGGAACAGCCGTCGCACGATGAGCGCGGCCATCGTGAAGCTCCGCTCCGCCCACACCCGGTCGAGCATGTCGAGGTAGTCGTCGGCGGTGCCGGCGAGCAGTACCGGATCCGTCGTGCGCTGCCAGCCGTCGGCGATCGCGCGGGCGAGGTCGTTCGACAGCGCCGTGTCGGTCGCGACGCGCCGCCACGCGGCATCCTTCACCGCCTGGTCGGGCCGCGCGGCACGCGCGGTCTCGGCGAGCTGGCGCCCCTTCGCGGTGTCGTCCGCGGCGAGCGCTGCGTCGATCTCGGCGTCGGACGCCGCGCCGAGCGCGGCCCGGGCGATCGTGATCTCCCACCGCAGGTCGAGGTCGATGTCGAGACCGGCGAGGCGGGCCTCGCCGGTGGCGAGCGCCTCGAGCACGTCGGCGTGCGCGGGCACGCACGCGAGCCGCGTGAAGGCCTTCACGAACTGCAGCTGCGCGTCGGAACCCTCCGGAGCGAGTTCGGCGAGCGCCCACACCGCGTCGGCGGCCTCCTCGGCCAGCACGTCGCGGTGGTGGTCGGCGAGGTAGCGGGATGCGGCGAGTTCCAGCCGGGAGAGCGCCAGGCCGCGCGCGGCGGACTGCGTCTCATGCCCGACGTTCGCCACGACGAGGCGCACGAAGTCGGAGGCGGGGATCTCCGCGTCGCGCACGCCGTCCCAGGCCGAGCCCACGATGACCGCGCGCGCGACCGGGTCGACGACGTCCGACAGCCGGTCGCGTGCGACGGCGAACGACGGCCCGTCGAGCCGGACCTTCGCGTAGGTCAGGTCGTCGTCGTTCACGAGCAGCAGCGCCGGCCGCGACCGTCCGACGAGCTCGGGCACGTCGGTCGATGCGCCGTCGATGTCGAGTTCGACGCGGTGGATCCGCTCGAGGCGGCCGTCGACGTCGTCGTAGGACCCGATCGCGACGCGGTGCGGGCGGAGCGTCGGGTGCGACGCCGCCGCCGACTGCTCGACCCGGGCCGCGGTGATCACCCCCGCGGCATCCGTCTCGACCACGAGCCGCAGCGTGTTCACGCCCGCGGTCTCGAGCCACTTCGCCGACCAGTCGGCGAGGTCGCGCCCGCTCGCCCGCTCGAGCTCGACGAGCAGGTCGGCGAGGGTCGCGTTGCCGCCCGAGTGACGCGCGAGGTACGCGCCGACGCCGCGCTGGAAGGCCTCGAGGCCCACCCACGCGACGAGCTGCTTCAGCACCGACGCGCCCTTGTCGTAGGTGATCGCGTCGAAGTTGACCTCGACGTCGCCGAGGTCGTGGATCTCGGCGACGATCGGGTGCGTCGAGGGCAGCTGGTCCTGCTCGGCCGCGTGCGTCTTCTCGTCGGTCGCGAACGTCGCCCACACGTCGCTGAACTCGGTCACCCGCGAGGTCGCGAGCGTCGACGCCCAGGTCGCGAACGACTCGTTGAGCCACAGGTCGTTCCACCAGCGCATCGTGACCGAGTTGCCGAACCACATGTGGCTGAGCTCGTGCAGCACGACGATCGCGCGCTGCTCGCGGCGCGCGTCGGACACGCGCGAGCGGAACAGGTACCCCTCGTTGAAGGTGACCGCGCCGACGTTCTCCATCGCGCCCCAGTTGTACTCGGGCACGAACACCTGGTCGTACTTCCCGTAGGGGTAGGGCACGCCGAAGGCGTCCTCGTAGAACGCCAGACCGCTCCGCACGAGCTCGAACATGACCTCGGGCTCCGCGTACTGCGCGAGCGACGCGCGCGTGAAGACGCCGAGCGGCACCTCGCGGCCGTCGCGGCTCGTCGCCGACGAGTGCCACGACGCGTACGGTCCGGCGACGATCGCGACGATGTAGCTCGAGATGACGGGTCCGGTCTCGAAGGCCCAGACCGCGGTGCCGGATGCCGCGGGGTGCGGCTCGGGCGAGGGCGCGTTGCTCAGCACGCTCCAGTGGTCGGGCGCGGTGATCGTGAAGCGGACCGACGCCTTGAGGTCGGGCTGGTCGAACACCGCGTAGACCCGGTTCGCCTCGGCGACCGCGAACTCGGTGTAGAGGTACGCCTCGCCGTCGACGGGGTCGACGAACCGGTGCAGGCCCTCGCCGGTGTTGGTGTACTCGCGCGTCGAGACGACGAGCAGCTCGTTCTCGGCCTCGAGGCCGTCGAGCCGGATCCGGTAGCCGTCGGAGACGGCCGCATCGAGCGGCCGGCCGTTCAGGACCACCTCGTGCAGTTCGGCGGTCGTGGCCTCGATGAAGGTCGAGGCGCCGGGCGTCGCGGTGAAGCGCACGAGCGTGTCGGAGCGGAACCGGCCGTCGTCGCCGGTGAGGTCGAGCGTGACCTCGTACGCGGGGGAGCCGAGGAGCGACGCGCGCTCCTCGGCCTCCGCCCGCGTCAGGTCGGGGCGGGCCGACATCAGCCCTCCCGGGCGTCGCGCGCCTGCGCGTCGAGCGCGCGGTCGACGCCGGCGAGGTTCTCCACCACGAGGCGGCGCAGCGCGGCGGGCGCTTCGGGGTTGGCGTCGAGCCATCCGCGCGAGGCGTCGGCCAGGGCGCGGTTCGCGAGGGTCGACGGGTAGAGCCCGTCGACGAGCTTCTCGGCGATCGCGTAGCTGCGCTCGGTCCAGACGCGCCCGATCATCGCGAAGTACCGGTCGACGAAACCCTCGAGGAGGGCGAGGTCGGCCGAGCGCACGAAGCCGATGGCGGTGTCGCGGACGACGGAGTTCGTCGCCGTGTCGGAGTCGACGAGCGAGGACCATGCCCGTTCCTTCGCCTCGGCGGTGGGGATCGCGGCACGCGCCTTCGCGGCGGCCTCGCGCCCGGTGACGGTGTCGTCCTCGGCGAGGCGGGCGTCGATCTCGGTGTCGCCGGCGCGGCCGGCCGCGGCCAGCGCGATGAGCAGCTCCCACCCGAGGTCGGTGTCGACCGCGAGGCCGTCGAGCGAGGTCGTCCCGGCGTACAGCTCCTCGAGCCCGTTGAGGTTCGAGCCGTGCTCGGCGATCGCCGCGAACGACTTCACGAACTGGAACTGCGCGTCGCTGCCCGCCTCGGCCTCCTTCGCGAGGTCCCAGAAGCCGTCGGCGAGGAGCCGGAGCGTGTCGGCCCGGCGCGCCGGGTCGGTGTACGCGCTCGCGGCGAGGATCGAGTTGGCGAGCACGATGCGCAGCGTCGTCGACTCGGTCTCGCTCGCGATGTTGCCGAGCACGAGCGCGAGGTAGTCGCTCGCGCGGGTCTCGGCGTCGCGCGTGGCATCCCACACCGAGCTCCAGACGAGGGCACGCGCCAGCGGGTCCTCGATCTCCGACAGGTTCGCGAGGGCGACGCCGTGCGACGCCCCGTCGAGGCGGATCTTCGCGTAGGCGAGGTCGTCGTCGTTCAGCAGCACGAGGTCGGGGCGCGCGAGGCCGACGAGCTCGGCGACCTCGGTGCGCTCGCCGTCGACGTCGAGCTCGACGCGGTGGTCGCGCACGAGCTTGCCGCCGGTGAGGTTGTAGAAGCCGATCGCGAGGCGGTGGGGCCGGATGGTCGGGTACTCGGCGACCGCGGACTGGAGCACGGCGAACGAGGTGATCCGACCGTCGTGGTCGGTCTCGATCTCGGGGCGCAGCGTGTTCACGCCCGCCGTCTCGAGCCAGAGCTTCCCCCATCCCGACAGGTCGCGGCCGCTCGCGGTCTCGAGCTCGGCGAGCAGGTCGGCGAGGGTCGTGTTGCCCCAGGCGTGCTTCCGGAAGTACGCCGAGACGCCGGCGAAGAACGCGTCGACGCCGACCCAGGCGACGAGCTGCTTCAGCACCGAGCCGCCCTTGGCGTAGGTGATGCCGTCGAAGTTCACGAGCACGTCCTCGAGGTCGCGGATCTCCGCGACGATCGGGTGCGTCGAGGGCAGCTGGTCCTGGCGGTAGGCCCAGCTCTTCTCCATGGCGTTGAAGGTCGTCCAGGCGCCCTCCCACTCCGTCGCCTCGGCGGTCGCGATCGTCGACGCCCACTCCGCGAACGACTCGTTCAGCCAGAGGTCGTTCCACCACTTCATGGTCACGAGGTCGCCGAACCACATGTGCGCGAGCTCGTGCAGGATCGTCACGACCCGGCGCTCGCGGATGGCATCCGTCACCTTCGAGCGGAACACGTACACCTCGGTGAACGTGACCGCGCCCGCGTTCTCCATCGCGCCCGCGTTGTACTCCGGCACGAAGAGCTGGTCGTACTTGGCGAACGGGTAGGGCACGCCGAACTTCGCCTCGAAGTAGTCGAAGCCCTGCTTGGTCTTCTCGAACACGTAGTCGGCGTCGAGGTACTCCGACAGGCTCTTGCGGGCGAACACGCCGAGCGGGATCACGCGGCCGTCGGCGCTCGTGAGCTCGTCGCGCACCACGTCGTACGGGCCGGCGACGAGCGCGGTGATGTAGCTGGAGATCCGCGGGGTCGGCTCGAACGCCCAGGTCTTCGCGCCCTCGTGCGCATCGACCGGGTCGGGCGTCGGCGAGTTCGACACGACCTGCCAGTGCGCCGGCGCGGTCACCGTGAAGCGGAACGCGGCCTTCAGGTCGGGCTGCTCGAACACCGCGTACATGCGACGCGAGTCGGGCACCTCGAACTGCGTGTAGAGGTAGACCTCGTCGTCGACCGGGTCGACGAACCGGTGCAGGCCCTCGCCCGTGTGCATGTAGCGACCGTCGGCGACGACCGTCAACTCGTTCTCGTCGTCGAGGTCGGCGAGCTGGATGCGGACGCCGTCGCTGACCTCGGCCGGGTCGAGCTCGCGGCCGTTCAGCGTGACCGAGTGCACGGCCGCGGTGATCGCATCGATGAACGTGGACGCACCCTTCCGAGCGGCGAAGCGCACGGTCGTCTCCGAGCGGAACACCTCCGGCCCGGTCGTGACGTCCAGGCGGACGTCGTAGTCGTGAACCGTGACGAGCGCCGCGCGCTCCTCGGCCTCGATGCGGGTGAGGTTCTCTCCAGGCACTACAGGTCTCCATCTGCGTCGAACGGATGCGTCGTCCCGGCGTTCGTGGCGCGGGCAACCCGATCAGCCTAGTCCTGCGTGCCGGGAGGCCCGGAAGCTCCCGACCCGTTGCCCCGGGCGTCGTGCGGGCCTAGCGTGGCTCGCATGCGGACGAGCGTCGATCCGGCCGCACCGACGGCCGAACGGTACCGCGTCTTCGCCGAGGTCGAGGCGCGGGGAATGTCGGCGACCTACGAGGCGTGGGCGCACGGCGTCGCCGGCGATCCCGAGACGGTGGCGCTCATCGACGACCTGCCCCCGGTCAAGCGCCAGCCGAACCTCGTGTTCTCGGCCGCCCGGTTCCACGGGGCGCCGACCGGACCGTACGGTGCTTTCCGCGACTGGCTCCACGCGCACTGGGTCGAGGTGCAGGCGATGTGCCTCACCCACGCCACGCAGACGAACGAGGCTGCCCGGTGCGCGCTCCACCTGCCCGTGCTCGCCGGGATCGACGGCCCGATCGCCCTGCTCGAGGTCGGGGCGTCCGCCGGGCTCTGCCTCTTCCCCGACCGGTACAGCTACGCGTACACCGGGCATCCGCGCCTCGACCCGGCCGCCGGACCGAGTCCCGTGGTGCTGGACTGCGAGGCGCGCGGTCCCGTGCCCGTTCCCGACCGGCTCCCCACCGTGGTGTGGCGCGCCGGGATCGACCTCCACCCCCTGGACGTGCGGCGCCCCGACGACCTCGCCTGGCTCGAAGCCCTCGTGTGGCCCGAGCACGACGATCGACGCGAACGACTCCGAGCGGCCGCCGGCATCGTCGCGGCCGACCCGCCCCGCATCGTCGCGGGGGACCTCGCCGAGCGGCTCGAATCGCTCGCGGAGGACGCGCCGGACGAGGCGACCCTCGTCGTGTTCCACGCGGCCGTGCTCGCCTACGTCGACGGCGGCGCGCGGGCGCGGTTCACCGAGCTCGTCGGTGGCCTGCCGGGACGCTGGCTCTCCATCGAGGCCCGATCGATCGTGCCGGGCATCGAGCTGCGCGAGGACGTCCCGAACGACAGCACCGACTTCGTGATGGCGCTCGACGGCGTCCAGGTGGCGTGGGCGCAGCCCCACGGTCGTGCCATCCGGTGGGTGCCGCATCCCTAGACTTGCCGCATGCGCATCCACATCGCGACCGACCACGCCGGCCTCGAGTTCAGCCGGACGCTCCAGGCCCACCTCACCAACGGCGGGCACGAGGTCGTCGACCACGGTCCCGTCGAGTACGACGCGCTCGACGACTACCCGGCCTTCTGCATCAACGCCGCGCTCGCCGTAGCCCGCGACCAGGCGGCCGGCGTGAAGACGCTCGGCGTGGTCTTCGGCGGTTCGGGCAACGGCGAGCAGATCGCCGCGAACAAGGTCGCGGGTATCCGCGCCGCGCTCGTCTGGAGCATGGACACCGCGATCCTCGCCCGGCAGCACAACGACGCGAACGTCATCTCGATCGGCGCGCGACAGCACACGGTCGAAGAGGCGATCCGCTACATCGACGCCTTCATCGCCGAGCCGTTCTCGGGCGACGAGCGCCACGTGCGACGCATCGGCCAGCTCGCGGAGTACGAGACGACGGGCGACATCGCCGGCAAGGGCGTCGACGTCGACGGTTCGACCGGTCGCGTCGTCGGCGCGCCCGCGGAGTAGCCGGTGCCCGAGGGCCATTCCGTCCACCGCATCACCCGCCAGTTCGAGCGCAACTTCGTCGGTCGGCTCGTGCGCGCCTCCAGCCCGCAGGGCCGGTTCGCCGATGGTGCGGCCGACCTCGACGGGCGGCGGATGGTCGACGCCCGCGCCGTGGGCAAGCAGATGTTCCTCGGGTTCGAGGGCGACCGGTGGCTCAGGGTCCACCTCGGCATGTACGGCGCGTGGGACTTCGCGGGCGACATCCTGCTGGATGCCACGATCGCGTCGGCGAACGGACGCATGGGCCAGACCAACCAGACGGGCACCTTCCTCGAGGGCCCGAACCCCGACGCGGTCGTGTTCGACACCGCGGGCGAGAACTCGGTCACCTCGATCGGCGCGCCCCGCCGGACGAGGCTGCGCATGTCGGAGTCGGAGAAGGAGGGCTCGGCGCTCGAGACCTTCCCGCCCGAGCCCATCGGGCAGGTGCGCGTGCGCCTGCTCACCGACACCGTCGTCGCCGACCTCCGCGGCCCCACCGCCTGCGAGGTGCTCGACCCCACGCAGGTCGAGCAGGTGGTCGGCAAGCTCGGACCCGACCCGCTCCTCGACGCCGGCCCCGACGCCGAGGAGCGCTTCACGAGCGTCGTCCGCCGCAAGCCGACGCCCATCGGCCTGCTGCTCATGGACCAGAACGTCGTCTCCGGCATCGGCAACGTCTACCGCGCCGAGCTGCTGTTCCGCGCCCGCCTGAACCCGCACACGCCGGGCCGACTCGTGCCCGAGGAGACCGTCCGGGAGCTCTGGCACGACTGGGCCCGGCTCCTCCGCATCGGCGTCGAGACGGGCCAGATGATGACGATGGACGGCCTCGAGGGCTTGGCGTGGCGCGCCGCCATGGCCAACCGCGACGACCGCCACTGGGTGTACAAGCGCGAGGGCCTGCCCTGCCGCGTGTGCGGCACGAACATCGTGCTCGAGGAGATGGGCGCCCGGAAGCTGTACTGGTGCCCGAACTGCCAGGCGTAGGAGCGGAACCCGCATGAGACAGAACCCGAGCTTCACCCTCGCGAGCGAGGACGGCGTCAAGCGCCTCGTGCGCGAGCACCCGTGGGCGAGCATCGTGTCGATGACGGATGCCGCGGGGCTCGTCGCCTCCCACTACCCGGTGCTCCTCGACGAGACCGCAGAGGGCATCGTGCTGCTCACCCACGTCGGCCGCCCCGACGAGGTCGTCCACGAGCTCGGCCGGCACGAGGTGCTCGTCATCATCCAGGGGCCGCACGGGTACATCTCGCCCGGCTGGTACGACGCGAACCCGGCCGTGCCGACCTGGAACTTCGTCACCGCGCACCTGCACGGCACCCCCGAGCTGCTCGAGCCCGACGAGAACCTCCGCGTGCTCGACGCCCTCGTCGACCACTTCGAACAGCGCATGCCCGAGCCGCGCGGAATGCGATCGACCCCCGAGAACGCCGCGTACGCCGAGCGCATCGCCGCGGGCACGGTCGGCCTCCGCATTCCGATCACGCGGTTCGTCGCCAAGAACAAGATGAGCCAGAACCGGCCCGACGAGACCGTCGACCGCATCATCGCGGAGCTCGAGCACGACGGACCGTACGCGAGTCCCGCGCTCGCCGCGGAGATGCGGCGCACGCACGAGGTGCTTCGAGCGGCCCGCGCAGCGCGCGCCGATGCGTCGGGCGCCGACGCGTCGGCTTCCGCAGCGGGGGAGCGCGCATGACCGGGGCGGTTGCCGCGGCGCGCCGCTCCGCACCGGAGGCACTCGTGCTCGCCGGCGGACGCCTGCCCGGCGAGGCGCTGCCCGTCGACGTCCACCTGGACGGCGGCCTCGTTCGCACGGTCGCGCCTGCGGGCAGCATGGCGCCCGCGCCCGGAGCCCGGCGCCTCGAACTCGCCGGTCGCTGGGTCGTCCCCGGCCTGTGGGACCGTCACGTGCACCTCTCGCAGTGGGCGATGGTGTCGCGGCGGCTCGACCTCGGCGACGTCGGGTCGGCGGCCGAGGCGGTCGCGCGCGTCGCGGCATCCGTCACCGGCGGAGCCGACGAGGTCGTGGGCTTCGGCTACCGCGACGGGCTCTGGCCCGACGCGCCGACGATCGACGCGCTCGACGCGGTCTCGGGCGACGTGCCGGTCGTGCTCGTGTCGGCCGACCTGCACTCGTGCTGGGTGAACCGCGCCGCGGCGCGGCGGCACGGGCTCGCCGAGGCGGCGGGGGAGAGCGGGGTGCTCCGCGAGGACGACTGCTTCCGGCTGGTGCGCGAACTCGACGACCTCCCCGACGACGTGCTCGACGCGTGGGTCGATGAGGCGTCGCGCGCGGCCGCCGCGCGGGGCGTGGTCGGCGTGGTCGACCTCGAGATGCGCTGGAACAGCGACGACTGGGCTCGCCGCGCGGCGCGCGGCGCCGACGCCCTCCGTGTGCGGTTCGGCGTCTACACGCGCGACCTGGACCGCGCCGCGGCCGAGGGCCTCCGCACCGGCGACGAGGTCGCCGGAACCGCCGGGCTCGTCCGCGTCGGCCCGTACAAGGTGATCACCGACGGCTCGCTGAACACGCGCACCGCGTGGTGCGTCGACCCGTACCCCGGGCTCGGGCCCGACGAGCACCCGTACGGCCTCGTGAACGTGCCCTACGACGAGCTCGTCCCGCACCTGGGCCACGCCGATCGCATCGGGCTCGCACCCGCGGTCCACGCCATCGGCGACCGGGCGAACGAACGCGCGCTCGACGCGCTCGAGGCCGTGCGGCCCGGCGGATGGCGCGGGCGCGCGTCGATCGAGCACGCGCAGCTGCTCCGCCGCGACGACCTGGCCCGCTTCGCCGCGCTCGGCATCGTCGCGAGCGTGCAGCCCGAGCACGCGATGGACGACCGCGATGTCGCCGACGTCTACTGGGCCGGGCGCACCGACCGCGCCTTCATGCTGCGCGACCTCGCCGCGGCGGGCGTCGACCTCGCGCTCGGCTCCGACGCGCCCGTGGCACCCCTCGACCCGTGGATCGCGATCGCCGCCGCCGTCGGCCGCTCGCGCGCGGGGCGCGAGCCGTGGCATCCGGAGCAGGCCCTCGACGCGCGCGCCGCGCTCGCCGCCTCGACCGACGGCGTCGGCGCCGAGGTGCGCGAGGGCATGGTGGCCGACCTCGCCGTCGTCGAGCGCGATCCGCTCGCGGCATCCGTCGACGACCTGCGGGGGATGCCGGTGGCGCTCACGCTGCTCGGCGGACGCGCCACGCACGACGCGCTCTGACCCACCGGCGGGCGAGCCCGCCTCCGGTCCACCCCCGCGCAGGCGGGGGCGAACCCCCGTGCCGATCCGGGTGGCCGTCGGCTGGGGAGGGCGCGCGTCGCCCGCGAGGCTCGAAGCATGATCCACCGGACCGCCCACCATCCCCGACCGGACCGCGCACGATCGCGGCCGCGACGGCCGCGCGCGCTCGCCGTGACGGCCGCCTCGATCGTGGTCGGCGCGGGCGTCGCGCTCGCCTTCGCGGGCTGCGGGCTCGTCGGCCCGACCCCCGTCTCCACGATCGGGGAGGTCGACTTCGACACCCCGCTGCCCGTGCCGCCGATCGCCGAGTCGACCGTCGCCGCCGACGGCACGCGCGTGTTCTCGCTCGAGGCCCGCGCCGGCACGACCGAGTTCGCGCCCGGCGTGCCGAGCGAGACCTGGGGCTTCGACGGTGCGCACCTCGGTCCCACGATCATCGCCGAGCGCGGCGAGCGGATCCGCGTGGACGTCGCCAACGCGCTCGACGAGCCCACGACCGTGCACTGGCACGGCATGCACCTGCCCGCCGCGATGGACGGCGGACCGCACCAGATGGTCGACCCCGGCGAGACCTGGTCGCCCGAGTGGGAGGTCGACCAGGAGGCGGCGACGCTCTGGTACCACCCGCACCCGCACGGCGAGACGGAGCAGCACGTCGCACGCGGCCTCGCGGGCATGCTCCTCGTCCGCGACGACGTCGAGGCGGCGCTGCCGCTGCCGCGCGAGTACGGCGTCGACGACCTGCCCGTCATCGTGCAGGACGCCGCGTTCACCGATGACGGCCGGCTCGAGTCGTCCGCCCGCGGCTTCGCGGGCCGCATGGGCGACGAACTCGTCGTGAACGGCGCCCGCGCGCCGTTCACGGACGTCGACGACGAGCTCGTGCGGCTCCGCCTCCTCAACGCCTCGACCGCGCGCACGTACGCCTTCGGGTGGGAGGACGGGCGGACGATCGACGTCATCGCGACCGACGGCGGGCTGCTCGAGGCATCCGTCGCCCTCGACCGCGTCGTGCTCTCGCCCGGTGAGCGCGCCGAGGTGCTCGTGCGGATGACACCCGGCGAGGAGCTGCGACTGCACTCGGTGATGACCCCCGAGGCGGCAGGCCTGAAGCCGCCCATCGCCGCGATGAACGGCGCGACCGACGCGTTCGACGTGCTCGAACTGCGCGCGGCCGAGACGCTCGACCCCGCGCCCGACCTGCCCGAGCGGCTCCGCGAGCTGCCGGAGGTCGCCGAGGGCGACGTCGCGACGACGCGCACCTTCCGGCTCGACGGGTTCGAGATCAACGGCGGCACCATGCGCATGGACCACGTCGACGAGACCGTCACGGTCGACACCACCGAACGCTGGATCGTCGAGAACGCCGGCGAGATGCCGCACAGCTTCCACGTGCACGACGTGCAGTTCCGCATCGCGGCGATCGACGCCGCGCCGCCGCCCGCCGAGTTCGCCGGGTGGAAGGACACGATCCTCGCCCGTCCCGGGAGCCGCTACGAGCTGATCCTCCGGTTCGAGGACCACGCCGACCCGGACACGCCCTACATGTACCACTGCCACCTGCTGCAGCACGAAGACCAGGGGATGATGGGCCAGTTCGTGGTCGTCGCACCCGGTCAGCGTGCGACGATGACCGAGGAGACGAACGACCATGACCACGCTCACTGACCCCGCTGCGACCGGCCCCACCGTGCCGGCGACGACGACGGATGCCGCGCCGCGGCGCCGCGGATACGGCCGCCTCTGGGCGGGCCTGCCCCGCGAACTCGGCTACCTGCTCCTCGGATTCCCCGTCGCGCTCGTCGCCTTCGTGACGCTCGTGACCCTCTTCTCGACGGGCGTGAGCCTGCTCGTGGTCGTCGTCGGACTCGTCATCGTCGTCGCCTCGCTCTACACCGCCCGCGGGTTCGGCATGTTCGAACTCGTGCGCCTCGGCTGGGCGGGGCGGCCCGCCATCCGCCGCCCCCAATGGGACGCCGCTGCACCCGTCGGTGAGGGGCCGTGGCGGGCGTTCTTCGCCCCGTTCGTCGACGGCCACTACTGGCTGTACCTGCTGCACGGCATGGTCGTCGCGCCGATCGTGTCGCTCTTCAGCTGGGTCGTGACCGTCGTGTGGCTCTCGATCGCGCTCGGCGGCGTGACGTACTGGATCTGGGCCCTCTTCCTCCCGCAGGATTCGCGCGACGTGTGGCCGGTCGAGTGGTTCCTCGACCGGGTCTGGCCCGGCGGTTCCGCGGCGGTCGCCCTCGACCCGCTCGCGATCGAGGTCATCGCGCAGTTCGCGCTCGGCCTCGCGTTCCTGCTCACGCTGCCGCTCGTGACGGCCGGGCTCACGTGGATGCACGACGGCATCGGGCGGGGCATGCTCGGCGCATGGCGCTCGGAGGCGCTCGAACGCCAGGTGCAGCACCTCGCCGCCTCCCGCGGCGCCGCGGTGCAGGCCGAGGATGCCGCGCTCCGTCGCCTCGAGCGCGACATCCACGACGGCCCGCAGCAGCGGCTCGTGCGCCTGCAGATGGACCTCGCGGCCATCGAGCGCAAGCTCGACGCCGATCCCGATGCCGCGAAGGGCCTGCTGTCCGAGGCGCGCGACCAGGCCCGCGACACGCTCGACGAACTCCGGGCGCTCTCCCGCGGCTTCGCGCCGCCGCTGCTGCAGGACCGCGGGCTCGCGAGCGCACTCGAATCGCTCGCCGCACGCAGCCCGGTGCCGGTCGAATTCGAATGGCTGCTTCCGACGGATGCTGCCCTTCCGGCCGCCATCGAGCGCAACGCCTACTTCATCGCCGCCGAGCTCCTGACGAACGCGGCCAAGCACTCGGGCGCGAGCGCCATCCGGCTGCGCGTCTCCCAGCGCGACACGGGTGTGGCCGGGTTCTGGCTCGACCTCTGGGTGACCGACAACGGCCACGGGGGAGCGGTCGCACTGCCGGGCCATGGCCTGGCCGGCCTCGACGAGCGCGTGCGCGGGCTCGGCGGCGTGCTGGTCGTCGAGAGCCCGGCCGAGGGCCCCACGGTGATCGGCGCCCACTTCCCGTTCACGCCCGCCGATAGGGTGGGCGCGTGAGCGAGACCGCACCGCCCGCCCCGCCGATCCGCGTGGTCCTCGCGGAGGACTCGATGCTCCTCCGCGAGGGCCTCGTGCGGCTCTTCGACGAGGCGGGGTTCGAGACCGTCGGCGCCTACGGCGACGCCGAGGCGCTGCTCGACGACCTCGAAGCGGCGGCACCGGATGTCGCGGTGCTCGACGTGCGCATGCCGCCGACCTTCCGCGACGAGGGGGTGCGCGCGGCCATCGAGCTCCGTCGCCGTCGCCCGGGCACCGGGGTGCTGCTCCTCAGCCAGTACGTCGAGGGCACCTACGCGCACGAGCTCCTGTCGTCGGCCGACGGCGGCATGGGCTACCTGCTGAAGGACCGCGTCGCCTCGCTCGACGACCTGCAGGATGCGGTGCTCCGCATCCGCGACGGGGGCACGGTGCTCGACCCGCAGGTCGTGCGCGAGCTGCTCGCCCGTCGCGGCGATCCACTCGCCTCGCTCACGCCGCGCGAGCGCGAGGTGCTCGAACTCATGGCCGAGGGGCGCACGAACGCGGGCATCGCATCGCAGCTGTTCATCGGCGTGGGTGCCGTCGAGAAGAACGTCACCGCGATCTTCCAGAAGCTCGGCCTCGAGGACTCCGGCACCGATCACCGGCGCGTGCTCGCGGTGCTCGCCTGGCTGCGGCGCTGATCCATCGGGCGCCGACGCCCGTCATCCGCCGCCCGTCGTCCGCAGCGGCTCGTGGAGTTCGAAGAGCGCGCGGTACCCGCGGAAGCCGACCACCATCCAGATGATGAGCGACCCCGCCCCGGTGATCACCCCGAGCGTGATCGCCAGCCAGATCGCGCCGCCGAGGCCCAGGACGACCCCACCTGCGAACAGGCCCAGCACCGCGCCCTCGACCACGGAGATGATCATCGCCGAACTCGCCAGGATCTGCCCGGGACGCGGGCCGAATGCGTAGTACGTGCGGAGGCTGCCGGCCTCGTCGTCATCGGCCGAGGAGATGAAGTAGGGCGCGAGGCCGGGATCGAGGTCGAGGTACGCGCCACGCAGGCGATTCATCGCCACGACGTACATGAGGTCGTCGAGCGACGCGTTGAATGCGCGCTTCTGCGTGATGAGGCCGAGCAGCGCGAGCAGCAGCAGCACCCCGAGGGCGGCCACGCCGAACCAGCCGCGGAACTGCGTGGCGTTGCCGAGCACGCCGAGCGTCACCAGGCCCGCCGACACGAGCGTCAGGAAGATCGCGATGCGCGTGAGCACCTCGCTCTGCGTCGTGCTGCGGGAGGCCAGCAGGCTCCAGTGCTCGGTCGCGAGCATCTGCGCGCGGAGCGACTTCTGTGCGTCGGTCAACCCGGCCGTCGCCGGCGAGCCCGCCTCCGGCTCGGGAGACGGCTCGGGCCCGGGTGCGTCCGCCATGTCGGCATTCTGCACCCGGGCCCGTCATGCCGCTTTCCTTCGCGGCGGAGTTTCGGCGCTCGCGCGTCGCCTACTTCACGCTGACGTGCGCAGCCAGGAACCAGCGGTCCTTGTCGAGTCCCTGCCGGATGGCGATCGCCACGTCCTGGCTGGCCGGGTCGAGCTCCTCGAGCCCTTCGATCGCGGCGTTCACGCGTGCCGTGGCGACGTCGATCTGGGCGACGACGTCGGCGATCGTGTCGTCGGACTGCTTGAAGCCGGCCTTGGGATTCGTCGCCTCCGACTTCGAGGCGATCGTCGCCATGCGAGCGTCGATCGGCAGTCCGAGCGCGACGACGCGCTCCGCCGCGAGGTCGGCCCACTCCTGCGCGTGGTCGACGACCGTGTCGAGGAACTCGTGCACCTCGAGGAAGTCGCGGCCCCGCACGTTCCAGTGCGCCTGCTTGCCGTTGATCGCCAGCACGGTGAGCTCGTGCACGAGCGGGGTGAAGAACTGGGAGACGCCCGAGGCGACCTCGGGGTCGGCGCCGCTCATCGGCGCGGCGGACTTCGATGCGGTCTTCGAGTCGGTCATGTGGTCCCCTTCCACTGGTTCCATACGGATGCCACGGTAGGGCCAACACGCGCCGGTGTCGCGGGATTCCCCGCGGACTCGCAGGGGCTTGACTCGGAGGGGATGACGGGAATCGAACCCGCACCATCAGTTTGGAAGACTGAGGCTCTACCATTGAGCTACATCCCCGAGCGCCCGCACGCGGGCACCCGATCATCGTACACGTCGGCAGGCCCGAGGTCGTGCACGAGGGTCCTCGGCTGCGTCCGCCGGAGCCCCGGAACCGTCCGCCGATCAGCGCAGTGCGGCGATGCTCCGCAGCACGCCTCGGGCCAGGCGCATCTGCCGCTCGTACGTGGCGGCGATCGCGATCAGCAGTGCGCCGGCGATCCCGAGCCACAGCCACCACCAGACCGCCTCGTACAGGCGCGTGATCCAGGGCCAGAGCTGCGCCACGGCGTGGACGAGGAGCACGCCGCCGCCCAGGAGCAACGGCGCCTGGAGCCGGAGCACCGCGCCGGCGACGACGACCACGACCGCGGCCACCCCGAGCGCGACGAGGCGCCAGAGCACGGGATCGGTCCAGTCGGCGATGAGCGCGGGGACGAGCAGCACCGCAAGCCCCGGGCCGAGGGTCGACCAGCTGCCGTGGTCGGGCGAACGACGGAGTCGGATGGCCCCGGCGGTGACGAGGGTCGCGCCGATCGGCACGGTCACCAGGTCGAACGGATCGACCGCGCCGGATCCGATCGCGAGTCCGCCGGCCATGACGGCCACGGCCAGGCTGGTCCACCCGAGGACAGGTCCGGCGAACGGACGCGCTCGGACGGCCGTGCTGAGGACGTGCGCGGCCCCGATGATGACGAGAAGCACCAAGGCTCGCGCATCGGCATCGACGCCGCCGGCAATGGCCAGCGTGGTCGGCGCCGCCGCCGCCGCGAGGGACGCCGCGAGCGTCGCCTCGGCGACGACGGTCGGCTGGGTCCGGTCCCGGACCCACAGCAGGCTCGCCACGAGTCCGATGACCAGGGCGATCACCGGCCAGAACTCGACCGGCAGGTCGCCGGGGCGGCCGGTGGCGATCGCGGACCCTCGGACGAGCGCCGCGCCCGTCGCGGCAACCCATCCGGTGCCGACGACGAGGATGCGGATGGGGACGCCGCGCTCGAGGTCGGGGGTGAAGCTCCCGGCGATCACGAGCACGGCGCCCGTCGCGACGAGCACGAGCGTTCGCAGCTCGGACTCGCCCGCCAGGGCGACGCTCGGCAGCACGGCGACGGCTGCCGCTGCGGCGAGGAGCGCGGTCCGCCCCGCGGCGGTCGAGTCGGGGACGGAACGCCGCCAGATGAGCAGTCCCGCGGACACCAGCAGGCCTGCAGCGAGCGGGAGCGTGTACGACTCGACGTCCTCCATGCCGCGATCGCCCATCCACGCCCAGACGGTCCCGACGCCGAGCACGAGCGATCCCCACGACGCGTGCACCGCGGACGAACGGCCCGCGATCGGATCGCCGAACAGCGTGGCGATGAGCACCGGCACCGGGGTCAGCAGGAGGAGGACGAGCCAGGTCCCCTCGGATGGGACGGCGCCCGACACGCCGACGAGGGCCGCGATCAGCCCGAGTGCACCTGTGGAGGCGGCCCAGATCCACCTGACCAAGGCGACCCCGGGCAGCGTGACGAGCGCGACGCCGGCCGCCGCGATGACGGCGGCGGCGAGCCCGATGGCGACGTTCCCGCTCTCGAGCTCCACGCTGATGCCGGCGCCGGCGAACACCATGGCGAGGGGGACGCCGGCGGCGAACAGCGCGCTCATGGGGCGCAGCGCCGAGCGCACCCAGACGAGGCCGACGACGACGAGTGCGCTGGCGGGCGCCCAGCCCCACGGGGTGAAGAACGTCACGGCGAGCCAGCTCGTGCCGAGCATTGCGCCGGCGAACAACGCGGCGCCGGCGGTCAGGCGATCGTCGTCCGAGAGCCGGCGCGCGGCGGCGAGGCCCCCGAGCGCGAGCGTCGCGACGACGGCGACCAGGAACGCCGGTGCGTTCCACGGCGGCGGGATCACCAGGCCGGATGCCTCCGCCCAACTCGGCAACGCCACGGTGGCGATCAACGCCACGAGCGATGCGGCGATCACGTGCAGGACCCGGCTCGCCGATGCGGCCGCTCGTGCGATGCGGTCGGCGAGCACGCGCCCCGCGATCGAGAGCACGAGAACGGATGCCACGGCCCACCACCAGACGCCGGTCGAGGCGTGACCGACCAGCCACGCCGACGCGGCCGCCGGGATGCCACCGGCGGCGAGCACGACGATCGCGCCCGGCCGGCGCCGCACCGCGGGGGTCGCAGCCGCCGCGAGGGCGACCGCGGCGACCACCAGGAGGCCGAGCGTCGTCAGGGCGATGGTCGGCAAGACCACCGCAGCGGCGAGTGCGGTCGCGAGCCCGGATGCGATCGCCCACGCCCCGAAGCGGAACAGGCGCTCCGTCAGCGCGAGGACGACCACCAGCGCGAGGGTCGCGATCCCGAGCGCGAGCACCGCACCCCAGGCCTCGCCGGGCAGGTCCCGCGGCGCGGTGGCGCCCAGCTCCCACACCCCGACGACCTCGGCGCTCAGTCGACCGAGTCCGCTCAACGCGACGATGATCGCGGGGAGCGTCGCGACGACCCCGACCGCGGAAGCGGTGAAAAGTGCGGGGAATGCGTCGCGACGCACCGCGCGGATCCTCGTCGCTGCCGCGAGGGCGCAGGCGACGATCGCCACGAGCAGTGGCGCGAGCCAGACGGATGTCGCGGGCTCCCGGTCGAGGGCGACGCCGAGGACGAACGCGAGCGGCACGCTCAGGCCGATGGCGACGGAGGAGAGCACGCGCCATCCGCTGGGGCCGGCCTCGGACGCCGGCAGCGAAGCGAGGACGACGACCCAGACGCCGGCGACCGCGAGGAACGCCCACATCGTCCCGAACTGGACCGAGGGGAGCGCCCACGCGGCGGCCGCGAGGGCGATCCCACCGCCGGCGAAGCCGAAGGTGCGCACGATGGTCTGCTCGGCCTCGGGTCGGATGAACCGGGATGCCGCGCCGACCAGGGCGAGCGCCATCCCGCCGAGCCACAGTCCCGTGAGGACCTCGTCGTCGGGTGCGACGGCGAAGGCGCCGATGAACACGCCGGCCGGAGCGAGCGCCGACGCGGCGAGCCTCGGCAGACGCAGGCGACTGAGCACCCCGGCGCCGGCGAGGACCGCCGCGACGACGAGCAGCGCCACGCCCCAGTAGGCCGCGGCATCGACGCGGTCGGCCCCGAAGAGGCCGTTCGCCTGGATGATCCAGGCATCGAGGACGAGCAGGACCACGCCCACTGCCGACACGCCCTCGGCGGTACCCGGGAGCCGTCGCGCACGGAGGAACCACGCGAGGACCAGGACGATCACGCTCACCACCGCGGTGATGAGCGAGCGCATCTCGAGGTTTGCGACGACGAACGCGAAGAAGAGGAAGACCATCGCGGCGACCGAGAGCAGCACCACGCCGAGCGTGAGCAGCAGCAGCTGGACCCCGGAGCGGTGAGGAGCCGCCGGAGCCGTCGCGATCGGTTCCGGAGCGAGGTCAGAGCCGTCGGGAAGCGGGCTCGCAGGCGGCAGCGGCGGGGGTGTCGGCACCCCCGTCGGAGGGACCCCGGCCACGGACGGTCCGGCCGATGCCGCCGGGGCCACGCTCACCTGCGACGGCGCGGTCACCGGAGGCGGCGCGATCGGCACCTCGATCGAGGACACGGCGCCCGTCGCCAGGGTCGCCGCGGTCGGCACCGCCTGCTCCGCCCGCATCCGCGTGATGAGCGACTGCCGATCGGACTCCGCGTCGCGGACGCGCACGCCGGCGGCGAGCAGGTCGGCCGCCGCCGCGACGTCGAGCCGGAGCCCGCAGACGGAGCAGGTGGCGCCGAGGAGGCGCGAGAAGCAGGCGGGGCAGAGCGTCGTGTCGGTGAGCTGGCCGGGATCGCCCGGCCATCGACGCAGGTCGGGCGCGGCGGGGCGCGACGGGTCGGTCATGGGCACACTCTGGCACCGCGAGGGAACCGGGCACCATAGGGGAGGGCACTGAGCGTGTTCTCCACAGGTCTCTCGGGCGGGTCGGACCGACGCTTCGGGTGCACCACGGCTCGTGCAGTAGACTTTCCCGGGTCCAATCCGCGCTTCGTCGTGCTTCGGCGTGCCGACGCGCAGGACCGGCGAGTCAAGCCGGCGACTCGGGGCGTAGCTCAGCTTGGCTAGAGCGCCCGCTTTGGGAGCGGGAGGTCGCAGGTTCGAATCCTGTCGCCCCGACGAGTCGCATCGGCTCGACCACGTACTTCCACCAAACAGGAGAAACTTCCCCATGCCGACCACTTCGGTTGAGAAGCTGAGCCCGACGCGCGCCAAGCTCACCATCTCGGTGACGCCCGAGGAGCTGAAGCCCAGCATCGCCCACGCCTACGAGCACATCGCCGAGCAGATCAACGTTCCCGGCTTCCGGAAGGGCAAGGTCCCCGCGCCCGTCATCGACCAGCGCGTCGGCAAGGCCGCCGTCCTCGAGCACGCGGTCAACGAGGGTCTCGACAGCTTCTACCGCGCCGCCGTCACCGAGCACGAGCTGCGTCCGCTCGGCCGCCCCTCGGCCGACATCGTCGAGTGGCCGAACGAGAAGGACTTCTCGGGCGACCTGCTCCTGTCGATCGAGGTCGACGTCCGCCCCGAGATCGAGCTGCCCGAGTACGCGGGCCTCGAGCTGACCGTCGACTCGGTCGAGGTCGCCGACGACGAGGTCGCCGAGGAGCTCGAGCGCCTCCGCAGCCGCTTCGGCACCCTGATCACCGTCGACCGGCCGGCCAAGACGGGCGACTTCGTCACGCTCGACCTCGTCGCGAAGATCGACGAGGCCGAGGTCGACACGGCCAGCGGCGTGTCCTACGAACTCGGCTCGGGCGAACTGCTCGAGGGCATCGACGACGCGCTCGACTCGCTGACCGCGGGCGAGACCACCACCTTCTCGTCGAAGCTGCTCGGCGGCGACCACGAGGGCGAGACCGCCGAGATCACCGTCACCGTCACCGCGGTGAAGGAGCGCGAGCTCCCCGAGGCCGACGACGACTTCGCGCAGATCGCGAGTGAGTTCGACACGCTCGACGAGCTGACCGCCAGCCTCAAGGACCAGGTCGCGAAGAACAAGTCGTTCGGCCAGGGCACCCAGGCCCGCGACCTCCTCGTCGACAAGCTCCTCGAGCTCGTCGAGGTCCCGGTCGCCGACAGCGTCATCGAGGACGAGGTGCACCGCCACCTCGAGTCCGAGGGTCGCCTGGAGGACGACGAGCACCGCGCCGAGGTCACCGAGGCCAGCACCAAGGCCTTCAAGACCCAGATCGTCCTCGACGCGATCGCCGAGGCCGAGAAGGTCCAGGTCAGCCAGGAGGAGCTCACGCAGTACCTCGTCCAGGGCGCCGCGCAGTACGGCATGGACCCGAACGAGTTCGTGCAGATCCTGAGCCAGAACGGCCAGATCCCCGCCATGGTCGGCGAGGTCGCGCGCAACAAGGCGCTCGCGATCGCGCTCGGCAAGGCGAAGGTGGCGGATGCCTCGGGCAACGCGGTCGACCTGTCCGAGTTCACCGCGGTCGCGGGCGATGACGAGCCCGCCGAGGAGGCGCCCGCCGAGGAGGCGCCCGCCGAGGAGAAGAAGCCGGCGCGCAAGCGCACCACCAAGAAGGCCGACGCGGAGTAGTCGACGGCCGAGAGGAGCGGGGTCGGGCAGCCATGCCCGACCCCGTCGTCGTCTCCCGCGCGGGTCGGGGCGAGCGAGGGCACGAGGAGGGACGTTGGACGACTGGCAGCGCCGCGTCGACGAGATCTGGGACGCGGCATCCGAGCTGGGGGAGCACGAGGTGATCGTGCGGATCGACGCACTCGTCGCCGAGCTCCCCGATCACGACCCGCGGGGACCGTTCGAGGCCGCGGGCGCCCGCGACTCGGCTGGCCTCGAGGAGGAGGCCGAATCGCGCTACCGGCGCTCGCTCGAACTCGGGCTGTCGGGCCGCGCCCGTGTCGAGGCGCACATCCAGCTCGCCTCGACGATCCGCAACCTCGGCCGCCCGGGCGAGTCCCTCGCCCTGCTCGACGAGGTCGCCGGCGACGCGGGCGACCTCGTCGACGCGGTGGCCGCCTTCCGCGCCCTGGCGCTCGCATCGATCGGCGAAGCGGATGCCGCGGCATCCGTCGCCCTCGTCGCACTCGCGCCGCACCTGACGCAGTACCGTCGCGCGGTCGACGCCTACGCGCGCGAACTCGTGCCGCCGCCGGGCGACGCGCCGCGGACCGGCACCTGACGCACCTCGCCGCGGCGCGGCATCCGCCGACGGCGAACAGCCCGGTTCGCGCGTGTTGCACCGGATAGATTCGAGATCAACGAAGCAACGGAACGGAGCGAAATCCATGGCCGAACCGACACTGCAGCCCAGTGTGTTCGATCGACTGCTGAAGGACCGCATCATCTGGCTCGGCTCCGAGGTGCGCGACGACAACGCGAACGAGATCGCCGCGAAGCTGCTGCTCCTCGCCGCCGAGGACCCGAAGAAGGACATCTACCTCTACATCAACTCGCCCGGCGGCTCGATCACGGCGGGCATGGCGATCTACGACACCATGCAGTTCGTCCCGAACGACATCGTCACGGTCGGCATCGGCATGGCGGCCTCGATGGGGCAGCTGCTCCTCACGGCCGGAACGAAGGGCAAGCGCTACATCACCCCGAACGCGCGCGTGCTGCTGCACCAGCCGCACGGCGGCTTCGGCGGCACCGCGAGCGACATCCAGACGCAGGCGCAGCTCATCCTCGACATGAAGAAGCGGCTCGCCGAGATCACGGCGGCGCAGACCGGCAAGACCGTCGAGCAGATCAACCGCGACGGCGACCGCGACCGCTGGTTCAGTGCGCAGGAGGCGCTCGAGTACGGCTTCGTCGACCACATCCGCGAGTCGGCGCTCGACGTCTCGGGCGGCGGCGGGACCGACCAGGCTGCGTAGGAAGAGAGAGACAGTGAGCATGAACATCCCCGCCTTCGGCGGCACCGCCTTCTCGGGTGGCCGGCAGGCCCCGGGCTCGCGCTACATCCTGCCGAGCTTCGAGGAGCGCACGGCCTACGGCTACAAGCGCCAGGACCCCTACGCGAAGCTGTTCGAGGACCGCATCATCTTCCTCGGCGTGCAGGTCGACGACGCGTCGGCCGACGACATCATGGCGCAGCTGCTGGTGCTCGAGTCGATGGACCCCGACCGCGACATCATGATGTACATCAACTCGCCCGGCGGCTCCTTCACGGCCATGACGGCGATCTACGACACGATGCAGTACATCCGGCCGCAGATCCAGACCGTCGTACTCGGCCAGGCCGCCTCGGCCGCTGCCGTGATCGCCGCCGCCGGCACGCCGGGGCGTCGCCTCGCACTGCCGAACGCGCGCGTGCTGATCCACCAGCCGGCGATGGGCGAGGCCGGCCACGGCCAGGCGTCCGACATCGAGATCCAGGCGGCCGAGATCCTGCGCATGCGCACCTGGCTCGAGGAGACGCTGTCGCGTCACTCGAACCGCACTATGGAGCAGGTCAACTCCGACATCGACCGCGACAAGATCCTTTCGGCCGAAGAGGCCCGCGAGTACGGGCTCATCGACCAGGTGCTCTCGTCGCGGAAGACGCTGCCGGCGCTCAGCCGATAGCTCGGGATTGCTCACGAGGGGCGGGTGCACGACGCATCCGCCCCTCGTCATGTCGTTTCCGCCAAACCGCGGCGGATCGGCCCCGAGCGGCCCGCGTCGGGCTAGGCTCGGAACAGACTCGGTTCGAGGGAGGAAGCGATGGCACGCATCGGGGAGAGTGCTGACCTCTTGAAGTGCTCCTTCTGCGGGAAGAGCCAGAAGCAGGTGCAGCAGCTCATCGCCGGTCCGGGCGTGTACATCTGCGACGAGTGCGTCGAGCTCTGCAACGAGATCATCGAGGAGCGCCTCGCCGAGGCCGGTGAGCCCGAGTCCGGCGAGTTCGAGCTTCCGAAGCCGAAGGAGATCTTCGGCTTCCTCGAGGAGTACGTGATCGGGCAGGATGCCGCCAAGCGCGCCCTCGCCGTCGCCGTCTACAACCACTACAAGCGCGTTCGCGCGAAGGCGGCGATCACGCCCGCCGACCGCGCTCACGACGACGTCGAGATCGCGAAGTCGAACATACTGCTCATCGGCCCCACCGGCTGCGGCAAGACCTACCTCGCGCAGACGCTCGCGAAGCAGTTGAACGTGCCGTTCGCGGTGGCGGATGCCACGGCGCTCACCGAGGCCGGCTACGTCGGCGAGGACGTCGAGAACATCCTCCTGAAGCTCATCCAGGCCGCCGACTACGACGTCAAGCGCGCCGAGACCGGCATCATCTACATCGACGAGGTCGACAAGATCGCCCGCAAGGCCGAGAACCCGTCGATCACGCGCGACGTGTCGGGCGAGGGCGTGCAGCAGGCGCTCCTGAAGATCCTCGAGGGCACGGTCGCCTCCGTGCCGCCCCAGGGCGGGCGCAAGCATCCGCACCAGGAGTTCATCCAGATCGACACCACGAACGTCCTCTTCATCGTGGCGGGCGCATTCGCCGGCCTGGAGGAGATCATCTCCTCGCGCGCGGGCAAGCGCGGCATCGGCTTCGGCGCCCCGCTGCATTCCAAGCAAGACGAGGCCGAGCTCTTCAGCGAGGTCCTTCCCGAAGACCTGCACAAGTTCGGGCTCATCCCCGAGTTCATCGGCCGACTTCCCGTCGTCGCGACCGTGACGCCGCTCGACCGCGCGGCGCTCATGGAGATCCTCACCGAGCCGCGCAATGCGCTCGTCAAGCAGTACCAGCGCATGTTCGAGCTCGACGGCGTGCAGCTCGACTTCGACCACGCCGCGCTCGAGGCGATCGCCGACCTCGCGGTGCTCCGCCAGACGGGCGCGCGCGGCCTTCGCGCGATCATGGAGGAGGTGCTCGGGCCGATCATGTTCGAGGTGCCCTCCTCGACCGGCGTCGCCCGCGTGGTCGTGACCAAGGAGACCGTCATCGACAACGCCGCGCCGACGATCGTACCGTCGAAGCCGCGCAGGGCCGAGAAGTCGGCCTGATCGACGTTCCGCCGGCCCGGGCTGCCAGCCTCTCCGGCCGGGATTCTCGCCGTGTCGGCGCGACCCGGTTCAATCGAACACGCGCAGCACGTGCCAGTGCGAGCCGTCGTGGCCCACGTCGAACATGTGGGTCTCGCCGTCGGAACTCGTGGCCTGGAAGCGCCAGCCGGTGATCTCGAGCGGGGCGCGCCCCGGGCCGGCGTGGTCGCCCGCGAAGGGGAGCCACCAGTCGGCCGGACCCACGAGGGGCGTCGGCATGTCGTCGACGCGATAGCGCCGGGCCCGCCAGACGAGGCGCTCCGGT
Source organism: Agromyces bracchium (assembly GCF_009709675.1). GTDB lineage: Bacteria > Actinomycetota > Actinomycetes > Actinomycetales > Microbacteriaceae > Agromyces > Agromyces bracchium. The sequence continues at coordinate 154,558 of NZ_WMLB01000025.1, read as the reverse complement.
GCGCCCGAGGCGCCGGTCCACACTTCCACCGGTTCCACCGTCTGCGGCATCCCGACCTCCGAGATTCGAAACTCTGTTCGAATGCTACCAGCCTGCGGGGCATGGCGGAACGGGTGCGAGCGGCTCGCACGCAGGCACGGCAAGGTGTCGCGAACCGCGCTCGGTGTCCGCGCCCGGTGTCGCGCCGGTCTCGTGCGACTACGCCAGGTCGTCGTCGCTGCGGGCGCCGAAGACGATCTCGTCCCAGCTCGGCATCGCCGCGCGCCCCTTCTTCTGCCGGGCGGGCTGGCTCGGCTTGCCGCCGCCGCCCCACAGCGCCCTCGCGGCCGCCCCGGCTCGCTGCTGCGCCTCGTCGGCCTCGTCTGCGGCGTCGGCCCCGGTGGGTCGGTCGGGCGCGGGGGTCGAGGCGGAGGGCTCCTCCGGATGAGTCGGCGCCACCGGGGACGGTGTCGTCGCGACCCGCTCGGCACCCGGCCCCACCTCGCGCTCGCCGCGACGGCGACGCAGTGCCTCGAGCAGGTCGGCCGTCTCGCCCGTGGGCGGAGCCGGCTCGTCCGCACGCTTGATCGCCGCGCGCGCGACCGCCGGGCTCGACGCGGCGGCAGTCGACGACGCAGAGCCGTTCGGTGCGGCACCCGGCCGCGCGACCGCGAGTTCGGGCTGCGGAGCGGTGTCGTCGTCGGCCGTGTCGGCGACGTCGAAGGTGAACGCCCCGCTGTCGAAGCGGGCGGCGTCATCCGTTGCGGAGACCGCGCGCAGCCGCGGAATCATCCCCCCGCGGACCTCGCCGTGCTTCGACAGCGTCGTCGCGTCGGCGTTCTGGGGATGCAGCGCCTGCTTCCGAGGTTCGAACGACCACCGGGCGTCGTGGTCGATGCCGTCGGCCGTGAACTCGAGCTTGACCATCCATCCGCGCTCGTCGTCCTTCCAGCTGGCCCAGCGTTCGCCGTGCGCACCGAGCCCGGCGAGCCGCTCGCGCACCATCGTGCCGAACGACGTCGGCTCGTCGCCCTCCGCGACCTCGGCGTGGGTCGGGACGGCGAGCGCCGAGGTCACCATGTGTTCGCGCTCCGCGATCACGGGACCCTCGAAACGCCGGATGAATTCGACGGAGGCGCCCGTGAGCTCGGCGACCTCGTCGGCCGAGAGACCGGACCGGATGTGCGCCTGCACCTCCCGCGGGGAGAGCTTCGGCCCGGTGCGTGTCTCGGGGACGGCCTGGCGGATGCGCGACTGCAGCACCTCGTCGACTTCGATCCGGAATCGCGCGCCGTCGTCGGAGGCCGCGATGAGGGCGCCGCTCTCGACCCCGATCACCTTGAGTTCCTGCATGGCGAGAAGCCCTTCCGTGCCCTTGATCTCCGCCCAAGGATGCCACGGCGCCCCGGCCTGCGCTGGGAATACGCCGGGCGTGCCGTGAGTTGTGCATTCCACCGGTTCGGACGGCCGACGGATGGTTTGCTTACGCACTTGATTTCGTGCAGACTATGGCCGCCGAATCCTCGGCAATGGAAAAAGGATGGGAATGGCAACGGATTACGACGCGCCGCGGAAGACCGACGACGACTCCGAGTCGATCGAGGCCCTCAAGGAGCGCGTGCCCGACAAGATGTCGGGAAGCGTCGACGTCGAGGACGCCGACAACCCCGGCAGCTTCGACCTGGCGGGAGCCGACCTGTCCGACGTCGAACTCGACGTCGTCGTGCTGCCGCCGCAGGCGGATGAGTTCACCTGCGTCAGCTGCTTCCTCGTGAAGCACCGCTCGCAGATCGACCACGAGACCAAGCTCGGGCCGATCTGCCTGGAGTGCGCCGCCTAGGCAGGCTCCCCACCGACACGAGGCCGTCGCGATCCGTTGATCGCGGCGGCCATTTCGTGCGGATGCCGCGTCGAGAGCAGCCAGTACGGTGCCGGGTCGGCGGCATCCTCGATCGGAACCCGCACGACGTCGCGGATCCAGCCGCGGATCACGAGGAACGCGCGCGCGTCGAGGCCGGTGCCGCGCTCGGTCCGGGCGGCCTCGCCCTCGGCGGGGACCGCCTCACCCGTGAGCTCGAGCGGAACCTCGGCGCGACCCGCGCGGAGCCGGCCGTCGGCCACCTCGATCACCGGCGAGGTGAGCGTCAGCGACCCCGCGACCGCGACGTAGAGGATCACGCCCGTGACGATGCCGGCGGGCAGCGAGACCGGGGCGAGCACGAGGATGCTCGCCGGGACGAGCAGGAGGCTGGTGAGGTAGATCCAGGGCGTCGGCCAGAGCCGTTCGCGGTAGTCGGGCATGGACCTATCAGACCAGACTTCTGCACTACCCTCGAACGGTGACCGATTCCGTCGATGTGCTGATCACGGCCGACCACGTCCCCGCCTACGCCCATCCGGGCGACGCCGGGGCCGACCTCCAGGCCGCCGAGTCCGTGGTGCTCGAGCCGGGGGAGCGCGCCACCGTGGGCACCGGCGTGGCGATCGCACTGCCCGACGGCTACGTCGCCTTCGTGGTCCCGCGATCGGGCCTCGCGTTCAAGCACGGCATCACGATCGTGAACGCGCCTGGCACGGTGGACGCGGGCTACCGAGGCGAGATCAGGGTCGCACTGCTGAACACCGACGCCCGCGAGGCGTACCGGATCGAGGCCGGCGACCGGATCGCGCAGCTGGTGGTCATGCCGGTGAGCCGAGCGCGGTTCGTCGAGGTCGAGAAGCTGCCCGGGAGCCTTCGCGGCGAGGGAGGATTCGGATCCACCGGATTCGGGGCGAACCAGTCAGGAGCACACGCGTGAGCGACATCGAGAACATCGACGACATCCCCGTCGACCACCCCAAGTCCGCGCCGGAGGACCGGGCGACGAACGGCCCCCTGGACGAGTCCGAGGCCAACCCGGTCCGCCCGTACGTCGACCTCGGCGGCGTGAAGGTCCTTCCCCGCGAGGGGCTCCACCTCCGGCTCGAGGTCGAGGAGGGCACCAAGCGCGTGGTCGCGGTCGGCCTCGACTACGCCAACTCGACCCTGCAGGTCCAGCCGTTCTCGGCACCGAGGTCGAGCGGCCTCTGGCACGAGATCCGCGGCCAGATCGCCGACCAGATCGCGCGCCAGGGCGGCACCACGCAGGTGCGCGAGGGCACGTTCGGCCCCGAGCTGCTCGCCCAGATCCCCGTCACCACGGCCGACGGGCAGGCCGGCCAGATGCGACTCGCGCGCTTCATCGGCGTCGACGGTCCCCGCTGGTTCCTGCGCGGCGTGATCGCCGGCGAGGCGGCGGCCGACCCGACCGCCGCGGCGAAGGTGGAGGACCTGTTCCGCTCGATCGTCGTGGTGCGCGGCAACACGCCCATGCCGCCGCGCGACCTCATCCCGCTGCGCATGCCCGCACCGTCCTCGGGTGGTCCGTCCGCGTGAGCGACGACCACGCTGCCGATCGCACGGACCGGGATCGCGCCGGCGAGGTCGCCGGTGCCCCGAACGGCGACTCGGACGACGCGGCCGCCGAGTTCGGCCGCCAGGTCGCGGCGGCCGCCGAGAAGTCCGGCCTCGGGCGGATCGCGCGCGACGAGACGCTGACCCCCGCCGACCTCGTGGGGGCGCTGGGAGGCATCCGCGGTCTCGCGGAGGCGATCCTCCCCGGCCTCGTCTTCCTGGTCGTCTTCACGTTCACGCGCGAGCTCGGCTGGGCCCTCGGGGCCTCGCTCGGCCTCGCCGTGGTGTTCACCGCGCTGCGCCTGTTCACGCGAAGCCAGCCGACGCAGGCGATCGCCGGGCTCATCGGCGTCGCGGCATCCGCTGCGCTCTCGCTCTGGACGGGCCGGGCGGAAGACAACTACGTCATCGGCTTCTACACGAACGCGGCCTACGCCGTCGCGATCCTCTTCTCCCTCCTCGTCCGCTGGCCGCTCGTCGGGCTCGTCGTCGGCTTCCTCATGGGCGACGGGACCGCCTGGCGCCAGGATCGACGGAAGTACCGGGCGATGCAGTTCCTGACCGTCGTGTGGCTCGGCATGTTCGTCGCGCGCCTGCTGGTGCAGGTGCCGTTCTACTACGCGGGAAACGTCGAGGCGCTCGGTGCGACGCGACTGCTCATGGGCGTGCCGCTGTACGCGCTGCTGCTCGTGTTCTCGTGGCTGGTCGTGCGCGCGGTCTACCCCGCGAAGCGCGCCGCCGAGTGATACAGTTATCTCGACATCAAGATAAATCACGGGTGCGGCCGGCGACCTGTCGGCCGGTGACGCGGTTGGGCTAGCCTTGCTGGGGCGGCTCCCGGCGACGCATGTCGGGTGGCGCCTGGAACGGCCGGAACCGCGGCATCCGCGAAGGAGAGGACATCGTGTCTGCAGTGAACAGTTTCGGGGCGAAGGACACGCTCCAGGTCGGGGACACCTCCTATGAGATCTTCCGGATCGACACCGTCCCCGGGTACGAGAAGCTCCCGTTCAGCCTGAAGGTGCTCCTCGAGAACCTGCTCCGCACCGAGGACGGCGCGAACGTCACGAAGGAGCAGATCGAGGCGCTCGGCTCGTGGGTCCCGACCGCCGAGCCCGACACCGAGATCCAGTTCACGCCGGCACGCGTGGTCATGCAGGACTTCACGGGCGTGCCCTGCATCGTCGACCTCGCCACCATGCGCGAGGCGGTCACCGCCCTCGGCGGCGACCCGAACCGGATCAACCCGCTCTCGCCCGCCGAGATGGTCATCGACCACTCGGTCATCGCCGACCTCTTCGGCACCGAGAACGCGCTCGAGCGCAACGTCGAGATCGAGTACGAGCGCAACGGCGAGCGCTACCAGTTCCTCCGCTGGGGGCAGACCGCGTTCGACGACTTCAAGGTCGTCCCGCCCGGCACCGGCATCGTGCACCAGGTCAACATCGAGCACCTCGCCAAGGTCATCTACGACCGCACCGTCGACGGCGTGCTCCGCGCGTACCCCGACACGTGCGTCGGCACCGACTCGCACACCACGATGGTCAACGGCCTCGGCGTGCTCGGCTGGGGCGTCGGCGGCATCGAGGCCGAGGCCGCGATGCTCGGCCAGCCCGTGTCGATGCTCATCCCGCGGGTCGTCGGCTTCAAGCTGAGCGGCGAGATCCCCGCCGGCGTCACGGCGACCGACGTCGTGCTGACGATCACCGACATGCTCCGCAAGCACGGCGTCGTCGGCAAGTTCGTCGAGTTCTACGGCGAGGGCGTCGCATCCGTCCCGCTCGCGAACCGCGCCACCATCGGCAACATGAGCCCCGAGTTCGGCTCGACCGCGGCGATCTTCCCGATCGACGACGTGACGCTGGAGTACCTCCGACTCACCGGTCGCGACGAGCAGACCGTCGCGCTCGTGGAGCAGTACGCGAAGCTCCAGTCGCTCTGGCACGACGCGGCGAACGAGCCGTCGTACAGCGAGTACCTCGAGCTCGACCTCTCGACCGTCGTCCCGTCGATCGCCGGCCCGAAGCGTCCGCAGGACCGCATCCTCCTCTCCAACGCGAAGGAGCAGTTCAACGCCGACCTCACGAACTACGCCGACGCCGACCACGACCTCGTCGACCTGACGATCTCCGAGTCCTTCCCGGCATCCGACCCGCCCGGCTTCACCCCCGAAGACGAGCACAGCCACCACGAGCACCACCACCACTCGCACGCGCCGCACACGGTCTCGAAGCCCACGCCGGTGACCCTGGCCGACGGCCCGACGTTCACGCTGAACCACGGCTCGGTCGCGCTCGCGGCGATCACCTCGTGCACCAACACCTCGAACCCGTCGGTCATGATCGCGGCCGGCCTCCTCGCGAAGAACGCGCTCGACAAGGGCCTGAAGTCGAAGCCGTGGGTCAAGACCACGCTCGGCCCGGGCTCGAAGGTCGTCACCGACTACTACGAGAAGTCGGGCCTCGACAAGGCGCTCGAGGGCCTCGGCTTCTACACCGTCGGCTACGGCTGCACGATCTGCATCGGCAACTCGGGTCCGCTGATCGAGGAGGTCTCCTCGGCGATCAACGAGAACGACCTCGCCGTCACGGCGGTCCTCTCGGGCAACCGCAACTTCGAGGGTCGCATCAGCCCCGACGTGAAGATGAACTACCTGGCCTCCCCGCCGCTCGTCGTGGCGTACGCGCTGGCCGGTTCGATGAACTTCGACTTCGAGTCCGACCCCCTCGGCACCGACGCGGACGGCAACGACGTGTTCCTGAAGGACGTCTGGCCCGCCCCGGAGAAGGTCCAGGAGATCATCGACTCGTCGATCTCGCGCGAGCAGTTCATCAAGCAGTACGCGACCGTGTTCGACGGCGACGAGCGCTGGAAGAGCCTGCCGACCCCGGCCGGTCCGGTCTTCGAGTGGGACGCCTCGTCGACGTACGTGCGCAAGGCGCCCTACTTCGACGGCATGTCGATGGACCTCACCCCCGTAGCCGACATCACGGGTGCGCGCGTCATGGCCACGCTCGGCGATTCGGTCACCACCGACCACATCAGCCCGGCGGGCAACATCAAGGCCGGCACCCCGGCCGCCCAGTACCTCACCGAGCACGGCGTGGCGCAGAAGGACTTCAACTCGTACGGCTCGCGCCGTGGCAACCACGAGGTGATGATCCGCGGTACGTTCGCGAACATCCGCCTGAAGAACGAGCTCGTCGCGGCGGTCAACGACGGCCAGGTCGTCGAGGGCGGCTTCACGCGCGACTTCACGCAGGAGGGCGGCCCGCAGTCGTACATCTACGACGCGTGCATGAACTACCAGGCGCAGGGCACCCCGCTCGTCGTGTTCGGCGGCAAGGAGTACGGCTCGGGCTCGTCGCGCGACTGGGCGGCCAAGGGCACCAACCTGCTCGGCGTGAAGGCCGTCATCACCGAGAGCTTCGAGCGCATCCATCGCTCGAACCTCATCGGCATGGGCGTCGTCCCGCTGCAGTTCCCGGCCGGCGAGAGCTGGAAGTCGCTCGGCCTCGACGGCACCGAGATCGTCTCGATCACGGGCCTCGAGCAGCTGAACGAGGGCGTCACGCCGAAGACGGTGCGCGTCACCGCCGAGCCGAGCGAGTTCTCGCCCGAGGGCAAGCAGACGGTCGAGTTCGACGCGGTCGTCCGCATCGACACGCCCGGTGAGGCCGACTACTACCGCAACGGCGGCATCCTGCAGTACGTGCTCCGCAGCCTCGTCTGACGACGGCACGCGACGGGGGCGGCGGGCTTCGGCTCGCCGCCCCCGATCTCTGCCCGGGCTCTCAGGTCGCCCGGCGTACACTCGAACGAAACCGGGCGCACGGCGCCCCTCGCACCCGGAGGCACGACGGATGAGGCTGCTCGACACGATCCGCGGACCGCGCGACCTCGATGCGCTGTCCGACGAGCAGGTGGAGGAACTCGCCCGCGAGATCCGCGAGGTGCTCGTGGCCGACGTATCGAAGACGGGCGGGCACCTCGGCCCGAACCTCGGCGTCGTCGAGCTCACGCTCGCCATCCACCGCGTGTTCGATTCGCCCCGCGACCCGATCATCTTCGACACCGGTCACCAGTCGTACGTGCACAAGCTCCTCACCGGGCGGAAGGACTTCTCGACGCTGCGCCAGACGGGCGGGCTCGCCGGGTATCCGCAGCGCTCCGAGTCCGAGCACGACGTCGTCGAGAGCTCGCACGCGTCGAGCTCGCTGTCGTGGGCCGACGGCATCTCGAAGGCCTTCGAGATGACCGGGCAGGGCGACCGCCACGTCGTCGCCGTCGTCGGCGACGGCGCGCTCACCGGCGGCATGACGTGGGAGGCGCTGAACAACATCTCCGACGACAACACCCGCAACCTCGTGGTCGTCGTGAACGACAACGGCCGTTCCTACGCCCCGACGATCGGCGGCATGGCGCGGTTCCTCAACTCGGTGCGCACGAAGCAGTCGTACCGCTCGCTCCACCTGAAGAGCCGCAGCGCGTTCGACCGGCTCGGCTCGCCGGGCCGCGCGATCTACCGCGGGGTCCGAGGCGGCCTGCACGGCTTCCTCAGTCGGGTCAGCGGCAACGAGGCGCTGTACTCGAACCTCGACATCAAGTACATCGGGCCGATCGACGGCCACGACGAGCGCGCCCTCGAGGAGGCGCTGCGCCAGGCCAAGGACTACGGCGCGCCGGTCATCGTGCACACGATCACCGAGAAGGGGCGCGGCTACGAGCCCGCGCGGCGCGACGCCGCCGACCAGTTCCACGCCGTCGGCCAGATCGACCCCGAGACCGGCGAGTCGCTCGAGACCGCGTCGGCGCCGTCGTGGACGAGCGTGTTCGCGGACGAGCTCGTGACGCTCGCCGAGCGCGACGAACGTCTCGTGGGCATCACCGCCGCGATGCTCCGCCCGACGGGCCTCCACCGCATGGCCGAGCGCTTCCCGAACCGGGTGTTCGACGTCGGGATCGCCGAGCAGCACGCCGTGACCTCGGCCGCGGGCCTCGCCTTCGGCGGCCTGCACCCGGTCGTCGCCGTGTACGCGACCTTCATCAACCGGGCGTTCGACCAGGTGCTCATGGATGTCGCCCTGCACCGGGCGGGCGTGACGTTCGTGCTCGACCGAGCGGGCGTCACCGGACCCGACGGCCCGAGCCATCACGGCGTGTGGGACCTGTCGATCCTGCAGGTCGTGCCCGGAATCCGCCTGGCGGCGCCGCGCGACTCCGTCCGACTCGCCGAGGAGCTCGCCGAGGCCGTCCGCGTCGACGACGCTCCCACGGTCCTCCGCTTCCCGAAGGGGACGGTCGGCACCGAGTACGAGGCGATCCGCCGTACGCACGACGGCGTCGATGTCCTCGCGGAGTCCGAGCGTCGCGACGTGCTGATCGTGACGGTCGGTCCGATGGCCGGGATCGGCCTCGAGGTGGCACGCAAGCTCGAGGCGCAGGGGATCGGGGCGACCGTCGTCGATCCGCGCTGGGTCGTCCCCGTGCCCGACAGCGTCGTGTCGCTCGCCGGGGAGTACCGCATCGTCGTCAGCGTCGAGGACGGCATCCGCGTCGGCGGCATCGGCACCCGCATCCGGCAGGACCTGCGGGAGGCGGGCGTCGACACGGCCGTCACCGAGGTCGGGCTGCCCGACGAGTTCCTCGATCACGGCTCGCGCGCCGACATCCTGGAGCGCGTCGGCCTCACGCCGCAGCACATCGCGCGCGACGTCACCGCGATGGTGCTCGGCAGCAAGCTCCCGCACGCCCGCAACGCGGGCATCGAGATCCCGGCGGACACTGGCGCGCAGCCGCGCGTCTGAGGTCGTGCGCCGTGGGGCCGCGCTCGGTCAGCCGACGCGGTAGACGTGCTCGACCGCGTCGCCGAGCCGCGTCACCCCGGTGAGGCTGAGCACCGGCGTGACGTCGGAGACCGGCAGAAGCGGCCGCCCGCGCCCGAGCGCGACCGGCATGTAGGTCACGAGCAGCTCGTCGAGCCGCCCCGCGGCGAGGAACTGCGCCGCGACGGGGCCGCCGCCCACGACCCACACGTTCCGATCGCCGGCGGCCGCCACCGCGGCATCCGCAATCGCCCCGACGTCGCCGGATGCCAAGCGGATGTCGGCGCCCTCGGGTGCCTCGAGCGCTCGGTGGGTGAGCACCCAGGTCGGCAGCCCGCCGTACGGCCACCCGCCGCCCTCGCGGAGCACCCACTCGTACGTCGTCGCGCCGAGCACGAGGGCCCCGACGGAGGCGAAGAAGCGCTCGTAGTGATCGGTGAAGTCGGCCATGCCGAACTGCAGGAGCCATTCGAGCCCGTCGTGCTCGTCGGCGATGAAGCCGTCGAGCGACGAGGCCACGTAGTACTGGATGCGCGTCACGACCCCGAACATACGACCGGCCCCCGACATCGCGTCGGCGGCCGGTCGAGCGGTCGTGAAGGGGGGGTCAGCCCTCGACGCCCCGCACGGGCGGGTGGTGGAACGTGTCGCCGAACACGCGCTCGGACGCGCCGACGCGGTCGAGGTAGGGCGTCAGGCCGCCCATCTGGAACGGGAAGCCGGCACCGAGGACCATGCAGAGGTCGATGTCCTCGGCCGCCGCGACGACCTCGCCGTCGAGCATCAGCTTCGTCTCGCGAGCCAGTCCGTCCTGCAGGCGGGTGAGGATCTCCTCGGGGCTCGACGGGTTCGTGCCGCCGGCCACGATCTTCAGGGCGCCCTTGTCGAAGCCCTTGACCTTGCCCTTGTCGTCCTTGTCGAGCAGCGTGCCGTACTCGGCGAGCGCGTGCAGGTTCTCGGAACGGTAGAACCGGTCGGGGAACGCCGCGTGGTGGGTGTCGAGCACGTGCGCGCCGACCTTGAGGCCGACCAGGTCGAGCAGCGCCGACGGCGCCATCGGGAGGCCGAGCGGCGCCATGGCCTGATCGACGGTCTCGAACGACGTGCCCTCGTCGACCGCGCGCATCGCCTCGCCGAGGAGCACGGCGAGCAGGCGGTTCACGACGAAGCCGGGGGTGTCGGCCGTGATGACGGCGTTCTTCTTGAGCTTCGCAGCGGTGACCATCGCGGTCGAGAGCGTCGCGTCATCCGTCTTCGTCGTCTTCACGACCTCGATGAGGGGCATGACCGCGACGGGCGTGAAGAAGTGGAAGCCGACGACGCGCTCCGGGTGCTCGAGCTTCGCGCCGATCTCCTCGACCGACAGCGACGAGGTGTTCGTGGCGAGCACGGCCTCGGGGGAGACGACCTTCTCGATCTCGGCGAACACGTCCTGCTTGATCGTGAGCTCCTCGAAGACGGCCTCGATCACCCAGTCGCAATCGGCGAACTCCGACTTGTCCGTCGTGCCGTGCACGAGCGCCTTCAGCCGGTTGGCCTCGTCGGGCGAGATGCGACCCTTGCCGAGCAGGGCGTCGATCTCGCCGGTGATGTGGGCCACGCCCTTGTCGACCCGCTCCTGGTCGAGATCCGTGATGATCACCGGCACCTGCAGGCGGCGGAGGAAGAGCAGGGCGAACTGGCTGGCCATGTACCCGGCGCCGAGCACGCCGACCTTGGTCACGGGCTTCGCGAGGGCCTTGTCGGGCGCGCCGGCGGGCTTCTTCGCGCGCTTCTGCACGAGGTTGAAGGCGTACATCGAGGCGTGGAACTGGTCGCCCGACACGAGGTCGGCGAGCATCTCGTCCTCACGCTCGAAGCCCTCGGCACGGGTGCCGGACTTCGCGGCCTTCAGCAGCTCCAGCGCCGCGTACGGCGCCTTCGGCACGGTGCCGATGCGGCTCTGCAGCATCTTCTTCGCGATGGCGATGGCGGCGTCCCACTTGACCATGCGCTCGAGCTTCCCGGGCTCGTTCGCGCGCTTGACCTTCACGCGGCCCGAGATCACGTCGTCGGCCCAGCGGATCGAGTCCTCGAGGTAGTTCACCGACGGGAACATCGCGTCGGCGATGCCCAGCTCGAGCACCTCGGGCGCCTTGATGGTCCGGTTCTGCTTGAGCGGGTTCTCGACCACGATCTTCAGCGCGTTCTCGATGCCGATGAGGTTCGGCAGCAGCGTCGCGCCGCCCCAGCCGGGGATCATGCCGAGGAAGACCTCGGGCAGGGCGAGGGCGGGCAGTGAGGAGTCGACCGTGCGGTAGTCGGCGTGCAGGCCGATCTCGACGCCGCCGCCGAGCGCGAGCCCGTTGATGAAGGCGAACGAGGGCACGCCCACCGTCGCGAGCTTGCCGAGCGCGTGGTGGCCGAGCTGCGCGATCCGCAGGCCGGCCTCGCGGTTCGGCAGCTGGGACACCTTCGAGAGGTCGGCGCCCGCGGCGAGGATGAACGGCTTGCCCGTCACGGCGACGGCGTGGATCTCGCCGGCGGCGGCGCGGGCGGTCAGCCCGTCGAGCGCCGCGGCGTACTCGAGGAGCGTGTTCGGCCCGAGCGTGTTCGGGCGCGTGTGGTCGCGGCCGTTGTCGAGCGTGACGAGCGCGAGGGTGCGGCCCTCGGAGAGGGGGATGTCGCGCACGTACGAGTGCGTGACGACCTCGTCGTCGAACATGCCCGCGAGCTCGGTGAAGTCGATCTGCGTGTAGTCGGTCATCGTCGTCGTCCTCAGGCCTTCTTCGCGGCCTTGCGCGAGTAGTTCGGGTTCTCCCAGACCATCGTCCCGCCCTGGCCGAGGCCGACGCACATGGTCGTGATGCCGTAGCGCACGTCGGGGCGCTCGGCGAACTGGCTGGCGAGCTGGTTCATCAGGCGCACGCCGGAGGAGGCGAGCGGGTGGCCGACGGCGATCGCGCCGCCCCAGGGGTTCACGCGCGGGTCGTCGTCGTCGATGCCGTAGTGGTCGAGGAGCGAGAGCACCTGCACGGCGAACGCCTCGTTGACCTCGAGGATGCCGATGTCGTCCATCTTCAGGCCGGCGATGCGGAGCGCCTTCTCGGTCGCGGGGACCGGGCCGATGCCCATGATGGCCGGGTCGACGCCGGCGAAGGCGTAGCTCACGAGCTTCATCCTGACGTTCAGGCCGTACTCCTTCGCGGCGTCGCCGCTCGCGAGCAGTGCAGCGGTGGCGCCGTCGTTCAGGCCCGACGCGTTGCCCGCGGTGACCCGGCCGTGCGGTCGGAACGGGGTCTTCAGGGTCGCGAGGCCCTCGAGCGTCGTCTCGGGACGCATGACCTCGTCGCGCGTGGCCAGGCCCCAGCCCTCTCCGGTGCGGATGGCGACCGGGACGAGGTCCTGCTGGATCTTGCCCGCCTCGTAGGCGGCCGCGGTCTTCTGCTGGCTGCCCAGCGCGTAGCGGTCGGCGCGCTCCTTGGTGAGGTGCGGGAAGCGGTCGTGGATGCGCTCCGCGGTGGCGCCCATGACGAGCGCGTCCTCCGAGACCATCTTCTCGGCGACGAAGCGGGGGTTCGGGTCGACGCCCGAGCCCATCGGGTGGTGGCCCATGTGCTCGACGCCGCCGCCGATCGCGAGGCGGTACTGGCCGTAGCCGATGGACCCGGCGAGCATCGCCACCGAGGTCATCGCTCCGGCGCACATGCGGTCGATCGCGAAGCCGGGGACCGACTTCGGCAGGCCCGCGAGGATCGCGGCGCTCCGGCCGATGGTGAGTCCCTGGTCGCCGGTCTGGGTGGTGGCCGCGATGGCCACGTCGTCGATCTGGTCCTTCGGCGCGTTCGGGTTGCGCTCGAGGAGCCCGACGATCGCCTTCACCACCAGGTCGTCGGCCCGGGTGTTCCAGTACATGCCCTTTTCGCCGGCCTTGCCGAAGGGGGTACGGACCCCGTCGACGAACACGACGTCAGCTCGTTCAGCCACGCTGCAGCTCCCTTTCGAATGGAGGATCACCCGATCCTAGGAAGGCCGTCAGCGCGCCTCGGAATCGGTTGCCGGTTCCTACGAAGCGTCGTGTGCGGCGTCTTCGAGCGATTGTGCCGCGTGCACAAACGCCTCGGCGATTATCTGTGAGGTAGCCTCAATCTGCCAGGCCCGTGCGCCGAGTTCGTCGAGCGCATCGGCGATCGCCTCCGACGTCGCATCGGCGGGCGGATGCCACGCCACGCGCCGCAGGTGGTCGGGCGTCAGCAGGTTCTCGACGGGCATGCCGTACTCGTCGGCCACGTCGCCGACCGCCGCCTTGGCGAGCCGGAGGCGCGCGTCGGCCTCGGGGTTGCGCGACGCCCAGGCCCGAGGAGGCGGGGGAGCGTCGCTCGGCACGCGCGACGCGGGCGGGTCGGCCGTCCGTGCGTCCTCGATGGCGGCCCACCAGCGGTCGATCTCGGTGCGGCTCGCGCGACCGTTGAACGCCTTGAGGTCCACGAGCGCGCGCTTGGACTCGGGGAGGGTCTTCGCGACGGCGAGGATCGAGGCATCCGGAACGAGGCGTCCCGGAGCGACATCCGTCTCGGACGCCAGGTCGTCGCGCGCATGCCAGAGCGCCCGCGCGACCGCGAGGTTGCGGGGCGATCGCAGCGCGTGGATGCCGCTCAGCCGCCGCCACGGTTCCGCCGCGGGGGGCTTCGCGGCGCGATGCACGGTCGCGTCGAACTCCTGCCGCGCGATCTCCTCCTTGGCGGCGTCGACGAGGCGTTCGGCGAGCCGGTCGCGCACGTCGACGAGGAGCTCGACGTCGAGCGCGGCGTACCGCAGCCAGGACTGGGGGAGCGGGCGCGTCGACCAGTCGGCCGCCGAGTGCTCCTTGGCGAGGCGGATGCCGAGGAGCTCCTCGACCACGGACGCGAGGCCGACCCGGGGCATGCCGAGCAGGCGCGCCGCGAGTTCGGTGTCGAAGATGCCGCTCGGGTCGAGCCCGACCTCGCGGAGGCACGCCAGGTCCTGGCTGGCCGCGTGAAGCACCCACTCCTCGTCGCGGATCGCCTCCTGCAGGCTCGTGAAGTCGCCGATCATCGTCGGGTCGAACAGGAACGTGCCGGCATCGCGGCGGAACAGCTGGATCAGGTAGGCGCGCTGCGAGTAGCGGAACCCGCTCGCCCGCTCGGCGTCGACGGCGACCGGACCCACGCCCCCCGCGATCGACTCGACGGCATCGTCGTACGCCTCGCGGGAGTCGATCACGTGGAACTCGTCAGCCACGTCTCCTCCTCCGTGTGGGAAGGGCCGTCACCCCCTCCGAGCTCGGAGGCAGGCCGGCCAGCATGCACAGCAACTCACTCCACCCTTCCACATGCGGCGCGATCACGGCATCGAGCGGCGTCCACGACGCACGCAGCTCGAGCTCGGCGCCGTCGCCCTGCCGGGCGAGTTCGCCGTACCCCGTCGAGAGGATCTTCGTCACGGTTCCGGACGCGGCGACGTAGCGCGCGCCGTGCGCGTCGAGCGCGTCGACGAGCCAGGACCACGCGACGTCGGCCAGGAACGGATCGACGCCGATGTCGGTCTCGAGCGGGGCCTGCGCGAAGCAGACGACGCGGAAGCGTCCGCCCCACGACTCGGGCTCGGACGGATCGTGGAGCAGCACGAATCGGCCGGTGCCGAGCTCGGAGTCCTCCGCGTGCCGCCCGGGGATCAGGTCGGCCGAGAGCGCGACCGCCCATGGGGCGAGCGAGGAGGGCGCGGCGATCTCCGACACGCGCAGTTCGGCTCGCGGTGTCGCGGACCGCAGCGATTCCAGCGCTGCGGCGAACTCAGGGGGAGGCGTGGTCGCCGAGTCGGACACGTGTGCAGACTAGAGTCTCGATCACGGGGCCGGGTGGCGGCGCGCCGCGAGACGGCCTGTACCCCGTCCGGACGGACGGCGGCGACGGAGACTGGAGGCGGGATGTCGAGGCTCGAGCGCACGGTGGTGGGGCCGATCGGCGCGGTGCTCGGCGGAATCGCGATCGTGGGCGCGGCGTTCGCGGCGGCGACCGCGGCGACCGCGATCGTGTTCGCGCGGCGCGTCGTGACGCCCGAGCTCGAGCGCGAGGACGACCTGCGCATCGAACGCGTCGACCTCGCGGCCGGCGAAGTGGTGCTCTCAGGTTCCGAGGATGCACGGATGCGCGGGCGGTACGGCCTCTGGTTCGAGCACGACTCGGGCTACGCGCGCGTCGGCGACGTGCTCCACGACGACGGGCACCGGGTCCGGCGCGTGATCGAGTCGGTCGAGTTCGGCCGACTGGACCGGGCCGCGCGCGGGCGCATCAGCGGGTGGGTGCACCTCGGTCCGTGGGAGGTCGCCGAGCGCTACGAGAACGTGCTCGTGCCGACCCCGCTGGGGCCCGCCCCGGCGTGGTTCGTCCCGGCGACGGATGCCGCGGGCGCGCCGTCCGCGGACTGGCTCGTCGTCGTGCACGGCCGCGGCGCCAAGCGCCACGAGGGCCTGCGCGCGGTGGAGCCCGCGACCCGGGCGGGGTGGTCGTCGCTGCTCGTCTCGTACCGCAACGACGGCGAGGCGCCGGCGAGCGAGGACCGCCGGTACGGGCTCGGCGGCACCGAGTGGGAGGACGTGGTCGCGGCGGTCCGGTTCGCCGTCGATCGCGGCGCGCGGCGCATCGTGCTCATGGGCTGGTCGATGGGCGGCTCGATCGCGCTGCAGACCGTGCTGAGGTCGGAGGAGGTCCGCGAGCACCTCGTCGGCGTCGTGCTCGAGTCGCCGGCGGTGGACTGGCCCGACATCCTGCGGTTCCAGGGTCGCGCCCTCGGCCTGCCGGCCGAGCTCGGCGGTGCGGTCGCCCGCGTGCTCAGCGCGCCGATCGCGGGGACGCTGACCGGCCTGGCCGCGCCGATCGACCTCGAGGCGCTCGACGCGGTGGCCCGGGCCGACGAGCTGCACGTGCCGATCCTGCTCATGCACAGCGAGGACGACGGATTCGTGCCGATCGACGGGTCGCGCCGGCTCGCCGAGGTGCGCTCCGACCTCGTGCAGTTCGAGGTGTTCGAGGGGGCGCGTCACACGAAGCTCTGGAACCACGATCCGTCGCGATGGACGATGCTCCTGCACGATTGGCTCGCGGAACGCTGACCAGGGATCGGCGGGCTCGCCCGTCGGGCTGGCGGCGGGCTACGCCGCGAGCCGCTCCGCGAGCTGGCGCTTCGCGCGGGCGAGCATACCCGACATGCCGCGCACGCGGAGCGGGGAGACGGCCTCGTTCAGGCCGAGCGACTGCGGGTAGTCCGCGGGGATCGCGAGCACCTCGTCGGGCGTGAGCCCGTCGAGCCCCTGCGCGAGGATCGACGCGAACCCGCGGGTGGTGGGCGCCTCCGCCGGTGCGGTCGCGTGCATGTGCACGAGCCCGTCGGCATCGAGCTCGACGAAGATGTAGACGGGCGACTGGCACTCCTCGACGCGCTCGAGCAGGTCGGGGTGGTCGCGGTAGCTCTCCGGCAACTCCGGGAGTTCGTTGGAGAAGTCGAGCAGCAGCGTCAGCCGGTCCTTCACGCCGAGCGACAGGAAGTCGTCGCGCGTCTCGGCGAGCGCAGCGGGGAGGGTCGTGGCATCCATCCCCCCCATTCTCCCACCCCCGGCTGGGCCGACGCCTACCGGCCGGGCGCCTCGCCCCGCTCGGGACCCGTGGTGATCGGCACGCGCACCGCGCTGCCCCACTCGGTCCACGACCCGTCGTAGTTGCGGACGCCCTCGAACCCGAGCAGGTGCGTCAGCACGAACCAGGTGTGGCTCGAGCGCTCGCCGATCCGGCAGTAGGCGATGACGTCGTCGCCGTCCTCCAGCCCGACCTCGTCGCGGTAGATCGCGTCGAGCTCGGCGCGCGTGCGGAACGTGCCGTCCTCCGCGGCGGCGCGAGCCCAGGGGACGGATGCCGCGGTCGGGATGTGGCCGCCGCGCAGCGCCCCCTCCTCGGGGTAGGCCGGCATGTGTGTGCGCTCGCCCGTGTACTCCTCGGGCGAGCGGACGTCGATGAGCGGGTTGCCGAAGTGTTCGAGCACGTCCTCCTTGAAGGCGCGGATGGCGGTGTCGTCGCGTTCCACGACGGGGTACTCGACGGGCTCGCGGGCGGGTGCCTCGGTGGTCAGCGGCCGGCCCTCGGCGATCCACTTGTCGCGGCCGCCGTCGAGGAGGCGCACGTCCTCGTGGCCGAAGAGCGTGAAGACCCAGAGGGCGTACGCGGCCCACCAGTTGTTCTTGTCGCCGTAGATGACGACGGTGTCGTCGCGGGCGATGCCCTTGCCGCCGAGGAGTTCGGCGAACTGCTCGCCCGAGAGGTAGTCCCGCACGACCGGGTCGTTGAGCTCGGTGTGCCAGTCGACCTTCACGGCGCCCGGGATGTGGCCGACCTCGTAGAGCAGGACGTCCTCGTCGGATTCCACCACCACGAGTCCCGGCTGCCCGAGCCGTTCGGCGAGCCAGTCCGTGGTGACGAGCCGCTCGGGGTGGGCGTACTCGGCCAGCTTTGCGGCGGGGTCGAATTCGACGGACATGGGGAACCTCCAGTGGTCGCCCGGTCGGGCGAGGCGGATCGGGGAGCGGACTAGGCTGGTGACCCGTCCACCACCGAATCTACGCGGCATGCCGGTCGTCGTCACCGCACATGTCACGAGGTGCAACAGGAGATCCCACGCCGATGACCACTGCCGCGGCATCCGCTCTCGAGCGACTCGTCGACCGCCACCCGTCGATCACCGGAGCCGAGATCGCCTCCGAGCTCGTCCCGCCGCCGCAGTTCGAGCACGCCTCGTTCGAGTCGTACCGGCCCGACCACGACTTCCCGTCGCAGCAGGCCGCCCTCGACCGGCTGAACGCCTTCGCCGGCGCGTGGCGGGCCGCGCAGCGGCCGGGCGGGTTCTTCTCGCGCAAGCGCCCGGCCCGCATCGAGCTTCCCGGCGTCTACCTCGACGGCGGCTTCGGCGTCGGCAAGACGCACCTGCTCGCCGCGCTCTGGCACGTCGCGCACGGCCCGAAGTACTTCGGCACGTTCATCGAGTACACGGCCCTCGTCGGGGCGCTCGGCTACGCGCAGGCGGTCGAGCTGCTGCGCGGCGCGCGCCTGGTCTGCATCGACGAGTTCGAGCTCGACGACCCGGGCGACACCATGCTCATGACCCGGTTCCTCGGCGAGCTCATGGCCGGCGGCACGCGTGTGGCGGCGACCAGCAACACGCCGCCCAACGCGCTCGGCGAGGGGCGCTTCGCCGCCGCCGACTTCCTCCGCGAGATCCACGCGCTGTCGTCGAACTTCGAGACGCTGCGGATCGACGGCCTCGACTACCGGCGCCGCGACACCGAGGGGCACGCCGAGGCGCTCGTCGACGACGCGGCCGTCGAGCACGCGGCGGCGACGCTCGCCGGGCGCGGGCACCGCGTCTCGCTCGACGGGTTCGACGAACTCCTCTCGCACCTCTCCACCGTGCATCCGTCGAAGTACATCAAGCTCATCGACGGGCTCGAGTTCATCGCGC
Source organism: Agromyces bracchium (assembly GCF_009709675.1). Taxonomy (GTDB): domain Bacteria; phylum Actinomycetota; class Actinomycetes; order Actinomycetales; family Microbacteriaceae; genus Agromyces; species Agromyces bracchium. The sequence continues at coordinate 135,817 of NZ_WMLB01000025.1, read as the reverse complement.
TGACCGGCGTCCGCGAGCTCACCGACCAGAACGCCGCGCTCCGGCTCGTCGCCTTCATCGACCGCGTCTACGACGCCGAGGTCCCGATCCTCGCCAGCGGCCGCCCGCTGGATGAGGTCTTCGGCGGCGACATGCTCTCCGGCGGGTACCGGAAGAAGTACCTGCGCTCGATGTCGCGCATGATCGCCCTCACGACGGGCGAGCTCCCACCGCACGACTGAGCCGTCCGCGCGGGCCGGGCACAAGCCCTCGGCAGCGATTTCGGAGGCTCGTCGCGGCATCCGGAAACATGCTCGTTACATCACGCGCGATTCCGTAACCGTTGCGAAACGCAGCGTGCCCCGTGGTCGAAACGTTCCCGCACCATTCTGAACGTCGTACCTCGAGACGAGCCCCAGTCTCATCCCCCTCGCGGTACGTCCCCTGCAAACCGAGAGGTGTGAGGATTACCTATGGATAGCGGCAACATCGCGTGGGCCGTGACGGCATCCGCGCTCGTGCTCTTCATGACGCCGGGCGTCGCGTTCTTCTACGGCGGCCTGGTCAAGGCGAAGAGCGTCGTCAGCATGATGATGATGAGCTTCGGCGCAATGGGACTGATCAGCGTCCTGTGGGTGCTGTACGGCTTCAACATGAGCGCGGTCGGCAGCGCCTGGGAGTTCTCGGGCAACCCCTTCGCCGACTTCGGCCTCGCGAGCCTCGCCAGCGGTGAGTCGGCCAACGCCGACCTCCTCGGCGTCATCTTCGGCGCGACGTTCGCCATCATCACGGTCGCGCTCATCTCGGGCGCCATCGCCGACCGTGCCAAGTTCGGCGCGTGGATGATCTTCGCGGGCATCTGGGCCACCCTCGTCTACTTCCCGGTCGCGGCCTGGGTCTGGGGCGGCGGCTGGATCCTCTCGCTCGGCGACACGCTCGGCCTCCCGGGCGTCATCGACTACGCGGGTGGAACCGCGGTGCACATCAACGCCGGTGCGGCGGCCCTCGCCCTCGCGCTCGTCCTCGGCAAGCGCGTCGGATTCCAGAAGGGCATGGACAAGCCGCACAACGTGCCGCTGACCCTGCTCGGCGCCTCGATCCTCTGGTTCGGCTGGTTCGGCTTCAACGCCGGCGCGGAGTTCCTCGCCGAGGGCATGCCCGGCGTCGGCCTCATCGCCGTCAACACGCTCGTCGCCACCGCCGCGGCGATCCTCGCCTGGATGGTCGTCGAGAAGATCAAGGACGGCAAGCCGACCTCGGTCGGTGCCGCTTCGGGCGCCGTCGCGGGCCTCGTCGCGATCACCCCGGCCTGTGCCAACCTGACCCCGGGTTGGGCCACGGTCCTCGGTGTCGTCGCGGGTGCGGTCTGCGCCATCGCCGTCGAGCTGAAGTTCAAGTGGGGCTTCGACGACTCGCTCGACGTGGTGGGCATCCACCTCGTCGGCGGCCTCATCGGTACCCTCTACCTCGGCTTCTTCGCGACCGGCACCGGCCTCTTCGTCGGTGGCGACGCCGGCCAGCTGGCCGTGCAGGCGATCGCCGCCGTCGGCGTCCTCCTCTACTCCTTCATCGTGGCCTTCGTGGTCGGCTTCGCGATCGAGAAGACCATCGGCTTCCGCGTGAAGAACGAGGACGAGCTGGCGGGCATCGACACGATCGTCCACGGCGAAGAGGGCTACAAGCTCGAGTCCGTCTGATCCTGCGATCACCGCGAGGGCGGTGAGGGTAGTGTGCGGGTGTGCCTGACACCCGCCGCTTCCTCACCGCCCTCGGGCGTGTCATCCGCTCGATCTCCGGCTCGCAGACCGTGCGACCGGCGGCTCCGGCCTCGGTGGCGACGGATGCCGCGCCGCGGCCCCGCACGGACGACGAGGAGTGGCCCGGGCGCGTCGGGCCGACGGCGACGGTCGAGCTGGACCCCGCCGGCATCCGCCGGGTCCGATTCGCGTACACGCCGGAGCGCGATGGAGAACCCGACCCCGGTGAGGTCGTCTGGACCTGGGTGCCGTACGAGGAACGCGACGGACGCGGCAAGGACCGCCCGGTCGTCGTCGTGGCGGCGGGGACCGAGGGGCGCTTCCTGGCGGTGCAGCTCACGAGCAAGCCGCAGGACGGCGATCGCGACGCGGTCGCGCTGGGTTCCGGCGCCTGGGACGGCGAGGGACGCCCGAGCTGGGCGAGGATCGACCGGGTGTTCCTCGTGCACGCCGACGGGATGCGCCGCGAGGCGTCGTCGCTCGACGCCGAGCGGTACGGACGCGTCACGCGGGCGCTCGCCGAGCGATACGGGTGGGGATGAGCCTCGCGCCCGACCGAAGCGACGAACGCCCCCGCGGATGCGGGGGCGTTCGTGATGGTGGGCGATGCCGGGCTCGAACCGACGACCTCTTCCGTGTGAAGGAAGCGCGCTACCAGCTGCGCCAATCGCCCAAGTGTGATTCGCGGACCCGATCGGATCGCGACCGCGGACTCGATACTAGCCCACGCGGCGGGTCGAATGCACATCGGCGCGCTGGGCCGGGGCGAGTGCGCTCGAGCGCCGGATCCGCTCATGGCGCCCGCGTTCGGATGTCGCCCCGACGCGGATCCGCGGGACCGCGACACGCCCGGGTTGCGCGGTTCGATTGGCCCCCTGATCGGCCGGAATCACCGGGCCATGGGCGTCGGTTTGTCATTCGTTCACATCATCGGTTAGAGTCTCTCTGTCGCCGAAACAGCGACAACGCGGATGTGGCGCAGTTGGTAGCGCATCACCTTGCCAAGGTGAGGGTCGCGAGTTCGAGTCTCGTCATCCGCTCTGACCAAGCCGGCGAAAGCCGGTTTGTTCTTTGGTGGTGAACCCAAGCAACGGTGGATTGGCCGAGAGGCGAGGCAGCGGCCTGCAAAGCCGTATACACGGGTTCGAATCCCGTATCCACCTCGAGACGGGCTCCTGGAGCTCACTCACACCCCGGGCGATTGGCGCAGCGGTAGCGCGCTTCCCTGACACGGAAGAGGTCACTGGTTCGATCCCAGTATCGCCCACCAGTACGAAGGCCCCGGCAGCAGCCGGGGCCTTCGTCGTCTCTCCGATGCGGGCTCAGGGGTTGCCGCCGAACCCGCAGATCACCACGGGGTCGCACGGCGAGTGGGCGAGCACCTCGACCTTCGCGTTCGCACTCGTCCTCGTGAGGCGGAACTTCACCCACGTGAAGTTGTTGGTCTCGTCGGACTCGATCCAGTGGTCGTCCGGGTCGGCGAGGTGGGTGAGGTAGTACTCGCCGTCCGGGATGTCGGTCACGTCGAGTTCCTGCAGCGGCGTCGACTGGTGGTACGAGTCGGCCCACCACGACGCGAGACCCTGGAGGTCGCCGTTGCACTCGAAGTAGGTGCGCGGCTTGTCCTTCTTCTGTGCTCCGGTCGTGCCGATGAACTCGATGTCCACGAAGCAGAAGGTGATCTTCACCCCCTCCGTCCAGATCATGCTCATGTTCGCCGGGTCGTCGGGGTCGTCGCCTGGACCTGGGCTCCGGATGTCGAAGAGGGCCACCGACGACTGGTGCCAGTGGTTGTGCTCGGGGTGGTAGACGGCGGCGCCGGCATCGTGCGTGGCGACGATCTGGCCGTTGGAATCGAGGATCTCCTGCGTCGCGATCGTGCACTCCGCGTACACCTGGCCGTCGATCTCGCACGGCTCGACCTGGCCGCCGCCGCGGATCTGGAGGTTGCCCGCGCCGACGTTGATGTGCGTCGTGGAGAACCGGAGCGACTCACGTTGCTGCGTGTTCTGGATCTGCAGGTGGTGAGGGACCTCCTCGATGACGTCCGGCAGGAGTGCCCCGGCGGGAAGGTCGGGGACCTCGAGGTCCTGCGCCTGGGCAGCGGCTCCGCCCACGACGACCAGGAGCGCCGCGAGGGTCGCGGCGGAGAGGACGGATGTTCGCCTCATTACTCGCTCCGTTCTGAGGAAACCTCGACTCGCCTCCTCGGGTGGAGCGTGGCAGTCGCGGCATCCGCACCGCAAGGTCCCGTTCGGGGGAGGCCCGGCGGCGGCGGTACGCTGCACGGAGCCGGCCCGCCAGCGGTGCCGCGACGGGAGGGTGCGCATGAGGTCGATGCGGCGTGGTGCAGCCATCGCAGCCGGCGCGGCGGCGGTCCTCGCGCTCACCGGATGCCTCGGACCGGGAAGTCCGGGCGGGGAACCCGCCGGGACCGACGGCCGATCGATCACCTTCACCGCGTCGGGGGATATCGGCATGACCGACGAATCGGCCGCGACGCTCGCCGACGTCGGCCGGCTCGATCCCGATGCGCACTTCGCCCTCGGCGACCTGTCGTACGGGGAGCCCGGTGCGGAGGGGGAGTGGTGCGACTTCGTCACGGGCCACGTCGGCGACGCCGTGCCCGTCGAGCTCCTCGCCGGGAACCACGAGTCGGACGGCCTGAACGGCGACATCGCCGCATTCGCCGAATGCCTCCCGAACCGGCTCGACGGGCTCTTCGGCGACTACGCCCGCCAGTACGCCGTCGACCTGCCGGCCGATGCGCCCCTCGTCAGGCTCGTGATGATCTCGCCCGGGATCACCTTCCCCGACGGCACGTGGACCTACGACCGCGGCTCAGAGCGGTACGACTGGACGCTGCAGGCGATCGAGGACGCCCGCAGCGCGGGGATCCCGTGGGTGGTCGTCGGCATGCACAAGCCGTGCCTCTCGGTCGGGAACTACGACTGCGACCCCGGTCCCGAGCTCGTGGACATGCTGGTCGAGAGCGGCGTCGACCTCGTCATCGGCGGACACGAGCACCTCTACCAGAGGACGGCGCAGCTCGCCGTCGGCGAGGAATGCCCGTCGGTCGCGCCGGAGGACATCACGGCCGCGTGCGTGGCCGATGGCGGCGATGACCTCGTGCAGGGCGACGGAACGGTGTTCGTGACGGTGGGGACGGGCGGCACGACGCTTCGAGACATCCGTTCGGACGACACCGACGCGCCGTACTTCGCGGCGTGGTCGGGGGCGAACGCCGACCCCTCGTGGGGGAACCTCGAGGTCCGGGTGTCGGAGGAGGCGCTCGACCTCGACTTCCGCGCCGCGGTCGGCTCGTTCACCGACCACGTGGAGATCCGCGCTGCCGGGTGACCCGACGTGTCCACGCCGCTCGAGTCGCCGCCGCCGCGGTCGATGACCTCGAACTCCGCGCTCGCCGCGCGCGACTACAGTTGAGGGGTTGCGTCTCACACTGCAGGGGAGTGGATCCACTTGGCCGACGGCTTCGAGCTCTTCACCGATCGATCCGTTGTCGCGATGCGCGTCAACGGCGAGCTCACGGACCTCGCGAGGACGGTGACCGACGCCGACGTCGTCGAGCCGGTCACGATCGACTCGCCCGACGGGCTGGCGATCCTGCGCCACTCGACCGCGCATGTCCTCGCCCAGGCCGTGCAGAAGGTCAACCCCGACGCGAAGCTCGGCATCGGCCCGCCCGTCACCGACGGCTTCTACTACGACTTCGACGTCGCCGAGCCGTTCACCCCGGAGGACCTGAAGGTGCTCGACAAGGAGATGGCGCGGATCATCCGCTCGGGCCAGCGCTTCGTGCGCCGCGTCGTCACCGACGACGAGGCGCGCGCCGAGCTCGCCGCCGAGCCGTACAAGCTCGAGCTCATCGGGCTGAAGGGCCACCCGACGGGTGGAGAGGGCGGGCAGGACGACAACGAGTCGGTCGAGGTCGGCGGCGCCGAGCTCACCATCTACGACAACGTCGACCCGAAGACCGGCGAGGTCGCCTGGAAGGACCTCTGCCGCGGGCCGCACCTGCCGAACACTCGCATGATCGGCAACGGCTGGGCGCTCATGCGCGTCGCGGCCGCCTACTGGCGCGGGTCGGAGAAGAACCCGCAGTTGCAGCGGATCTACGGCACCGCGTGGCCCACCAAGGACGAACTGCGCGCCTACCAGCACCGCCTCGAGGAGGCGCAGCGCCGCGACCACCGCAAGCTCGGCGTCGAGCTCGACCTGTTCAGCTTCCCCGACGAGATCGGGTCGGGCCTTCCCGTGTTCCACCCCAAGGGCGGGGTGATCAAGCGCGAGATGGAGGACTACGTCCGCCGGCGCCACATCGAGGAGGGCTTCCAGTACGTCTCGACGCCGCACATCACGAAGGCGCACGTCTTCGAGCTGTCGGGCCACCTGCCGTACTACAAGGACACGATGTTCCCGCCGATGGAGCTCGAGAACAGCGAGTACTACCTCAAGGCGATGAACTGCCCGATGCAGAACCTCATCTACCGCTCGCGCGGGCGCTCGTACCGCGAACTCCCGCTGCGGTTCTTCGAGTTCGGCACCGTCTACCGCTACGAGAAGTCGGGCGTCGTGCAGGGCCTGACGCGCGTGCGAGGGCTCACCCAGGACGACTCGCACAGCTACGTGACGCCAGAACAGGCGCCCGCCGAGATCGAGCACCTGCTGAATTTCGTGCTCGGGCTGCTGCGCGACTTCGGCCTCGACGACTTCTACCTCGAGCTCTCCACGCGCGACGCGGACTCCGACAAGTTCAAGGGCACCGACGAGCAGTGGGAGGTCGCGACGAACGTCCTGCGCGACGTCGCCGAGCGGTCGGGCCTCGAGCTCGTGCCCGACCCTGGCGGCGCCGCCTTCTACGGGCCGAAGATCTCGGTGCAGGCGCGCGACGCGATCGGCCGGACCTGGCAGATGTCGACCATCCAGTACGACTTCAACCAGCCCGAGGGCTTCGGCCTCGAGTACACCGCGGCCGACGGCACCCACCAGCAACCCGTCATGATCCACTCGGCGAAGTTCGGGTCGATCGAGCGGTTCTTCGGCGTGCTCACCGAGCACTACGCCGGCGCGTTCCCGCTCTGGCTCTCGCCGGTGCAGGTCGTCGGCATCCCCGTCGCCGACGAGTACGCGCCCTACCTCGGCGGCATCCTCACGCAGCTCGCCGGGTCGGCCGTGCGAACGGAGCTCGACACGAGCGACGACCGCATGCAGAAGAAGATCCGCACCCACACGACCCAGAAGGTGCCGATCCAGCTCATCGCGGGCGAGAACGACCGCACCGCCGAGACCGTGAGCTTCCGGTTCCGCGACGGCACCCAGGAGAACGGCGTGCCGATCGCCGACGCCGAGCGCCGCATCCTCGAGGCGATCGCCGATCGCCGACAGGTGACCACCAGGGACGACCTGTTCGCATGACCTCGTACCATTCCGACGAGTTCGACGGCGTGCCGACGGATGCCGCGGCCGACCTGGCCGGCGTGCCCGACGCGTTCCAGCGGCTCTGGACCCCGCACCGCCTCGTCTACATCCAGCACGGGCAGCAGCCCGACGAGCACGCCTGCCCGTTCTGCCGAGCACCGCAGCTGAGCGACGAGCAATCGCTCATCGTGGCGCGCGGGGAGCACGCCTACGTGCTGCTGAACCTCTACCCCTACAACAGCGGGCACCTGCTCGTCTGCCCGTACCGCCACATCGCCACGTACGACGAGGCCACCGCCGACGAGGTCGCCGAGATCGGCGAACTCACGCAGGTCGCGATGCGCACCGTGAAAGAGGTCTCGCGCTGCGACGGATTCAACATCGGAATGAACCAGGGGCGCATCGCGGGTGCCGGGATCGCCGAGCACCTGCACCAGCACATCGTGCCGCGCTGGGCGCTCGACTCGAACTTCTTCCCGATCATCGCGGGCACGAAGGCGCTGCCGCGCCTGCTCGGCGAGGTGCGCGAGGAGATCGCGGAGGCCTGGCCGCGCTGAGCGGCGTCCCTTCGGTGGTCGACCTCGTGCATTGCCTCGATACGGCGCTGCGCGCCGAGTCGACCACCGTGCGGGTGGGTCAGCGGACCTGACGGACCTCGAACTGCATGCGCGGATTCGCGTACGACTCCTGAGACTCGACGAGCCGCAGCTCGCGCTCACCCGACTCGTGGGTGTTCGCGAGCAGGTCGAAGACGCTCGACGCGGTGCGTGCGAGCGCGGCGGAGGCGTCGCCGGTGCGGCGGTGGTGCGCCGTGAAGAGTGCGGCCGTGACATCCCCCGACCCGTTCGCCTTCATCGGCAGGCGCGGCGTCTCCACGATCCATGCACCGTCGTCGTCGACCGCGAGCATCTCGATGGTGCCGTTCCCGCGGTCGGAACGCTCGACGCTCGTGACGAGCACGGCTCGCGGGCCCATGGCCCGCGCGAGGTTGACGGACTCGAGCGTCGACTCGAGCGAGTCGGGCTCGGTGCCCGTGAGGTAGCCGAGCTCGAACTGGTTCGGCGTGATGAGGTCGGCGGCCGGCACCACGCGATCGCGGAGCAGCACCGGGATCGCCGGCGCGACGAAGCATCCGCTCTTCGCATTGCCCATGACCGGGTCGCACGAGTAGATGGCGGCGGGGTTCGCGGCCTTGATGCGGGCGACGGCGTCGAGGATGACGTCGGCGATGCCCTCGGAGCCCTGGTACCCGGAGAGGACGACGTCGATGTCGGGGAAGGCCCCGCGGTCCTCGATGCCGGAGATGACGTCGGCGACGTCGTTCGGTGCGATCAGCGGACCCCGCCATGCGCCGTAGCCGGTGTGGTTCGAGAAGTTGACCGTGTAGACGGGCATGACCTCGACGCCGATGCGCTGGAGCGGGAACACGGCCGCGGAGTTGCCGACGTGGCCGTAGGCCACGGCGGACTGGATCGAGAGGACCTTCACCCCTCGATCATTCCATCCCGGGCGGAGCGAGCCGTCCGCCCGCGGCACGGACGGCGGCGGCGATGTCGGCGGCGAGCCGCTCGGCCTCGGCGTCGGCGAGGTCGTGCACCGTCAGTCGCAGGCGGCGCGCGGCCGGGGCATCCGACAGCACGAACTCGTCGCCGGCTCGCACGAGCCAGCCGCGGCGCATGAGCTGCTCGGAGACGTCGCGGGCGGGCATCGGCAGGGCGACCCAGAGGTTGAGTCCGTCGCCGGCCGTCGCGGGCAGTCCGAGCGCGGTGAGCCGTGCGGCGAACGCCTCGTTCCGTTCGGCGTAGTGCGCGCCGGCGGCCTCGATGCCGGCGACGATGTCGGGGTCGGTCACGAGCGCGAGCGCGAGACGCTGGAGCAGGTGGCTCACCCAGGTGGTGCCGGGCGTGAGCCGCATCGCGAGCCGATCGGCCGTCTCGGGGTCGGACGCGGTGACCGCGAGGCACATGTCGGGCCCGAGGAACTTCGAGACCGAGCGAACGAGCGCCCAGCGGCGGTGGGCGGGGCCGATGAGCGAGCGGTACGGACTCCGGGAGAGCATCGAGAAGTGGTCGTCCTCGATGACGAGGACGTACGGGTGATCGGCGAGCACCTCGCGCAGGTCGGCGGCGCGGCGATCGGAGAGGCTCGCGCCGGTCGGGTTCTGCGCGCGGGGCGTGCAGACCACGGCGCGAACGCCCTGCTCGAGCGCCGAGCGCAGCCCGTCGACGGTCATGCCCTCGTCGTCGACCGGGATCGGGACGGGGCGGTAGCCGCCCACCCGGACCGTGTGGATGCTCGTGAGGAAGCACGGATCCTCGAGCGCGACCGCGTCGTCGCGCACGAGCGCCTGGGCGAGCAGTCGGTCGACCGCATCGGCCGCGCCGCTCGTGATCGTGAGCCGCACGTCGGACGGAGCGAGGTCGGCGCCCACCCACTTCGCCGCCCAGCGTTCGAGGTCGGGGTCGATGACGGGCTCGCCGTAGAGCACCGGCCGGCCCGCCATGCCCGCGAGGGCGCGGGACGGGTCGGGGATGAGGTCGGGGTCGGGGTTGCCCGTCGCGACGTCGCGGAGCACGCTGTCGGCGGCGAACCCCTCCTGCGCGACGGGCGACCGGTCGGCGACGCGCGTGCCGCCGCGGCCGCGGGTGACGACCATGCCGGCCGTGGTGAGTTGCCGGTAGGCCGCGACGGCCGTGTTGCGGTTGACGCCGAGGTCGTCGGCGAGGCCGCGCACCGGCGGGAGCGGGTCGCCCGGCAGCAGGACGCCGCGCTCGATGAGCGCGCGGACGCTCGCGGCGATGTCGGCGGCCGAGCGGCCGGTGATCTCGAGGGTCATGTCACGATCCATCACTGTTCCGAAGGGAGGGCTCGGCCCATGCTATCTTTTGGCCTAGGCCAAGCCAACGTCTTGTCCGCGAAGTTGCGCGAGCGCGCGCCATCCGTCGAAGGGAACCACCCATGAGCACGTCCGAGACCGGCTCGAGCCGCGTGAAGCGCGGCCTCGCCGAGATGCTGAAGGGCGGCGTCATCATGGACGTCGTCACGCCCGAGCAGGCGCGCATCGCCGAGGACGCCGGCGCCGTCGCCGTCATGGCGCTCGAGCGGGTTCCCGCCGACATCCGCGCCCAGGGCGGCGTCGCCCGCATGAGCGATCCCGACCTCATCGAGGCGATCATCGCCGAGGTGTCGATCCCGGTCATGGCGAAGGCCCGCATCGGCCACTTCGTCGAGGCGCAGGTGCTCCAGGCGCTCGACGTCGACTACATCGACGAGTCCGAGGTGCTCTCGCCGGCCGATTACGTCAACCACATCGACAAGTGGGGCTTCACCACGCCCTTCGTCTGCGGTGCCACCAACCTCGGCGAGGCGCTGCGCCGCATCAACGAGGGCGCGGCCATGATCCGCTCCAAGGGCGAGGCCGGCACCGGCGACGTCTCCGAGGCGACCAAGCACATCCGCAAGATCACCTCCGAGATCAACCAGCTGAAGTCGATGACGCGCGACGAGGTCTACGTCGCCGCGAAGGAGCTGCAGGCGCCGTACGACCTCGTGCTCGAGGTCGCCGAGACCGGCAAGCTCCCCGTCGTCCTCTTCACCGCGGGCGGCGTGGCCACTCCGGCGGATGCCGCGATGATGATGCAGCTCGGCGCCGACGGCGTGTTCGTGGGCTCCGGCATCTTCAAGTCGGGCAACCCCGAGCAGCGCGCGGCCGCGATCGTCAAGGCGACCACGTTCTACGACGACCCGAAGGTGGTCGCCGAGGTGTCGCGCGGTCTCGGCGAGGCCATGGTCGGCATCAACGTCGGCGACCTGCCCGCCCCGCACCGGCTCGCCGAGCGCGGATGGTGAGTCTCCGCGACGAGTCCGTGGGGGCGACGGATGCCGCGGGGCCGACCGTCGGCGTCCTCGCCCTCCAGGGCGACTTCCGCGAGCACGCGCGCGTGCTCGGCGAGCTCGGCGCGCGCGTCGTGCTCGTCCGCCGGCCCGAGGACGTCGAGGGCATCGACGGGCTCGTGATCCCCGGCGGCGAGTCGACCGTCATGGACAAGCTCTCGCGGGCCTTCGGCGTCGCCGAACCGCTGAAGCGCCGCATCGCCGAGGGGATGCCGGTCTACGGCACGTGCGCCGGGCTCATCATGATCGCCGACACGCTGCTCGGCGCGATCGACGGCCAGCAGAACCTCGGCGGGCTCGACGTCGTCGTGCGCCGCAACGCGTTCGGGTCGCAGAACGAGTCGTTCGAGACCGAGCTCGACGTGCCGGCGCTCGGCGACGCGCCCGTGCACGCCGTGTTCATCCGCGGTCCCGTCGTGGAGTCGGTGGGGGAGAAGGCGCGGCCTCTCGCGGCGCTCGCCGACGGTCGGGTCGTCGCCGTCGAGCAGGGGAACCTGATCGGCACCAGCTTCCACCCGGAGATCGAGGGCGATCACCGGTTCCACGAGTACTTCCTGTCGAAGGTGCGCTCGGCGGTCGCCGCGGCGGCGTAGCGGACGCCGCTCGGGGCCCGCCCGCGCGCGCGCCGGGGGGACGTGGGCGCGCTGGCCTAGAATGTCGGGGTACTGATCACCGTTACGGGAGACGCATGTCCGGGCATTCCAAGTGGGCGACGACCAAGCACAAGAAGGCCGTCATCGACGCGCGCCGCGCGAAGTCGTTCGCCAAGCTCATCAAGAACATCGAGGTCGCTGCGAAGCTCGGCGGTGCCGACTTGAACGGCAACCCGACCCTGTACGACGCGGTGCAGAAGGCCAAGAAGACCTCGGTGCCGAACGACAACATCGATCGCGCCATCAAGCGCGGCGCCGGCATCGGCGGCGAGGCGGTCGAGTACCAGAACATCACGTACGAGGCGTACGGCCCGAACGGCGTCGCGCTCATGATCGAGGTGCTCACCGACAACAAGAACCGCGCCGCCGCCGAGGTCCGCACGGGGCTCAGCCGCAACGGCGGCACGCTCGCCGACCCGGGTTCGGTCGCCTACAACTTCTCCCGCAAGGGCGTCATCGTCGTCACGGGCGAGGGAACGACCGAGGACGACGTCATGATGGCGGCCCTCGAGGCCGGCGCCGAGGAGATCGAGCCGCACGCGCAGGGCTTCGAGGTCATCACCGACCCGTCGTCAATGGTCGACACCCGCAAGGCGCTGCAGGAGGCCGGCCTCGACTACGAGTCGGCCGACATCGAGTTCGTGCCGAACCTCAAGGTCGAGATCGACGCCGACACGGCGCGCAAGGTGTTCCGCCTGATCGACGCGCTGGAGGACAGCGACGACGTGCAGAACGTCTACAGCAACTTCGACCTGACCCCCGAGGTGCAGGCCGAGCTCCAGGCCGAGGACTAGGCCGATCGCCGTGCGCGTGCTCGGCATCGACCCGGGACTCACGCGCTGCGGCGTGGGCGTGGTCGATGTCGAGCCGAACCGCACGGCGACGCTCGTCGACGTCGTCGTGCTGCGCTCGCCCGCCGACCTCGACACGCCACGCCGCCTCGCCCGGATCGCCGACGGACTCGAGGCGATCGTGGAGGAGCATCGGCCGCAGGCCGTCGCGCTCGAGCGGGTGTTCGCGCGATCCGACGTCTCGACGATCATGGGCACCGCGCAGATCTCGGGCGTCGCGATGCTCATCGCCGCGCGTCGCGCGCTGCCGGTGGCGCTGCACACGCCGAGCGAGGTCAAGGCCGCGATCACCGGGTACGGCCGTGCCGACAAGGCGCAGGTCGGCGCGATGGTCGCACGTATTCTCGGCCTCGATGCGGTTCCGAAGCCGGCGGATGCCGCGGACGCGCTCGCGCTGGCCATCTGCCACGCCTGGCGGACCGGGGGAGCGGCGGGCGCCGCGATCGCCGACGCGGAGGCCGGAGCCGGTGCTGCGGCGCGCTCGGGGCGCGATGCGGCGGGGAACGCGCTCACGCCGGCGCAGCGGGCATGGCTCGCCGCGGAGCGCGCCGCGGCCGTGTCGGGGGCTGCCCGTAGGGTGAAGGAGTGATCTCCTCCCTCCGCGGCCACGTGCTCCAGGCCTCCGGCAGTTCGCTCGTCGTCGAGGTGTCCGGGGTCGGCTACCTCGTGAACGCCACGCCGGCGTTCGTGCTCGCGAGCCGGGTCGGCGACGAGGTGCTCGTGCACACCTCCCTCGTCGTCCGCGAGGACTCGCTGACGCTCTTCGGCTTCGCCACGCGAGACGAGCTCGAGGTCTTCGAGCTCCTCATCGGCGTGACCGGCGTCGGGCCGAAGTCCGGGCTCGGCGTGCTCTCGGCGATGTCCGCGACCGACGTCGCCCGCGCCGTCCAGTCGGAGGACGACGCCGCGTTCCGACGCGTCAGCGGCATCGGTCCGAAGACCGCGAAGCTCATCACGCTCTCGCTCGCCGGCAAGGTGATCGCCCCGGCGGCCGCCGCGAGCGGCGCGCCCGTCGCGACGGGCGGGGTCGCCGACGACGTGCTGGCGGCGCTCACCGGGCTCGGCTGGTCCGAGAAGCTGGCCGGTGAGGCGCTCGCCGAGACGCTCGAGACGGCGGATGACGCGGCCGCCGCCTCCGTGCCCGTGCTGCTGCGGTTGACGCTCGCCCGGCTCGGCCCGGCGCAGCAGGGGGCGCGGGCCCGATGAGCGACGACGACCTCGACCTGACCGATCCCGAACTCGCCTCCGAGGCCGAGCTCGCGTTCGAGGGCGCGCTGCGACCGAGGAGCCTCGAGGAGTTCGTCGGGCAGACCCGCGTGCGCGGCCAGCTGCAACTGCTCCTGTCCGCGGCCGCTATGCAGCAGCGGACCCCCGACCACATCCTGCTCGCGGGGCCACCGGGCCTCGGCAAGACCACGCTCGCGATGATCGTCGCGCACGAGGGCGGGCGCCCGCTGCGCATGTCGAGCGGTCCAGCCATCCAGCACGCCGGCGACCTCGCCGCCATCCTGTCCTCGCTCGTGCCGGGCGAAGTGCTCTTCATCGACGAGATCCACCGCATGGCCCGCTCCGCAGAGGAGATGCTGTACCTGGCGATGGAGGACTTCCGGATCGACATCATGGTCGGCAAGGGGGCTGGAGCGACATCCGTGCCCCTCGACCTCGCGCCGTTCACGCTCGTCGGGGCGACCACGCGCGCCGGTCTCCTGCCGAACCCGCTCCGCGACCGGTTCGGGTTCACCGCGCACCTCGAGTTCTACGACGAGGCCGAGCTCGAACAGGTGCTCGGCCGGGCGGCCCTGATGCTGGGGCTCGACATCGACCGGGCGGCGATCGCCGAGATCGCCGGGCGATGCCGAGGAACGCCGCGCATCGCGAACCGGCTGCTCCGGCGCGTCCGCGACTACGCGCTCGTGCACGGCGGGCGCGCCGACGTCGACGCCGTGCGCGCGGCGCTCGAACTGTACGACGTCGACCCCCTCGGGCTCGATCGCCTCGACCGTGCCGTCATGATGACGATCCTCACGAGGTTCGGCGGCGGCCCCGTCGGCCTCAACACGCTCGCCGTCTCGGTGGGCGAGGAAGCGGAGACCATCGAAGCGGTCGTCGAGCCCTTCCTCGTGCGCATCGGCCTCATCACCCGGACTCCGCGCGGCCGGATGGCGACTCCCACCGCGTGGCGGCACTTCGGACTCGTCCGCGAGGCCGAGGGCACCGGGGTGGCGCTGCCGATCGATGACCTATAATCCTTTGAGGCTCCGGCCACCCCGCCCCTGATCGTGCGCATGGCGCGCACACCGGAAGGTTCCCACCCCATGGTCCTTGATCCGCTGACTCTCATCATGCTCGCCGTCCTGGCGGTGCTGATCTTCTTCATGTTCCGGAACTCGCGGAAGCGCCAGGCGGAGCAGCGCGAACTGCAGACGAAGGTCGTGCCGGGCGCGACGGTGATGACGAACTTCGGGGTGTTCGGCACCATCCTCTCGATCGACGAGGAGGAGAACCGCGTCGAGCTCGAGTCGTCGCCGGGCACGGTCCTCACGGTGCACCGCCAGACCATCGCCCGTGTGGTGGAGCCGGTCGAGGCGCCCGCCGAGGCTGCCGCCGCGATCGAGGGTGAGCCCGAGTTCGGCGAGCGCGTCGACGAGTCGCCGAACGACGAGACGCCCGACACCAAGAAGTCGGACGACTGAGGCCCACCCCATAGCTCTGCCCGCGCGATGCTGCGCGGGCTCCCTGCAGAGAAGGCACAACCGTGGCTGCACCATCCAAGCGGTCCTCGCGACCGACGCCCGTCCGGAAGGCCGTGCGATCACTGACCTGGCTCGGCGTCCTCATCGTCGCGCTGTTCGGCATCAACGCGGCCGGCGTCATCTGGGGCGGCGGCTCCTGGACGCCGAAGCTCGCGCTCGACCTCGAGGGCGGCACGCAGATCATCCTGGCGCCGCAGGTCGCCGAGGGTGAGTCCGTGTCTCAGGAGCAGCTCGACCAGGCGGTCTCGATCATCCGCCAGCGCGTCGACGCCTCGGGCGTCTCCGAGGCCGACATCACGACGCAGGGCGGCCAGAACGTCGTCGTCGCGATCCCGGGCGAGCTCGATGAGCAGACGCGCAACCGGATCGAGTCGTCGGCGAAGCTCGAGCTCCGGCCGGTGCTGCTCGCGGACGCCGCGACCAACCAGTCGATCGACCCGAGCGAGAGCCCCGAGCCGACCGACGGCGCCGAAGAGGAGCTCTCCGCGACGCCGAGCGTCGAGCCGACGGATGCGAGCGACCCGAACTGGGTGACGCCCGCACTGCAGGACGAGTTCGACACGTTCGACTGCGCGACCCTCGACGACAGCGGGGCGAACGTCGCCCCGTCCGACGAGCCGCTCGTCACGTGCGACTCCACGCGCACCATCAAGTACCTGCTCGGTCCGGTCGAGGTCAGCGGCGAGGACATCGTCGACGCGACCAACGGCATGGTCCAGACGCAGACCGGCGCGACGACGGGCCAGTGGGCCGTCAACATCGTCTTCAACGAACGCGGCACCGAGGCGTTCGCCGAGGTCAGCCAGCGACTCTTCGCGCTGAACGGCCAGACGCCGCGCGACCAGTTCGCGTTCGTGCTCGACGGCGCCGTGCTGTCGGCGCCGCAGATGAACGGCGTCATCACCGACGGCCGGCCGCAGGTCACCGGCAACTTCACGCAGGAGTCCTCGAAGGCCCTCGCCGACCAGCTCAAGTTCGGCGCGCTGCCGATCAGCTTCGAGGTGCAGTCCTCCGACACCATCTCCGCAACGCTCGGCACCTCGCAGCTGCAGTCCGGCCTCATCGCGGGCATCATCGGCCTGATCCTCGTGGTGATCTACACGCTGTTCCAGTACCGCGCGCTCGGCTCGGTCACGATCGCCTCGCTCATCATCGCGGGTGTGATCACCTACCTGATGATCACGATCCTCGGCTGGTACCAGGGCTACCGCCTGTCGCTGGCCGGCATCGCGGGCCTGATCGTCGCGATCGGTTTCACCGCCGACTCGTTCATCGTGTACTTCGAACGCGTCCGTGACGAGCTGCGCGACGGACGGCCGCTGGTCGGCGCCGTCGAGGCCGGCTGGAAGCGCGCGCTGCGCACTGTGCTGTCGTCGAAGTCGATGAACCTGCTCGCGGCGGTCGTCCTGTACATCCTCGCCGTCGGCAGCGTTCGCGGTTTCGCGTTCACGCTCGGTCTGACCACGATCATCGACGTCATCGTCGTGATCCTCTTCACGCACCCGATGCTGCAGCTGCTCGCCCAGACGCGCTTCTTCTCCAGCGGGCACTCGTGGTCTGGCCTCGACCCGCAGGCGCTCGGCGCGGTCTACCGCGGGCGCGCGGAGTTCCGCAAGCCGGTCGCCGTCCCGGCGAAGAAGGCGGCATCCAGCTCGCGCGAGGCGCAGAAGCGCCAGACCATCGCCGAGCGCAAGGCGGCGCAGGCCGACGCCACCGTCGGCGCCGGCGAGAGCAAGGAGTCCTGATGGCCAACCGACTCACCACGTTCGGCAACGACCTCTACACGGGCAAGCGCTCGTTCAACTTCGTCGGCGGGCGCAAGAAGTGGTACGCCATCGCGGCGGTGCTCATCATCCTGTCCGTGCTGATCCCGGTCGTGCGCGGCTTCAACTTCGGCATCGAGTTCCGCGGCGGTTCGCAGTTCCAGATCGCCGGAGTCGAGAACGCGACCGAGCAGCCGGCCATCGACGCGGTCGCCGAGGTCGTTCCCGGTGCGGTCGCGCGCGTGACGATCGTCGGCGACGACGGCGTGCGCGTGCAGACCGACCAGCTCGAACAGGCGGAGTCGCGTGAGCTCACCACCGCCCTCGCCGAGGCCTACGGCGTGCCCGAATCCGAGGTGACCTCCTCGTTCATCGGCGCGAGCTGGGGTGCGGACATCACGAGGCAGGCCCTCCTCGGCCTCCTGGCGTTCCTCCTCCTCGCCGCCGTCATCATGGCGTTGTACTTCCGCACCTGGAAGATGTCGCTCGCGGCGATCCTGTCGCTGCTCGGCGACCTCGTCGTGACCGCCGGACTCTACGCGGCGGTCGGCTTCGAGGTGACCCCTGCAGCGGTCATCGGCATCCTGACGATCCTCAGCTACTCGCTCTACGACACCGTCGTGGTGTTCGACAAGATCCGCGAGAACACGTCGGAGGACGGGCAGGAGTCGCGTCGCACGTTCGCCGAGTCCGTCAACCTCGCCGTCAACCAGACGCTGGTGCGTTCGATCAACACGAGCGTGGTGGCCGCACTTCCCGTCGCCGCGATCCTGTTCATCGGCGCCGGAGTGCTCGGTGCCGACACGCTCCGCGACATCTCCCTCGCGCTGCTCATCGGCATCCTCGTGGGCACGTGGTCGACCGTCTTCATCGCCGCACCGCTCTACTCGCAGCTGCGAGAGGGCGAGCCCGCGATCAAGCGTCACGACCAGAAGGTCCTCAAGGAGCGGGAGCGCGCGGGCGGGTCGACGGCCGAGGCCCTGCCGGTCGCCTGAGGCGTCCTCCGGACCTCGATGGCGCCCGACCGTTTCGGATGCGGTGATAATTGAGGTCTGGAGGTGCGGGGCTCATGACCGATACCGGTGTCAACTCGACGGCGTCACTGCGTCGACTCGTGCCACGGATCTTCTCCAAGGCGCTCCCGGCCGGGGCGGTCGACAATGTCATGCGGACGGTGCGGATGCACCATCCGAAGGCCGACCTGTCGGTCATCGAACGTGCCTACACGGTCGCCGAGCGCGCCCACGAGGGACAGAAGCGACGCAGCGGCGAGCCGTACATCACGCATCCGATCGCGGTCGCCCAGATCCTCGCCGACCTGGGTATCGGCTCCAAGGCCGTCGCCGCGGCACTGCTCCACGACACCGTCGAGGACACCGCGTACACGCTCGACCAGCTGCGAGCCGACTTCGGTGACGAGATCGCGATGCTCGTCGACGGCGTCACGAAGCTCGACAAGGTCAAGTACGGCGACTCCACGCAGGCCGAGACCGTCCGCAAGATGATCGTCGCGATGTCGAAGGACATCCGCGTGCTGATCATCAAGCTCGCCGACCGGCTGCACAACGCGCGGACCTGGGGCTTCGTCCCGGCCGCGTCGGCGTCGCGCAAGGCCACCGAGACGCTCGAGATCTACGCGCCGCTCGCACACCGCCTCGGAATCCAGACCATCAAGTGGGAGCTCGAGGACCTCTCGTTCGCGGTGCTGTACCCGAAGCTCTACGCCGAGATCGAGAGCCTGGTCAAGCAGCGCACCCCCCAGCGCGAGGAGTACGTCCAGTCGGTGATCGACCTCGTCTCCGACGACCTCAAGGCCGCGCGCATCCGCGGCAAGGTCGTCGGCCGGCCGAAGCAGTACTACTCGATCTACCAGAAGATGATCGTGCGCGGTCGCGACTTCGACGACATCTACGACCTCGTCGGCATCCGGATCCTCGTGAACTCGGTGCGGGACTGCTACGCCGTGCTCGGCTCCATCCACGCGCGATGGACGCCGGTGCCAGGCAGGTTCAAGGACTACATCGCGACGCCGAAGTTCAACCTGTACCAGTCCCTGCACACGACGGTGATCGGCCCGAAGGGTCGTCCCGTCGAGATCCAGATCCGCACGCACGACATGCACCAGCGCGCCGAGTACGGTGTCGCCGCGCACTGGAAGTACAAGGAGCGGATGGCCGCTGGTCACACGGACGGCGGCACGACGCGCGGCGACGCCGACATGGCCTGGCTCGCGCACATCTCGGACTGGCAGGCGGAGACGGCCGACCCCGGCGAGTTCCTCGACTCACTGCGGTTCGAGATCGGCGCGAAGGAGGTCTACGTCTTCACGCCGAAGGGCCGGGTGATCGGCCTGCCCGCCGGCGCGACCCCGGTCGACTTCGCGTACGCGGTGCACACCGAGGTCGGGCACCGCACCATGGGCGCGAAGGTCAACGGGCGGCTCGTGCCGCTCGAGAGCGAGCTCGTGAGTGGAGACGTCGTCGAGGTCTTCACCTCGAAGAACCCCGACTCCGGTCCCAGCAAGGACTGGCTGAACTTCGTCAAGAGCCCCCGTGCGCGCAGCAAGATCCGGCAGTGGTTCACGAAGGAGCGGCGCGACGAGGCCATCGAGCACGGACGTGACGCGATCGCCCGCGCGATGCGCAAGCAGAACCTCCCGCTGCAGAAGCTCATGAGCCAGGAGTCGTTCGCCGAGGTGGCCGCGCAGCTGCGCTACGACGACGTCTCGGCGCTGTACGCCGCCGTCGGCGAGGGGCATGTGTCGACGCAGTCCGTCATCGAGAAGGTCATCGCCCTCGTGCGCGACGTCGACGATGCGGACGAGCCGGAGCTGCCGGCGATCCCCGTCAGGTCGCGTCCGCTCCCGCGGACGAGCGACTCCGGGGTGCTCGTGCGGGGCGCGCCCGACATCCTCGTGAAGATCGCGCGGTGCTGCACGCCGGTTCCCGGCGACGACATCGTCGGGTTCATCACGCGCGGGTCGGGCGTGTCGGTGCAC
The DNA here is from genome assembly GCF_009709675.1 of Agromyces bracchium. Lineage (GTDB taxonomy): Bacteria > Actinomycetota > Actinomycetes > Actinomycetales > Microbacteriaceae > Agromyces > Agromyces bracchium. The sequence continues at coordinate 115,730 of NZ_WMLB01000025.1, read as the reverse complement.
CAGGCGTCGTGCCACAACGTGCAGTCGCTGCTCCGCGAGCCCGACCGCATGATCGACGTCGAGTGGGCGCCGAGCTCGAAGAGCGTGTTCCTGGTGCAGATCCAGATCGAGGCGCTCGACCGCGCGGGGCTGCTCTCCGACGTCACCCGCGTGCTCAGCGAGCACCACGTCAACATCCTCTCCGCGAACGTCTCGACCTCGTCGGACCGGCTCGCCATCAGCCGCTTCGTGTTCGAGATGGGCGACACGACGCACCTCGACCGGGTGCTGAACGCCGTGCGCCGCATCGACGCCGTCTACGACGTCTACCGGGTGAGCGACGGCTGAGCCGCGGCGGACGGCGGTGACGCCGCAACGACCTCGGCCTCGGTGAGGCGCGCGAGCGCGGCCGCCTTGTGCGGCAGGCGGTGGGCCTGCTCCAGGCGGGTTCGCACCGCCTCGCCCGCTGAGCGATCGACCACGAGCAGGGCCGCGACGATGCCGACGACGTCGTGGCCGGGATCGGCGTCGCGGACGAGGTCGTAGACGGTGCGGTGCAGGGTGGTGCAGCGGATGCCGCCGATGACGACGATGTCATGGGCCTCGATCGCGACCTCGCGCAGGATCATGCCCGCCGGCAGCGATCGGGTGGCCACGCGTTCGGCGTGCGGGACGCAGCATTCCGCGGCCGGCGGCGGAGCAGGCAGCGCCCCGTGCACCCACGCCGCGGAGCGGCGCTCGATGACGAAGGGCGCCGGCAGGCGCGGGGCCACCGATGCGGCACGGAGGCCCGGAAGGTCGGGTTCGTCGATCGGGCACCAGCCGGCGCCGATCCGCATCACCTCGCCGTCGAGTCGGGCGGCGCAGAGCTCGGCCAGGGGAAGGTCGTCGACGTCGAGGACGGAGGGGAGTCGGGACATGCGAGCCATGTTGCGGCATGCGCCGCGACCGCGGGAGACGATCGTCGCAGGTTGTGGATCACCGCTGAGGCCTGTGGAATGCGGGGTGCAGCGTCCCGCGATGACCGGGGGGAGCGACTCGACCCGCCGCCGCGAGCGCGACGACGGGTCGAGTGAGGATGGCGAGGCTCAGCCGCCGACGGCCTTCAGCCACGCCCGGCGGGCATCGAGCGCCTCGCGCGCGGCGGCGACGGCCTTCGCATCGCCGGCGGCCTCGGCCTCGGCGAGCTCGGCCTCGAGCTTGGCGATCGCGTCGTGCAACTGGCCGAGCATGCCCTCGGATCGCGCCTTCTTCTCGGGGTCGTCACGCTCCCAGCGCTCGTCCTCGAGGGTGCGGACGTGGTTCTCGACCTTGCGGAGGCGGTCCTCGACGGTTCGGACCTGATCGCGCGGCACGCGCCCGATCTCGTCCCAGCGGCGCTGGATGCCGTTGAGCGTGGCGCGCGCGGCGCGCGCGTCCTTCGAGGAGAGCAGTGCGTCGGCTTCGTCGAGGAGTGCGAGCTTCTGCGTGAGGTTCGCGCGGTACTCCTCGTCGTCCTTCGCGTCGATCTCGGCCTTGGCCTGGAAGAGCACGTCGCCCGCGGCCTTGAACTTCGCCCAGAGTGCGTCGTCGACCTTCTTGCCGGCTCGGCCCGCCTGCTTCCACTCGTCGAGAAGCGACCGGTACTCGACCACGCCGTCGGCGCCGCGCGGCGCGAGTGCCTCCGCACGCTCGATGAGGCGCTGCTTGCGCTGGCGCACTTCGCGGTGGGCCGCGTCGAGCTCGGCGAAGAACGCCTTGCGGTGCTGCTCGATCGTCGAGCGCGCGGCGCGGAACCGCTTCCAGAGCTCGTTCGCCTCGCCCTTGGGCAGGCGGGGGCCCTCCTGCTGGTGCTGCTGCCAGCGCGCGAACAGGGCGTCGAGCTCGGCGGAGGTCTGCTTCCACTGGGTCTTCGACGGGTCCTGCGCGGCGAGGCCTTCGGCCTCCTCGACGATGCGGGTGCGCTCGGCGATCGCGTCGGCGAGCGCGGCCTTCGCTTCGGCCTGCTGCTGCGCGGTGAGCTCCTGCGTCGTGCCGGAGAGCGCCTCGAGACGGCGCGTGAGCGACTCGAGGTCGCCGACGGCGTGGGCGTCGGCGACGCTCGCCTGGAGCGTGGCGACGGCCTTGGCGACATCCGCCGCGGGCGCCCCGCGCCGCACCCGCTGCTCGAGCAGTCCGACCGCGCCCGCGAGGTCGGCGTACTTGCGCTCGAAGTACGCCAGCGCCTCTTCAGGCGTCGCGTCGGGGTACTGCCCGACCTCGCGCTCGCCCTCGCTGGTCCGCACGAAGACGGTGCCCGTCTCGTCGACGCGGCCCCACGGTTGCTGTGCTGAATCGGTCACGAACTCACCCTGTCGTCGTGCGGATGCCGCGTGCGCGGCGGATGACGGCATCAAGCCTATTGCACCCCCGAGGACCGTGTCCGTCCGGCGGAGGCACGCCGGACGCCGCCGCTCACTCGACGACGAACGACGTGATGCTCACCGGCCGGACCGGAGCACCGTCGGTCGCGTCGTCGGCGACGCCCTGGTCGGTGATGTCGGCTCGCAGCGCGTCCAGGCCGTCGGTCACGCGGCCGATCACTGCGTACCCGCCCGCGGCGTCCGAGGGGATCGTCGAGTCCTCGTAGACGATGAAGAACTGGCTGCCCTGGCTCTCGGCGGCTCCGCCCTGCCGAGCCATGGCGATGGTCCCGGCGGGGTAGACGTCGTCGGCGGGGGCGTTCTCGATCGGGCCGTAGCTGTACCCGGGGCCGCCCGAGCCGTCGCCGTTCGGGTCGCCGCACTGCAGCACGAAGATGCCCTCCGTGGTGAGCCGGTGGCAGGTGAGGCCGTCGTAGAAGCCGGAGTCGGCGAGGCTGACCGTGCTCGCGACCGCCTGCGGCGCCGCGGCGCCGTCGAGTTCGATCGAGAGCGTCGTGTCGTTGAGCGTCAGCGCACCGACCCACGTGCGGTCCTCGGCCAGGTCGGGCGAGGGCACCTCGGCGGCCTCGGCGCTCGGCGTCGGCGTGGGGGTGGGCTCCGCCTCCGGCGTGCCGGGGCCGCCGGAGAAGTAGAACAGCTGCGCCGCGGTGGCGAGGGCGAGCACCACCACGAGCGCCACTCCGGCGATCACGTTGTCGCGCGTCCGGCGACGCACCGCGCGCCGGTGGACCTCCTGGCGGGCCTGGTAGGTGCGGAGGCGCGAGCGCTCCTCGCGCGCCTGACGGTCGTTCGTTGCCACGCTGCTCCTTCGGGGGGAATCCTGCGGAGGAGAGCCTACGCAACCGCGGCATTCCGGGGCGAATCCTGCCGCGCGCGGGGGAGCGGGCCGTGTCGGTGCGCGCGATTACGCTGGACGGCATGGTGGATTCGGTCCAGGGGTTGCGCGCGGGCGCGACCCCCCTCGCGGTGCGAATGCGGCCGCGGAGCCTCGACGAGGTGGCCGGCCAGCAGCACCTCCTGACGCCGGGTTCGCCGCTCGTCGCGCTCGCCGCCGACCGCACGGGGGAGTCCGGGGCGGTCTCGGTGATCCTGTGGGGTCCGCCCGGCACGGGCAAGACGACGCTGGCCCAGGCGATCGCGCGTTCCTCCGGCCGCAAGTTCGTCGAACTCTCGGCGGTCACGGCCGGCGTTCGCGACGTCCGGCAGGTGATGGAGGCGGCCCGCGCCGACCGTGACCTCTACGGCGTCTCGACGGTGCTGTTCCTCGACGAGATCCACCGCTTCACCAAGGCCCAACAGGACGCGCTGCTGCCCGGAGTCGAGAACGGCTGGGTGATCCTCGTCGCGGCGACGACCGAGAACCCGTCGTTCTCGGTGATCTCGCCCCTGCTCTCGCGATCGCTCCTGCTCACCCTCGAGACGCTCGACGACGACGAACTCGCGATGCTCGTCGACCGTGCCGTCGCAGATCCGCGCGGCCTCGGCGGGCGGGTCGAACTCGCGCCCGAGGCGCGCGCCGCCATCGTTCGGCTGGCATCGGGCGACGCGCGGCGGGCGCTCACCGCGCTCGAGGCGGCGTCCACCTCGGCGCTGAGCGAGATGGACGAGGAGGCGGCGACACCGCCGGTGATCACCCCCGAGGTGGTCGCTCGCGCCGTGGATCGCGCACTCCTGCGCTACGACCGCGACGGCGACGAGCACTACGACGTCATCAGCGCCTTCATCAAGTCGGTGCGCGGCAGCGACGTCGACGCGGCGCTGCACTACCTGGCGCGGATGATCGAGGCCGGTGAGGACCCGCGGTTCATCGCGCGCCGCATCATCGTCCTGGCCTCGGAGGACGTCGGCATGGCCGACCCGACCGCACTGGGCGTCGCGGTCGCGGCGGCCGATGCGGTGCAGTACATCGGCATGCCCGAGGGGCGGATCCCGCTCGCGCAGGCCGTCGTGCACCTCGCGACCGCACCGAAGTCGAACGCCGCCTACCTCGGGATCGACGCCGCACTCGCCGATGTCAGGGCCGGCCGCGCCGGTCGCGTCCCGAAGCACCTGCGCGACGCGCACTACCCCGGTGCGAAGCGTCTCGGCCACGGAACGGGGTACGCCTACCCGCACGACGACCCGATCGGCGTGGTCCCGCAGCAGTACCTGCCCGACCCGCTCCGCGGGGCCGTGTACTACACGCCGACCGAGCACGGCAACGAGCGCGAGGTCGCGGCTCGCCTCGCGAAGCTCCGCCGCATCGTGCGCGGTGAGCGCTGACGGGCCGCTCATGGTACGATCGACGCTGGCCTGAAGCCAGATTCTCGCGTGCGGCTGCGCGGTCTCCACGGCGAAGGGATGCGACCTGTAGCCGGTCGCCCCGTGGCGAACCCCTCTGAACATCGTCTTTCCGGCGCTCGGCGCGCCCGGAACCACACCGTTTGAGAATCCTCCGAAAGGACATCGTGACCAACCAGTCCCGTAGCAAGACCCGTCTCTCCCGTGCGCTCGGCGTCGCCCTCACCCCGAAGGCCGCCCGGTACATGGAGAAGCGTCCGTACGCTCCCGGTGAGCACGGCCGCACCAAGCGCAAGCAGGACTCCGACTACGCCGTGCGCCTCCGCGAGAAGCAGCGCCTGCGCGCCCAGTACGGCATCCGCGAGAAGCAGCTCCGCATCGCGTTCAACGAGGCCCGCCGCACCGACGGCCTGACCGGTGAGAACCTGGTCGAGCTGCTCGAGATGCGCCTCGACGCGCTCGTGCTCCGCGCCGGCTTCGCCCGCACCATCTCGCAGGCCCGCCAGTTCGTCGTGCACCGCCACATCACCGTCGACGGCAAGATCGTCGACCGTCCGTCGTTCCGCGTGAAGCCGGGCCAGGTCGTGGGCGTCAAGCAGCGCTCCGAGGGCAGCGAGCCGTTCCAGGTCGCGGCGGCCGGCGGCCACGTCGACGTGCTCCCCAAGACCCCGGGCTACCTCGAGGTCGAGCTCGACAAGCTGCAGGCCACGCTCGTGCGTCGCCCGAAGCGCGCCGAGGTGCCCGTCACGTGTGACGTCCAGCTCGTCGTCGAGTACTACGCCGCCCGCTAGTCGGCGGTTCGCCCGAACGGGGTCGCGGTTCGCCGCGGCCCCGTTCGTCGTCTCCCCGCGGCATCCGTCGCACGCCCTAGACTGAGGGGATGCGTGCGCACTGCGCGGCGCAACGACCCCTCGAGGAGTGAGACGTGAAGAGCATCCTGTGGTTCACCGTCGGCGTCGCGGCCGGGTTCGCGGTCGCGCACCAGGTCAACCGCACGGCGCAGGGCCGTGAGTTCTTCGAGGGAATCGACGCCAAGGCGCGGGCCTTCGGCCGTGCGGTCGCCGAGGGCTACCACGCGCGCGAGGCCGAGCTCCGGGCGGCCGAGGACCACTAGACGCGGCGCGCGACGCATCCCGCGCCGGGCGCGGGACGTTCCACCATCCCCACGAAACCAGAACGGAACCATGCAGACTGCCGAGATCCGCCAGCGCTGGCTTGACTTCTTCGCCGCGCGGGGCCACACGGTCGTGCCGTCGGCCTCGCTCGTGTCCGACGACCCGTCGCTGCTGTTCACGGTCGCCGGAATGGTGCCGTTCGTGCCGTACCTCACCGGGGTCGTGCCGGCGCCGTATCCTCGCGCCACGAGCGTGCAGAAGTGCATCCGCACCAACGACATCGAGGAGGTCGGCAAGACCCCTCGTCACGGCACGTTCTTCCAGATGAACGGCAACTTCTCCTTCGGCGACTACTTCAAGGAGGGGGCGATCACCGCCGCGTGGGAGCTCCTCACGACCTCCGAGGCCGAGGGCGGCTACGGCTTCGACCCGAAGGACCTCTGGGTCACGGTCTACGAGGACGACGACGAGGCGCGCGAGATCTGGAAGCGCGTCGCGGGCCTGCCCGACGAGCGCATCCAGGGCCTCGGCAAGGACACAAACTACTGGCACACCGGCCAGCCCGGCCCTGCGGGCCCCTGCTCCGAGATCTTCTTCGACCGCGGCCCCGAGTACGGCATCGACGGCGGCCCGGCGACCGACGACGACCGGTACGTCGAGATCTGGAACCTCGTCTTCATGCAGTACCTGATCGCCGACGTGAAGTCGAAGGTCGACTTCACGATCGTGAAGGAGCTGCCGAAGAAGAACATCGACACCGGCATGGGCCTCGAGCGCGTCGCGTTCATCAAGCAGGGCGTCGACAACATGTACGAGATCGACCAGGTCCGGCCCGTCCTCGACGCCGCCGCGCGCCTCTCCGGTCGTCGCTACGGCGCCGACCACGAGGACGACGTGCGCATGCGCGTCATCGCCGACCACATCCGCTCCTCCCTCATGCTCATGAGCGACGGCGTGACACCGTCGAACGAGGGCCGCGGCTACATCCTCCGACGACTGCTCCGCCGCAGCATCCGCGCGATGCGCCTGCTCGGCGTCGAGGGGCCGACGTTCCGCGAGCTCTTCGCCGCGTCGCGCGACGCGATGAAGGCCGCGTACCCCGAGGTCGCGACGAGCTACACGCAGATCGAGCAGCTCGCGCTCGGCGAGGAGGCGACCTTCCTCCGCACGCTCACCGCGGGCACGGCGATCCTCGACACCGCGGTGGCGAAGACGAAGGCGGATGGCGCGGAGCAGCTCGCGGGCGACACCGCGTTCCTCCTGCACGACACCTACGGCTTCCCGATCGAGCTCACGCTCGAGATGGCCGAGGAGGCCGGGCTCGCGGTGGATCGCCCGGCGTTCGACACGCTCATGGCCGACCAGCGCTCGCGCGCGAAGGCCGACGCGAAGTCGAAGAAGAAGGTCCTCGCCGACCTGTCGGTCTACAGCGACTTCCGCGCGAAGGGCGAGACCGTCTTCACGGGCTACACCGACCTCGTGACCGACTCGAGCGTGCTCGGCATCCTCGTCGACGGCCGCCCGGTCGCAGCGGCCTCGGCCGGCCAGACGGCCGAGGTGATCCTCGCGGAGACGTCGCTGTACGCCGAGTCCGGCGGCCAGGCGCCCGACCAGGGCCGCATCGTGGGCGACGGCTTCGAGCTGCAGGTGCTCGACGTGCAGAAGCCCGTGAAGGGGCTCATCAGCCACACGGTGAAGGTCACCACGGGCGAGGTCGGGGTCGGCGTCCCGGCGACGAGCATCGTCGACGAGGACTACCGTCGCGGTGCGACGCAGGCGCACTCCGGCACGCACCTCGTGCACGCGGCGCTCCGCCAGGTGCTCGGACCCACCGCGCACCAGTCCGGTTCGTTCAACAAGGCGGGCTACCTCCGACTCGACTACGGCTGGAACCAGGCCCTGTCGGCCGAGACGCGCAGCGAGATCGAGGAGGTCGCGAACGGCGCCGTGCGCGAGAACCTCGAGGTCGTCACCCGCGAGATGCCCATCGATGAGGCGAAGGCGCTCGGCGCGATGGCCCTGTTCGGCGAGAAGTACGGCGACGTCGTGCGCGTCGTCGACATCGGCGGCCCCTGGTCGCGCGAGCTCTGCGCGGGCACGCACGTCGCCCGCAGCGCGGAGGTCGGCATGATCAACATCGTCGGCGAGTCCTCGGTGGGTGCGTCGAACCGCCGTGTCGAGTCCCTCGTCGGCCGGGATGCGTTCGCCCGGTTCGCCGCCGAACGCGCACTCGTGCAGGAGCTCACCGGCACGCTGAAGACGCGTCCGGAACTGCTGGTCGACCGCGTCGGCGAGCTCGTCGCGAGCCTCAAGGCCGCCGAGAAGAAGATCCAGGCGTACGAGTCGAAGGCCCTGAACGACCGCGTGCCCGACCTGGCGTCGAAGGCGGAGCGCGTCGGCGACCTGCTGATCGTCACGGAGGCGGTCGGCCCGCTCGGCTCGGGCGACGAGCTGCGCTCGCTCGCGACGGCCGTCCGCGGCAGGCTGGGCGACGCGGCATCCGTCGTCGCCCTGATCGGCGAGGTCGGCGGCAAGCCGCTCGCGATCGCGGCCACGTCGCCCACTGCTCGCGACGCGGGTGCGAACGCCGGCACGATCGCGAAGGCCATGGCCGCGGCGCTCGGCGGCGGCGGCGGCGGCAAGCCCGACCTCGCGCAGGGCGGCGGTACCGACCTCGGCGCGATCCCCGCCGCGCTCGGGGCCGCACGAACCGCAGCGGGAGCCTGATCGTGCGACCCGGTGCGCGACTCGGCATCGACGTCGGCCGAGCGCGCATCGGCGTGGCGCGCTGCGATCCGTCGGCGATCCTCGCCGTTCCCGTCGAGACGGTCGCGCGTCGCGCAGACGACGACGGTTCCGACATCAGTCGTGTACTCGACCTGGCCGCCGAGTACGAGGCCGTCGAGCTCGTGGTCGGGAACCCGCTCTCGTTGTCGGGGCAGTCGACGGCGTCGACGGCCGATGCCGTCGGGTTCGCCGAGCGGCTCGCGGAGGCCGGGGCCCCAGTGCGTCTCGTCGACGAGCGGATGTCGACGGTGAGCGCCCAGCAGGCGCTCCGATCAGCGGGGAAGTCCGCCAAGAAGCAGCGTCCGATCATCGACCAAGCCGCAGCCGTTATCATTCTGCAACATGCCATCGATGCCGAACGGGCATCGGGCACCGCCCCCGGACGCACCATCCCCGTCGAGGAAGGCTCCTGACCTCGTGACCCAGCTCCCCCCAGAGCGTCGACGCGGCTCCGCCCCCACACCGCCGTCGACCGATCCGCAGCCCTCGGCGCCGAGGACCCGACGGGAACTGCGGGAGATGGAGCAGCGCCAGGCGGCGGAGGCGGCCCAGCGCGCGGCCGCGGAGGATGAGCGGCGCGCGGCGGCCGACGAGGCCCAGCGCGCAGCGGCAGCGGAGGCCGCCCGACGACAGGCCGCCATGGAGGCGCGGCGGGCCGCGGCCGACGAGGCGGAGCGCGCGGCCGAGGCGGAATGGCGCGCCGCCCAGGCGGCGCAGCGGCCCGACCCGCAGATCCGGAGCCGGCAGCAGGTGCCGCCGCCGCAGCCCGCTCGCGTCGCGCCGAGCGGCCCGGCGGGACTGCCGGGCCAGCACCCGGTTGCGCCGCCGGCGCGCGAGCCGGTGGAACGCTGGGACGACGAGGTCGTCCCCGGCTACGGCGCCGGCGACGATCCGTACTACGCCGCCGGCGACGATGCGCACTACGCCACCGACGACACGCTCGCCGCGGCATACGCAGGCCCGCTTCGCGCACGCGCCGGAGCCGCGTCGGAGGAGTGGCCGCCGACCGGCGGACGCGGCATCGTCGCCGAGACCGATCCGCACGACCAGGACCCGTTCGCAGACTTGGGCGACGACGCGTCGCGCCCGTCCCGTTCCGACCGACGTGCCGCGGCGGCGTGGGAGTTCGAGGAGCACGAACGTGAACCGAACCGCCGTCGACGCGGTGCGTGGGGATGCCTCATCGCGCTGATCGTGCTCGGAGCGCTCGTCGCGGGGGCGGCCTTCTTCCTCCAGGGGCCGATCACCTCGCTCATGGAACGCTTCCAGCCGCCAGAGGACTACTCGGGCGCCGGCAGCGGCGAGGTCGTCTTCATGATCAACGAGGGCGACGGCGGCGAGACCATCGCGGCCAACCTCGAGGAGCAGGACATCGTCGCCTCATCGGAGGCCTTCATCGAGGAAGTCACCAGCCGGTCCGAGCAGCCGATCTTCTACCCCGGCGCCTACCGGATGGCGAACCGGATGAGCGCCTCGGACGCGCTGGACGCGCTGCTCGACCCCGAGAACAAGCTCGAGAACACGTTCGTGATCCAGGAGGGCCTGTGGGCCCGCGACGCGCTCGCGAACGCCGCCGCCGCGACCGGGATCCCGGTCGAGGACCTCGAGGCCGCGGCATCCGACCCGCAGGCGCTCGGCCTGCCGGCCGAGGCCACCAGCGTCGAGGGTTTCCTGTTCCCGGCGACCTACACCTTCGGACCCGACGTCACCGCCGAGGTGGTCGTGCAGACCCTCGTCGACCGGTCGTTCCAGGCGCTCGATGAGGCCGGGGTCGCACCGGAGGACCGCTGGGAGACGGTGATCATCGCCTCGATGATCGAGCGCGAGGCGGGCTCGGAGGAGGACGCGTACAAGGTCTCGCGCGTCATCCGGAACCGGCTCGACGCGAACCAGTTCCCGTCGCAGCTGCTGCAGTTCGACTCGACCGTGCACTACGGCACCGGCGACGACACGGTCGTCACGACCACCGACGCCGAGCGCGCCGACGCCTCGAACCCGTACAACACGTACGTGCACCCGGGCCTGCCGCCGGGGCCGATCGGCAATCCCGGCGACGTCGCGATCGACGCCGCGCAGAATCCGGCCGACGGGCCGTGGCTGTACTTCGTGACCGTGAACCTCGAGACCGGCGAGACCGTGTTCTCGGCCACGCTCGAGGAGCACGAGGCGGCGGTCGAGGAGTTCCTGCGCTACCTCGACGAGAACGGATAGGCAGCGATGGAGACGACGCCCGGCGAGACGAACCCCACCGCGCCGCCGCGCCCGGTCCGGCTCGCCGTGCTCGGCTCGCCGATCGGGCATTCGAAGAGCCCGGCGCTGCATCGGGCGGCGTACGAGCGGCTCGGGCTCGACTGGCGCTACGACGCGATCGAGGTGCAGTCCGGCGGGTTCGCCGGGTTCCTCGAGCGGGTCCGAGACGATGCGGATGCCGCGTGGCGCGGCCTGTCGCTGACCATGCCCCTCAAGCACGAGGTGCTCGACCACCTCGACGGCGCCGACCGGCTCGTGGAACTCGCGGGCGCGGCCAACACCGTGCGGTTCGCCGACGACGGCTCGATCCAGGGGTTCAACACGGACATCGGCGGCATCGTGCGCACGCTCGGGGAGGCCGATCTCGAGCGGGTCCACCGGGCGGTGCTCATCGGCGGAGGTGCGACGGCCTCCTCGGCGCTTGTCGCGATCGCCGAGCTCGGTGCGGCCGAGGTCGACGTGCTGGCGCGGAATCCGGATCGCGCGATCGGCGTCCAGGAGCTCGGGCGCCGACTGGGGCTCGTGGTCCGCGTGCGCCCGCTCGACGGGCTCGCGGACGCGTCATCCGCCGAGCTCGTCGTGAGCACCGTGCCGGGCGGGACCGACCTCGGCGTCGCGCCGTCCGACGCCCTCGTCGAGTCGGCGGTGCTGCTCGACGTCGCGTACGACCCGTGGCCGTCGGCGCTCGCGGCCGCGTGGCTCGATCGCGAGGGGAGGGTGACCCACGGGCTCGGGATGCTCCTGCACCAGGCGCTGCTCCAAGTGCGCATCTTCGTGTCGGGCGACCCGTTCGAGCCACTGCCCGACGAGGTCGCGGTGCTCGACGTCATGCGCCGGAGCCTCTGACGCCGCTGTGGGAGGATGGTGGTCATGCTCCGTTGGCTCACCGCCGGGGAATCGCACGGCCCCGAACTCGTCGCGATCCTCGAAGGCCTCCCCGCAGGCATCCCCGTCTCCCTCGATGACATCCGCGCCGATCTGGCGCGCCGCAAGCTCGGCTACGGCCGAGGTGCGCGCATGAAGTTCGAGCAGGACGAGCTGGCCGTCTCGGGCGGCGTCAGGCACGGGCTGACCCTCGGCAGCCCCGTGGCGCTGCGGATCGGCAACACCGAGTGGCCCAAGTGGCAGCAGGTGATGAGCCCCGAGCCGGTCGATGCGGAGGCGCTCGGCCGCGGACGTGGCGCGCCGCTCACGCGCCCGCGCCCGGGGCACGCCGACCTCGTCGGCATGCAGAAGTACGGCTTCGACGAGGCACGGCCGGTGCTCGAGCGCGCGAGTGCGCGCGAGACCGCCGCGCGCGTGGCCCTCGGCGCCGTCGCTCGGTCGTTCCTCGCCGAGCTCGGCATCCGCCTCGTCTCGCACACGGTCGCCATCGGCCCGGTCCAGGTGCCCGAGGGCAGCGAGCTGCCGATGCCGTCCGATGTGGACCGGCTCGACGCCGACCCGCTGCGCTGCTTCGACGCGGCGACGAGCGAGCGGATGGTGGCCGAGGTCGACGCCGCGCACAAGGACGGCGACACGCTCGGCGGGGTCGTCGAGGTGCTCGCGTACGGGCTCCCGCCGGGACTCGGCTCGCACGTGCACTGGGACCGCCGTCTCGACGCGCAGCTCGCGGCCTCGCTCATGGGCATCCAGGCCATCAAGGGCGTGGAGGTCGGCGACGGCTTCGAGACCACGCGCCGACGCGGCTCGGCCGCGCACGACGAGCTGCACCTGGCCGACGGCCGCATCGTTCGCGCGAGCGACCGCGCGGGCGGCACCGAGGGCGGCATGTCGACCGGGACGGTGCTGCGCGTGCGGGCAGGCATGAAGCCGATCGCGACCGTGCCGCACGCCCTCCCGACGATCGACGTCGCGACCGGCGAACCCGCGCCCGCCCACCACCAGCGCTCCGACGTCTGCGCCGTCCCGGCGGCCGGCGTCGTCGCCGAGGCCATGGTCGCGCTGACCCTCGCGAACGCGGTGCTCGAGAAGTTCGGCGGCGACTCGGTGGGCGAGACGCGGCGCAACCTCGAGGGGTACCTCGCGGCGATCCCCGACGCGCTCGCGAGCGAGGTCGCCGACGGCGCGGTCCGTGCCTGAGCCGTCCGCACCGAGCGTCGTGCCCGGTGGGCGGCGCGCGGTGCCGCTGCCGATCGTGCTCGTCGGGCCGATGGGCTCCGGCAAGTCCCGCGTGGGCGCCCGGCTCGCGGCATCGGTCGGCGCGCCGTTCATCGACACCGACCAGCGCATCGTCGAGCGCCACGGTCCCATCGAGCAGATCTTCGAGCGCGACGGCGAGGCGGCCTTCCGGGTGCTCGAGCGCGAGGTGGTCGCCGAGGCGCTGCGCGAAGCGGCGGTCGTCTCGCTCGGCGGCGGTGCCGTGCTCGACGCCGACACCCGTGCCGACCTCGCGGGCCTCGCGGTCGTCCGGCTCGACGTCAGGCCCGAGGCCGTCGCGCCGAGGCTCAGCGGCGGCACCCGGCCGCTGCTCGCCGACGGCGGGCTCGAGCGCTGGACCCGGATCCGCGAGGAGCGCCGCCCCCTGTACGACGAGGTCGCCGGCCTCAGCATCGACACCACGCGTCGCTCGGTCGCGCGGATCGTCGAGGAGATCACCGAGTGGGCAGGAGGACGCGCATGAGCGAGTACGAGGCGACGGTGATCCGGGTCGGCGGCGAAGAAGGCTACGACGTGCGCATCGGGCGCGGCGTCGTCGACGGGCTCGCCGAGGCGATCGGTTCCTCGGCCCGCAAGGTGCTCATCGTGCACCCGGCCACGCTCGGCGCGCGCGCCGCGGCGCTCCGGGAGAAGCTCGCCGATCGGTTCGAGGTCCTCCTCGCCGAGGTCCCCGACGCCGAGCAGGCCAAGCGCGTCGAGGTCGCGGCGTTCTGCTGGCAGATCCTCGGCCAGGCCGACTTCACGCGGACCGACGTGGTCGTCGGCTTCGGCGGGGGAGCGATCACCGACCTCGCGGGCTTCGTCGCCGCGACGTGGCTCCGCGGCGTCCGCATCGTGCAGGTGCCGACGACGGTGCTCGGCATGGTCGACGCGGCTGTCGGCGGCAAGACGGGCATCAACACGAACGAGGGCAAGAACCTGGTCGGCGCCTTCCATGCGCCCGCCGAGGTGCTGTGCGACCTCGAGCTGCTCGACACGCTGCCGAAGAACGAGATCCTCGCCGGCTTCGCCGAGATCGTGAAGGCCGGGTTCATCCGCTACCCCGAGATCCTCGACGTGATCGAGGCCGACCCCGAGGTCGCGACCGACCCGGCGACGCCCGAGTTCCGGCGCGTGGTCGAGCTCGCGATCCGGATGAAGGCGGACGTCGTGAGCGAGGACTTCACCGAGCAGGGCCTCCGCGAGATCCTCAACTACGGCCACACGCTCGGCCACGCGGTCGAGCACGCCGAGCGCTACCAGTGGCGCCACGGCGCCGCCGTCGCGGTCGGCATGGCGTTCGCCGCCGAGCTCGGGCGCCTCTCGGGGCGGCTCTCCGACGAGGTCGCGGACCGGCACAAGCGCGTGCTCGACCTGCTGAGCCTGCCGACGTCCTACCCGGCGGGCCGCTGGAACACGCTCCTCGCGACCATGCAGCGCGACAAGAAGGCCCGGGCGGGCCAGCTGCGCTTCATCGTGCTCGACGACCTCGCCAAGCCCACGGTCATGCTCGCGCCCGACCAGTCGCTGCTCTTCGCGGCGTACCAGGAGATCGCGTCCTGAGTACCGGGGCGCGCACCGGTCCGGGCGCGGGGTCTGGCGACGGATGCCGCGCCGCTAGGCTTCGGGCATGACCACGATCCTCGTCCTGAACGGGCCGAACCTCGGCCGACTCGGCACGCGCGAACCCGAGGTGTACGGCTCGGAGACGCTCGCCGACATCGGCGCGAGCCTCAGGGCATCCGTTCCCGACGAGGTCGAGATCGACCTGCGCCAGACCGACGACGAGGGCGAGCTCATCGGCTGGATCCACGAGGCGGTCGATCGCCGTCTGCCGGTCGTGCTGAACCCGGCGGCGTTCACGCACTACAGCTACGCGCTCCGCGACGCGGCGGCGCAACTGACGACCGCGGGCGTGCCGCTCGTCGAGGTGCACCTGTCGAACCCGCACGCGCGCGAGGCGTTCCGTCACACCAGCGTGATCTCGGGCGTCGCGTCGGGCGTGATCGCGGGCTTCGGCGCCGAATCGTACCGGCTCGCGGTCGACTGGCTCCTGCGCGCTGCCCTGCGGTCGCCCAGCTGAGTCGACTACACTCGACCAGTCGCATGCCCTTCGGCGTGCCCAGAGACTTCCCCTCCATCGAACGGAAAGCACTTCCATGGCATCCACCGCTGACATCAAGAACGGCGTCGTCCTGAACATCGACGGCCAGCTCTGGAGCGTCGTCGAGTTCCAGCACGTCAAGCCCGGCAAGGGCGGTGCGTTCGTGCGCACCAAGCTGAAGAACGTCGTGACCGGCAAGGTCGTCGACAAGACGTACAACGCGGGTGCCAAGGTCGACGTCGAGAACGTCGACCGTCGCGACTTCACGTACCTCTACAACGACGGCGACGGCTTCGTGTTCATGGACCAGACCGACTACGACCAGCTCACCGTGCCCGCGGCGACCGTCGGCGACGCCGCGAACTTCATGCTCGAGAACCAGTCGGTGACGATCGCGCTGAACAACGGCAACCCGCTCTACGTCGAGCTGCCCGCGTCGGTCGTGCTCGAGATCACCTACACCGAGCCGGGCCTGCAGGGCGACCGCTCGACCGGCGGCACCAAGCCGGCGACCGTCGAGACCGGCTACGAGATCCAGGTCCCGCTGTTCCTCGAGACCGGCACCAAGGTCAAGGTCGACACCCGCTCGGGCGACTACCTCGGCCGCGTGAACGACTAGTGAGCGCCCGCACGAAGGCGCGCAAGCGCGCCCTCGACATGCTGTACTCGGCCGACATGCGCCAGGTCCCGGTCGAGCAGGTGCTCGTGGCCGAGGCCGAGCGGGCCGTGAACGAGCCCGAGCGTCAGGCGTCGTGGCTCTACGCGCGCGAGATCGTCGATGGCATCGTCGACCACCGCGAGGAGATCGACGAGCTCATCACCACGCACTCGCGCGGGTGGACGCTCGAGCGGATGCCCGCGGTCGATCGCGCGCTCCTGCGCATCGGCGTGTGGGAGATCGTCTACAACGACGAGGTCCCGGACCCGGTCGCGATCTCCGAGGCGGTCGAGGCGGCGACGGTGCTGTCGACGGATGACTCGGCGGGCTTCGTGAACGGCCTGCTGGCGGCCGTCTCGCACGCGAAGGGCTGACGGTCGGCGGGCGTCGGCCGTCGTCAGGTCGCGGGCGCGACCGGGAGCTCGCTTCGGCGGCGTTCGACGAGCTCCATCGTGTGCGCGACGACCTCGCGCGGACCGTCGTGCGCGCGCAGCGCGCGCCCGATCGCCTCTGCACGTTCCCGGTAGGACGGGTCCGATGAGAGCCGCCGCCACGCGCGCAGGATCGCCCGCGGCGACGGCCTGCCGGTGCGGAGGTCGATGCCCGCTCCCGCCCACGCCACCCGCGCCGCGATGACCGGCTTGTCGATGTCGCCGCCGGCGACGATGAGCGGGATGCCGTGCGAGAGCGCCGCGAGCACGCCGCCCCACCCGCCGTTGGTGACCATCGCGTCGAGGCGGGGCAGCAGCGCTGCGTAGTCGACGAGTCCGGCGACGTACGCGTTCGGCGGAGCCGGGATCGGCAGCTCGGGCGCGTCGGCGCGGCCAGTCGTCGCCACGATCGAGACGGGCTGCCGACCGAGGGCCGCGAACGCCGGCCGGATGAGGTCGTCGGGGTCGACGTTGAGCGTGCCCTGCGTGACGTGCACGATCGGACGATCCTCCGGCAGCTGCGCCCACCAGTCGGGCGGATCGGGGCGGATCGATCCCGTCGGGGCGAGCGCGCCGACGAACTCGATCCGCACGGGCCAGCCGGATCGCGGGAACTCCAGCTCGGGAACGCCGGAGGCGCAGACGAGGTCGGGGGAGTGCCATGCGGCGTCGAGCGGCGCATCGGTCGGCGGCAGCCCGGATGCCGCGCGCTGCGCGTCGTACGCGCGCTGGACGCCACGGGCCGCCAGCCTGAGCGTCGAGTTCAGGACCCGATCGCGGATCCGGCCGAGCGGTCCCCGGGCCGGACGGAGCGGGAGGATCGGCGGCGGGAGCTCGGGGGTCGGGATGGAGAGCGGGACGATGCTCACGGTGACGGACGGTGTGCCGGTGCGCTCGGCCGCGAAGTGCATGCCGAGGCTGAGCCCGTCGGCGACGATCACGTCCCACGGCCGCTGCCCGTACGCCGCGACGAGGTCGTCGCCCTGCGCCGCGCCGGTGCCGACGAACAGGTGCTCGACGTTCGCGAGCAGCTGTCGTGGACCCTTCCGGTCCCGCAGGGTGGGGAAGGTCGCGGCGAGGTCGTGCTCGTCGAAGTCGGGTGCGGCCGACCAGAGGACGACCTCGGCGCCGAGCGCGGCGAACCGGTCGGCGTAGGCGCGGCCCGTGTAGACGCGGACCCGGTGGCCCGCCTCGACGAACGCGGCGGCGACCGCCGCGATCGGTGCGACGTGCCCCGCGAAGGGCATCACGGCGATCATGACGTCGGCCATGCGCCATTGCAGCACGTGCGAAGCCGTCGCGACCAGCCCTCGCGAGCAGGATCCCCCGGACGGGGGACGACTGCGGGCACGCCCGGAGGCGCGACCCGGGTGGGCCCGCGCCCGGAAACGGGGACGTCCCTCCGCGGGTTCCCGCGCGGACACTGATCCGGCGACCCCCGCCCCGGTCGTTCACTGGGAGACGTCGCATTCTGCGGCATCCGCCACCCAGCACCCGACCGCTCTGGAAGGAGCACTCCGTCATGACCACCATCTCCGCGCACGGCCTCTCGCAGGCCGGCACGCGCCGCTCGGCCGACCGCCGCTCGCTCGCCGCCCGTCTCGCCGATGCCGAGGGAGCGCTCAAGGCGTTCCTCGAGCGCTGGAGCATCCCGGCCCTGCGCGTCGCGCTCGGCGCCGTGTTCGTCGTCTTCGGCGCGCTGAAGTTCATCCCCGGCGTGAGCCCGCTCGAGCCGCTCGTCGAGGCGACGTGGGGCGTGCTCACGTTCGGCCTCGTCGGCGGGCAGCTCGCGCTCGTGCTCACGGCCGTCATCGAGACCACGGCCGGCCTGCTGCTCATCTCCGGCCGTTTCGCCCGGCTCGGGCTCGTGGTGCTCGCCGTCGCATTCGTCGGCATCCTCTCGCCGATCGTGTTCTTCACCGACCAGCTGGTCACGGTCGACGGCCCGACGCTCCTCGGCCAGTACGTGGCGAAGAACGTCGTGCTCATCGCGGCAGCGCTCGTCATCGCCTCGCGGGTCCTTCGCGGCCGGAGCGGAACCCGGTGACCACGCCGACTCAGACCGACATCGGACGGGGCGGGATGCGATGCATCCCGCCCCGTCCCCGTGTCGCGGCCGTCAACGGGGTTCGTCGGCCGGTGGTCGAGCGACCGCCGGCGAGTCTCGGCGAGCCCCCCACGCGGCGATCGCCGCGGCCTCGAGCCCGAACCCGATGAGCGTGCCGTGCGGCCAGTACGTGAACAGCACGGTCGAGCCGACGAGCACCGGCAGCGTCAGGCCGACCAGCACGCGCTCCCACACCGGGATCCCCGCGTCGCGGGGCGCGAGGAACGCGACGACGACCGCCCAGACCCCGATCGCGACGAGCACGATCCCATCGGCGCCCCACAGGAACCGCAGCGGCGACCCGTCGGCGTGGTTGAGGTAGCTGAGCAGCGTGGCCGCGGCGCCGGCGAGCACGAGCCAACCGAGCACCCGCCCCGACCACCCGAGCGCGGCGAACGCGGGCCCGGTCGCGAACCAGATCAGCACGAACGAGGCGGATGCCGCGGCGCCGAAGACCAGGTAGAAGTCGGGCTGCCCGACCGAGACGAGCCAGGCGCGCACGGCGTCGTAGGGCGGCAGCCCGTCGAGCGCGAGCAGCCAGCGCGGCATGCCGTACGCGCCCGACCACGCGTGCTGCTGCGGCGGCAGCAGCACGAAGGCCCATGCGGCGGCGAGGAGGGCCGCGACCACCGCGACGGGACGGCTCGGACGCGATCGCATGCTCGCACCGTAGTGGACGGATGCCGCGTGCGGCGGGAGCCGCGGCATCCGTCGCCGCCGCGTCGCTGGTAGGATCGACCGACCGACAACCTTGAAGCCCGTCCCGTGAGGCGGAGAAGGGAGTCCGCACCGCTGTGCGCACCGTGCTCCAGCAGGCAGACCTCGAGCGGGCGCTGACCCGCATCGCCCACGAGATCCTCGAAGCCAATCGCGGCGCCGACGATCTCATCCTCCTCGGCATCCCCACGCGCGGCGTGGTGCTGGCCGAACGGCTCGCCCGGACCGTCTCCCGGATCGCCGGCGTCGACGTGCCCGCGGGCGCCCTCGACGTGACGATGTACCGCGACGACCTGGGCCGCAATCCCGTGCGGGCCCCGCACCCGACCGACGTGCCGGGCGACGGCATCGACGGTCGGATCGTGGTGCTCGTCGACGACGTGCTCTACTCGGGACGCACCATCCGCGCCGCCTTCGACGCGCTCGCCGACCTCGGCCGCGCCCGGGCCGTGCGCCTCGCGGTGCTCGTCGACCGCGGCCACCGCGAGTTCCCGATCCGCGCCGACTACGTCGGCAAGAACCTGCCGAGCTCCGCGCGCGAGCGCATCAACGTGCACCTCGCCGAGATCGACGGCGACGACGCCGTCACGATCGAGGGGGGCGACGAGTGAGGCACCTGCTGAGCACCCGCGACCTCTCGCGCGACGAGGCGATCACGCTGCTCGACGTCGCGGAGGACATGGCGGCGGTCCAGGAGCGCGAGGTCAAGAAGCTGCCGACGCTCCGCGGCCGCACGGTGGTGAACCTCTTCTTCGAGGACTCCACGCGCACGCGCATCTCGTTCGAGGCCGCCGCCAAGCGGCTCTCGGCCGACGTCATCAACTTCAGCGCGAAGGGCTCGAGCGTCTCGAAGGGCGAGTCGCTGAAGGACACCGCGCAGACGCTGCAGGCCATGGGCGCCGACGGCGTCGTGATCCGGCATCCGTCCTCGGGCGCACCCTTCACGCTCGCGACGAGCGGATGGATCGACGCGGGCGTCGTGAACGCGGGCGACGGCACGCACGAGCACCCCACGCAGGCCCTGCTCGACGCCTTCACGATGCGCCGGCGCCTGCACGGCGGCGCCTCGCGGGGTCGCGACCTCGACGGCGTCCGCGTGGTCGTCGTCGGCGACATCCTGCATTCGCGCGTCGCGCGCTCGAACGTGTGGCTCCTCGAGGCCCTCGGCGCCGACGTCACGCTGGTGGCGCCGCCGACGCTCGTGCCGGTCGACGTGTCGGGCTGGCCGGCGACGATCGAGTACGACCTCGATCGGGCCCTCGCCGACCGGCCCGACGTCGTCATGATGCTCCGCATCCAGGCGGAGCGCATGCACGGCGCGTTCTTCCCGAACAGCCGCGAATACGCGCGCACCTGGGGGCTCGACGACCACCGGTTCGCCCAGCTTCCCGAGACTACGATGGTCATGCATCCGGGCCCCATGAACCGCGGGCTCGAGATCGCCGCCCGCGCCGCCGACTCCACGCAGTCGACGGTGCGCGAGCAGGTCGCGAACGGAGTATCAGTGAGAATGGCCGCCCTCTACCTGTTGCTGTCCGGCGAACGGGGGGAGACCCGATGAGCGAGTCGTTCCTGATCCGCGGCGCGACCCTGCCCACGGGCGAGCGCGCCGACATCCTCCTCGACGGCGGGCGCATCGCCGAGGTCGGCACGGTGGCGGATGCCGCGGGCGCGACGGTCGTCGACGCCGACGGGCTCGTCGCCCTCCCCGGCCTCGTCGACCTGCACACGCACCTCCGCGAGCCGGGGTACGAGCAGAGCGAGACCGTGCTCACGGGCACGCAGGCCGCCGCCGCCGGCGGCTTCACCGCGGTCTTCGCGATGGCCAACACCTTCCCCGTCGCCGACACCGCGGGCGTCGTCGAGCAGGAGCTCTCGCTCGGCGAGGCCGCGGGCTACGCGACCGTGCAGCCGATCGGCGCCGTCACGGTCGGGCTGAAGGGCGAGCGGCTCGCGGAGCTCGGCGCGATGGCCGCTTCACGCGCCCACGTGCGGGTCTTCAGCGACGACGGCTTCTGCGTGTTCGACCCGCTGCTCATGCGCCGCGCGCTCGAGTACGTGAAGGCCTTCGACGGCGTCATCGCGCAGCACGCGCAGGAGCCGCGCCTCACGCAGGGCGCGCAGATGAACGAGGGCGCGCTCTCCGGGGAGCTCGGCCTCGCCGGCTGGCCCGCGGTCGCCGAGGAGTCGATCATCGCGCGCGACGTGCTCCTCGCCGAGCACGTCGGCTCGCGCCTGCACGTGTGCCACGTCTCCACGGCCGGGTCGGTCGAGGTCATCCGATGGGCCAAGGCCCGCGGCATCGACGTGACCGCCGAGGTGACGCCCCACCACCTGCTCCTGACCGAGGACCTGATCGCGGGCTACGACCCGCGGTACAAGGTGAACCCGCCGCTGCGTCGCCAGGAGGACGTCGAGGCGCTCCGCGCCGCACTCGCCGACGGCACGATCGACATCGTCGCGACCGACCACGCCCCCCACCCCGTCGAGGCGAAGGAGTCCGAGTGGGACGCGGCCGCGAACGGCATGGTCGGCCTCGAGTCGGCGCTGTCGGTCGTGCAGCAGGCCATGGTCGACTCAGGCCTCATGGGCTGGGCGGATGTCGCGCGCGTGCTGTCCGCGACCCCGGCGCGCATCGGACGCCTGTCCGGGCACGGCGAGCCCGTCGCCGCCGGCTCGGCCGCCGAGCTGACCCTCGTCGACCCGAGCGCGACCGCGCCCTTCGGCGTCGACCGGCTCGCCGGTCGGAGCGTCAACTCGCCCTACCTCGGCCGCACCCTCCCGGGCCGCGTCGTCGCGACGTTCCACCGCGGCGTGCCCACGCTGCTCGACGGCACGGTCAGGCCGGCCGACGAGGTCGCCGCGGCGTCCGCCCGCCTGGCCGACGGCGGTGCGCGTGGATAGCCGCTGGATCGGCGCGCTCGTCGCGGTCGCGATCGTCGCCGTCGCCGCGTGGCTCATGTGGCGCTCCTGGCGCCGCCGCACGGTCCGCGACGAGACGCTCGCGGCCTACGCCCCGCCGGCCGATCCCGGCACCGCGACGCTCGAGCTCGAGGCGCTCTACGTCGCGACGACCCCCGAGGGCGACCCGCTCGAGCGCCTCGCCGTCGAGGGCCTCGCCTTCCGAGGCTCGGCGCGGGTCGAGGTGCACCGCAAGGGCGTGCTCCTGCGCATCGCCGGCGAACTCCCGAGCTTCATCCCGGCCGACCGCATCGCGGCCGCCGGGACGGCGACCTACGCGATCGATCGCGGGGTCGAGCCCGAGGGCCTCGTGGCCCTCACCTGGATCGTCGACGACCGGTCGGAGCCCGAGGTCCCGACGCGGGTCGACAGCTACCTTCGGTGCCGGTACCCGGGCGACTCCGCCCGGTTCGTGGCGGCCGTGAACGAGATCGCCGCAGCGCCCGAGGCGCCGCGGCCGGAAGCAGAAGAGAGCGAGGCCTCGGATGGCTGAGACCCCGACCACCGTCGACGAGCAGGCGCCCGCCGCCGTCGACCCGACCCGAGCCGTGCTCGTGCTCGAGGACGGCACCCGATACGAGGGGCGCGCCTACGGCGCCCGTGGACGCACGCTCGGCGAGGCCGTGTTCGCGACCGGGATGACCGGGTACCAGGAGACCCTGACCGACCCCTCGTACGCCGGGCAGATCGTGCTCATGACCGCGCCGCACATCGGCAACACCGGCATGAACGACGAGGACATGGAGTCCGCGCGCATCTGGGTCGCAGGATTCGTGGTGCGCGACCCCTCCCGCGTCGTGTCCAACTTCCGCTCGCAGCGGAGCCTCGACGACGACCTCGCCGCCGCCGGCATCGTCGGCATCAGCGGCATCGACACGCGAGCCGTGACGCGGCACATCCGCTCGCTCGGCGCGATGCGCGCGGGCGTCTTCTCGGGCGATGAGGCGTACCTCTCGCCCGGCGAGCAGCTCGCCCTCGTCCAGTCCGGCGAGCAGATGGCCGGCCGCAACCTCTCCGGCGCGGTCTCGACGAGCGAGCGGTACACGCTGCCCGCGACGGGCGAGCGCGTCGGGTCGGTGGCGGTCCTCGACCTCGGCGTGAAGACGTCGACGCTGAACTACCTCGCCGAGCGCGGCTTCGACGTGCACGTGCTCCCGCAGACCGTGACGGCCGACGACGTGCTCGCACTCCAGCCCGACGCGCTGTTCTTCTCCAACGGGCCCGGCGACCCGAGCGCGTCCGAGCGCCACGTCGAGCTCCTCCGCTCGGCGCTCCGCGCCGGCCTGCCGTACTTCGGCATCTGCTTCGGCAACCAGCTGCTCGGCCGCGCGCTCGGCTTCGACACCTACAAGCTGCCCTTCGGCCATCGCGGCATCAACCAGCCGGTGCTCGACCGCGCGACCGGCCGCGTCGAGATCACCGCGCACAACCACGGCTTCGCCGTCGCGGCGCCGACCGACGCGATCAGCGAGTCCAGCCAGGGCTTCGGCCGGGTCGAGGTCAGCCACGTCGACCTCAACGACGACGTCGTCGAGGGACTGAACTGCCTCGACATCCCCGCGTTCTCGGTGCAGTACCACCCCGAGTCGGCGGCCGGCCCGCACGACGCCAACTACCTGTTCGACCGCTTCCGCGACATGGTCATCGCGAGCAAGGAGACCACCCGCTGATGCCCAAGCGCGACGACATCAACTCCGTCCTCGTCATCGGGTCGGGCCCGATCGTCATCGGCCAGGCGGCCGAGTTCGACTACTCGGGCACCCAGGCGTGCCGCGTCCTCCGTGCCGAGGGCGTCCGGGTCATCCTCGTGAACCCGAACCCGGCCACGATCATGACCGACCCCGACTTCGCCGACGCCACCTACGTCGAGCCGATCACGCCCGAGGTGATCGAGTCGATCATCATCAAGGAGCGGCCGGACGCCGTGCTGCCGACGCTCGGCGGCCAGACCGCGCTGAACGCCGCGATCGCGTTGCACGACGCGGGCATCCTCGACAAGCACGGCGTCGAGCTCATCGGCGCGAAGGTCGACGCCATCCGCAAGGGCGAGGACCGCCAGCTCTTCAAGGACCTCGTGATCGAGGCCGGCGCCGACGTCGCCCGCTCGCACGTGGCCACGACGCTCGAGCAGGCGAAGGAGTTCGCCCTCGACCTCGGCTACCCGCTCGTCGTCCGCCCCTCGTTCACGATGGGCGGCCTCGGCTCGGGCTTCGCGTACACCGAGGAGGACCTCGTCCGAATCGTGACCCAGGGCCTGCACGACTCGCCCACCACCGAGGTGCTCCTGGAGGAGTCGATCCTCGGCTGGAAGGAGTACGAGCTCGAGCTCATGCGCGACACCCACGACAACACCGTCGTGGTCTGCTCGATCGAGAACGTCGACCCGGTCGGCGTGCACACGGGCGACTCGATCACGGTCGCGCCCGCCCTGACGCTCACCGACCGCGAGTACCAGAAGCTGCGCGACATCGGCATCGACATCATCCGCGCCGTCGGGGTCGACACCGGCGGCTGCAACATCCAGTTCGCGGTCGACCCGGTTGACGGGCGCATCATCGTCATCGAGATGAACCCGCGCGTGTCGCGGTCCTCTGCGCTCGCGTCGAAGGCCACCGGCTTCCCGATCGCGAAGATCGCCGCGAAGCTCGCGATCGGCTACCGCCTCGACGAGATCCCGAACGACATCACCAAGGTGACGCCGGCGAGCTTCGAGCCGACGCTCGACTACGTCGTGGTCAAGGTGCCGCGGTTCGCGTTCGAGAAGTTCCCCGCCGCCGACCCGACCCTCACGACCACCATGAAGTCGGTCGGCGAGGCCATGGCGATCGGCCGCAACTTCACGACCGCGCTGCAGAAGGCGCTGCGCTCGCTCGAGAAGCGCGGGTCGAGCTTCCACTGGGGCGACGAGGCGCGGTCGGTCGACGAACTGCTCGAGGCGTCCACCGTGCCCACCGACGGCCGCATCGTGCTCGTGCAGCAAGCGCTCCGCAAGGGCGCCTCCATCGAGCAGGCGTTCGAGGCGACGAAGATCGACCCGTGGTTCCTCGACCAGATCGTGCTGATCAACGAGGTCGCGGAGCGGATCGCCGGCGCCGACGCGCTCGACACCGACACGCTGTTGCTCGCGAAGGACCACGGGTTCTCCGACGCGCAGATCGGCCAGCTCCGCGGCTTCGGCGAGGCCGACGCCCGCGAGGTGCGTCACATCCTCGGCATCCGCCCGGTGTTCAAGACCGTCGACACGTGCGCGGGCGAGTTCCCCGCGCTCACGCCGTACCACTACTCGAGCTACGACCTCGAGACCGAGGTCGCACCGAGCGACCGCCGCAAGGTCGTCATCCTCGGATCCGGCCCGAACCGCATCGGCCAGGGCGTCGAGTTCGACTACTCGTGCGTCCACGCGTCGTTCGCGCTCTCCGACGCCGGGTTCGAGACGATCATGATCAACTGCAACCCCGAGACAGTGTCGACCGACTACGACACGAGCGACCGGCTCTACTTCGAGCCGCTCACGCTCGAGGACGTGCTCGAGGTCATCCACGCGGAGTCGCAGTCGGGCGAGCTGGTCGGCGTCGTCGTCCAGCTCGGCGGCCAGACCGCGCTCGGGCTCGCGAAGGGCCTCGAGGCCGCCGGCGTGCCGATCCTCGGCACGACCCCCGAGGCCATCGACCTCGCGGAGGAGCGCGGCCAGTTCGCGGCGATCCTCGACGCCGCGGGACTCCTCGCGCCGCGCAACGGCACGGCCACCGAGCTCACGGGCGCCGTGCAGGTCGCCGAGGAGATCGGCTACCCGGTGCTCGTGCGCCCGAGCTTCGTGCTCGGCGGACGCGGAATGGAGATCGTCTACGACACGGCCTCGCTCGTCGACTACTTCGCACGCATCGAAGACCAGGGCATCGTCGGCCCGACGCACCCGCTGCTCGTCGACCGCTTCCTCGACGACGCGATCGAGATCGACGTCGACGCGCTCTACGACGGCACCGAGCTGTACGTCGGCGGCGTCATGGAGCACATCGAGGAGGCCGGCATCCACTCGGGCGACTCGAGCTGCACGCTTCCGCCGGTGACGCTGGGTCGCGCCGAGGTCGACCGCGTCCGCGAGGCGACGCGCGCGATCGCCGAGGGAATCGGCGTCCGGGGCCTGCTCAACGTCCAGTTCGCGATCGGCGCGGGCGTGCTCTACGTGCTCGAGGCGAACCCGCGCGCGAGCCGCACGGTGCCGTTCGTGTCGAAGGCGCTCGGCATCCCGCTGGCGAAGGCCGCGTCGCGCATCATGGTCGGCGACTCGATCCGCACGCTCGTCGACGAGGGCATGCTGCCCGAGGTCGACGGCTCGAGGGTGCCGCTCGACGCGCCGGTCGCCGTCAAGGAGGCCGTGCTCCCGTTCCACCGCTTCCGCACGCGCGAGGGCATCATGGTCGACTCCGTACTCGGCCCCGAGATGCGCTCGACCGGCGAGGTCATGGGCATCGACCGAGACTTCCCGCGCGCGTTCGCGAAGAGCCAGCTCGCCGCATACGGCGGCATGCCGCTGTCGGGCCGCGTGTTCGTGTCCGTCTCCGACCGCGACAAGCGCGCGATCATCCTGCCGGTGCTCCGCATGCAGCAGCTCGGCTACGACCTCGTCGCGACCGAGGGCACGGCCGAGGTGCTGCGTCGCAACGGCATCGCCGCCGACGTCGTGCTGAAGTTCAGCGAGAAGCATGGGGAAGACGCCACCTCGGTGGTCGAGCTCATCCACCGCGGCGAGATCGACGTGGTCGTGAACACGCCGAGCGGTCGCTCGGCACGCGCCGACGGCTACGAGATCCGCGCGGCGGCGGTCGCGGCCGACATCCCGCTGTTCACGACCATCGCGGAGCTCTCGGCCGCGGTCGCCTCGCTCGACGCGAACGACGGCGGCTTCGACGTGACGAGCCTGCAGGAGTACGCGCGCCGTCGCGCGGCCGAGGTGGTCGCGTGAGCGTCGCGGCCTCGTTCGGCGAACGCCTCGACGAGGCGTTCGGCACCCGGGGACGCCTCTGCGTCGGCATCGACCCGCACGCGTGGCTGCTCGACGAGTGGGGCCTGCCCGACTCGGGTGCGGGAGTCCGCGAGTTCGGCCTCAGGGTGGTGGATGCCGCGGCCGGCCGGGTCGGGATCGTCAAGCCCCAGGTGTCGTTCTTCGAGCGCCACGGCTCGGCGGGCTACGCCGCGCTCGAGCGCGTGCTCGGACTCGCCCGCGACGCGGGCCTCATCGTGATCGCCGACGTCAAGCGCGGCGACATCGGCTCGACCGTCGAGGCGTACGGCGAGGCCTGGCTCTCGCCGGGCTCGCCGCTGCGTGCCGACGCCATGACGATCTACGCGTACCAGGGCCTCGGCTCCATCGAGGGGGTGATGCGCCAGGCGGAGGCCGCGCAGGCCGGGCTGTTCGTCGTCGCAGCGACCTCGAACCCCGAGGCGGCCGCGATCCAGCGGGCCGTGCTGCAGGGCTCGAGCCGCGAGGGATCGTCGGTGGCCGGTGCCATCGTGTCCGGTGTGGACACCTGGAACCGGAGTCGCGACGGTGCGGACGATCGGCCCTTCGGCTCGATCGGCGTCGTGCTCGGTGCGACGATCGTGCCCGAGGAGTTCGGCATCGACGTCACGAGCGACGCGCGCCCGCGCGTGCCCGTGCTCGTGCCCGGCATCGGCTTCCAGGGCGGCGAGCTGCGCGACGTCCCGGCGCGGCTGGGTGCGCTCGCGCCGGGGGCGATCCTCACCGACAGCCGGGGCCTCCTCGCCGCCGGTCCCGACGGCATCGCCGACGCGATCGCGCGTCGCGCCGACGAGGTGGGGGCGCTCGATGTCTGATCGCGCCGTGGCATCCGCCCCGCCCGAGGTCGACCGGGTCGCCGCATCGCGAGCGGCGGTCGCCGCCCGGCGCGCCCGCGCGGCCGTCAAGCACGACATCGCCGAAGGCGTGCGGAGCCCGCTCGATGTGCTCCGGGCCGCCTACGACGAACCCGAGGGCGTCGAGGGCCGTCTGCGGGTGTCGGAGTTCCTGACCTCGATCCCCGCGATCGGGCAGACCAAGTGTGCACGCATCATGGAGGAGCTGCAGATCGCGAACTCCAAGCGCCTGGGCGGCCTCGGTCGGCTCCAGCGCCGGAGGCTCCGCGAGTTCACCGCGGGCTGGGTCGCCGACCACGGCGGCACCGGGGACCGCCTCGTCGTGCTGGCGGGTCCGACGGCGGTCGGCAAGGGCACGGTCGCGGGCTACATCCGCGAGCACCACCCCGACGTCAAGCTCTCCGTGTCGGCGACGACGCGCGCGCC
Source organism: Agromyces bracchium (assembly GCF_009709675.1). Taxonomy (GTDB): domain Bacteria; phylum Actinomycetota; class Actinomycetes; order Actinomycetales; family Microbacteriaceae; genus Agromyces; species Agromyces bracchium. The sequence goes on along the minus strand of NZ_WMLB01000025.1, from coordinate 87,500 downwards.
GCGGCCCGGCGAGGTCGAGGGCGAGCACTACTTCTTCGTCTCCGACGACGACTTCGACCGGATGGTCGAGGCCGGCGAACTGCTCGAGTGGGCGACCGTCCACAACGCGTACCGCTACGGCACGCCGCGCCGCCCCGTCGAGGAGGCGATCGCCGCGGGAAGCAGCGTGCTGCTCGAGATCGACATCCAGGGCGCGCGCTCGGTGCGCCGGGCGATGCCCGAGGCGACGCTCGTGTTCCTGCTGCCGCCGACGTGGGACGAACTGGTCCGTCGACTCGTCGGCCGGGGCACCGAGAGCCCCGCCGAACAGCAGCGCCGACTCGAGACCGCGAAGGTCGAACTCGCGGCCGTCGAGGAGTTCGACCACCAGGTCGTCAACCACGAGGTCCGCGAGGCCGCGCAAAAGGTCGTAGACTTGATGCGGCCTCGCCGGGGCCGGCGTCAGCCTGCCTCGCGCCACGATCTTCCGCGCACCGGGGGTGCGCCCCACCTGAAGGAGTCTCTCCATGGCTGAGAAGCTGTCCGGCATCATCGACCCGCCCATCGACGACCTGCTGTCGAAGGTCGACTCGAAGTACCAGCTGGTCATCTTCGCCTCGAAGCGGGCGCGCCAGATCAACGACTACTACGCCGACCTCCACGAGGGCAGCCTGTTCGACAACGTCGGCCCGCTGGTCGACTCGTCGATCGACGACAAGCCCCTCTCGGTCGCCCTCCACGAGGTCAACGAGGACAAGCTGCGCCTCCGCCCGATCGGCGAGTAGCCGGCAGGCCCGGATGCCGCTGAACATCGTCGTCGGCATCACCGGCGGCATCGCGGCGTACAAGGCCGTGTCGGTGGTGCGCTCGCTGGTCCTCGCGGGCCACGACGTGCACGTGGTGCCGACCGAGTCCGCGCTGCGGTTCGTCGGTCGTCCGACGCTCGAGGCGATCTCCCGCAACCCCGTCCACGTCGACCTCTTCGAAGGTGTGGCCGAGGTGCGTCACGTCGCGATCGGCCAGGCGGCCGACCTCATCGTGATCGCGCCGGCGACGGCGAACTCGATCGCGAAGCTCGCCACGGGCCTCGCCGACGACCTGCTCGGCAACACGGTGCTCGCGAGCGAGGCGCCGGTCGTCGTCGCCCCCGCGATGCACACCGAGATGTGGCGGCATCCCGCCACGCAGGCGAACATCGCGACGCTCCGCGACCGCGGCGTGACGATCGTCGGCCCGGCCGTCGGGCAGCTGACGGGCACCGACAGCGGCCCCGGCCGGCTCGAGGAGCCCGACGCGATCGTCGCGGCCGCGCTGGAGGTCGCGCGGCAGCACGGGCTCGACGTCGGGGCGCCCGCCGCGGCATCCGTCGCCGACCTCGCCGGTCGACGCGTCGTCGTCACCGCCGGCGGCACGCGCGAGCCGCTCGACCCCGTGCGCTTCCTCGGCAACCGCTCGAGCGGCAAGCAGGGGGTGGCGATCGCCGAGGCGGCCGCGGCGCGCGGCGCCGAGGTCACGCTCATCGCCGCGAACCTCGAGGTCTCCTCGCCGGGCGGATGCACCGTGGTGCCCGTCTCGACCGCGCTCGAGCTGCAGGAGGCCGTGACCACGGCCGCCGCGGGAGCCGACGCGGTCGTGATGGCCGCGGCCGTCGCCGACTTCCGACCGGCCGACGTGAGCGAGACGAAGATCAAGAAGGTCGACGGCCAGGAGCGCATGTCGATCGAGCTGGTCAAGAACCCTGACATCATCGCCGGCCTCGGCGCGGCCCCGCACGACGGCACCGTGCTCGTCGGCTTCGCGGCCGAGACCGAGTCCGACCCGGCACGCCTGCTCGAACTCGGGCGGGCCAAGCGCCGGGCGAAGGGCGCCGACCTGCTGGTCGTCAACCGCGTCGGCTGGAACCATGGCTTCGCGGCCGACGAGAACGCCGTGAGCGTGATCGGCGCCGATGATGCGGTCGCGGCCGAGGCGTCCGGCACCAAGATGTCGGTGGCGCACGCCATCCTCGATGTCATCGTCGCGCGCATCACGCCCGGCGCCGAGCCCACCACGAAGGACACCCACTCCGCATGAGCGCACTGCGCCAGTTCACCTCCGAGTCCGTGACCGAGGGGCACCCCGACAAGATCTGCGACCAGGTCTCCGACGCGATCCTCGACGCGCTGCTGACCGTCGATGCCTCGGCCCGTGTCGCGGTCGAGACGCTCGTGACGACCGGGCTCGTGCACGTCGCGGGCGAAGTGTCGACGTCGGGATACGTCGAGATCCCCGCCATCGTGCGCGACCGGATCACCTCGATCGGATACGAGTCCTCCGACGTGTGGTTCGACGGCCGCTCGTGCGGCGTCTCCGTCTCGATCGGCGCGCAGTCGCCCGACATCGCGCAGGGCGTCGACGACGCCTTCGAGACGCGCGAGGGCACGAGCCTCGACGAGCTCGACCGCCAGGGCGCGGGCGACCAGGGCATCATGTTCGGCTACGCGGTGCGCGAGACCCCCGAGCTCATGCCCGTCCCGATCTGGATCGCGCACCGCCTCGCCGAACGGCTCGCCGAGGTCCGCAAGCAGGGCGAACTCGACTACCTTCGTCCCGACGGCAAGACGCAGGTGACCATCGGCTACGAGGGGCAGACCGCGCGGACCATCGAGACGGTCGTGCTGTCGACCCAGCACTCCCCGAAGGTGTCGACCGAGCAGCTGCGTGCCGAGGTCGAGGAGCTCGTGATCCGGCCGACCCTCGACCGCGTCGAGCTCGCGCGCCCCGACCTCAAGGTCCTGATCAACCCGACCGGCCGCTTCGAGATCGGCGGCCCGCAGGGCGACGCGGGGCTCACCGGCCGCAAGATCATCATCGACACCTACGGCGGCGCGAGCCGCCACGGCGGCGGAGCATTCAGCGGCAAGGACCCGTCGAAGGTCGACCGCTCGGCCGCGTACGCCATGCGGTGGGTCGCGAAGAATGCGGTCGCCGCCGGTCTCGCCGATCGCCTCGAACTCCAGGTGGCCTATGCGATCGGCGCCGCGGCGCCGGTCGGGCTCTACGTCGAGACGTTCGGCACGGGCCACCTGCCGGAGGAGCGCATCACGGAGGCGATCCGCGAGGTGTTCGACCTGCGCCCGGCCGCGATCATCCGCGACCTCGACCTGCTCCGCCCGATCTACGCGCAGACCGCGACCTACGGCCACTTCGGCCGCGAACTGCCCGATTTCACCTGGGAGCGGCTCGACCGCGTCGACGACCTCCGCGCGGCCGCCGGGCTCTGACGTGGCCGGCGGGCGCTGAGGTGACCGACCGGCCGGTGGCGCGGGTCCTCGTCGACTCGCCGCTGCCGCAGCTCGACCAGCTGTTCGACTACCGCGTTCCCGAGCGGCTCGCCGACGCCGCGGTGCGTGGTGTCCGGGTGCGCGTGCCGCTCCGGTCGGGCGGGCGCATCGCCCAGGGCTGGATCGTGGAGCTCGCCGAGCGGTCGGAGTACCGGGGCGAGCTCAGCGAGGTCGACGACGTCGTCTCCGATGTCCCGGCGCTCGTGCCCGACGTGTGGCGGCTCGCACGTGCGGCCGCCGACCGGGCGGCGGGCAATGCGAGCGACGTCCTCCGCATCGCGATCCCGCCCCGGTACGTCCGCGCCGAGAAGGCCTGGCGCGCGGCCGAGCCCGATCCCGGCCCGCTGCCCGATCATCCGGTGGCGGTCGACGGGTACGCCCCGGGGCGCGTCGAGCAGGGCATTTCGGCGGGCGAGCGGATGGCGCTGGCCGCCGATGCCCGCCCGGTTCGCCTCGAGTCCGGCGCGTGGGTCGGCGGCTGGGCTCGCACCGTCGCGCAGGCCGCCGCGCACGCGCTCGCCCACGATCGCTCGACGATCGTCGCGGTGCCCGACTACCGCGACCAGGAGCAGCTCGAGGCCGCCCTCGCTGAGGTCGTCGACCCGCGACGGGTGCTGCGCACCGACGCGCGCCAGACCGGGCCTGCGCGGTATCGGGCCTTCCTCGACGCGACCGGCGACGCCGCCCGGATCGTCGTCGGCAGCCGGTCGACCGTCTACGCGCCCGCCGCTCGCCTCGGGCTCATCGTGGTCGTCGACGACGGCGACCCGCTGCAGTCAGAGCCGCTCGCGCCGGGCGTCCACAGCCGTGACGCGGCGCTCATCCGGCAGGAGCAGTCCGGTGCGGCGCTGCTTTTCCTCGCGCAGAGCCGGAGCGTCGACGTGCAGCGACTCGTCGAACTGGGTTGGGTGCACGACGTGCCGCTGCGGCGCGGCGCACGCCCGCGGATCGTCCTCACCGACCAGCAGTCCGCGCCCGAGACCGGGGGAGCGCGCATTCCGTCCGGGGCCTGGCGCGAAGCACAGGCGGCCGTCGCCGACGGACCGGTGCTCGTCCAGGTCGCAAGACCCGGCCACACGCCCATGCTCGCGTGCGACCGTTGCCGCGAGCCCGCGCGATGCACGGCGTGCGGTGGCGCACTCGCCGTGCCGCGCGCGGGCGGCGCGCCGGCGTGCGGGCTCTGCGGCACCGCCGCGACCGCGTGGCGCTGCGGCGTGTGCGAGGGCACGAAGCTGCGCGCGGCGGTCGTCGGCGCGAGCCGCACCGCCGAGGAGCTCGGTCGCGCGTTCCCGCGATCGCGGGTCGTGGTCTCCGACGGCGAGCGACCGATCCTCCGCGTCGGCGCCGAGCCGCAACTCGTCGTGGCGACCCGTGGGGCCGAGCCGATCGCCGACGGCGGCTACCGCGCCGTGCTGCTCCTCGACGGCGAGCGGATGCTGCTGCGCGAATCGCTCCGCGTCGCCGAGGACTGCCTGCGGTGGTGGTCGAACGCCGCCGCGCTCGCGGCCCCCGCCGCGCCGGTGTTCCTCGTCGGGGTTGGTGGAGCTCTCGGCACGGCTCTCGCCACGTGGCGCCAGCCGGCATGGGCGGCGGAGGAGCTCGAGACCCGTCGAGCGCTGCGATTCCCGCCCGCGGTGCGGATGGCCTCGGTGACGTCGTCGCACGAGCGGCTCGCTGCGGCGCTCGAGCGAGTGCGCGGGGTCGACGGCGTCGACGTGCTCGGCCCGACGCCCGCCGCCGACGAGGGCCTCGAGCGGGCGATCGTCCGCTTCGGCTACGGCGCCGGAGTCGAGGTCGCCCAGCGGCTGAAGGGCGAGGCGATCCGCGCCGCGACCGAGCGTCGCCGACCGGTCGCGGGTCGACGCCCCGGCCGCCCACCGGTGCTCCGCGTCCGCATGGACGATCCCGACCTCCCGTGACACTGGGACAATGGGGTGTGCCCCACCTCCGGATCGTGTTCGCGGGAACCCCCGCCGTCGCCGTGCCCACCCTCGAACGTCTCGCCGAATCCGGCCACGAGGTCGTCGGCGTCGTCACGAGGCCGCCCGCGCCGCTCGGCCGCAAGCGCGTCCTCACGCCGTCGCCGGTCGCGCAGGCCGCCGAGCGGCTCGGCCTCCCGGTGATCGACGCCGCGCGCCTCGACGCCGAGGCCACGGAGCGCATCGAGGCGCTCCGTCCCGACCTCGGCGTGGTCGTGGCGTACGGGGGCCTGGTCCGCGAGCCGCTGCTCTCGACGCCCCCGCACGGCTGGATCAACCTGCACTTCTCGGCGCTTCCCGCCTGGCGCGGCGCGGCGCCCGTGCAGCGTGCGCTCATCGCGGGCGACGCCGAGATCGGCGCGAGCGTCTTCCGGCTCGTGCCCGAGCTCGACGCGGGCGACGTCTACGCGTCCCGGACGAGGCCCGTCGCGCCGGGCGAGACGGCGGGGCTGGCGCTCGAGTCGCTGGCCGAGACCGAGGCCGACCTCGTGCTCGACGTCGTCGACGCGATCGCGGCCGGCATCGCCGTCGCGACCCCGCAGGCCGGCGAACCGACGTTCGCGCCGAAGCTCTCGATCGAGGACGGCCGGATCGACTGGACGCGATCGATCGTCGAGGTCGACGCGCGCGTCCGCGGCGTGACCCCCGAGCCCGGCGCGCACACGGAGGTCGACGGCATCCGGCTGAAGGTGCTGGAGGCCAGGCCCGCCTCGGTCGGAGCCGAAACGCCGCGACTCGAGCCGGGCGAGATCCGCCTCGACCGGAAGCGCCTGCTCGTGGGCACGGCCGACGGGGCCATGGAGCTCCGTCGCGTCCAGCCCGCCGGCCGGAACGCGATGGCCGCCGCCGACTGGTGGCGCGGCCTCGGTGCCGAACGGGCGGAGGCGCGATGAGCGGGGAGACGCACGGGAACGGCCGACCGGAACGCCCCGTCGGCGCAGGTCGCTCGGGCGGCGCCGGGGGAGGGAGCCCTCGCGCGCAGCACCGGCGCGGCGACGGCGGCGGACGCGGTCGAAGCGGCCGGCCGCGGCAGGAACGGGTCTCGCCGGCGCGGCTCGTCGCCTACGACGTCCTCGCCGCCGTCCGCGACTCCGACGCCTACGCGAACCTGCTGCTGCCGACCCGGATCGAGCGGGCGAAGCTCAGCCCGGCGGATGCCGCGCTCGCGACCGAGCTGACCTACGGCACGCTCCGCCTCCTGGGCCGCTACGACGCGATCATCGCGCTCGCGGCGGGCCGCGACGTCGCAGCGATCGACCCGCCGGTGCTCGACGTGCTGCGGCTCGGCGCCCACCAGCTGCTCGCCACGCGTGTGCCGACGCATGCGGCCGTCAACGAGTCCGTCGCGCTCGCGCGCCGCGTCGCGCCGTCGGCGGCCGGGTTCGTGAACGCCGTGCTGCGCACCGTGTCGCGCCGCGAGCTCGCGGACTGGCTCGAGCTGATCGCGGAGGAGGCCGGGTCGGCGGATGCGGCGCTCGCCGCCGTGCACTCGCATCCCGTCTGGGTGATCCGGGCGCTCCGGTCGGCGCTCGAGCGCGAGGGCCGCGGCGACGAGCTGGTCGCCCTCCTCGAGGCCGACAACGCGACGCCGCGCGTGAACCTCGCCGCCCTTCCCGGCCTCGCTGCCGACCCGGCGGAGCTCGGCGAGCCCGATCGCTACGCGCCGACGGGCCTGACGGCCGACGCGCCGTTCGACCTCGTGGCCGCGAACGAGGGCCGGGTGCGGGTCCAGGACGAGGGCTCGCAGCTCGCGGCGCTCGCGCTGAGCCGGGTCGCCCCGGTGCGGCCCGGCGAACGCTGGCTCGACCTCTGCTCCGGCCCCGGCGGCAAGACCGCGCTGCTCGCCGCCGAGGCGCTGGCGGGCGGCGCGTCGCTCGTGGCGAACGAGGTCGTCCCGGCGCGTGCCGAACTCGTCCGGAGGGCCGTCGCGCCGGTTCCCCTCGAGGTCGCGGTCCGCGTCGGCGACGGTCGCGAGCTCGATCCGGCGGCGATGGGTGCGGAGGGCGGTTTCGACCGCATCCTGCTCGACGCGCCGTGCACGGGCCTCGGGGCGCTCCGCCGCCGGCCCGAGGCCCGCTGGCGGAAGAGCCCGACGGATGTCGCCCAGCTGACCGAGCTGCAGGGCGAGCTGGCGGATGCCGCGTTCACCGCGCTCGCCCCCGGCGGCGTCCTGGCCTACGTCACGTGCTCGCCGCACACGGCGGAGACGCACGGCAGCCTCGGACGCGCGCTCGCGCGCTGGGGGGACGCGGCCGAGGCGCTCGACACGGCCGCCGTCGTGCAGCAGCTGGCGGAGCATCCTCTCGACCTCGCCGGCGACGGGCGCACGGTGCAGCTCTGGCCGCATCGGCACGGCACCGACGCGATGTTCATCGCCCTCGTGCGCAAGCGCTGAGCGGTGGCCGACGCCGATAGGGTTGCGGGCATGGCGACGCGCATCAACCCGAGCATCCTCGCGGCCGACTTCGCGAACCTCGAGCGAGAACTCGGACGGATCGGCACCGCCGACCTCGTGCACGTCGACATCATGGACAACCACTTCGTGCCGAACCTCACCTTCGGCCTGCCGATGGTGCAGCGGCTGCAGCAGGTCAGCCCGGTCCCGCTCGACGTGCACCTCATGATCGACGACCCCGACCGCTGGGCGCCGGGCTACGCCGAGGCGGGAGCGGCGTCGGTCACCTTCCACGCCGAGGCCGTGAACGAGCCCGTCGCGCTCGCCCGGCACCTGCGGCAGATCGGCGCCCGTGCCGGGATCGCGTTGAAGCCGGGGACGGATGCCGCGCCCTACCTCGACCTCCTGCCCGAGTTCGACCAGGTCCTCATCATGACCGTCGAGCCGGGCTTCGGCGGGCAGTCCTTCATCTCCGAGACGATGCCGAAGCTGCGCCGCGTCGCCGACGCGGTCGAGGCCGCCGGACTCGACGTCTGGCTGCAGGTCGACGGCGGCATCACGGTCGACACGATCGGCATCGCCGCCGAGGCGGGCGCCGACACCTTCGTCGCCGGGTCGGCCGTGTTCCGCGGCGTGCCCGAGGAGCGGATCACCGAGCTCCGAGCCGCGGTGGCGTCACACCGCCACGAGCGCCACGAGGACCCCGCTAGTCTGGACGGGTGAAATCCTTCGACGACCTCTTCGTCGAGCTCCAGGACAAGGCCCGCTCGCGCCCCGAGGGCAGTGGCACCGTCCGTCAGCTCGACGCCGGCGTGCACGCCATCGGCAAGAAGATCGTCGAGGAGGCGGCCGAGGTCTGGATGGCCGCCGAATACCAGAGCGACGACGAGACCGCGGAAGAGATCTCGCAGCTCCTGTACCACCTGCAGGTGCTGATGCTCGCGAAGGGCCTCGCGCCCGCCGACGTGTACCGACATCTCTGATCACGCCATGACCGCAGATCAGTTCCGTCGACACGAAAGCCAGGGAATGCTCCGAATCGCCGTGCCCAACAAGGGCTCGCTCTCCGAGACCGCCGCGCAGATGCTCTACGAGGCCGGGTACACCGGTCGCAGGGACTCGCGTGAACTCGTGGTCGCCGACCCCCGCAACGGGGTCGAGTTCTTCTACCTCCGCCCGCGCGACATCGCCACCTACGTCGGCTCGGGTGCGCTCGACGTCGGCATCACGGGCCGCGACCTGCTGCTCGACTCCGGCTCGGAGGCGACCGAGATCGCCCCGCTCGGCTTCGGCGACTCGACGTTCCGGTTCGCCGGCCCGCCGGGTGCCTACGCCGAACTCGCCGACCTCGAGGGCGTGCGCGTCGCGACGAGCTACCCCGGCCTCGTGGGCGACTTCCTCGGCCGACACGGCGTGACGGCGAAGCTCGTCAAGCTCGACGGCGCGGTCGAGTCCGCGGTGCGGCTCGGCGTGGCGGATGCCGTCGCCGACGTCGTGTCGACGGGTTCGACCCTGCGCAAGGCCGGCCTCGACATCTTCGGTCCGGTCATCCTCGACTCCGAGGCCGTGCTCATCGGCTCCGGGGTGGAGAAGCCGGGTACGCAAACGCTCGTGCGTCGCCTGCAGGGCGTGCTCGTCGCGCGCCAGTACGTGCTCGTCGACTACGACGTGCCGGTAGCCAAGCTCGAGGCCGCGACCGCTGCCGCGCCGGGCTTCGAGTCGCCCACGGTGTCGCCGCTGCACGACCCCGAGTGGGTGGCCGTGCGCGTCATGATCCCGCGCGTCGAGACGAACCACGTGATGGACGCCCTGTACGAGCTCGGTGCGCGCGCGATCCTCGTGAGCGCGATCCACGCCGCGCGGCTGTAGGGGAGCGACGCATGTCCCTCGCCGTCCGTGTGATCCCCTGTCTCGACGTGGCCGGCGGCCGCGTCGTCAAGGGCGTCAACTTCCTGAACCTCCGCGACGCCGGCGACCCCGTCGAGCTCGCCGCCCGCTACGCCGAGCAGGGTGCCGACGAGCTCACGTTCCTCGACGTCACCGCCACGGTCGACGACCGTTCGACCACGTTCGACATGGTCCGCCGGGTCGCCGAGCAGGTCTTCATCCCGCTCACGGTCGGCGGCGGCGTCCGCTCCACGGCCGACGTCGCGCGGCTGCTCGGCCACGGCGCCGACAAGATCGGCGTGAACAGCGCGGCGATCGCGCGACCCGAGCTCATCGCCGAGATCGCCGACCGGTTCGGCGCCCAGGTCTGCGTGCTCTCGCTCGACGTCAAGCGGTCCGACCGCACGGAGTCGGGCTTCGTGGTGACCACCCACGGCGGACGCACCGAGACCGACCTCGACGCGCTCGACTGGGCGCGCCGGGCGATCGGGCTCGGCGCGGGCGAACTGCTCGTCAACTCGATCGACGCCGACGGTACCAAGCAGGGCTTCGACCTCGAGCTCGTCCGCGCCATGCACGAACTCTCGAGCGTGCCCGTCATCGCGTCGGGCGGCGCCGGGGCGCTCGAGCACTTCGCGCCCGCCATCGAGGCCGGAGCCGATGCCGTGCTCGCGGCATCCGTCTTCCACAACGGCGAGCTCACCATCGGCGAGGTCAAGCAGGCCCTCGCCGCAGACGGAAGGGTCGTGCGATGACGTACCGCGACGACGAGGAGCTCGAGCGCGACGCCGAGAAGTGGGCGCCAGACGCCACCGCGGTCGACCGAGCCGCGTTCAACGCCGACGGGCTGCTGCCCGCCGTCATCCAGCAGTGGGACACCGGCGAGGTGCTCATGCTCGGCTGGATGGACCGCGAGGCCATGCGGCGCACGCTCATCGAGGGGCGCGTGACGTTCTGGTCGCGTTCGCGCCAGGAGTACTGGCGGAAGGGCGACACCTCCGGTCACGCGCAGTACGTCCGCTCCGCCGCGCTCGACTGCGACGCCGACACGCTGCTCGTGCGGGTCGAGCAGGTGGGCGTCGCGTGCCACACCGGCACCCGCACGTGCTTCGACGGCGATCCGCTGCAGGTCGTGGTCGGTGCGCCCGGTTCCGCCGCCGAGTCCGCGCCCGCATCCGACCCCGACCCGGCGCCCGGAGGAGCACGATGACCGCCGCACGCACCGCCACGACCCGCTTCGACGAATTCACGACACTGCTCGAGGGGCGGCGGGTCGTGCCCGTCGTGCGGGAGCTGTTCGCCGACGGCGAGACGCCCGTCGGCATCTACCGCAAGCTCGCGGGCGGTCGGCCCGGCACCTTCCTGCTCGAGTCCGCCGAGCAGGGCGGCATCTGGTCGAGGTACTCGTTCGTCGGCGCGGCGTCGCACGGCGTCCTCACCGACCGCGACGGGCGGGTCGAGTGGCTCGACTACGGGATGTCGCGCGAGCGCGCCCTCGGCGAGGCATCCGCCGACCTCGCGCCGCTCGCCGCGCTCGAGGCGCTCTACGCGCGCTGGCAGACGGAGGACGTGCCGGGCGCGCCGCCGCTCACGGGCGGCCTCGTCGGGTTCATCGGCTGGGAGGCGATCCGTCAGATCGAGCACCTGCCGAACCGTCCGCCGGCCGACTTCGACGTGCCCGGGCAGGCGTTCGCGTTCGTGTCCGAGCTCGTCGTGATGGACCACCGGACGGGCACCGTGCAGCTCGTGGCATCCGTGCTCAACGACCGCGACGAGCCCGCGGAGCAGCTCTGGGCCGACGCGCAGGCCCGCCTCGACCGCATGCAGGCGGCGCTCGCCGAGCCGGCCGCGGCGCACCTCGCCGAGATCGACCTGTCTCGCGCTCCCGAGCCCTGGTACCGCACCGAGAAGGCCGACTTCCTCGCGGCGGTCGAGCGTTCGAAGGAGTACATCCGCGAGGGAGACATCTTCCAGGTCGTCGTCTCGCAGCGGTTCGAGCAGGAGGCCACGGCCCACCCGATCGACGTGTACCGCGTGCTCCGGAGCCTCAACCCCAGCCCGTACATGTACCTGCTGCACCTCGAGGACGTCGCGGGCGAGCCGTACTGGATCGTCGGCTCGTCGCCCGAGGCCCTCGTCAAGGTCGAGGACGGCCGCGTGTACACGCACCCGATCGCCGGCTCGAAGCCGCGCGGCGCGACCCCGGAGGACGACGCCGACCTCGAGGCCGAGCTCGTCGCCGACCCGAAGGAGCAGGCCGAGCACCTCATGCTCGTCGACCTGGCGCGCAACGACCTCGCGAAGGTCTGCACGGCGGGCACCGTCGAGGTGACCGAGTTCATGCGCGTCGAGCGGTTCAGCCACATCATGCACCTCGTCTCGTCGGTCGAGGGCGACCTCGCGCCCGACGCGAACGCCGTCGACGTGTTCCGGGCGACGTTCCCGGCGGGCACGCTCTCCGGCGCGCCGAAGCCGCGCGCGCTCGAGATCATCGACGAGCTCGAGCCCGCGCAGCGCGGCGTCTACGGGGGAGTGGTCGGCTACTTCGGCTTCGGCGGCGACGCCGACCTCGCGATCGCGATCCGCACGGCCACGATCATCGGCGGCGTCGCGCGCGTGCAGGCGGGGGGCGGCCTCGTGGCCGACTCGAACCCGGAGTCGGAGTACCAGGAGTCGGTGAACAAGGCGGCCGCGCCGCTGCGGGCGGTCGCGGTCGCGAACGCCATGCGACCCGTGCAGGCGGGGTGAGCGTGACCGCCCGACGCGTGAAGCTCGCCGCGATCCTCGGCATCCTCGTCGGATCCGGGCTCGCGCTGCTGTCGTGGAGCCAGACCTGGTACACCGCGACCCTCGTCGACGGCGCGGCCGCTGGTTCGGCGGCGACGCTCGAGGTCGGCGGCCAGGCCGCATCGCCCGCCCTGTCCGCGCTCGCGCTCGCCGGGCTCGCGCTGGCCGGCGCGCTCACGATCGCCGGTCCGCTGATCCGGATCGTGCTCGGCCTGCTCGCCGCACTGCTCGGCGGATGCGTCGTGCTCGCCGCCTCGCTCGCGATCGCCGATCCGGTGGCCGCGGTCTCGTCTGCGGTCGCCGAGGCCACGGGCGTCGCCGGAGCGGAGTCGACCGCCGAACTCGTCGCCGAGGTCGTCGCGTCGCCGTGGCCCGCCGTCGCCGTCGCCGGCGGCGTGATCGTCGTGCTCGCCGGCCTGGCGGTCGTCGTCACGGGCCGGGCCTGGCCCACGTCGCGCCGGTACGGCGGCGGCGTGCGCGTCGCAGCGGACGGCGCGACGGCGGCTCCTGCGTCCGACCGCGCCGTCGATGCGTGGGACGACCTCAGCCGCGGCGACGATCCGACCGAGGCATCCGCGCCGTCGGTCGTCGACATTGCGCCCGACCACCCGAACGGCGGCGCCGAGCCCGACGACCGCCCGGCCGATGGCGACGAGCGCGCCGAACCCACCCGCTAGACTCTTCCCCGACCCCGCACAGAAGGAGCACCATGAGCACTGAGCACGTTGACCCCGGCCACGGACACTCGCCCGCGGCCTGGACGGCCGTGGTGATCATGCTCCTCGCCTTCACCATCGGCACGGTCGCGTTCTTCTTCGACGTGCAGTGGCTGGTGTGGGCGTCCGCGGCACTCCTCGTCGTCGGCATCGTCGTCGGGTGGGCGCTCGCCCGCGCCGGCTACGGCGTCGACGGCGACAAGGTCGCGCCCAAGGCGCACTGACGCGTGCTGTCCGAGCTCACCGCGAACGCCGTCGCCGACGCCGAAGCGCGTCGCGCCGACCGCCCGATGACCCTGGTCGAGGCCGCGGCCCTCGCGCGCCCCGATGCGCTCGACGCGCTGGCCGCGCTCGCTCCGGCCGCGCACGTCAAGGTCATCGCCGAGATCAAGCGCTCGAGCCCCTCGCGGGGCTCGCTCGCCGCGATCGACGACCCCGCCGCGCTCGCGCGCACCTATGAACTGGGCGGCGCGAGCGCGATCAGCGTGCTCACCGAGGGCCGGAAGTTCGGCGGGTCGCTCGCCGACCTCGAGTCGGTCCGTGCAGCGGTCTCGCTGCCGGTGCTGCGCAAGGACTTCATCGCGTCGGCGTACCAGGTGTTCGAGGCGCGCGCCGCAGGTGCCGACCTCGTCCTCCTCATCGTCGCCGCGCTCGACGATGCGACGCTCGCCGAGCTGTACGGGCTCATCACCGAGCTCGGCATGACGGCGCTCGTCGAGACGCACTCCGCCGAGGAGCTCGACCGCGCCGCTCAGCTCGGCGCGAAGCTCATCGGCGTGAACGCACGAGACCTCACGACCTTCGAGCTCGACCGCGACCTGTTCGGCCGCGTCGCCGACCGCTTCCCCGCGGGCGCGATCAAGGTCGCCGAATCGGCCGTCCTGTCGGCGGCGGATGTCGCGCACTACCGCGCGGCGGGCGCCGACGCGGTGCTCGTGGGCGAGGCGCTGGTCACGGGCGACCCCATCTCGAACCTCTCTGCATTCCTGGCGGTGTGACATGGCCCTGCGTGCCCAGACCGGTCCCTACTTCGGCGAGTTCGGCGGGCGCTTCGTGCCCGAGTCCCTCGTCGCGGCCCTCGACGAGCTCTCGGAGGCGTACACGCTCGCGAAGCTCGACCCCGCCTTCGGCGAGGAGCTCGCCGAGCTCGGCCGGAGCTACACGGGCCGGCCGTCGATCATCACCGAGGTCCCGCGCTTCGCCGAGCACGCGGGCGGCGCCCGCATCATCCTGAAGCGGGAGGACCTGAACCACACCGGTTCGCACAAGATCAACAACGTGCTCGGCCAGGCGCTGCTCACCAAGCGCATCGGCAAGCAGCGCGTCATCGCCGAGACGGGCGCGGGCCAGCACGGCGTCGCGACCGCGACCGCGGCCGCGCTCTTCGGGCTCGACTGCACGATCTACATGGGCGAGGTCGACACCGAACGCCAGGCGCTGAACGTGGCGCGCATGCGGCTGCTCGGCGCCGAGGTGATCGCGGTGAAGACCGGGTCGCGCACGCTGAAGGACGCGATCAACGACGCCATGCGCGACTGGGTCACGAACGTCGAGACGACCAACTACATCTTCGGCACGGTCGCGGGCCCGCACCCGTTCCCCGAGATGGTGCGCGACTTCCAGAAGATCATCGGCGAGGAGGCGCGCCAGCAGGTGCTCGACCTCACCGGCGCGCTGCCGACCGCCGTCGCCGCGTGCGTGGGAGGCGGGTCGAACGCGATCGGGATCTTCCACGCGTTCCTCGACGACGCCGACGTGGCGCTCTACGGCTACGAGGCCGGGGGCGAGGGCGTCGAGACGCCGCGTCACGCCGCGACCATCTCCAAGGGACGACCCGGCGTGCTCCACGGGGCGCGCAGCTACCTCCTGCAGGACGAGGACGGCCAGACCATCGAGTCGCACTCGATCTCCGCGGGCCTCGACTACCCGGGCGTCGGCCCCGAGCACTCCTGGCTCGCCGCGCTCGGTCGGGCGACCTACCGTGCGGTGACGGATGACGCGGCCATGCAGGCCCTGCGCCTGCTGACGCGCACCGAGGGCATCATCCCCGCGATCGAGTCGGCGCACGCGCTCGCGGGCGCGATCGAGCTCGGCAACGAACTCGGCGGCGACGCCACGATCCTCGTGAACCTCTCCGGTCGCGGCGACAAGGACATGGACACCGCCGCCCGCTACTTCGGCCTGTACGACGGAGGCGAGCAGTGAGGAACGTCGGCCCCGTCATCGCGAGGCGCAACGAGGAGGCCGCCGGCGCGCTGATCGGCTACCTCCCGGTGGGCTTCCCGACGCTCGACGAGAGCGTCGACGCCGCGGTCGCGCTCGTCGAGAACGGCGTCGACGTGCTCGAGCTCGGCCTTCCGTACTCCGACCCCGTCATGGACGGCACCGTCATCCAGGCCGCCACGCAACAGGCCCTCGCGAACGGCTTCCGTCTCGCGCACGGCTTCGAGGCGGTGCGCCGCGTCACCGAGCGCGTCGACGCGCCGGTGCTCCTCATGACGTACTGGAATCCCGTCGTGCAGTACGGCGTCGACCGGTTCGCCGACGACCTCGCCGCCGCCGGGGGAGCCGGGCTCATCACGCCCGACCTCATCCCCGACGAGGCCGCCGACTGGATCGCCGCCTCCGAGAGGACCGGTCTCGACCGCGTGTTCCTCGCGGCGCCGACCTCGACCGACGCGCGCCTGCGGAAGACGATCGACGCGAGCCGCGGGTTCGTGTACGCGGTCTCGACGATGGGCATCACGGGTGCTCGGAGCGACGTCGACCGCGCCGCCCGAACGCTCGTCGCCCGCCTGGGCGAGGCGGGCTCGCCCGCCAGCTGCGTCGGCGTCGGCATCTCGACGGCCGCGCAGGTCGCCGAGGTGCTCGAGTACGCGGAGGGCGCGATCGTCGGCTCGGCGCTCGTCAAGGCGCTCGCCGACGGCGGCGTCGACGCGGCGGGCGCGCTCGCTGCGGAGCTCGCGCGCGGCACCGTCCGACAGTGAAGTAGTCTCGACGGGGCCGCCCCTGACGGCGCGCCCCGCAGCATCGACGAAAGGCAGAGCCCGGCGTGATCGCACCGCTCAGCATCCCGAGCCCCGACGAGGCGTGGCGCACGCTGGAGATCCCGATCTTCGGACTGACGCTCAACATCCAGATGTACGCCCTGTGCATCCTCGCGGGCATCATCCTCGCCACGATCATCACCTCGCGCCGCCTCACCAAACGCGGTGCCGAGCCGGGGATCGTGCTCGACGTCGTCCTGTGGGCGGTGCCGCTCGGCATCATCGGCGCGCGGCTCTACCACGTGCTCACGCACCCCGACGACTACTTCGCCGGCCAGGAGTGGTGGAGGGTCTTCGCGATCTGGGAGGGCGGCAACGCCATCTACGGCTCGCTCATCGGCGGTGCGGTCGGCGTCATCATCGCGTGCCGACTCACGGGCCTCCGTTTCTGGTCGTTCGCCGACGCGCTCGCCCCCGGCCTCCTCGTCGCGCAGGCGGTCGGGCGCCTCGGCAACTGGTTCAACCACGAGCTCTTCGGCTGGCCGACCGACCTCCCGTGGGGCCTCGAGATCGAGGCCGACAACGCGGCGTTCCCCGCCGGGCTGCCCGAGGGCACCCTGTTCCACCCGACGTTCCTGTACGAGATCGTGTGGAACCTCCTCGGCGTCGTCGTGCTCCTCGCACTCGAGCGCGCGTTCCGCCTCCGGTGGGGCAAGATGTTCGGCGCCTACCTCATCTGGTACGGCGCGGGTCGGGCCGTCTTCGAGACGATCCGCGTCGACCCGAGCGAGATGTTCCTCGGCATCCGCTCGAACGTGTGGGCCTCGTTCGCGGCGATCCTCATCGGCATCGTGATCATCATCGTCCAGAGCCGCCGACACACCGGAATCGAGCCGAGCGTGTACCGCCCGGGGCGTGAATGGGTGCCCGCGGATGCTGAGGTAGACTCTGACGACACCGAGTCCGACACCGACTCTCTCGACGATGGCGTCGAGGGCGAGAACGCACACGGCGAGCCGGCTGCCACAAGCTCGAGCCGCTCGGCCTCCGAATAGGAGCCACGCCGAAATCGCGTTCCCCATCGCTGCGCCGCACCTCGCGCCGCGAATCCTCCATCGTGGGCCGACGCCGTCCCCGTTGCCACCGAGATACCGAGGACGGTCCAACGTGTCGCTTCCCCCTCCCCACGCCAGGTTCGGTCTGACCCCGCCCGCCCAGGGCATGTACGACCCTGCCGCAGAGAAGGACGCCTGCGGGCTCGCGATGGTCGCGACCCTGCGCGGCACCGCCGGGCATGACATCATCACCGCGGCGCTCGACGCGCTGCGGAACCTCGAGCACCGAGGTGCGGTCGGCTCCGACGCGGGCACGGGCGACGGTGCAGGCATCATCACCCAGGTTCCCGACGCGTTCCTCCGAGAGGTCGCGGACTTCCCGCTCCCCGAGGCCGGGGCCTACGCGGTCGGCAACGCGTTCCTCCCCGTCGACCCCACCGCGCGGAGCCAGGTCAAGCAGCAGCTGCGGCGCATCGCGGGGTCCGAGGGCCTCGAGGTCATCGGATGGCGCGAGGTCCCCGTCCGCCCCGACGAGCTCGGCACGCTCGCGCGCGCGGCGATGCCGGTCGTCCAGCAGCTCTTCGTCCGGAGCTCGGCGACGACGTCGGAGGGCGCGCACGTCACCGGCATCGCCCTCGACCGCCTGACGTTCCGGCTGCGCAAGCGCGCCGAGCGCGAGCTCGAGCTCTACTTCGCGTCGTTGTCGAGCCGCACCCTCGTCTACAAGGGCATGGTGACGACGCTCCAGCTCGAGCCGTTCTACCCCGACCTCTCCGACGAGCGATTCGCGTCCAAGCTCGCGCTCGTCCACTCGCGCTACTCGACGAACACCTTCCCGTCGTGGCCGCTCGCGCAGCCGTTCCGGATGATCGCGCACAACGGCGAGATCAACACCATCCAGGGCAACCGCAACTGGATGCGCGCGCGCCAGTCGCAGCTGGAGTCCGAGGTGCTCGGCGACCTCGCGCCGGTCATGCCCGTCGTCACGCCGGGCGCGAGCGACTCGGCCTCGTTCGACGAGGTCGTCGAACTGCTCACGCTGGCCGGGCGGAGCCTTCCGCACGCCGTCATGATGATGGTGCCCGAGGCGTGGGAGAAGCAGACCGAGATCGACCCGGCACGGCGGGCGTTCTACGACTACCACTCGATGCTCATGGAGCCGTGGGACGGCCCGGCGGCGATCGTGTTCACCGACGGCACGCTCGTCGGCGCGACGCTCGACCGGAACGGCCTGCGTCCGGGCCGCTACCTCGTGACCGACGACGGGCTCGTCGTCCTCGCGAGCGAGATCGGCGTGATCGACCTCCCCCAGCGCCGAGTGGTCCGCAAGGGCCGGTTGCAGCCGGGTCGCATGTTCCTCGTCGACACCGAGGCGGGCCGCCTCATCGAGGACGACGAGATCAAGGCCGAGCTCGCGGCATCCGCCCCATGGCAGGACTGGCTCGACGAGGGCCGCATCCGCCTCGCCGACCTGCCGGAGCGCGAGCACATCGTGCACCCGCCGGCATCCGTGAACCGACGCCAGCGCACCTTCGGCTACACCGAGGAGGAGGTGAAGGTCCTCCTGGCGCCCATGGCCAAGGCGGGCCAGGAGCCCATCGGCGCGATGGGGTCGGACACGCCGATCGCGGTGCTCTCGCAGCGCCCCCGCCTGCTCTTCGACTACTTCACCCAGCAGTTCGCCCAGGTGACGAACCCGCCGCTCGACTCGATCCGCGAGCAGGTCGTGACCTCGCTCTCGACCTCGCTCGGCCCCGAGCGGAACCTGCTCGCCGCGGGTGCCGAGCACGCGCGGCAGGTCTCGCTCGACTTCCCGGTCATCGACAACGACCAGCTCGCGAAGATCGTGCACATGACCGCGCCCTCCGGTGCTCGTGCCGCACGCACGCTCCGCGGGCTGTACCGCGTCGACGAGGGCGACGCGGGCCTCCGCGCCCGGATCGACGAGCTCTGCCGCGAGGTCGACGAGGCGATCGAGGAGGGCGCGTCCTTCATCGTCCTGAGCGACCGCGACACCACGAAGGACCTCGCGCCGATCCCGTCGCTGCTCATGCTCTCGGCCGTGCATCACCACCTCATCCGGTCCGAGACCCGCATGAAGGTCGGCCTCGTGGTCGAGGCGGGCGACGTGCGCGAGGTGCACCACGTCGCGCTCCTCGTCGGCTACGGCGCCTCGGCGGTGAACCCGTACCTCGCCATGGAGACGTGCGAGGAACTCGTCCGCTCCGGCGTGCTCACGGGGGTCACCCCCGAGCAGGCGGTGCGCAACGTCATCACCGCGCTCGGCAAGGGCGTGCTGAAGATCATGTCGAAGATGGGCATCTCGACGATCGCGTCGTACGCCGGCGCCCAGGCCTTCGAGGCCGTCGGGCTCTCGCAGGAGTTCATCGACGAGTACTTCACCGGCACGACCTCGAAGCTCGGCGGCGTCGGCATCGACGTGATCGCCGCAGAGAACCGGTCGCGCCACTCGGTGGCCTACCCGGCGGATGTCGCGGTGCGGGCGCACGAGCGCCTGCAGACGGGCGGCGAGTACCAGTGGCGCCGCGACGGCTCGCCGCACCTCTTCAACCCCGAGACCGTCTTCCGCCTCCAGCACTCGACGCGGAACCGCCGCTACGACGTCTTCCGCGAGTACACCGACATGGTCGACACGCAGGCGGAGCAGCTCATGACGCTCCGCGGCATGTTCGCGCTGCGGACCGGCGTGCGCCCGGCCGTGCCGATCGACGAGGTCGAGCCGGTCGAGTCGATCGTCAAGCGCTTCTCGACGGGCGCGATGAGCTACGGCTCGATCTCCAAGGAGGCGCACGAGACCCTCGCGATCGCCATGAACCGCCTCGGCGCGAAGTCGAACACGGGTGAGGGCGGCGAGGACCTCGACCGCCTGCTCGACCCGCAGCGGCGCAGCGCGATCAAGCAGGTGGCCTCGGGCCGGTTCGGCGTGACCAGCATGTACCTCACGCACGCCGACGACATCCAGATCAAGCTCGCACAGGGCGCCAAGCCCGGCGAGGGCGGGCAGCTGCCGCCGACCAAGGTCTACCCGTGGGTCGCCCGCACGCGGCACGCGACGGCGGGCGTCGGGCTCATCTCGCCGCCCCCGCACCACGACATCTACTCGATCGAAGACCTCAAGCAGCTGATCTTCGACCTGAAGCGCGCCAACCCCGGGGCGCGCGTGCACGTCAAGCTCGTGAGCCAGTCGGGGATCGGCGCCGTCGCCGCGGGCACGGCGAAGGCCCTGGCCGACGTCATCCTGGTCTCCGGGCACGACGGCGGCACGGGCGCGAGCCCGCTGAACTCGCTGAAGCACGCGGGCACGCCGTGGGAGCTCGGCCTCGCCGAGACCCAACAGACGCTCATGCTCAACGGCATGCGCGACCGCGTCGTCGTGCAGGTCGACGGACAGCTGAAGACCGGTCGCGACGTCGTGATCGGCGCGCTGCTCGGCGCCGAAGAATTCGGCTTCGCGACCGCGCCGCTCGTCGTCGAGGGCTGCGTCATGATGCGCGTCTGCCACCTCGACACCTGCCCGGTCGGCGTCGCGACGCAGAACCCCGAGCTCCGCAAGCGCTTCACGGGCAAGCCCGAGTTCGTGGTGAACTTCTTCGAGTTCATCGCACAGGAAGTGCGCGAGTACCTCGCCGAGCTCGGCTACCGCTCGCTCGACGAGATCATCGGCCGCCGCGAGCTCCTCGACATGGAGCGCGCCGTGCGGCACTGGAAGGCGTCGGGCCTCGACCTGACCCCGGTTCTCGTCGGTCCCGACTTCTCCGACTCCGAGCCGCGTCGCAACGGCCGCCGGCAGGACCACGAGCTCGACGAGCACTTCGACAACGAGCTCATCCGGCGCAGCGCGCTCGTGCTCGAGGAGGGCGGCCGGGTCGAGATCGAGCTGCCGGTCCGGAACACCGAGCGGGCGGTCGGCACCATGCTCGGCCACGAGGTCACGGTCCGCCACGGCGCCCAGGGCCTGCCCGAGGGTTCGATCGACGTGACCCTCACGGGCAGCGCGGGCCAGTCGTTCGGCGCGTTCCTCCCGAGCGGCATCCGCCTGCGACTTGAGGGCGACTCGAACGACTACGTCGGCAAGGGCCTCTCGGGCGGCCAGATCATCGTGCGCCCCTCGCGTGAGGCGGGCTTCGTCGCCGAGCGCAACGTGATCGCCGGCAACGTGATCGGCTACGGCGCGACGCAGGGCAGCATGTTCATCCGCGGCATCGTGGGGGAGCGCTTCCTCGTCCGCAACTCGGGGGCGACCGCCGTCGTCGAGGGCGTCGGCGACCACGCGCTGGAGTACATGACCGGCGGCCTCGCGCTGATCCTCGGCCCGACCGGGCGCAACCTCGGGGCCGGCATGTCCGGCGGCACGGCCTACGTGCTCGACCTCGCGGAGGCGAAGGTCAACCGCGAGTCGCTCTCGAGCGGCGAGCTCGAGCTCCACGAGCTCGGCAGCGCCGATCACGAGATCGTCCGCGACCTGCTCGAGCAGCACCTCGAGCACACCGACTCGGCGGTCGCCGCGACGCTCCTCGCCGAGGGCGCCGCCGCGTTCGACCGATTCACGAAGGTGCTCCCGCGCGACTACGCCGCGGTCCTCCGGACCCGGCAGAGCGCCGTCGACGAGGGCCTCGACCCCGACGGCGACGTGGTGTGGAGCCGCATCCTGGAGGTGACCGGTGGCTGAGCGCCAGGCGCACGGCCGTACGGTCCCGATCGACAGCATGGAGGTGACGGGTGGCTGACCCGAAGGGCTTTCTGAAGGTCACCGAGCGGGAGCTTCCGAAGCGTCGCCCCGTCCCGGTGCGCATCATGGACTGGAAAGAGGTCTACGAGCAGGGCGACTCCGCCCAGCTCCGACGCCAGGCCGGTCGATGCATGGACTGCGGCATCCCGTTCTGCCATCAGGGCTGCCCCCTCGGCAACCTGATCCCCGAGTGGAACGACCTGATGTGGCGCGGCGAGGGCCGCGCCGCGATCGAGCGACTGCACGCGACGAACAACTTCCCGGAGTTCACGGGCCGGCTCTGCCCCGCCCCGTGCGAGTCGGCGTGCGTCCTCGGCATCAACCAGCCGGCCGTGACGATCAAGCAGGTCGAGGTCTCGATCATCGACCAGGCGTTCGGCAGCGGATGGGTGCAGCCGCAGCCGCCCGGTCGCCTCACCGGCAAGACCGTCGCGGTCGTGGGCTCCGGCCCGGCCGGCCTCGCGGCCGCCCAGCAGCTCACCCGTGCCGGGCACACCGTCGCCGTGTACGAGCGCGACGACCGCATCGGCGGACTCCTCCGCTACGGCATCCCCGACTTCAAGATGGAGAAGAAGCACCTCGAGCAGCGGCTCGCGCAGATGACGGCCGAGGGCACCCGCTTCCGGGCGGGCGTCGAGATCGGCGTCGACCTCGCGTGGGACGAGCTCCGCCGGCGCTACGACGCCGTCGTGGTCGCCACGGGCGCGCTCGTGCCCCGCGACCTGCCGATCCCGGGTCGCGACCTGCCCGGCGTGCACTTCGCCATGGAGTACCTCACGCAGTCCAACCGCGTGGTCGCGGGCGACGACGTGTTCGACCAGATCAGCGCGGAGGGCAAGCACGTCGTGGTCCTCGGCGGTGGCGACACCGGCGCGGACTGCATCGGCACCGCCCACCGCCAGGGCGCGCTGTCGGTCACGAACCTCGCCATCGGCAAGCAGCCGAGCTCGTCCCGCTCGGCCGAGCAGCCGTGGCCGATGCACCCGAACGTGTTCGAGGTGCAGAGCGCGCACGAGGAGGGCGGCCAGCGCCAGTACCTCGCCTCCACGGTCGAGTTCCTCGCCAACGAGGTCGGCGAGGTGCGCGCCATCCGGGTCGCCGAGACCGAGTACCTCGACGGACGTCGCGTGCCGAAGGCCGGCACGGAGCGCGAGATCCCCGCCGACCTCGTCCTCCTCGCGCTCGGGTTCACCGGTCCGGAGACCGAGGCGGCGAACGACCAGCTCGGCCTGCGAGCCACGGACCGCGGCAATTTCGCGCGCGAGGCCGACTACGCGACCGAGGAGCCCGGCGTGTTCGTCGCCGGCGACGCCGGCCGCGGGCAGTCGCTCATCGTCTGGGCCATCGCCGAGGGGCGGGCTGCGGCGGCATCCGTCGACCGGTACCTTGAAGGTGAGACGCAGCTGCCCAGCCCCATTCCCGCGACGGCGCGAGCCTTCGCCGTGTGACCGGCGCCGTCGGCGCCTGCAGACCCCGATCCAGCGCTTCGGCGCGTAACCCCTGGAGCACACACCACATGAGAAGAGCGAAGATCGTCGCCACCCTCGGGCCGGCGACATCGAGCTACGAACAGATCCGCGCGATCATCGATGCCGGCGTCGACGTGGCGCGCATGAACCTCAGCCACGGCAGCTACGACGTGCACGAGGGGGTCTACCAGAACGTCCGGAAGGCGGCGAACGACTCCGGTCGCGCGGTGGCCGTGCTCGTGGACCTCCAGGGGCCGAAGATCCGCCTCGGCAAGTTCGCCGACGGGCCGCACGAGCTCGCCGAGGGCGACATCTTCAAGATCACGACCGAGGACATCCTCGGCACGAAGGAGATCGTCGGCACCACGTTCAAGGGCCTGCCGCACGACGTCGAGGCCGGAGACCACCTCCTCATCGACGACGGCAAGGTGCGCGTCGAGGTCCTCGACACCGACGGCACGGTCGTGACCACGAAGGTGGTCGTCGCCGGACCGGTCTCGAACAACAAGGGCATCAACCTGCCCGGCGTCGCCGTGAACGTGCCGGCGCTGTCCGAGAAGGACGAGGCCGACCTGCGCTGGGCGCTGAAGCTCGGCGCCGACCTCATCGCGCTGTCGTTCGTCCGCAACGCGAGCGACATCGACCGCGTGCACCAGATCATGGCGGAAGAGGGTCGCCGCCTGCCGGTGATCGCCAAGATCGAGAAGCCGCAGGCCGTGGAGGCCCTCGAGGGGATCATCGAGGCGTTCGACGCGATCATGGTCGCCCGCGGCGACCTGGGCGTCGAGCTGCCGCTCGAGGCGGTGCCGATCGTGCAGAAGGGCGCGATCGAGATCGCCCGGCGCCTCGCCAAGCCGGTCATCGTGGCCACGCAGATGCTCGAGTCGATGACCCACGCGCCCGTGCCGACCCGCGCCGAGACCTCGGACGTCGCGAACGCCATCCTCGACGGCGCGGACGCGGTCATGCTCTCGGGCGAGACGAGCGTCGGCGAGTACCCGGTGCAGACCGTGAAGACCATGGCCCGCATCATCGAGTCGACCGAGCAGCACGGCCTGCACCGGATCGCTCCGCTCGGCACGAAGCCGCGCACCCAGGCCGGGGCGATCACGCTCGCCGCGGTCGAGGTGGCCGACTTCGTCGAGGCCAAGTACCTGTGCGTGTTCACCGAGACAGGCGAGTCGGTGCGACGGATGTCGCGCCTGCGCAGCACCATCCCGATCCTGGCGTTCACGCCGTATCCCGAGATCCGTCGCCGGATGGCCCTCAACTGGGGCGTCGAGTCGTTCGTCGTCGCGCCGGTGACCCACACCGACCAGATGGTCGGCCAGGTCGACGAGGTCCTCGGCAAGACCGGGAAGGCCGAGGCCGGCGAGAAGATCGTCATCATCTCCGGCTCGCCCCCCGGCATCCCCGGCACCACCAACGACGTGCGCGTGCACGTCGTCGGTGAGGTGCTCTGACACGGTTCGCCCGAACGGCCCGGTCGCGTGCAGCGGCCGGGCCGTTCGCCGTGCGCCGGAACATGGCGGGCGCGGCATCCGATCGCGTGGTGCCGGTGGTGGGGGTCGAACCCACACGCCCTCTCGGGCAAAGCATTTTGAGTGCTCCGCGTCTGCCATTCCGCCACACCGGCCTCAGGGCCCCGGCCAGAATACCGTAGGCTTTCCAGCGTGACAGACACCGAAGACACCCAGCCGGCACCGCGTCGCGTCGTGGTCGCGGAGGACGAATCGCTCATCCGCCTCGACATCGTCGAGATCCTGCGCGACAACGGCTACGAGGTGGTCGGCGAGGCCGGCGACGGCGAGACCGCGGTCCAGCTCGCGACCGAGCTGCGGCCCGACCTGGTCATCATGGACGTGAAGATGCCCCAACTCGACGGCATCTCGGCGGCGGAGCGACTCTCGAAGGGCCACATCGCCCCGGTCGTCCTCCTGACCGCGTTCAGCCAGAAGGAACTCGTCGAGCGTGCGAGCGAGGCGGGCGCCCTGGCGTACGTCGTCAAGCCGTTCACCCCCAACGACCTGCTGCCCGCGATCGAGATCGCCCTGGCCCGCCACGCGCAGATCATCGCGCTCGAGGCCGAGGTCGGCGACCTCGTCGAGCGATTCGAGACCCGCAAGCTGGTCGATCGCGCGAAGGGCCTGCTGAACGAGAAGATGGGCC
Source organism: Agromyces bracchium (assembly GCF_009709675.1). Classification (GTDB taxonomy): domain Bacteria; phylum Actinomycetota; class Actinomycetes; order Actinomycetales; family Microbacteriaceae; genus Agromyces; species Agromyces bracchium. The sequence goes on along the minus strand of NZ_WMLB01000025.1, from coordinate 62,004 downwards.
TCACCGAGCCCGAGGCGTTCCGCTGGATCCAGAAGGCCTCGATGGACCGCCGACTGACCATGAAGGACGTCTCGCAGGCGATCATCGAGCAGCTCGCGCCCAAGAAGTAGCCCGCTGGGCCTTCCGGCCCTAGGCCGGCGAGCGGGCCCGTGGGCAGGATGTGTGCGTACCGGGGCGGCCCGGCCCGGATGCCGAGCGAATCGGAGCGCACCATGCTGCACGAGGTCACGTCCACCCTGGTCACCCGCTTCGAGGACGTGCGCCTCGGCGACGCGGCATCCGTCGGCGGCAAGGGGGCGAACCTCGGCGAGATGACCTCGGCCGGGCTCCCGGTCCCGCCGGGCTTCGTGGTCACGGCGGAGGCGTACCTCGAGGCCATCGAGCATGCCGGGATCCGCTCGCGGCTGATGGACGGCTTCCGGGCCGCGGCCGCGGTGTCGGAGGACCCGGAGGCGCTCCCGCGCGCCGCGGCCGAGCTCCGCGAGGCGGTGCGCGGGGTGACGTTCCCCGAGCGCGTGCGCGACGCCGTCCTCGGCGAGTACCGACGCCTCGGAGGCGCCGCCGTGGCCGTGCGCTCGTCGGCGACCTCCGAGGATGCCGCGGGGACCTCCTTCGCCGGCATGCACGAGACGTACAACAACGTCATCGGCGAGGCGGCCGTGCTCGATCACATCCGCGACTGCTGGGCCTCGCTCTACGGCGACCGGGTCATCGCGTACCGCGCGAGCCAGCGCATGGACGAGGAGCCGATGCTCGCCGTGGTCGTGCAGACGCAGGTCGCGTCCGACCGCTCGGGTGTGATGTTCACGGTCGATCCGTCGACGGGCGCCCGCGATCGGCTCGTGGTCGAGGCGGCGCTGGGGCTCGGCGAGGTCGTCGTCTCGGGCGCGGTCGAGCCCGACACGTACGTCCTCGCGAAGCCGGGTCCTCGCCTGCTCTCCGTGCGGGTCGGCCGCCAGACGCACCGGCTCGTGCCCGCCGCCGACGGAACGGTCGCCCGGGAGGACCTCGGCGGCGCCGAGGCCGACGCGCGCGTGCTCACCGACGACGAGGTGCTCGAGGTCGCCGCGCTCGGCCTGCGCGTCGAGGACCACTACGGCGAGCCCCAGGACATCGAGTGGGCGTATTCCCGCGGACGGTTGTGGATGCTGCAGTCGCGGCCCGTGACCACGCTCGGCGGCGGTCCGGCGGACGAGGGCTCCAGCGCGGGCGGCCCGCCCGTCGGGACGGTGCTGCTGCGCGGCCTGGGCGCGGCACCCGGGCACGTCACCGGACGCGTCCGGATCCTGCAGAGCCCGGCCGAGGGAGCCGCGCTGCAGGCGGGGGAGATCCTCGTCGCGCCCATGACCAATCCCGACTGGGTCCCGACCATGCGCCGCGCAGCCGCGGTCGTGACGGACGGCGGCGGCATGACCTGCCATGCCGCGATCGTCGCGCGGGAGCTCGGCGTCCCCGCGGTCGTCGGTGCGCGCACGGCGACGACCGTGCTGCGCGACGGCGAGCTCGTCACGGTCGACGGTGCGAAGGGCGAGGTGGTCGAGGGGGCGGATGCCGCGGGGCCGGCGTCGGCCGCGCCATCCGCACCGCCGGCCACGACCGCGCCGGTCGCGCCGACCTCCGCGGGCCGAGACGGGCTCGAGTCGCTCGCCACGAAGCTCTACGTCAACCTCGCGATCGCGGAACGGGCAGCGGATGTCGCCGCCCTCGACGTCGACGGGGTGGGTCTGCTGCGCGCGGAGTTCATGATCACCGACGCGCTCGGCGGACTGCACCCCCGCGAGATGCTCGCGCGCGGCGAGCGCGACGAGTTCGTACGTCGGATGACCGAGTCCCTTCTCGCGGTGACGCGCGCGTTCGGGCGACGGCCGGTCGTCTACCGCACGATCGACTTCCGCACGAACGAGTTCCGCGGCCTCGAGGGCGGCGACCGCTTCGAGCCGCAGGAGAACAACCCGATGATCGGGTTCCGCGGTGCGTACCGGTACGTGCAGGAGCCCGAGCTCTTCGCACTCGAGCTCGAGCTTCTCGCCCGGGTGCGCGAGGAGACGCCGAACCTGCACGTCATGCTGCCGTTCGTGCGCACGCGATGGGAGCTGGAGGCGTGCCTCGAGCTCATCGACGCGAGCCCGCTCGGCCGGCAGCGCGGGCTGAAGCGCTGGGTCATGGCCGAGGTGCCGTCGGTCGTGTACCGCATCCCCGAGTATGCGGCGATGGGCATCGACGGCGTCTCGATCGGCTCGAACGACCTCACGCAGCTCGTGCTCGGCGTCGACCGCGATTCGGAGATCTGCGCCGAGCTGTTCGACGAGTCCGACGCCGCGGTGCTCGATGCGATCGAGCGCATCATCACGGCGTGTCGTACGTCGGGGATCACGTCGTCGCTGTGCGGTCAGGCGCCCTCGAACGAGCCGGCGTTCGCGGAGCACCTCGTACGGTTCGGCATCGACTCGATCTCGGTCAATCCCGATGCCGCGGACCGCACCCGGCGGGTCGTCGCGGCGGCGGAGCGGCGGATCCTCCTCGACGCGGCGCGAGGCGGGACGGCACCCTGAGGGGCCCCCGCGTGGGGCGGGCGGTGTCGGTGCCCGCTTGTAGTCTTGTGAAGTGCCCGACCCCACCCCCGTGAAGCCCACCCTGCTCGTCGTCGACGGCCACTCCCTGGCCTACCGCGCCTTCTACGCACTCCCCGTCGACAGCTTCAGCACCCGAGACGGTCAGCACACGAACGCGATCCACGGCTTCCTGTCGATGCTGCTCATGCTGCTGCGCAACGAGAAGCCGACGCACCTCGCGGTCGCCTTCGACACCTCGCGCCAGTCCTTCCGCACTCGTGAGTACACCGAGTACAAGGCCAACCGCAGCGAGACGCCGCACGAGTTCAAGGGGCAGATCGGCCTCCTGAAGGAGGCGCTGCGCGCCATGCGGATCACGGTGCTCGAGAAGGAGGACTTCGAGGCCGACGACATCCTCGCCACGCTCGCCACCCGCGGTGCCGCCGAGGGGTTCGACGTGCTCGTCGTCTCCGGCGATCGCGACACCATCCAGCTCGTCGACGACGACGTCACCCTGCTCTACCCGAACGTGCAGGGCGTGTCGCAGCTGAAGCGCTACGACGCCGACGCCGTGCTCGAGCGCTACGGCGTCCGGCCCGAGCAGTACCCCGACGTCGCCGCGCTCGTCGGCGAGACGAGCGACAACCTGCCCGGCATCACGAAGGTCGGCGAGAAGACGGCCGTCAAGTGGCTCGGCCTGTACGGCAGCCTCGACGGCATCCTCGAGCACATCGACGAGATCAAGGGCGTCGTCGGCGACAACCTGCGCCGCGAGCGCGAGAACGCGGTGCGCAACCGCCGACTCAACCGACTCGTGCGCGATCTCGACCTCGACGTCGAGCTCCCCGATCTCGCGGCGCAGCCGATGGACGAAGCCGCGGTCCGCGAGCTGTTCGACCGGCTCGAGTTCAAGACCCTGCTCGAGCGCGTCACCAAGATGGCGGCCGAGTCGAACGGGCTGACGGCCGACGGCACCGCCGCACTGTCCGCCGAGGCCGAGCCCGCCGCGGTGGCCCCGGTCCCGCAGGCACTTCGCGGCGACGAGCTCGCAGCCTGGTTCGCCCGCGCGACGGCGGCCGAGCCCGCCGGCCTCGGACTCAGCCTCGAGGTGCTCGACGGCCGGGTGATCGGCGCCGGCATCGCGAGCACCACCGAGAGCGTGCGGCTCGACTGGGCCGCCGGCACGGTCGAGCTCGCGCCGTTCGAGGCCTGGCTCGCGAGCGATGCCCCGAAGGTGATGACCGATGCGAAGCCGCAGCTCAAGGCGCTGCGCCGCTCGGGCCTGCCCTTCGACGGACTCGTCGTCGATACGCTCATCGCCGGATGGCTCGTCCGCCCGAGCCTGGCGGAGAAGGACCTCGTCGACCTCGTCTCCCGCTATCTCGGCGAGACCGTTCCCATGGCCGACCCGTCGCAGCTCGTGCCCGACGCCGACAGCACGGCCGGTGCACCGGAGTTCGCGTGGTACTCGCTGCGCGTCGCCCCGCACGTGCTCGCGGCACTCTCCGAGGGGTCGCGGCGGGTCCTCGCCGACCTCGAGATCCCGATCGTCGGCGTCCTCGCCGAGATGGAGCTCCGCGGCGTCACGGTCGAGCACGAGAAACTCGCCGCACTCTCCGGCCAGCTCGGGGAGCGGGCGGCGGCGCTGGCGCAGTCGGCATACGACGAGATCGGGCGCGAGGTGAACCTCGGTTCGCCGAAGCAGCTGCAGGAGGTGCTGTTCGACCAACTCGGCATGCCGAAGACGCGCGCCACCAAGACGGGCTACTCGACCGACGCGGGGGCGCTCGCCGACCTGCAGGAGACGAATCCGCACCCGTTCCTCGGCCTCCTCCTCGAGCACCGCGATGCGACCAAGCTCCGGCAGATCGTCGAGACGCTCGACAAGTCGATCCAGTCCGACGGCCGCGTGCACACGAGCTACGTGCAGGTCGGCACCACGACGGGCCGCATCTCCTCGACCGACCCGAACCTGCAGAACATCCCGGTCCGCACCGAGGAGGGGCGGCGCATCCGCGCCGCGTTCACGCACGGCGCCGACTACGTCGAGCTGCTGACGGCCGACTACTCGCAGATCGAGATGCGGATCATGGCGCACCTCTCGGAGGATCCGGGGCTCATCGAGGCCTTCCACTCCGGGGAGGACCTCCACCGATTCGTGGGCGCACGCATCTTCGACGTCGACCCGGGCGAGGTCACGCCGCTCATGCGCACGAAGGTCAAGGCGATGTCGTACGGGCTCGCCTATGGGCTCAGCGCCTTCGGCCTGTCGAAGCAGCTGCGCATCGATCGCGCCGAGGCGACGCAGCTGATGAAGGACTACTTCGAGCGATTCGGCGCCGTCCGCGACTACCTGCGCGGGGTCGTCGCCCAGGCGAAGCTCGACGGGTACACCGAGACGATCTTCGGCCGACGCCGTCCGTTCCCCGACCTGAACAGCCCGAACCGGGTGCTGCGCGAGAACGCCGAGCGTGCCGCGCTCAACGCACCGATCCAGGGCTCAGCCGCCGACATCATGAAGTTCGCGATGATCGGCGTCGAGCGCGAGCTGCAGGAGCGCGACCTCCGTTCGCGCATGCTCATGCAGGTGCACGACGAGCTCATCTTCGAGGTGGCCGCGGGCGAGGGCGACGAGCTCGAGGCGCTCGTGCACGACCGGATGGCGCATGCCACCGACCTCCTCGTGCCCCTCGACGTGCAGGTCGGGCGCGGGCGCGACTGGGAGGACGCGGCGCACTGAGCCCGACGCCGACGCCCCTCGCCGGGTTCGGACCCGAGGCCTCCTCGCGACTTCGCGGACGCGGCATCCGCTCGTCTAGGCTCGCCGTCATGGCCACCGAAGACCGCGCTCCCACGGACGTCGACCGCATCGCCGAGGAGTGGGTCGACACGATCGTCGTGCTCAATCCGACCGTCGGCACGTACATCGGTCGCACCGACCAGGACCACCGGCTTCCGGACTTCTCGCCCGACGGCCACGAGGCCCGCATCGCGGCCGTCCGAGCGACGCGAGCGGCGCTCGAGGCGGCGAACCCGGTCGACGACGTGGACCGGATCACGGTGGCCGACCTCGGAGGCGAACTCGGGCTCGACCTCGGGGCGGACGCCGCCGGGCTCCACCTGCGCGACCTCAACGTCATCGCGAGCCCCGCCCAGGAGATCCGCGAGGTCTTCGACCTGATGCCCACCGCCGCCGAGGAGGACTGGGCGCGGATCGCCACGAGGCTGGGTGCGGTCGCCGGAGCGATCGACGGATACGTCGAGACGCTCCGCCTCGGAGTGGAGCGCGGCATCGTGCCGGCGGTCCGACAGGTCCACGAGGTCGCGGTGCAGGCACGGCGTCATGCGCGGCACGACGGGTTCTTCCCCACCTTCATCGGGGGCGCGGGCGCGGTGGCCGGCGAGGCGCTGCGACGCGACCTCGACGCGGGCGCCGCGGGCGCCGCATCAGCCTACGGCCGTCTCGCCGAGTTCCTCGAGGTCGAGCTCGCGCCGCGCGCGGGCGAGGCCGACGCGGTCGGCCGCGAGGTCTACGCGCTCCGGTCCCGTCACTTCCTCGGCGCGGTGATCGACCTCGACGAGACGTACGAGTGGGGCATCGAGGAACTCGCCCGGATGGTCGCCGAGCAGGAGGCCGTCGCCGACCAGATCCTCCCGGGTGCGAGCGTCGAGGAGGCGGTCGCGCACCTCGAGTCCGACCCGGCGCGCAAGCTCGTCGGCACCGACGCGCTGCAGCGATGGATGCAGGAGACGAGCGACCGTGCCGTCGCAGAGCTCGGCGCGACCCAGTTCGACATCCCCGAGGAGATCCGCACGCTCGAGTGCCGCATCGCGCCGACCCAGGAGGGCGGCATCTACTACACGGGTCCGAGCGACGACTTCACGCGCCCGGGGCGCATGTGGTGGTCGGTGCCCGAGGGCGTCACCGAGTTCGACACCTGGCGCGAGAAGACCACGGTGTACCACGAGGGGGTCCCGGGCCATCACCTGCAGATCGGCCAGGCCGTCGTCAACCGGCGGCAGTTGAACACCTGGCGACGCCAGCTCGCCGGCACGTCGGGGCACGCCGAGGGCTGGGCGCTCTACGCCGAGCGGCTCATGCAGGACCTCGGATACCTCGACGACCCGGCCGACCGGCTCGGCATGCTCGACGGGCAGCGGATGCGAGCGGCGCGCGTCGTGCTCGACATCGGCGTGCACCTCGGCAAGCAGCGTCCGGACGGTGAGGGCGCCTGGACGGGGGAGTACGCGTTCGAGTTCATGGGCCGGAACGTGAACATGCCGCCCGAGTTCGTGCGCTTCGAGGTGCACCGCTACCTCGGCTGGCCCGGACAGGCGCCGTCGTACAAGGTCGGGCAGCGGATCTGGGAGCAGCTGCGCGACGACGTGCGCCGGCGCGAGGGGGAGCGCTTCGACATCCGCGCCTTCCACCGCCGGGCGCTCTCGCTCGGCGGGGTCGGGCTCGACACGCTGCGGGGTGCGCTGGCGGCGTGAGGCGGACCCGCCCGACCATCGGTATCGCGCGCCGACGGGGCGTGGGCGACCGGGGGTGCGGCGCCGGCGGCTCGCATCGCGACACGCCCGGGTTGCCCGGCGCTGCCGTGTCCCGCTAGGATGGAGCGTCACTCGTGTGACGATCCTGTCCGCCTGCCCGTCGCGGACCAACCAAAGACACCGCTCTTCCCGCGTCGGGCCCGATACTGTCCATTCGGAGCATCCACTACATGACAACCGCAACGACCAAGGCGCCCAAGCAGGTCGCGATCAACGACATCGGATCTGCTGACGATTTCCTCGCCGCGGTCGAGAAGACGCTCAAGTTCTTCAACGACGGCGACCTCATCGAGGGCACCGTCGTGAAGATCGACCGCGACGAGGTCCTCCTCGACGTCGGCTACAAGACCGAGGGTGTCATCCCCTCGCGCGAACTTTCCATCAAGCACGACGTCGACCCCAGCGAGGTCGTCGAGGTCGGCGACACCGTCGAGGCCCTCGTCCTCCAGAAGGAGGACAAGGAAGGCCGCCTGATCCTGTCGAAGAAGCGCGCGCAGTACGAGCGCGCGTGGGGCGACGTGGAGAAGATCAAGGAGAACGACGGCGTCGTCACCGGCTCGGTCATCGAGGTCGTCAAGGGCGGCCTCATCGTCGACATCGGCCTCCGCGGCTTCCTGCCCGCGTCGCTCATCGAGCTGCGCCGCGTCCGCGACCTCACGCCGTACCTCGGCCAGGAGATCGAGGCGAAGATCCTCGAGCTCGACAAGAACCGCAACAACGTGGTCCTGTCGCGTCGCGCCCTCCTCGAGCAGACCCAGTCGGAGTCGCGCTCGACCTTCCTGCAGAACCTCCACCCGGGCCAGATCCGCAAGGGTGTCATCTCGTCGATCGTCAACTTCGGTGCGTTCGTCGACCTCGGTGGCGTCGACGGTCTCGTCCACGTCTCGGAGCTCTCGTGGAAGCACATCGAGCACGCGTCCGAGGTCGTCGAGGTCGGCCAGGAGGTCACCGTCGAGGTGCTCTCCGTCGAGCTCGACCGCGAGCGCGTCTCGCTGTCGCTCAAGGCGACCCAGGAGGACCCGTGGCAGGTCTTCGCGCGCACGCACGCGATCGGCCAGGTCACCCCGGGCAAGGTCACGAAGCTCGTCCCGTTCGGTGCGTTCGTCCGCGTCGCGGACGGCATCGAGGGCCTCGTGCACATCTCGGAGCTGTCGGGCCGTCACGTCGAGCTGGCCGAGCAGGTCGTTTCGGTGGGCGAGGAGGTCTTCGTCAAGGTCATCGACATCGACCTCGAGCGTCGCCGCATCTCGCTCTCGCTCAAGCAGGCCAACGAGGGCGTCGACCCCGAGGGCACCGAGTTCGACCCGGCGCTCTACGGCATGCTCACCGAGTACGACGAGCAGGGCAACTACAAGTACCCCGAGGGCTTCGACCCCGAGACCAACGAGTGGCGCGAGGGCTTCGAAGCCCAGCGCGAGAAGTGGGAGCAGGAGTACGCTGCAGCCCAGGCTCGCTGGGAAGCGCACAAGAAGCAGGTCGCGGCCTCGCTCGCGGCGCAGGCTTCGGACGACTCGTTCTCGTCGGGCACCTCGTCGTACTCCAGCGAGTCGGCCGGCGCGGGCACCCTCGCCGACGACGCCTCGCTGGCGGCGCTGCGCGAGAAGCTCTCGAGCAACTAGTCGCGACGCGCGGCTCGCGCTGCGCGAACGGCACACGGAAGGCCGGTCCCCTCGGGGGCCGGCCTTCCGGCGTCTGCACGCCTGCGCCGTGGGGCGCGTCCCGGTTCAGGGGCCGGATGCCGCGGCATCCCGTCGTCGTCGCCGGTCGCGCCGGCGCCGCGCGAGCACGACGAGGAGCGCGATCATGATGACGAGCGCGATGATGACGAGCAGGGGAGCGAGCAGTGCGGCGATCGACAGCGAGACGCTCCCGACGTCCTCGATCGAGCTCGCGATCGGTGCGCCGACGCCCGCGGTGGACGCGTTGACGACGGGCCGTGCCGCAGCCTTGGCGACGTGGACGCCCAACGCGAGCACGACGCCGACCGCGACCGGGATCCAGTCGGGCGAGGAGAAGAATGCCTCTGGATCCTGCACGGCGACGGTCGTCGCGCCGATGCCCGATCCGAACGCGAGGCCGCCCGCCGTCGGCCGGACGAACGTCTGGATCGCATCGTTCACGGAATCGAGCCCCGGGATCTTGTCGGCGACGACCTCGACGACGAGGAGGACGAACAGGATGAGGAGGACCCACTCGTTCGACAGCCACTCCCAGCCGGAGGGCAGGTCGACGAGGTCGGTCCAGCGGTCGAGCGCTCCGAGCAGGATGAGCGGGATCCAGGCGTTGAGTCCGGCCGCGAGCGCGAGGCCCGATGCGGTCAGCACCTCGAGCATCCGCGTCTCCCGTCGCCTCGCCTTCGGGTGAAGTGTCGCACACCAATAGAGTGGTGGTGTGTATCTGATCGGCCTCACCGGCGGCATCGCGTCGGGCAAATCCACCGTTGCGCGTCGGCTCGTGGAGCACGGCGCCATCCACCTCGACGCCGACCAGCTCGCCCGCCGCGTCGTCGAACCGGGAACGACCTGCCTGGAGGAGATCGTCGCCGCGTTCGGCGAGGAGGTCCGGAAGCCCGACGGGACCCTCGACCGGCAGCGGCTCGGCGATCTCGTGTTCCACGACGACGACGCGCGAGCCAGACTGAACGCGATCGTGCATCCGGCGGTCCGCGAGCTCTCCGCCAAGCTCATCGCGAAGGCCGAGGCCGAGGACCCGCAGGCCGTCGTCGTGTACGACGTCCCGCTCCTCGTCGAGGCGCAGGTCGACCACCCGTTCGACCTCGTCGTCGTCACGAGCGCCCCGAAGCGGGCGCAGGTCAAGCGACTGGTCGAGGAGCGCGGCCTCGATCCGATCCAGGCCGAGGCTCGCGTCGACGCGCAGGTGAGCGACGAGGAGCGACGCGCGGTGGCGGATGTCGTCATCGACACGGGCGGCACGATCGCGCACACCATGAGCCAGGCCGACGCGCTGTGGGTCGACATCGACCGGGCGAGGCGCGCCAAGCACGCCTGATCGGTCCCGGCCCGCGGGCCGACGGGCGGGCGTCGCGTCGAGACGGTCGGGGGTACGCCCTCGGCGTACCCGGCCCGCGTGTCGGTGGGCCGACCTAGACTCGAATCCATGCAGTCGACCCGTTCCGTGCGCCCGTTCGAGGTCGTCAGCGAGTACGCGCCGAGCGGCGACCAGCCCCAGGCGATCGCCGACCTCGCGGCGCGCATCAACGCGGGCGAGACCGACGTGGTGCTGCTCGGCGCGACCGGCACCGGCAAGTCCGCCACGACGGCGTGGTTGATCGAGCAGGTGCAGCGGCCGACGCTCGTGCTCGCGCACAACAAGACGCTCGCGGCGCAGCTCGCGAACGAGTTCCGCGAACTCATGCCGAACAATGCGGTGGAGTACTTCGTCTCGTACTACGACTACTATCAGCCCGAGGCGTACGTGCCGCAGACCGACACCTTCATCGAGAAGGACTCGTCGATCAACGCCGAGGTCGAGCGGCTCCGCCATTCGACGACGAACTCGCTGCTCAGTCGCCGCGACGTGGTCGTGGTCTCGACCGTCTCGTGCATCTACGGCCTCGGCACGCCCGAGGAGTACCTCAGCGCGATGATGCCGCTCCAGGTCGGCCAGCGGGTCGACCGCGACTGGCTCATCCGCAAGTTCGTGTCGATGCAGTACCAGCGCAACGACGTCGACTTCTCGCGCGGCACGTTCCGCGTCCGCGGCGACACGATCGAGATCATCCCGGTGTACGAGGAGCACGCGATCCGGATCGAGATGTTCGGCGACGAGATCGAGGCGCTGCACAGCCTGCATCCGCTGACCGGAACGGTCGTCGCGAAGCTCGACGCGGTGCCGGTGTTCCCGGCGTCGCACTACGTAGCGAGCGTCGACGTCATGCAGCGGGCGATCGGCACGATCCGCGACGAGCTCGACGAGCGGCTGCAGGAGCTCGAGCGCGAGGGCAAGCTCCTCGAGGCGCAGCGGCTCCGCATGCGGACGACCTTCGACCTCGAGATGATGGAGCAGATCGGCTTCTGCTCGGGCATCGAGAACTACTCGCGCCACATCGACGGCCGTGCACCGGGCGAGGCGCCGCACTGCCTGCTCGACTACTTCCCCGACGACTTCCTCGTCGTGATCGACGAGTCGCACGTCACCGTGCCGCAGATCGGCGCGATGTACGAGGGCGACGCGTCGCGCAAGCGCACGCTCGTCGAGCACGGCTTCCGCCTGCCGAGCGCCCTCGACAACCGGCCGCTGAAGTGGGACGAATTCAAGGACCGGGTCGGCCAGACCGTGTACCTCTCGGCGACGCCGGGCAGGTACGAGATGGGCATCGCCGACGGCGTGGTCGAGCAGATCATCCGTCCGACCGGGCTCGTCGACCCCGAGATCGTCGTGAAGCCCAGCAAGGGACAGATCGACGACCTGCTCGAGGAGATCAGGGCCCGGGCCGAGCGCGACGAGCGCGTGCTCGTCACGACGCTCACCAAGCGGATGGCGGAGGAACTCACCGACTTCCTGACCGAGGCCGGCGTGCGCGTGCGGTACCTGCACTCCGACGTCGACACGCTCCGGCGCGTCGAGCTCCTGACGGAGCTGCGGGCGGGTGTCTACGACGTGCTGGTGGGCATCAACCTCCTCCGCGAGGGTCTCGACCTGCCCGAGGTGTCGCTCGTGGCGATCCTCGACGCCGACAAGGAGGGCTTCCTGCGGTCCTCGACCTCGCTCATCCAGACGATCGGTCGAGCGGCCCGCAACGTCTCGGGCCAGGTCCACATGTACGCCGACGTGATGACCGAGTCGATGCAGCTCGCGATCGACGAGACGAACCGGCGCCGCGACAGGCAGGTCGACTACAACCGCGTGAACGGCATCGACCCGACCCCGCTTCGCAAGCGGATCGCCGACATCACCGAGGTGCTCGCGCGCGAGGAGGCCGACACCGCCGCACTCCTCGCCGGGCGCGATGGGCGGAAGACCTCGCCGGTCCCGATGCGGCGCGACGGCATCGCCGCGGCGGGGGCGAACGACCTCGAGGAGCTCATCCGCGACCTCAACGACCAGATGCTCGAGGCCGCGGGCGAGCTGAAGTTCGAGCTCGCGGCGCGGCTGCGCGACGAGGTCTCGGAGCTGAAGCGTGAGCTGCGCCAGATGGAGAAGGCGGGGCACCTCGGCTGAACGCACGGGCGCGATCGCGCGACATCCGGGCGGACTTCGAACGTGTGTTCGCTCTCAGCAGGTGCGCTCACGGCGAGAGTGTCGGAGGCCGTTCGTAGACTCGTAGGGTGCCAGTTTCACGTCTCGATGCCCATTCGCGCCTGAGTGTCCGCGGGGCACGCGTCCACAACCTGCGTGACGTCGACGTCGAGATCCCTCGCGATGCGATGGTGGTGTTCACCGGCCTGTCGGGGTCGGGCAAGTCGTCGCTCGCGTTCGACACGATCTTCGCCGAGGGCCAGCGCCGGTACGTCGAGTCGCTCTCCGCATACGCGAGGCAGTTCCTCGGTCAGGTCGATCGGCCCGACGTCGACTTCATCGAGGGGCTCAGTCCTGCGGTGTCGATCGACCAGAAGTCCACCAACCGCAACCCGAGGTCGACGGTCGGCACGATCACCGAGATCTACGACTACATGCGGCTGCTCTGGGCGCGCATCGGCGTGCCGCACTGCCCGGTCTGCGGGGAGCGGATCCAGCGGCAGACGGTGCAGCAGATCGCCGACCGGCTCATGGAGCTCGAGGCGGGCACGCGCTTCCAGGTGCTGAGCCCCGTCGTCTCGCAGAAGAAGGGCGAGTTCGTCGACCTCTTCCGAGAGCTGTCCGGGCAGGGCTACTCCCGCGCGGTCGTCGACGGCGAGCTCATCCGCCTCGACGAGGCGCCCAAGCTGAAGAAGCAGGTCAAGCACGACATCTCGGTCGTCATCGACCGGCTCGTCGCCTCCGACGACATCCTCGGGCGGCTCACCGACTCGCTCGAGACCGCGCTGCGACTCACCGACGGCCTCGTGCAGGTCAACTACGTCGACCGCGAGGGGGAGGCCGCGTGGCAGACCTTCTCCGAGAAGCTCAGCTGCCCGAACCAGCACCCGATCGCGCTCACCGAGATCGAGCCGCGCACGTTCTCGTTCAACGCCCCCTTCGGCGCGTGCCCCGAGTGCTCGGGGCTCGGCACCCGCATGTCGGTCGACGAGGAGCTGCTGCTCGGCGACCCTGCGATGAGCATCGCGGAGGGCGTCATCCTCCCGTGGACCTCGCAGGGCAAGAGCCTCTACAACTACTACGAGAAGCTCCTCGACGGGCTGGCCCGCGACCTCGGGTTCTCGCTCGACACCCCGTGGGAGGAACTCGACGCGGACGCCCGTCACGCGGTGCTGCGGGGTGACAACTTCGAGGTGCGCGTGCGCTGGCGCAACCGGTACGGGCGCGAGATGAGCTACACCTCCGGCTTCGAGGGCGTCGTGCCCTACATCGAGCGGCAGTACCTCCAGGCCGAGACCGACGTGCAGCGCGCGCGCTGGGCCGAGTACCTCCGCGAGATCCCCTGCCCGGTCTGCCGCGGCGACCGGCTGAAGCCCGAGGTGCTCTCGGTGCTGATCCACGACGCGTCGATCGCCGACGTGTGCCGGCTCAGCCTGCACGATGCGAGGGCGTTCATGGACCGCCTCGAGCTGACCGACCGCGAGCAGGCGATCGCGGCCCAGGTGCTCCGCGAGATCAAGCTCCGACTCGACTTCCTCATCCGCGTCGGCCTCAGCTACCTCGACCTGGCGCGTGCCGCCGGCACGCTCTCGGGCGGCGAGGCGCAGCGCATCCGGCTCGCGACCCAGATCGGCTCGGGCCTGACCGGCGTGCTCTACGTGCTCGACGAGCCCAGCATCGGCCTCCACCAACGCGACAACCGTCGCCTCATCGACACGCTCGTGGCCCTGCGCGACCTCGGCAACACCCTCATCGTGGTCGAGCACGACGAGGACACCATCCGAACGGCCGACTGGATCGTCGACATCGGCCCGGGCGCCGGCGTGCACGGCGGCACGGTCGTGCACAGCGGCAGCTACGCCGACCTCATGAAGAACACCCGATCGCTGACGGGCGACTACCTCGCCGGTCGCAAGGAGATCGCGATCCCGCCGACGCGTCGCGCCGTCGACCCGTCGCGGGTCATCCGCGTCGAGGGTGCGCAGGCCAACAACCTGCGCGGCGTCGACGTCGAGTTCCCGCTCGGGACCTTCACCGCCGTCACGGGCGTGAGCGGGTCGGGCAAGTCGTCCCTCGTGAACGACATCCTGTACCGCGTGCTCGCCAACCGCCTGAACGGGGCGCGCAAGGTGCCCGGCAAGCACCGCCGCGTGAGCGGTCTCGAGCACCTCGACAAGGTGGTGCACGTCGACCAGGCGCCGATCGGGCGGACGCCGCGATCGAACCCGGCGACCTACACCGGCGTCTTCGATCGCATCCGCACGCTGTTCTCCGAGACGGCCGAGGCGAAGGCACGCGGCTACCTGCCGGGGCGGTTCAGCTTCAACGTCAAGGGCGGTCGCTGCGAGGCGTGCTCGGGCGACGGCACGATCAAGATCGAGATGAACTTCCTCCCCGACGTGTACGTCGCGTGCGAGGTGTGCGGCGGCCAGCGCTACAACCGCGAGACCCTGCAGGTGCACTACAAGGGCAAGAACATCGCCGAGGTGCTCGAGATGCCGATCAGCGAGGCGGCCGAGTTCTTCGAGCCGATCTCCGCGATCCACCGCTACCTCAAGACCCTCGTCGACGTCGGCCTCGGGTACGTGCAGCTCGGCCAGAGCGCGACCACGCTCTCCGGCGGCGAGGCGCAGCGCGTCAAGCTCGCCACCGAGCTGCAGCGTCGGTCGAACGGCCGCAGCGTCTACGTGCTCGACGAGCCGACGACGGGCCTGCACTTCGAAGACGTGCGCAAGCTGCTGAAGGTCCTCGGCAAGCTCGTCGAGAAGGGCAACACGGTGATCGTCATCGAGCACAGCCTCGATGTCATCAAGTCGGCCGACTGGATCATCGACCTCGGGCCCGAGGGCGGCTCCGGCGGCGGGCAGGTCGTCGCGACGGGCACGCCCGAGCAGGTCGCCGAGGTCCACGAGAGCCACACCGGGTACTTCCTGCGCGAGATCTTCGAGGCCGCCGCCGGCCCGGCGGTCGCCGCCAGCTGAGCATGGCGAGCACCGTCCCGTACCGTCCGCGTCCGGGCGAGATCCCGACGAACCCCGGCGTCTACCGGTTCCGCGACGCCGACCGGCGCGTGCTCTACGTCGGCAAGGCCATGAACCTGCGCGCCCGGTTGTCGAACTACTTCGCACCGCTCCACACCCTCCACGAGCGCACGCGTCGGATGGTGACGACGGCGGCCTCGGTCGAATGGACCGTCGTCGGCAACGACATCGAGGCGCTCCAGCTCGAGTACACGTGGATCAAGGAGTTCGATCCGCCGTTCAACGTCAAGTACCGCGACGACAAGTCGTACCCGTACCTCGCGGTGACCATGGGCGACGAGGCGCCGCGCGCGATCGTCACGCGCCGTCGCGGCATCCCCGGCGCGAAGTACTTCGGCCCGTACCCGAAGGTCTGGGCGGTGAACGAGACGCTCGACCTGTTGCTGAAGCTCTTCCCGATCCGCACCTGCAAGGACTCCGACTACAAGCGCGCGATGCAGACCGGCAAGCCCTGCTTCGCCGGCCAGATCGGGCGATGCTTCGGTCCCTGCTCGGGCCGGGTCACGATGGCCGAGCACCGGGCGAACGTCGACCGCTTCGTGGCGTTCATGCAGAACCAGGACCGCCGCATCATCACCGACCTGACGCAGCAGATGCGCGCGGCGGCCGCCGTGCAGGACTACGAGACCGCCGCCCGTCGGCGCGACGAATTGCAGGCGGCCGAGTCGTTCTTCGAGAAGAGCGCGGTCGTGCTCCGCGAGCACGTCGACGTCGACGTCTTCGGCATCGACCACGACGAGCTCGCCGCTGCGGTGCACCTGTTCATGGTCCGCGGCGGCCGCATCCGAGGCGTGCGGTCGTGGACCGTCGACACCGAGCTCGACATGAGCCTCGGCGACCTCGTCGATTCGGTCGTGCAGAACGCGTACGGCGACGACATCCGTCCCCCCGCAGAGGTCGTCGTGCCGGCGCTGCCCGACGACGCCGAGGCGCTCGAGGGCTGGCTGGCGGCGCTCGGGGGTCGGAAGGTGCGCCTCAGAGCCGCCCGGCGGGGCGACAAGGCGGCGCTGCTCGAGACCGCGACCCAGAACGCGCGCCAGACGCTCGTGCTGTACAAGACGCGGCGGAGCGCCGACTTCACCGCGCGATCGCGCGCGCTGGAAGACATTCAGGAGGCGCTCGGTATGGCCGACGCACCGCTGCGCATCGAGTGCTTCGACGTCTCGCACCTCAGCGGCACGAACGTCGTCGCCTCGATGGTCGTGTTCGAGGACGGCCTGCCGCGGAAGGACGAGTACCGGCGCTTCACGATCCCGAGCACCACCGACGACACCGACTCCATCCACCAGGTGCTCACGCGGCGCCTCGCCTACCTGACCGCGTCGGCGAACGGCGGGGGCGAATCGGATGCCGCGGGCGCCGGTCCCACGGAGGGCGGCACCGTGGCGCGGGTCGCCGAGACAGCCCTCGACCCCGCGGGCGACGGCGAGGTCGTCACGCCGACGCGCCGCGCGAAGTTCGCGTACCGCCCGAACCTGCTCGTGGTCGACGGCGGTCAGCCGCAGGTCACGGCCGCGGAGCGCGCACTCCGCGAATCCGGCGTCGAGGGGATCTACCTGTGCGGGATCGCCAAGCGCCTCGAGGAGATCTGGACCCCCGAGTCGGACTTCCCGGTCATCCTCCCGCGGAACAGCGACGCGCTGTTCCTGTTCCAGCGCATCCGCGACGAGGCCCACCGCTTCGCGATCACCCACCAGCGCCAGCGCCGCAAGCGCGACATCACGACGATCCTCTCCGAGGTGCCGGGGCTCGGGCCCGCACGTGTGAAGGCACTGCTGAAGCACTTCGGTTCGGTCGCCCGACTCCGTCAGGCCGACGAGTCCGCGATCGCGGAAGTGCCCGGCATCGGTCCGAGCCTCGCGGCGGCGATCCGAGCGCACCTGGAGGGAACGCGCCGCTCCGCCGCGGACTAGGCTGGACCACCGGGGGAACGCAGGAAGGGAGCGCCGAGCGAGATGACCGACGGCGATCGCCAGGAGATGCTCATCGTCACGGGGATGTCGGGAGCAGGCCGTTCCACCGTCGCCGACGCGCTCGAGGACCTCGGCTGGTACGTCGTCGACAACCTGCCGCCCCAGATGCTCAGGCCGCTCGTCGAACTGGCGCAACGGGCGGGGGCATCGCTGCCGCGGATCGCGGCGGTCGTCGACATCCGCGGCGGCACGTTCTTCTCGGAGCTGCAGGAGATGGTCGAGTCCCTGCGCGACAAGGTCGACGTCCGCGTCGTCTTCCTCGACGCCAACGACGCGGTGCTCGTGCGCCGATTCGAGTCCGTGCGCCGACCCCACCCGCTGCAGGGCGACGGCACGCTGCTCGACGGCATCACCGCCGAGCGCGCGAGGCTCGCCGAGGTGCGCGAATCGAGCGACATCATCGTCGACAGCTCCGACCTCAACATCCACCAGCTCGCCACGCTCGTCACCGAGACCTTCGCCGAGGAGGACCGCGCGGGCCTCCGCGTCATCGTCCAGAGCTTCGGATTCAAGTACGGCCTGCCGCCCGACGCCGACATGGTGGCCGATGCGCGGTTCCTGCCGAACCCGTTCTGGGAGCCCGAGCTGCGCGCGCACACCGGCGAGGACGCCGAGGTCGCGGACTACGTGCTCGGGCAGCCCGGGGCCCGCGAGTTCCTCGACGCGTACGTCGAGGCGCTCCGACCGGTGCTCGAGGGCTACCAGCGCGAGAACAAGCGCCATGCGACGATCGCGCTCGGCTGCACCGGCGGCAAGCATCGCTCGGTGGCCCTGGTCCGCGAGCTCGCGTCGCGACTGAGAACGATCCCCGGCCTCGCGGTCAGCATCAAGCACCGCGACCTCGGGCGCGAATGAACGGGCGCCCACCGCGCCGACGCAACACAGAGAGGACGACCACGTGGCCCTGACCGCTGAGGTGAAAGAGGAGCTGGCGAAGGTCGAGGTGACCCGGACCTCGGTCCGCGCCGCGGAGCTCGCATCGGTGCTCCGATTCGCCGGGGGACTCCACATCATCTCGGGGCGCATCGCCATCGAGGCCGAACTCGACGCGCCATCGATCGCGCGCAGGGTCACCCGCGACCTCGGGGAACTGTACGGCGTGCGGCCTGACGTCTCCGTCATCTCGGCGTCCGGCCTGCGCCGCACCAACCAGTACCTCGTGCGCGTGCTCGACGGCGGCGAGACGCTCGCGCGCCAGACCGGGCTGCTCGACGCGCGACGTCGTCCGGTGCGGGGCCTCCCGAACAAGCTGACGACGGGCTCGCGCGACGAGGTCGCCGCCGTCTGGCGCGGCGCGTTCCTGGCGCGGGGGAGCCTCACCGACCCCGGTCGGTCCGCCGCCCTCGAGGTGACCTGCCCCGGGGGCGAGACGGCGATGGCGCTCGTCGGCGCCGCCGGCCGTCTCGGCGTCTCGGCGAAGGCGCGCGAGGTCCGCGGCGTGCACCGCGTCGTCATCCGCGACGGCGAGGCGATCAGCTCGATGCTCGCGGTCATGGGTGCCGACGAGACGGTCCGCAACTGGGAGGAGCTGCGCCAGCGTCGTGAGGTCCGGGCGACGGCGAACCGGCTCGTGAACTTCGACGACGCGAACCTCCGGCGCTCCGCGCAGGCCGCGGTCGCGGCCTGCGCGCGGGTCGAGCGCGCCATGGAGATCCTGGGCGACGAGATCCCGGAGCACTTGAAGTACGCCGGCGACCTGCGCCTCGCGCATCGCGACGCGAGCCTCGACGAGCTCGGCCACCACGCCGACCCGCCACTGACGAAGGACGCGGTCGCCGGACGCATCCGCCGCCTGCTGGCCATGGCCGACAAGCGCGCCGTCGAGCTCGGCGTGCCGGGCACCGAGGCGAACCTGCCGCCCGACCTCGACGACGTCTGAACGGCGCCCGAGCGGGGCCCGAACGCCGTCAACCCCCGTCATCCGGCCCGACCACGGGCATAGGATCGAGAACGCCGCGGTCCCCGGGCAGACGTCCGGTTCACCCGGCTGCTGACAAGGAGAAGCAATGGCTGACTACACCCTCCCTGAGCTCGCCTACGATTATGCGGCCCTCGAGCCGTCGATCAGCGGCACGATCATGGAGTTGCACCACTCGAAGCACCACCAGGCCTACGTGACCGGTGCGAACACGGCGCTCGCGCAGCTCGCCGAGGCGCGCGACTCCGGCAACCTGGCGAACGTGAACAAGCTCGAGAAGGACCTCGCGTTCAATCTCGGCGGTCACGTCAACCACTCGATCTTCTGGACCAACATGTCGCCCGACGGCGGCGACGAGCCGACCGGCGAGCTCGCCTCGGCGATCGACGACCACTTCGGCTCGTTCGAGAAGTTCCAGGCGCACTTCACCGCCACCGCCCTCGGCGTGCAGGGCTCGGGCTGGGCCGTGCTCGCGTGGGACTCGATCGGACAGCGCCTGATCATCGTCCAGTTCTTCGATCAGCAGGCGAACCTCCCGGCCGGCATCGTGCCGCTCCTGATGCTCGACGTGTGGGAGCACGCGTACTACCTCGACTACAAGAACGTGCGAGCCGATTACGTGAAGGCGTTCTGGAACATCGTGGCCTGGGAGAACGTCCAGCAGCGCTTCCAGGCCGCCACTGAGAAGACCTCAGGCCTGCTGCTACTGTCATAGCGGATGGTGTCCCCGGACGCCGTCCGGGGACACCGCCGTCCGGTCAGAACCATCTCCAACAAGCGCGCTCGCGCCCATCACAACAGGGGAGAATTCCTGTGTCTGTAAAGATCGGCATCAACGGCTTCGGCCGTATCGGCCGCAACTACTTCCGTGCGGCCCTCGCCCAGGGGGCCGACCTCGAGATCGTCGCGGTGAACGACCTCACCGACAACAAGACGCTCGCGCACCTGCTGAAGTACGACTCGATCACCGGGCGCCTCGACGCGACGGTCGAGTACGACGACGAGCACCTGATCGTCGACGGCAAGTCGATCCGCGCCTTCGCGGAGCGCGACCCCGCGAACCTGCCCTGGGGCGACCTCGGCGTCGACATCGTCATCGAGTCGACCGGCTTCTTCACCAAGGCCGCCGACGCGAGGAAGCACCTCGACGCCGGTGCGAAGAAGGTGCTCATCTCGGCGCCCGCGACCGACGAGGACGCGACCTTCGTCATGGGCGTCAACGAGGACTCGTACGACCCCGCGAACCACCACATCATCTCGAACGCCTCGTGCACGACGAACTGCCTCGCGCCGCTCGCGAAGGTCTTCAACGACGAATTCGGCATCGAGCGCGGCCTGATGACGACAGTGCACGCGTACACCGCCGACCAGAACCTGCAGGACGGCCCGCACAAGGACCTCCGTCGCGCCCGCGCGGCCGCGATCAACATCGTGCCGACCTCCACCGGGGCCGCGAAGGCCATCGGACTCGTGCTGCCCGAGCTCGTCGGCAAGCTCGACGGCTTCGCGCTGCGCGTGCCCGTCCCCACCGGCTCCATCACCGACCTCACCGTGACGGCATCGCGCCCGGTGACGGTCGACGAGGTCAAGGCGGCCTACAAGAAGGCTGCCGAGGGACCGATGAAGGGCATCCTCAAGTACACCGAGGACCCGATCGTCTCGAGCGACATCACGACCGACCCGCACTCGTCGATCTTCGACGCGGGGCTCACGCGCGTGATCGGCGACCAGGTCAAGCTCTCGGCGTGGTACGACAACGAGTGGGGCTACTCCAACCGGCTCGTCGACCTCACCGAGTACGTGGCCGAGCGACTCTGAGGCGCGACGACGTGACCCTCAGGACCATCGATTCCCTGGGTCCGCTCGCCGGCACGCGCGTCGTCGTCCGCTGCGACCTCAACGTCCCGCTCAAGGACGGGGTCATCACGGACGACGGCCGCGTGCGCGCGTCGGTCCCCACGCTCACCGCGCTCGTCGAACAGGGCGCGAAGGTGATCGTGATCTCGCACCTCGGCCGCCCCGAGGGCGCGCCCGACCCGAAGTACAGCCTCGAACCCGTAGCCGTGCGCCTCGGCGAGGTGCTGGACGCGCCCGTCTCGTTCGCGACCGACACGGTCGGCGAGGATGCCGCGGCCAAGGTCGCCGCACTCGGCGACGGCGAGGTGCTCGTGCTCGAGAACCTCCGCTTCAACCCGGGCGAGACGAGCAAGAACGAGGCCGAGCGCACCGCGTTCGCCGGGCAGCTCGCCGAGTTCGCGGATTCCGTCGTCTCCGACGGCTTCGGCGTCGTGCACCGCAAGCAGGCGAGCGTGTACGAGCTCGAGCAGCTGCGTCCGAGCGCCGCCGGCCTCCTCATCGCGGCCGAGCTCGACGTGCTCGACCGGCTCACCGAGAACCCCGAGCGCCCGTACGTGGTCGTGCTCGGCGGCTCGAAGGTGTCCGACAAGCTCGGCGTCATCGAGCACCTGCTCCCGCGCGTCGACGCCCTGCTCATCGGCGGCGGCATGCTGTTCACGTTCCTCGCGGCGCAGGGCCACAAGGTGGGCTCGAGCCTGCTCGAGGCCGATCAGATCGACACCGTGAAGGGCTACCTGGCGGATGCCGCAGAGCGCGGCGTCGACATCGTCCTGCCGACGGACGTCGTGGTCGCCGCGTCGTTCTCGGCCGAGGCCGACCACCAGGTCGCCGCGGCCGACGCGATCGAGGAGACGCCGTTCGGCGCTTCCGGGCTCGGCCTCGACATCGGCCCCGACACGGCGGCCGCCTTCGCGGAGCGCGTCCGCGGCGCGAAGACCGTGTTCTGGAACGGCCCGATGGGCGTGTTCGAGCTCGCCCCGTTCGCCGACGGCACCCGCACCGTGGCATCCGCCCTCATCGAGGTCGAGGGCCTCAGCGTGGTCGGCGGCGGCGACTCGGCCGCGGCCGTGCGTCAGCTCGGATTCGACGAGTCGGCCTTCGGGCACATCTCGACGGGCGGCGGCGCGAGCCTGGAATTCCTCGAAGGCAAGAAGCTCCCCGGACTGGAGGTCCTCGGATGGCAGTGACCCGCACCCCGTTCATCGCGGGCAACTGGAAGATGAACCTCGACCACCTGCAGGCGATCGCGTTCGTGCAGAAGCTCGCGTGGAACCTCTCCGACGCGAAGCACGACTTCGCCGACGCCGAGGTCGCCGTGTTCCCGCCGTTCACCGACCTCCGGTCGGTGCAGACGCTCGTCGCCGCCGACGACCTGCCCGTGAAGTACGGCGCGCAGGACCTCTCGGCGAAGGACTCCGGCGCCTACACCGGCGAGGTGTCGGGCGCGTTCCTGTCGAAGCTCGATTGCGCCTACGTCATCATCGGGCACTCGGAGCGGCGCACGATGCACGCGGAGACCGACGAGGTCGTGAACGCCAAGGTCGTCGCGGCGCACCGACACGGGCTCGTGCCGGTGCTCTGCGTGGGCGAGACCGCGGAGGACCTCGAACAGCACGGTGCGAGCGCCGTGCCCGTGGCGCAGCTCCGCGGCGCGTTGGAGGGTGTCGACGTGTCGAAGGGCCTCGTCGTCGCCTATGAGCCGGTCTGGGCGATCGGGTCGGGCCAGGCGGCGACGCCCGAGCAGGCGCAGCAGGTCGCCGCGGCCCTCCGCGGCGTGCTCGCCGAGATCGCCGGCGCCGACCTCGCGGCGTCGACGCGCATCCTCTACGGCGGCTCGGTGAAGGCGGCGAACATCGCGGCGTTCATGCGCGAGCCCGACGTGGACGGCGCGCTCGTCGGCGGTGCGAGCCTCGACCTCGACGAGTTCTCGAGCATCGTCCGTTTCAAGAAGCACGTCGGGGCCTGAGCCGAAGACCCCGAACCACTGCCGCGCCGTCCGGCCGCGTCCGCCTCGCGGACGTCGGCCGGACGGCGCTGCGGCTATACTCGACAGGCGGCATCGACATATTCGGTCATGCCCGGAAAGGTTTCACCGTGGAGATTCTCCAGGTCGTCCTGCAGGTGCTGCTCGGCCTCACGAGCATCCTGCTCACGCTCCTGATCCTGCTGCACAAGGGCCGCGGCGGCGGGCTGTCCGACATGTTCGGCGGCGGCGTCACCTCGAACCTCGGTGCCTCCGGGGTCGCGGAGCGCAACCTCAACCGCATCACGATCATCCTCGGACTCGTCTGGGTGACGTGCATCGTGGTGCTCGGCCTCATCACCAAGTTCGACGCCGGAATCTGACGGAGGAGACGTGGTTTCTGGAAACAGCGCCATCCGCGGTTCGCGGGTCGGGTCGGGGCCGATGGGCGAGCAGGACCGTGGATTCCACGCCGAGCGGGTCGCCGTGAGCTACTGGGACGCCCAGGGCAACGAGACCGTGCGGTACTTCGCGGCGAACGTGCCCGAGGAGGAGATCCC
This sequence comes from Agromyces bracchium, assembly GCF_009709675.1. Classification (GTDB taxonomy): domain Bacteria; phylum Actinomycetota; class Actinomycetes; order Actinomycetales; family Microbacteriaceae; genus Agromyces; species Agromyces bracchium. Next base: position 38,387 of record NZ_WMLB01000025.1, on the reverse strand, counting down.
GGACGTCATCGACAGCCCGTCGACCGGCCTGCCAGCCGGTCGCGACAAGGACAACCCGCCGGCTGTCGCGAAGCTCGAGCCGTACAAGACCCACCTCGCGTACGTGAAGGAACGACGCAGCGAGGAGGAGGCGGCCGCACTCCTCGAGGAGGCGCTGCAGCAGCTGCGCGCTCGTCGGGGCACCGCCTCGAACGACTGATCCCGATCACGGGAACGAGAAAAGGGCCGCCTTCGGGCGGCCCTTTCTCGTGGCTGACGACTCGGTGTCCCGGTACTCGACCGGCCGGCTCAGTAGTCGCGCGCGATGAGCGCGTCGGGCACTTCGGCGGCGGCGTCCCGGTCGACGAAGAACACGGTGCGCCGGCGGCCCTTGATTCCAGCGACGGGCACCTCGTCGCGGCTGGCGCCGGCGAGGGCGAGCCCGAGGGCCGACGCCTTGTCGGCTCCGGCGAGCACCAGCCAGACGCGCTGCGCGGCGTTGATGACGGGTCGCGTGAGGCTCAGTCGCTCCGGCGGCGGCTTCGGCGACTCGCGCACCGCGATGACCGGCCGATCGACGACCTGGATGCCCGACCGGTGCGGGAACAGCGAGGCGATGTGCCCGTCCGGACCCACGCCGAGGAACACGATGTCGAACACCGGGTGCGGCAACCCCTCGGCGGCGTACCGGGCGAGCTCGGCGGTGTAGGCGTCGGCGGCCTCGTCGAGCGAGAGACCGGAGTCCGAGGCCGGGAACGGGTGGATGTGCTCCTCGGGCAGGTGCAGCGCGTCGAGGAGCGCCTCCCGCGATTGGCGGTCGTTGCGCTCGTCGTCACCCGCGGGGACCCATCGCTCGTCGCCCCACCAGAAGTGCACGCGCTGCCAGTCCACCGACTTGTGGGCGGGCGACGCCCCGACGGCCTCGAGCACGGCGCCGCCCATCGATCCGCCGGTGAGGACCACGTGGATCGTCTCCTGCACGTCGAGCAGGTCGAGGACCTTGGTGATGAATCGAGCGGCGACCGCCCCGGCGAGGGTGCCCTTGTCGGGGTGGACGAGTACGCGCCGCTCGTTCGTCATGCGGAGGCTCCTTCGCTCTCGGCGGTGCGGTGGTCGGGCAGCAGCCCGAGACCGCGGGTGATCACCTCACCGTACAGTTCGTCGGGATCGAGGCGGCGCAGCTCGTCGGCGAGGCAGTCGCGGAGGCTGCGTCGGGGGAGTGCGACGTCGTGCACGGGTTGCCCCGGCTGGCGGAGCGTCGCGACGCCCGGGTGATCCCGCACGAGCTCGATCGTGCCTGAGGCGCGGCCGAGGTGGACCCCGCGGATGCCGTGCGATCCGTGCTCGAGCCCGGTGAGGGCGCAGTTCGTCGACGCCCCGAGCTGCATCGAGAGCCATGCGGCGAGCAGCGTGGTCGACGGGGAGTCGATGGAACCGGTCACCTGGACGGTGTTGACGGATTCGAACGGCGGCTGGTCGAGCACCGCGGCCAGTTGCGCGCGCCACAGCGTCAGGCGCGTCCAGGCGAAGTCGGCGTCGCCCGGGCGGTAGCTCGCGGCGAGGGCGTCGAGCGCCGCCTGCGGGTCGGGCTGCGTCGAGGCGTCCGTGATGCGGCGCTGGGCGATCCGACCGAGCGGCGAGTCGCCCGGCACGGCCGGCGCGGCGCCCGGCCACCACGTGACGACCGGGGCGTCGGGCAGGAGCAGGCCCATCACGAGCCCCTGCTCGTCCTGGGACGCATCGCCGCTCGCGCGGAGGATGACGACCTCGCTGGCACCGGCGTCGCCGCCGACGCGGATCTCCGCGTCGAGGCGACTGGGGCCCGCGTCGCCCTCGTCCTCGGTCGAGACCACGATGACGCGCATCGGGTGCTCGCGGGACGCGTCGTTCGCGGCCTCGATGGCCTCCTCCTCGCCGTCGTGCGTGGTGGCGATGACGAGGGTCAGCACGCGACCGAGGGCGACGACGCCGCCCTCCTCGCGGATCTTCACGAGCGTCTTCGAGACCTTGCTCGTGGTCGTGTCGGGCAGTTCGACGATCATGGGCGCCTCCAGGTGCGTCCGTCGCGGGCGAGGAGCTCGTCGGCCGAAGACGGGCCCCACGAACCGGGCTTGTACTGCTCGGGCTGGCCCTGGGTCGCCCAGAACTCCTCGATCGGGTCGAGGATCTTCCAGGAGAGCTCGACCTCCTCCTGCCGGGGGAAGAGGGGCGGGTCGCCGAGGAGCACGTCGAGGATGAGGCGCTCGTACGCCTCGGGGCTGGCCTCGGTGAACGCGTGCCCGTACCCGAAGTCCATGGTCACGTCGCGCACCTGCATGCCCGCTCCCGGGACCTTGGATCCGAAGCGGATGGTCACGCCCTCGTCGGGCTGGACCCGGATCACGAGCGCGTTCTGACCGAGTTGCGAGGTCTGGCTGTCGGCGAACACCTGTTGGGGTGCGCGCTTGAAGACGACCGCGATCTCGGTGACCCGTCGCCCGAGGCGCTTGCCGGCCCGCAGGTAGAAGGGGACGCCGGCCCAGCGGCGCGTGCCGATGAGCAGCTTCATGGCCGCGTACGTCTCGGTCGTCGACTCGGGGTTCATGCCGTCCTCGTCGAGGAAGCCGGTGACCTTCTCGCCGCCCTGCCATCCGCCGGAGTACTGCCCGCGGGCCGTCGCCGTCGCGAGGTCGGACGGCAGGCGCACCGCGCGCAGGATCTTCTCCTTCTCGGCGCGCAGGTCCGCGGCGTCGAACGAGATGGGCTCCTCCATCGCGGTGAGCGCGAGCAGCTGCAGCAGGTGGTTCTGGATGACGTCGCGTGCCGCGCCGATGCCGTCGTAGTAGCCCGCGCGACCGCCCACGCCGATGTCCTCGGCCATCGTGATCTGCACGTGGTCGACGAAGTTGGCGTTCCAGATGGGCTCGTACAGCTGGTTGGCGAACCGCAGCGCGAGGATGTTCTGGACGGTCTCCTTGCCGAGGTAGTGGTCGATCCGGAACACCGAATCGGGCGGGAAGACCGATGCGACGACGTCGTTCAACTCGATCGCGGTCTTGAGGTCGGACCCGAACGGCTTCTCGATGACGACGCGTCGCCACTGGTCGCCCTTCTGCTCCGTCAGGCCCGAGCGCTTGAGCTGCTCGGTCACCTGGGGGAACGACTTGGGCGGGATCGACAGGTAGAACGCGTGGTTGCCCATCGTGCCGCGCTCGCGATCCAGGTTCTGGACGGTGGTGCGCAGACGCTCGAACGCCTCGTCGTCGTCGAAGGTGCCCTGGACGAAGCGGATGCCCTGCGAGAGCTGCTTCCAGACGTCCTCGCGGAACTCGGTGCGGGCGTATTGCTTCACCGAGTCGTGCACGACCTGGGCGAAGTCCTGGTCCTCCCAGTCGCGCCGAGCGAAGCCGACGAGCGCGAAGCCCGGCGGCAGGAGCCCGCGGTTCGCGAGGTCGTAGACCGCGGGCATGAGCTTCTTGCGGGAGAGGTCGCCGGTGACGCCGAAGATGATGAGGCTCGACGGGCCGGCGATCCGGTTCAGGCGGTAGTCCTTGGGCGATCGCAACGGATTGTGCGATGCCGTGATCTCGACCGGATGCATGTGTGCTCCAGGGTCAGCCGATGGCCTCGCGCAACGACCGGAGGTCGGCGCTCGGATCGGGCAGGGTCAGTGTGAGGACCGGCCGGCCGTGCTCGGCGAGGACGGATGCGTCGCCGGAGGCCTGGGCGGTGAGGAGCTCGCCGAACGTGAACGGCCGCCCTGGGATGGGCAGGTCGTCCGTCGGTCGCTGGACGAGCTGGAGGAACACGCCGTTCGCCGGACCGCCCTTGTGGTACTGACCGGTCGAGTGGAGGAATCGCGGACCCCACCCGAACGTGACCGGGCGGCCGCTGCGGGCCGCCAGCAGGTCGCGGAGCTCGGCGAATGCGGGGTGCGCCACTCGGTCGACGTACGCCTGGACCGACAGGTACCCGTCTGCGGGGAGTTCCTCGAGCAGGACCTCGATCGCGGAGGCGAGGTCGCTGGCCGCGCCGATCACGTCGGGCGTGCCGCGGACCTCGATGCCGTCGGCGACGAACGCCGCGGGTGCCGGCTCGGGCCGGGCCTCGAGCAGGCCCCGTGCCGCGACCTTCGCCGACTCGACGTCGGGCTGGTCGAACGGGTTGATGCCGAGCAGCCGGCCGGCGACCGCCGTGGCGTACTCCCATGCGAGCAACTGCGCGCCGAGGGTCCCGGACACGCGGATCTCGCCGTCGGTGCCATCGACGAACCGTTCGGTGCCGGCGTCGTCGACGAGGCGCACGACCTGCAGGTCGGAGGGACGCGACACGAGTTCGGGCGCGTCCGGGCCGAGGACGACGGGCAGGATGCCCGTGCCCTCCTTGCCGGTCGACTCCGCGATGAGCTGCTCGGCCCAGTCGGCGAAGCCGACGATGTGGGTTCCGTCGGCGACGACCGCGAGCTTGTCCCGTCGCGGGTCGGTCGCCGCGATGGCGGCGCCGAGCACCAGGCCGGGGTTCTCGTCGGAGTCGAGCGCGAGGGCGAGTTCGATCGCCTCGGCCTCGTCGAGCAGCTCGTCGAGGTCGACGCCGGCGAGGCCGGTCGGCACGAGGCCGAACGCCGTGAGCGCCGAGTAGCGCCCGCCGACCGTCGGGTCGGCGGTGAAGACCCGGTACCCGGCGGCGCGTGCGGATTCCTCGAGCGGCGAGCCCGGGTCGGTGACGACCACGATGCGCGTCGCGGGATCGATGCCCGCGTCGGCGAACGCCTGCTCATAGGCGCGCCGCTGCGAATCGGTCTCGACGGTCGAGCCGGACTTCGACGCGACGACGAGCACCGTCCGCTCGATCCGGTCGGCGAGTGCCGCGCGCACCTGGTCGGGTTCCGTCGAGTCGAGCACCGTGAGGTTCGCGCCCGCGGTCCGGGCGATGACCTCCGGGGCGAGCGAGGACCCGCCCATGCCCGCGAGCACGACGTGATCGACGCCGCGCGCGCGGAGTTCGTCGCGGAGCGCCGCGATCTCGGGCAGGAGGGGACGCGAGACCGCGATGGCCTCGGTCCACCCGAGCCGCTTCGCGGCCTCCTCCTCGGCGGCCGGCCCCCAGAGGCTCGAATCGAGCACGGTGATGCCCGTCGCCACACGGTCGGCCACCAGGCGCGGCACGGTCCGTCGCACCGCGTCGGCCGCAGGGCCGTTCACGGAGATGCGGACATTCACCGAGCTGCCTCCAGGGCGGAACGCACGGTCTCGAGCAGCTCGTTCCACGAGACGATGAACTTGTCGACGCCCTCGCGCTCGAGGAGCTCGGTCACGTCGTCGTACTCGACGCCGACGCTCGCGAGGGCGTCGAGCACCCGGCCCGCCTCGGCGAACGCGCCGGTCACGGTGTCGCCCTCGACGACGCCGTGGTCGAAGGTCGCCTCGAGCGTCTTCTCGGGCATCGTGTTGACGACGCCGTGGGCCACGAGCTCCGTCACGTAGAGCGTGTCGGGCAGCGCCGGGTCCTTCACGCCGGTCGAGGCCCACAGCGGGCGCTGCCGGTTCGCGCCGGCGTCGAGCAGTGCGACCGCGCGCGGCGCGGCGAACTGCTGGAGGTAGAGCTCGTACGCGAGGCGCGCGTTGGCGACGCCGGCCCGGCTCTTCAGCGCGATCGCCTCCGGTGAGCCGATCGCCTCGAGCCGCTTGTCGATCTCGGTGTCGACGCGCGAGACGAAGAACGAGGCCACCGAGTGGATGGTCGACAGGTCGATGCCGGCCGCCTTGGCCTGCTCGAGGCCGGTGAGGTACGCGTCGATGACCTCGCGGTACCGGTCGAGGCTGAAGATCAGGGTCACGTTGACGCTGATGCCCGCTCCGATCGCCGCGGTGATCGCGGGCAGGCCCGCGCGCGTGGCGGGGATCTTGATCATGACGTTGGGGCGGTCGACCTTGTCCCAGAGGCGGTGCGCCTCGGCGATCGTCGCCTCGGTCTCGTTCGCGAGGTCGGGCGAGACCTCGATCGACACCCGGCCGTCGTAGCCGTCGGTGCGGTCGTAGACCGGCCGGAAGTGGTCGGCTGCGTCGCGCACGTCGTCGGTCGTGATCTCGAAGACCGCGCGGTCGACGTCGGCGCCGTCGGCCGCGAGGGCGGCGACCTGGTCGCGGTACGCCTCGCCCTTCGCGAGGGCGCCGGCGAAGATGGTCGGGTTGGTGGTCACGCCGACGACGTCGCGCTCGGCGATGAGCCGCTCGAGGCCGCCCGAGACGATGCGCTCGCGCGAGAGGTCGTCGAGCCAGATGCTGACGCCGGCCTGGGACAGGGCGGCGGTGGGAGTGGTGCTCATGATGAATGTCTCCTTCGTGCTCGGTCAGTTCGACGCGAGCGATTCCTTCGCGGCGGCCACGACGTGCTCAGGCGTGATGCCGAACTCGCGGAAGAGGGTCTTGTAGTCGGCGGATGCGCCGAAGTGCTCGATCGAGACGGCGCGCCCGCGCGTGCCGAGGTAGCGGTACCAGGTGAGCGCGAGGCCGGCCTCGACGCTGACGCGCGCGGTGACCGAACTCGGGAGCACGGACTCGCGGTACGCGGCATCCTGCTCCTCGAACCATTCGAGGCTCGGCGCCGACACGACGCGGGCCGACACGCCCTCGGCGGCGAGCTGCTCGCGCGCGGCGAGCGCGACCTGCACCTCCGAACCCGTGGCGATCAGGATCACGTCGGGCGTGCCGGAGGCCGCCTCGGCGAGGACGTACGCGCCCTTCGCGACGTTCGAGGCCGCAGCGAGTGTGTCCCCGGATGCCGCGCCCTCGCCACGCTCGAACACGGGGATGTTCTGGCGGGTCAGCGCGATGCCCGCGGGCCCGCCGCGGCGCTTCAGGATCTCGAGCCACGCGTACGCGGTCTCGTTCGCGTCGCCGGGGCGCACGACCGAGAGGTGCGGGATGGCGCGGAGGGAGCTCAGCTGCTCGATCGGCTGGTGCGTGGGGCCGTCCTCGCCGAGCGCGACCGAGTCGTGGGTCCAGACGAAGATCGACGGGATCTGCATGAGTGCCGCGAGTCGGACGGCGGGCCGCATGTAGTCGCTGAAGATCAGGAACGTGCCGCCGAACGCGCGCGTCTTTCCGTGCAGCACGATGCCGTTCAGGATCGAGGCCATGGCGTGCTCGCGGATGCCGAAGTGCAGCACCCGCCCGTACCGGTTGCCGGGGAACTCGTGCGTCGAGTGCTCGGCCGGGATGAACGAGGGCGCGCCGTTGATCGTCGTGAGGTTCGACTCGGCGAGGTCGGCCGATCCGCCCCACAGCTCGGGCAGCTGCGCGGCGAGCGCGTTGATGACCTTGCCCGACGCGGCACGCGTCGAGACCTCGGTGCCGCCCTCGAAGACCGGCAGCGCCGCCTCGAGGCCGTCGGGCAGCTCGCCCGCCTCGAGCCGGTCGAGCAGCGCCTTGCGCTCGGGGTTCGCGGCCGCCCAGGCCTCGAACGAGGCATCCCACGACTGCTTGGCCTCGGCCGCGCGATCGCGCGCATTGGTGCGCGTGCGCTCGATGACCTCGTCGGCGACGACGAAGTTCTGCTCGGGGTCGAAGCCGAGCACCTCCTTCGTCGCGGCGAGCTCCTCGGCGCCCAGCGCCGAGCCGTGGATCTTGCCCGTGTTCTGCTTCTTCGGGGCGGGCCAGCCGATGATCGTCTTCAGGATGATGATCGAGGGCTTGCCGGTCTCGGCCTTCGCGGCCTCGACGGCGTCGTTCAGCTCGGCGACGTCTTCGACGTACTCGCCCGTCTTCTTCCAGTCGACCGTCTGCACGTGCCATCCGTACGCCTCGTAGCGCTTGGCGACGTCTTCGGTGAAGGCGATGTCGGTGTCGTCCTCGATCGAGATCTGGTTCGAGTCGTAGAACACGACGAGGTTGCCGAGCTGCTGGTGGCCGGCGAGCGAGGAGGCCTCGCTCGTCACGCCCTCCTCGAGGTCGCCGTCGGAGGCGATCACGTAGATGTGGTGGTCGAACGGGCTCTCGCCGGCGGGCGCCTCGGGGTCGAACAGGCCGCGCTCGTACCGGGACGCGTAGGCGAACCCGACCGCGGACGCGAGGCCCTGGCCGAGCGGTCCGGTCGTGATCTCGACGCCGGCCGTGTGGCCGTACTCGGGGTGGCCGGGGGTCTTCGAACCCCACGTGCGGAGGGCCTCGAGGTCGGCGAGCTCGAGGCCGTCGCCGGCGAGGTAGAGCTGGACGTACTGCGTCAGCGAGCTGTGGCCCGCGGAGAGGATGAAGCGGTCCCGCCCGAGCCAGTCGTGATCGGCCGGGTCACGGCGCATCACCTTCTGGAAGAGCAGGTACGCGACGGGAGCGAGGCTCATCGCCGTGCCGGGGTGGCCGTTGCCGACCTTCTCCACGGCGTCGGCGGCGAGCACGCGCGCCGTGTCGACCGCGCGATCGTCGATGGGGTCCCAGTGCAGAGTTGCCACGGGTTGGGGTTCCTTCCGGTCGTGACGGCGTCGGGGAGCCTCTCCATTCGGCTCCCGGACCCGCCGGGAAACGCGACGGCGCGGTGGAGCCCGGGACCGATCCGGTCATGCGTCAGGTGGAGTAGCACGTCGAATCCGCGCCACCGGGCGCGCTGGGTTCAGTATATGGAGTAGCCCTCACTCTATGACGGGGCTTGACGCGTCCGTCCGGCGACGATCGGATGGCCTAGAATCGAACGGGTTGCGCGCGCCCCGCCTCGTCGGCGCGCGCCCGGAAGAGGAACACATGCAGGCCGCGCCGACCATCCGTGACGCTCGACGGACGACGAACGTGCGACGCAAGGTCGCCGCGTACGTCGCGCTCACCAAGCCCCGGGTGATCGAGCTGCTCCTGGTGGTGACCGCGCCGACCATGATCCTCGCCTCGAACGGGCTGCCCGACGTCTGGCTGCTCCTCGCCACCCTCGTGGGCGGCGCGATGAGCGCCGGGTCCGCCGGCGCCTTCAACTGCTACATCGACCGCGACATCGACCGGGTCATGAAGCGCACGAAGGGGCGCCCGCTCGTCACGGGCGAGCTCACCGACCGCGAGGCCCTCGTCTTCGCGTACGCGCTCGGCGCGGCATCCATCGTCTGGCTCTGGGTGTTCGCCAACTGGCTCGCCGCACTGCTCTCGCTGGCCGCGATCCTGCTCTACGTCGTCTTCTACAGCCTGATCCTGAAGCGTCGCACGGCGCAGAACATCGTCTGGGGCGGCGTCGCCGGCTGCATGCCGGTGCTCATCGGCTGGGCGGCGGTGACCGAGAGCCTCAGCTGGGCGCCGTTCATCCTGTTCCTCATCATCTTCCTCTGGACCCCGCCGCACTACTGGCCGCTGTCCATGAAGTACAAGGACGACTACGCCGCCGCCGGCGTGCCGATGCTCGCGGTCGTGCGCGGCCGCGCGCAGGTGGGCCTGCAGGTCATCCTGTACGCCTACGCGACGGTCGCCGCGTCACTGCTGCTCATCCCGGTCGCCGGCATGGGGCTGCTCTACTCGAGCGTCGCGCTCGTCGCCGGCGTGTGGTTCGTCGCCGAGTGCCACCGCCTTTACAACCTCGCGATCCGCGGCCAGGAAGTCTCGCCGATGCGGGTCTTCCACGGGTCGATCGTCTACCTGTCGCTGCTCTTCCTCGCGGTGGGCGTCGACCCGCTGCTGCCATTCTGAACGACGGCGACCGCGACGGCGATCCTGCCGACGCTCCGCCGTGAGAACGGTCGTCAGCGAGCGGATGCCGCCACGGCCGGGGCGCCGGCGGAGGCATCCGTCGCCACCGGGCGCTTGAGCTTCAGCACGACGACGGTCATCGCTGCGGCCATGAGCGCGGCGAGGACCATGTGCACGCCCACCGCGAGCGGCGGGAGGCCGTTGCGGGCCTGGTAGAGGCCGACGGCGATCTGCACGATCTCCACCCCGAGGAGCACGAGCGTCCAGCGCGAGACCGGGAGCCGCAGGCGCCACGCGGCGATCGCGAGCACCACGGTCAGCGCGAAGAGCGCGTACCCGGGCCACGCGTGCACGTGCTCCAGCACCTCGGCGTTGAAGCCCGTGCGTCCGGCGTCGGCATCGCCCGAGTGCGGGCCGGAGGCGGTCGTGAGCACGCCGAACGCGATCGAGATCGCGAGCACCGCGGTCGTGAGGTGCGTGAGGATCGCGAACCATCGGGGGACCGCGAGTTCGCGCGGACCGGGCGTCGCATCCAGGCGCACGAGGTAGGCCGCCGTCACGCAGACGAGTGCGAGCGAGGCCACGTAGTGGAAGCCGACGATGAACGGGTTCAGGCCCGTCCAGACCGTGATGCCGCCGACGATCGCCTGCGCGACGATGCCGAGCAGCACGACGAGGGCGAGCCTCCAGAGGTCGCGCCGCTCGCGGCGCAGGCGCCAGATCGAGAGCAGCACGAGCAGGGCGACGATGCCGACGACGCCGGTCATGAGGCGGTTGCCGAACTCGATGACGCCGTGGATGCCCATCTCGGGCGTCGTGACGAGCGAATCGGCCGTGCACATGGGCCAGGTCGGGCAGCCGAGGCCCGACCCGGTCAGCCGCACCGCTCCGCCGGTGGCGATGATGATCGTCTGGGCGAGGAAGGACAGCCACGCGACGACGCGGACTCGCCGGTCGATGCGGTCGGGCAGCCAGGCGGTGACGCGGTTCACGGCTCGTCGGGTTCCTGATCCGGGTCGGAGTGGGAGGGTTCTGGGAGTCGGGACTCCGGGACCTTCGACCCTATAGACTTGATTGGTTGATGCGACCCGTCGCGCTCGCGCGCGCGGAACATCACCATTGTAGGTTCGCGACGAAGCCACCCGCACATCACCCCACGACCGAACCGGCACCTCGACCGGAAGGCCGGGGGTGGGCCGGACTGATAGCCGGTACGCGGGAGGAGAAGAGGGAGAGCATGACGGACGTACTCATCGACCGCCCCGAGTTGGAGGGGCTCGGCACGTACGAGTTCGGCTGGTCCGACTCCGACGTGGCCGGAGCATCCGCTCGCCGCGGCCTGTCGCCCGAAGTGGTGGCCGACATCTCGCAGCTGAAGGACGAGCCCGAGTGGATGCTGCAGCGTCGCATGCGTGGCCTGCAGCTCTTCGACCGCAAGCCCATGCCGTCCTGGGGCGCCGACCTGTCGGAGATCGACTTCGAGAACATCAAGTACTTCGTCCGGTCCACGGAGAAGCAGGCGCAGACCTGGGAGGACCTCCCCGAGGACATCCGCAACACCTACGAGCGCCTCGGCATCCCCGAGGCCGAGCGCCAGCGCCTCGTCGCGGGCGTCGCCGCCCAGTACGAGTCCGAGGTCGTCTACCACCAGATCCGTGAGGACCTGGAGGAGCAGGGCGTCATCTTCCTCGACACCGACACGGCGCTGAAGGAGCACCCCGAGTTCTTCGAGGAGTACTTCGGCACGGTCATCCCGGCGGGCGACAACAAGTTCGCCGCGCTGAACACCGCCGTCTGGTCGGGCGGGTCGTTCGTCTACGTCCCGAAGGGCGTGCACGTCGAGATCCCGCTCCAGGCCTACTTCCGGATCAACACCGAGAACATGGGCCAGTTCGAGCGGACCCTGATCATCGCCGACGAGGACAGCTACGTCCACTACATCGAGGGCTGCACCGCCCCGATCTACAAGTCCGACTCGCTGCACTCGGCCGTCGTCGAGATCATCGTGAAGAAGAACGCCCGCGTGCGCTACACGACGATCCAGAACTGGTCGAACAACGTCTACAACCTCGTCACCAAGCGTGCGGTCGCCCATGAGGGCGCCACCATGGAGTGGGTCGACGGCAACATCGGCTCCAAGGTGACGATGAAGTACCCGTCGATCTTCCTCATGGGCGAGCACGCCAAGGGCGAGACCCTCTCGGTCGCGTTCGCGGGCCCGGGCCAGCACCAGGACGCCGGCGCGAAGATGATCCACATGGCGCCGTACACGCAGTCGTCGATCGTCTCGAAGTCGATCGCGCGCGGCGGCGGCCGTGCGGGCTACCGCGGCGAGGTGCGGGTGGATGCCAATGCGCACCACTCCGCGAACACCGTGCGCTGCGACGCGCTCCTGGTCGACACCATCTCGCGCTCCGACACCTACCCGGCGATCGACATCCGCGTCGACGACGTGCAGCTCGGCCACGAGGCGACCGTCTCGAAGGTCAGCGAGGAGCAGCTCTTCTACCTGATGTCGCGCGGCCTCCCCGAGGACGAGGCGATGGCCATGATCGTGCGCGGCTTCATCGAGCCGATCGCGCGCGAGCTGCCCATGGAGTACGCGATGGAACTCAACAAGCTCATCGAGATGGGCATGGAAGGATCGGTCGGCTAACCGATGAGCACCGCGATGCAGAGCACCGCCCTGCCCACCCCCGAGCAGCACGGCATCCGTGCGCACTCCGACGGCCCGATCGTGCCCGTCCAGACGCGTTCCGAGCGGTTCCGCTCGACCGACGTCGCCGACTTCGCGCCCATCACCGGCCGAGAGCACGAGTGGAAGTACTCGCCCGTCGCCGCGTTCGCCGACCTCACCTCGGGTGAGCTCGACGGCTCGCGCGTCGAGGTCGAGGCGACGGATGCCACGGGCGTCTCCCTCTCCTGGATCCCGCGCGACGACGCCCGCGTCGGCCGTGCCGGCACCCCGGAGGAGCGCGCGTCGGCGAACGCCTGGTCGAGCTTCGGCGAGGCGCTGCTCGTCGAGGTCGCCGGCGAGGAGGCGAAGACCGTCACCGTGACCCGCTCGGGACTCGGCACGGCCCCGCGCGCCGCCCACACCGTCATCGAGGCCGCGCCCTTCAGTCAGGCACTCGTCGTGCTGCGCGGCATCGGCGACGCCCGGCTCACCGAGAACGTCGAGGTCGTCGTCGGCGAGGGCGCGAACCTCACCGTCGTCTCCCTCCAGGAGTGGACCGACGAGTCGGTCCACCTCGCGAGCCACTTCGCGCGCATCGGCCGCGACGCCAAGCTCAAGCACATCGTCGTCTCCCTCGGCGGGAAGGTCGTGCGGGTGAACCCGTCGACGCACCTCGCCGAGCAGGGCGCCGACGTCGAGGCGCTCGGACTCTACTTCTCCGACGCCGGCCAGCACCTCGAGCAGCAGGTCTTCGTCCACCACGACGCCCCGCACACGCGCTCGCGCGTGACGTACAAGGGCGCCCTGCAGGGCGAGGGCGCGCGCAGCGTCTGGATCGGCGACGTGCTCATCGGCAACACGGCGACCGGTACCGACAGCTACGAGCAGAACCGCAACCTGGTGCTCACCGACGGCACGCGCGCCGACTCGGTCCCGAACCTCGAGATCGAGACGGGCGACATCGAGGGCGCCGGCCACGCGTCGGCGACCGGCCGGTTCGACGATGAGCAGCTGTTCTACCTGCAGGCTCGCGGCATCCCGGAGGACGAGGCGCGCCGTCTCGTCGTGCGCGGCTTCCTCGCCGAGGTCGTGCAGCAGATCGGCGACGCCGAACTCGAGGAGCGTCTCATCCGGGCGCTCGAAGCGGAACTCCAGGGGAGCTGACGTGGCATCCACTCGCGTGTGCGGGGTCGACGACCTCGCGACCAATGAGGCGCAGAAGTTCGTCGTCGACGGCGTGCCGATCGCTGTCGTGAAGGACGCGGCCGGCGACATCTTCGCCATCGGCGACACCTGCACCCACGGCGACATCTCGCTCTCCGAGGGATTCGTCGAGGACGACACGCTCGAGTGCTGGGCCCACGGCTCGAAGTTCTCCCTCCTCACGGGCAAGCCGCTCACGCTGCCGGCGTACGAGCCCGTGCCCGTCTACCAGGTCGAGATCACCGACGGGGGCGTCTTCATCGACCCCGCGGTGAAGCTCGCCGTCTGACCACCGACTCCCATGAACTCCCGGCCCGAGCGGCCGGCCACCAACGAAAGAGACACCGAATCACCATGTCCGTGCTCGAGATCAAGAACCTGCACGTCAACGTCGAGACCGACCAGGGCACCCGCGAGATCCTCCGCGGCGTCGACCTGACCATCCGCGAGGGCGAGATCCACGCGATCATGGGGCCGAACGGCTCCGGCAAGTCGACGCTCGCCTACACGATCGCCGGCCACCCGAAGTACACCGTCGTCGAGGGCGAGATCCTGCTCGACGGCGAGAACGTGCTCGAGATGTCGGTCGACGAGCGCGCCCGCGCGGGCATGTTCCTCGCCATGCAGTACCCGGTCGAGATCCCGGGCGTCACGGTCACGAACTTCCTCCGCACCGCCAAGACCGCGATCGACGGCGAGGCGCCCTCGATCCGCACCTGGCTGAAGGACGTGCGCGGCGCGATGACGAACCTCAAGATGGACTCGGCCTTCGCCGAGCGCAACGTCAACGAGGGCTTCTCGGGCGGCGAGAAGAAGCGCAACGAGATCCTCCAGCTCGAGCTGCTGAAGCCCAAGTTCGCGGTGCTCGACGAGACCGACTCGGGCCTCGACGTCGACGCGCTGAAGGTCGTCTCCGAGGGCGTCAACCGCGCGCACGCGAACACCGGCCTCGGCATCCTGCTCATCACCCACTACACGCGGATCCTGCGCTACATCAAGCCCGACTTCGTGCACGTGTTCGTCGCGGGCAAGATCGCCGAGCAGGGCGGCCCCGAGCTCGCCGACCGCCTCGAGGAGGAGGGCTACGACCGCTACCACGTCGCCGAGTCGGCGACGCAGTAGTCGGGCGTAGGCTGAACGCATGGTCACCTCACTCGCACCCGAGCGCTTCGACGAGATCAGTGAGGCGCTGAAGGATGTCGTCGACCCCGAGCTGGGCGTCAACATCGTCGACCTCGGGCTCATCTACGACCTGAACTGGGACGACGAGCACGATGCGCTCGTCATCAACATGACCCTGACGAGCGCGGGCTGCCCGCTGACCGACGTCATCGAGGAGCAGACCGCCGAGGCACTCGACGGCACCGTCGAGCGGTTCCGCATCAACTGGGTGTGGATGCCGCCGTGGGGTCCCGAGCGGATCACGGACGACGGGCGCGACATGATGCGCGCGCTCGGCTTCGCGATCTGAGTCTTCGATCGATGAGGGAGGTCCCGGACGGGGCCTCCCTCGTTTCTTTTCCCGGCGCGTCGGGGCCCGTGGAGGCATAGGCTCGGGTCATGCAGCACACCGCGGCGTCGACCCGCGACGCATACATGCACGGCCACCACGAGAGCGTCCTCCGCGTGCACGAATGGCGCACGGTCGACAACTCCGCGGCCTACCTCGCCCCGCACCTCCGCGAGGGGATGCGGGTGCTCGACATCGGCAGCGGGCCTGGCTCCATCACGCTCGACCTCGCGCGCCGCGTGCGTCCGGGGCACGTCGTCGGCGTCGACGCCTCCGAGGAGGTCGTCGCGCGTGCGCAGGGCCTCGCGGAGAGCGAGGGCGTGCCGAACGCCGAGTTCCGTACGGGCGATGCCTACCGCCTCGACTTCCCCGACGGCGTGTTCGACGTCGTGCACGCGCATCAGGTGCTCCAGCACCTGGCTCGCCCGATCGACGCGCTGCGGGAGTTCCGGCGCGTGCTGCGGCCGGGTGGTCTGCTCGCCGCGCGCGACGTCGACTACGGCGGCGTGATCTGGAGTCCGGAGGCGCCTGAGCTGCTGCGGTGGCGTGAGCTGAACGAGCTCGTCTGCGCGTGGAACGGCGGCGACGGCAACGCCGGCCGCCACCTCACGCGCTGGGCGCGTGCGGCCGGGTTCGCCGAGGTCGAGGCGAGCGGCTCGGTCTGGGTGTTCGCGTCGGACCGCGATCGGGAGTGGTGGGGCGGCAACTGGGCCGAGCGCGCGCTCGAGTCGACCTTCGCCGCCCACGCGATCGAATCGGGCCACGCCTCGCGCACGGAGCTCGAGGCGATCTCAGCGGCCTGGCGTCGGTGGGCGGCCGACCCGGACGGGTGGTTCCTCATGCCGCACGGCGAGATCCTCGCCCGGGTGTAGATCGCACCGGACGCCCCTGCCGGGCGTGCTACCAGTCGTCGCCGTCGTCGCCCGCGCCCTGGCCGCCCGGGGCTTCGAGCGTCACGACCGTGCCGTCATCGAGCTCGGCGATCGGCCGGCCTTCGAGCCAGGTGAGGGTCCAGTGCCGGCCGGCGCCGTCGGGCGTGCCCGACTCCGCCGCGACGATTCCCGGTCGCAGTTCCATGGGCACCGATCGCGGCGGCTCGTCCCCGAAGGCCCAGCGTGTTCCGAGTTGCATCAGAGCTCCATCTCGAAGACGACGGCGGGGGAGCGGCGCGCGATCTCGTCGGAGAGCCGCAGGCCCTCGGCGTCGCTAGGATCGGTCGCCCACGTGATGCGGGTGGCGTGCAGCTCGGCCGCGAGCGTGCGCACGTGCTCGAGCAGGCGCCCGGCGACGCCGGCTCCGCGGTGCGCCTCGACGACGAAGAGGTCGTCGACGACGATGCCGGTGCTGGCGTCGAGCGTGCGCGGCTCGGGGTGCGCGTGGACCAGACCGACGAGGTTCCCCTCGTCGTCGACCGCGACGGCGGCGCGGAGCGCATTGCGCGGCTCCTGGATCCAGCTCCACACGATGAGCGCCTTGGTGTCGTCGAGCCGTCGCCCGCGACTGGTGCAGTACGCGTCGAAGAGCGGAAGCCAGGCGAAGAAGTCGTTCTCGGCGACCTCCCGGACGGTCACGTTCATGCGCTCGCCTCCTCCTGCGGGATCTCCAGCACGACGTCGCGCACCTCGAGCACCTCGGCCTCGGCGAAGCCGAGGTCGCCGATGCGTCCGACGGCGCGCAGGTCGCCCTCGGCCGAGGCGAGGAGGGCCGTCGCGGCGGCGGGTGCGGCGATCACGGCGCTCGCCACCGGCGTCTTCTGCGAGGCCTTCGCGTCGGTCTTCGCGCGGCGGATGCCGGTGAGGGCGAGGCTCGCGAGCTCGAGGAGCTCCACGCCCGCCTCGCCGCGTGCGGCGAGCTCCTCGACGGCCGGCCACGCGGCCCGGTGCACCGAGCCCTCGTTCGACCAGCTCCACGCCTCCTCGGCGGCGTACGGGATCACGGGCGCGAAGAGGCGCAGCAGCACGCTGAGCGCGGTCTTCAGCGCGGCGACGGCCGAGGCCTGCTCGGGGCTCGCCTCGCCGTACGCGCGCTCCTTGACGAGCTCGAGGTAGTCGTCGCAGAACGTCCAGAAGAACGTCTCCGAGACCTCGAGGGCGCGGGCGTGGTCGTACGACTCGAGCGCCCGCGTCGCCTGCTCGACGACCGTCGCGAGCCCGGCGAGCATGCTGCGGTCGACAGGCACCGTGACCGCGGCATCCGCTGCGCCGTCGAAGGTGAGGATGAACTTGGCGGCGTTCAGGACCTTGATGGCGAGGCGCCGGCCGATCTTCACCTGCGTCGGGTTCTGCGGGTCGAAGGCCGCGTCGGTGCCGAGGCGCGAGGATGCTGCCCAGTAGCGCACCGCGTCGGCGCCGTGCTGGTCGAGGAGGCCGGCGGGCGTCACGACGTTGCCCTTCGACTTCGACATCTTCTTGCGGTCGGGGTCGACGATGAAGCCGGAGATGGCCGCGTTCGTCCACGGCGCGACGCCGTGCTCGAGCTCGGCGCGCAGCGCGGTCGAGAAGAGCCACGTGCGGATGATGTCCTGGCCCTGCGGACGCAGCGAGTACGGGAAGAGCAGGTCGAACAGCTCCGGGTCGCGCTCCCAGCCGGCCGCGAGCTGCGGCGTGAGCGACGAGGTCGCCCACGTGTCCATGATGTCGTGCTCACCGACGAAGCCGCCCGGCTGGTCGCGCTGCGCCTCGTCGTACCCGGGCGCGGGCGTCGACGAGGGGTCGACCGGCAGCATCTCGCGGGGCGCGATGATCGGCTGGTCGTGCACCGGGTTGCCGTCGGCGTCGATCGGGTACCAGACGGGGATCGGCACGCCGAAGAACCGCTGGCGCGAGATGAGCCAGTCGCCGGACAGCCCGCCGACCCAGTTCTCGTAGCGCACGCGCATGAAGTCGGGGTGCCAGTCGATCTCGCGGCCGCGCTGCACGAGTCGATCGCGCAGGCCCGCGTCGCGAGCGCCGTTCACGATGTACCACTGGCGCGTCGACACGATCTCGAGCGGGCGGTCGCCCTTCTCGTAGAACTTCACGGGGTGCGTGATCGCCTTGGGGTCGGCGAGCAGGTCGCCCGACTCGCGGAGGAGCTCCACGACGGCCTGCTTGGCCGAGAACGCGGTCTTACCCGCGAGCTTCGCGTACGCCTCGCGGCCGGCCTCGCTCGTGATCGCCTCGGGCGCCTCGGCGATGATGCGGCCGTCGAAGCCGATGATCGCGCGGTTGGGCAGGTCGAGCTCGCGCCACCACACGACGTCGGTCACGTCGCCGAAGGTGCAGATCATGGCGATGCCGGTGCCCTTGTCCTTCTGCGCGAGGTGGTGCGCCACGACGGGCACCTCGACGCCGAACAACGGCGTGGTCACGGTCGTGCCGAACAGCGGCTGGTACCGCTCGTCGTCGGGGTGGGCCACGAGCGCCACGCACGCGGGGATCAGCTCGGGACGGCTCGTCTCGATCTCGATGTGGCCGCCGTCGGGCTTCGCGAACGCCACGCGGTGGTAGTGGCCCGGCTGCTCCCGGTCCTCCAGCTCGGCCTGCGCGACCGCGGTGCGGAACGTGATGTCCCACAGCGTCGGCGCGAGCGCCTGGTAGGCCTCGCCGCGCTCGACGTTCTTCACGAACGCGAGCTGCGACGTGAAGAGCGCCTCGTCGGCGATGGTGCGGTAGGTCTGGGTCCAGTCGACCGACAGCGCGAGCTGGCGGAAGAGCGCCTCGAACTGCTGCTCGTCCTCTGCGGTGAGGCGCTCGCACAGCTCGATGAAGTTGCGGCGGCTGATCGGCACCTGGTCGGCCGGCTTGATGGTCTTGCCCTCGGTGCCCTCGTGCGGCGGCGTGAAGTCGGGCACGTACGGCAGCGACGGGTCGCAGCGCACGCCGTAGTAGTTCTGCACGCGGCGTTCGGTCGGCAGGCCGTTGTCGTCCCAGCCCATCGGGTA
Organism: Agromyces bracchium; assembly: GCF_009709675.1. Lineage (GTDB taxonomy): Bacteria > Actinomycetota > Actinomycetes > Actinomycetales > Microbacteriaceae > Agromyces > Agromyces bracchium. Next base: position 19,464 of record NZ_WMLB01000025.1, on the reverse strand, counting down.
GAAGACGTGCTTGCCGCGCATGCGCTGGAAGCGGGCGACGACGTCGGTGTGCGTGAACGAGAACACGTGCCCGATGTGCAGCGACCCGGAGGCGGTGGGCGGCGGCGTGTCGATCGAGTAGACGTGCTCGCGGGTCGCGCCGTCACGCTCGAACCGGTACGTGCCCTCGGTCTCCCAGACGCCGCCCCACTTGGTCTCGAGGCCCTCGAGGGCGGGCTTGTCGGGAATGCGCGCGGTGTCGGTCATGATGCTCCGGTTCGGTATGTGCGGCACCGAGTCCATTGGGGTGCCTGAATGTGCGACAGTCAAGCCTACCGGAGTCGGGGGAATCCGCCGTGACCGGCGGGGATGCGGGTGCCGGGGCGGCCCACGACGACGGGGGCGGATGCCGCGGGCTCGCGCCGCGGCATCCGCCCCCGTTCTCGGGCCGACCGGACTCAGACGGTCGCGGGCTCGACCTCCAGGCCGTCCTCGGAGATCGGCGCGCGCCGCATGCGCGCGGCCGCCCACGCGGAGACCAGCGTGATCGCCGAGAGCAGCGCGAGCACCACGCCCGGGTGCCACCAGACGTAGCCGGTCGACTCGCCGAGCAGCGTGGTGACGAGCGGGATGAATCCGCTGACCGCCGCCGCGACCGCGTACGCGACCGAGAGCGCCGAGTAGCGGTAGTGATCGGCGAAGAGGTCGTTCATGAGCCCGCCGAGCGCGGCCCACGACATGGTCGGCAGGATGCCGCCGACGATCATCGTGCCCACGAGCACCGGGAAGCTCGCGAACTGCAGCAGCCAGTACATCGGGAACGTGATGAGCAGCGTCCCGAGCGCGCCGTAGGCGACGACCTTCGCCGAGCCGACGCGGGTCGCCCACCAGCCGAACAGCGGGATGGTGACGAGCTGGAGGAGCCCGCCGATCGTCGTCGCGACGAGCAGGTCCTGGAAGGTGAAGCCGAGCGTCGTCACGCCGTAGTTGATCGTGTACGTGTTCATCAGCGAGTACGAGCCGATGCCGAGCAGGGCCGCGCCGAACGCGATGACGAGCGCGGTGGGCTGCGCTCGGAACATCGTGGCGAACGGCACGCGGTCGCGGCGCTGCTCCGAGACGACGGCCTTGAAGACCGGGGTCTCGTCGATCGAGAGGCGGAGGTACAGCGAGACGGCGAGGAGCGGGATCGCGAGGAGGAACGGGATGCGCCAGCCCCACGCCGCGAGCTCCTCGGCCGGGAGCGCGAGGGTCATCACGATGAAGACGACCGCGGAGAGGATCGACCCGACGGGGGAGCCGAGCTGCGGCACCGCGGCGTAGAACGCACGCTTGACGGGGCTCGAGTGCTCGGTCGCGAGGAGGATCGAGCCGCCCCATTCGCCGCCGAGGGAGAGGCCCTGCGCGACGCGGAGGAGGACGAGGAGCACGGCGCCGAGCCATCCGGCCTGCGCGTACGTCGGAAGGAGGCCGATGAGGCCCGTCGCGACGCCCATGATGCCGACCGTCCAGAGCAGCGTCGCGCGTCGGCCGAGCCGGTCGCCCATGTGGCCGAAGATCGCGGCGCCGAGCGGGCGCACCACGAACGCGACGCCGATCGTGGCGAACGCGGCGAGCGTGCCGCCGAACTGCCCGAGCGGGTCGAAGAACAGCGGGCCGATGAAGTACGCGCTGAAGTAGGCGAACACGTAGAAGTCGAACGACTCGAGCGACGTGCCGATCATGGACGCCCAGGCGACGCGCCGGACGGGCGACGAGGAGGCGGGAAGGGAAGCGGGGGATGGGGCTTCGGAGGTCACGTCGAGCCATCCTGACAGCGCGCGGATGCCTCGACAAGCCGATTGCGACAGTTGTGATGCTCCGACGAGCACAACTGGTACGCTCGGCGCGTGCGCATCGCCATCGATCCCGCGGCCCCGGGGCCGATCTTCGAACGGCTCGCCGACGCCCTGCGCGCCGCGATCGTCGACGGGCGGATCGGGTTCGGCGAGCGACTGCCGCCCGCGCGCGGGCTCGCCGGCCAGCTCGGGGTCAACGTGAACACCGCGCTCCGCGCCTACCGCCTGCTCCGCGACGAGGGGTTCATCGAGCTGCACCCCGGCCGGGGCGCGACGGTCGCGAAACGGCTCGGCCACCACACTGCGCTGGCGGGAGCCATCCACGACCTCGTCGACGAGGCGCGGCTGAACGGCGTCGACCGGGAGGCGCTGCTCGCGCTCGTCCGCGAGGCCTGGCGCTAGCGCCCCGCCCCGCCGCCGGCCCTGTCGCGACCGGGCGCGCGCCGCGCCGGAGCGCGCGGTACCATTGACGGCAGCGACGTCGATCCGGCCATCACCGGGGAGTCTTCGGAAGAACGCGGAACGGGTGCCCAGGCATCCGGCCCGTCAGTAGAACCGAACGGGTCCAGCCCGTCACAGCTGACGAACGAGAGGTTCCGGCATCGCCGGGGCAAGCGGGGTGGTACCGCGGTGGAGCTCGACGAGCCAGCCGTCCTCGTGAACCGGCGAGATCCAGCAGGAGCGAGCGTTGTACCCCAAGGGCCAGGACCCCGAGCCGCAGTCCGTCACGCCGTCGCCGTCCTTCCCGGCGATCGAGCAGGAGATGCTCGCGCACTGGAAGGCCGACGGCACCTTCCAGGCCTCGATCGACCAGCGCGAAGGTGCAGAGGAGTGGGTCTTCTACGACGGCCCGCCCTTCGCGAACGGCCTGCCGCACTACGGGCACCTCCTCACCGGCTACGCCAAGGACGTCTTCCCGCGCTTCCAGACGATGCGCGGCAAGCAGGTGCACCGCCGCTTCGGCTGGGACACGCACGGCCTGCCCGCCGAGCTCGAGGCCGAGCGCCAGCTCGGCATCACCGACAAGGTGCAGATCGAGGAGATGGGCATCGCGGCGTTCAACCGCGCCGCGCGCGACGCCGTGCTCCGCTACACCGAGGAGTGGCAGGACTACGTCACCCGCCAGGCGCGCTGGGTCGACTTCGAGAACGACTACAAGACGCTCGACGTGACCTTCATGGAGTCGGTGCTCTGGGCGTTCAAGACGCTGCACGAGAAGGGCCTCGCCTACGAGGGCCACCGCGTGCTGCCCTACTGCTGGCGCGACCAGACGCCGCTGTCGAACCACGAGCTGCGCATGGACGACGACGTCTACAAGCCGCGCCAGGACCAGACCGTCACGGTCACCTTCCCGCTCACGGGCGCGAAGGCCGAGGCGCTCGGCCTGACCGCGGTGCGCGCCCTCGCCTGGACGACCACGCCCTGGACCCTGCCGACGAACTTCGCGCTCGCCGTCGGGCCCGAGATCACGTACGCCGTCGTGCCCGCCGGCCCGAACGGCACGCCGGATGCCACGGTCCTCCGCGAGCACGCCCCCGGCGGCGCCGACGACACCGAGGTGCTGGGCGCCGAGTACCTGCTCGCGCAGGACCTCGTCGGCAACTACGCCAAGGAGCTCGGCTACGACTCCGCCGACGAGGCGCGCGCGGCGGTCTCCCGCACGGTGCAGGGCGCCGAGCTCGACGGCGTGACCTACGACCGGCTCTTCGACTACTACGCCGACGTCGAGAAGTTCGGCCTCGAGCGCGCCTGGCGCGTGCTCGTCGCCGACTACGTCACCACCGAGGACGGCACGGGCATCGTCCACCAGGCCCCCGCCTACGGCGAGGAGGACCAGAAGGTCTGCGAGGCGCACGGCATCCCCGTCGTGATCTCGGTCGACGACTCGGGCCGGTTCCTCCCCGAGGTGACGGATGTCGCGGGGCTGCTGTGGTCCGACGCGAACAAGCCGCTTACGCAGCTGCTCAAGGCCGAGGGTCGCCTGCTCCGACAGGCGAGCTACGAGCACTCGTACCCGCACTGCTGGCGCTGCCGGAACCCGCTCATCTACAAGGCGGTCTCGAGCTGGTTCGTGCGCGTGCCCGAGTTCCGCGACCGCATGAGCGAGCTCAACGAGGACATCACCTGGGTGCCGGAGAACGTCAAGTACGGCCAGTTCGGCAAGTGGGTCGGCAACGCCCGCGACTGGTCGATCAGCCGCAACCGGTACTTCGGCTCGCCGATCCCGGTGTGGAAGAGCGACGACCCCGAGTACCCGCGCGTCGATGTCTATGGCTCCCTGGAGGAGCTCGAGCGCGACTTCGGCCGCGTGCCGACGAACCCCGAGGGCGAGCCCGACCTGCACCGCCCGTATATCGACGAGCTCACGCGGCCGAACCCCGACGACCCGACCGGGAAGTCGACGATGCGACGCATCTCCGACGTGTTCGACGTGTGGTTCGACTCGGGCTCGATGCCGTTCGCACAGGTGCACTACCCGTTCGAGAACCAGGACTGGTTCGACACGCACAACCCGGCCGACTTCATCGTCGAGTACATCGGGCAGACGCGCGGCTGGTTCTACGTCATGCACGTGCTCGCCACCGCCCTCTTCGACCGTCCGGCGTTCAAGAACGTCGTGAGCCACGGCATCGTGCTCGGCAGCGACGGGCAGAAGATGTCGAAGTCGCTGCGCAACTACCCGGATGTCTCCGAGGTGTTCGAGCGCGACGGGTCCGACGCGATGCGCTGGTTCCTCATGTCGAGCCCGGTGCTGCGCGGCGGCAACCTCGTCGTGACCGAGGAGGGCATCCGCGAGGGCGTGCGCCAGCTCATGCTGCCGCTCTGGAGCACCTGGTACTTCTTCTCGCTGTACGCCAACACGGCGACGGAGGGCGGCTACGAGGCATCCCGTTCGACCGCGTCGACCGACGTGCTCGACCGGTACCTGCTCGCGAAGCTCCGCGACCTCGTCGAGGCCGTGACCGCCGACTACGAGGACTTCGACACGACGCTCGCGTCGCAGAAGCTCCGTGACTTCGGCGACGTGCTCACCAACTGGTACGTGCGTCGATCGCGCGACCGGTTCTGGCAGGGCGTGGGCGACGACGGCGCGGGCGCCTCGACCGGCACCGAGGCGTTCGACACGCTGTACACCGTGCTCGAGACGCTCACGCGTCTCGCGGCGCCGATGCTGCCGCTCGTGACCGAGAAGATCTGGCGCGGGCTCACGGGCGGCCGCAGCGTGCACCTGGCCGACTGGCCGGTCGCCGATGAGTTCCCGGCCGACCCCGAGCTCGTCGCGGCCATGGACGCCGTCCGCGAGGTCACCGGCGCCGTGCTGGCGCTCCGCAAGCAGGCCGGTCGCCGCGTGCGCCTGCCGCTCGCGTCGCTCACGGTCGTGACGACGGATGCCGCGAGCCTCGCGCCGTTCGAGTCGATCCTGCGCGACGAGCTGAACGTCAAGCGCGTCGACCTCGTCGAGCTCGACGACTCGAGCGCGGCGGCCTACGGCGTGACCAAGCGGCTCACGGTGAACGCCCGCGCCGCGGGTCCGCGTCTCGGCAAGCAGGTGCAGCAGGCGATCCAGGCGGCGCGCGGCGGCGACTGGTCGCTCGACGGCGACGTGGTCGTGGCCGGAGGCATCGCGCTCGAGCCGGGCGAGTACGACCTCGTGCTCGAGGCGAGCGGCGGCGCCGACGGCGGCAACGCGCTCGGCCTCCTCGCCGACGGCGGCTTCGCGATCCTCGACGTGCGCACGACGCCCGAGCTCGAGGCCGAGGGCCTCGCGCGCGACATCGTCCGCGCCGTGCAGGAGTCGCGCAAGGCCGCCGGGCTCGAGGTCGGTGACCGCATCCGCCTCGATCTCACGCTCGACGCCGCGGGGGCCGCGGCCGCCGAGGCGCACCGCGACCTCATCGGCCGCGAGACGCTCGCGCCCGAGGTGCTCGTCACGATCGGCGACGTCGACGGCGAGGCCGCCCACAAGCTCGGCGACGGCTCGAAGCTGCTCGTCGCCGTCGCGAAGCTGACGGAGGCCGCCCGATGACCGACGCGATCCCCGAGTCGACGCCCGAGGAGCGCGACGCGGCCGACGCCGTGTACGCCGACCTGCTCGAGCGCGTCGGCGAGTCGGCGCCGCAGCCGCGGCTCGACGCGACCAGGCGGGCCGTGGAGCTCCTCGGCGACCCGCACCGCGCGGCCCCCGTCATCCACCTCACCGGCACCAACGGCAAGACGTCGACGAGCCGGATGATCGAGTCCATCCTGCGCGCGCAGGGTCTCCGGACGGGCCTGCTCACGAGCCCGCACCTCGTGCGGTTCACCGAGCGCATCCGCATCGACGGCGAGCCCATCGCCGACGAAGCCGTCGCCCGCATCTGGGAGGAGATCACGCCCGTCGTCGCGATCGTCGACGACGAGCTGCGGGCCGCGGGCGAGGAGGCGCTGACCTACTTCGAGGCGCTCACCGTGCTGGCGTTCGCGGCGTTCGCCGACGCGCCCGTCGACGTCGTCGTGCTCGAGGTCGGCATGGGCGGCGAGTGGGACTCCACCAACGTCGCCGACGGCCAGGTCGCCGTGATCACGCCGATCGCGATCGACCACGAGCAGCGCCTCGGCCGGACGATCGCGGAGATCGCGCGCACCAAGGCGGGCATCATCAAGCCCGGCGCCGAGGTCGTGACCGCGTTCCAGGACCCGGCGGCCCTCACGGTGCTGAGCGAGGTCGCCGAGCGGAACGAGGCGAGCCTCGCGGTCGAGGGCGGCGCGTTCGCCGTGCTCGACTCGCGCGTGGCCGTCGGCGGGCAGCTCGTCTCGGTCCGCGGGCTCGCGGGGGAGTACCGCGACCTCGCGCTGCCGCTGCACGGCCGCCACCAGGCCGAGAACGCGGCCGTCGCGATCGCCGCGGTCGAGGCGTTCCTCGGCCGCGCCGTGCGGCTCGCCGACGACGTGCTCGAGGCCGGCCTCGGCGCCGTCACCTCGCCCGGCCGCCTGCAGCTCGTCTCGACCGACCCGACGATCCTCGTCGACGCCGCGCACAACCCGCACGGCGCGACGGCGCTCGTCGCCGCGCTCGGCGAGGTGTTCGACTTCGATGAGCTCGTGATCGTGCTCGGCGTGCTCGGCGACAAGGACGCAGCGGGCATCGTTCGCGCGCTCGAGCCGACGGGCGCCCACTTCATCGTGACCCGATCGGAGTCCGACCGCGCCGTGCCCGCCGAGGAGCTCGCGGCCGTCGTGGCATCCGTCGTCTCACCTGAACGCGTCGACGTCGCCGAGCGACTCGACGACGCGCTCGACGAGGCACGCGACTGGGCCGAGCGCGCCGAGAAGCGCGCCGTCGTCGTCACCGGCTCGATCACGCTCGTCGGCGACGTCCTCGCGATCGCCGAGGACCGCGGCTGGAGCGACCGATGACCGCCGCCGCGCCGAGCCCGGGCGACGAGCCGACGGGCGCGGAGGATCCGGCCGACGGCGCCGCGAGCGCGGACGCCGCGCCTGCGCGACCGGCGCGCCGCCCCCGCTCGGTGCGCGAGAGCCTCGCGTCGATCGTGCTCACCTTCGAGGTCGTCGTGGTCTTCCTCGCGGCCCTCGTGATCTGGGGGCTCTCGCGCGAGGACGGCGGCGCGTTCGGCCTGCCGACCTGGGTGCCGCTCGCCGCGGGCGGCGTCGTGATCCTCGGCCTCGTCATCACCATCCCCCTGCTCCGCTACGGGTGGGCGTACGTGCTGGGCTGGGCCCTGCAGGTGCTGCTCATCCTCTCGGGGCTCCTCAACCCGGCGATGTTCGTCGTCGGCGCGCTGTTCGGCGGCATGTGGGCGTACTGCATGATCGTCGGCGCGCGCATCGATCGTGCCCGGGCGGCCGAGGCCGCCGCGGTCGCCGACCCAGGAAAGGAATCCGCATGACCACCGCCATCGAAGAGACCCTCGTCCTCGTCAAGCCCGACGGCGTCGCGCGCAACCTCACCGGCGAGATCCTGCGCCGCATCGAGGCGAAGGGCTACTCGCTCGTCGACGTCCGCATGGTGCAGGCCGATCGCGACCTGCTCGCACAGCACTACGCCGAGCACGAGGGCAAGCCGTTCTACGAGCCGCTCATGGAGTTCATGGAGTCGGGCCCGGTCGTCGCGATGCGCGTCGCCGGCAACCGCGTGATCGAGGGCTTCCGCGTGCTCGCGGGTGCGACCGATCCGACCACGGCGCTGCCCGGCACGATCCGCGGCGACTTCGGGCGCGACTGGGGCCTGAAGGTCCAGCAGAACCTCGTGCACGGCTCCGACTCGGTCGAGTCGGCCGAGCGCGAGCTCTCGCTCTGGTTCGCCTGACGAACCTGCGTGGCGGGGCCGCGGCATCCGATCAGCGGATGTCGCGGCCCCGCCGCCGTCTGTGCGCCGAACCGGCGCGGACGCGCGCCGGGCGGTTCAGAAGAGGTTCTGCAGGTCGATGATGACGCGCGGGATCGCGTTCATCTGCGCCTGCGCGAGGACGATCACGACCGCGTAGCAGGCCGCGGTGATCACCACGATCCAGCCCATGGCGGATGCCCCGAACCGCCGGAGGCCCGGTGCGTCGCCGAACACGCCCTCGCGGAGGTTCCGCAGCGTGACGACGAGGAAGGTCGGGATCGTGACCGCCCAGGTGAGCATGCACCAGGGGCACAGCACGTCGAGCACGTAGATGCTCTGGTAGATCAGCCAGCCGACGAACACGACGGCGCCCGTGACGCCGACGTTCAGCCCGATCCAGAACCAGCGCGCGAAGCCGGCGCCGGCGAACAGGGCCATCGCGATCGTGATGACGACGGGCCAGGCCATGAGCCCGATGAAGGGGTTCGGGAACCCGAAGAGGCTGCCCTGCCACGACGCGAGGTTGGTGCTGCAGCCGACGAGCACGCCGACGTTGCAGTTCGGGATGTGGCTCGGATCGGCGAGCGTCAGCACCTTCTCGAGCGACAGCTCGAACGCGGCGAGGAGCCCCAGCGCCCCCGCGACGAGGAGGAAGACGGCGACGCCGATCGGTCGGGATCCGCGGGGGGAGTCGGGCATGCCCACGATTCTGGCACGGCGATTCGCCGGGTCGCTGGGAGAGCGTGCGATAATCGTTGCAGTCGCCCGGGCCGCGCCCGGTGCGACGCCAACGAGGGCTTCGAGGATGCACCGCATCCCATCCGCGGAGGAACCGCGAGATTTGGCGTCACCGGCACCCGCCGGGCGCAGCAGTGAAGGATTGGCGGAACGGCAGGAAACGCGCCGGACCGCTCTGAGGAGTACGGGAACGATGGCGCGGCCGTCGCACCCGGTGTAGGAGTGCACCAGAGATGGTGGAAGACAACGCAACACCGCCGAGCGAACCCGGAGGCGACGAGCCTCGACGTCGGGGCGGAATCTTCGGGGGTCGCCGTACCGGCCGCCGTGCGCAGGTCGTGCCGCGGAACGCGGCGGATGCTCCGGCAGGCGATCTCGCCGCCGACGTGCCGCCGCCCGCCGACGAGCCCGTGACCACCTCCGTCGAAGAGGCCGTCGTCGAGCAGCCGGCCGCCGAGGCATCCGCGGTCGCCGAAGCGCCCACGACCGAGCCGTCCGAGGCTGACGTGGCGGCCGAGCAGGCCGAGCCCGCCGAGGCCGCGACGACCGATGCCGAACCGGATGCCGCCGCCGACGTCGTCGCGGACGAGGCATCCGCCACGGATGACTCGGCCGAGCCCGGGTCGCCGATCCCGTCGGTGCTCTCGACCACCTCCCTGATCTTCCACGCGCCGCCCGTGTACGCGCCGCCCGCCGGGTCCGGTCCCGAGCGCGGCGACGACCGCGACGGCGCGCGCGAAGCCGACCGCGAGGGGTCGAGCGTGCGTCGCCGGTCGCGCCGCCGCAGCGGCGAGGAGTCGCGATCGAACGATGACGACCCCGCGAACACGGTCGTCAAGGTCCGCAAGCCCCGCGAGCCCGAACTCATCACCGAGCCGCAGAAGGTCAAGGGCTCGACCCGGCTCGAGGCGAAGAAGCAGCGCCGTCGCGACGGCCGTGACGCGGGTCGCCGCCGCGCGGTGATCACCGAGGCCGAGTTCCTGGCGCGCCGCGAGTCGGTCGACCGCCGGATGGTCGTCCGCCAGAAGGGCGGTCGCATCCAGATCGGCGTGCTCGAGGACGACGTGCTCGTCGAGCACTACGTCGCCCGCAACCAGGACGCGTCGCTCATCGGCAACGTCTACCTCGGTCGCGTGCAGAACGTGCTGCCCTCGATGGAGGCGGCGTTCGTCGACATCGGCCGCGGCCGCAACGCCGTGCTCTACTCGGGCGAGGTCGACTGGGAGGCCGCAGCCGAGAACGGCGAGAAGAACCAGCCGCGCCGCATCGAGCTCGCGCTGAAGCCCGGCGACCGGGTGCTCGTCCAGGTCACGAAGGACCCGGTCGGCCACAAGGGCGCGCGCCTGACCAGCCAGATCTCGCTCCCGGGCCGCTACCTCGTGTACGTGCCGAACGGTTCGATGAACGGCATCAGCCGCAAGCTCCCCGACACCGAGCGCGCACGCCTCAAGAAGATCCTGAAGGAGGTGCTCCCCGAGAACCAGGGCGTCATCGTGCGCACGGCCGCGGAGGGCGCCACCGAGGAGCAGCTCACGCGCGACGTGAACCGGCTCATCAGCCAGTGGGCCGACATCTCGCAGACCATCGAGAAGGTCCAGGCGCCGGCGCTGCTGCACTCCGAGCCCGACCTGCTCATCAAGATCGTCCGCGACGTCTTCAACGAGGACTTCCAGAAGATGATCATCGCGGGCGACGAGGCGCGCCGGACCATCGAGAAGTACCTCGGCCAGGTCGCCCCCGACCTCCTCGAGCGCGTCGAGGCGTACGAGGGCGAGCGCGACGCGTTCGACGAGTTCCGCATCACCGAGCAGATCGAGAAGGCGCTCGAGCGCAAGGTCTGGCTGCCCTCCGGCGGCTCGCTCATCATCGACCGCACCGAGGCGATGACCGTCGTCGACGTCAACACGGGCAAGTTCGTCGGTTCCGGCGGCAACCTCGAGGAGACGGTCACGAAGAACAACCTCGAGGCGGCGGAGGAGATCGTCCGCCAGCTGCGCCTGCGCGACATCGGCGGCATCATCGTCGTCGACTTCATCGACATGGTGCTCGAGTCCAACCGCGACCTCGTGCTGCGACGTCTCGTCGAGTGCCTCTCGCGCGACCGCACGAAGCACCAGGTCGCCGAGGTGACGTCGCTCGGCCTCGTCCAGATGACGCGCAAGAAGCTCGGCCTCGGGCTCCTCGAGACCTTCAGCGAGCCGTGCGAGGTCTGCGCCGGCCGCGGCATCATCGTGCACCACGAGCCCGTCGCGAAGCACCGCGCCCCGCAGCAGCAGGTCGAGCGTCGCCGCAACCGCGGCGGCGGCAACGGCGGCGGCCAGTCGCAGCCGCCCGCCGTCGACAAGGCGCACCAGGGCACTCATGCGATCACGGAGGACGTGAAGAACGCCCTCGCCCAGATCGCCGCGTCGACCGTCGCGCACCAGGAGCACCGTCCGGCCGCGCCCGCTGAGGCGCCGGCGTCCGCAGACGCGACCGCCGAGGCCACGTCGACGGCTCCCGCCGCCGAGTCCGAGACGACGGATGCCGCGCCCGCCGGCACCGAGTCCGGCCAGCGGAGCGAGCGTCGCCGCGGCCGTCGCCGCTCGCGCGGGTCGGGCTCGCAGCAGAACGGCGACCGCTCGCCGTCGGGCGAGCGCGAGGAGCGCGCGGCCGAGGCATCCGCAGACCGACCGGCGAATGAGTCGGCGCCCACTCCGGAGCAGGCGGAGACGCGCCCGACGGCGCTCATCGATCTGCCCGAGGCGCCCGCGCGCCGCGAACGGCCCGCTCGCGTTTCGGAAGCCGAGAACCTGCTCGACTCGGTGCTCGACGCGCTTCCGGCGCCGAAGGCCGCGGGGGAGGGGCGTTCGCGTTCGCGCAGCCGCCGCGTCTCCACGGCCGCGCTCAGCCCGGCGGGTGCACCGCCGGTCATCACGCGGCCCGACGGCTCGTCGGCGGACTCAGCGTCCGAGTGAGGCCCGCCGCTCGCGCGGCGTGACCCGCAGGCCGCTCGCCGCGAGCCGGCGGACCAGGTCGCGCGGCGGCACGGGCTCGGCGCCGGCCGCGACGAGCTCGTCGTAGCGTTCGGCGGGCACGTCGTAGTGGTCGAGGTCGAAGCCGCGCCGGGGGATCTCCATCCGATCGGCGAAGGAGACGAGTTCCTCGATCGACGTGTCGCTCACCAGGTGCGACCAGACGGTGCCGTGCTTGGGCCAGAGCGGCGGGTCGATCAGCACGGCCATGGGGCGAGTGTACGCCGCGCCCGCGGCATCCGCTCGGAGCACGTTCGACACGCGGTCGGCGCCCGTTTGACCGCCCTGCCGGCATCCGGTAAACTCGACCGTTGGTGCCGCCGCTTATCCCGGCCGGCACGCACAGTTTTCTGGCAGTGACGACCCTCCTTCCCGCTGGGGTCATCCGCGCAGTGACATCCCATCAAATTCGTAGGAGTCGCGAGACTCCCTGGAGATAGGTACGAGAAGTGGTTTACGCAGTAGTGCGCGCCGGTGGCCGGCAGGAGAAGGTCGAGGTCGGCACCATCGTGACGATGGACCGGATCGCGGCCGACAAGGACGGCAACGTCCAGCTCACGCCCGTCCTCCTCGTGGACGGCGACAAGATCACCTCCGACGCGAAGTCGCTCGCCAAGGTCACGGTCACGGCCGAGGTCCTGAACGACCTGCGCGGTCCGAAGATCGTGATCCAGAAGTTCAAGAACAAGACCGGCTACAAGAAGCGCCAGGGCCACCGTCAGGAGCTCACGCGCGTCAAGATCACCGGCATCAAGTAACGGCCAGAGGAGACAGGGACAATGGCACACAAGAAGGGTGCGAGCTCCACTCGCAACGGTCGTGACTCGAACGCCAAGCGCCTCGGCGTGAAGCGCTTCGGCGGTCAGGTCGTCTCGGCCGGCGAGATCCTCGTCCGCCAGCGCGGCACGCACTTCCACCCCGGTGCGGGTGTGGGTCGTGGCGGCGACGACACGCTGTTCGCCCTCGAGGCAGGCGCCGTCGAGTTCGGCAACAAGGGCGGCCGCAAGGTCGTGAACATCGTCTCGGTCGACGCGTAAGCAGCGACCGGTAGTCGTGAGGGCGAGCTTCGGCTCGCCCTCACGTGTTTCCACAGAAGGAGTGATGCGGCGATGGTGAGCTTCGTCGACCAGGTGCGCCTGTTCCTGCGCGCCGGCCACGGCGGCAACGGCTGCGTGTCGGTGCGCCGTGAGAAGTTCAAGCCGCTCGCCGGCCCCGACGGCGGCAACGGGGGCGACGGCGGCGACATCGTGCTCGTGGCCGACCCACAGGTCACCACGCTCCTCGCCTACCACGGGCGCCCGCACCGTTCGAGCGAGAACGGCCAGCCCGGCGCGGGCGACAACCGCTCCGGCGCCGCCGGCGAGATCCTCGAACTGCCCGTGCCCGTGGGCACCGTCGTCAAGGACGAGGCCGGCACCGAGCTCGTCGACCTCACCGAGCCCGGCATGCGCTTCGTCGTCGCCCCCGGAGGCCAGGGGGGTCTCGGCAACGCGGCCCTCGCCTCCCCGAAGCGCAAGGCGCCCGGCTTCGCACTGCTCGGTACGCCGGGCCACGAGGGCGAGGTCACGCTCGAGCTGAAGACCATCGCGGATGTCGCGCTCGTCGGCTTCCCGTCGGCCGGCAAGTCGAGCCTCATCGCCGCGCTCTCCGCGGCGCGGCCGAAGATCGCCGACTACCCGTTCACGACCCTGCACCCGAACCTCGGCGTCGTGCAGGCCGGCGATCACCGGTTCACCGTGGCCGACGTCCCCGGCCTCATCGAGGGCGCGAGCGAGGGCAAGGGCCTCGGCCTCGAGTTCCTCCGCCACGTCGAGCGCTGCTCGGCGCTGCTGCACGTGCTCGACTGCGCGACGCTCGAGCCCGGCCGCGACCCGATCACCGACCTCGACGTGATCCTCCGCGAGCTCGAGGCGTACGAGGTGCCCGAGGGCCAGGTGCCGCTCCTCGAGCGCCCGCAGCTCGTCGCGCTCAACAAGATCGACGTGCCCGAGGCGCGCGAGCTCGCCGAATTCGTTCGCCCCGAGCTCGAATCGCGCGGCTACCGCGTGTTCGAGATCTCCACCGTCAGCCACGAGGGCCTCCGCCAGCTCGGCTTCGCGCTCGGCGAGGTCGTCGACCACGCCCGAGCCGAGGCGGCTCAGGCGCCCGAGGCACCGCGCATCGTGCTCCGGCCCAAGGCCGTGCGCGAGGTGGAGTTCGTCGTGAAGCCCGAGGGCGGCAGCTACGGCACGATCTACCGGGTTCTCGGCACGAAGCCCGAGCGGTGGGTCGCGCAGACCGACTTCCAGAACGACGAGGCCGTCGGCTACCTCGCCGACCGGCTCGCCCGCCTCGGTGTCGAAGACGAGCTGGTCCGGGCCGGCGCCGTCGCCGGCTCGACCGTGGTGATCGGCCCCGGAGCCGGCGTCGTCTTCGACTGGGAGCCCACGCTCACCTCCACGGCCGAGCTCATCTCGTCGCCCCGTGGCACCGATGATCGCCTCGATGAGAACCGTCGCGCCACGCGCGCCGAGCGGCGCGCCGGTTACCACGACCGCATGGACGCCAAGGCCGAGGCCCGCGCCGAGCTCGAGCGCGAGCGCGAGGCCGGGATCTGGGTCGACGAGGACGATGCCGCCGACGTCGACGACGAGGGACGGGGATGACGGGCCTCACCCGCGATGCGATCACCACCGCGCGTCGCATCGTCGTCAAGGTCGGCTCCTCCTCGATCTCCGGTGAGAACGTCGGCCAGATCGCGCCGCTCGTCGACGCCCTCGCGTCCGCGCACGCACGCGGCGCCGAGGTGATGCTCGTCTCCTCCGGCGCGATCGCGACCGGCATGCCGTACCTGCAGCTCGACGCGCGACCTGACGACCTCGCGACCCAGCAGGCCGCGGCATCCGTCGGCCAGAACATCCTCATCTACCGGTACCAGGAGTCGCTCCGGCGTTACCGGATCGTGGCCGGCCAGGTGCTGCTCACCGCCGGCGACCTCGAGAACTCGACCCACCGCCTGAACGCCCAGCGCGCGATGGAGCGACTGCTCGGCCTCCGCATCCTGCCGATCGTGAACGAGAACGACACGGTCGCCACCCACGAGATCCGCTTCGGCGACAACGACCGGCTCGCCGCGATGGTCGCCGAGCTCACCGGCGCAGACCTTCTCGTGCTCCTCTCCGACGTCGACGCGCTCTACACCCGCCCCCCGCACCTGCCGGGTGCCGAGCGCATCGCGCACGTGCCCTTCGGCGACGAGCTCGAGGGCGTCGAGATCGGCTCGGTCGGCCGTGCCGGCGTCGGCACCGGCGGCGCCGAGACGAAGGTGTCGGCCGCACGCATCGCCGCGGCATCCGGCACCGGGGTGCTCGTGACCGCGACCTCGCTCGTCGACGAGGCGCTCGCGGGCGAGCCCGTAGGCACCTGGTTCGAGCCCGCCGAACGCTGACGTCACACGCGGCATCCGGCCCCTGAGCCGGAACTAGGCTGGACGCATGACCGACGTCGCCACCGCTCCCGCCGACCTCGCCGAGGTGCTCGACGCGCGCCTCGCCGCCGCGAAGGAGGCCTCGCGCCGCCTCGCGCGTGCGACGACCGCCGAGAAGGATGCCGCGCTCGCGGCGATCGCGGACCGGCTCCGGGCACGGGTCGACGACATCGTCGCGGCGAACCGTGAAGACCTCGAACGCGGTCGCGCGGCGGGGCTCGGCACGGGCCTGCTCGACCGACTCACGCTCGACGAACGCCGGATCGGCGCGATCGCCGACGCGGTGCTCGACGTCGTCGGGCTCGGCGACCCCGTGGGCGAGACCGTGAGCGGTCGCACGCTCCCGAACGGCGTGCGCATCGAGCAGGTGCGCGTGCCGCTCGGCGTCGTCGGCGCGATCTACGAGGCGCGCCCGAACGTCACGGTCGACATCGCGGCCCTCGCGCTGAAGAGCGGCAACGCGGTCGCCCTGCGCGGAGGCTCCGCAGCCGAGCGCACCAACGCCGTGCTCGTCGAGGTGCTCCGCGAGGCGATCGCGAGCACCGGCCTCCCGGGCGACCTCGTGCAGACTGTCGACGACTACGGCCGCGAGGGCGCCCGACACCTGATGCGTGCTCGCGACCACGTCGACGTGCTGATCCCGCGGGGGAGCGCGGCCCTCATCCGCGCCGTCGTCGACGAGGCGACCGTGCCCGTGATCGAGACCGGTGCCGGCGTCGTGCACATGTTCCTCGACGCGAGCGCGCGCGAGGACTGGTCGGTCGACCTCGTGCACAACGCCAAGGTGCAGCGACCGAGCGTCTGCAACGCGCTCGAGACGCTGCTCGTGCACGCCGACGCCGCCGAGCGGCTGCTGCCTCCCGTGCTCGCCCGGCTCGAGGCATCCGGCGTCACCGTGCACGGCGACGAGCGCGTGCGCGCCATGCACCCGGGCGCGCTGCCGACGACCGACGAGGACTGGGCCACCGAGCACATGAGCCTCGACCTCAACGTCGGCGTGGTCGACTCGCTCGACGACGCGCTCGCCCACATCCGGCGGTTCTCGACCAAGCACACCGAATCGATCGTCACGAACGACCTGGGCAACGCCGAGCGGTTCCTCGACGAGGTGGATGCCGCGGCGGTCATGGTCAACGCCTCCACCCGCTTCACGGACGGCGCGGAGTTCGGCTTCGGCGCCGAGGTCGGGATCTCCACGCAGAAGCTCCACGCCCGCGGCCCGATGGGCCTGCCCCAGCTCACGAGCACGAAGTGGATCGTGCGCGGCGCGGGCCACGTGCGCGCCTGAGCCGCGGCGGGGCCGCCCGCACCGATAGACTGTCCCGAGCGTCACCCGAAACACCTGGAGGAACGGCTGATGAGCCTGGCGACCGCACTGCAGACACGCGTCCTGACCGAGACCGAGTTCGCGAGGGAGCTCCCGTTCGACCCGATCTGGTACGGCGTCATCGTCTTCGGAATCTTCGTGACGCTCGGCTTCGTCGTCTACTCGTACCGCGACGTGGCGAACCGCCACCGCTCGAAGGCCGAGGCGTACGCGGCCCGCCACGCCGGAGGCGAGCACGGCGGTCACTGATCGCATCGGCCCGGCCATGACCTCGGCAGCGCGGCGCCCGCGCCTCGGCGTGATGGGCGGCACGTTCGACCCCATCCACCACGGGCACCTCGTGGCGGCCAGCGAGGTGGCGCAGGAGTTCGGTCTCGACGAGGTCGTGTTCGTCCCGACCGGCCGGCCGTACTACAAGGAGGTCGTGACGCCGGCGGAGCACCGCTACCTCATGACCGTGATCGCCACCGCGTCGAATCCGCGGTTCACGGTCAGCCGGGTCGACATCGACCGAGAGAAGCCGACCTACACGATCGACACGCTCCGAGACATCCGCCGGGAGCGGCCCGACGCCGACCTCTTCTTCATCTCTGGCGCCGATGCGATCGCGCAGATCCTGTCCTGGAAGGACGTGGAGGAGCTCTGGAACCTCGCGCACTTCGTGGCTGTGAGTCGACCGGGACATGTACTGTCCGTTTCGGGACTGCCCGAGCAGGACGTAAGCTTGCTGGAAGTCCCGGCGTTGGCGATCTCGTCGACCGATTGCCGGGATCGAGTGCACCGGGGATCACCGGTGTGGTACCTGGTGCCTGACGGGGTCGTCCAGTACATCTCCAAGCACCACCTCTACCGGAGTGTCGAATGACGTCGTCGCAGGAACCGCCGCTCACGCGCCGCGAGATGCGCGAGCGCGAGCGCATGCTGGAGCAGCAGCGCGCCGCGTCGTCGTCGCCCGAGGGCGCCGCACCAGCTCCGGCCCAGCCTCCAGCGCCGGCGGCGCAGCCGTACCCGCAGCAGCC
Organism: Agromyces bracchium; assembly: GCF_009709675.1. GTDB lineage: Bacteria > Actinomycetota > Actinomycetes > Actinomycetales > Microbacteriaceae > Agromyces > Agromyces bracchium. The sequence continues at coordinate 1,755 of NZ_WMLB01000025.1, read as the reverse complement.
GGCACAGCCGGCCTACTCGCAGGGCCCCGACCCACGCGCCGCGCAGCCCGCCCGAACCGCCCCCGGCGGGCCGTCGGGCCCGCCCCAGCGTCAGGCCGACCCGCGCCAGGCCCCGCCGGCGCAGCGACCGCCGCAGGGGTGGAACGACCCGCGCAGGCGGTCGCCTGCGCCCGCGCCCGGTGCGCCGGCCCAGGCCCCGCAGCGCGCCGCGCAGCCGCCGCGGTCCGCGACGACGTCGGGACCGATGCCCGTTCCGGTCGACAACCGGCCGTATCCGGGGCAGGTTCCGCCCGGCGGCGGCTCGCCGCGGCCCCCGCAGGGGCCGCCGCGAAGCGCGCCCGCGCCGCAGACGACGCCCGAGCGCACGCTGACCCGTCGCGAGCTGCGCGCGATGCTCGAGTCGCACTCGGGAGACGGCTTCGACGACATCGACGAAGTCGAGCAGGAGGCCGCCCCGCAGCGACCGATGCCCGCCGGCGGCGCTGCGCAGCGCCAGCCGCAGGCGCCCGCTTCAGGGCGGCCGCGCGACGAGTTCCAACCGCCGCGGCACCCCCACCAGCCGGCGCCGTCTCGCGCCGCGGCACCGCACACGACCGTCGACGCCGGGCTCGACGAGCCCGTCGCCGCTCCGAAGCCCGTCGGTCACTGGACCTCGCAGCTGAACCTCCCGGAGGACCACTCCGAGCCGTACGACCAGCTGCTCTCGCGCGGCGGCTCGCCGCGTGGGGTCCCTACCACGACGAACGCGCTGATCCTGCCGTCGCTGCCCGACGAGGGCCCGCTCGGCCAGCAGCTCGCACCGAGCGGCGAGATCATCGTGACCGGGTCGATCGACCTGCCCCGCAGCTACGGTGCGACCGGTGTGCACCCGAGCCAGATCGACTCGAGCGACGTCGACCGCCTGTTCGATTCGGTCGAAGACCTGGCGGGCCCCGGTGTCGCGCCGGTCGCGGCGACCCGGGCGATCAGCACGCAGCAGCCGAGCAAGGCCATGATGGCTCCGCCGAGCAAGGAGGGCATGAACGTGCCGCTCGTGCTCGCCGTCACCGCGGGCGTGCTCGCGCTCGGCGTGGTGGCGACCCTCGTCGTCGGCGCGATGGCGGGGCTCTTCTGATCGAGGGCATGATGGGGGCGGGCCGACCGCCGGCTCCCGGGAAGTCGAGGACATGACCGCAACCGACCACGCACACCGCCTGCTCGCCATCGCTGCGCGCGCAGCGGACGCGAAGGGCGGTGAGGACCTCGTCGCACTCGACGTGTCCGAGCCGCTTCCGTTCGCGGACGTCTTCCTGCTCGTCACCGGCTCTGCCGAGCGCAACGTCGTCGCGATCGCCGATGCGGTCGTCGAGGCGCTCCGCGAGGAGGGCCAGGACGTCGCGCGCCGCGAGGGACGCGACGGCGGACGCTGGGCCCTGCTCGACTTCGGCGACCTCGTCGTTCACGTCTTCCACCGCGAGGAGCGCATGTACTACGGTCTCGAGCGCCTCTGGCGCGACTGCCCGGCGATCCCTGTGGCCCCGCTCATCGAGCGCGACGAGTCGACGACGGGTGCCGGAAGCGCATCGCGCAGCTGAGGTCGGCTCGATTTCATTTCCCTCGGGGGGCTGGTGTAGGCTGAATCCGTTGCCCCGAGCGGGCAGCGAAATCCGAAACGGGTCTGTGGCGCAGCTGGTAGCGCACCTGCATGGCATGCAGGGGGTCAGGGGTTCGAGTCCCCTCAGATCCACCAAAAACCCCTGATGAATCGCAAGATTC
>NZ_WMLB01000024.1 GCF_009709675.1 Agromyces bracchium | reverse complement strand
CCGTGGCCGCCGCCGCCCCAGTCGCCGCCCTTGCCGCCGCCGCCGTGGCCGCCGCCGCCCCAGCCGCCGCCCGAGCCGCCGCCGCCCCAACCGCCGCCCGAGGCGCTGCTGTCGATGCTGTTGCCGCCGGTGTGGTACTCGCGGTCGGCGACCGGCGAGAAGTCGAGCGCGACCGGCAGGACCGCGTCGACGTCAGCCGCGCAGATGCCGTTCAGGCCGGCGTTCGTCAGGGCGCTGTCCGGGTCCGCCCGGAACTCGGCGCTGGCCTCCGGGTCCCTCAGCAGGCCCATCAGGAAGTCCAGCAGCGCCGTCGTGATGTTCGACATGATCGATCCCCTCCATGTGAGATGGCGATGACCGACGTGCGTGCCGGCCCCCCGGATGCAAGCATGCGCTCCGCGTGCTCGCCGGACATCGGGGAGGGTTCCCCCGCTTCGGGGCGACGGGAGGGGGTGATGGGGGATCGCGTGGGGGTGCGTTAGGGGATCCGATCCGGCCTCGCTCCGGGGTCCCCGGGGATCCGACCCCTGGAGGAGCGCACGAACCGTCGCCCGAGCGGGGAAGGGGCTCGGCGGGCCTCACTCGCCCAGCGCGGACCGCAGCTTGGCGATGAGGTCGGACCGATTGGTGGCGCCGAGCTTGCGCCGGATGCGGGCGATGTGATGCTCCGCGGTCCGCGGTGAGATGAAGATCGTCTCGCCGATCTCGACGTACGTCTTCCCCTCGAGCACCAGGCGCGCGACTTCGCGCTCCCGGGCGCTCAGCGCGGAGTCGTCCTGCGACGGCTCGGGTCCGGGCGAGCCGGCGGCTCCGAGGCTCGCGCCGGACGCGTCGCGGTCCGACGGGGTCTCGTCGGGATGGAGGCTGCGAGCGAGCGCGAGCAGTCGCAGGGAGTCCTGGTGCTCGGCCGCCCTGGCAGCGGCGTGCCCGGCGAGTCTCGCGGCATCCCAGGGGTACCCGGCGGACTCGAGCTCCCGCGCCGCACGCTCGACCCCCTCGACGTCGACGTTGCCGCCGAGCGCGGAGGCCCACGTCCGTGCGGCATCCGCCAGGCGCCGGGCGATGCGGTCGTCGCCCCGGGTCGAGAGCACGCGGGCGTGATCCTCCACGCCGCCCGGGTCGTTCCGCAGGAGCGCCGCCTCGATCTCGGTCCAGTGCAGGGCGGTGGACAGCGGGCCGTCGGCACCCACGCGTTCGATGAGGGCCCTCGCCTCGTCGACCCGCGACTCGACGAGGTGCATCTCGTCGAGTCGTGCGGCCGCGAGGACGAGTTCCGCCAGTGCCGGCAGTATGGTCAGGTCGGGCCGCATGCCCGCGAGCGCCGGTCGTGCCTCCCTCCACGTTTGGAGGAGGAGCGGGATCTCGCCCTGATGCCGAGCCAGGCCCACGCGCAGCGCGCTGGCGAGGAGCTCGTCCCGCAGGCCGATCGGATGCATCGCGGCATCCGCCATCGCGGCCACGAGGTGGGCTCTCGCCTGCCGCGGGCGATCGGCGCGCAGCGCGACCAGCCCCCGGGTGAGCAGCAGGCGGGCCGTGAAGGCGGGCCCGCCCTGGCCCCCCTCGATCGCAGCGGACAGGACGCCGTCCGCGACGGCGAGCTCACCGATGACGAGCCCGACCTGGGCCGCCAGCACCGCGGGGACCTCGGGCAGCACGGTCGCCGGACCGGCCTCGGACATCAGGCTCGAGGCGTTCAGGAGGAAGGCGAGCGCCCGTTCGTGGTCGCCGTCGAGGAAGCGGAGGATGCCGTCGGCCATGAGGTCGAGCGCCACGTAGGACGACGTCGGGTACGCGATGCGCTCGCCCGACGTCCGGAGCGAGACCGCCCGCTCGGGTTCCCCGGTCGCGACCAGGCAGACCACCGCGAGCGGCGCCAGCGCGCACCGGTCGCTCGCGAGGCGCTCGTAGGCCACGGCGCTGCGGTGCAGTAGGCCCTGTCGCGCCCAGACCGCGGCGGCGACCTCCACGCCTCGGCACATGTCGGGTGAGTCCGCGCGCGCGAGGAGCCGGTCGACGAGGCGCTCGGCGTCGCGGACGTCGCCGGCGGCCCACGCCGCGTGCGCTCGTCGCGCCTGGAGCCCGGTCCGGTCCGCGCCCGCCGCGACGGCGGCCGCGTACCGGCGCGCCGCTCCGGCGGGATCGGTGGGCAGGAGCTCGTCGCCCGCCTGCTCGAGCGCCCCGGCCAACCGGGCGTCGCGGAATCCGTCGTCGGCGAGCGACATGGCCGTCGCCTCGAGCGGCGTGCCGGTCGCGGCCATGGCATCGACGAGCTCGCGACGCAGTGACCACGCCTCGTCCGGCAGGGCAGTCCGGAGGACGGAGCTCCGCACCAGCGGGCAGAGCGCTCCGTCGGCAGCGGCGAGGCCCGCGGCCCTCGCGCCCTGCACGAGCGCGAGGGTGTCGGCACCGGCGAAACGGGGCGCGGTCGCGAGGGCCGGCCCCGACGTCGAGAAGCCGATCGCGAGCGCGAGGACGAACTCGCGGGTGTCGCGGTCGAGCGCGTCGAGTTCCGTCGAGACGTAGGTCAGCAACGGACCGGGCAGGTCCGACGCGGTGTCGAGATCCCAGCCCTCGTCGCGGATCGCGACCAGCACGAGGTCGACGAGGCGGGGATTGCCGTGCGTGAGTTCGAGGACGCGATCGACGCGACCGGCCTCGGGCGGGGCGTGCATGAGCGTCGTCCACCGGTCCGCGATCTCGGCGGCGGCGAGCGGGTGCAGCGTCACGACCGGACGACGCCGCCCGGCGTGGTCGAAGACGTTCGCGACCGGCGAGGCCGGTGTCGGGCGGAAGGCGACCACGAGGTGCGCGACGTCGTCGACGGAGCCGTCCAGGACGGCCAGTTCCGCGGGCCCGAGCTGTTCGGCATCGTCGACCAGCATCACGACGGGCGACGCGCCGTCCTCCGCAGGTCCGGGGTCGGTGCCGTGCACCACGCGCGCACCCCCGGCACGGAGCTCGGCGGCCATGCGCTGCAGCAGCGTGGACTTGCCCGAACCGCCGGGCCCGCTCACGCCGGCGACCACCCGGTCGGATCCGCTGAGGATGAGCCTGACGATCTGCTCGCCGTCGGACCATCCGGCCACGTCGTGGGCGCGGTGGATCGCATCGTCGCGTGAGGGTGCGTTCATGGCGCGGGCGCGGGCTCCGTGGGGTCGGTGGTGGGCTCGGGAACCACCGTCGGTTCAGGTTCGGGTTCGGGTGCGGGATCGGGCACAGGCGCGGGATCGGGCGCGGGGTCGGGCGCCGGGTCCGGGACCGGCTCGGGCGCCGGGTCCGGTTCGGGCTCGGGTGCCGGCGCAGGGTCCGGGTCGGTGGTGGGCGGCGGCGGTTCCGTCGTGGGCTGTGGAGACGGGCTCGTCGCCGGGTCGGTCGACGACGCGCCACCGGAGGTCGAGCCGGAGGCCGAGCCATCCGAGGTGCCGCCGGATGTCCCGGTGCCCTGGGTCGACCCGGTCGACCCGGTCGACCCGGTCGTGGTGGTGGTCGGTGCGACCTTCCCCGGCTTCAGCGGTGCCCTCGGCGGCGCCAGCTCGGACTCGTCCACCGGTGTCAGGGGGTCGTCGGTGAGCGGCGCCGGCGCGTCCGGCGAGCCGGGATCGGCGGCCTCACCGGTGACGTAGTGGCCGGCGGTGGTGGCGCCGGCGGCATCAAGCCCGGCGGCACCCCCGGAATCGGCCTCGGGTCGACCGCCCGCGCCGAGCGGCGAGATCGGCACGACGACCGCGAGGAGCGCCGCCGCGGCACCCGCGAGCAGCGTGGTGCGCACGCCCATCGAGAGGTGCGGTGCGGATCTCGCGCCGAGCATCGCGGCCGGCACCGCCATCGGGTGGTCGTCCTCGACGGCTGCGGCATCGCCGGCGGCCTCCGCGCCCGCCGACTCCGCCTGCGCGGCGGCCGGCACGGCCGCCGGAGCGAGCCGTCGACCTGCCGCGATGGCCGCTCCGCGACTGATCGACGCCTTCGGATCGGCGTCCATGACCACGGGGAGCCCGAGTTCGGCGGAGATCAGCTGCGTGACGGCGGGGATGCGCGACGAGCCGCCGACGAGGAGCACGGCCGACATCTCGTCGTCGTCGAGCTCCGCCGCCGTGATCGCGTCGCGCAGGGTGTCGACCGTGCGCCGGAGCTCGGGTTCGATCATCTGCTCGAATTCCCCGCGTACGAGGCGCACGCGGGCCTGGCCGGCCGGAAGGATCACGGGCACGGCCGTCTCGGCGTCGAATGACAGCGCCTCCTTGGCCTCGGTGCACTCGCGGCGCACGGCGGCGAGCGCGATCACCGAGTCCACGTCGCGGTCGTCGGTGCCGGCGAACGCTTCCTCGGCGGCGCGTCGCACGTGGTCGAAGACGCGCTGGTCGAAGTCGGACCCGCCGAGGCGCTCCACGCCGCGCGGCGTTCCGACGAGCTGCAGGTCGCCGCCGTCCTGCCGTCGCAGCAGGGCCACGTCGAACGTCCCGCCGCCGAGGTCGTAGACGCCGACGACGCGACCGGCGTCGAGGTCGCGTTCCGAGAGGTACGCGAGTCCTGCGGCCGCCGGCTCGTTCACCAGCTCGACGTCGCCGAGTCCGACGCCGGCGAGTGCGTTCCGGATCGTCTCGACGCGGTGCTCGCCCCACGCGGCCGGGTGCGACAGCGCCACGATCGAGGGCGGTTCGCCCTCCCGTGCCTCGGCGCGGTCGACGACCCACCGTGCGACGAGCGCGAACAGGTCCTCGGGTGCGACGGCGACGTCGCCGACGATGAGCGGCGTCTCGTCGCCGATGCGCCGCTTGAACTCCCTGACGACGTGGTCCGGCGAGTCGATGGCCCGTCGCTCCGCCGGCTCACCGACGACGACCGCACCGTCGTCGCCGAGGTGGACGACGGTCGGCACGGCGGACTTCCTCGTGCCGAGGTCGATCGGCGTCGCCCGCAGCGCACCGTCCGCCTCGCGGCGGCCGATGGCCGCGGCCGTGCAGGTCGTCCCGATGTCGATTCCGAGCGCGTACGAGTTCACGACTCAAACCCCCCTGCGCGACACCGGCGTACGCCGTTCGAGTCCGTGCCGCGACCCGACGAGTATCCCGCGCCCCGGTGGGAGCGGCAACAGGTCCTAGGTCCCCGATTCGGGGTACAAATCGGACGGGAAACCCGGCTTTCGGCGAGATTCCGGGGATCACGCGGGGGACATGCGCCGTCGCGCACCACGTCCCCAGAACGGGGGGCGTGGCGATCGGCGCCGCGCCGCGATACTGGGTGGCCATGGGGGAGACGACGGGGCGGACACGCCGCATCCTGGCCGGACTCGCGGCGGTCGCCGTCGCCTGCGGTCTGAGCGCGTGCGGGCTCTCCACGTTCTTCCCCGTCGTCGACGAATCGACGCCGACCGGCGAGAAGGTGGATGCCGCGCTGGAGCCGTTCTACGGCCAGGTGCTCCGCTGGGAGCAGTGCGGCGACCTCGAGTGCGCCACCGCCGTCGCGCCCCTCGACTGGGACGCCCCGTCCGGCGCGGAGATCGAGCTGGCGCTCATCCGCCAGCCGGCGCGCGGGGACCGGATCGGTTCGCTGCTGATGAATCCCGGCGGGCCGGGCGTGTCGGGCTACGACGCGGTCGCGAGCTCGCTCGACGTCGCCACCACCGCCGAGCTGCAGGACCGGTACGACATCGTCGGGTTCGATCCGCGCGGCGTGGGCCGCTCGACCGCGGTCGACTGCCTCTCCGCGGAGGAGCTCGACCGGTTCCTCTACACGCCGGCCAGAGGCATCCGCGGAACCACCGACTGGCTGACGTCGCAGAACGAGCAGACGCACCGATTCGGCCAGTCGTGCCTGCGCAACACGGGCGACCTGCTGGCGAACGTCGACACCGCGAGCGTCGCGCGCGATCTCGACATGCTGCGTGCCGCGCTGGGCGAGAAGCGGCTGGCGTACCTCGGCTACTCGTACGGCGCGTACCTCGGCACGGTGTACGCCGGCCTGTTCCCGGACCGGGTGGGCCGCCTCGTGCTGGACGGGCCGATCGATCCGTCGCTCACCCGGTCGGCCGTCACCCTGGCCCAGGCGAAGGGGTTCGAGGCCGCGCTCCGGTCCTACCTGGACGCCTGCATCCCGGCCGCCACCTGTCCGTTCGAGGGGACGGCGGACGACGCCCTTCCGATCGTGCGCGAGATCCTCGACGCCGTCGCGAGGAACCCGATCCCGTCGACGGACGGCAGGGTGCTGGGGGTCGACACGCTCCTCCTCGCGATCGCCGCGCCGCTGTACCGCCAGGACACGTGGCCGGCGCTCGACACCGTCTTCACGACCGTGCTCGCGGGTCAGGCCGAGTTCGCCCTGACGGTCGTCGACGGCTACTACGGTCGCAGTCCCGAGGGCGAGTACTCCGGCAACCTGCCCGAGGCGATCCGCGCGGTGAACTGCCTCGACCACGCCGCGCAGAACAACGTCGAGGTGATGAAGGAGGAGGCGCGCGCGCTGAGCAGGGAGGCGCCGCATCTCGGCGTCTACTTCGCCTTCGACGACGTGTCGTGCCTGTCATGGCCGTATCGCTCGGAGCTGGAGCGGGTGGCGATCACCGCGCCCGGCGCCGCGCCGATCCTCGTCCTCGGCACCACCGGCGACCCGTCCACCCCGTACGCGTGGGCGGTCGCGGTCGCCTCGCAGCTCGAGAGCGGGGTCCTGGTGACGAGGACGGGCGAGGGCCACACGGCGTTCAACAAGGGCGATGCGTGCGTGGATGCCGCGGTCGAGGCGTACCTCGTGGACGGCGTCGCGCCGCCGGCCGACGTCACCTGCCCGGCCTGAGCTCCGCCGCCGGCCCGTTGACTCCTGCCTGCGCCCTGGAGCAGGATCGGGACTGCGCGACGGTGCGCGGAATCCAGGTGGATGATGTCCGACGAACCGACCGGGGAGGCGCCGGCCGCCGGCGCTCAGCCGTACGACCCGGCCATGCTCGATCTCGCCCGCCGCCACGCGGGAGAGTGGCTCGCCGCTCTGCCCGATCGCCCGGTTCCCCCTCGCGCGGGCGTCGGCGAGGTGATGGACGCACTCGGGCGCGACCTGCCCGAGCACGGCGAACCGGCCGACGCCGTCATCGACCGACTCGCTGAGGCCGCCGAGCCCGGCCTCAGCGCCACCGGGTCGCCGCGCTTCTACGGCTGGGTGATCGGCGGCGCGCAGCCGGTCGCACTCGCGGCCGACTGGCTGGTCTCGGCGTGGGACCAGAACGCGGTCCTCAGGATCATCTCGCCCGGCACCGTCGCCGCGGAGGAGATCGCGGCGACGTGGCTGCTCGACCTGCTCGGCCTGCCCGCGGGCAGCGACGTCGGGTTCGCGACGGGAGCCACGAGCGCGCAGTTCGCGTGCCTCGCCGCGGCGCGGAGCGAGGTGCTCCGCCGCGCGGACTGGGACGTCGAGGCGCAGGGGATGGCCGGCTCCCCGCGCATCCGATGGATCGCGGGCGCCGAACGCCACGGCACGATGGACCTCGCCGCACGCTACCTCGGGCTCGGTGCGCCGACGCTCGTCGCGTGCGATGACCAGGGCCGGATCCGCGCCGACGCGCTCGCCGACGAGCTCGAGCGCGGAGAAGGACCGGTCATCGTCGCACTGCAGGCGGGCAACATCCATTCGGGCGCCTTCGACCCGTTCGCGGAGGCGTGTCGCATCGCGCACGAGGCGGGCGCGTGGGTGCACGTCGACGGTGCGTTCGGGCTGTGGGCCGCGGCATCCCCGCGCCTCAGGCACCTGACGGCCGGGCTCGCCGACGCCGACTCGTGGTCGACCGACGCGCACAAGACGCTCAGCGTGCCCTACGACTGCGGCATCGCGATGGTGCGCGACGCCGCGCCGATGCGCCGCGCCCTCAGCCTGCAGGCGAGCTACCTGCAGGCCGCCGACGTCGGCGCGGACCCGCACGAGAAGGTGGCCGAGCTCTCGCGCCGGGCGCGGGGCGTGCCGACCTGGGCGGTGCTGCGGCACCTCGGCCGCGACGGCGTCGCGGGGCTCATCGACCGGCTCGCGGGGTCGGCGAGGCTCATCGCCGACGGGTTGGCCGCGCTGCCGGGCGTGGAGGTGCTGAACGAGGTCGTCTTCACCCAGGTCTGCATCGCGCTCGAGGACGACGTGGCGACCGAGGCGCTGAGCCGCGCGCTCTGGACCGACGGCGAGGTGCTCGCGATGACCTCGCGGTGGCACGATCGCGCGGTCGTGCGCTTCTCCGTGAGCAACTGGGGCACGGATGCCGCGCAGGCGCGTCGCACGGTCGCGGCCGTCGGACGCGTGCTCGGCGAGCTGCGGGCCGGCGGGGGCGCAGGCGCGGCCGGAGGGGGATGACGGCCGGGCATGGTCGCGGCGACGGTGTCGGTGGCATCGGCTTGAATGGGGGGATGGCCGGAGCGCTCGACTCCTTCGCGCCCGCGACGCGGGCGTGGTTCACCGAGTCCTTCCACGAGCCCACGCCCGTGCAGGAGGCGGCGTGGCGCGCGATCGCCGGGGGCGAGCACGCACTCGTCGTCGCACCGACCGGCTCGGGCAAGACGCTCGCCGCCTTCCTGTCCGCGATCGATCGGCTCCACCACGAGGGGCCGGCCGTCGACGAGGCGACGGGCGAGGTGACGACGGGCGGGTCGGCGAGCGGCGGGTCGGCCCGCGCCACGCGCGTCGTCTACCTGTCGCCGCTCAAGGCGCTCGGCGTCGACGTGGAGCGCAACCTCCGCGCCCCGCTCGTCGGCATCGCCCGCACGGCGGCGGCGATCGGCGTCGACGTGCCCGAGGTCACGGTCGGCGTCCGCTCGGGCGACACGTCGCCGACCGACCGGCGCGCGCTCGTGAAGCGCCCGCCCGACATCCTCATCACGACGCCCGAGTCGCTGTTCCTCATGCTCACCTCGCAGGCGCGCGAGACCCTCGCGGGCGTCGAGACGGTCATCGTCGACGAGATCCACGCGATCGCGGGCACCAAGCGCGGCGCGCACCTCGCACTCTCGCTCGAGCGGCTCGACGAGCTCGTCGCCCGTCCCGTCCAGCGCATCGGCCTGTCCGCGACCGTGCGGCCGCATGAAGAGGTGGCGCGGTTCCTCGCCGGCACGCGCCCGGTGTCGATCGTCGCTCCGCCGTCCGGCAAGCGGTTCGACCTGCGGGTCACGGTGCCCGTCGACGACCTCGGCGACCTGTCGGGCGACGCGGGCGGGTCGGTGTGGCCGCACGTCGAGGAGGCGATCCTCGACGAGGTGCTCGCGCACCGCTCGACGATCGTGTTCGCGAACTCGCGCCGGCTGGCCGAGCGGCTCACGGCCCGGCTCAACGAGCTCTGGGCCGAGCGGACCGCGCCCGACGACGCCGACGAGGAGACCGGCGCGAGCGCCCCTGCGACCGAGGTCGCGGCCGTCGCCGCCGCCGTCGATGCGGCGGCCGCGGCATCCGTCGTCTCGCGCACTTCGCCGGTCGCCGGAACCCGCCGCCCGCCCGCCGACCTGCCCGGCGCATCCGGCATCACCGCCGGTGCCGAGCCGATCATCGCCCGGTCGCACCACGGCTCGGTCAGCAAGGAGGAGCGCGCGCTCGTCGAGGCCGACCTCAAGGCCGGTCGCCTGAAGTGCGTCGTCGCGACCTCGAGCCTCGAACTCGGGATCGACATGGGCGCGGTCGACCTCGTGATGCAGGTCGAGTCGCCGCCGTCGGTCGCGAGCGGCCTGCAGCGCATCGGCCGTGCCGGGCACCAGGTCGGCGAGGTGTCGAAGGGGGTGCTGTTCCCGAAGCACCGGGCCGACCTGCTGCACTCCGCCGTCGTCGCCGAGCGCATGGTCGAGGGCGCGATCGAGCCCATGCGGATCCCGGCGAACCCGCTCGACGTCCTCGCGCAGCAGACCGTGGCGGCGTCGGCGATCGACGAGTGGGAGGTCGAGCACTGGTTCGACGTCGTCCGCCGTGCGGCGCCGTTCGGCTCGCTGCCGCGCTCGGCGTTCGACGCCACGCTCGACCTGCTCGCCGGCCGGTATCCGTCCGATCGGTTCGGCGAGCTGCGGCCCCGCATCGTGTGGGACCGCGACGCCGGCACGATCACCGGCAGGCGGGGTGCGCAGCGGCTCGCGGTCACGAGCGGCGGCACGATCCCCGACCGAGGGCTCTTCGGCGTGTTCATGATCGGCGACGCCGGGCCGGGGCGGCGCGTCGGCGAGCTCGACGAAGAGATGGTGTACGAGTCGCGCGTGGGCGACGTGTTCGCGCTCGGCGCGACGAGCTGGCGGATCCAGGAGATCACGCACGACCGCGTGCTCGTCTCGCCCGCAGTCGGCGAGCCGGGCCGTCTGCCGTTCTGGAAGGGCGACGGCATCGGGCGGCCCGCCGAGCTCGGCGCCGCGATCGGCGCGTTCATCGGCGAGCTCGCCGCCGCCGACGAGCCGACCGCGGTCGCCCGGACGGCCGCCGCCGGGCTCGACGAGCGCGCGGGCGCGAACCTCGTGCGATTCATCGCCGACCAGCGCGAGGCGACGCGCGTCGTACCCGACGCCGAGCACCTCGTCGTCGAGCGGTTCCGCGACGAGCTGGGCGACTGGCGGATCGTGCTGCACTCGCCCTACGGCATGCGCGTGCACGCGCCGTGGGCGCTCGCGGTCGACGCGCGCGTGATGGAACGGCTCGGCGTCGAGGCGCACGCCGTCGCGAGTGACGACGGCATCGTGCTGCGGATCCCCGACACGGCCGACGAGCCGCCAGGCAGCGAGCTCTTCGAGTTCGACCCGGAGGAGCTCGCCCAGCTCGCGACCGAACGCGTCGGCGACTCGGCGCTCTTCGCCTCGCGCTTCCGCGAGTGCGCCGCGCGTGCCCTGCTCCTGCCGCGGCAGAACCCGGGGCGGCGATCGCCCCTCTGGCAGCAACGGCAGAAGGCGTCGCAGCTGCTCGAGGTCGCGCGCGACTACCCCGACTTCCCGGTCGTGCTCGAAGCCGTGCGGGAGTGCCTGCAGGACGTCTACGACCTGCCGGCGCTCACGGCCCTCGCCGAGCGCATCCGCGGCCGGCGGGTCCGCTTCGTCGACGTGGCGACCGAGACCGCGAGCCCGTTCGCCGCGAGCCTGCTCTTCGGCTACGTCGGGGCCTTCATGTACGAGGGCGACGCCCCGCTCGCCGAACGTCGCGCCGCCGCGCTCTCGCTCGATCCCGGGCTCCTCGCCGAGCTCCTCGGCACCGTCGAGCTGCGGGAGCTGCTCGATCCCGTGGTCGTCGAGGAGACCGAGCGGATGCTCCAGCGCCGCCACCCCGATCGCCTCGCCCGGGGCGAGGAGGGCGTCGCCGACCTGCTCCGCGAGCTCGGACCGATGACCGACGCCGAGATCTCCGAGCGGGTCGACGAGGCGACGGATGCCGCGGCATCCGTCGTCGCGCTCGTCGCCGCGCGCCGCGCCGCTCGCGTGCGATTCGCGCGCACCGAGTGGGTCGTCGCCGTGGAGGACCTCAGCCGCCTCCGCGACGCGCTCGGCGTGCCGATCCCGCCGGGCCTGCCCGATGCCTTCGGTGAGGCCGTGCGCGACCCGCTCGGCGACCTCGTGAGCCGCTACGCCCGCACCCACGGCCCGTTCACGACCGGCGCGGTCGCCGAGCGGTTCGGCATCGGCGGCGCGATCGCGCACACCGCGCTCGCACGCCTCGCCGGTGAACGGCGGCTCGTCGAGGGCGCGTTCCTGCCGCACGGCAGCGGCGCCGAGTGGTGCGACGCCGAGGTGCTGCGCCGGCTCCGCCGCCGCTCGCTCGCGGCGCTCCGCGAGGAGGTCGAACCGGTCGCGCCGCGCGAGTTCGGCCGGTTCCTCCCCGACTGGCAGCACGTCGGCGGTCGGCTCCGCGGCGTGGACGGCGTCGCCGCGGTGATCGAGCAGCTCGAGGGCGTGCGGATCCCGGCGTCGGCGTGGGAGTCGCTCGTGCTCCCAGCACGGGTCGACGACTACCGGCCGGAGTTCCTCGACGAGCTCACCGCGAGCGGCGAAGTGCTCTGGGTGGGCCAGGGGGCGCTGGCGGGCGACGACGGATGGATCAGCCTGCACCTCGCCGACACCGCGAAGCTGACGATGCCCGCACCCGTCGACCAGCCGCTCGACGCGATCGAGACCGAGCTGCTCGCCGTGCTCGGCAGCGGCGGGGCGTACTTCTACCGGCAGCTCGCCGAGGCCGTCGGCGCGACAGAGGACGCACCGATCCTCGATGCGTTGTGGCGACTCGGCTGGGCCGGACTCGTGACCAACGACACGTTCGCACCGGTCCGCGGCTTGCTCACGGGCGGCGGGGCGCACAAGACCCGCGCGACGACGCCTCGGGCCCGCATCCGCGGCCGAGCCGTCTCGCGTCGCGTGCTCGCCCAGGCGGCGGCTGCGGCAGAGGGGGCCCGCTCGCCGCGGTCGGCACCGCCCCGCGCTGCAGGGCGCTGGTCCGTGCTCCCCGTGCCGAGCGACGCCGCGACGCCGCGTGCGCATGCCCTCGGCGAGACGCTGCTCGAGCGCTACGGGGTCGTCACGCGCGGTTCGGTCGTCGCGGAGGACCATCTCGGCGGCTTCGCGCTCGCCTATCGCACGCTCGCCGGCTTCGAGGAGACCGGCCGCGTGCGGCGCGGCTACTTCGTCGACGGCCAGGGCGGCGCCCAGTTCGCCACCAGCGCCGCCGTCGACCGCCTCAGGCAGGCGCCGAAGGGCGGCGCGTTCGCCCTCGCCGCGACCGACCCCGCGAACCCGTTCGGCGCGGCGCTCGACTGGCCCGACCCGCTCGTCGAGCTCACGCACCGGCCCGCACGCAAGGCCGGCGCCGTCGTCGCGATCGTCGACGGCGAGGCCGCGTTCTACCTCGAGCGCGGCGGACGCACCGCGCTCGTCTTCACCGACGACGCCGCCGTGCTCGTGCAGGGAGCGACGTCACTCGCCGAGGCGCTCGCGCGAGCCCGTGGGGCGCGGTTCCGCGTCGAGACCGTGAACGGCGCGGGCGTGTTCGGCTCCGCGCTCGACGCGCCGCTCCGCGGCGCCGGCTTCCGCGAGACGCCGCAGGGGCTCCGCTTCGAGGCGAGGGGCTGAGATGCCCGAGGGCGACACCGTCTTCCGCGCCGCCCGCCGGCTCGACGACGCGCTCGCGGGGCGCACGGTCGTCCGGAGCGACATCCGGGTGCCGGCGTACGCCACGGTCGACCTCGCCGGCGAGACGATCCATTCGGTCGCCAGCCGCGGCAAGCACGTGCTCATGCGCATCGGCGACGCGGTCCTGCACACGCACCTCAAGATGGAGGGGGAGTGGCGCGTCATCCCGCCCGGCCGACGGTGGCCCCGACCCGCGCATCGCGCCCGCGCGATCATCGAGACGACGGATGCCACGGCCGTCGGCTTCGACCTCGGGCTCGTCGAGGTCTTCCCGGCGTCCGAGGAGGGCGAGCGGCTCGCCCACCTCGGCCCCGACCTGCTCGGGCCCGACTGGGATGCCGCGGAGGCGGCGCGACGTCTCGCCGCCGACCCGGAGGTGCCGGCGGTCGTGGCGTTCGCCGACCAGCGGAACCTCGCCGGCCTCGGCAACGTCCTCGTCAACGAGGTGTGCTTCCTGCGCGGCATCCGCCCCGACCGCCCCATCGGCGAGGTCGAGCTCGCTCCGACGATCGACCTCGCACGCCGGGTCATCCACGCCAATCGCGACCGCCTCGAGCGGACGACGACAGGCGACACGAGGCCCGGGCGCCGGCTCTGGGTCTACGGGCGCGCGGGCGAGCCGTGCCGACGTTGCGGCACGCGCATCGAGCACGGCCGTTTCGGCCGGAACGACGTGGAGCTGCGCGAGACGTACTGGTGTCCGCACTGCCAGCGATGAGCCGGAGACCGGCTCGGGCGGGTCGCGGCCGGTGGTCGAGTCGCACGCGAAGCGCGCGTATCGAGACCTAGGAGACCGGGCCGGTCCACTTCTCGCCGGGCCCCTTGCCGAGCTCGTCGGGAATCGTCGACGCCTCGCGGAAGGCCAGCTGCAGGGAGCGGAGGCCGTCGCGAAGCGATCGCGCGTGCATGTCGCTGATCTCGGGCGCGCCCGCGGTGATCAGTCCGGCGAGCGCGTTGATGAGCTTGCGCGCCTCGTCGAGGTCGGTCTGCGACTCGGGGTCGTCGGCGAGCCCGACCTTGACCGCGGCGGCGCTCATGAGGTGCACGGCCGCCGTCGTGATGACCTCGACCGCGGGCACCTCGGCGATATCGCGCGTGGCGTCGGCGACCGTCTGCTCGGTGTCGGCCTGCACGCCGGCGTCGGCGCCGGCCTCGGGGTGGTCGTGCTCGGGCGCACGCGTGGACTCGGGCGAAGTGTCGCTCACCGGGGGATTCCTCTGCTAGACTACTGCGGGCTCCGGGGCCAGTCCCCGGTACGAAAGTGGAGAGACTCCCACCCGCGCATACCGCTTCATCAAGGTTACCGGGTCGTTCGCACTCCCCTTCCCCGCTCGCGCGGGGCAGGAGCAAGGGTGCCGCATGAGCCCGCGGTGAGAATCCGCGGGGCGTCATCGCGTGGATTTCCGCTCTCGTCTTCGGGCGGCATCCGTCTCCCGAAGGGCTGGAAACCAGTTCGAGTAGAGGAGACTCGCATCAGCGATCCGCGTACCAATGACCGTATCCGCGTTCCCGAGGTCCGCCTCGTGGGCCCTGGCGGAGAGCAGGTCGGCGTCGTGAAGATCGAGGTGGCACTGCGGCTCGCGCAGGAGGCCGACCTCGATCTCGTCGAGGTCGCGCCGAACTCCCGTCCGCCGGTCGTCAAGATCATGGACTACGGCAAGTACAAGTACGAGGCTGCGCAGAAGGCGAAGGAAGCCCGGCGCAACCAGGCGAACACGATCCTGAAAGAGGTTCGGTTCCGTCTCAAGATCGACAAGCACGACTACGAGACCAAGATGAAGCGCGCCGTCGGCTTCCTGAAGTCCGGCGACAAGGTCAAGGCGATGATCCTGTTCCGCGGTCGCGAGCAGTCGCGTCCCGAGATGGGCGTCCGCCTCCTGCAGCGCTTCGCCGAAGACGTGGCGGAGTTCGGCACGGTCGAGCACAACCCCACGATCGACGGCCGCAACATGGTCATGGTCATCGCGCCCCTCAAGAACAAGTCCGAGGCCAAGGCCGAGGCGAATGCACAGCGTGCTGCGGCCAAGCAGCGCCCGGCGGCGGATGCCGCGGGCGACGAGCCGCAGACGGCCGAGGCCCCCGAGGCCTAGGCCAGCACCGAACGTCCGCCACCTCGGTGGCGGCAGAACCAAGGAGAGAGACGAGAGATGCCGAAGCAGAAGACCCACTCCGGGTCCAAGAAGCGCTTCAAGGTCACCGGCAGCGGCAAGATCAAGAAGCAGCAGGCCGGTATGCGCCACAACCTCGAGGGCAAGTCCTCGGTGCGCACCCGCCGCCTGAACCAGGACAAGGTCGCCTCGGCGCCCGACACCAAGGTCATCAAGAAGCTGCTCGGTCGCTGAGCGACGAGATCCGGTAAGGAAGAGACACAGTCATGGCAAGAGTCAAGCGCGCAGTCAACGCGCACAAGAAGCGTCGGGTCATCCTCGAGCGTGCCGAGGGCTACCGCGGTCAGCGGTCGCGCCTCTACCGCAAGGCGAAGGAGCAGGTCACCCACTCGCTCGTCTACTCGTACAACGACCGCCGCAAGAAGAAGGGCGACTTCCGTCGCCTCTGGATCCAGCGGATCAACGCCGCTGCCCGCCAGAACGGCATCACGTACAACCGCCTCATCCAGGGCCTCGGGCTCGCGGGCATCGAGGTCGACCGTCGCATCCTCGCCGACCTCGCGGTCAACGAGCCGGCGACCTTCGCGGGCCTCGTCGAGGCCGCCAAGAAGGCGCTCCCGAGCGACGTGAACGCTCCGAAGAACGCGGCCTGACCTCCGCTTCGGCCCGAACGGCCCGGCACCCCCGTGGTGCCGGGCCGTTCGCCGTCTCCGGGCGGTTTGCGCGGCAGGAGACCTCTCGGCGCGGTGGAACGGCGAACGGACGGAGCGGATGCCACGGCCCCGGCGCGGCGCGGGAACGCCGGCGCCGAGGCATCCGTCGGTAGGCTTGACGCGTGCTGGAGAACCCGAGGTCGCCGCGAGTGCGGGCCGTCGCGAAGCTCGCGAAGAAGCCCGCGCGCGTCGAGACGGGCATGTTCCTCCTCGAGGGGCCGCAGGCGGTCGCCGAGGCGCTCACGTTCCGGCCCCAGCTCGTGGTCGAGCTCTACGCGACCCCGACCGCCCTCGAGCGCTACTCCGACATCGGCGACACGGCGATCGACGCGGGCGTCGACGTCGAGTACGTGACGGAGGAGGTCCTGAACGCGATGGCCGACACGGTCACGCCGCAGGGCTTCGTCGCGGTCTGCCACCAGTTCCCGACCGCGGTGAAGGACGTCTTCGCAGCGCATCCGCGTCTCGTCGCGATCCTCGAAGAGGTGCGCGACCCCGGCAACGCCGGCACCATCGTGCGCGCGGCCGACGCGGCCGGCGCCGACGCGGTCGTCTTCACGGGTCGCGCGGTCGACCTCTACAACCCGAAGGTCGTGCGCTCCTCGACGGGATCGATCTTCCACCTGCCGGTCGCCGTGGGCGCCGAGCTGGAAGACGTGCTCGCCCGCGCGCGCGAGGCGGGCCTCACGATCCTGGCCGCCGACGTCAAGGGCGACGACCTCCTCGACGCCCGCCGCGACGGCGTGCTCGCGCAGCCGACGGCGTGGCTCTTCGGCAACGAGGCGCACGGCCTCCCCGATGAGAAGCTCGCGCTCGCCGACCGGGTCGTCACGGTGCCGATCTACGGGCACGCCGAGTCGATGAACCTCGCGACCGCAGCGTCCGTGTGCCTCTACGAGAGCGCATTCGCCCAGCGCAGTTGAGGTAACGGAACGGTAAACCCCCCGTCCGGACGGTGGCCGCGGAGTCGCTCCGAGCCCTAGTTTGGGGGGTATGCCGGCCGACACCGCTCCTCGAACGTCGAACATCTCGGTCCGACGGGGCGAGCCCCTCGTCGTGATCGACCACGTCGAGAAGTACTTCGGCGACCTGCACGTCCTGAACGACATCAACACGGTCGTGAACCGCGGCGAGGTGGTCGTCGTCATCGGGCCGTCCGGCTCGGGCAAGTCGACGCTCTGCCGCGCGATCAACCGGCTGGAGACGATCGACTCGGGCGCCATCACGATCGACGGCGACGTCCTCCCAGAGGAGGGCGCTGCGCTCGCGAAGCTCCGCGCCGACGTCGGCATGGTCTTCCAGT
Source organism: Agromyces bracchium (assembly GCF_009709675.1). Lineage (GTDB taxonomy): Bacteria > Actinomycetota > Actinomycetes > Actinomycetales > Microbacteriaceae > Agromyces > Agromyces bracchium. Next base: position 19,432 of record NZ_WMLB01000024.1, on the reverse strand, counting down.
CGTTCAACCTGTTCGCGCACAAGACCGTGCTCGAGAACGTCACGCTCGCGCCGATCCGGGTCAAGCGGATGTCGCGCAAGGACGCCGAGGCCAAGGCCATGGAACTCCTCGAGCGGGTCGGCGTCGCCGACCAGGCGAAGAAGATGCCCGCGCAGCTCTCGGGCGGCCAGCAGCAGCGCGTCGCCATCGCGCGATCGCTCGCCATGAACCCGAAGCTCATCCTCATGGACGAGCCGACGAGCGCCCTCGACCCCGAGATGATCAACGAGGTCCTCGACGTCATGGTCGAGCTCGCGGAGGAGGGCATGACGATGATCGTCGTCACCCACGAGATGGGCTTCGCCCGGAAGGCCGCCGACCGCGTGCTCTTCATGGCGGATGGCGCGATCGTCGAGGAGGCGGTCCCGGCCGAGTTCTTCGACCACCCCAAGACCGATCGCGCGAAGGACTTCCTGTCGAAGATCCTCGCGCACTAGACCTCCGCTGCCACGAGCGGCGGGGACCCGAACGACACGAGAGATGAGGCACGACATGAGACGCAGCAGAATCGCCCTGGTCGCCGCTGCGGCCGCGACCGCACTCCTGTTCGCCGGCTGCGCCGGCGACGCCGGCACGCCCGGCGACGACGGCGCCGAGCCGAGCGTCGAGGAGGCGCCCGAGTTCGAGGAGGGCACGACGATGGCGGCGCTCGCCGAGGCGGGCACGGTCACGGTCGGCACCAAGTTCGACCAGCCGCTCTTCGGCCTGGTCGGCCCCGATGGCGTCCCGGTCGGCTTCGACGTCGAGATCGCGAAGATCATCGCCGGCGAGCTCGGCATCGCGCCGGAGGACATCGAGTGGGTCGAGACGGTCTCGGCGAACCGCGAGCCGTTCATCGAGAACGGCCAGGTCGACTTCGTCGTCGCGACCTACACGATCAACGACGAGCGCAAGGAGGTCGTCGACTTCGCCGGGCCGTACTTCGAGGCGGGCCAGTCGATCCTCGTGCTCGCCGACAACGAGGACATCACGAGCGAGGACGACCTCGTCGGGCAGCCCGTCTGCTCGGTCACCGGGTCGACCCCCGCCCAGAACCTCCGGGACCTCGGCGCGAACGTCATCGAGACCGACACCTACAGCAACTGCCTCCAGCCCCTCCGCGAGGGCGAGGCCGTGGCCGTCTCGACCGACAACGTGATCCTGGCCGGCCTGGTCGACCAGAACCCGGGCGAGTTCAAGGTCGTCGGCGAGCCGTTCACCGAGGAGCCGTACGGCATCGGCGTCATGCTCGGCGACGACGACTTCCGTTCGTGGATCAACGACGTCCTCGAGCAGTCCTACGAGGACGGCTCGTACGAGGCGGCGTGGGATGCCACGGCGGGCACCGTGCTCGAGTTCCGCGAGCCGCCGGCCGTCGACCGGTACTGATCCCCACGGAGGTCCGGGCGTCCGAGCGACGCCCGGACCTCCCGGGTCCGCAGGCCCGACCGCACGGAAAGGACGCGCGTGGACGCGATCATCGACAACCTCGACCTCTACCTTCAGGGGTTCGGAACGACGCTGCTGCTCCTGGTGGTCTCAGGGCTCGCGGCGCTCGTGATCGGCACCCTGGTCGCGGCGATGCGCATCTCACCGGTGCCGTCGCTCCGGTGGTTCGCGACCGTGTACACGGAGTTCGTCCGCAACACCCCGCTGACCCTCGTCCTCTTCTTCTGCATCTTCGTCCTGCCCCTGCTCGACGTGCGACTCGACTTCGTCACCCGCGCGATCATCGGGCTGTCGGTGTACACGTCGCCGTTCGTCGCCGAGGCACTGCGCTCGGGAGTGAACGGCGTCCCGGTGGGCCAGGCGGAGGCCGCCCGGAGCGTCGGATTCGGCTTCCGCCAGACCGTCGGCCTCATCGTGCTCCCGCAGGCATTCCGGATGACCATCCCGCCGCTCATCAACGTGTTCATCGCGCTCACGAAGAACACCTCGGTCGCGGGCGGATTCTTCGTCGTCGAGCTCTTCGCCGTGGGCCGCACCGTCGCGAACGCGCGCGGCGACCAGGTGATCCCGGTCCTGCTCGGCGTCGCCGCCTTCTACCTGCTCATCACCGTGCCGCTCGGCTTGCTGGCGGCCAGACTCGAACGACGTTGGGTGGTGCAGCGATGACGAACGTCCTCTTCGACGCCCCGGGCCCGGTGGCCCGTCGCAACTCCCTGATCGCCTCGATCGCGGGCGGTATCGCCATCCTCGGCGGTCTTGCCTGGGTCTTCTTCACCCTGAACGCTCCACGCGGCGAACTGCCCGGCTACTTCGATCCGTCGCGGTGGGACATCTTCGCCGACCCGACCGTCTGGCGCTACATCTTCGTCGCGGGGGTCTGGGGCACGCTCCGCGCCGCGCTCACCGCGGCCGTGTTCGCCGTCGCGCTCGGCATCGTCTTCTCGCTGCTGCGCAGCGCGCAGACGGCGTGGATCCGCATCCCGACGGCGATCGTGCTCGAGTTCGTGCGCGGCATGCCCGTGCTGCTCATGATGCTCTTCATCCTGCTCGTGCTGAACACGGGCTCGTTCTGGGCGGTCGTCGCCGCGCTCACGCTCTACAACGGCGCGCTCATCGGCGAGGCCCTGCGCGCCGGCCTCGCGTCGCTGCCGCGCGGCCAGCGCGAGGCCGGCCTCAGCCTCGGCATGCGGCCGATGCAGTCGAAGATGCTCATCGAGTTCCCGCAGGCGTTCCGCCAGATGCTGCCGATCATCATCGCCCAGCTCGTCGTGCTCCTGAAGGACACCTCGCTCGGCTACATCGTCGGCTACGTCGAGCTGCTTCGCGTCAACATGAACCAGCTCGCGAGCTTCTACGGCAACTACTACCTGTTCTCGTTCTTCATCGTCACCCTCGTGCTCTACCTCGCGATGAACCTGGCGCTGTCGTGGTTCGCGAGGTGGGTCGCGAAGCGCACGGCTCGCCGGACGGGGCAGAAGCCGCCGAACCCCGACGAGGAGAACGAGGAGCTGCTGAAGGGCGTGGCGAAGGCGAACGCGGAGGCGCGGCAGATGGGCCAAGGCTCGGTCTGACCGGCCACGGGCGGCCCCTCGCCACGACTAGACTCGTTCTTCGTGTCCGAGCCCCTCCAGATCACCGAACCGGCCGTCGCGGCCGCGGTCGACGCGGCCCTCGCCGCGATCGCCGCCGCCGGCGACTCCGCCGCGCTCAAGGCCGTCCGCGCCGAGCACACCGGCGAGAAGTCGACCCTCGCGCGGCTGAACGCGTCGCTCCGCGACGTCCCCAACGACCAGAAGGCCGCCCTCGGCAAGCTCGTGGGCGGCGCCCGCGGCCGTGTGAACCAGGCGTTCGCCGCCCGCGAGGCCGAGATCCTCGAGGTCGAGGCCGAGGCGCAGCTCGCCGCCGAGGCGGTGGACGTCACGGCGCTGCCGTCGCGATTCACGGCCGGGGCGCGGCATCCGCTCGCCCTGCTGCAGGACCGGGTGTGCGACGTCTTCACCGGCATGGGCTGGGAGATCGCCGAAGGTCCCGAGGTCGAGAGCGAGTGGTTCAACTTCGACGCGCTGAACTTCGACGCCGATCACCCGGCGCGTGCCATGCAGGACACGTTCTTCGTCGATCCGCCCGAGGCGCATCTCGTGATGCGCACGCACACGAGTCCGGTCCAGGTGCGCTCGATGCTCGAGCGCGAGGTGCCGATCTACGTGCTCGCTCCCGGCCGCGTGTACCGCACCGACGAGTTCGACGCCACGCACCTGCCCGTCTTCATGCAGTTCGAGGGCCTCGCCGTCGACAAGGGCCTCACGATGGCCCACCTGCGCGGCACGCTCGACCACTTCGTGAAGTCGATCTTCGGCGACGAGGCCAAGGTGCGCCTGCGCCCGAGCTTCTTCCCGTTCACGGAGCCGAGCGCCGAACTCGACTTCTGGCACCCGACCTTCAAGGACGGCCCGCGCTGGATCGAGTGGGGCGGCTGCGGCATGGTGCACCCGAACGTGCTCCGCGCGGCCGGCATCGACCCAGAGGTCTACACGGGCTTCGCCTTCGGCATGGGCATCGAGCGCGGGCTCATGCTCCGCAACGACGTCCAGGACATGCGCGACATGGCCGAGGGCGACATCCGCTTCTCCCAGCAGTTCGGAATGGTGGTCTAACGCATGCGAGTGCCCCTCAGCTGGCTCGCCGAGTACGTCGATCTCCCGCCGGGCACGTCCCTCGAGGACGTGCACGCCGCGCTCGTGCGCGTCGGGCTCGAGGAGGAGGACGTGCACACGTTCGACCTCCAGGGCCCGATCGTCGTCGGCGAGGTCCTCGAGTTCGTCGAGGAGCCGCAGTCCAACGGCAAGACCATCCGCTGGTGCCACGTGCGCGTCGCGCCCGACGGCGAGCAGGCCGCCGACGGCGGCGATGCCGTGCACGGCATCGTGTGCGGCGCCCGCAACTTCTTCGTCGGCGACAAGGTCGTGGTGACCCTCCCGGGCTCCGTGCTGCCCGGGCCGTTCCCGATCGCGGCGCGCAAGACCTACGGCCACGTCTCCGACGGCATGATCGCCTCGGCGCGCGAGCTCGGCCTCGGCGACGACCATGACGGCATCCTGCGCCTCTCGACGCTCGGGATCGACGCGCCGGTCGGCACCGACGCGATCGCGCTGCTCGGCCTCGACGACGCGGCGGTCGAGATCAACGTCACGCCCGACCGCGGGTACGCGTTCTCGATCCGCGGCGTCGCCCGCGAGTACGCCCACGCGACGGGCGCGGTGTACCGCGACCCGGCCGCGCAGGTGACCGCGGCGGATGCCTCCGTCGACGCGTTCCCCGTCGCCGTCCGCGACGAGGCGCCGATCCGCGGCCGGGTCGGCGCGAGCGTGTTCGCGACGCGCATCGTGCGCGGCATCGACCCGACCCGGCCGACGCCGGCGTGGATGATCGCGCGGCTGAAGCTCGCCGGCATCCGCTCGCTCTCGTTGCCCGTCGACATCACGAACTACGTCATGCTCGAGCTCGGCCAGCCGATCCACGGCTACGACCTCGATGCGCTGCAGGGCGGCATCGTCGTCCGCCGTGCGGCGGCGGGGGAGACCCTCGAGACGCTCGACGGCAAGGTGCGCGCGCTCCACGCGGAGGACCTGCTCATCACCGACGACCGCGGACCGATCGGCCTCGCGGGCGTGATGGGCGGCGCGACGACCGAGATCGGCGACGCCACCACGAACGTGCTCATCGAGGCCGCGAACTTCGACCCCGTCTCGATCGCGCGCACCGCGCGCCGGCACAAGCTGCCGAGCGAGGCGTCCAAGCGCTTCGAGCGCGGCGTCGACCCCGCGGTCGCGGGTGCGGCGGCGGCACGTGTCGCGCAGCTGCTCGTCGACCTCGCCGGCGGCACCGCCGACGAGACCGGGTCGTTGCTCCACGAGGCGCCCGCGCGCGAGGCGATCCGGCTGCCCGACGGGTTCGTCACGGGGCTCATCGGTGTCGAGTACACCGCCGACGAGGTGCACGACGCCCTCGCCGAGATCGGTGGCGCCGTGACCCGCGTCGAAGGCGGCTTCGACGTCGTCCCGCCGTCGTGGCGCCCCGACCTCACCGCGAACGTCGACCTGGCGGAAGAGGTCGCGCGGCTGCTCGGCTACGACCGCATCCCGTCGGTCCTGCCCGTCGCCCCGCCCGGGCGAGGTCTCACGCGTTCGCAGCGCGTGCGCCGCGGCGTGGCCGACGCGCTCGCCGCCGCCGGCGCGACCGAGGTGCTCGCCTTCCCGTTCGTGTCCGAGGCCGAGAACGCGGTGTACGGCTCCGCCGACGGCTCGCCGGTCGCGGGCGTGAAGCTCGCGAACGCGCTCGACGCGACGGTGCCGTACCTGCGTCGCTCGCTCATCCCCGGCCTCATCGGGGTGGCGCGTCGCAACCTGTCGCGCGGCTTCACCGACCTCGACGTGTACGAGCTCGGTCTCGTCTTCCTGCCCGAGGCGGGTCGCTCGTACGGCACGGCCGAGCTGCCGATCGGCTGGGAGCGTCCGTCCGAGGCGGTGCTCGCCGAACTGAACGACGGCATCCCCGCGCAGCCGCGTCACGTCGGCGTGCTGCTCACGGGCGACCTCCAGCACAAGCAGCCCGGGCGGGCCGCCGAGCCCGCGGGCATCGCTGACGCGCTCGACGCGGTCCGCCGCATCGCACATGCCGCCGGCGCCGAGGTCGAGTTCGTCCAGGGTTCGCACCAGGCGATGCACCCCGGCCGCACCGCCGAGGTCCGCGTCGCCGGGCAGCTCGTGGGCTACGCGGGCGAGCTGCATCCGTCGCTCACCGCCGAGGCCGACCTGCCGCGCGTGGTCGCGGTCGCCGAGGTCGACCTCGACTCGATCATCGCGCTCGCGAGCGACACCGTCGAGGCGCGCCCCATCGGCACGCTCCCCGCGGCGACGCAGGACCTCTCCCTCGTCGTCGGCGCCGACGTGCCCGCGGCGACCGTCGCGGCCGCGGTCCGCGAGGGCGCAGGCGAGCTCCTCGAGCACCTGCAGCTCGTGGACGACTACCGGGGGCAGGGCGTTCCCGAGGGCTCGAAGAGCCTGACGTTCGCGTTGCGCTTCCGGGCCGGCGACCGCACGCTCACCGCCGCCGAGGCGAGCGACGCCAAGATGGCCGGCGCCGCCCTCGCGGCCGAGCGCACCGGGGCCGCGATCCGCGAGTAGCGGCATCCGTCGCACCGTCACGAGGGCGCCCGGCCGGTCATCGGCGGGCGCCCTCTCGCTTCGCAGGCAGGCCGGCGCGTCGACCCGCGCATCCGGTCCTCGCCGCGCCGCCCCGACGGCGGTACCGTTGATCATGGCCGAAGCGAAGACGGTTCCCACTGGAGCCTCGGTGTCGGAGTTCCTCGAGTCGGTCGAGCCCGCCGGGCGTCGTGAAGACGGCCTGGTGCTCCGCGAGCTCTTCGATCGCGTGACCGACACCGACGCCGTCATGTGGGGTCCGTCGATCGTCGGCTACGGCCTGCACCACTACCGGTACGACTCGGGTCACGAGGGCGACACCGCGGTCGTCGCGTTCTCGCCGCGCAAGGCCTCGATCTCCCTGTACGGGCTGCAGACCCCGGGCGCCGACGAGCTCATCGATCGGCTGGGCAAGGTCAAGGTGGGGGCCGGATGCCTCTGGGTCGGCCGTCTCTCGACCGTCGACCTCTCCGTGCTCGAGTCGCTGGTCGACCGCGCCTGGGTGCGCACGCGCGGCGACGACGTCTGAGCGGCGCCGGCGCGCGTCATCCGCTCGTCTGCGCCGTCACGTGATTTGCGCCGCGCCCGCCCGCCCGGCTAGGGTCGCCGCATGTCCACCGCCCGGCCCGCCGAGACCGCACGCGTCGTGCGTGCCGTCGTGCTGCGCGGCCGACGTCGGGGCGAGCGCCGAATCCAGGCGACTCCCGCGGCGGCCTGAGCCTGCCGCCCTGGGCGTCGCCGGAGCCGTCACCCCGATCGTCCAGCCCAATAAGGTGGATTCCATGACGTTTACCGTCGCCGTCTCCGGCGCGTCCGGCTATGCGGGCGGGGAGCTGCTGCGCCTCCTCGCCGACCATCCCGAGTTCGACGTGCGGACCGTGACCGCGCACTCGAACGCCGGGCAGCCGCTCACCGCGGTGCAGCCGCACCTGCGCAGCTACACGCACCTCACCCTCAAGGAGACCTCGGCCGAGACCCTCGCCGGTCACGACGTCGTCTTCCTCGCGCTTCCGCACGGCGCGTCCGGCGCGATCGCGGCCGAGCTCTCGGCCGACACGCTCGTGATCGACTGCGGCGCCGACCACCGACTCGAGGACGCCGGCGACTGGGCGGCGTTCTACGGCGGCGACTTCCACGGCGCCTGGGAGTACGGGGTGCCCGAGTTGCCGCGCCTCTCGGGCACGCAGCGCACGCGCCTCGCCCGCACGCGGCGCATCGCCGCCCCCGGCTGCAACGCCTCCACGGTGGCCCTCTCGCTCGCGCCGGGCATCCGCGCCGGCGTCATCGAGGACGCCGACCTCGTCTCGGTGCTCGCCGTCGGGCCCTCGGGCGCCGGGCGGGCGCTCAAGGCGCACCTCCTCGGCTCCGAGATCCTCGGCTCCGCGAACCCGTATGCCGTCGGCGGCACGCATCGCCACATCCCCGAGATCCAGCAGGCGCTGCGGTGGGCGGGTGCGGCGGCGCCGACGATCTCGTTCACGCCCGTGATCGTGCCGATGTCGCGCGGGATCCTCGCGACCTCGACCGCGCGGGTCGTGCCGGGAACGGATGCCGCGACCGTGCGGGCGGCCTGGGAGGACGCGTACGCGGGGGAGCCGTTCGTGCAGGTGCTGCCCGAGGGCCAGTTCCCGCGCACGGCCGACGTGCTCGGCGCCAACACCGCGCTCATCGGCCTCGCGGTCGACGAGGCGGCGGGGCGGGTCGTCGTCGTGACCGCGGTCGACAACCTCGTCAAGGGCACCGCCGGCGCCGCCATCCAGTCCGCCAACATCGCCCTCAGCCTCGCCGAGGCGACCGGGCTCCCCGTGAACGGAGTCGCACCGTGAGCGTGACCGCACCCCAGGGATTCGACGCCGCCGGCATCGCGGCCGGCATCAAGCGCTCCGGCGCCCTCGACCTCGCCGTCGTCGTCAACCGGGGGCCGTCGACGGCCGCCGCGGCGGTCTTCACCTCGAACCGGGCCAAGGCGAATCCGATCCTCTGGTCCGAGCAGGTCATCCAGGACGGCACGGTCGCCGCCATCGTGCTGAACTCGGGGGGCGCGAACTGCTTCACGGGCCCCGAGGGCTTTCAGGTCACGCACCGGACCGCGGAGGCCGCGGCATCCGCCCTCGGCGTCTCGGCGGGCGACGTGCTCGTCTGCTCGACCGGGCTCATCGGCGACCAGCTCGACGGCGAGGTGCTCGAGGAGGGCGTGCTCTCCGCGACGAACCGGCTCGCCGGCGACGAGGCCGCGGGTGCCGACGCGGCGCGCGCGATCATGACGACCGATTCGAGGCCGAAGACGGTCGAGGTCGTCGTCGACGGATGGCGCATCGGCGGCATGGCGAAGGGTGCGGGCATGCTCGCCCCGGGCCTCGCGACCATGCTCGTGGTGCTGACCACGGATGCCGTCGTCGATGCGCCGGGACTGGACGCGGCGCTCCGGCGTGCGACGCGGGTCACCTTCGACCGCCTCGACTCCGACGGCTGCATGTCGACGAACGACCAGGTCACGCTGCTCGCCTCCGGCGCCTCCGGCGTCGAGCCCGACCCCGAGACGTTCGCCGAGGCGCTCACGACCGCGTGCCGTGACCTCGCGCTGCAGCTCCAGGCGGACGCCGAAGGGGCGAGCCACGACATCGCGATCGAGGTGCGCGGAGCGGTCACGGAGGACGACGCGGTCGAGGTCGGCCGCTCCATCGCGCGCAACAACCTCTTCAAGGCCGCGATCTTCGGCAACGACCCGAACTGGGGTCGGGTCCTCGCGGCGATCGGCACCACGTCCGCGCCGTTCGACCCGTACCTCGTCGACGTGACGATGAACGGCGTCCGGGTGTGCCACGCGGGCCGGCCGGACCGCCCGCGGGACGACGTGGACCTCGCGCCGCGCGCGACGAACGTGCTCGTCGAGCTGCACGCGGGCGAGGCATCCGCCACGATCTGGACGAACGACCTCACGCACGACTACGTGCACGAGAACAGCGCGTACTCGAGCTGAGCATGAGCGAGGAGCAGATGAACCCCGACGACGACGCGCGCAACGACGCGGCCGCCGCCGCGAGCAAGGCCGGGACCCTCATCGAGGCGCTGCCGTGGCTGAAGCGCTTCCACGGCGAGACGATCGTGGTGAAGTTCGGCGGCAACGCGATGGTGAGCCCCGAGCTGCAGCGCACGTTCGCGGAGGACATGGTGTACCTCCGCTACGCCGGCATCCGCCCGGTCGTCGTGCATGGCGGCGGACCGCAGATCTCCTCGATGCTCGACCGGCTCGGCATCGCGAGCGAGTTCCGCGGCGGGTACCGCGTGACGACCCCCGAGACGATGGACGTCGTCCGGATGGTGCTGTCGGGGCAGGTGAACCGCGAACTCGTGAGCCTCATCAACGAGCACGGTCCGCTCGCGGCGGGGCTCTCGGGCGAGGATGCCGGGTTGTTCCGCGGTCGTCGCCGCGGCGCGGTCGTCGACGGCGTCGAGGTCGACCTCGGACTCGTCGGCGACGTCATCGAGGTCGACCCCGAGGCGGTGCTCGCGCAGGTGGATGCCGGCCGCATCCCGGTCGTCTCCTCCATCGCACCCGACCTCGACCAGCCCGGGCAGTCGCTGAACGTCAACGCCGATTCGGCCGCCGCGTCGCTCGCGGTCGCGCTCGGGGCGGCGAAGCTCGTCATCCTGACCGACGTCGCGGGCCTCTACCGCGACTGGCCGAACCGCGACTCGCTCGTCTCCGAGATCGACGTGCCCGAACTCGAGGCGCTCCTGCCGTCGCTCGAGTCGGGCATGATCCCGAAGATGACGGCGTGCCTCGAGGCCGTGGCGGGCGGCGTGCCGAAGGCCGCGATCATCGACGGGCGCGTTCCCCACTCGATCCTGCTCGAGATCTTCACGCGGCAGGGCATCGGCACCGAGGTCGTCCCGGTCGTGCCGGATGTCACGTCGAGCGGGGCGGCGACGGATGCCTCGGGGGTGGCCTCGTGACGGGCGCCGGAGACTGGCGCGAGCACTACTCGCACCGCATGATGAAGACCCTCGGCTCGCCGCTCGCGAAGCTGGTGCGCGGCGAGGGCGCCCGGGTGCAGGACGACGAGGGCACGTGGTACCTCGACTTCCTCGCCGGCATCGCCGTGAACTCGCTCGGCCACGCGCACCCCGTCTTCGTCGACGCCGTGACGCGGCAGGCGTCGAGGCTCGCGCACGTGTCGAACTACTTCGCCACCGATCCCGCCCTGGCGCTCGCCGACCGGCTCGCTCGGATCTCGGGGGCCGGCGAGGCCGGTCGGGTCTGGTTCGGCAACTCGGGCGCCGAGGCGAACGAAGCGGCGTTCAAGCTCGCTCGCCTCAACAACTCGGGCGGCGCGCGCACGCGCGTGCTCGCCCTCGTCGACGCGTTCCACGGCCGCACCATGGGCTCGCTCGCGCTCACCGGCAAGCCCGCGATGCGCGACGCGTTCGAGCCGCTCCCGGGCGGCGTCACGCACATCCCCTCGACGATCGAAGCGCTCGAGGCCGAGCTCGACGAGTCGGTCGCGGCGCTCATCCTCGAACCGATCAAGGGCGAGGCGGGGGTGCTCGAGCTGCCCGAGGGGTATCTGCGGGCGGCACGCGACCTGACCCGCCGCCACGGTGCGCTCCTGATCGTCGACGAGGTGCAGACGGGCGCCGGCCGCACCGGCGAGTGGTTCGCGTTCCAGCACGCGGGCATCGTCCCCGACGCGATCACGGTCGCGAAGGGCATGGGCGGCGGCATCCCCATCGGCGGGCTCGTGACGTTCGGACACGCCTCCGACCTGTACTCCCGCGGACAGCACGGCTCGACGTACGGCGGCAACCCGCTCTCGACGGCCGTCGCGGACGCGGTCCTCGCCGAGATCGAGCGCGCCGGCCTCGTCGAGAACGCCGCGCGCCGCGGCGCCGAGTTGCGCGAGCGCGTGCTCGGCCTCGGCTCGCCGCTCGTGGCGGGCATGCGCGGCCGCGGGCTGCTCGCGGGGGTCGCCCTCACGGAACCCGTCGCATCCGAGCTCTCCGCCGCGGCCATGCAGGCCGGCCTCATCGTGAACGCGGCGAACGATTCGACCATCCGCCTCGCCCCGCCGCTCATCATCGGCGACGCCGAACTCGACGAGTTCACCGACCGCTTCGGCCGTGCGCTCGACGCCGTCGCCGCCACCCGCTGACCCGGCCGCCCACCAGACCGACGACCATCCCGCTCGCCCCGCGCAGAACGGAGCATCCATGACCCGCCACTTCCTCCGCGACGACGACATCACGCCCGCCGAGCAGGCCGAGATCCTCGACCTCGCCGTCCGCCTCAAGGCCGACCGCTGGGCCGAGGCCCCGCTCGCCGGCCCGCAGACCGTCGCCGTCATCTTCGACAAGTCCTCGACCCGCACGCGCGTCTCGTTCGCGGTCGGCATCGCCGACCTCGGGGGCTCGCCGCTCATCATCTCCACCGCGAACAGCCAGCTCGGCGGCAAGGAGACGCCGTCCGACACGGCACGCGTGCTCGAGCGGATGGTATCGGCCATCGTGTGGCGCACCTACGCGCAGGCCGGCCTCGACGAGATGGCCGCGGGCACGACGGTTCCCGTCGTCAACGCGCTCTCCGACGACTTCCACCCGTGCCAGCTGCTCGCCGACCTCCTCACGATCCGTGAGCACAAGGGCGAGCTCGCCGGGCTCACGGTCGCCTTCCTCGGCGACGGCGCCTCCAACATGGCCCAGTCGTACGTGCTCGCGGGCGCGACCGCCGGCATGCACGTGCGGGTCGCCTCGCCCGAGGAGTTCGCGCCCGCGGCATCCGTCGTCGCCGACGCCGACCGCATCGCCGCCGCCACCGGCGGCTCGGTCGCGCTCTACACCGACGCCGCCGAGGCCGCGGCCGGCGCCGACGTCATCGTCACCGACACCTGGGTGTCGATGGGCAAGGAGGACGAGAAGGCGCACCGCGTCGCGACCTTCGGCGCGTACACGGTCGACGCCGAGCTGATGTCGCTCGCGAAGCCCGACGCCGTCTTCATGCACTGCCTGCCCGCCGACCGCGGCTACGAGGTGAGCGCCGATGTCATCGACGGTCCGCAGTCGATCATCTGGGATGAGGCGGAGAACCGGCTGCACGCGCAGAAGGCGCTGCTCGTCTGGCTCCTCGCCAGGAAGGACGCGTGAGCATGTCGGACCAGCACGGCACCAACGAGGGCTCGCTCTGGGGCGCCCGCTTCGCCGGCGGCCCCTCGCCCGAGCTGCAGCGCCTGTCGAAGTCGACCCACTTCGACTGGCAGCTCGCCCCGTACGACCTCGCCGGGTCGCGCGCGCACGCCCGCGCACTCTCCGCGGCCGGCTACCTTGAGGCCGACGAGCTCGACCGCATGATCGCGGGCCTCGACGCGCTCGAGCAGCGCGTGGCCGACGGCGAGCTCGTGGCCGCCGATTCCGATGAGGACGTGCACGGCGCGCTCGAGGCCGCGCTCATCGCCGAGGTCGGCCCCGAGCTCGGCGGCAAGCTGCGCGCCGGCCGAAGCCGCAACGACCAGATCGCCACGCTCGTGCGCCTCTACCTGAAGGACCATGCGGTCACGATCGGCCGCATGCTCGTGCACCTCATCGACGCGCTCTCGGCGCAGGCCGACGCGCACCGCACGGCGATCATGCCCGGGCGCACGCACCTGCAGCACGCGCAGCCCGTGCTCCTCGCGCACCACCTGCTCGCGCACGGCTGGGCGCTCTCGCGCGACCTCGAGCGTCTCGTCGACTGGATGAAGCGCGCGGACGTCTCGCCCTACGGCGGCGGCGCCCTCGCCGGGTCGACGCTCGGCCTCGACGCGGCATCCGTCGCCCGCGACCTCGGGCTCGCGCACCCCGCCGAGAACTCGATCGACGGCACCGCGAGCCGCGACGTCGTCGCCGAGTTCGCGTTCGTCGCGGCCATGATCGGCATCGACCTGTCGCGCATCTCGGAAGAGGTCATCCTCTGGAACACGCGCGAGTTCGGCTTCGTCACGCTCGACGACGCCTACTCGACCGGGTCGTCGATCATGCCGCAGAAGAAGAACCCCGACATCGCCGAGCTCGCGCGCGGCAAGTCCGGGCGGCTCATCGGCAATCTCTCGGGCCTGCTCGCGACGCTGAAGGCGCTGCCGCTGGCGTACAACCGCGACCTGCAGGAGGACAAGGAGCCCGTCTTCGACTCGGTCGAGACCCTCGAGGTGCTGCTGCCCGCCTTCACCGGCATGGTCGCGACGCTGACCTTCCACACCGAGCGCATGGCCGAGCTCGCGCCGGCCGGGTTCTCGCTCGCGACGGATGTCGCGGAGTGGCTCGTGAAGCGCCGGGTGCCGTTCCGCGACGCGCACGAGATCACGGGCGCGCTCGTCCGGTACGCCGAGACGAACGGGCTCGAGCTCCACGAGGTCGACGACGACGCGCTCGCGTCGGTCTCGCCGCACCTCGTTCCCGAGGTGCGCGAGGTGCTGACCATCGAGGGGTCGGTCGCGAGCCGCGACGGCATCGGCGGCACCGCGCCCGCCCGCGTCGACGCGCAGTTCGCCTCGCTCGCCGATCGCGTGCGGCACCTCGTCTCCGTCCTCCCCGGCGGAGACGACTGAGCGTCGATCCGGCGACGAGCGCGTTGAGCATGGGCGAGCGGATGCCGCGACCGGCGTCGCACGCCGAGCTCGTGCGACCGGATCGTGCCTGGTTCCGCCGCGACCCCGTCGAACTCGCGCCGCTCCTTCTCGGCGCGGTTCTGGCGTACGACGCCGAGGAGGGTCGCGTCGCCGTCCGGCTCTCCGAGGTCGAGGCGTACCGCGGGGTCGGCGTCGACCCGGGTTCGCACTCGTTCCGCGGGCGGACGGCTCGCAACGCCGTCATGTTCGGCGACGGCGGGCACCTCTACGCGTACTTCACGTACGGCATGCACGTGTGCCTCAACGTCGTCTCCGGCGTGCCGGGCACGTCGGCGGGGATCCTATTGCGCGGGGGGACCGTCGTCGACGGACTCGACCTGGCGCGGTCGCGGCGCCCGCGCTCGACGGACCGCGACCTCGCACGGGGGCCGGCACGCCTCGCGCAGGCGCTCGGCGTGCCGCTCGCCGCGAACGGCGCCGACCTGCTCGCGTCGCCGTTCTCGCTCGAGGTCCGGGTGGCGCCGCTCGCACACGCGACCGGGCCTCGCACGGGCATCAGCGGGGCCGGCGGCGCGGCGTCGTACCCGTGGCGGTTCTGGGTGCCGGGTGATCCCGGCGTCTCGGTGTACCGGCGGCATCCGAAGTCGCACTGACCGCGGGGCCGCCGCGAGGTCAGCGGATCGCGAGGTGCACGGCCAGGGCCGCGGCGCACGCCCAGATGAGGCTCGCGAACGTGCCGATGATGAAGCGCTCCCTCGCCTCGGGGGCCTCGAGTTCGGTGAACCGCCCGACGCCCTTGACCGCCACGACGATCGCGAGCCCCTCCGGGAAGCCCGCGATGATCGTGCCCGCCGAGGCCAGCCGTTCGAGCACGCCGATCGTGAGGCCACCGCGGAGGACCTCGCGCCGAACCGGGGCGACGCCGGGCGGCGTCGGCTCGTCCGACCGGACCGCGACGAGGATGCCGCCGTGCGCACCGGGTGGAGTGCTGGAGCCCATCGCGAGCTGCAGCGCGGTCGCCGCCGCCGGGCTCCCGCCGAAGACCGCGACGACCATGCCGAGGAGGCCGACGAGCGGCGCCGCGACCATGGGCACGTCGTCGGGCACCGTCGATGCGGCGACGATCGCGAGCGCCAGGGTGCCCGCCGCGGGCCACAGGTGGATGGGCCTCGGGCGGAGGTACGCCAGCACCGAGAGCACCGCCGACGCGCCGAGCGCGACGACGATCACCGCCCATCCGACGGCCGACATCGCACCGACGACGTTCACGGGTCCTCCGCTCTCCCGGGATCGCGCCGGGCTCGGGTCCGGGCGTTCGGGTCCCGGGGGGTCGCGTCGAGCATAGAGGCTGCCTCGGACGCGGCGGGGGAGACGGCGCGCGCGTCCGCCCGCTCGGCGGGCGCTGACCGCGCATGGGTCGAGCGGGAGAGCGATCAGCCGCCGGATCCCTCCGGGGCGGCGTCGTGTCGGTCGAGCGAGGCGACCAGTCGTACGATCGCCGGTCGCGCGTCGTCGTCGGCCGACCACATCGCGGCTCGGAGACGCTGGCTGACGGCGGCGTCAGAGATGCCGAGGAGTTCGGCCGCGTGCTTCTGCGATCGGCCCGACCGCACGAGGTCGACGGCCTCCCAGCCCTGCGGGCTCCGGCGGTCGCGGAGGAGCAGGAGCAGCCGGAACACCGCTTCTACCTCGCTCGCGGGGAGGAGCCCCGTGTCGCCGTCCTCGGTCCGGAGCGCGAAGCGCGCCTCTGCACGTTTGGCCGCCTCGACCGCCTCGCGCGCCGCGAAGAACGCACCGCCGGTCGCCTTGCGCACGGCGTCGGGGAGGGGCTCGCGCACGCCGCCGATGCCGAGGCCGATGCTCCAGTGCCCGTCGCGTGCGAGGTGGAGGACGAGGTCGATCGCGGTGTCGGCGTCGTCGGTGAGCACCTGCAGCTCGTCTCCGGCCGTCTGGTCGACGGGCAGGAGCAGGCGATCGCCGTACCGGTCCTCCAGCTCGTGCTGCATGGCCGACGAGCGGTCGACGTCTGCGCGGCTGCCGATCTGGTCTGCGGTGATCACGTACATCTGCCGACTCCTGTCAAGTGCAGGGACTTGAATTCGATGAATGAAGTATAGAGCCTTTACTACACAAGATCAAGGATTCAGGCTTCACCAGCTCACCATCCGGCCGCTGCTACCCTTGCAGTCGTGTCCGACCCCGCGATCCTCGCCACGCAGCAGAACGACCCCTCGTTCGACGACGTCTGGGAGGAGCTCCGCTGGCGCGGGCTCGTCCACGTCTCGACCGACGAGGCGGCCCTGAAGGAACTCCTGGCTGGCGAGCCGATCACGTACTACTGCGGGTTCGACCCGACCGCCCCGAGCCTCCACCTCGGCAACCTGGTCCAGATCCTCACGCTCCGTCGGCTGCAGCTCGCGGGCCACAAGCCGCTCGGCCTCGTCGGCGGCTCCACCGGGCTCATCGGCGACCCGCGCCCGACGGCCGAGCGCACGCTGAACACCAAGGAGACGGTCGCCGAGTGGGTCGGCCGCCTCGACGCCCAGGTCCGACGATTCCTCTCCGCGGAGGGCGAGAGTGCGGTCCGCATGGTCAACAACCTCGACTGGACCGCCGGCCTCTCCGCCATCGACTTCCTCCGCGACATCGGCAAGCACTACCGTGTCGGCACGATGCTGAAGAAGGACGCGGTCGCGTCGCGCCTGAACTCCGACGCCGGCATCAGCTACACCGAGTTCAGCTACCAGATCCTGCAGGGCTTCGACTACCTCGAGCTCTACCGCCAGTACGACTGCGTGTTGCAGACGGGCGGCAGCGACCAGTGGGGCAACCTCACGAGCGGCACCGACCTCATCCACCGGGTCGAGGGCCGGCACGTGCACGCGATCGGCACGCCGCTCATCACGAACTCCGACGGCACGAAGTTCGGAAAGAGCGAGGGCAACGCGATCTGGCTCGACGCCGACATGTGCAGCCCGTACCGCTTCTACCAGTTCTGGCTCAACACCGACGACGCCGACGTGATCGACCGACTCAAGGTGTTCACGTTCCTCTCGCGCGAGCGCATCGAGGACCTCGCCGAGAAGGTCGCGAGCGAGCCCTTCCGCCGCGAGGCGCAGAAGGTCCTCGCCCACGAGGTCACGACTCTGGTGCACGGGGCGGATGCCACGGCATCCGTCGTCGCGGCATCGCAGGCCCTCTTCGGGCAGGGCGACCTCGCCGGCCTCGACCGCGGCACGCTCGAGGCCGCGCTCCGCGAGCTGCCCCACACCGAGACCGAAGCGGATGCCTCGATCGTGCAGCTGCTCGTCGACACCGGCCTCGTGGCGAGCCTCAGCGAGGGCCGCCGCGCGATCGCGCAGGGCGGCGTCTCGATCGACAACGTGCGCGTCGAGGACGATGCGGCGCTCATCGGCGGCCGGACCGACGCGGGCGGCATGGCGGTGCTCCGTCGCGGCAAGAAGACGCTCGCGGGCGTGTTCGTCCGGTAGGTCCCGTTGGCGCGCGAGGCAGCAGACCGGCTCCTCGCGCGAGTGTGGGCGGCGCTCGGCCGCGATTCCGCCGAGCTGGCAGCGCTCGCGCCGCTGCCCGAGGTGCCGCTGCCGGCGCGCCTCGACGTGTCGTCGCTGGCCGTGGCATCCGTCGCCGCCGCGAGCCTCGCCGCCTGGTCGACGGATGCCACGCCCGGAACGATCGCCCTCGACGGCGCGCGCATCGCGACCGCGTTCCAGAGCGAGCGGGTCGCCCGCTTCGACGGCGTGCCGCCGTCCGTGTGGTCGCCGCTCTCCGGGTTCCGCCGCGCCCGTGACGGCTGGGTCCGCACGCACGGCAACTATCCGCACCACGCGGCCGCGCTGCGGCGCGTGCTCGGCGTCGACGAGAGGGCGGATGCCGCGGCGATCGATGCCGCGGTCGTCCGATGGTCGGCGGCGGCCCTCGCGGAGGCGGTGACCCGGGCCGGCGGGATGTGCGTCGCCGTCGAGGTCGAGGATCCGAGCCTGGATCGGGAGCTCCGGCGGCATCCGCTGATCGAGTCGTCGCGGCTCGGCGACGCCGAGCCTGTCGCCACGAACCGGTCCGGTCACGATCGACCGCTCGAAGGCATCCGCGTCCTGGATCTCACCCGAGTGATCGCCGGCCCGGTCGCGACGCGGACGCTCGCACTGCTCGGCGCCGAGGTGCTGCGGATCGACCCGCCGTCGCCGCCCGAGTTGGAATGGCAGCACCTCGAGGGCGGGCCCGGCAAGCGCTCGGCGCTGCTCGACCTGCGCTCGGCCGACGAGGCCGAGCGCTTCGACGACCTGCTGGCCGGGGCCGACGCGATCGTGCTCGGGTACCGGCCGGCATCGCTCGGGCGACTGGGACTCTCGCCGGAGGACCTCGCCGTCCGTCACCCCGGACTCGTCATCGGTCAACTCGCCGCGTGGGGATTCGACGACGCAGCGGGGGAGAGGGGCGGGTTCGACAGCCTCGTCCAAGCGTCCTCGGGCATCGCGTTCGTCGAGGGAGCGCCCGATACGCCCGGCGCCCTGCCCGCCCAGGCGCTCGACCACGCAACCGGGTACCTTCTCGCTGCGGCGATCATGACGCTGCTCCGCCGGCGTTCGATCGACGGCGGCTCGTGGCTCGCGCGGATGTCGCTGCGCCGAACCGCCGCCGAACTGCTCGGCCTGCCGAGGCGTGTCGAGCCGGGACCGGCGGGACTGGATGACGCGGCTCGGGAATCGCACGCGGGGACGGTGTCCGGCCTCGCGGGCGTGCAGCGCATCGCGGCTCCCGCGATCGCATCGCCGGACGGGCTGATGAGGTGGTCCGCGCCACCGCATCCGTGGGGCTCGGATCGGCCGTCCTGGGCGTGATGCGGCGCGACACGCCCGGGATGCGACGCCGAGTTGCGGCACCGCCCCGATCTTCGTAGAGTATTCATTCGTTGCCCCACAGGAGCGAGTGAAGCGAAAAGCTTCGCCTCCTCAAGCGGCACGATCCCGAACCCCTGATCCTCACGCAGGATCCCGGGTTCGAAGCATCCGTATCGGTCCCTCGGGATCACCGGATGAATGACGAACATCGCTTCGGATGATCGATCGCAGCGCGATCGTGAACCGGGTGCGTCCGTTCCTTGAGAACTCAACAGCGTGCACTATGTTCAATGCCAATTTTTTGAAC
>NZ_WMLB01000023.1 GCF_009709675.1 Agromyces bracchium | reverse complement strand
GTGGTCGAGTCGCACGCGGCGGAGCCGTCACCCCGGTGGTCGAGTAGCACGCGGCGGAGCCGCGAGCGTATCGAGACCCTCGCACCATGGTCTCGATACGCTCCGGCTGCCGCCGGTGCTACTCGACCCGCAACCGGTCGGCGAGGAGGGGCGCGAGCTCGGCGAGCGTGCGGATCTCGAGCACGCCCGCCGCCGCGGCATCCGTCGCCTCGGGCTCGCCGGGGCGCTCGCCCGAGCGGTTCAACCACACGCCGATGAGCCCCGCCTCGGCCGCGCCGATGGCGTCGGTGCGCAGCCGATCGCCGATGAACGCGGCACCCGAGACGGCGCCGTCCTCGGCGAAGCGCTCGAGCGCGACCTCGAAGATGCGCCGATCGGGTTTCGTGACGCCTTCGGCGCCGGATGCCACGAGGTGCTCGATCCGGCCCGGATGACCGACCTCGAGGCCGAGCCGCACGAGCTTGGCGCGCTGGAAGTCGGGTTCGCCGTTCGTGATGATGCCGAACCGCACGCCGGGCAGTGTCCGCTCGATCTCCTCGAACGCGGGCATGGCATCGTCGTGGAGCGCCCACGACTCGCGGTACCGCTCGAAGTACGTCGCGAACCACGCGCCCGCCGATTCGTCGTCGAGCGGGTCGCCGTGCGCGAGTGCGAACTCGGCCGCACGCGCCCGCCGCTGCCCCTCGAAGCTCAGCTCGCCCGCGAGGTACGCGTGGTAGTGCCGTTCCTCGAGCTCGTGCCAGAGCGCCCGCGCTGCCGCCTCGTCGGCCGCGTACCCGCGCTCGCGCAGGTGCAGCACGATGCCCGCGGCGACCGCCTCGCGGTGCGCCATGAGCGTGTCGTCGAGGTCGAACAGCACGACCGGCCGCGCGCGATCGAGAGGCCGCGCTCCCGCGGAGTCGTCGCGCCCCACCGCCGTCACGCCCTGCGGAGGAACCCGACCCGGTCGTACACCGTCGAGAGCGTGCGCTCTGCGCGCTCCGACGCCTTCTCGGCGCCGATCGCGAGCAGCCGGTCGAGCTCGGCCGGGTCCTCCATGAGCTCGAGCGTGCGTTCGCGGATCGGCGCGACGCGCTCGACGACCACGTCGGCGAGGTCCTTCTTGAGGTCGCCGTACCCCTTGCCGTCGTACTCCGCCTCGAGGTCGGGGATCGAGCGGCCCGTGACCGTCGCGTAGATGTCGAGCAGGTTCGCGATGCCCGGCTTGGCCTTCGGGTCGTAGCGGATCTCGCGCTCGGTGTCGGTCACGGCGCTGCGGATGCGTTTGGCGATCACCTTCGGGTCGTCCATGAGGTTGATCAGGCCGTTCGGGCTCGCGGCCGACTTCGACATCTTCGAGGTGGGCTCCTGCAGGTCGTAGATGCGGGCCGACTCCTTCGGGATCATCGCCTCGGGCACGACGAACGTGTCGCCGTAGCGCGAGTTGAAGCGCCCGGCGAGGTCGCGCGTGAGCTCGAGGTGCTGGCGCTGGTCGTCGCCGACGGGCACGAGGTGCGTGCCGTAGAGCAGGATGTCGGCGGCCATGAGCACCGGGTAGGTGAAGAGGCCGACCGTCGTCGACTCGGCGCCGTAGCGCGCGGACTTGTCCTTGAACTGGGTCATGCGGCTCGCCTCGCCGAAGCCCGTCAGGGTGCCGAGCACCCAGGCGAGCTCGGCGTGCGCGGGCACGTGCGACTGCACGAACAGGGTCGAGCGCGCCGGGTCGACGCCCGCCGCGAGGTACTGCGCGGCCGTGCGGCGCGTCGCCTCGCGCAGCGTCGCCGGCTCCTGCGTCACGGTGATCGCGTGCAGGTCGACGACGCAGTAGATCGGGTCGTGGTCCTCCTGCAGGGCGACCCAGTTCACCAGGGCGCCGAGGTAGTTGCCGAGGTGGAGCGAGTCGCCCGACGGCTGCATGCCGGAGAATACGACGGGGCGTGCGGTGTTCATCGTGGTTCAGGGGTCCTTCGGTCTCAGATGGCGTAGTCGACGACGACGGGAGCGTGGTCGGACCATCGCTCGTCGTAGGCGTCGGCCCGGTCGACGGCGTACGAGACCATCGCGTCGGCGAGCGCCGGGGTCGCGAGCTGGTAGTCGATGCGCCATCCGCTGTCGTTGTCGAACGCCTTGCCGCGCCACGACCACCACGTGTACGGGCCGGGCACCTCGCCCGCTGCACGTCGTCCGAGGTCGACCCAGCCGAAGCCGGCGCCCGCGTTGTAGCCCTCGGCGCCCTCGGCGCCCATGAAGCGGTCGAAGTACTCGCGCTCCTCGGGGAGGAACCCGGCGCGCTTGACGTTGCCCTTCCAGTTCTTGATGTCGAGCGTGCGGTGCCCGACGTTCAGGTCGCCCACGACCACGGCCAGCTCGTGCGACGCGAGCTGCGACATCCGCTCGCTCATCGCGTCGAGGAAGCGGTACTTGTCGACCTGCTTCGGCGTCTCGGCCTCGCCCGACGGCACGTAGCAGCTGACCACGGTCACGATGCGGTCGTTCACCTCGTAGTCGGCCTCGAGCCAGCGACCGGCGGTGTCGTGGTCCTCCGCCCCGAGCTCGACGCGGTGGATGTGCGCACCCGCGCGGCTCGCGATCGCGACGCCGGCGCGACCCTTGGCGGTCGCGGGATCGTGCAGGATGCTCCACTCATCGCCGAGGAGCGCCGCGAGGTCGTCGGTCGACGCCCGCACCTCCTGCATGGCGAGGATGTCGACGTCGCGTGCGGCGAGCCAGTCGCCCATGCCGCGTCGGAACGCCGCCCTGACCCCGTTCACGTTGGCGCTGACGATCCGGAGCGGGGAGGCGGAGGGCATGCCTACGATCCTAGGCGCTGCCACCCCCACGGCCGTTCCCGCTCAGCCACGGGTGCGGCTTCGTCGGCGGGGGCGGCGGGGCGGATGCCTCGAGCTCGTCGAGATCCCGTCGGGTCTTCGCCAGCCGGCGGCTCGCAGGTACCCGTTCGTACCACCGCGCCGCAGCGGCGGCCACCCGAGCCTCGCGGACGCGGATCGTCGCGGCGGTCCGGAGCGCCTCGTACTCGCGTTGGCGCCGCTCGGCCTCGAGCTGCGCCGCGGTGACGCGTCGCAGCGACTCGTTCCGGTCGGCCGCCTCGACGGCGATCCACGCCGCCGCGACGAGGATGATGATGCTCGCGATGCGGAACCAGAGCAGGAGCGCCACGATCACCGTGAACGTCGCGAGCAGGGGGTTGCTGCCGGCCCACGAGAGCACCCATCCGCCGAGCATCTGCAGCACGCTGAGCGCGGCGGAGCCGAGCAGCGAGCCGGTCCACATGCGGCGCCACGGCATCTCCGCGCCCGAGAGGAAGCGGAACATCACGGCGAGCGCGAGGGTGTCGATGATGAACACGACGATGATCGCCCCGAACTGCAGCCCCACCCGCACCACCGGCGACTCCGTGGTGAGGTCGATGCCCAGCAGGCCGAACATCCAGTCGAGGAACCCCGTCGCCACGATGGAGAGGACCGCGGCGACGAGGATGGCGACGCCGAACATGAACGCGGCGGCGAAGTCGCGCGCCTTCAGGTACAGGTACGCCCGGTCGTCCTTCGGCAGGAGGAAGATGCTGCGCACGGCCATGCGCGCGTAGGTCACCCAGCCGATGGCCGTCCAGATCAGGCCGCCGAGCGCGACGGCGCCCGTCCAGCCGAAGAGGCTGGTGCTGGCGGTCGCCGCAGCCTGCAGGTCCTCCGTGCTGATGACGCCGTCGGGCCCGACGAGGCCCGGGGCGTAGGTGTTGATGAGCAGCAGCAGCGCGTTCAGCGTCTCGGTGTCGCCCAGCAGCCAGATGCCCGCGACGGCGAAGACGATGTAGACCGCCGCGAACACGGCGAACAGCGACTGGTAGCTCATGCCCGCGGTGAGCAGGAAGCCGTTGCGCGCGAGGAAGTGCCGCCACACGCGTACGGGGAAGAGCGCCATCGTGCGCTGCGTGAGCCGCTCCATCCGCGTGATCGGCTCGTCGAGCCGTTCGCGCAACGGCGCGCTCGCGGCCTCGAACCGCTCGCGCACGCGCGCGGTCGTGGTCGGAACGGGCTCGCCCGGCGTCGCGAGCACCGGTCCGTCGCTCGCCCGCGCCGGCGCGGCGCTCGAGGGAGTGCCGTTCGCCGGGGCACCGTTCCCCGGCGCGCCGTTCGCGGGCGCACCGTCGGCGCGCGCCACCGCCCTGCCGCGCCCCCGATCGCGATCGCTCACACGCTCACCCTAGCGAGCGGATGGCGCGTCGCCGCCCTTCGCGTCGGCGACCGCGTCGGGGTCCCGCCCGGACCAGGTCGCCGAGCGCCACTCGACCGGAAACGGCGGAGGGGCCGGTGCGTCGCGCACCGGCCCCTCCGCGTCGCGGACGCCCTCGGTCAGGGCGTGCCGCGCAGGATCGCCTGCTTGACCTCGGCGATCGCCTTGGTCACCTCGATGCCGCGGGGGCACGCGTCGGTGCAGTTGAAGGTCGTGCGGCAGCGCCACACGCCCTCCTTGTCGTTCAGGATGTCGAGGCGGACCTTCGCCTCCTCGTCGCGCGAGTCGAAGATGAAGCGGTGCGCGTTCACGATCGCGGCCGGGCCGAAGTACTGGCCGTCGGTCCAGAACACGGGGCATGACGAGGTGCACGCCGCGCAGAGGATGCACTTCGTGGTGTCGTCGAAGCGCGCACGCTCGGCGACCGACTGCACGCGTTCCTTGCCCGCGCTCGGAGCGGAGCTCGCCTGGAGGAACGGCTGCACCTCGCGGTAGCTCGCGAAGAACGGCTCCATGTCGACGACGAGGTCCTTCTCGAGGGGAAGGCCCTTGATCGCCTCGACGTAGATCGGCTTCGTGATGTCGAGGTCCTTGATGAGCGTCTTGCACGCCAGGCGGTTGCGGCCGTTGATGCGCATGGCGTCGGAGCCGCAGATGCCGTGCGCGCACGAACGGCGGAAGGTCAGCGAGCCGTCCTGCTCCCACTTGATCTTGTGCAGCGCGTCGAGCACGCGGTCGGTCGCGTACATCTCGACGTCGAAGTCCTGCCAGCGCGGCTCGGCGTCGACCTCGGGGTCGAAGCGGCGGATCAGGAAGGTGACGGTGAACGACGTCGTCGCGGCATCCGTCGACGTCGTCTGGAGCGTGGCGGTCGTCACGTCAGTACTTCCTCTCCATCGGCTGGTATCGGGTGATCGTCACCGGCTTCCAGTCGAGCCGGATGTGATCGGAGGCGACCGACGAGTGGGCGTCGCCCGACAGGTAGGCCATCGTGTGCTGCATGAACTTCTCGTCGTCGCGGTTCGGGAAGTCGTCGCGCATGTGGCCGCCGCGGCTCTCCTCGCGGTTGCGGGCGGAGGCCACGACGACCTCGGCGAGGTCGAGGAGGAAGCCGAGCTCGACGGCTTCGAGCAGGTCGGTGTTGAACCGCTTCCCCTTGTCTTGCACGGCGATGTTCCGGTAGCGGTCGCGGAGGCCCGCGATCACCTCGGCGACGTGGTCGAGGGACTCGCTCGTGCGGAACACCTGCGCGCCCTTGTCCATCTCGTCCTGGAGCTCCTTGCGGATCGCGGCGATCCGCTCGGTGCCGTTCGAGTCGCGGAGCACCTCGAGCATGCCCCGCACGCCGGCTGCCGGGTCATCCGGAAGCGGGGTGAAGTCGACGCCCGAGTTGACGTACTCGACCGCGTTGCGGCCGGCGCGCTTGCCGAAGACGTTGATATCGAGCAGCGAGTTCGTGCCGAGGCGGTTCGAGCCGTGCACCGAGACGCAGGCGCACTCGCCCGCGGCGTAGAGGCCGGGCACGACCGTCGTGTTGTCGCTCAGCACCTCGGCGTTCACGTTCGTGGGGATGCCGCCCATCGCGTAGTGCGCGGTCGGCATGACGGGCACGGGCTCGTACACCGGGTCGACGCCGAGGTACGTGCGCGCGAACTCCGTGATGTCGGGGAGCTTGGTCTCGAGGACCTCGGCGCCGAGGTGCGTGCAGTCGAGCAGCACGTAGTCCTTGTCGGGGCCGGCGCCGCGCCCCTCCGCGACCTCCTGGACCATGCAGCGCGCGACGATGTCGCGGGGCGCCAGGTCCTTGATGGTCGGCGCGTAGCGCTCCATGAACCGCTCGCCCGAGGCGTTGCGGAGGATGGCGCCCTCACCGCGCGCGCCCTCGGTGAGGAGGATGCCGAGGCCCGCGAGGCCGGTCGGGTGGAACTGGAAGAACTCCATGTCCTCCAGCGGCAGGCCCTTGCGCCAGATGATGCCGACGCCGTCGCCGGTCAGCGTGTGCGCATTCGAGGTCGTCTTGTAGATCTTGCCGAAGCCGCCGGTCGCGAAGATGACGGCCTTCGCCTGGAAGACGTGGAGCTCGCCCGTGGCGAGCTCGTAGGCGACGACGCCCGAGGGCTTCTGGCTGGTCGTCCCATCGCCGGCATCGACCTCGGTCATGACGAGGTCGAGCGCGTAGTACTCGTTGTAGAACTCGATGCCGAGCTTGACGCAGTTCTGGAACAGCGTCTGCAGGATCATGTGGCCGGTGCGGTCGGCCGCGTAGCACGCGCGACGGACGGGCGCCTTGCCGTGGTCGCGCGTGTGTCCGCCGAACCGGCGCTGGTCGATCTTGCCGTCGGGCGTCCGGTTGAAGGGCAGGCCCATGTTCTCGAGGTCGATGACCGCGTCGATGGCCTCCTTCGCGAGGATCTCGGCGGCGTCCTGGTCGACCAGGTAGTCGCCGCCCTTGATCGTGTCGAAGGTGTGCCACTCCCAGCTGTCCTCCTCGACGTTCGCGAGCGCCGCGGCCATGCCGCCCTGCGCCGCGCCCGTGTGGGACCGAGTGGGGTAGAGCTTCGAGATGACGGCCGTCTTCGCGCCGGGGCCGGCCTCGATCGCCGCCCGCATGCCCGCGCCGCCGGCGCCGACGATGACGATGTCGTACTGGTGGTAGTGGACGCCGTCGACGACCGTCGTCTCGACGTGGTTCTCGCTGGTCACGTGTCTCCTATGCGGCGGGGCAGAACGAGGGGAGCAGCTCGGCGGGCGAGCCTGCGGGGCACGGGTCGAAGGTGAAGACCACGAGCGTGCCGAGCACGAGCAGCACGATCGTGGAGAGGAGCAGCGCGCCCTTCAGGATCCGCTGCACGGTGCCGGGGTTCGTGTAGTCGCTGACGATGGTCCGCATGCCGTTCGCGCCGTGGATGAGCGCGAGCCAGAGCATCAGCACGTCCCACCACTGCCAGAACGGGTCGGCCCACTTGCCGCCGACGAAGCCGAAGTCGATGGCCTTCACGCCCTCGCCGACCATGAGGTTGACGAAGAGGTGGCCGAAGACGAGCACGACGAGCACGACGCCCGACGCGCGCATGTAGATCCAGCCCCACTTCTCGAGGTTGACGCCGCGCCTCGGCGCGCGGCGAGCGGGGGTGCGCGGGGATTCGATGACGGTCATCTCGGCGCTCCTAGTGGCTGAAGACGTTCATGAGGTGCCGAGGCACGAACCCGAGCATCGTGATCACCCAGAGCGCGATCACGATGTAGAAGAGGACCTTCTGGTTGCGGGTCGCCCACGACCAGAAGTCGACGAGGATGACGCGCAGGCCGTTGAACGCGTGGAACACGATCGCGCCGACGAGTGCCACCTCGCCGAGGCCCATGATCGGCGTCTGGTACGTGCCGATGACGGCGTTGTACGCCTCGGGGCTCACGCGCACGAGTGCCGTGTCGAGGATGTGCACGAGGAGGAAGAAGAAGATCGCCACCCCGGTGATGCGGTGCAGCACCCACGACCACATGCCCTCGCGGCCGCGATAGAGCGTGCCGCCCGGCTTCTGCTTCGCCGGCGTCTCGGGTGCGATCGGGGTCCGTGTCGTCGTTGCTGACATGGACGTCCCTCCTGGTGGCGGTGTGCGTCGCCCGACTGCGGGCATGACGGGACCGATGGCCCGGGTCCGAGTCTAGTGCGCTCGCGGACGTGCTCCGGTTCGCCGCCGTGGCGAGGGAAGCGCCGACGGTTGTCCGGGGTGGCCCGCGGCTATCCTGATCGGATGCGACAGGCTCCACTCGACCGCTTCTACAGCGTCATCCCCGCCGGCGGCGTGGGGTCACGGCTCTGGCCGCTCTCGCGCGCCGACGCGCCGAAGTTCCTGCACGACCTCACGGGGTCGGGGCAGACCCTGCTGCGCGACACGTGGGACCGGCTGGTTCCGCTGTCGGGCGAGCAGCGCATCATGATCGTCACGGGCCGAGCCCACCGCGCAGCGGTCGAGGCGCAGCTGCCCGAGCTCTCCGACGAGAACATCGTGCTCGAGAGCGAGCCCCGCGACTCCACCGCGGCGATCGGCCTCGCCGCCGCGATCCTCGAACGACGCGAGCCGGGCGTGATCATCGGCTCGTTCGCGGCCGACCACGTCATCTCCGGATCCGCGCTCTTCCGCGACGCGGTGACGGCGGCGGTCGCCGCCGCCGATGCGGGCTACATCGCGACCATCGGCATCACCCCGACCGAACCCGCCGTCGGGTTCGGGTACATCGAGTGCGGCGATCCGCTCGAAATCCCCGGGACGAGCGAGGTCACGGCGGTGTCGAGCTTCGTCGAGAAGCCCGACCTCGAGACCGCGCGCACGTACCTCGAGGGCGGACGCCACCTCTGGAACGCGGGCATGTTCATCGCACGAGCCGACCGCCTGCTCGAGGAGCTCGCGCGCACCGAGCCCGAGCTCCACGCGGGCCTCGTCGAGCTGGCCGAGGCGTGGGACGACCCGGAGACGCGGGGCCCGGCGGTCGACCGCATCTGGCCGACGCTCGCCAAGATCGCGATCGACTACTCGGTGGCCGAGCCGGCCGCCGCCCGCGGTCGCCTCGCGGTCGTGCGCGCCCACTTCCAGTGGGACGACGTCGGCGACTTCGCCTCGCTCGCCAAGCTCAACACCGCCGGGCGCTCCGGGGAGCTCGCGATCCTCGGGGAGCACGCCCGGGTCCTCTCCGACGCGTCGAGCGGCATCGTCGTCAGCCGCGCCGACCGGGTCATCAGCCTGATCGGCGTGAAGGATATCGTCGTCGTGGACACGCCCGACGCACTGCTCGTGACGACGAGCGAGCACGCGCAGCGGGTCAAGGCCGTCGTGGACGCACTGCGTCTCGGCGGATCGAGCGACGTGCTGTAGGCACGGGAAGGTGGTCGGGCGGATGTCGCTGCGACGGGTCGTCACGTTCGGGACCGCGCTGGTCGCGGCATCCGCTCTGCTCGCCGGCTGCGCCCCGGCGCCCGAGGGCGGCGGCGGCGATGACGCCGCGGGGTGCGTGCGCATGGTCACGAACTCCGGCGGCCTCGAGGACCGCTCCTTCAACCAGTCGAGCTGGGAGGGGCTGCAGCAGGCCGAGGACGAGCTCGGCGTGGAGGCCGAGGCGCTCGTGTCCACGAGCGAGACGGACCTGGCGCCGAACGTCCGCCAGGCGGTCGACTCCGGGTGCGCGCTCGTGGTCACCGTCGGCTGGGAGCTCGCCGAGGCGACGCTCGCCGAGTCCGAAGCCAACCCCGACGTGTCGTTCGCGATCGTGGACGAGAGCGTCGACGCGGAGAACGTCAAGCCGGTCGTCTTCGACACCGCGCAGGCGTCCTACCTCGCCGGCTACCTCGCGGCGGGCGTCTCGAAGACGGGCGTCGTCGCGACGTTCGGGGGCGGGAACCAGCCTCCGGTGACCCTGTTCATGGACGGCTTCGTCGACGGGGTCGACCGGTACAACGAGGTCCACGGGACGCAGGTTCGAGCGCTCGGCTGGAACAAGCAGGAACAGGACGGCTCGTTCACGGGCGACTTCGAGGACATCAACAAGGGAAAGGTGCTCGCCGAGGGCTTCATCGACCAGCGCGCCGACGTGATCCTCCCGGTCGCGGGCCAGGTCGGCGAGGGCGCGGCCGCTGCGGCGATCGAGCACGGCTCGACCTCGGTCATCTGGGTGGACAGCGACGGGTACGAGACGCTGCCGGCGGAGTTCCGGCCCGTCGTCCTCACGAGCGTGCTGAAGAACACGCAGCAGGCGATGGTCGAGATCGTCGGAGCCGTCCAGGACGGCACGTTCTCGAACGAGCCCTACGTCGGCACGCTGGAGAACGGCGGCGTCGAGATCGCTCCGTACCACGACCTGGAGTCGCTCGTCGATCCCGGCCTGCAGGGCGAGATCGAGGGGCTGCGCCAGGCGATCATCGCGGGGGAGCTGGTCGTGGAGTCGCCGTCCGCACCATGAACGTCCCATGCTCGCGGGAGCCTCGTGGTTGCTCATATGAGCAGAATGTCGCGGGTTCATAACCTTTGCCCGATCCGGGTCGCAGGGCCGATGGCGCCGGTCGAAACATTGGGTAACGTGACCTCACGGTCCCCGCGATCGTTCGGGGTGCACTGTCTTTTGGAGGACACTGTGACGTTCACGTTCAAGAAGGCCGCGGTCGGCGGCCTCGCGACCATCGGCGCGGTCGCGCTCCTCGCAGGCTGCGCGTCGGCTCCCGAGGAGACCGACGCCGGCGGCGGCGAGACGCTCGACTTCCTTCCCTGCATGGTCTCCGACGCCGGTGGCTTCGACGACAAGTCGTTCAACCAGCTCGGCCGCGAGGGCCTCGAGGCCGCCTCCGAGGAACTCGGCGTCGAGCCGACCCTCGTCGAGTCCGCCGCCGAGACCGACTACGCGTCCAACCTGCAGAGCCTCGTCGACCAGGGCTGCAACACCATCGTGACGGTCGGCTTCCTGCTCGCTCCCGCGGCGCTCGAGTCGGCGACCGCCAACCCCGACCTCGAGTACGTCTCGATCGACGACACCGTCGACCAGGACTTCGACGGCACCACCGACGCCGAGAACATCAAGCCGATCATCTTCGACACCGCCCAGGCCGCGTTCCTCGCGGGCTACCTCTCGGCCGGCATGTCCGAGACCGGCGCGGTCGGCACGTACGGCGGCATCAACATCCCGACCGTGTCGATCTTCATGGACGGCTTCGCGCAGGGCGTCGAGTACTACAACGAGGAGAACGGCGCCGACGTCCAGGTGCTCGGCTGGGACCGCGAGGCACAGGACGGCTCCTTCACCGGTGGCTTCGAGGCGAACGACACCGCTCGCCAGGTCGCCCAGGGCCTCATCGACCAGAACATCGACGTGCTGCTGCCCGTCGGCGGCCCGATCTACCAGTCGGGTGCTGCGGCGATCCGCGACTCCGGCCGTGAGATCATGCTGCTCGGTGTCGACGCGGACGTGTACGAGACCGACCCGTCGGTCGGCGACCTCCTCCTCACCTCGATCCGCAAGGGCATCGACGTCGGTGTCGAGGACGCGATCATCGCGGCCGGCAACGGCGAGTTCGACCCGGCGCCGTTCATCGGCACGCTCGAGAACGAGGGCGTCGGCCTCGCGCCGTTCCACGACTTCGAGGACGCGGTTCCGGCCGACCTGTCGTCGAAGCTCGAGGAGCTGCAGCAGATGATCATCGACGGCGACATCACCGTCGAGTCCTACCTGGCCGGCTGAGCCGAGCCGTTCGCGGAGGGAGGCCGGTGCCGCACCGGCCTCCCTTCCGGCTTTTCCGGGCGCTGCTGAGCACGTCCGCCAACATCTGAGCAGTTCGGGACGCTCATCGGCGCACTTCGGCGCACGACCGCTGCGAAACCCGGCGCGATCATTAGGATCGGTGGCATGAAACTCGAACTCCGAGGAATCACGAAGAAGTTCGGTTCCCTGGTGGCGAACGACCACATCGACCTCACTGTCGAGGCGGGGGAGATCCACTGCCTCCTCGGCGAGAACGGGGCGGGCAAGTCGACGCTGATGAACGTGCTGTACGGGCTGTACCGGGCCGATGAGGGCGAGATCCTCCTCGACGACCAGCTCCAGCACTTCGAGGGCCCCGGCGACGCGATGCGGGCCGGCATCGGCATGGTGCACCAGCACTTCATGCTGATCCCGGTGTTCACCGTCGCCGAGAACGTGATGCTGGGCCACGAGCAGACCCGGACGGCCGGGCTGCTCGACCTCGCGGCGGCACGGGCGAAGGTGCGCGAGATCAGCGACCGGTTCGGGTTCGACGTGGATCCCGATGCGCTGGTCGACGACCTCCCCGTTGGGGTGCAGCAGCGCGTGGAGATCATCAAGGCGCTCTCACGCGATGCGCGGGTGCTGGTCTTCGACGAGCCGACCGCGGTGCTGACGCCGCAGGAGACCGACGAGCTGATGGCGATCATGCGGCAGCTGAAGGAGACCGGCGCGTCGATCGTGTTCATCACGCACAAGCTCCGCGAGGTCCGCGAGGTCGCCGACCGGATCACCGTGGTGCGCCTCGGCAAGGTCGTCGGCGAGGCAGAGCCGACCGCGACGAACGCGGAGCTCGCCTCGTTGATGGTGGGCCGTGCGGTGGAGCTGACGGTGCAGAAGGAGGAGCCGGACCTGGGCGAGGAGGCCCTGCAGGTCGAGCACCTCACGGTGGTCGACCCGGTCGGGCAGCTCGTGGTCAACGACGTGAGCTTCTCGGTGCGTCGTGGCGAGGTGCTCGCCGTCGCGGGCGTCCAGGGCAACGGGCAGACCGAGCTCACCGAGGCCCTCGTGGGGCTCCAGTCCCGCGTGCAGGGCACCGTCCGGCTCGACGGGCAGGACCTGACGCGCAACTCGGTGCGCCGGATCCTCGACGCGGGCGTGGGCTTCGTCCCCGAGGACCGCACCGAGGACGGCCTGGTGGGCGAGTTCTCCGTCGCCGAGAACCTGATGCTCGACCGCGCCGACGGCGAGCCGTTCGTGAAGGCCGGCAACGTGCAGCGCGGCTTCCTCGCCGAGTTCGCGAAGGAGAAGGTGGCGGAGTTCGACGTCCGCACGCCCGGCATCGACACGAAGGCGGGGCGTCTCTCTGGCGGCAACCAGCAGAAGGTGGTCCTGGCCCGTGAGCTCAGCCGCGACCTGAACCTGCTGGTCGCCGCGCAGCCGACGCGTGGCGTCGACGTGGGCTCGATCGAGTTCATCCACAAGCGCATCATCGAGACCCGTGATGCGGGCGTGCCCGTCGTCGTGGTCTCGACCGAGCTCGACGAGGTCACCGCCCTCGCCGACCGGATCATGGTCATGTACCGGGGCAAGGTCGTGGGTATCGTGCCCGGCGACACGCCTCGAGAAGTCCTCGGCCTGATGATGGCCGGTGAGCGTCCGGCGGCGTCCGGTGACGCCCCCACTCCCGAAGGAGCCGCCGCATGAGCGACCGCAACGATCCCGACGTCGCGCTCGAGACCGGCGCGCAGGTGCCGCCCGACGAGCCGGTGATCGAGAAGGAGCCCGAGCCGGAGGAACCCTCGCGCTGGCAGCAGGCGCTGCGCGAGATCGCGACCGGCAACGCGATCATCTCGGTGCTGGCGGTCCTGCTGGCCCTCGCCGTCGGTGCGATCATGATCGCCTTCACCGACGAGCGGGTGCAGGCGGCGTCCGGCTACTTCTTCGCCCGCCCGGGCGACACGTTCGTCGCGATCTGGGACTCGGTCGCCGGCGCGTACTCGGCGCTGTTCCAGGGCGCGGTGTACAACTTCCGCCGGCCCGACTTCGTGTCCGGCATCCGGCCGTTGACCGAGACGCTGAACTTCGCGACGCCCCTGATCGCCGCGGGCCTCGGCGTGGGCCTCGCGTTCCGGGTCGGCATGTTCAACATCGGTGGTCGCGGACAGATGCTGCTCGCGGCATCCGCCGCCGGCTGGGTGGCCTTCTCGTTCGACCTGCCGTTCCCGGTGCACATGATCGTCGCGACGATCGCGGGCATCGTCGCGGGCGCGCTGTGGGCGGGGATCGCGGGCCTGCTGAAGGCTCGCACCGGCGCGCACGAGGTCATCGTGACGATCATGCTGAACTACGTCGCCCTCTACCTGGTGTCGTGGATGCTGCGCACCCAGGGACTGCTGCAGGCGCCGGGCACGAACAACCCGAAGACCCCGCCGATGAAGGACACGGCGATCTTCTTCGACCTGCTCGGACCGCAGTTCAACCTGCACTTCGGGTTCATCCTCTCGATCGCGTGCGTGGTCCTGGTGTGGTGGATCCTCGACCGTTCGAGCCTGGGCTTCCAGTTCCGCGCCGTGGGCCTGAACCCGAAGGCCGCCAGGGTCGCCGGCATCAACGTCAACCGCATGTACGTGTACGGCATGCTGATCTCCGGCGCCCTGGTGGGCCTGGCCGGGGTCGACCAGGTGCTCGGCACCGTCACGACCGGGTTCTCCTCCGGCATCGACGCCGGCATCGGGTTCGACGCGATCACGGTCGCGCTGCTCGGCGGGTCGAACCCGTGGGGCATCCTCGCGGCCGGCATCCTGTTCGGCGCGTTCAAGGCCGGCGGCTTCTCGATGCAGGCCGCCGAGGGCGTGCCCATCGACATCGTCCTCGTCGTCCAGTCCCTGATCGTGCTCTTCATCGCGGCCCCGCCGCTGGTGCGCGCGATCTTCCGGTTGCCGCAACCGGGGTCGAAGCCGAAGAAGCGAAACCGAACCGCACGCACGGAGGAGGTGGCGGCGAAGTGACCGCTCCCAGCCAGCACCACGCCACCGCGACTCCCACGGAGCAGGCGCTCGACAGCACCACCGTGCTCAGTTGGAAGGCGCCGATCTCGTTCGCGGTGATCACCGCCCTGCTCGCGGTGCTCTTCCTCACGACCCGGCACTCCGGCGACGCGACGTTCCGGCTCTCGGCCGGCAACGACCTCATCCAGATCCCCGAGGTCACCCTCAACGGGCCGGTCACGACCTGGACCTGCATCGCTCTGCTCACCGCGATCACGGTCGCCGCGGCGGCGCTCGTGCGCGCCAAGCGGCGCGTGCCGCTCTGGGTGGTCGTGATCTTCGCCGTGATCGGACTGATCGCGTTCCTCACCTGGGCCGCCGCGGGCGCCCGCACCCCGGTGATCCCGCTGCCGGGCCTGCTCGCCGGCGCGCTCAGCCTGTCCGTGCCGCTGATCTTCGGCGCCCTGTGCGGTGTCATCTCGGAGCGGGTCGGCGTGATCAACATCGCCATCGAGGGCCAGCTCCTGGCCGGCGCGTTCACCTCCGCCGTGGTCGCGTCCGTGATCGGGCAGCAGTGGCTCGGCCCGATCGTGGGCCTGTTCGCCGCCGCCATCTCGGGCGTGCTCGTCGCGTTCGTGCTCGCCGCGTTCTCGATCAAGTACTTCGTCGACCAGGTCATCGTCGGCGTCGTGCTGAACGTGCTCGTGATCGGACTGACCAGCTTCCTGTTCTCCCAGGTCCTCGCCCCGAACGCGGCCCTGCTGAACTCGCCGCCGCGGCTGCAGCGCATCCCGATCCCGATCCTGTCCGAGATCCCGCTGATCGGGCCGATGTTCTTCCGCCAGACCCTCATCGTGTACGCGATGTACGTCATCATCGCGGCCGTCTACATCGGGCTGTTCCACACCCGGTGGGGGCTCCGCCTCCGCTCGGTCGGCGAGCACCCCACCGCGGCCGACACCGTGGGCATCAACGTCGCGCGCACCCGGTTCTGGAACGTCTCCCTCGCCGGCGCGATCGCCGGCTTCGGCGGCGCGTTCTTCACCCTCGGCGCGGTCGGCGCGTTCAACAAGGAGATGACCGCGGGCGCGGGCTTCATCGCCCTCGCCGCCGTGATCTTCGGCCAGTGGGACCCGATCCGGGCGACCCTCGCAGCCCTGCTGTTCGGCTTCGCCTCGAACCTGCAGAACACGCTCTCCGTGATCGGATCCCCGGTCCCGAGCGAGTTCATGCTCATGCTGCCCTACGTCGTCACGATCCTCGCCGTCGCCGGATTCGTCGGCAAGGTCCGCGGGCCCGCCGCAGCCGGCAAGCCCTACATCAAAGCCTGATCGAGGAGCCACCTCATGACCGACCACCAGTCGATCGACTGGGGCCACCTTCGCGAGATCGCCCGCGAGGCGATGGCGAAGGCGTACGTCCCGTACTCCCAGTTCCCCGTGGGCGCCGCGGCGATCGCCGACGACGGCCGCGTCGTGAGCGGATGCAACGTCGAGAACGCCTCGTACGGCGTGACCCTATGCGCCGAGTGCTCGCTCGTCTCCGCCCTCGTCATGTCGGGCGGCGGCAAGCTCGTCGCATTCACCTGCGTGGACGGTCACGGCAACGTCCTCATGCCATGCGGACGCTGCCGCCAGCTGCTGTACGAGCACTCGGCGGAGGGCATGGTCCTCGAGACCGTCTCGGGCCTGAAGAACATCGACGAGGTGCTGCCCGATGCGTTCGGTCCGCGTCAGCTCG
The DNA here is from genome assembly GCF_009709675.1 of Agromyces bracchium. GTDB lineage: Bacteria > Actinomycetota > Actinomycetes > Actinomycetales > Microbacteriaceae > Agromyces > Agromyces bracchium. The sequence goes on along the minus strand of NZ_WMLB01000023.1, from coordinate 367,404 downwards.
CCGAGTACCGGGGGGAGACCGCATGAGCGCCGTCGAGGCCTTCGACGCCGTCGACCTGATCCGCACCAAGCGCGATCGAGGCGAGCTGACCACCGACCAGATCGGCTGGCTGGTCGACGCGTACACCCGCGGGTACGTGGCCGACGAGCAGATGTCGGCGATGACCATGGCGATCTTCCTGAACGGGATGACGCGTCGCGAGATCCGCGACATGACCATGGCGATGATCGCATCCGGCGAGCGGATGGACTTCTCGGCGCTCGGCAAGCCCACGACCGACAAGCACTCGACGGGCGGGGTCGGCGACAAGATCACGCTCCCGCTGATGCCGCTCGTCGCATCGTTCGGTGTCGCCGTGCCCCAGCTCTCCGGTCGCGGCCTGGGCCACACCGGCGGCACGCTCGACAAGCTCGAGTCGATCCCCGGCTGGCGCGCCGAGCTGTCCAACGAGGAGATGTTCGCGCAGCTGCGCGACGTGGGCGGCGTGATCTGCGCGGCGGGGGCGGGACTCGCTCCGGCCGACAAGAAGCTCTATGCGCTGCGCGACATCACCGGGACGGTGGAGGCGATCCCGCTCATCGCGTCGTCCATCATGTCGAAGAAGATCGCCGAGGGGACGGGCGCACTCGTCCTCGACGTCAAGTTCGGCTCGGGTGCGTTCCTCCAGGACATCGAGCGCTCGCGCGAGCTGGCCCGCACGATGGTCGAGCTCGGCGAGGACGCGGGCGTCGCGACCTCGGCGTTGCTGACCAACATGAACGTCCCGCTCGGGCTCACGATCGGCAACGCGAACGAGGTCCGCGAATCCGTCGAGGTGCTCGCCGGCGGCGGCCCCGCCGACATCCGCGAACTCACCGTCGCCCTCGCCCGCGAGATGCTCGAGCTCGCCGGCGTCGCCGACGCCGACGTCGAGGCCGCCCTCGATGACGGTCGGGCCATGGACACGTGGCGCGCGTCGATCCGTGCGCAGGGCGGCGACCCCGACGCCCCGCTTCCGGTCGCGAAGGAGCAGCACGTCGTCATCGCCGACCGCGACGGCGTGCTCGTCCGCCAGGAGGCGCTGCCGTTCGGCATCGGCGCATGGCGACTCGGCGCCGGCCGCGCCCGCAAGGAGGACCCGGTGCAGCACGCGGCGGGCATCGACCTGCACGCGAAGCCGGGAGACGTCGTGCGCGCCGGACAGCCGCTGTTCACCCTGCACGCCGATGAGCCCGCCCGATTCGCCCGTGCGCTCGAGGCCGTCGAGGGCGCCTGGGAGATCGGCGACGCCGGTTCGGCCGTCCAGGACGGCGGTCCGCTCATCGCGGAGCGCATCGGACGCTAGCCGGGTCGCCGCGCACGTCCGTTGCGTCGCACGCCGTCGTACGCAGGGATTTCCCTGCCTCGGCGAGGGGCCGCGCCGCTATCGTGGTGGGGTGGACACGCACGCGACCGAATACCGGATCGAGGGGGACGGCACCGACATCCGGTCGCTGCCGAAGATCTCGCTGCACGATCACCTCGACGGCGGCCTGCGGCCGCAGACCGTCATCGAGCTCGCCGACGAGATCGGGTTCGAGCTCCCCGCGACCGCGGCCGACGAGCTCGGCCGATGGTTCGCCGACCAGTCCGACTCGGGTTCGCTCGTGGAGTACCTCAAGACGTTCGACGTGACCACCGCGGTCATGCAGACCCGCGACGGGCTCGCACGCGTCGCGCGCGAATTCGTCAACGACCTCGCCGAGGACGGCGTGATCTACGGTGAGATCCGCTGGGCTCCCGAGCAGCACCTGGGTCGCGGGCTCTCGCTCGATGAGGCCGTCGAGGCCGTGCAGGCGGGCCTCGACGAGGGCGTCGACGACGTGCGGCGGCAGGGCGCGCGCATCCGGGTCGGCCAGCTCATCACCGCGATGCGGCACGCCGACCGCGGACTCGAGATCGCCGAACTCGCGGTGCGCCACCGCGACCGCGGCGTCGTGGGCTTCGACATCGCGGGCGCCGAGGCCGGTTTCCCGCCGAGCCGCCACCGCACCGCGTTCGACTTCCTCGCGACCAGCTTCATGCCCGTGACCGTGCACGCGGGCGAGGCCGACGGGCTCGACTCGATCCGGAGCGCGCTGCTCGACGGCCGGGCACTCCGCCTCGGCCACGGCGTGCGACTCGCCGAGGACCTCACGATCGAGCGCCAGGACGACGAGAACACCTACGTCTCGCTCGGTCCGGTCGCCCAGTGGGTGCGCGACCGCGAGATCGCCCTCGAGACGAGCCCGTCCTCGAACCTGCAGACGGGCGCCATCGCGGCGTGGGGCGATGAGCTGGTCGACCACCCCTTCGACCTGCTCTACCAGCTCGGGTTCCGAGTCACCGTCAACACCGACAACCGGCTGCAGTCGGGCACGTCGCTCACGCGCGAGCTCGCATTGCTCTCCGACGCGTTCGGCTACGACCTCGACGACTTCGAGGTGTTCCAGCTCAACGCCGCCGCGGCGGCCTTCCTCCCGCTCGACGACCGAGAAGACCTCGTCGAGCAGATCCAGGACGGCTTCGACGAAGCCTGATCCCGGGCCGGCCCGGAACCGCGCCCTCGCCGCACGCGAGACCGATCGAGCCCGCCGACCTCCCTGCGGTTCGCACCGAACCCGCTCCACCAGATCCACCCGCCGAACGGACATCGATGACCCTCCCACCGCTCCCCGACGACGCGATCGTGCTGCGCGCCGAGGTCGCCGACTGGCGAGACGCCGTCCGCGCCGCCGGGCACGCGCTCGCCCGGTCCGGAGCGACGATGCCGGGGTACGCCGACCGGATGATCGACGTACTGGAGGAGTTCGGCGCGTACATCGTGATCGCTCCCGGGCTCGCGCTCGCGCACGCGCGTCCCGGTCCCGACGTGCGCCGGAGCGGCCTGTCGGTCGTGACCCTCGCGGAGCCGGTCGCGTTCGGCCATCCGCACAACGATCCCGTCCGGGTCGTCCTGGGCCTCGCGGTCTCGAGCGCCGAGGAGCACGTCGCCAGCGTCGCCGACCTGGCGAACGTGTTCAACGAACGCGACGCCACCGACCGGATCGCCGACGCCGCGACCCCCGCCGAGGTGCGACGCGTCCTGCGGGTCGCGGGCGAGGGGCGCCCGGCGACGGATGCCGCGGGGGCGCCGTCATGAGGATCGTCGCGGTCTGCGGCGTCGGCGTCGGCACCTCGGCCATCCTGAAGGGCAATGCCGAGCGAGCGCTCGACCGGCTCGGCCTCACGGCCGACGTGACGGCGAGCGACCTCGCGGGCGTCCGCGAGGCGGCGGCCGACGCCCAGGTGGTGCTCACCTCGACGGAGCTCGCCGACCGCGTCCGCGAGGCGCTCGGCCGGACCTGGGCGGAGATCATCGAGGTGGAGAACTACTTCGACGTCGAGGAGATCGGGCGCAAGCTCGACGCATCGCTCGGCTGACGCGCGCACGCCGACGAGTGGCGCGAGCGCCGCGCGCGGCGAGCCGGTCGCGCGACGCGAACCCGGCTGGCGCCCGAATCAGGCGACGAGCGCGCGCATCCCCGCCTCGAGCCGGCCCACCGCGTCGGATGCGGCGGCGCGGCGCTCCGCGAGCGTGCCCTCGCTCGCGGCCGCGTCGATGTAGACCTTGAGCTTCGGCTCGGTTCCGCTCGGGCGCACCATCACGCGCGCATCGCCCTCGAGGACGAGGCGGAGCACGTCGGACGGCGGATACCCGTCGACACCGGCCGCGAGGTCGTCGATGCGCTCGACGCGGATGCCCCCGACCTCGACCGGCGGCTCGGCGCGCAGTCGCGCCATGACCTCGGCGATGCGGGAGAGGTCGGTCACGCGGATCGAGACCTGCGTCGAGTCGAAGCACCCGAACCGCATGGCGAAGTCGTCGAGGTGATCGGCGATCGTGCGACCCTCGGCCGCGAGCCGTGCCGCGAGGGAGAGGAAGGCGATCGCCGCCGAGATGCCGTCCTTGTCGCGGACCGTCTCGGGATTCACGAGGTACCCGAGGGCCTCCTCGAAGCCGAACCTGAGCTCGGGCGCCCGCGAGATCCACTTGAATCCCGTGAGCGTCGCGCGGAAGTCGAGGCCGTGGGCTCGCGCCACGGCCTCGAGGCCGGGGGAGGAGACGATCGAGCACGCGAGCGTGCCGCGTGCGCTCGCGGCATCCGTCGCCCCCGCCTCGCCGCCCGCCGCCGCGACCTGCTCGGCGACCTGCCAGCCGAGGAGGAGCCCGACCTCGTTGCCGGTCAGGCGCCGGTACCCCTCGGGATCGGAGGCGTCGGGGATGGCGACCGCCAGCCGGTCGGCGTCGGGGTCGTTCGCGATGACGAGGTCGGCGCGCGCGGCGCGCGCCGCCGCGAACGACAGGTCCATCGCTCCCGGCTCCTCGGGGTTCGGGAACGAGACGGTCGGGAACCGTCCGTCGGGCTCGATCTGCTCCGCGACGAGCGAGGGCGCGTCGAAGCCCGCCGCCTCGATCACGCGGCGCATCGTCTCCCATCCGACGCCGTGCATGGCCGTGTAGACGACACGCGGCTGTGCGGCGGGGGCGGATGCCACGGCCGCCGTCGCGGCCACGTACGCGTCGACGACGGACTCGTCCGCCGTCTCGAACGCACCGCGCGGGAGCTCGGGCACGGTCGTCGACGCGGCGATCCGGTCGATCTGCGCGGCGATCTCGGCGTCGGCCGGAGCGACGATCTGCGAGCCCTGGTCGGCTCCGCCGAGGTACACCTTCATGCCGTTGTCGTTCGGCGGGTTGTGCGACGCGGTGATCATCACGCCGGCGCTCGTGTCGAGGTGCCGGACGGCGAACGCCAGCACGGGCGTCGGCATCAGGCGGGGGAGGAGGATGGCGCGCACGCCCGCACCCGCCATGACCTCGGCGACGTCGCGCGCGAACGCCTCGGAGTTGCGGCGGCCGTCGTAGCCGACGACGACGCTCGGGGCCGCGGCATCCGTCGCCCGTTCGATCAGGTGGGCGGCGAGGCCCGCGGCGCCCTGCGACACGAGCACGCGGTTCATCCGGTTCGGGCCCGCGGCGATCTCACCGCGCAGGCCGGCGGTGCCGAAGGCGAGCCGGGCGTCGAAGCGGTCGGCCAGGTCGGCGGATGCCGCGGCATCCCCCTCGCGCACGCGCGCGACGATCGCGGCGAGCTCCTCGCGCGTCTCGGGGTCGGGATCCTGTGCGATCCACGCCTCGGCGCGGGCGATGCGGTCGGCGTCGGTGAGCTCTGGCATCCGTTGCCTTCTCTCTCGATTGCGGCGGGCGGCGGCCCGGCGCAGGACGTTCCGGTGTTCGATTCCACGACCTCGCGGGTCGCGCCGCCGGCTAGATCGCCGCGACGACCTTCGCGAGCAGGTCGGAGATCCTGGCCTCGGCGTTGCGGCCGGCCTCGATGACCTCCTCGTGGCTGAGCGGCGTGGTCTGGATGCCCGCCGCGAGGTTCGTGATGAGCGACATGCCGAGGATCTCCATGCCGGCCTGACGTGCCGCGATCGCCTCGAGCGCGGTCGACATGCCGACGATGTGCCCGCCGATGGCCTTCGCCATCTGCACCTCGGCCGGCGTCTCGTAGTGCGGACCGCGGAACTGCACGTAGACGCCCTCGTCGAGCGACGGGTCGATGCCCTTCGCGACGGCGCGCAACCGCGCGGAGTACAGGTCGGTGAGGTCGACGAAGGTCGCGCCCTCGAGCGGCGAGTCGGCCGTGAGGTTGATGTGGTCGCTGATCAGCACGGGGCTGCCCGGCGTCCAGTGCTCCCTGATGCCGCCGGCGCCGTTGGTGAGGATCATGGTCTTCGCGCCCGTCGCCGCCGCGGTGCGTACCGAGTGGACGACCCGGCGCACGCCGTGGCCCTCGTAGTAGTGCGTGCGTGCGCCGATCACCAGCGCGCGCCGGCCGTCGGGCAGCGCGACGGAGCGAAGGGTGCCGACGTGGCCCTCGAGCGCGGGCTTCGAGAAGCCCGGCACCTCGTTCGCGGGGATCGTGTGCGTCGTCTCGCCGATCTTCTCGGCGGCGGCGCCCCAGCCCGAGCCGAGCGTGAGCGCCAGGTCATGGTGCTCGACGCCCGTGAGCTCCGCGATGCGGGCGGCCGCCTCGCGTGCGACGTCGAACGGATCGGCGGCGGGGTCGTCGAGCGGATTCTGCTGCTGCATCCCCTCATCGTACGCAAGGGCCGGATGCCGCGGCACGGCATGCGCGCGCACGTGCTCGTCTGCGCGCGCCATCCGCCCGCCCGCCCGCGTTCGCGCGCCCGCCCGCGCGTACGCGAGAATGGGGGCCATGCACACCACCTTCGAGCGCACCCAGAGGATCGCCGTACTCGGAGGTGGCCCCGGCGGGTACGAAGCCGCCCTCGCCGCCGCGCAGCTCGGGGCCGAGGTCACCCTCGTCGAGCGCGCCGGCGTCGGCGGGTCGGCGGTGCTCACCGACGTCGTGCCGTCGAAGTCGCTCATCGCGACGGCCGAGGCCTCGAACGCCGTGAAGGAGGCCGCCGACCTCGGCGTGCAGTTCTTCGCGCGCGGCGGCGACGCGAAGGCCGTGAAGCCCGAGGTCGCGATCAACCTCCAGGCCGTGAACAAGCGCCTGCTCGGCCTCGCCGCGCAGCAGTCCGAGGACATGCGCACGAACCTGCTCGACGCCGGGGTGCGCCTCGTGCAGGGCGAGGGGCGCTTGGACGGACCCAACGCGATCATCGTGGCGACGGCGAAGGGCGGCACCGACTTCGACCGCATCGACGCCGACACGCTCGTCATCTCGACCGGTGCGACGCCGCGCGTGCTCCCGTCGGCGGTGCCCGACGGCGAGCGCATCCTGACGTGGACCGAGCTCTACGCGCTGAAGCAGGTGCCCGAGCACCTCATCGTCGTCGGCTCCGGGGTCACCGGGGCCGAGTTCGCGTCGGCCTACCGTGCGCTCGGCGCGAAGGTCACGCTCATCTCGAGCCGCGAGCACGTGCTGCCCGGCGAGGACGCCGACGCGGCCGCCGTCATCGAGAAGGTCTTCAAGCGCAACGGCATGAAGGTGCTCTCGAAGTCGCGCGCCGACTCGGTCGTCGTCGACGGCGACGGGGTGCTCGCCACCCTCTCCGACGGTCGCGAGGTGCGCGGTTCGCACTGCCTCATGGCGGTCGGCTCCGTGCCGAACACGGCCGACCTCGGCCTCGAGGAGGCGGGCGTGCAGCTGGCCGAGTCGGGCCACATCCGGGTCAACCGGGTCGCCCGCACGTCGATGCCGAACATCTACGCCGCGGGCGACTGCACGACCTTCCTGCCGCTGGCCTCCGTCGCCTCGATGCAGGGCCGCACGGCCGTCTTCCATGCGATGGGCGACATCGTGAACCCGCCCGAGAACCGCAACATCACGTCCAACATCTTCACTCAGCCCGAGATCGCCACGGTCGGCTGGACCGAGAAGGAGATCGACGAGGGCGTCGTGCCCGGGACGGTCTACAAGCTCCCGCTCGCATCGAACCCGCGGGCGAAGATGATGGGGATCCGCGACGGCTTCGTGAAGCTGTTCGCCTCGGCCGGGTCGGGCGCGATCATCGGCGGCGTGATCGTGGCGCCGAAGGCGTCGGAGCTGATCTTCCCGCTCGCGCTCGCGGTCGAGCACCGGCTCACGGTCGACCAGTTCGCCGAGGCGTTCCCGGTCTACCCGTCGCTGACCGGCTCGCTCACCGACGCCGCGCGCGCGATGCACGTCGTCCGCTGACCCGGCGGCCGGCTGGCTTCTTTTCTCAGGAGTTATTCGGCGTGTCGCGAGTTTCGACGGCGTGTCTTCCTGAGAACGGCATGTAGGGCGCTCCGCGTTCCTGAGAAGGGTGGAACCGGCGCGTAGGGTTCCGGCCGAGACGCGGGCGGGCGTGCGATCGCGTGGCGGCTCTGGCGAGCGGATGCCTCGGGCGAGGCGTCTCACGGGTGGTCGTCCTCCACAGCCGCACCGCCCGCACGCGTGGTCTGCGAATGCGCGCACAGGCGGGGCCGACGCGGCCCGGCGACGCCACACTCGATCTCCGTGACTCCCTCCCCGGCAGCAGTGGTCTCATCCTTCGGAGGTATCGCCACGCGCGCGGCGATTCTCGGGGCGGGTGTCCGCGGCGTCGACGTCTCCCGGGCCGTACGTGCCGGTGAGCTCGCGCGCGTACGTCGGGCGCACTACGCAGGCCCCGAGGCATCCGCTGCCGCCGTCACCGCGGTGCGAGTCGGCGGCCGGCTGGGGTGCGTGAGCGCCGCAGCCAGCTACGGGATCTGGGCCGCTTCGACACCGGAGGTGCATGTGGCGCTGCCGGTCAACGCGGCCCGGCTCCGCACGAACCGGGCCCTGGTGCCGAGCGAGGAGCCGCTCACCTCGGATCGCCACCTCAGCGAGGTTCGCCTCCACTGGACCGACATCGCGGTCGGTGCTCGGGACGGCGAGGACGCCTGGCGGGTTCCGGTCGAGCGAGCTCTCGCCGACCTCGCCCACTGTCGGCCACGGCCCGAGGTCGCCGCCGCCTTCGAATCGGCCGTGACGCTCGGGTTCCTCGGGGTGGAGGCAGCCCGGCGATTCCTCGAGGACGCCGCACCGGATCGAGTCGGTCCGATCGTGATCGGGGGCCGCGACGGATCAGGTGTCGAGACGCTGCTCGCGATCGAGCTGCGCGAGCTCGGGGTGCCTTTCCTCCAGCAGGTGCCGTTCGACGGCGTCGGCTTCATCGACTTCCTGGTCGCTGGGCGGCTCGCCGTCGAGACCGACGGCTTCGCGTATCACGGCGATCGCGAAGCGTTCATCCGCGACCGTCGGCGCGATGAGGAGCTGCTGCGTCGCGGCATCCCGACCCTGCGGCTGGCCGCGAGCGACGTGCTCGCGGACCCGAAGGCCGCCGCGATGCGGGTCGTGCGGGCGCTCGCTGCGCTGGGATGACCCGCGGCCCACGGTCACATGGCGTGCGCGCGCGGCATCCGCATCTGCCCGGCACGGCACCGTTCTCAGGACCGATGGGGCGCAATTGCGCGGTTCTCAGGAAGAAACGCCGATGAATCAGGCGCCTCGCCGAAGAACTCCTGAGAAAAGCAGCGGTCCCTACACGTCGGCGATCGACAGGAGCAGGTGGCCGCTCGAGACGGTGGAGCCCGGCTCGGCGTTCACGAGGCCGACGATGCCGTCCTTGTGCGCGACGATGGGCTGCTCCATCTTCATCGCCTCGAGCACGAGCACGAGGTCGCCCTTGACGACCTTGTCGCCCTCGGCGACGGCGACCTTGACGACCGTGGCCTGCATCGGGGCGGTCACGGCGTCGCCGGTCGACGTGTCGACCGAGTGGTGGGCGGCCCGTCGGCGCGGAGCCGGCCCGCGGGTTCCGTTCGTCGACGGTGCGCCCGCGAGGCGCTTCGGGAGGGACACCTCGATGCGTCGCCCGTCGACCTCGACCACGAGCGCCGTGCGGGCGCCGGGGCCCTTGGTCTCGGCGAGCTCGCCGGTCCACGGCTCGAGCCGGTTGTCGTACTCCGTCTCGATCCAGCGCGTGTACACCGAGAACGGCTCGTCGCCGTCGGGCGCGAAGGCCGTGTTGCGGACGATGTCGCGGTGGAAGGGCAGCACGGTCGGCAGGCCGGCCACGTCGAACTCGTCGAGCGCGCGGCGGGCCCGCTCGAGCGCGTCCGTGCGGGTCGCGCCCGTGACGATGAGCTTGGCGAGCAGCGAGTCGAACGCGCCCGAGATCTCGTCGCCGCTGGTCACGCCGGAGTCGACGCGCACCCCGGGGCCGCCGGGGAAGCGGAGCTGGTGGATCGGGCCCGGCGCGGGGAGGAAGTTCCGGCCCGGGTCCTCGCCGTTGATGCGGAACTCGAACGAGTGACCGGTCGTGACGGGGTCGGGGTAGTCGAGGGTGCCGCCCTCGGCGAGCCGGAACTGCTCGCGCACGAGGTCGAGGCCCGTGACCTCCTCGGACACGGGGTGCTCGACCTGGAGGCGCGTGTTCACCTCGAGGAACGAGACGGTGCCGTCCTGGCCGATGAGGAACTCGCACGTGCCCGCACCGACGTAGCCGACCTCGCGCAGGATCGCCTTCGACGACTCGTAGAGCAGGCGGTTCTGCTCCTCGGTCAGGAACGGCGCCGGCGCCTCCTCCACGAGCTTCTGGTGGCGGCGCTGCAGCGAGCAGTCGCGCGTCGAGACGACGACGACGTTGCCGTGCTCGTCGGCGAGGCACTGCGTCTCGACGTGGCGCGGCTTGTCGAGGTACTTCTCGACGAAGCACTCGCCGCGGCCGAACGCGGCGACGGCCTCGCGGGTCGCCGACTCGAAGAGCTCCGCCACCTCGTCGCGCTCGCGCGCGACCTTGAGTCCGCGCCCGCCGCCGCCGAACGCGGCCTTGATGGCCACGGGCAGGCCGTGCTCGTCGACGAACTCGAGCACCTCCGCGGCATCCGCCACGGGGTTCAGGGTGCCGGGCGCGAGCGGCGCGCCGACCTTCTCGGCCACGTGGCGGGCCGAGACCTTGTCGCCGAGGCGCTCGATGGCCTCGGGCGAGGGTCCGATCCAGATGAGTCCGGCGTCGATGACGGCGCGCGCGAAGTCGGGGTTCTCGGCGAGGAAGCCGTAGCCGGGGTGCACGGCGTCGGCGCCCGAGCGGCGGGCGACCGAGAGCAGCTTGTCGATCACCAGGTACGTCTCGGCGCTCGTCGAACCGTCGAGGGCGTAGGCCTCGTCGGCGAGCTTGACGTGGCGCGCGTCGCGGTCCTGGTCGGCGTAGACGGCGACTGAGGCGAGCCCGGAGTCGCGGGCGGCGCGGATGACGCGGACGGCGATCTCGCCGCGGTTGGCGATGAGGACCTTGGTGATGCGACGCATGATGACCAAGCCTATTGGCGGATTCCCAGCCGCCTTTGGGCGGTGCACACAAAAAAGCCCTGCAGGTGTTTCGGTGACCGACAACGAACGGATGGCGCGGTGGGATGTGAGGCCGGCCGGCCCAGGCGCCGACGGGTCACCCGCCGAGGTCCCAGAGGTCGATCCAGGCCACGCCGAGTTCGCGCACGAGGTCGCGCATCGTCGACAGTGAGAGCCCCACCACGGTCGACGGGTCGCCGGAGACGGAGCGGATGAACGGCCCGCCGAGGCTGTCGACGGTGAAGGCGCCGGCGACGGCCAGCGGCTCGCCGGTCGCGATGTACGCGTCGATCTCGTCGTCGTCGAGCTCGGCGAACTCCACGACGGCCGAGGCGGCTCGCCCGACGGCCGCCTGCACCGAACCGCCGCGGTGGTCGATGACCCAGTGACCCGACCAGAGCACGCCGGAGCGCCCGTTCTGGCCCGTCCACCGCTCGCGGGCGACCTCCGGGCGGTGCGGCTTGCCATGCAGCACGCCGTCGACGAGGAACGCCGAGTCGCCGCCGAGGATCAGGCCGTCGATCGGCGCACCGTCGACGTCGCGCCCGACGATAGCCTCGGCCTTGCGCTGCGCGAGCAGCTGCACGAGCCGCTCCGGGTCGAGCGGGCCGTGCGCCGCCTCGTGCTCGGCGACCGCCGCCTCCTCGTCCACTCCCGGCGCCACGAGCAGCGGCTCGATGCCGGCCTGGCGCAGCAGCTGACGGCGGGCGGGCGAGGTCGACGCGAGGTAGAGGCGCATGCGTCCATCCTGCCGGTGCGGTGCCGCTCCCGGCCCGCATTCGGCTCGGTGTGGGATGCTCGGATGATGGCCACCTCCCGTCGTCGTCCGTCGCGCCGCCCGGCTCCCGAGGGTCGGCGGCGTCCCGCGCCGCAGCGTCCGGCCGAGCCCGGTCCCGTGCTCGAGCTCGACGTCGAGCGCATCGCCCACGGCGGCGTCGCGGTGGCCCGCCACGACGGCCGCGTGGTCTTCGTCGCCGACGCGATCCCGGGCGAACGCGTGCGGGCGCAGGTGACGGATGCCGCGCGCGACCGATTCTGGCGCGCCGAGACGCTCGAGGTGCTGGGCGCCTCGCCCGACCGCCGCGAGCACGTCTGGGCCGAGGCGTCGGTCGACCGGGCTCCGGAGGATCGCGCCGGCGGGGCCGAGTTCGGCCACATCGCCATGCGGCGCCAGCGCGAGCTGAAGGCCGAGGTGCTCCGCGACGCCCTCGCCCGCATGGGAGGTGTCGAACGGGACGTCGAGGTGCGTGCGGTCGATCCCGCGCTGGCGCCCGGCGTCGACGTCGAGGAGGGGACCGGATGGCGCACGCGCGTGCGCCTGCACGTCGACGCCGAGGGCGTCGTCGGTCCGTATGCGGCACGCAGCCACCGGGTCGTCCCGGTCGCGTCGCTGCCGCTCGCCGTCGCGGAGCTCGAGGAGATCGCCCCGCTGGCCGGAGGCGCCCGCCGCGCGGGAGCGGCGGCCGAGGCGTCCTCGATCGACCTCGTCGCACCGTCCGGCGGGCGAGCCGAACTCGTGGTGCACGCCGCGCGTGACCGCCGCCCGGAGCATCCGCCCACCGTCGTCGAGCGCGTCGGCGACCGCAGCTTCACCCTCGACCGCGGCGGGTTCTGGCAGGTGCACCGCGGCGCGGCATCGACTCTCACGCTCGCCGTGCAGGCGGCGATCGACGCCGATCGCTTCGACCCCGACGCCGAGAACCAGGACCTCTACGGCGGCGTGGGCCTGCTCGCCGCCGCGGTCGGCGACCGGTTCGGCCCGTCGACGCGCATCACGACCGTCGAGGCCGACGCGCGCGCGACCGAGCACGCGGGTGCGAACCTCGCCGACTGGGTCGGCGCGCGCGCCGTCCCCGAGCGCGTCGACCGGTACCTCGACCGGCTCGCCGGGGCGACGGATGGCGCGACGCGAGGTCTCCGCGGCGCCACCGTGGTGCTCGACCCGCCGCGCGCCGGCGCGGGGCGGACGGTCGTCGACCGGCTCGCCGAGCTGCGGCCGGCGCAGGTCGTCTACGTCGCGTGCGACCCCGTCGCGCTGGCGCGCGACGTCGCGACCTTCCGGGCGCACGGGTACGAGCTCGAGACCCTCGAGGCGTTCGACCTGTTCCCGAACACCCATCACGTCGAGGCGGTCGCCCGGTTCGCCGCTATCGTGTGAGGACGGCGGGAATCGCGTGGCCGGGCTCCGCGCGGGGCCGGCACGACAGGAGGACGGCGTGACGGGGGAGTGCGCGTGACGACGGAGACGGGCGAGGCGGAGGCGACGGCCACGACGACGGTGGCGATCGTCGACGACCACGAGGCGGTCCGGCTCGGGCTCCGTGCGGCGTGCCGGGAGGCGGGCTACGAGGTCGTCGCCGACACCGCCGATGTCCCGACGCTGCTCGCCGCGTTCGCCGACCCCGCCGTGGATCCGCCGCGGGTCGTGCTGCTCGATCTCTCGCTGGGCGACGGCTCGAACGTGACCGACAACGTGCGGGCGGTGCTCGCGACGGGGAGCCAGGTGCTCGTGCACAGCATCGCCGACCGGGTCGCAGCCGTGCGCGAGGCGCTCGCGGCGGGCGCGGCCGGGGTCATCCCGAAGTCCTCGCCGACGGCCTCGGTGATCGCGGCGATCGCGACGGTCGCGCGCGGCGACGCGCTCAACAACGTCGAGTGGGCGAGCGCGATCGAGGCCGACCGCGACTTCGCGAAGGCGCAGCTCGGGCGCCGGGAGCGCGACGTGCTGCACCTGTACGCCTCCGGACTGCCGCTGAAGCTCGTCGCCCAGCAGCTCGGCATCGCGCACTCGACGGCCCGCGAGTACCTCGACCGCATCCGTGCGAAGTACGTCGAGGTCGGCCGGCCCGCTCCGACGAAGGTCGACCTGCTGCGCCGCGCGGTCGAGGACGGCATCCTGCCCGGGCTCGATGCCGAGGCCGGGGAAGCCCGCCGCTGACTGGCGGGCGAGCCGGCTCGTCCCGCGCCGTGCGGCGGTGAGCCGCGCCCAGGTCGAGACCGTCGCGGGTCGCGCGCTGGGGGCGTTCGGGCTCGTGTTCGGCGCGCAGACCGTGCCGACGGCCATCGACCAGGCGACGCTCATGGCGGACGGCGGGGGCGTCGCGATGATGGCGGTCGTGTACGGCGCGATCGCCGCGCTCGCGGCGGCGACGTTCACGCGGGTCGCGGTACGGGCGGCCGCGCTCGCGTTCGCGGCGATCTACGTCATCGCGCTCCTGGCGTGGCCGTTCCTCGTGGTCGACACGGCCGGTATGGCCGGGCAGACGCCGTGGCTGTACTACCTGTGCACGGTCGCGACGACCGCGGCCGTGATCGCGCTCCCGGTCGCGCCGGCCGCCGCGTACACGAGCGCGGTTCCCGCGATCTACGGCGTCGTGCGGCTGAGCCCGTCCGGCGGCGGCGCCGGTGCGCTGCTCGCGGTGCTGGACACCATGTACGCCGTGATCCTCGGCATCGTGGTGCTCGTGATCATCACCATGCTCCGGCAGGCCGCGATCGCGGTGGACGCCGCGCAGGAGGCCGCGCTGGAACGCTACGACGCGGTGGCACGACGGCACGCGACGGAGATCGAGCGCGTGAAGGTCGACGCCCTCGTGCACGACAGCGTGCTGACGACGCTGCTCTCCGCGGCGGCCGCCCGCTCGCCGGCCGAGCGCGCCCTCGCGGCGCGCATGGCCGGAGACGCCGTGCGCCGGCTCGACGAGGCCGCGGTCGAGGTCCCCGGCGTGGACGACCGCGTCGCCCTCACGGTGCTCACCCGCCGCCTCCGATCCGGCGTCGCCGGCTTCTCCGCCCCGTTCATCGTGCGCGTCGACGGCGCCGACGGCGTCGAGCTGCCGGTCGAGGCGATCGACGCGCTCTCGTCGGCCGCGATGCAGGCGATGGTGAACAGCGTGCAGCACGCCGACGGCCCGATCGGGAGGGTTCGTCGGGAGCTCGAGGTCCGCGGGGTCGGGGCGGGCGGATGCGTCATCCGCGTCATCGACAACGGCTCGGGCTTCGACCCGGCCGCGGTGCCGCCCAGCCGGCTCGGGCTCCGGGTCTCGATCGAGGAGCGGATGGCGAACGAGGGCGGGTCGGCGAGGATCGACTCCGTGCCGGGTGAGGGGACGACGGTGACGCTCGCCTGGCCCGCGGGCGTGCAGGGGAGCGGCGCATGATCTCCGTGCCCCGGTGGCTGCTCATGGCGCTCGCGGCGATGTTCTCGGGCTATCACATCGTGTTGGGCGTCTCGTCCCTGTCGACGGAGGTCGCGGCCTCGCCGTGGCCGATCATCGTGGCGCTCGTGCTCTATGCGGTCGCCACCGTCCTCAGCCTGTGGCCCGCGCGGCGGGCGCGGATGCCGGACTGGCTCGCCGCGCTCGACCTCGCGGTCGGCATCGTGCTCCCCGTCCTCGTCACCAGCCAGCTCGATCCGTCGCGCGACAACGGCTACGCGACCTGGTACGTCGCGGCGGTCGGGACCCTGATGACGATCGCGGCGGCACGGCGCCAACTGGTGGTCGCGTGGGCGGGCGTCATCGTGCTCGCGGTGCAGACCGTGCTGTGGGCCGGTCCCCTCGCGCTCGGGCAGCTCGGCGTGATCGGCAGCCTCGTCTGGGTCGGCATCGCCCACATGCTCTCCGCCGCGCTCGCCAGCGCCGCCCGTGCGACGAGGCGCTACGCGCAGGCCGAACGCGAGGCGGCCGCCTGGCAGGCGGCACAGGACGCACACCTCTTCGAGGGTCGCATGCGACTCGCGCAGACGCAGCGCCTCGCCTCGCCCATGCTCCGCCGCATCGCCGACGGGGGCCACGCGCTGAGCGATGTCGAACGCGCGGAGTGCCGAACGCTCGAGGCGGCGATCCGCGACGAGATCCGCGGGCGGATGCTGCTGACCGACGCCGTTCGTGCGGCGGTGCGGCACGCGCGTGATCGAGGCGCCACCGTGACGCTCCTCGACGAGGGCGGGATCGACGAGCTCGACGAGGCCGAGCGCGACCGGATCCTGTCGCAGTTGGCCGACGTGGTCGAGCGGACCCGGGCCGAGCGGATCATCGCCCGCACGGCAGCGGAGGGTTCGCCGGTAGCCGTCACGGTCGTCGGGCTGAGCGGTGGGAACGGCGAGACGGTCGAGTCCGAGGACGCCGAAGTCGAGCTGTGGCTGGAGATCCCGCGTGCCGGCTGAGTCATCGGGCCGCACCCCGCGATGACGGGACCGGCCCGCCGTCGCGGCGAGCGGAGGGCTCCGGACATGGAAGCGGGGGGTCGGCCCCTACCGACCCCCCAGCAAGCCCGAGTCACGGCGACAACCCGAATATCGCCCTGACTCGCCCCCAGAGCGCCACCGGTTACCCAGCCGGTGACGGATACGACTCCGATGGAGTGCGTACCCCCCATCGTACGGATCCGGCGCGCCGTGCGAAGTCAGCATTTCGGGGGACATGGGGGACACGAGGGGACGGGACTCGCGGGTGCCGGAGGCATCCGCACGCGCATGTGGGGGACGTCGGAAGGCGCTCGAAGCGGACGGCGGTCAGCGTGCCGACGCCGCCCAGCGGCCCGGACCGACCTCGATGCGCGGCCGCAGCGCGTTGCGCGGATGCGACCAGTCGTTGCGCGGGGTCGGCTCGTGGTCGCCCTGCGCGTCGCGGACGGTCGCGGCGAGCACCGCGGTCACGGCGGCGGACTCCTCGGCCGTCACCTCGCGCGTGAGGAACCGGAGATCGAGGGAATCGGCGTCGCCCTCGGGGGATGCGCTGGTCATCGTGCCTCCTAGAGCGGGATGTTGCCGTGCTTCTTCGGCGGCAGGCTCGCCCGCTTGGTGCGGAGCGCGCGCAGCGCCTTCGTGACCGACACGCGAGTCGCAGCGGGCTCGATCACGCCGTCGAGCTCGCCGCGCTCCGCGGCGAGGAAGGGGGAGGCCACGTTGTAGGTGTACTCGTTGGCGAGCTTGGTGCGCACGGCCGCGACGTCCTCGCCGGCCTCTTCCGCACGCTTGATCTCGCCGCGGTACAGGATGTTCACGGCGCCCTGTCCGCCCATGACCGCGATCTCGGCGGTCGGCCAGGCGAGGTTGATGTCGGCGCCGAGCTGCTTGGAGCCCATGACGATGTACGCGCCGCCGTAGGCCTTGCGGGTGATGACCGTGACGAGGGGGACGGTCGCCTCGGCGTAGGCGTAGAGCAGCTTCGCGCCGCGCCGGATGACGCCCGTCCACTCCTGGTCGGTGCCGGGCAGGTAGCCGGGCACGTCGACGAGCGTCAGGATCGGGATGGAGAACGCGTCGCAGAAGCGCACGAACCGCGACGCCTTCTCGCCGGCGGCGATGTTCAGCGTGCCCGCCATCTGGCTCGGCTGGTTCGCGATGATGCCGACCGAGCGGCCCTCGACGCGGGCGAAGCCGACGACGATGTTCGGCGCGAACAGCGGCTGCACCTCGAGGAAGTCTCCGTGGTCGACGATGCCCTCGATGATCGAGTGCATGTCGTACGGCTGGTTCGGCGAGTCGGGGATGATCGCGTTGAGCTTCCGGTCGTCGTCGGTGATCTCGAGCTCGACCTCGGACTCGTAGACCGGCGCCTCCGACATGTTGTTGTCGGGCAGGAACGACACGAGCGTGCGGGCGTAGTCGAGCGCGTCGGACTCGTCGCTCGCGAGGTAGTGCGCGACGCCCGAGATCGTGTTGTGCGTCAGTGCGCCGCCGAGCTCCTCCATCCCGACGTCCTCGCCGGTGACCGTCTTGATGACGTCGGGGCCGGTGACGAACATCTGGCTGGTCTTGTCGACCATGATGACGAAGTCGGTGAGGGCGGGGGAGTACACGGCACCGCCCGCGGCCGGTCCGCACACGATGGAGATCTGCGGGATGACGCCGGAGGCGGCGGTGTTGCGGCGGAAGATCTCGCCGTACTTGCCGAGGGCGACGACGCCCTCCTGGATGCGGGCGCCGCCGGAGTCGAGGATGCCGATGATCGGCACGCCCGTCTTCAGCGCGTGCTCCATGACCTTGATGATCTTCTCGCCGGCGACTTCGCCGAGCGAGCCGCCGAAGATCGTGAAGTCCTGCGAGTACACGGCGACCGGGCGACCGTGGATCGTGCCGAGGCCGGTGACGACGGCGTCGCCGTAGGGGCGCTTGGCCTCCATGCCGAACGCGTGCGTGCGGTGCCGCACGAACTCGTCGAGCTCGACGAACGAGCCCGGGTCGAGGAGCTCGTCGATGCGCTCGCGCGCGGTCATCTTGCCCTTGGCGTGCTGCTTCTCGATGGCCGCCTCGCCCGAGGCCGTCACGGCCTCGTGATAGCGCTGCTTGAGGTCGGCGAGCTTGCCCGCGGTGGTGGAGAGGTCGGGGCCGTCGTTCGTCGATTCGGTCACGCCGTTCACTCTACCGGCGCCCATCCGGGCCGGTTCGTTGAGGGATTCCCACAAAAAGCCGTCGGTGCGTGGTGGTGATCGCCACCGACGCGGCGCCCTCGGACACTACCCTGAACCTCGAGGGCAGGGGAGGTCGCATGGACTGGGAGCGGTCGCGACGCGCGGTGCCGCGATTCGAATGGCTCGATTCGACCGGCTCGACGAACGACGTCGTCCGCGAGGGCGTCACCGGTGCGGATGCCGCGGGCTGGCGCCACGGCGCGACCGTCGTGACCGACGACCAGACGCACGGCCGCGGGCGGCTCGGGCGGACCTGGCTCGCGCCCACGGGGAAGACCCTCGCGATCTCCGTCCTCATCCGTCAGAGCGAGCTCCGCGGGGCGCCGCTCCCGCCCGACGCGCTCGGCTGGCTCCCGCTGATCGCGGGTGCGGCGATGACCGAGGCGGTCCGCGGCGCGCTCGCGGCGGCATCCGTCGACCGCGGCGGCGAGGAGGACGGCACCGGCGGCGTCGAGGCCTGGCTGAAGTGGCCGAACGACGTGCTCGTGTCGGGGTTCAAGGTGTGCGGCATCCTCTCGGAGCTCGTCGCCGACGATGCCGTGGTCATCGGCGCGGGGCTCAACCTCACGCTCGACGAGCACGATCTCCCGACGCTGACGTCGACGTCGCTCCAGCTGGCCACGGGCGTCCGGCCCGACGCCGACGCCGTGCTCGCCGACTACCTCGAGCGGCTGCTCGGGCTCACCGCCGACTTCGCCGACGCCGGCGGCGACCCGGTCTCGAGCGGTGTCGCCGATCGCGTGACCGCGCTGTGCGGCACGCTCGGGCAGCACGTGCGGGTCGAACTCCCCGGCGGGAGCGAACTGGTGGGCCACGCCGAGCGCATCGACCCCGACGGCCGGCTCGTGGTCCGCGATGACGAGAACGGCGACGAGCAGGCTGTCGCCGCGGGGGACGTCACGCACCTGAGGTATTAATGGGCCTATGGGGCAGACGGCCGAGGTCCCCGCGCCCGACGGCGCGGAGCACGTGGTGGCGCGGGTGCGGCGACACGGCCGCATCCTCGTGCTCCCCGCGCTGCTGCTCATCGCCGTCGCGGGGGTGACGGCCTACGCGGTGCCGTGGCTCGAGGACGGATGGCCCCGCCTCGCGGCGATCGTCGGCGGTGCGCTCATCGTGGTGCTCGGCAGCCTGCTGCCGTACCTCGGATGGCTGAGCTCGCGCACGACGATCACGACGCGTCGCGTCATCGTGCGGCGCGGTCTGTTCGTCCGGGTCCGCCGCGAGCTCTGGCACCGCACCGGCTACGACGTCCAGGTCGCACGGTCGTGGATGCAGCGGATGGCGGGCTCGGGCGACGTGCGGCTCGAGACCGGACACGAAGTGGCCGTGGTGCTCCGCGACGTCCCGGCGCCGCTCGCCGTGCAGGCCGCGCTGCACGAGCTCATGGCCGAGGCGCACGCGCTCGGCGGTCCCGCGGTCGGGCCCGCGGCCCGGCCGGCGGCGTTCGCAACGGCCGACTCGCTCCCGTGGGGCGGTCGCTGAGCGCTCCGCCGACCTGACCGAGCCCTCCCCGTGGACCCCGAACGATGGTGGAGCGCGTACTCTAGTCCGCGGCCCGCGCACGTCGGTCGGGCCGTCGGGCACGGAAGGGCGAGACCACTTGGGCGAGGAATGCATCCACGGATTCGACGAGGGTCTCTGCGCGATCTGCTCGCCCCCGCCCGAGCCCGCGGCGAAGCCCAAGCCGGCGCGTGCGACGCGCACGACCACCGGTCGGAGCGCCGCACCTGAGCGCTCCGTCGCCGGCGGCGCCGCGCCCGGGGCATCCGCCCGCTCGTCGCGATCGTCGAGCACCGCCTCGTCTGCGCCGATCGACGTGGGCGGTACGCGCATCTACCACGTGACCCACGTCGAGAACCTCGGCCGGATCCTCGGCGCCGGCGCGCTCCTCGCGGATGCGGGCGATCCGCCGGCGACGCCTGCGGTCGACCTCGCCGCCCCCGCCGCACGCCAGTACCGACGCAGCGCGAGCGTGCCCGGCGCCGACGCCACCGTGGCCGAGTACGTGCCCTTCCTCCTCAGCACCGACGCGCACGTGTGGGATGCGATCCGCACGGGCACCCCCGATCCGCGGCTCGCCGCGGGGGCCGTCGATCGGGCGGCGGCCGACCACGTCATCCTGGTCTCGTCCGTCGCGGCGGCGGCCGGTGCCCGACGTGACACCGACGGCGAGGTCGTGGTCAGCGCGACCGATGCCGCCGTCGGCGGCGCCGAGCTCGCGGCCGACTGGCCGGCGGTCTCCCGCGCGATCGTGCGGCTCACCCTCGCCGACGACGGCGAGGGGCTCCGCACGGGCGAGGTGCTCGTCCGCGGCAGCGTGCCGCTCGAGCGGATCGCGCTCATCGCGGTCTCCAACGACCGCGTGCGCGACCGCGTGCGCGCCGCCCTCAACGCGGTCGGCGCGAAGACGCGGGTGGCGGTCTACCCGCCGTGGTTCCTCGGCTCCGCCGACTGAACCGGCTCGGCGGCGCTCGCGCCGGGGGCATCCGTCGTCGCCGCGGCCGAGTCGCGACCCGTGGTCGTCGTCGTCGGCGGCTCCGATCGCTCGAGCGGCGCCTCCTCGAGGGGCGGCTGCTCGAAGAGCGCCCGCTGAGCCTCCTCGACGCGGGCGAGGTTCGACAGCCCGTCGCTCCGGTGGTGCCCGTAGACCCAGTAGCGGTAGAGCACGAACCGGAACGCCGTGCCGAGCCCGAGCCCGATCACGTTCGACGAGATGTTGTCGGCGAGCAGGCTCGTGAAGCCGAGCAGGTGGTGGCTGATCCACAGGCAGATGAGCGAGATCGCCATGCCGCCGAGGGAGACGACGAGGTACTCCGCGAACTCGCGCAGCACGTGCCGCCGGCGGTGCCGCCGGAAGGTCCAGTAGCGGTTGCCGAGCCAGTTGAACACGATGGCGACGCTCGTCGAGATCGTCTTGGCGCCGATCGCCGACTGCGCCCACGTGTCGGTGCCGAGCAGCCCCACCCGCAGTGCGTTGAAGAGCGCGACGTCGATCACGAGGCCGATGAGCCCGACGACGCCGAACTTCAGGAGGTAGGCCAGGAACCCGTGCCACGCCCGCGATGCAAGGGTGCGCAGGGTCTCGGACATCCCCCGATCCTACCGACCGCCTCGCCCTAGACTGGGATGTCGCGGCGATCGGCGCCGCGGGAACGGATGGTGCGTCACGTGCGAGTCGGAGTGATCGGCGCAGGGCAGCTGGCCCGGATGATGATCCCCGCGGCGATCGAGCTCGGCGTCGAGCTGCGGGTGCTCGCGGAGGCCGAGGGCATGGCCGCCGGGCTCGCGGCCGATCGCGTCGGCGACTACACCGACGTCGACGCGGTGCTCCCGTTCGCCCGCGAGGTCGACGTCGTCACGTTCGACCACGAGCACGTCCCCCAGGACGTGCTCCGCGCGCTCGTCGACGCGGGGATCCCGGTGCACCCCGGACCCGACGCGCTGCGTTACGCGCAGGACAAGCTGCTGATGCGCGAGCGCCTCTCCGAACTGGGCCTGCCCGTACCCGACTGGGCGCGCGTGTCGACGCCCGAGGAGCTCGACGGCTTCATCGCCGAGCACGGCGGCTCGGCGGTCGTGAAGACCCCGCGCGGCGGCTACGACGGCAAGGGCGTGCGCGTCGTGCGCAGCGCCGCCGAGGTCGCCGAGTGGTTCGCTGCGATCGCGGAGGACGGCCGCGCCGGCGCACTCCTCGTCGAGGAACTCGTCGACTTCCGCCGGGAGTTGGCCCAGCTCGTCGCCCGCCGCCCGTCGGGCGAGGTCGTCGCCTGGCCGCTCGTCGAGACCGTCCAGGTCGGCGGCGTCTGCAGCGAGGTCATCGCACCCGCGCCGCACTCCGCCGGCCGGCTGGCCGACGTCGCGGCCGACGTCGCCGTCGCGATCGCCGAGGGCCTCGGCGTCACCGGCGTCCTCGCCGTGGAGATGTTCGAGACCACCGACGACCGCGTGCTCGTCAACGAGCTCGCCATGCGCCCCCACAACTCGGGCCACTGGAGCATGGACGGCGCGACCACCGGCCAGTTCGAGCAGCACCTTCGCGCCGTGCTCGACCTGCCGCTCGGCGGCACCGGATGCCACGCGGAGTGGGCCGTCATGGTGAACCTCCTCGGCGGGCCCGCCGAGGGCACGCTCGCCGACCGCTACGCCGAGGCGCTCGCGTCGCATCCGACCGTGAAGATCCACAACTACGGCAAGGACCCGCGACCCGGCCGCAAGGTCGGGCACGTCACCGCGATCGGCGACGACCTCGACGACGCGGTCTACGAGGCTCGCGCGGCGGCCGCGGCGCTGCAGGACTGAGTCGCGCCGGGTCGCGTCCGGCGGAGCGCCGCTGCGGGGAACTCGCAGCCGGCGGCCCTAATATCGATCGGGTGATCGCAGGCAACCCCTCCACCCCGCTCGTCGGCGTCGTCATGGGCTCCGACTCCGACTGGTCCGTGATGAAGGACGCGTCGGAGCTGCTCGACGAGTTCGGCGTCCCGCACGAGGTCGAGGTGGTCTCGGCGCACCGTACGCCCGAGAAGATGATCGCGTACGGCAAGGAGGCCGCCGGCCGCGGCATCCGCGTCATCATCGCGGGCGCAGGCGGCGCCGCGCACCTGCCGGGCATGCTCGCCTCGGTGACCACGCTGCCCGTGGTCGGCGTTCCGGTTCCCCTCGCACGCCTCGACGGGCTCGACTCCCTGCTGTCGATCGTGCAGATGCCCGCGGGCGTGCCCGTCGCCACCGTCTCGATCGGCGGCGCGAAGAATGCGGGCCTCATCGCGGTCAAGATCCTCGCGACCGCCGACGACGCGCTGCGCGACGCGCTCGCCGGGTACGCCGCCTCGCTCGCGGCGCTCGTCGAGGAGAAGAACGAACGGTTGAAGTCGAGCCGATGACCCTCGCCGACAGCCCGATCCGATACCCGGACACCGGCTCGCGCCCGATCATGACGCGGCGCGGGTGGTGGCTCGTCGGACTCAACATCCTGATCCCGGGGTCGGCGCAGTCGCTCGCCGGCAACCACCGGCTCGCCCGCATCGGCCTGGGGGCGACGCTGACGCTGTGGCTGCTCGTGGTCGCCGCGTTCGTCACGTGGCTCGTCGCGCCCGCCGTCCTCTACACGCTCGCGTCGAACAGCATCGTCCTGTGGATCGTCGCGATCGCGGCCGTCTTCTACGCCGTGCTCTGGGTCGTGCTCACGTTCGACACGCTCCGCCTCGTCCGCCTGGTGAAGACCGTCCCGGCTGCGCGCGGCGGGATCGCGGCGCTCGCGATCGCGGCGATGGTGCTGGTCTCCGGCGGCGCCGCCTACGGCGCGTACGTGGCCACCACCGCGAGCGGCTTCCTGTCGTCGGTCTTCGTGGCCGGACCGAGCGAGCCGCCCGTCGACGGCCGGTACAACATCCTCCTGCTCGGCGGCGACGCCGGGCCCGACCGTGAGGGCCTGCGGCCCGACAGCATCCGCGTCGTGAGCGTGGACGCCGAGACCGGCCAGGCGGTGACGATCGGGCTCCCGCGCGACCTCGCGAACGTGCCGTTCGACGAGTCCTCGCCGCTGCGAGCCACCTACCCGGACGGGTACGGGGCGAACGGCGTCTGCGACGTCGACGTGTGCCAGCTCAACTCGATCTACACCGAGGTCGAGCTGAAGAGCCCCGAGCTCTATCCGAATGCCGTCGCCGAGGGCAGCGAACCGGGCATCGAGGCGATGCGCGATGCCGCCGAGGGCATCACGGGCCTCACGATCCAGTACTACGTGCTCATCGACATGGCCGGCTTCCAGCAGCTCATCGACGCGCTCGGCGGCGTCACGGTGAACGTCCCGCACGACGTGCCGATCCACGCGGACGAGACCTTCACGACGGTCGCCGAGTGGATCCCGGCGGGCGAGCAGCACCTCGACGGCTACCATGCGCTGTGGTACGCCCGCTCGCGGCACGGCACGAGCGACTACGACCGGATGGCGAGGCAACTGCAGATCCAGGAGGCCGTGCTCGCGCAGTTCAACGCCGCGAACGTGCTCTCGAAGTTCCAGGAGGTCGCCGCGGCGGGTTCCCAGGTCGTCAAGACGGACGTCCCGCAGTCGATGCTCGGGTACTTCGTCGACCTGGCGGGCAAGACCAGGGAGCTCCCGATCGTGGATGTCCCGCTCATCCCGGACAACGGCGTGGATCCGCTCGATCCCGACTACGAGATGATCCGGCAGATGATCCAGTCGGCCCTCGTCCCGCCGACCACGGAGCCCGAGGAGGGCTGAGGCCGCCGCCGACCGGCGGCCCCGGCGCGACCCACCGCCTCAGAGGTCGGCGTGGAGGTGCCAGACCCGCTCGGCCGCGTCGCGCCAGTCGTACGCGCGGGATCGGTCGTGCCCGGACACCGCGAGCCGGTACGCCGAATCGCGGTCCTCGACGACGCGGGTGATCGCGGAGGCGAGGCGGTCGGCGAAGCCGTCGCCGACCCCGACCGGCACGACGAGGCCGGCCCCGGCCGACACCTCGAGGTACGCCGGCGTGTCGGAGTGGATGACCGGGGCGCCGAGCGAGAACGCCTCGATGAGCTCGGTGCCCGAGTCGTCGTCGTGCGCCGGGGCGAGGTACGCGGTCGCGCCGGCGATGACCACCGCGAGGTCTTCGGGCGAGAGGTCGTCGAGGCGGTGGATGCGTCGCACGTCGACGCCGAGCTCGTCGGCGGTCTGCGCGAGGTGCTGGTCGCCCCAGCTCTCGGGTCCGATCACGACGATCGGGATCTCGGGCACGCCGCGGCGCCCCAGTGCGGTGAGGACGTCGACGAGGCCCTTGCGCGGCTCGAGCGTGCCGGCGACGGCGAGGTAGGCGTCGGGGAGGCCGAGCCTCGCGGCGCGCTCCTCGGCGTCGGACCCGACGGCGAGCCCGGCGCGGGGGGCGGTGCCGACCACGCGCACCCGATCGCCGAAGTCGGCGATCATCGAGAGGCGGTCCGCGAGGGCGTGGGTCGTGACGACGACGGCGTCGGCGTGCTTGCGAGCGCGCTTCAGCATCCCCTTCTGCCAGGCGACGGACGCGGAACTCAGCGCCTCCGGATGGGTCCAGGCGAGCACGTCGTGGACGGTGACGACGGTCTGGTCGCCGGCATCCGCGTCGTGCTTGCGCAAGGGCGCGAAGAGGCTCGTCCCGTGGATCATGCCGCCGCCGGGAGACGTGGTCAGGCCGAACTGCCACGCCGCTGCGAGCTCGCGCCGCGCGAGCGAGGACTTGTACAGGCCCGACAGGCCCGGCAGTTCGGCGTCGATGCGCGCGTAGTCGTCGGGCAGCGACGACGAGACGATGCCCTCGACCTCGCAGCCGGGCGGGGTCGCGTCGATGAGCGCACGGCCGAGGTCGCGCGTGTACCGCCCCACGGCGCCGGGCACCGGTGCGACGATCTGGTCGACGATCAGCCGGAGGGTCGTGGCCACGTCGGTCTCTCCTTCGCGATGTTCGGGATCTCGCCGGGGGAACCGGCGTGCGACGGGCCAAGACTAGCCGTGCTCCGCTCGGACGTCGCCGTGACCGCCCACAGGCGGCGCGTGCTCAGCTCCGGAGGTACCGGAGCAGTCCCGGGGGAATCGGTCCGCGGATGCGCAGCAGGCCGTGGACCCCGCCGACGACCGTCGCCACGAGGTGCTTCGTCCGCTTCGGGCCGCTCACGATCGCGTCGAACGTCGGGCCGATCTGGCGCTTGACCACCGCGAGGGTCCATCGCCGGCGGCGGATGACGTTCCGGAAGACGAGGTCGATGTTGTTCCGGATGATGTAGTACTGCCGGAACGGCGAGTGGTACTGGTACAGGTGCCCGCCGTCGCGGTGCGGCAGCGTCAGGCCGAACGGACGGAACGGAACCATCTCGCCGAGCGCGTGGGCGATGTCGGTGTCCTCGGCGACGGCGATGCGGAATCCGTGATCGCGGACGCGCAGGCAGAACTCGGTGTCGACGCAGTCGATCACGAGGCGCTCGTCGAACAGGCCCGACGTCTCCAGGCACTCGCGCGAGATGACGAAGCCCGACTGGATCGCCTCCGGGACGAGGCCGAGGCCCTCCGGCGAGTACCACGTCGGGATCGAGGGCTGGCCGTTCACGCGATCCGTGCAGACGATGCCGACCCGGGTCACGCGGTTCGCGCGCGCGAACGTCTCGAGGCACGATGCGACGTATCCCGCCGGCAGGTCGGTGTCCTGGTCGGTGTTGACGATGAAGTCCGCGCCGTCCTCGAGTGCCGCGCGGACGCCGGCGTTCAGGGCCCGGGCGATGCCCGAGTTGCGCTCGAGCCGGATGATCCGGGTGTTCTCGAGCTCCGTCGAGAGGAGCCCGAGGACACGGTCGGCGCCGGGCCCGGTGCCGTCGTCGACGACCACGAGCTCATCGACCTGCGAGGAGAGCGAACGCATGTTCCGGACGACCTCGTCGTCGGGGTGGTAGGTCGGGACGACGGCGATCACGCGAGGTGCTGGGATGGTGGCGGACGGAGCGATGGTCGTCGCCAGCGGCGCTCGGGGTGGTCGCGAACGGGGCATTAGGCTAGCTTACGTCCCGCCGTCGAAAGGAAGTCATCGAGCGTGAGCGAGGTCCGTGGAGTCAATTGGTCCGAGGGGAGGCCCGGAATCGGACTCACCCCCGAGGAGCGGGCGATCGAGCAGCACCTCGAGCTGCTGGACCGCGTGATCGGCCTCGAGCAGCAGGTCACCGAACTGAAGTCGGCGAACGTCCTCGGCCCGTCCGAGACGATCGCCGTCGAGCGCAACCTCGCGGCGATGCGGTCCTCGATGACCTGGCGGGCCGGCCGACTGGTCACGCTGCCGATCCGTGCGGCCAAGGTCGTGAAGCGGCGGATCCTCGGATGAGCACGCCCGACGATCCCGGCCGCGGCCGATTCGAGGCCTGGATCGACGGGGCGGGCCTCGCCCCGGACGAGCCGCGCCGCGCGATCGATGCCGTCCTCGCGGCCGGCGTCGCACCGTCGCAGGTGCGGCTGGTCGTGCGCGCGGCAGAGGCCGAGTCCGCGGAGCAGCCGGCCTCCGAGGCCCGCGGCGCCGGGGTCGAGGTCATCGACGCCGACCCCGTGTCGCTGTCCGAACGCCTCGCGAACACGGATGCCGAGTTCATCGTGTTCGTCCGCGCCGGTCGAGTCCTGCCGGATGCCTTCGCGCACCTCGCCGCCTACTTCGACCGGTACCCGCGACTGTCCGCCGTGTACGGCGACTCGACCACCGAGACCGGGGCGCCGCTGCTGCGCCCGATGGCCTCGCCCGTCCGCCTGCTCGGCAACGACTACCTCGGCCCCGTCGTCGCCGTGCGGGCCGACGCGCTCCGCCGGATCGGCGGCTTCCGCCCCGACGCCCGGCGCAGCCAGGTCCTCGACGTGGTCCTCCGCCTCGATCGCATCGGCGCGGAGATCTCCCTGCTGCCCGCGATGCTCGCGATCGAGGACCTGCACCACGACGACTTCGCGGGCACCTCCGACGCTCAACGCGGTGTCGTCGAGCACGAGCTCCGGGAGCGCGGGATCGAGGCGCGCGTCGAGGACGTCGAGCCGTTCCTGCGCCGCGTCCGCTTCGAGGTCGTCGGCGATCCGCTCGTGTCCGTCGTGATCCCGACGCGCGGGAGCGCGGCCGAGATCGGCGGCGTCGACCGCGTCCTGGTGGTCGAGGCGGCG
The DNA here is from genome assembly GCF_009709675.1 of Agromyces bracchium. Lineage (GTDB taxonomy): Bacteria > Actinomycetota > Actinomycetes > Actinomycetales > Microbacteriaceae > Agromyces > Agromyces bracchium. The sequence continues at coordinate 339,480 of NZ_WMLB01000023.1, read as the reverse complement.
CGCGGCGTGATCGAGGGATCGACGTACGAGAACGTCGAGCTGGTCGTGGTCGCCGACGCCGAGACGCCGCCCACGGTGATCGAGGAACTGGAGCGGATCGCCGGCGACCGCCTGCGCCTGGTGCTCTGGGACGCGCCGTTCAACTTCAGCGGCAAGATGAACCGCGGTGCCGCGGCCGCGCGCGGCGAGTACCTGCTGCTGCTGAACGACGACGTCGAGATCGTCACTCCGGACTGGATCGAGACGATGCTCGGCATCGCGCAGCAGCCCGGCGTCGGTATCGTCGGCGCGCAGCTCTACTTCGAGGACAGCACGCTCCAGCACTCCGGCCAGGTGTACACCGGCGGGGTCGCCGGTCATGCCGCCTTCGGCTGGGAGGGCGGCCGGGACGACTCGATCAAGTCGCTCAACGTCGATCACGAGGTGTCGGGCGTCACCGCGGCCTGCGCGCTGATGCGCCGCGACCTGTTCCTCGAGGTGGGCGGCTTCAGCCTCGCCTTCCCGGGCAACTACAACGACGTCGACCTCAACATGAAGATCCGGGCGACCGGGCGGTCCGCGGTCTTCTCGCCGTGGGCGCGGCTGTACCACTTCGAGTCGAAGACGCGCGACCCGAGGATCCTCGACACCGACATCTCGACGCTGCAGTCGCGCTGGGCGCGCCGGATGCAGGTCGAGCTCTATTCGCGCATGCTCTGACGCGCGCGCGGCATCCGCCCCGAAGACGAGCGGATGCCGCGTCGCGCCGCGTACGCGTCAGGCGATCCGTCGCGCGCTCAGGCGCTGACGGCGCCGGTGCGCACGGCGTCGGTGAGCGCGTCGCGCCACGGACGCATCTCGGCGATGCCGGCGGAGGCCCAGGCCCCGTGCCCGAGCACCGAGTACGACGGACGAGGAGCCGGACGCACGAACGACGAGCTGTCGGTCGGCGTGATCCGCTCGGGGTCGAGGCCCGCCTCCTCGAGCACGGCGCGCGCGAACTCGTACCAGGTCGCCTGGCCCGAGTTGGTGCCGTGGTACACGCCCGCGGGGGCGTCGGAGTCGAGCAGCGCGACGATCTGCGCCGCGAGGTCGGCCGTCCACGTGGGCTGGCCGAGCTGGTCGTCGACGACCGACCAGGTGTCCTTCGACTTCGCGAGGTTCAGCATGGTCTGCGCGAAGTTCGGGCCGTGCTCGCCGTACAGCCATGCCGTGCGGACGACGTAGGTGCCGTCCGGATGCGCGGCGAGCGCGAGTTCCTCGCCGGCGGCCTTGGTGCGGCCGTAGGCGTTGATCGGGTCGCGGGGGAGGTCCTCCGCGTACGGTTCGGTCGCATTCCCGTCGAACACGTAGTCGGTGGAGACGGTCACGAGGCGCGCCCCGAGCGTCGCACAGGCGGCGGCGAGGTTCGCCGTGCCCGTGGCGTTCACCGCGTAGGCCTGCTCCTCGTGCGATTCGGCGTCGTCGACCTTCGTGTAGGCGGCGCAGTTGACGACCACGTCATGACCCGCCACGGCCGCGGCGACCGCGGCGGCATCCGTCACGTCGAGGTCGGCACGGGCGAGCGCGGTCACCTCGCGGCCCGCGAGCGCCGCCTGCAGGTCGCGGCCGAGCATGCCGTTCGCGCCGGTGATGAGCACGCGCATGCTACTGCCCCTGCGCCTTGTACTTCGCCTCGGTCTCGTCCTTCTGCGGCGCCCACCAGGCCTCGTTGTCGCGGTACCACTCGATCGTGTCGGCGAGGCCCGACTCGAAGTCGGAGAACTGCGGCTCCCAGCCGAGCTCGGTGCGCAGTCGCGTCGAGTCGATCGCGTAGCGGAGGTCGTGGCCGGGGCGGTCGACGACGTGGTCGTAGGCGTCGGCGGGCTGCCCGAGGGTGGTGAGGATGAGCTCCACCACGTCCTTGTTGTTGCGCTCGCCGTCGGCGCCGATGAGGTAGGTCTCGCCGATGACGCCCTTCTCGAGGATCGTCAGGACGGCCGACGAGTGGTCGTTGGCGTGGATCCAGTCGCGGACGTTCTCGCCCTTGCCGTAGAGCTTCGGTCGCTCGCCGCGGAGGACGTTGGTGATCTGGCGCGGGATGAACTTCTCCACGTGCTGGTACGGACCGTAGTTGTTCGAGCAGTTGGAGATGGTCGCCTTCACGCCGAACGAGCGCACCCAGGCGCGCACGAGCAGGTCGCTGCCGGCCTTCGTCGACGAGTACGGGCTCGACGGGTTGTACGGGGTCTGCTCGGTGAACTTGGCCGGGTCGTCGAGTTCGAGGTCGCCGTAGACCTCGTCGGTCGAGATGTGGTGGAAGCGGATGTCGTGCTTCCGCGCCGCCTCGAGCAGCGTGTACGTGCCGATGATGTTCGTGTCGAGGAACGGCCGCGGGTTCGCCAGGGAGTTGTCGTTGTGGCTCTCGGCGGCGTAGTGCACGACGGCGTCGTGCTCGGCGAAGAGCTCGTCGACGAGCGCCGCGTCGCAGATGTCGCCCCTGACGAACCGGAAGCGGTCCTCGGGGAGTCCGTCGAGCGAGGCGAGGTTGCCGGCGTAGGTGAGCTTGTCGAGCACGGTCACCGAGTGGTCGGTGTTCGCGAGCACGTAGTGGACGAAGTTCGAGCCGATGAAGCCGGCACCGCCGGTCACGAGGAGTCTTGACACGCGTTTCATCCTACCGACCCGCGCCGCGCGCTCCGCGGCGTCCGCCTCGGGCGGCGTGCGCACGCGGCGGCGGGTGTGCGAGGATCGGCGTGGAGGCCATCGGAGCGTCCGACGGCTCGTCCCACCCGGCCGCGAGGTGACCCACGGTGACCCAACTCCGATCCACGTCCGCGTTCGAGCCGTGGCGCATCGCCGAGGCCTTCTGGGAACCGCAGGTCCTCGTCGATTCGGCGTGGCACCGGCACGCGCCCTTCGCCTTCTGGCTCGTCGGAGCGCTGCGCCCGCGTCGGTTCGTCGAGCTCGGTACGCACAACGGCTTCTCCTTCTTCACCGTCTGCGAGGCGCTGCAGCGCTTCGAGGTGCCGGATGCCTCTGCGACCGCCGTGGACACGTGGCTCGGCGACGACCAGGCCGGCTACTACGGACCCGAGGTCCACCGATCGGTGGAGGCGATCGCCCGCGAGCGCTATCCGGGGATCGCCCGGCTCGAGCGGTCGACGTTCGACGAGGCCGCCGTCGGCGTCCCCGCGGGCAGCATCGACCTCCTGCACATCGACGGTCGCCACGGATACGACGACGTCGCGCACGACTTCGAGACCTGGTCGCCGAAGCTGACCGAGCGCGCCGTGGTCGTCTTCCACGACACGAGCGAGCGGACGGAGGGCTTCGGCGTCTGGCGGTTCTGGGCCGAGGTCGCCGAACGGCACCCCTCGTTCGCGTTCGTCCACGGCCACGGGCTCGGGGTCCTCGCCGTCGGGGACGACGTCCCGTCGGAGGTCCTCGAGTTCATCGACGTCGCGCGGGCCGAGCCCGACGCCGTCGAGGCATGGTTCGCCGAACGCGGCGAGGCCGTCGCCCGTGCGCACGCCGCCGCCGCGGCGCGCGCGGCGGAGGATGCGCGCCGGGCGGCCGAGATCGCCGCCCTCACCGCGGAGAACGCGACCCTGCGCGCCCGCCTCGACGCGGCCGCGGAGGAGCGCCGGCACATCCTGGCGAGCACGAGCTGGCGGATCACCGCACCGGCCCGTGCCGCGGGTGCGCTCGCGCGACGACTGCGTCGTCCGGGCGTTGGGTAGACTTCCGGGGTGCAGATCCGCGAACTGAAGATCCCCGACAGCTACGAGATCACCCCGAAGCAGTTCGGCGACGACCGCGGCGTCTTCCTCGAGTGGTACCGGTTCGATCGCCTCGAGGAGGCGATCGGGCATCCGCTGTCGCTGGCCCAGGCGAACACGTCCGTGTCCAAGCGAGGTGTCGTGCGCGGCATCCACTTCGCCGACATCCCGCCGAGCCAGGCCAAGTACGTCACGGCGACCCGTGGCGCGGTCCTCGACTTCGTGATCGACATCCGCGTGGGTTCGCCGACGTTCGGCCAGTGGGACTCGGTGCTGCTCGACGAGCAGGACCGCCGGGCGATCTACATCGCCGAGGGACTCGGCCACTGCTTCGTCGCGCTGAGCGACGACGCGACCGTGAGCTACCTCGTGACCGCGCCGTTCAACGCGCCGCGCGAGCACGGCGTGAACCCCCTCGACCCCGAGATCGGGCTCGACTTCACGCTCGACTCGGCCGACCTGCTGCTCTCGCCGAAGGACACCGACGCCCCGAGCCTCGCCGAGGCCGCGGCATCCGGACTGCTGCCCACCTGGGAGGCCGCCCGGGCCTTCTACGACTCGCTGAACTCCAAGGGGAACTGACCGATGCGCGGCATCATCCTCGCCGGTGGATCCGGCACGCGGCTCTGGCCGATCACCAAGGGCATCTCGAAGCAGCTCATGCCCATCTACGACAAGCCGATGATCTACTACCCGCTGTCGACGCTGATGATGGCGGGGATCAACGAGATCCTCATCATCACGACGCCGGAGTACAACGCGCAGTTCAAGGCGCTGCTCGGCGACGGTTCCGACCTCGGCATCCGACTCGAGTACGCCGTCCAGCCCTCGCCCGACGGGCTGGCCCAGGCCTTCATCATCGGCGAGGAGTTCATCGGCGACGAGTCCGTCGCGCTCGTCCTCGGCGACAACATCTTCCACGGCACAGGGCTCGGCTCGTCGCTGCGCCAGCACAACGCGATCGACGGAGCGGTCATCTTCGCCTACCAGGTGAGCGACCCGACCGCCTACGGCGTCGTGGAGTTCGACGAGAACTTCACGGCCGTGTCGATCGAGGAGAAGCCCGCGCAGCCGAAGAGCGACTACGCGGTTCCCGGCCTCTACTTCTACGACAACGACGTGATCGAGATCGCGAAGTCGATCGAGCCGAGCGCGCGCGGCGAGCTCGAGATCTCGACCGTGAACGAGCGCTACCTCGAGCGCGGCACGCTCCAGGTTCAGGTCCTCGACCGCGGCACGGCATGGCTCGACACCGGGACGTTCGAGTCGATGATGCAGGCCTCCGAGTACGTGCGGGTCATCGAGGACCGGCAGGGCTTCAAGATCGGCTGCATCGAGGAGATCGCCTGGCGTGCGGGATGGATCGACTCCGAACAGCTCGCCGCACTCGCGGCTCCGCTCGTGAAGAGCGGCTACGGTCGCTACCTCATGCGACTCGCCTCCTCCTGAGGCGCGGCGTCAGACCTTCCCTCCGCGTCCGCGCCGGGTCTCGACCTCGGCGCGGACGCGGAGGCCCGCCAGGATGATCGCGCGCACCGGCCAGAGCAGCGGCGACGGGTACTTTCGCGCGACGAATCGCGCCGCGCTGTCGTGGTGGACGCGGATCATCGCCGATGACGACTCGGACGTCGAATGCGCGCCCGTGTGGACGACGGAGGCGGCGGGCTCGTAGCGGTTCAGCCATCCCGCCTTGCCGAGGCGGTAGCCGAGGTCGACGTCCTCGAAGTACATGAAGTAGCTGTCGTCGAAGCCTCCGAGCTCGTCGAACGCCCGACGACGGACGAGCAGGCACGACCCGGACAGCCAGCCGGCGTCGCGGCCCGTGGGCTCCGACTCGCTGCGGTGGTACCTCGTCGTCCACGGGTTGCCGGGCCAGACGCGGTAGAGCAGCGCGTGGCCGATCCCCGTGCGGAGCGATGGGACGTCCCGGGCCGACGGGTACAGGCTGCCGTCGGCGTTCAGCACACGCGGACCGAGGCTGCCGATGCGCGGATCGGCGGACCCCGTCGCGACCAGGACGTCGAGCGACCCCGGTCCGAGGACGATGTCGGGGTTGCTGACCAGCACCCACTCGACGGAGTCGGGGAGGCCTCGGACCGCCCGGTTGACGGCGCCGCCGTAGCCGAGGTTGGCCGGCATGGGCAGGTACTCCGCGCCGTGCGTCGTCGCGATCCGCTCGGCCTCGCCGAAGCCCGGGCGATTGTCCGCCACGACGACGACGGCGTCCTCCGCCCCCGCGGACGGGACGCTGGCGAGGAACGGCTCGAGCGCCTCGTCGGAGCCGTACGACACGGTGACGATGGCGACCTGCGGCGTGCTCACGACCTGCGCGTCCCCGTCATCGAAGCGCGGACGCGGGGGCGACCTCGCCGCGCGTCGCGAACTGGACGAAGCCGGCCGCGTGCGGGTCGGCGGTGAAGTCGACGCGCCCGGCCGGGTCGAGCTGCGCGAGGATCTCTCCGTCGAGCGTCGTGGCGCCCGCGCTCAGCACGAGCTGTGCGACGGCGAAGTTCGTTCCCGCCACGTCGAACCGCACGAGGTACTCGCCCGGTTCGCTCGGGAGCTCCATGCCGAGTCCCTCCGAATTCAGGCGGTAGACGGCCTGCCCCAGCGGGGTGGAGAGCGTGAACCCGGTGATCCACTCGGTCGGACGCCGGACGAGCGCCCGGATGGTGATCGCGAGATCGGTGCCGGGCGTCACCGGCTCGGTGATCGGCGTGCCGTCAATGCTCGTGATCGTCGCCTCGATGACGTCGATCGCCGGCTCGGCCGGGGCGTGGTCGCGCAGCGCGGTCGCCTGCGAACGCTCGATGCGGTCGCGCTCGTAGCCCTCGCGGAGCACCCGGATGCCCTCGGCCACGTCGCCGTCGTAGACGACGGAGCCCGAGTCGAGCACGACCGCGCGCGTGCAGACGTCGGCGACTTGGTCGGCCGAGTGGCTGACGAGCACGATCGTGCGGCCCTCGCGCTGGAACTGGCGGATCTTCGCCATGCACTTGTTCTGGAACGGCTCGTCGCCGACCGCCAGGACCTCGTCGACGAGGAGGAGGTCGGGGTCGGAGTGGACCGCGACGGCGAAGGCCAGACGGACGTACATGCCCGACGAGTAGAACTTCACCTGGGAGTCGATGAACTCCCCGATCCCCGAGAAGTCGACGATGTCGTCGAAGACGACGTCGGTCTCGGCCCGGCTCATGCCGAGGATCGCGGCGTTGAGGTAGACGTTCTCGCGCCCGGTGAGGTCGGGATGGAATCCGGCGCCGAGTTCGAGGAGCGCGGCCACGCGACCGCGTCGCTCGACCACGCCGGAGCTCGCATCGATGATCCCGCCGATCACCTTGAGCAGCGTGCTCTTGCCCGAACCGTTGTGGCCGATCAGGCCGACCGTCTCGCCGAGCTCGATCGTGAGGTCGATGCCGTCGAGCGCCCAGAAGGTCCGCTTGCCCGTCTCGCGGTGGCGGAAGTAGAGGACGCGCTCCTTGATCGACTTGTCGGTGTGCAGGATGAAGCGCTTGGAGACGTCGTGCAGCCGGACGACCGGCGCTTCGACGGCGGAGGGGGCGGGGGTCGAGATGCTGATCAGAGCTCCTGTGCGAAATTGCTCTGCAGGCGCGAGAAGACGCGCTGCGCGATCCAGAGGAAGATGATGCCGACGACGAGGGCGACGAGCATGCGCCACTCCAGCCCGGCCGGCCAGTACTGCGCGGGATCGGCGGACCCGGCCGTCCACATCGCCCGCTGCATGCCGATGATCGCCAGCGTGATCGGGTTCGCCAGGTACAGCTCTTCCACCCACGACCCGTGCAGGACGTCGTTGACGAGCGCCATCGAGTACACGATGGGCGAGAGCCAGAAGAAGATCAGGACGTAGATCTCGACGAGGTGCTCGACGTCGCGGAGGTAGACGTTGACCGCCGAGAGCACGAGGGCGAGCGCGGTCCCGAAGACGACCGTCACCAGGATGGAGAGCGGGACGTAGAGCAGCTCGGGGTGCAGCGGCGGGCGGGCCAGCACGATCGTGGCGACCACGAGGATCAGGAACTGCACCATGAAGTTGAAGAGGGCCCCGCCGACCGCGGCGAGCGGGAAGATCTCGCGAGGGAGGTAGACCTTCTTCACCAGGCCGGAGTTCCCGACGACCGACGTGGTACCGGCGGAGACGATCTCGGAGTACAGGCCCCACACGGTGAGGCCGGTGAAGACGAAGATCGCGAAGTCGGGGATCGCGCGCGCGGCGCCGAGGAACTGCCCGATCGCGATGTAGTAGATGAGCAGCTGCGCGAGCGGTCGCACGAGGGACCACACGATGCCGAGACTGCTGTTCTTGTACTTCGCGCGGAGCTCGCGGTTGACGAGCAGCCTGAGCAGGTGTCGGTACGCGAGGATCTCGGCGAGGGACTCGCGCGTCGAACGCCGTCCGCCCGAGGCCCGGCCGACCTTGACCAGCGGTTCGTCGATCGTGCGAATGCGGGGCGCACCACTCGACGAGGCAGATTCCATTGGGTCACATCCTGAGGGTCGGGAACACTCGATCTTAGCCGACCGGGCCTGACCGATCGGTGCCACGCGTGGGGTCGGCGGAGCGGTGCACCGTAGACTCTTCCAGCGTCGCCGGGTCCGCCGGCCGACGCGATCCACCGCCACGCACGCTCGCCATCGGCCGTTCCGGCCGGCCCCGCAACGAGCCAGGAGAACCATGAGCCGCACCCCCGCCCGCCCGTCGATCGCGGTCGTGACCTGCTATCGGCACCCCGACTACGTCAGGGCCGCGAGCCTGCGGGCGGCACTGCGCGAATCCGGGATGTACGGAACGGTGCGCGTGGTCAAGAACCGTCGCACCGGGGTGCTGCGCTACGCCGAGGTCACCGGAAGCCTCCTGCGCATGCTGTCGAACCGACCCGACGCGTACCTCGTGACGTTCCGCGGGTACGAGATCCTGCCCGTCGTGCTGCTGCTCGCGGGCGGCCGTCCGGTGTACTACGACGAGTTCATCAACCCGGTGGAGTGGTTCGTCCAGGAGCACGGCAAGTTCCCCGAGGGGTCGCTCCGGGCGCGGCTGCTGCGCGCGATCTTCCGCCGGCTCATGCTGCGCAGTGCGCGCGTGCTCACCGACACCGCCTCGCATGCGGACCACTCCGCCGCCCTGATGGACGTGCCGAGGTCCCACTTCAGCCCCGTGGCGGTCGGAACCGACGAGGAGACCTTCCGCCCGATGGAACGGACCTGGAGTCCGGACCGCCTGCGCGTGCTCTACTACGGGTCGATGCTCCCGTTGCACGGGCTCGAGGTCGTCCTCGCCGCCGCGGAGTCGCTCGCCGCCGACGCGCGCGTCTCGTTCACGTTCGTCGGCGGCGGCGAGGACGACGCGGAGCGGATCGCCGAGGCCGGTTCGCGCGGCGCTCGCGTCCGCCACGTGTCCTGGGTGCCGTATGCGGAGCTGCCCGCCCTGTTCGCCGAGCACGACCTGATGCTGGGCGGGCCGTTCGGCGCGACGACGCAGGCGCAGTTCGTCGTGACGGGGAAGACCTACCAGTTCCTCGCGTGCGCGCTGCCGACCGTCGTCGGAGAGAACCTCGAGAGCGACGTGTTCACCGACCGCTCCGACGCGCTCGTGGTCCCGCTGGGCGACTCGGCCGCCCTCGCCGACGCCGTCGGCTGGGCCGCCGACCACACCGATGAGCTCTCCCGCATCGGGTCGCGGGGTCGCGAGCTGTACGAGCGCCTATTCTCCGTCCACCGCATCGCGATCGAGCTCCGTGCCGCTCTTGGCGCGCAGCATGCGGCCGACGTGGAAGATGCTCGAGATCACGAACAGTAGGCCGAGGAAGAGCGCGTAGAAGGCGCGGTCCACGATGCCCGCGGCGACGATGGTGTCGACCGGGACCCCGTGGAGGCCCTCGGCGAAGATGAGGAATCCCTCGCGGAACCCGATGGCGCCGGGCGTGATCGAGACGAAGAGGGAGAGGTTGGCGCTCGCCGAGTAGACGATCGCCTGGGCGAACGTGTAGGCGCCCGTCCCGACGGCGTTGATCTCGACGAAGTAGATCGTCGCCATGATGAAGACCTGGGCGACGGTCACGGCGCCGATCGCCGCGAGCTGCGGCCAGCGGTGGGACAGCCCGACGCGGCGGACGACGATCACGATCAGGACGGCGCCGACGACGAGCCCGAGGGCGGAGAGCCACGGCAGCGTCGTGCAGAACAGCAGGGCGCCGTTCAGCACGGCGAAGACGAAGAAGTAGTAGAGCGTCGCGTAGGTGTAGTCGCGCAGCCGCATGCCGAGCCGCGTCTTGAGGTAGGCGGCGCGGATGCCGGGACCGCTCTGCAGCGGCCCGAAGAAGTTCGACACGGTCGAGTACACCGTGAGCAGGAGGCCCTCGCCGAACGGCAGGCGATGCCCGCTCAGTCGGATGGTGGATTCGAGGATCCCGAAGTGGGTCACCAGGATGACGGTGTACAGGCCGAGGAGCAGGGCGAGCGTGCCCCAGCCGACCGAGAGCACGTCGTCGATGATCGACGGGTTCAGCGCGATGTAGCCGATGATGAACGCGAAGAACGCGACCATGACGGCGATCGCGAGCGCGCGCTTGTGACGACGCGCCCACCTGACCGGGGCCGACCCTGCGACCGCGCGGCCGGCGGCCCGGAGGCGCTCGACGAGGTCAGTCGCCATACCGCTGGATCTTGAGGTACTCGAGTGCGTCCTCGCTCAGGGATCGATTGATCCTCGTGAGGTCGGCGATCACCCCGAGCGCGAACGAGAGCAGCGAGCCCGTCGCGAGGATGGCGCCGATGAGCAGCGACTGCAGGTGATCGCCCTGCACGTCGAGTGCCACCAGCACGAGGTACCGCACGAACGGGATGAGGGCCGCGACCGCGAGGATGACGCCGAGGGAGGCGAACACGATGTAGGGGCGGTACATGAGGTACGCGCGGGTGATCGCGGAGCCGGAGAGCAGCATGTGCTGCCAGATGTTCTTGAACAGCCGCGACTCGCGGGTCTTCGGGTTCGTCTCGACCGGGACGCTCGTGATCGCCAGGCGCTTGTAGCCGGCCTGGATGATGGTCTCCATCGTGTAGCTGAACCGCGTCACGACGTTCAGGCGGATGAGCGATTCCTTCGAGTACGCCCGGAATCCGCTGGCGGCGTCGGGGAGGTCCGTTCCCGCGGCCTTGTTGACCACCCAGCTGCCGAAGCGCTGCATGATCTTCTTGAACCGCGAGAAGTGCTCGATCTTGCCCGTCTGGCGGTCGGCGACGACGATCTCGGCCCGGCCGTGGATGATGGGCTGCACGAGCTCCGGGATGCGCGCCTGGGGGTACTGGTTGTCGCCGTCGGTGTTCACGACGATGTCGGCGCCGTTGCGCAGTGCGTAGTCGACGCCGTCCGCGAACGAGCGCGCGAGGCCCATGTTCCGCGCGTGGCGCACGAAGTGGGTGACCCCGAGCTCGCGTGCGATCTCCACGGTCCGGTCCGTCGAGCCGTCATCGATGACGAGGATCTCGACCTCGTCCACTCCGGGGATCTCACGGGGGATCGAGTTGATGACCGAGGGAAGGGTCTCTTCCTCGTTGAGGCACGGGATCTGGACGAATACCTTCATGGGGCTTTCTGTTCTCGGGGGAGGAGCGCGGGGGCACGCCATTATCGCAGGCCGCGGAGGGCGGACCGGCATCGCCGTGCGTGGCGGCGTGCGTAGACTGTGTCGGTCCCCCCGTACCCGAGGAGTATATGTGTCGACGGCCACGCCCTCGAACCGCCGACCCGCGACCGGCCGGCGCGCCCTGCTGAACCGGCTGGCCGCCGTCCGATGGGACCTGATCGCCTCCTGGGGGTCGCTCGTCGCCTTCACGGTGCTCTCCATCGGACTTCCGCTCATCGGGGTCGGCACCTTCCTCGGCACGCAACTGCTCGCCTGGCTCCCGCCGTGGCAGTCCGACCTCGCGGACCCGACCCCGCTGACCAACCGCCTGATCGGCGACACCATCGACTCGATGGCCCCGCAGACGATGCTCCTCGTCGACTCGGTGCGCTCGGGCGTCTTCCCCGAGTGGAACCCCTACGTGGCCGGCGGGGCGGAACTGGCGGGTCTCCCGAACTCCGGGGCCTACTCGCCGCTGTCGCTCCCGTGGTGGCTGCTGCCGGCGTCGTATGCGGCGGCGGTCGTCAAGCTGCTCGAGATCGCGCTCGTCACGCTCGGCATGTCGCTCTTCCTGCGCCGACTCCGGGTCCGCCAGGTCGCCTGGCCGCTCGCGAGCATCGTGTTCGTCTCGTCCGGGTTCATGATCGCCTGGACGAACTGGCCGCAGACCCGCGTGGCCGCGTTCATCCCGCTGCTGTTCTGGGCCCTGGAGCGTGCGGTGGCCGAGGCCCGCGCGCGCGACATCGTGCCGGTCGGCATCGCCGTCGCGGGGCTCATGCTGGGCGGCTTCCCCGCCATCGCGGGGTACGCGCTCTACGCGGGCGCGGCATACGTCATCGTGCGCGCGTTCGTCCTCCGGCGCGGCATCCGCGAGATCCTCGTCTCGGGCGCGGTCGCCGCCGGCGGCGTCCTGCTGGGCCTGATCCTCGCGGCGTGGCAGCTCGTGCCGTTCGCGCTCAACGCGCTGAGCGTGATCGACCTCTCGATCCGCGAGCAGTCGGCGGATTCCCACCTGCCGTTCGAGGACCTCGCCTCCGGGCTCGTCCCCGACATCAACGGCGGGCCGACGATCGGGACCTGGGCGGGGCATCCCGTCGAGCACCTGTCGTACTTCAGCGCGGTCGCGCTGGTCCTCCTCGGGACGATGGCGCTCTTCCGACGCCGCGTCGCGGTCCAGCGCGGCGTGCCGATCTTCTTCGCCGGCATGCTGCTCGTCGCGGTGGTCCTCATCTACGTCGGCGGCCCCACGCTCGCGCTCGCCCAGGAGCTGCCGATCTTCTCGAACAACCCGATCGGCCGACTGCGCGTCATCGTCGGGTTCAGCGCGGCGGTGCTGGCGGCGTTCGGCCTCGATCGAGTCGTCGGCCCGGAGGCGCCGGGCGCCCGCATCCGCAAGTCCTGGAGATCGGGCACGGGCAGTCGCGTCGTGCTCGTGCTTCGCCTGCTCCTGCCGATCGTGCTCGGGGTCGGCGCGGTCGTCCTCGTACTCGACGTGCTCCGTGAGGTCCCGCCCGCGCAGTTCCCCCTGATCGCACGGCAGGTCGCCGCGATCGGCCTCACGGCGATCGCCGCGACGGTCATCGTGGTGCTGGCGTACTTCTTCCGCGCCCGGCTGCTCCGCGTGCTCGCGGGGATCGTCATCCCCGTCGCGCTCGTCATCCCGGCCACGCTCACGGCCGCCGCGTGGTGGCCGAAGTCCGAGCTCGACACGTTCTACCCGTCGTCGCCCGCGCACGAGTTCCTCGCGGAGGAGCTCGGCGATTCGCGCTTCGCCACGGTCGGGCAGACGATGCTCCCCGGCTCCAGCTCGTCCTACCGGATGCGCGCGGTCGGCGGCCACGCGTTCATGACGCCGGAGTGGAAGGACCTGCTCCTCGAGGTCGACGAAGGGGCGCTCCAGAGCGCCACGTACTCGACCCTGCGACCCGAAGGCATCGCGGAGTACGGGCGGTCGCCCATCCTCGATCGGCTCGCCGTGCACTACCTCGTCGCCGACCCCGGGCTCGCGCTCCCGGGCGACGTCGAGGGCGCGGCGCCGGCCGGGGTCGTCGCCGCGGCGGGCGCGGAGCTCGAGAGCTCGGTGCGGACCGGACCCGTCCGCGGGGTCGCCTTCACCGTCCAGAACACTATCGCCGCATCGGAGACGGGCGTGGACATCCGGGTCGAGCTCGTCGACCCGGCGTCGGGCGAGTCGCTCGCCGCGACGTCGACCTGGGTCCCCGCGTTCTCCGGTCAGCGCTGGGTGGCGCTCGACGCCGAAGCACTGCCCGACGAGCAGCAGTGGATCGCGCGTGTCGTGCTCGACGGCGCCGACGGTCCCGTCGACGTCGCGGCGGAAGCCGACGGCACGCTCGCGATCGACGTGACGCGGCCGGCGGATGACGGGCTGCGCGTCGTCCACACGGGCGACGCCACCGTGCTCGAGCGCACCGACGCCCTCGAACGGGTGCGCTGGGCGGACGAGGCCGTCGCGATCGCCGACCCCGACGAGCGGCTCGCCGCCATGGCGGACGGAACGGTCGGCCGGGACGCGGTCGTGATCGATGCGACGCAGGCACCGCCGGCCGACTCGGGGTCGACCGCCGTCATCGACGAGGTCGACGGTCCCGACCCCGATCGCCAGGCGTTCACCGTCGAGGTCGACGGCGGCAGCGGACTGCTCGTGATCGAGGACTCCTTCCGGCGCCCGGGGTGGAACGTCACCGTCGACGGCTCGACCGTGGAACTGCTTCCGGCCGACCACGCCGCCGGCGCCGTGGCGTTGGAGGAAGGCGAGCACGAGGTGGTCCTGACCTACTCCACTCCCGGTCTCACGGCCGGTGTCTGGGTGTCCGTGATCACCGTGACCCTGCTGGTGGCATGGGCGGCGATCGGCGCGCTCCTGGCGCGCCGCCGCGGCGCAGGCGACGCCGACTGAGCCCGGAGCCCCTCCGCGTGGCGTCCGCCCGGCGCCACGACCGGCCGCTACCCTGACGACGCAGCCGAGGGGAGAGGGGGACTCCGTGCGTCGCTCGCCGGTGTCGTGGATCGCGGGTCCCGGGTGCCTCGCCATGGCGCTGCTCCTCTCCGCGTGCGATCTCGGAGCGGTGGCCCCCTCGTCATCGCCGTCGTCGCCCACCGCTCCCGAGGCGACGGAGACGGAACCGCCCGCTCCGGCGTCACCCGTCCTGACGCAGGCGGTCTGGAACGAGCCCTCGAACGAGGTGATCGCCTCGGGTCTCGTCGACGGGACGCTCGACGCGTCGGCGGACTGCGTCTTCGAGTTCGGGCTCGACGGCCGCACCGTGACCAGGGAGACCGTTCCGGAACCCGGGCCGAGCAGCCTGGACTGCGGATCGGCGTACGTCCAGGTCGACGAACTCGGACCGGGTACGTGGTCCGTGCGGCTCGGCTACGGCGGGACGTACTCGAACGAGGAGAAGGTCGAGGTGCCCGGATGAGACGACGCGCGCTCGCACTCGTCATGCTGCTGCTCGCCGTCGCGGGCGTGACCCTGGTCGATGCCGCGACGCCGCGGCAGGCCGCGTCGGCGGCCGACGCGCGGGACTTCGATCCCGGCATGATCATCAGCGACCAGGTCTTCTACGACCGGTCGACGATGAGCGTCTCCGCCATCCAGTCCTTCCTCAACGCCCGCGTGCCCACCTGCCAGGCGACGACCGGACCGACGTGCCTCAAGGGCTACGTCACCAACACCGTGAGCAAGGCCGGCGAGTCCGGACGCTGCGGTGCGTACACCGGCAGGTCGAACCAGTCCGCCGCGCAGATCATCTACGACGTCTCGCAGGTGTGCGGCATCAACCCGCGAGCGATGATCGTCCTGCTCGAGAAGGAGCAGAGCCTCGTCACCGACGCGACGCCGTCGGACCGGCAGTACCGGAGCGCGACGGGGTACGGCTGCCCCGACACGGCCGACTGCGACAGCCAGTACTACGGCTTCTTCAACCAGGTCTACGCGGCTGCGCTGCAGTTCAAGCGCTACGCCGCGGCGCCGACGGGTCGCGCCTACGAGGCCGGTCGTAACAACAGCATCCTGTACCACCCGAACACCGGCTGCGGCACCAAGACCGTCTACATCAAGAACCAGGCGACGGCGGGCCTGTACCTCTACACGCCGTACACGCCGAACTCCGCGGCCATGGCCAACCTCTACGGCACGGGCGACTCGTGCTCGTCGTACGGCAACCGCAACTTCTGGCGCCTCTTCACCGACTGGTTCGGCTCGACGAAGGGCAACGACTCCCCGGTCGGCGACGTGACGCGCGCGGTCGGCGGCTTCAAGGCCATCGAGGTCTCCGGCACCGCGACCGATCCGAACAGCACCTCGCCGGTCCGGGTCCACGTGTACGTCGACGGCGTCGGAGCGGCCTCCGTCTCCGCCGACGGGTCCGGCGGGTCGGGGACGAACGGGTTCACGGCACGCATCGCGAACCTCTCGCCGGGAATCCGGTCGGTCTGCGCCTTCGCCATCAACGTGGGCGCCGGATCGAACACCCTGCTGCGCTGCGTCCGGGTCGCCATCCCGTCGGGGACGCCGTTCGGCGTGATCGACGAGATCGCCGGAGCGCCGGGGGCGATCGAACTGCGCGGCTGGGCGCTCGATCCCGACACCGTCGATCCGATCCGCGTCCACGTCTACGTCGACGGCGTCGGCCGCGCGTCGATCGCCGCCGACACTGTGAAGGAGGGCCTCGACCGGGCCAAGCCGGGCTTCGGCGACCGGCACGGCTTCGAGGCGACGATCCCCGACATCGGACCCGGCACGCACACCGTCTGCCTCTACGCGATCAACGTGCAGGGCGGCGCCACCAAGCGGATCGGGTGCCCCCAGGTCGCGATGCCGAGCGGATCGCCGGTGGGCGAGTTCGAGTCGGCGGCCGCACCGACGATCGGCCGGATCGACGTCTCGGGCTGGGCCTACGACCCGGACGTCGTGGATCCGATCCGGGTGCACCTCTACGTCGACGGCACGGGGTGGGCGTCCGTCCCCGCTGACGTCGAGCGCACCTCGCCGACCTGGCCCGGCTACGGCTCGGCGCACGGGTTCGCCACGCAGCTCTCCGGCGTCGCGCCGGGCAGGCATTCGGTCTGCGCGTACGCGATCAACGTCGCGGGCGGCGGGACGACGAAGCTCGGCTGCCTCGACGTGACGATGCCGCAGGGTTCGCCGAAGATCTTCATCGACGAGGCGGCGGCGGGGGCGACGCCCGGCACCGCGGTCGTCCGCGGGTGGGCATTCGACCCCGACACGGTCGACCCGATCCGCGTCCACGTCTACGTGGACGGCGTCGGCGCGGCATCCGTCGAGGCGAGCCTCGTCAAGGAGGGGTTGGGCACCGTGTACCCGGGCATGGGCGACCTGCACGGGTTCCGCGCCGACCTCACGGGCCTCTCGCCGGGCGCGCACTCGGTCTGCACGTACGCCATCGACCAGGTGAGCCCCGGCTCGACGGTCTCCGCCGGGTGCCGCACGATCACCGTCCAGTGACCGCGGTGCCCGCCAGCCGGGACGCCCGTTGCTAGACTCGGGCGGTCATGCCATCGATCGAGCGGGAGCAGGGGTGAACGCATCGACGAGGGCCGCACGACGCACGGCGGCGAATCGGGCCGGCCTGGTCGGGTTCGCCCTGACCGCGATCCTCGGCATCCTGTGGGCGTTCGCGAGTCCGATCCTCTCCGCGCCCGACGAGAACGCCCATGCCATGAAGGCGATCGCGCAGGCGCACGGTCAGCTCGTCGGCGAGGAGGTCGAGGGCGTGATGCACCTCGTCGTGCGGCTGCCCGACGAGTTCCGGTACGACCCAGCGCTGCTCTGCTACGCGGGCGATGAGAACCGGTCGGCCGACTGCGGCGCCGAGCTCGGCGGCGAGCGGGGCCAGGACTGGTTCAACACGTGGACCGGCGCCTACAACCCCGTGTACTACGCACTGGTCGGATGGCCCTCGCTGCTCCTCGGCGGCGATGCGGGACTCATCGCCATGCGCGTCGTCAGCGCGCTGATCGGGGCGCTGTTCGTCGGCGCCGCCTTCCAGTCGGCGCTCGCGAGTCCGCGACAGCGCTGGATGCCGCTGGTGCTCGCGTTCGCCGCCCTGCCGTTGTGCGTGTACCTCATGGGCTCGGTGAACCCGAACGGGTTCGAGATCGCGGCCTCGGTCGCGCTCTGGATGGCGCTGCTCCGGCTCCTCGAGGCGCACGACGACGACGGCTCCGACGTGGTGTTCTCGACGACCTGGCTGTGGGTGGTCACGACCGCCGCGGCCGCCGCGCTCGTCACGGCCCGCGCGCTCGGCCCGCTCTGGCTCGTGGTCATCGTCGCGCTCGCGGCGCTGACGGTCGGTTGGAGGCCGGTCCGCCGCCTGTTCACCACCGCGCGCAGCTACATCTGGATCGCCGTGATCGCCGTGTTCGGGCTGTTCTCGCTCGGCTGGACGCTCCTCGGCGGCAGCCTCTCGAGCCAGGCGAACGAGGGCGATGCGCCGCTGGTCGGCGCCGGCTTCCTCGAGGGCGCGGTCTACATGCTGCGCCTCACCGACGAGTTGCTGCAGCAGTCGATCGGCGAGTTCGGTTGGCTCGACGCGGTCCTCCCGGGCTGGTCGCTGTGGGCGGTGGCCGCGGTCGTCGCCGCCATCGTGTTCCTCGCCGTCGGCTCGGCCGACCGGCGCGCAGCGGTCGTGATCGCCGTGGCGGTGGCGGCCTGCGTCCTCGTGCCGGTGCTCGTGCAGTCCCGTTCGGTCGCGCAGACCGGGATCATCTGGCAGGGGCGGTACGGCCTGTTCCTCTACCTCGGCGCGCTCATCCTGGTCGGCTGGCTGCTCTCCTCGCCGTACGCCGAGCGGGTCGCGTGGATGTCGGTCAGGTACACGTGGCTCGGCGCCGTCATGTTGTCGGCGTTCGGCGCCTACGCGTTCCTCTTCGTGATGTACCGCTACGTGGTGGGGCTCGACGACCGCATCACCGAGATGGTCCTCGCACCGGAGTGGCAGCCCCCGGGCGGCTGGATGCTGCTGGTGGGGCTGTACTCGCTCGCATCGGCCGCATTCGCGGTCTTCGTGGGCCGGCTCGGTGCGATCGCCGCCCGACCCGCGGACGCCTCCGCATGAGCGCACCACGCGTCGCGATCTGCTACGACTGCCTCTTCCCGGTGAACACGGGGGGCGGCGAACGCGTCTACCGGCGGATGGCGGAGGAGCTCGTCGCGCGCGGATCGCGGGTGAGCTACGTCACCCGCGCCCAGTGGCCGGCCTCGGCGCCGCCGCGTGCGCCGTTCGACCTCGTGTCGGTGTGGCGCGGCGAGATCTACGACGACGCGGGCGTCCGCACGACGCGCAGCGCCGTGGCCTTCGCGTTCGGCCTGTTCCGACACTTCCTCCGGCACCGCCGCGAGGTCGACCTCGTGGTCGTGGCCGCGCTTCCCGTGCTCAACGTCTTCGCCGTCCGTGCGGCGCTGCTCGGGCGGCCCGTGGTGATCGCCGTCGACTGGCTCGAGGTGTGGCCCGCGCGCAAGTGGCGCGCGTATGCGGGCGCGGCGACCGGGACGATCGCCGCGGTGCTGCAGTGGCTCGCGGTCCGGATCGGCGACATCCGCCTCGTGAACAGCGACTTCACTCGCGCGCGGCTGCGCGCGGCGCTGGCGGGCGCCGACCCCATCGTGCTCGGCCTGCTCGACCTCGCGGGTCCACCGCGCGGGTCCGTCGACCGGGAGGTGGCCGGGGTCGGCCCCGCTGCGCACGGCGCCTACGTCGTGTTCATCGGCCGTCACATCGCCGACAAGCGACTGGAGGCCCTGCCTCCCGCCCTCGCGGTGGCGCGGCGCGCGTTCCCCGGGCTGGAGGCGCGCGTCGTCGGCGCAGGCCCGGAGACCGAGCGCGCCAGGGCTGCGGCCGCCGATGCGGGCGTCGCCGATGCCGTGCACTTCCTCGGCCGCCTCGGCGACGACGACCTCGACGCGGTCGTCGCCGGTGCCGCGGCACTCGTGAATCCCTCCGCCCGCGAGGGGTTCGGGCTCGTGGTCGCCGAGGCCGCCGCCGTCGGCGTCCCGTCGATCGTCGTCGCCGGCGAGGACAACGCCGCCGCCGAGCTCGTCGAACCCGGCGTCAACGGCGCGGTGGCGACGGATGCCTCGGCCGAGGCGCTCGGCGGCGCCATCCGAGCCGTGCTCGACGGCGGCGACGACCTGCGCCGCTCGACCGCGGAATGGTTCGCCAGGGAGCGCGCGCACCGGAACCTCGGCGGATCGGTGGATGAGCTGCTCCGACGGGCGGCACGGCTGCGTCGCTGACGCTCAGCCCGCGAGGGCGCGTTCGAACGAGTCGAGCGTGCCGCGGGCGGTGCGTTCCCACGAGAAGCCCGCCGCACGCGCGAGGCCGGCCCGCGACATCCGCTCGCGCTCGGCGCGATCACCGAGGAGCGCGTCGATCGCGCGGGCGAGCCCGGCCCGGTCGTCGGGGTCGACCCAGCGCGCCGCCTCGCCGCCGACCTCGCGGAGCACCGGCAGGTCGGATGCCACAACGGGGACGCCGCGCGCCATCGACTCGATGAGCGGCAGGCCGAAGCCCTCGAACCGGGTCGGGAACGCGAACAGCGCCGCCTCCGCATAGAGCCGCTCGAGCTCGTCGGCGGAGACCCAGCGCTCGAGTCGCACACGGTCCTCGAGCCCCAGGCGACGCACCTCGGGCGCGAGCGGGTCGTCGTCGTGGCTGCCGGTCACGACGACGCGCGGACGACGCTCGACCGGGAGGAGTGCCACCGCCTCGAGCAGCGCGACGAAGTTCTTGTGCGGCATGCGGTTGCCGATCGCGAGCACGAGGTCGTCCGACCGAGCCGTGTCGGCGGCCCGGCCGCCCTCTCCGACCGGCGCCCCGCTCGCGAGCGGCACGACGTCGATCCGCGTCCGGTCGACGCCGAACAGGGCGGTGAGGTCGCCGGCGGTCGCATCGCTCACGGTCAGCACCCGCCGCGCGGCGCGCGCCGCGCCGCGGATCATCCAGCGGAGCACCGGAGCGTACGGACCGGGGACGTACTCCGGGTGCCGGAAGGGGAGCAGGTCGTGCACGGTGAGGACCATCGGCGTGCGGGTCCGGATCGGACCGAGGTTGGCCGGCGCGTGCACGAGGTCGGCGTCGAGCCGCGCGGCACGCCGCGCGACGTCGAGCAGCTCGCCGCGGGCCCACGCGACGCGGTCCTCGCCGGAGCGACCGGATGCCACGAGCTCGCCGGG
This sequence comes from Agromyces bracchium, assembly GCF_009709675.1. Classification (GTDB taxonomy): domain Bacteria; phylum Actinomycetota; class Actinomycetes; order Actinomycetales; family Microbacteriaceae; genus Agromyces; species Agromyces bracchium. Next base: position 318,880 of record NZ_WMLB01000023.1, on the reverse strand, counting down.
GAACCACGGCGCGCCCGCCTCGACGAGCTCCGTCGAGGCCAGCCCGACGAGCTCGAGGTCAGGGCGCAGCTCGCCGAGTCGCGGATAGAGCTCGCGGACGTACGACTCCATCCCGCCCTTGCGGCCGGTGTGGAAGAGGAGGTCGACGAGGATCCGGGTCACGGCGTCCCGCCATCCGGTCGCTCGTCGCGCGCGTGGCGCGCCGACCCGGCCGCCTCCGTGCCGGCCGGTGCCGCGGCATCCGCCCCGGCCTTCGCAGCGCTCTGCTCGGCAGCGCTCTGCTCGGCACCGCTCTGCTCGGCGGCGACCTGCTCGGCGGCGACGCGCTCGGCGGCGACCCGGCGACGCCGCGCCGCCTCGTAGACGACCGCCGAGATGAGTTCGGCGACGAGCAGCCCGGCGAAGACCGCCGCGAGCGACCCGGTGGCGAGGGCGAGTCCGGCCAGGGCGAACGTGATGGCCGACACGAGCGCGCGCAGCCCGGTGACGAGCCGCACCTCGCCGCGGCGTCGGAGCGCGGCGAACGGGATCGTGGTCGCGAGCGAGGCCGCGCGCCACGCGCAGGCGACGAGGAGCGGCAGGAGCGTCGCCGAGGTCGTCCAGGCCTCGCCGAACAGGAAGCCGAAGAGGCCGAGCTGCTCGGCGACGAGGAGGGCGGCGATCGCGGCGACCACGGCGCCGGCCGACACGACGATGTCGAGCCCCGAGTGCTCCTTGAGCAGGCGCAGCCGCATGAAGTTCAGCGGGATCGCCAGCAGGCCCGACACCGTCGAGATCGCGGCGAACAGCACCGCCTCGTTCGGGCCGAGGAACGCGAGGATCATCGAGTTGAGCAGCGGGTACACGGCGCCCGTGATCGCCGTGTCGGCGACCACCCAGCCCATGACGCGCCGCTCGGGTCGGCTCGCGCGATGCTCGACGGGGAGGCAGCGCACGACGGTCGCCGCGACGATGCCCACGACGAGCGGCGCGAGGGCCCAGTCCTGGCCCGCGAAGCCGGCGAGCACGCCCACGAGCGCACCCGCGCCGACGAGGATCGACGCCCAGATCTCGCGGCGGTCCAGGCGCTCGGCCACCGAGACCCCGCGACCGACCTCGAGCGCGGCGACGAGCACCGGCAGCCCGATGCAGAGCGAGACCACGTTCGGCCCGGTCGCGATGACGGCGACGCCGGCGACGACGGATGCCGCGGCGAGCCACAGGGGGAACACCACGCGTCGTTCGGTGCCCGCCGAGCTGAGGCGCGACTCCACGATGACGGCGAAGGCGAGCTGTCCCGCGAAGGTCGCGACCGTGACCGTGACGGCGATGACGCCCTGCTCGGCCGTGGTGAACAGGCGCGAGGCGATCGACACGGTCGCCGCCGGGATCACCGCGAGCGAGACGCCGCCGAGCAGCGTGATGGCGCTCATGGTGGCCCGGCGCAGGCGCATCGGGGCGGGGGACTCGAGGCTCATCGACGCACCGCCTCGACCCCGGCGGCTCCGCCGAGCGCGCCGCCGAGCGTGCGGCCGAGCGCGCCCTCGAGCCGGCCGAGGAAGACCCACCAGCCGTCGAGCGCGCCGTAGTCGCCGCCGTGGCGCAGGCCGAACGCGAGGCCGCCGCCGACGAACGCGATCCGCCACGGCCACGGATAGCGCCAGCGCGTGACGACGAGGCCGAGCCCGCGACCGTACGCGCGGAGCTTCCGTCGGCGTTCCGCGCGCTCCAGCCCGTGGGCGTCGGCGATCCCGCCGACCGCGACCGACGGCGGCAGCCACGTGATCCCCGCACTCGCACGGGGCTCGCGGGACTGGATGCGCAACAGGAGGTCGGTCGCCTCGCCCGCCTGCCAGGGCGTCGGCGCCCCCGTGCCGAGGTCGGCGTCGAAGCCGCCGACGGCGTCGAAGAGGGTGCGCCGCACGAGCAGTCCCATCTCGATGACGCTCCACGCGTTCCAGCGGTCGAAGGGCGTGCCGGGCGAGGGGAGCGCGAACTTCGGTCCGTGCTCGTCGACGACGGTCATCGCGGCGAGCCGCGTGTCGTCGGGGAGTGCCCGCAGGGCCTCGAGCGTCCCCTCCGGGAACCAGGTGGTGTCGTTGGGGAACACCAGCAGGGGGTCGGCCGCGGTGAGCGCGGCGACGCCGTGGTTGCGGCCGCGGGCGGCGCCCGGCTCGCTCGAGGTGACGACCGCGCTCCCGGCGCCCGCATCGAATCGCTCGATCATGGCCTCGACCTCGGCGAGGTTGCGCTGCGCCACGATCACGAGCTGGTCGCCCCGGCCGAGCCGACCGGCGAGCGAGTCGAGGAGGCGCTGCAGCGGCTCGACGCGACCGAGCGTCGAGACCACCAGTCCGAGTTCCACGATGACTCATTCTGTACGATGAACTCGCCCTCCCACACCGACAGGACCCCACTGCGACATGCCCGCTGCGACCGAAACGATCGAGCTCTCGATCGTGATGCCGTGCTTGAACGAGGCCGAGACCCTCGCCACCTGCATCGACAAGGCGAACGGGTACCTCGAACGCAGCGGCGTCGTCGGCGAGGTCGTCGTGGCCGACAACGGGTCGACCGACGGGTCGCAGGAGATCGCGCGCGCTCACGGCGCCCGTGTCGTCGACGTGCCCGCCAAGGGGTACGGCAGCGCACTCCTGGGCGGCATCGAGGCCGCGCGCGGCACCTACGTCATCATGGGCGACGCCGACGACAGCTACGACTTCTCGAACCTCGACGCGTTCGTCGAGCGGCTCCGCGCCGGCGACCAGCTGGTCATGGGCAACCGGTTCCGCGGCGGCATCGCCGAGGGGGCCATGCCGCCGCTGCACAAGTACCTCGGCAACCCCGTGCTGTCGTGGGTCGGCCGCGTGCTGTTCCGCTCGCCGATCGGCGACTTCCACTGCGGCCTGCGGGGCTTCCACCGGCAATCGATGCTCGACCTGCACCTGCAGACGACCGGCATGGAGTTCGCGAGCGAGGTCGTCGTGAAGTCGACGCTCGGCGGACTCCGGGTGACCGAGGTGCCCACGACGCTCGACAAGGACGGCCGCAGCAGGCCGCCGCACCTGCGCAGCTGGCGCGACGGATGGCGGCACCTGCGGTTCCTGCTCATCTTCAGCCCGCGCTGGCTCTTCCTGATCCCCGGTGCGATCGCGTTCTTCCTCGGACTCCTCGGCACGCTCGCGCTCACGTTCGGCCCGGTGGTTTTCGGCGACGTCGGCTTCGATCTGCTGAGCCAGGTGTACCTCGCGGCGCTCACGGTGGTCGGGTACCAGTCGGTGCTCTTCGCGATCCTGACGAAGATCTACGCCCAGCACGAGGGATTCCGGATCCCGCGCTCGCGCAACTTCGACCGGCTGGAACGCCGGATCAGCCTCGAGAGCGGCGCCCTGGTCGGACTCGCGCTGTTCCTCGTCGGGCTCGTGATCGCGATCTGGCAGTTCGCCATCTGGGCCGCCGCTGACTTCGGTCCGCTCGATCCGGGCGCCACGGCCCGCACCGCGGTGCTCGCCGCGCTCTTCATGATGCTCGGTTCGCAGACCATCATGGCGGGCATGTTCCTCGGCGTCCTCAAGGTCGGGCTCCGCAAGGAATGAGCAGCAGGGCGGATGCCGCGTCCCCGGCGCCGCGACCGGTCCGGGTCTCGGTGGCGATCGGCACGCACAACGGCGGGCGCTACGTGGGCGAGCAGGTTCGCACGATCCTCGCGCAGAGGAGACCCGTCGACGAACTCGTCGTGAGCGATGACGCCTCCACCGACGACACGGTCGGCGTCGTCGAGCGAGCCGTGGACGAGCATCGCGCGACCGGCGGTTCCGTCGACCTCGTCGTGCTCCGGAACCCGGCGCCGCTCGGGGTCACCGCCAACTTCGAGCAGGCGCTGCGCGCCGCCACGGGCGACCTCGTCGCCCTCTGCGACCAAGATGACCTCTGGCATCCGGACCGCATCGCGATGGCGGTCGCCGTGCTCGAGGGTCGACCGCAGGTGCGCCTCGTGGCGAGCGATGCGGACCTCGTCGACGCCGACGGGGCGCCGATGGACGCGTCCCTGTTCGAGACGCTCGGGATCGACGAGTCGTTGCGGGCGTCGCTCGACGGGCCGGCGGCCTTCGACGAACTGCTCCGGCGCAACCTCCTGACCGGCGCGACCATGGTCGTCCGCCGTGAACTGGTCGAGCTCGCGGCGCCGTTCCCGTCGAGCTGGGTGCACGACGAGTGGCTCGCGGTCGTCGCCGCCGTGTCCGGGGGCATCGCCGTGCTCCCCGAGCGGCTCATCGGGTACCGACAGCACGGTGCGAACCAGATCGGCGTGACCTCCCTCGGCTGGCGCGACCGGGTGGATCGCCTGCGTGCGCCCCGGACCGAACGCAACGGCCGACTGTTCTCGCGTGCCGACGCGCTCGCGAGGCGACTGCCGGGTATCGCGGACCTCGCCGGACGCGTGGCACCGGAGTTCGTCGCGACCGTGACCGGGGACAAGCTCGCCCACGAGCGAGCGAGGGCCGACCTGCCCGAGTCGCGGGTCCACCGGCTCGGGCCGGTGCTCCGGGAGTGGCGCACCGGCCGGTACACGCGCTACGGCCTGGGCGGACAGGACGTGCTCCGCGACCTCGTCCAGCCCGTCTGACCTGCGCCCGACTCAGGTCGGGCGCGCGGGCGTCGCGCTCACGAGCGCGTCCCGCCAGCTCATGTCGCGGGCGGCCTTCACCGCGCAGACGACGAGCAGCATCCATCCGCCCTCGATGAGGGCGAAGCTCTCGGCGAAGCTCGTGACGCCGAGGGCGACGAGGGCGAGGGCCGGCCACGCGTAGACCACGCTGCGGCGGGCGGACGCCAGGAGCCACGCGCGTACGAGGGCGACGCCCACGAGCCCGGCGAAGAGCAGCGCGCCGATGACGCCGACCTGGAAGTAGGCGTCGATGTAGGCGCTGAGGGCCGACGAGTGGTCGCGTCCGACGCCGCGCTCGACCCAGACGTAGGGTGCGGCATCCGGCCATCGCCCGACCCAGCCCCAGCCCTGCAGCGGATTGACGGCGAGGTAGCGGGAGACCTCGCGCCAGACGTCGAGCCGCACGTCGAACTCGCCGCGCGCGTCGAGCAGCTCGATGATCCGGATGCGCGTGATCCAGCCGACGACGATCAGGGCGACGGCCGAGGTCAGCAGTGCGAGTTGCCAGCGCCACCTCGTCTCGGCGGACACGCGACGCAGTCCGTAGAGCGCGGCGAGCGCGAGCAGCGTGATGCCGAGTGCGACGAACGTCGTCGGTGAGCCGGAGAGCAGCAGCATCAGGCTCGCGAGCACGACGGACGCGATCGCCCGGGCGGGTCGCACGCTGCGCGTGCGCCACTCGACGATGAAGGTGATGAGGGCGATGAGCGCGACGAAGCCCAGCATGTTCCGGGAGCCGAACACGCCCTGGATCGGGCCGAGCGTGGCGATGTTCCCCTGGATCCCGAGGAACGCGATCGGCAGGTCGAGCAGGATGCCCGAGAGCACCTCGAGCGCGAGCGAGACGCCGAGGAGGACCCGCAGCACGTCGCCGAAGGCGCGCACGATCTGGATGGTGTCGCGCATGAGCGCCACGTAGACGCCGAGCACGCCGAATGTGATCAGGTAGCCGACGCCGAGGAGCGTGAGGCCCGGCGTGTCGCTCCAGATCACCGACGCCCCGCACCAGCCGACGAAGACGAGGATCGTGAGCGGCAGGATGCCGTACCACTCCACCGCTCGCCACCGCGCGACGAGCGAGACGCCCGCGAGCACGATCAGCGTCGCCAGTGCGGCGATGAGGCCGGGCCAGCCGACCAGCGCCCGAACGGCGTGCGTCGAGAACGCGAGCCCGACGGACATGAGCGTGACCGCCTGCGCGAAGCGCGCCGAGCCGGCGAACTCGCGCAGGGCCGACCTCACCGGTGCACCTCCGGGCGCGACCAGCGTCTCGGCGAGCGGGTCGGCGGCATGGCCGGCAGGGGTTCGGGGGACCACTGGCGCTGCTTCGTGCCCCAGGCGATCGCGAGGAGCAGCATCCATCCGGATTCGATGAGCAGCCGGCTCTCGGCGAGCGACTGCCCGATCAGGGCGACCAGCACCAGCAACGGGACGAGTGCGATGGCGGAGAAGGCGACGGGGCCGCCCCGCTCGTCCCTTGGCCGGTCGACGGCCAGGAACCACGAGCGCCAGAGCGCGCCGGCGACCATCGAGGCGAACGCGACGAGCCCGACGACGCCGAGCTGCATCCACACGTCGAGCCACGCGTTGTGCGCCTGGAGGTACTCGACGCCGTTCCGGACCGCGAGTCCGTCGAACGGCTCGACCCACGGCTGCCAGTACCCGATGTAGCCCCAGCCCACGACCGGGCGCTCGGCGGCGAGCCCGATCACCGACTCCCAGATGTCGAGGCGGCCCGTCAGGTCCTCGCTCTTGCCGAACAGGCCGAGCAGTGCGTTCCAGAGCAGGGCGAGCAGGGCGACGGATGCCGCGAGCGCCGCGGCCGCGGAGACGTAGACCACGCGACGGCCGTCCGGGCCGACCCGGCGGGCCCACATCGCGAAGCCGTAGGCGGCCAGCACGAGCACTCCGACGAGCGCGACGGTGGCGGACCGCGTGAGCAGGAGGACGACGCCGCTCACGACCAGCCAGCCGATGCCCTGCGCGCGGCGCATGCCGCCGCTGGCGAGCAGCGCGGCGAACAGGATCGCGGCGATCAGCGCGGCCATGCCGAGCAGGTTGCGGTTGCCCACGATGCCCTCGATCGGGCCGCCGTCGAAGAGCATCGCGCGCGACCAGTAGAACGCCATGGGCAACTCGCCCGCCGACGCGTCGAAGTCGGGGAAGTTCGGCAGCAGCGGCTCGCGCACGAACACGGCGACCCAGAGCTCGAAGATCAGCGAGAGGGCCAGCACCCACTTCAGTGCGCCGCCCACGGCGCGGAGCACGCCGTGCCAGCCGAGCGAGAGCGTGAGCGAGAGCGCCGCGATCGTCGTGACGAACAGGATCGCGAGCCCGAGGGCCGTGCCCCCCGGGTAGTGCGACCATGCGAGCGAGAGCGTCGCGATCCCGAGGAAGAACAGGGACGACTTCGGGGTCCGCCGCCAACTCGGGCGAGGCCGCCGCGCGACCCAGAGCCACACGGAGCCGATGAGCACCACGGCGACCATCGCGCCGAAGCCCCACCAGCCGAGCAGGTTCCGCCAGAACTGGCCGGCGAAGGCCGTGAAGAACACGAACGTGGCGAACGCGCTCTCGAGCACCGGCCGTCGTCCGTGGATCATGGGCACAAGGGTATCGCGGCGGCCGGATCCGCCCGGCCGCCGCGATCGGTTCAGACGAACGCGGCGTGCCCGGTGATGGCGCGGCCGACGATCAGCGTGTTCATCTCGCGCGTGCCCTCGTACGAGTAGAGCGCCTCGGCGTCGGCGAAGAACCGCGCGACGTCGTAGTCGAGCACGATGCCGTTGCCGCCGCACACCTCGCGCGCCCAGCCGACCGTCTCGCGCATGCGCTCGGTGGCGTAGGTCTTCGCGAGCGAGGAGTGCTCGTCGCGCTGCTCGCCCGCGTCCTGCATCTCGGAGACGCGCACGACCATGGCGAGCGAGGCGGTGATGTTGCCGAGGCACTTCACGAGGAGGTCCTGGACGAGCTGGTGGGCGGCGATCGGCTTGCCGAACTGCACGCGCTCCGTCGCGTAGCGGACGGCGGCCTCGTAGGCGCCGATCGCGGTGCCGACCGCTGCCCAGGCGACCTCGGCGCGGGTCTGGCGCAGCACGGCCGCGGTGTCGCGGAAGGAGTTCGCGTTCTGCAGTCGCAGCGACTCGGGCACGCGGACGTCGGTGAGGGTGATGTCGGCGTTCTGCACGATCCGCAGGCTGATCTTGCCCTCGATCTTCGTCGCCACGTAGCCGGGCGTCGACGTGGGGACGATGAAGCCCTTGACCTGGCCGTCGGCCTCGTCCTTCGCCCAGATGATCGTGATGTCCGAGAAGGTGGCGTTGCCGATCCAGCGCTTGGCGCCGTTCAGCACCCACTCGTCGCCCTCGCGGCGGGCCGTGGTCTGCAGGCCGCGGGCGGAGTCCGAGCCGGACAGCGGCTCGGTGAGGCCGAACGCGCCGACGACCTCGCCCGAGGCGAGCTTCGGGATCCACTCTCGGCGCTGCTCGTCGGAGCCCGCGACCGCGATCGATCCGGTCGCGAGGCCGTTCTGCACCCCCACGAACGTGCCGACCGACGGATCCACCCGTGCGAGCTCGAGTGCGACGAAGCCGCGGAACACGGCCGAGTTCTCGAACGGGCGAGTCTCGTCCCACGCGAACGAGAGTGCGCCGAGCTCGGCGAGCGGCGTCACGACCTCCATCGGGAACTCGGCGCGCTCCCAGTGGTCGTTCACGATCGGCCGGACGTCGCGCTCGAGCCAGACGCGGAGGGACACGAGCGCCTCCTGCTCGCGGTCGGTCAGCAGGGAGGCGTACGAGTAGAAATCGCTCGCGAGCGGCTCGAAGGACATGACTGCTCCTCATTCATCGGGGGGATGCGCCGAGCCTAGGCAGCGGCGGGACGAGCACGCAGCGCTTGGTAGTTTGGGGCCAAACGGTGAAAGGACCCCTCTCCGCATGTTTGTCGCGATCCGCAACGCGCCCAGGGACTACGCGTGGGGTTCCCACACCGCGATCGCCGAGTTCCGAGGGGTGGAGCCGAGCGGATCCCCCGAGGCCGAGCTCTGGCTCGGCGCGCACGCCGGCTCGCCGGCGGAGCTGGTGGGTCCGGATGCCGCGGGCGCGGCCGACCTCGCCGAGCTCATCGCCGCGAACCCCGCCCTCGCCCTCGGGCCCGAGCACGCACGCGAGGGCGCCCGGTTGCCGTTCCTGCTCAAGGTGCTGGCCGCCGCTCGGCCGCTCTCGCTGCAGGCCCACCCGACGCCCGACCAGGCGCGGATCGGCTTCGGGCGCGAGGAGGCCGAGGGCGTGCCCATCGACGCGTTCGACCGCAACTACAAGGACCCCTTCGCCAAGCCCGAGCTCATCGTCGCGGTGAGCGAGCGCTTCGAGGCGCTCTCGGGATTCCGACCGGTCGACGAGGTCGCCGGCGTCGTCGAGACGCTCAGGGCAGCGGATGCCGCGTCCCCCGAGCCGCAGCCCGGCGCCATCGACCTGCTGGCCTCACGGCTCGGCGGGCCCGATGCGCTGCGCGAGACGGTCGCCTGGCTCCTCCTCGACGGCCGGGGCGGCGACAGCGGTGAGGCGGCCTGGCTCGTCGAGCGCGTGGTCATACTCGCTGCGAGCGACGAGGCGCTCGCCTCGTCGTTCGCGGCCTCGTTCCGGACTGTGCTCGACCTCGCCGAGGAGTACCCGGGCGACCCCGGCATCGTGATCTCGCTGCTGCTCAACCGCGTGGCGCTCCGGCGCGGCGAGGCCCTGTTCCTCGACGCGGGCAACATCCACGCGTACCTCTCGGGGCTCGGCATCGAGCTCATGGCGGCGAGCGACAACGTGCTGCGCGGCGGCCTGACGCCGAAGCACATCGACGTGCCCGAGCTGCTCGAGGTGCTCGACTTCACGCCGATCGAGCCGCCGCTGCTGGCGCCGATCGAGGCGGCTCCGGGCATCCGCGAGTACCGTCCGGCCGTGCCGGACTTCACGCTCTTCCGGGTCGAGGGGGCGGATGCCGCGTCCCGCATCGCGCTCGCGGGCCCGGCGATCGTGCTCGCCGAGGCGGGCGAGGTCGAGGTGTCCGGTGCGCACGGGGCGGTCACGATCGCGCGCGGCGAGGCCGCGTTCGTCTCGCCCGACGAGGGATCGCTCGGGTTCGGCGGAGCGGGCGTGGCGTGGGTGGCGACGGTGCCTCCGGCAGAGCGCTGATCGCGCCGGGGTTCGTGCGGCGGATGCCGCGGCATCCGCTCGCCCTCAACCGGCCTGACGCGGGCCGAACACCCGTCGGTACTGCGTGGGCGTGGTCTGCAGTGTCTTCACGAAGTGGTGGCGCATGACGGCCGCCGCGCCGAAGCCGGTCTCGCGCGCGATCTCCTCGAGCGTGAAGTCGGTCTCCTCGAGCAGCTGCTGCGCGCGGAGGAGCCGCTGACGGTTGAGCCAGGCGTTCGGCGTGGTGCCGGTCTCGGCGCGGAACTTGCGCGCGAAGGTCCGCGGCGACATCAGCGCCTTCCGGGCGAGGCGGTCGACCGTGAGGTCCTCGTCGAGGTGCTCGAGCATCCAGTCCGTGACGAGCGAGAGCGAGTCGCTCCGGGCTTCGACGACGGGGGTCTGGATGAACTGCGACTGGCCGCCGTCGCGCTGGGGCGGCACGACCATGCGGCGGGCGATGATGTTCGCGGCGCTCGCCCCGAGCTCGGTGCGCACGATGTGCAGTGCCGCGTCGATGCCCGCGGCGGTGCCCGCGCCCGTGACGACCCTGCCGTCCTGGACGAAGAGCACGTCGGGATCGACCTCGGTGTCGGGGAACATCTCCGCCAGCTGGTCGGTGTACATCCAGTGCGTGGTCGCGCGGCGACCGTCGAGGACGCCGGCGCGACCGAGCGTGAAGGCGCCCGAGCAGACGCTCAGCACCCAGGCGCCGCGGTCGACGGCCTCGCGGATGACCCTGAGCACCTCGGGGTGGGCGGGCTCGTCGATGAGGGAGGCGGGGACCGCGACGAGGTCGGCGGTCTCGGCCGCCGCGAGGCCCTCGTGCACGACGACGTCGAAGCCGAGCTTCGTGGAGATCGGGCCGGGTTCGGCGGCGACGACGTGGAAGTCGAAGCTCGGGCCGCCCTGCTCGGACCGGTCGATGCCGAACACCTCGCAGATCACGCCGAACTCGAACGGCGCCATCTGGGGGACGGCGATGCACGCGATGGTCTGGAGCACGGATCCTCCTCGTCGCCGGTGCCGGCCGGACATCGGCAGGCTGGCAGGAATGTGTCGATCAGTGGCGAGTCTGCCACTGTCGGCAGGATCTTGCAAGGCGCAGAATTTCTGCCATGGACATCATCGTGCTGCTGATCTTCGCCGGCCTCGCGGTGTGGGGCGTCGTCGCGACGCTGCTCCGCCTCGACTCGGACGGCTACGGCCGCCCCGAGATCCGCGACCGAGTGCGCCACGTGGACCGGGCCCCGCTGCGCCGCGCCTGACTCCCGGCCGCTAGCATCGTCACGACGCCGGAGGAGCCGGCGGCGGAAGGCGGGACATGAGCTGGCTGGTCACCGGGGGAGCGGGCTACATCGGGGCGCACGTCGTGCGGGCGTTCCGCGCCCAGGGCATCGACACGGTCGTCGTCGACGACCTCTCCTCCGGGCGGAGGACGTTCGTGCCCGAGGGTTCGCCCTTCGTCCACGGATCGATCCTCGACGGGGCACTCCTCGAGGACACGATGCAGGCGCACGACGTCGAGGGCGTCGTCCACCTCGCGGGCTTCAAGTACGCCGGGGTCTCCGTGCAGCGACCGCTGCACACCTACGAGCAGAACGTCACCGGCACCGCGCGGCTGCTCGGCGCGATGGCCGCGAGCGGGGTCGATCGCATCGTGTTCTCCTCGAGCGCGGCGGTCTACGGCACGCCCGACGTCGACCTCGTGACCGAGGAGACGCCCAAGCGCCCGGAGTCGCCGTACGGCGAGTCGAAGCTCATCGGCGAGTGGCTGCTCGCCGACCAGGCGCGCGCGACGACGCTGCGGCACACCTCGCTCCGCTACTTCAACGTGGTCGGCTCGGGCACCGACGAGGTGTTCGACCCGAGCCCGCACAACCTCTTCCCGCTCGTCTTCGACGCGCTCCTCGACAGGCGCACGCCCCGCATCAACGGCGACGACTACCCGACGCCGGACGGCACGTGCGTGCGGGACTACATCCACGTCGCCGACCTCGCCGACGCGCACGTGGCGGCGGCGCGCCGCCTCGACGCCGGAGAGCCGATCGAGCCCGTCTACAACCTCGGATCCGGTGACGGCGTCTCGGTCGGCGAGATCATGCGCGAGGTCGCCGCCGTGACGGGCATCGACTTCACGCCCGAGATCGCGCCCCGCCGAGCCGGCGACCCCGCGCGCATCGTCGCGTCGGGCGAACTCGCCGCTCGCGACCTCGATTGGCGCATGCGCCACTCGCTGCGCGAGATGGTCTCGAGCGCCTGGTCGGCCCGCCGCGCGGCATCCGTCGACTGAGCCCGGTCACGACTCGGGAACGCATCCAGCGTGTCGCGGCGGTTGTCAAGCCTCGAGGAGGTATTGAGGGTTCTCCGTCTGCGACTTGACTCCACCGAATTACACCGATGTAATTGGTGAGACACACCCCTCGGGGATGTCGGTACAACTGGGTGGGAGACGATATGGGCAAGCCTGAATATCGTTCTGGGGTACCTGAGGATTGGTTCGTCGACCCCGTGCGGCTCGGCGTTCCGGGGGTTCGCGGGGTCGCAGACGACGACAACCAACTGGCGTGGCAGACCGATGCGCTGTGCGCGCAGACCGATCCGGAGGCGTTCTTCCCCGAGAAGGGCGGTTCCACGCGCGACGCCAAGCGCATCTGCACGGGCTGCGAGGTCCGGTCGGAGTGCCTCGAGTACGCCCTCGCCAACGACGAGCGGTTCGGCATCTGGGGCGGCCTCTCCGAGCGCGAGCGCCGCAAGCTCCGCCGCCAGGCCGGCTGAGCGCAGAGGCGGTGCGTCGCGGCGTGCTCACGGCACGCCCACGGCGATGACGGATGCCGCGGGGGCAGCCGCCTAGGCTGTCCCCGATGTTCCCCAGAGTCACCGCCGTCCTCGTCGTGCAGCACGGCGGCGACCGGCTCCGCACCACGCTCGACGCGCTGCGCTCGCAGACGCGCCCGCCCGACGATCTCGCCGTCGTCCTCATGGACGCCGACGACGCCACCCGTCGCCTGGTCGAGGCGCAGCGGCCGTCGCACGTGGTCTCGCTCGGCGCATCGCAGCCGTTCGGCGCCGCGATCGCCGCGGTCGAGCAGACGCTGCCCGAACCCGGTGACGAGCGTTCCTCGCTCTGGCTCCTGACGGAGGACGCCGCTCCGGAGCCCGCCGCGCTCGAGTCGCTCGTGGCATCGCTCGAGAACGCCCGCACGGCCGCGATCGCCGCACCGAAGCTCGTCGACTGGGACGATCCCCGTCGCATCGTGCGGTTCGGCCGGTCGGTCACGCGGGGCGGCCGGAGCATGGCGATCGTCGAGGGCGAGCTCGACCAGGGGCAGCACGACGACCTCTCCGACGTCCTCGGAGCCGACCCGGTCGGCATGCTCGTGCGCCACGCGGTGTGGCGCGACCTCGGCGGGCTCGACCCGGCGCTGCCCGTGGTCGACGACGGCCTCGACCTGGGCACGCGCGCCCGACTCGCCGGGCACCGCGTGGTCGCCGTTCCCGGGGCCGTTCTGCGCTTCGGCGACGCGGGCGTCGCCGGCCCCGGTTCCGAGCCCGGAGGGCGCGCCGCTCGCCACCGCGCCCGCATCGCGCGGACGGCGTGGCTGCACCGGCGGCTCGTCTCGGCGCCTGCGGTGCTCGTGCCGCTGCACTGGCTCGCGATCCTGCCCATCGCGGTGCTGCGCTCGCTCCGTCACCTGCTCGTGAAGACCCCCGGATCCATCCCGGGCGAGTTCGCCGCCGCGGTCGAGGTCATGGTCACGCCGCAGCGCGTCGTCCGGTCGCGACGCGCCATCGCCCGGGTCCGGACCGCGAAGTGGTCGGCGCTCGCTCCGCTCCGCATCCGACCCGACGAGGTCCGGGCGCGACGGCAGCAGGCGGCCGAGGCGCGGCGCCAGCGGGCACGTGGTCGCGCGGACGACCTGCAGTTCCTCCAGACCGGTGGCGGTTGGGTCCTGCTCGCCACCCTCGCACTCTCGATCGTCCTCTTCGCGCCGCTGCTCGCGTCGGGAGGGATCTCCGGCGGCGGTCTCCTGCCGCTCTCGAACGAGGTCTCCGCCCTGTGGCGGAACGCGGCGGCCGGATGGCGGGACATCGGCGGCGGGTTCGTCGGCGCGGCCGACCCGTTCGCGGGCGTGCTCGCGGTCCTCGGGAGCGCGGCCTTCTGGAACCCGTCGGCGGCCCTGCTCGGGCTCTGGCTCGCCGCCATCCCGCTGTCGGGTCTCGGGGGATGGTTCGCCGCGTCCCGCCTCACCGAGCGCGCGTCGCTGCGCGTGCTGGGCGGTCTCGCCTGGGCGGTGGCGCCGCCGCTGCTCGACGCGCTCGCCGCGGGCCGTCCGGCCGCGGTGCTCGTGCACGTCCTGCTGCCGTGGCTCGCGGTGCTCATGTTCGCGGCGGGGACCTCGTGGGCGGCCGCTGCGGCCGCGTCCCTGGTCTTCGCCGCGATCGTCGCGTGCGCCCCGGTCCTCGCGCCCGCCCTCGTGCTCGCGTGGCTCGTCGCGCTGCCGCTCAGCGGGCGCGCCGCCGTGCGGCTCGTCGGAATCCCGCTGCCGGCGCTCGCACTCGCCCTCCCCCTGATCGTCCAGCAGGTGGGGCGCGGCGCGCCGCTCTCGCTCCTGGCCGACCCGGGCCTGCCGCACGGCGCCGGCGAGCCGACGGTCGCGCAGGTCGCACTCGGGCAGGCGAACGGCACATGGGGACGATGGGAGGACGCGCTCGGCGGGCTCGTCGCGGAGGTCGTCCCACCGCCGATCCTCCTCGCGGTGCTGCTCGCTCCGCTGGCGCTCGCCGCGCTCGCCGTCGTCGCCTCGCGCCGCCTGCGCGGCGGACTGCTCGCACTCGCCCTCGCTGCGGCCGGCTTCGCCACCGCGGTCGGCGCGACGCTCCTGCACGTGGCATTCTCGGGCGAGCGGACCGTCCCGGTCTGGACGGGAGCCGGGATCAGCGTGATGTGGCTCGGGCTCCTCGCCGCCGCCATCCTGGCCCTCAGCACCCTGCGCCGCGGGGCGGCAGCGGCCGCCACGCTCGTCGCCGTGTTCGGCATCGTCGCCGTGGCGCCCACGGTCGTGGCCATCGCGCTCGGGCGGACGGCCGTCGGGCCGGCGCCGGAACGGACCCTGCCGGCGTTCGTCGAAGCCGAGGCGGGTTCCGATCCACGGGTCGGGACCCTGCGCATGCAGCCGACCGCCGATGGGGGGATCCGCGCCACGATCGAACGCGGCACCGGAGCCACGCTCGACGAGCAGTCGACCCTCGCGTCGACCCGGCGCGACCTCACCGGGACGACCGAGTCGATCGCGACGCTCGCCGGCAACCTCGCCTCGCGCAGCGGCTACGACGCGACGGCCGCGGTCGAGGAGTTCGGTCTCTCGTTCGTCCTGCTCGGCGACGCCGACCCCGCCGACCCGGCCGCGACCGCGGTCCACGAGCGCGCTCGTGCGGCACTCGACGGGAATCCGCAGGTCGTCGCGACCGGCGAGACCGACTTCGGGCCGATCTGGCGATTCGTCGACGCCGAACCGGATGCGCCCGGCGCACGCATCCCGGACCCGGGCCCGGTCGCCGGATGGGTCGTGGCTGGCCAACTCATGGTCGTCGGCGCCGCGCTCCTGCTGTCGATCCCGACGGGCGGCGGCCGGGAGCCCGACCGGCGGCCCCCGTCGGTGCGACGTCGCCGTCGCCGACCGGCGGTGGTCGCGGCCGAGTCCGGCGAGACCGGGACGGATGCCGCCGCGCCGGACGACACCGCGGCCGGGGGCGTGCCGGTCGAGTCGCCGGCCGTCGACGGGCCCGCGGACCCGCGCGAGGCGTCGTCCGAGCAGCGCGCGACCGTCGACGCCGGCGCACCCGAGCGACGCGGCGATGAGGGGGGTGGTCGCCGTGCCGACGAGGCGTGACGTGATCCGGTGGGTCGCTCGAGGCCTCGCGGTGGTGGTCGCCGGAGGGCTCGCCGCCGGCGCGCTGCTCGCGGCATCCGTCGCCCCCCTGCCCGAGGTGGCGGCCGAACCGCCGTCGGCGGTCGTCCAGCCCGCCGAGAGCCGGCAGCTGCGGGTGTGCCCGGGGCCGCTGCTGTCGCTCGCGGACGACGCCGCGTCGGCCGCGACCGCGCGCTCGGTCGGCGCGCCCGACCTCTCCGTCGCGGCCGACCCCGAGACCGCCACGATCGAGCAGGTCCCGCTCGACGCGCCCGAGAACGCGGGTGCGGCCGCGGACGGCGGCCCGGTCGCCGTCTCGGCCGAGCCGGGAGCCGTGCTCGCCGGGATGCTCGCCGGCGCCCAGTCGCAGACGGCCGCCACGGAGTCGCTGCGCGGATTCGCCGCAGCATCGTGCGTGGAGCCGGCATCCGACTCGTGGCTCCTGGCGGGTGCCACCGACGTCGGGCGATCGGGCCTCGTGCTGCTCGCCAACCCCGGAGAGGTCGCCTCGACGGTCGACCTGCGCGTGGTCGGGGAGACCGGGCCGGTCGACGCGCCGTCGGGCCTCGGCATCGTCGTCCCGCCGGGGAGCCAACGCGTCGTCTCGCTCGCCGGGCTCGCGCCGAGCGTGCGCACGCCCGTCGTCCACGTCACGAGCACCGGCGCGCCGATCGCCGCGGCCCTGCAGCACTCGGTCGTGCTCGGGCTCGAGCCCGCCGGCGTCGAACTGTCGACGCCGGTGGCGCCGCCCGCGACGCGACAGGTCGTGCCGGGCGTCGTCGTGACCGACGATCGGGGCGTGGCCCCCGACGAGGACCACGCCGACGGCGACGACTTCCCCGCACTCCGCCTGTTCGCGCCCGACGACGCCGAGGCGTCCGCCGTCGTCGAGATCCGCGACGATGCCGGCAGCGCCGTCTCGGAGATCGACGTCACGCTCGCGCCGGGCCAGGTCACGGACCTCCCGCTCGGCACGCTCGACCCCGGCTCCTACACCGTCGTGGTCGACGCCGATGCGCCGGTCGTCGCCGCGGCCCGATCCACGCTCCTCGGGGAGGGCGAGGATCCGATCCTCGCCGACCTCGCCTGGTCCGTCGCGACCGGCGCCCTCCTCGACCGGGCCGCCGTCGCGGTCCCCGACGGGCCGGGCGCGAGCATCGTGCTGGCGAACCCCGACGGTGAGGCGGTCGCCGCGACGGTCACGATCGGGGGCGGCGAGCGCACGGTGACGGTTCCGGCCGGCGGCGCGGCATCCGTCGCCGTGCAGGGCGGCGACCGCCTGATCCTCGACGGCGTCGAGGGACTGCACGCCGCGGTCGCCTTCGAGGGGGACGGCGGGATCGCCTCGATCCCGATCGCCCCACCCGGTCCGCTCGACAGCCCGGTGCGGGTGTTCCCCCAGTAGTCCCGCGCGCCCGCGCGCGAGACCTGCGCGCCCGCGCGCCAGACCTGCGCGCCCGCGCGCTCCCGTCCGCCGCCCGGCGAACCCGTCAGAGGTGGCGGTACCGACCCGGCGCGAGCTCCCACGGGTCGCGGCCGAGGAACTCGCCGACGGCACGGAACACGCAGCTCTCGACGAGGAGCTTCTCGTCCTTCTCCTCGCCCTCCTGGGTGCGCAGGAAGCGCACGATCGGCAGCCGGAAGAACACGATGCGCCGCTCGTCGTGGTGCACCCGCCACCGATCGACGTGGTCGTCGTGGATCGCCTCGGCCGGCGCGTCGGCGACCTGGAACGAGACGCCCTCGAGCTCGGGCCAGAGCCCGCGCAGGTAGGCCGCCGTCGACGCGAGCGTGACATCGAACTCGTCGATGCGCGTGCGGAGCGGCGGCAGGTGCGGGCCGGTCACGGGAGAGCGCATGCCGCGGCCGTGACGGTCGCGTGCGAGACGCCTGCGCGAGGCCGACGTCGCGGCGACACGACGGGAACGGGGCATGACCTCCATCGTAGTGGCCGCTCGGATCGCTACGCTGGGGGTCGCCATGAGACGTTGTTCGCGCACCGCATGCACCGCAGAGGCGGTCGCGACCCTGACGTACGACTACGCCGATTCGCTCGCCGTGCTCGGCCCGCTGTCGTTCACGCGCGAGCCGCACTCGTACGACCTCTGCGCGCGCCACGCGACGAGCACCTCCGCCCCGCGCGGCTGGCAGATCATCCGGCACGTCACGCTCGGTGAGGTAGGGTTCACGGCATGAATCCCCCCGCGAACACGGGCGCTCGCGCGCGCCTCGAAACGATCGTGAAGGCCTACGACGTCCGCGGCATCGTGGGCGACGCGCTCACGGCCGAGGTCGTCGAGGCGCTCGGGGCGGGGTTCGTCGACGAGGTCGGGGCGGCGGGCGGCCGCGTCGTGGTGGGGCACGACATGCGCGACTCCTCGCCGGGGTTCGCCGAGGCGTTCGCCCGCGGCGCGGTCGCGCGCGGCGCCGACGTCGTCGCGATCGGGCTCTGCTCGACCGACGAGAGCTACTTCGCCTCGGGCTCGCTGCACGCGCCGGCGGCGATGTTCACCGCGAGCCACAACCCGGCCGCGTACAACGGCATCAAGTTCTCCCGCGCGGGCGCCCAGGGCATCTCGCTCGACACGGGACTCGCGGCCATCCGCGACCGGGCGGCCGACTACCTCGACGCCGGCATCCCGGTCGTGCCCGAGCCGGGCCGGGTCGAGCACGTGGACGTGCTCGCCGACTACGCGCGGCACCTCCGGACGCTCGTCGACCTCGGCGGCATCCGCCCGCTGAAGGTCGTCGTCGATGCCGGCAACGGCATGGGCGGGCTGACGGTCCCGGCCGTGCTCGGCGAGGCGGCCGGACTGCCGGCGCTCCCGCTCGAGATCGTGCCGCTGTACTTCGAGCTCGACGGCACGTTCCCGAACCACGAGGCGAACCCGCTCGACCCCGCCAACCTCGTCGACCTGCAGCGCGCGGTGCGCGAGCACGGCGCCGACCTCGGCCTCGCGTTCGACGGCGACGCCGACCGGTGCTTCGTGGTCGACGAGCGCGGCGAGGCCGTCGACCCCTCGGCCGTGGCGGCGATCGTGGCCCTGCGCGAGATCGCGCGCGTGCGCGCGCTCGGCGAGGCCGAGCCCACCGTGATCCACAACCTGATCACCTCGCGCTTCGTGCCCGAGACGATCGAGGCCGTCGGCGCGGTCGCGGTCCGCACGCGCGTCGGCCACTCGCTCATCAAGGACCGCATGAGCGAGACGCGCGCGGTCTTCGGCGGCGAGCACTCCGCCCACTACTACTTCCGCGACTTCTGGGGCGCCGACAACGGCATGCTCGCGGCCATGCACCTGCTCGCCGAGTTCGGCTCGCAGGCGGCGCCGCTGTCCGAGATGTCCGCGCGGTTCACGCCGTACGCGTTGTCGGGCGAGATCAACTCGACCGTCGACGACGTGCCCGCGGCGTACACGCGGATCGTGGAGGCCTTCACCGGCCGCGTCGAGTTCGATGAGCTCGACGGGCTCACGGCGACGGGCATCACCGCCGAGGACGAGTCGTTCTGGTGGTTCAACGTGCGCCCCTCCAACACCGAACCGCTGCTGCGGCTCAACGTCGAGGGCGAGGACCTCGCGACCATGAGCGCGATCCGCGACGAGGTGCTGGCGCTCATCCGCGCCTGAGCCCGCCGCCGCGCAGAATCTGCGGGCGGGAGTCGCAGGCGAGCGAGCGGATGCCGCGAGCGCACGCGGCTGCGAGAATGGGGCGCATGTCACTCGTCACGCCCTCCGCGACATCCGCCCTGCCCTTCAAGGTCGCCGACCTCTCGCTCGCCGAGTCGGGCCGGCATCAGCTCCGCCTCGCGGAGAACGAGATGCCGGGCCTCATGGCGCTGCGTGCGGAGTACGGCGAGTCGAAGCCGCTCGCCGGGGCCCGCATCGCGGGGAGCCTCCACATGACCGTGCAGACCGCCGTGCTCATCGAGACGCTCGTCGCGCTCGGCGCCGAGGTGCGCTGGGCGAGCTGCAACATCTTCTCCACGCAGGACGAAGCGGCCGCCGCGGTCGTCGTCGGCCCAGACGGCACGGTCGACGAGCCCGCCGGCGTGCCGGTCTTCGCGTGGAAGGGCGAGACGCTCGAGGAGTACTGGTGGTGCACCGATCGCATCTTCGACTGGTCGGCCGAGGCCGACGCCGCGGGCGCGGACTGGATCGGCCCGAACATGATCCTCGACGACGGCGGCGACGCCACGCTGCTCGTGCACCGCGGGCGCGAGTTCGAGGCGGCGGGCTCGGTACCGGCGGCGACGGATGACGCGAACGCGGAGTACCGGGTCGTGCTCGACACGCTCCGCCGCTCGATCGAGCAGCGCCCCGACCGCTGGACGCGCATCGCCGCCGAGCTGAAGGGCGTGACGGAGGAGACGACGACGGGCGTGCACCGCCTGTACGAGCTGCACGCCGACGGCGAGCTCCTCTTCCCCGCGATCAACGTCAACGACTCGGTCACGAAGTCGAAGTTCGACAACAAGTACGGCATCCGCCACTCGCTGCCCGACGGTCTGAACCGCGCCACCGACGTGCTCATGGGCGGCAAGGTCGCGTTCGTGGCCGGCTACGGCGACGTCGGCAAGGGTGCCGCCGAGGCGCTCCGGGGGCAGGGCGCGCGCGTGATCGTCTCCGAGATCGACCCCATCAACGCGCTGCAGGCCGCGATGGACGGCTACCGGGTCGCCCGGCTCGAGTCGGTGATCGACGAGGTCGACATCCTCGTCACGGGCACCGGCAACAAGGACGTCGTGCGCCTCGAGCACCTGCTCGCGCTGAAGCACCTCGCCGTCGTCGCGAACGTGGGCCACTTCGACAACGAGATCGACATGGCCGCGCTCGAGTCGCTCGAGGGCGCCGAGAAGGTCGAGATCAAGCCGCAGGTCCACGAGTGGCGCCTGCCGACCGGCCGCAGCATCCTCGTGCTCTCGGAGGGACGGCTCATGAACCTCGGCAACGCGACCGGCCACCCGTCGTTCGTCATGTCGAACTCGTTCGCCAACCAGGTGCTCGCCCAGATCGAGCTCTGGACGCGGCCCGACGCCTACCCGATCGGCGTGTACGTGCTGCCCAAGCACCTCGACGAGAAGGTCGCGCGCCTCCACCTCGACGCGCTCGGCGTCGAGCTCACGGTCCTCACGCCCGCGCAGGCGGCCTACATCGGCGTGCCCGTCGAGGGTCCGTACAAGGTCGACCACTACCGGTACTGATCGCGCGACGGATGCCGCGCAGCGCCGGGTGCGCCGCGGCATCCGTCGTCTCGGTCCGTGCGCCCGCGCGGCCGCCTCAGCGCTCGGGGAAGCCGTTCGGCCGCGACTCGAGGACCGGAGCGAGCGTGCGCATGCGCGCATCGACGAGGGCGAGCGCAGCGAGGTCGCGTTCGCGACGGAGCGCGGCGACGCCGGCGAGGAGCAGCTCGGGCTCGACCTGCGGGACGGGGGCGACGAACGGCGCGACCTCGGCCGCGAGCGAGGACGCCACGCGCGTGCGGCTGGCCGGCGCGAGATGCGGCGCGTTGCGGAGGAACGCGGCGACGCGTCGGGCGAGCGGATCCGGCATCCGGCCGACGTCGGCGACCGCCGCCCACGCCGAGAGCGCCTCGGGCACGCCGAACGCGGCGGGCACGTAGGCCTTCACCCGCTCGACCTGGCCGTGCGTACCGGCGAGGATGTCGCCGAGGCGCTTCGAGTCGGGGTTGAGGAAGCCGACGAGCACGGCGAGGCCGCCGAAGGTCAGCCAGATCTCGAGCACGCCCGTGAGCGCGCGGATCAGGGCGTGACGGAACCCGATCGATCCGCCGTCGTCGCGGACCACGCGGATGCCCATCGCCAGCTTGCCGAGCGATCGGCCGCGCGATGCCGTCTCGACGGCCGTCGGCAGCACGACGATGCACGAGACGAGCAGCGCGATGCCGACCGCGCGGAACGCGGCCTCGTCGAGTTCGAGCCCCGAGATCGCGAGGAGTGCGAGCATGCCGACGAGGATCGTCAGGATCACGTCGATCGCGGCGCCGCCGGCCCGCATCACGGCGCTCGCTGGGCGGAGGTCGAGGGCGACCGCCTCACCGGTGAGCACGGCCTCGTCGTCGAGCACGATCGCGGTCCGCGTGGGGGCGGCGTCGGCGGGCATGGCTAGTATTCAAGCAGATGGACCTCGACGCGCTCGCGACTGCCCGACACGACGACTGGGAGCGCCTCGACGCGCTCTCGCGGCGCTCGCGCCCGAGCGGCGTCGAGGCCGACGAACTCATCGAGCGGTACCAGTCCGCCGCCGCCGACCTGTCCCTCGTCCAGGCCACGGCGGGTTCGACGGCGCTGGGGGAGCGGCTCTCGCTCTCGCTCGCGCGCGCGCGACTGCGGTTCACCGGCGTCGCCGAGAACCCGCTGCGGCAGTTGTCGCGCTTCGCCCTCGTCGGCCTGCCCGCCGCGCTCTACCGGGTGCGCTGGCTGACGCTCGCCGTCGCGCTCGCGACGTTCGTGGTCGCGGCCCTGTACGCGACGTGGGTGCTCGCCGATCCGCGTGTGCTCGCGAACCTCGGCAGCGACGAGGAGCTCCGGCAGATCGCCGAGGAGGGCTTCGTCGCGTACTACTCGGAGAGCCCGGCCGCGTCGTTCGCCGGGGCCGTGTGGACCAACAACGCCTGGATCGCGGCGCAGTGCGTGGCGTTCGGCATCACCGGCGTCTGGGTGCCCTGGGTTATCCTGCAGAACGCGCAGAACCTCGGCCTGACCGCCTCGATCATGTTCGCGTACGACGAGGCCGACACCTTCTTCCTCTACATCGCCCCGCACGGGCTGCTCGAGCTCACGTGCGTGTTCGTCGCCGCCGCGGCCGGCCTGCGCATCTTCTGGGCGTGGGTGTCGCCGGGTCCCCGCACGCGGGGCGCCGCCGTCGCGGAGGACGCTCGGGCGCTCTTCTCCGTCGCGGTCGGGCTCGTCTTCTTCCTGTTCCTCGCCGGCGTCATCGAGGGCTTCGTGACGCCGGCACCATGGCCGTGGCCGGTCAAGATCGGCATCGGCGCGCTCGCCCTCGTGCTCCTCCTCTTCACGATGCTCGTCCTCGGTCGCCGGGCGGCGAGGGCGGGCGAGACGGGCGACCTCGACGCCTTCGACGCCGGCGCTCGGCGAGTGAGCGCCGGCTGAGCACCGACCCCGGTCGCGCGGTCCGGCCGGTCCCGTCGGCGTCGAGCCGTCGTGCGATCGGCGCGCCGCGGCATCCGCTCAGAGTTGCCCGGCGGCCTTGAGCTCCAGGTACCGATCGGCGAGCGCCGGTGGGAGCTCGGCCGGACCGGCGGCCACGGTCGTCGCTCCGAGCTGCCGCACGGCCGCGGCCACGCGGTCGCCGTCGAGGCGGGTGCGCTCCGCGGCCGCGGCCGCGTAGACGTCGGCCAGCTCGTCGCGCCGCGACACCGCGGCCTCGAGCGTCGGATCGGTGACGGAGGCCACGACCACGCGGTGTCGCGCGGTCAGCTGAGGCAGCACGGATAGCAGGCCCCGAGCGCTTCCGGGGGAATCCGCGGCCGTGAGCAGCACGACGAGCGCCCGCCGGCTCGTGACGCTGCGGACCTGCGCGGGAACCCCCGCCCAATCGGCCTCGATGAGCTCCGCGTCGACGTCGGCCATCGTGTCGACCATGCGGGCCAGCAGGTCGGCGCCGCTCGCGCCGTGGACGCGCCCGCGCCGACGGCGGTCCCAGAGCAGCAGGTCGACCCGATCGCCGGCGTGGCTGGCGAGCGCCGCGAGGAGGAGCGCCGCCTCGTAGGCCGTGTCGAGTCGCGGCTCGTCGCCGATGCGCGCCGCCGCGGTGCGCGAGGTGTCGACGACGATCACGATGCGCCGGTCCCGCTCGGGCCGCCAGGTGCGGACCATGAGCTTCGCCGCCCCCGGTGACTCCGGGTCGGCGCGGCGGGCCGTCGCGCGCCAGTCGATCGAACGGACGTCGTCGCCGCGCACGTACTCGCGGAGCGAGTCGAACTCGGTGCCCTGCCCGCGGACGAGGATCGGCGTGCGACCGTCGAGCTCGCGCAGGCGGGTCAGGCGCGACGGCAAGTGCGCGCGGGAGTGGAACGGCGGCAGCACGCGGAGCCGGCCGGGTGCGGCGAGCGTCGCCTGCCGGGCCCACAGGCCGAGCGGGCCGTGCGAGCGGACGGTGATCGCCTCGGTGACGCGGTCGCCGCGCCGCGTCGGCGTCAGGGCCAGCCTCACGCGTCGCCCCTCGCCGGCCGGCACGTCGACCCGTGAGCGGTTCCGACCGTGCACGCCCGCCGACGGCGGCCATCCGTCGCGCACCTCGGCACGGAGCCTCCGCCGCCCGAGGTTGCGCAGCACCAGCTCCGACCCGACCGTCTCGCCCAGGCGCAGCCGCGACGGCAGGTCGCGCTCGACGGCGACACGGCGGGGGGATGCCGCGAGCGCGAGATCGATGCCGCCGAGCGCCAGGGCCAGGAGCAGCCAGCCCAGCAGCGTCGCCCACGCGACGGCCGCGTCGGCGCCGAGCAGCACCACGGGCACGACGCCGAGGGCGACGAGCAGGCTGAAGCGTCCGGTGAGGGCCATCGTCAGAGCGGGACCTGGACCTGCTGCACGATCGACCGCAGCACCTGGTCGACCGACACGCCCTCGAGCTCGGCCTCGGGCCGGAGCTGCACGCGGTGGCGCCACGACGGCAGCAGCATGGCCTGGACGTGATCGGGCGTGACCCGCTCGACGCCGTTGAGCCACGCCCACGCCTTCGCCGCGGCGAGGAGGCCCGCGACGGCGCGGGGGCTGACGCCGAGCCGCATCGACGGGCTGCGGCGCGTGGCACGGGCGAGGTCGACGACGTACGCGAGGACGTCGTCGGCGACGCCGACGCGGCGGGCCGCGGCACGCGCGGCGAGCAGGTCCGTCGCGCCGAGGACGGGCTCGACGCCCGCGGCGGCCAGGTCGTGCGGGTCGAAGCCGTCGGCGTGCCGACGGAGCATCGCCACCTCGGCGTCGCGCTCCGGGACGTCGAGCACGAGCTTCAGCAGGAACCGGTCGAGCTGCGCCTCCGGCAGCGCATAGGTGCCCTCGTACTCGATCGGGTTCTGCGTCGCGGCCACGAGGAACGGAGCGGGCAACGGCCTCGTCACGCCGTCGACCGAGACCTGGCGCTCCTCCATGGCCTCGAGCAGTGCGGACTGCGTCTTCGGCGGCGTCCGGTTGATCTCGTCGGCGAGCAGCAGGTTCGTGAACACCGGCCCCTCGCGGAACGCGAACTCGCCCGATCGCGGGTCGTACGCGAGCGAGCCCGTGACGTCGCCGGGCATGAGGTCGGGGGTGAACTGCACCCGCCGCGTCTGGAGGCGGAGCGTGCGGCTGAGCGTGCGCACGAGCAGCGTCTTCGCGACGCCGGGCACGCCCTCGAGCAGCACGTGCCCGTCGGCGAGGAGCGCGATGATGAGGCCGGTCACGGCGCCGTCCTGGCCGACGACGGCCTTGCCCACCTCGGTGCGGACGCGGTCGAGTGCGCCGCGCAGCTGCGCGTCGTCGGGGATCGGGTCGGTCATGTTCGCCTTCCTGTCGGGTCGGTGGCGTCGAGGGACGGATCGGGGGCGATCGCGGCGTGCACGGCGCGTTCGAGCCCGTCGAGGTCGCGCGCGAGGCGGACGAGCTCGCGGTCGTCCTGCGGCACGGCGTCGACGAGCAGCGCGCGGACGGATGCCGCGGGCTGCCCGGTCGCCTGCGCCGCGGAGACGACGACCGCGTCCACGTCGGCCGACCGCGGCAGTCGCAGCACGGCGGACAGGCGCCGGATCGTGCCGATCCGGATCTGGTCGATCGCCCGGAGACGCGCGGAGCTCCTCGCGTAGAGTCGCGCCCGGCCCTCGCCCGTCTCGGACGCCGGCACGTGCACGGGGAGGTCCTCCACCACGAGCGGACCGAACCGCCGGCCCCGCCAGATGCCGGCGGCGATCGTGGCGACGACGAGCAGCACGAGGACGGGGCTCACCCATCCCGGCGTGAGTTCTGCGAGCGTCGGCGCCTCCGCGGCATCCGCATCGCCCGGGCCCGGGAGGTACCAGACCACCTCGTCGCGTGCGCCGAGCAGGCCGACGGCGAGGGCGGCATTGCCGGCCTCGTCGATCGACTCGTTGGCGAACGGCGTCGTCGCGCCGACCAGCACCACCTCGGCGCCGTCGGGCGCGGTTCCGGCCACCACGGCGAACCCGTCGCCGGACGGGAAGCAGCCCGTGAAGCCGGATGCCGCGGCGTCGTCGTCGATCGTCAGCAGCCGCTGCCCGTCGGAGAGCGTCCCGGCCCGATCGGCGGCGGGCACGGCGCAGCCGGCCGCCCCGGGCGCACCGTCGACCGCGCCGGCGAGCCGGACGCCGGGAGCGAGCACCTCGAGCGACGCGAAGTCGGGTCGCGCGACCACGATGGCGTCGGCGACGGCGGCGAGCTCTCCGATGCGCGCCCGATCCAGTACGCCGAGCCCGTCGTGGACGAACACGGTCGCGCCGCGCCGTGCCTCGGCCAGGGCGGCGTCGAGGCTGCGCACCTGCCGCACCTCGACCCCGCGGTCGGCGAGCACCCGGGCCAGGGCCTGCGCGCCGCCCGGTGCCGGATCGTCGGCGGCGAGCGGCGGTCCGGGAGCGCGGATCGCTCCCTGCAGCGCCACGAGGACGAGTGCGCCGGCGAGGAGCGCCACGGCGACGACGATCCACGTGCGCCCGCGGCGGAGCGACGCCCGCACGCCGGGTGAGACCGCCCGAGCCGCGCGGGCCGGCTCGGACCCGGACTCGGGCGACGACGGGAGGGCATGGTCCTCGCGCACGGCGCTCACGCGTCGGCTCCGATGGTCGCGCCCGTCCCGGCGGCCGGCCGTGCCGTCTCGAGTTCGGCGTCGAGCGCGGCCACCTCTGCGTGGGTCCGGGCGTCGCCGGAGCGACCGAGATACCGCACGCCGTCGAACGCGTCGGCCGCACGCTCGAGTGCGTCGCCGTGCGCGGGGAAGGGGACGGATGCCGCGCGCGCCATGCCGTGGGCCGTGGTGCCGGGATGCACGCGCACGAGTTCGCGCTCGACGAGGCGGCGCACGAGGGCGCGGAAGCGCTCCTCGATCGCGAGCGCCCAGTCGCCGGATGCCGCGGCTCGTTCGGCCGCACGTCGGAGCGTCGCGGCGTCTCGCAGGTCGCCGTCGTCGAAGAGCGCGACGGAACCGGGGGCGCGCCGGCGCAGGCGCGGGAGTCCGAAGACGAGGAGGCCGAGCCCCACCAGGCCGGCCACGACGAGCACCGCGACGAGTGCGAGCGTCGGTATCGGAAGCCCCGACGCGCCGCTGAACAGGCTCGCGATCCAGTCGCGCACCGCTTGCGCGGCGAGGTCGAACAGCGTCGGCTCGGCTGCCCGGTACTCCGGCTTCGCGAGTTCCTCGACGAGCCAGCGGCGCGCCTCCGGTGCGTCGGGATCGAGTGGCGGCTCGAGCCGCGCGAGTGCGGTCAGGCCCACGTCGGGGTCGGCTCGCCCGCCGTGACCGGCTCGAACGGGTCCGTCACGGGCAGGCCCGCCTCACGGGCCTCCACGTGCCGTTCGAGTTCGAGGTCGAGCCCCTCGGAGCGCATCCTGAGGTCGATGTAGATGACCGCGATGAGGGCGGCCTGCACGACCGCCACGATCGCGCCCACGAGGATCGAGAGGACGGTGCCGACGACCGTGGAGGCGATCGTCACCGCCTCGTAGGTCGCGCCGGCCGTGGGATCGAGGATGACCGCGAGGATCGTCCCGCCCAGCATGGGCACCTGCACGACGGTCTGCGCGACCGTGGACACGATGAGGCCGACGAGCAGGATGAGCCCGAACGTGCGCCAGAAGTACCCCGTCGTGAGCTGCCAGGAGCGTCGGACCGACTGGGCGATGCCCGCCCGCTCGAGCACGATGACGCTCGGCACCAGCGCGAGCTTCGTCCCGAGCCATGCGGCGAGCACGGCGAGGCCCAGGAGCAGCAGCAGGACCACCAGCACGACGCCGATGATCGCCAGGGGGTCGGGCGCGATCAGTGCGGTCATCACGACGATCGCGGCGAGCAGGACGAAGACCCCGAGCACGACGACGCTGACGAGCAGCGTCCAGCCGATGAGCGGACCGATCCGCTTCGCCGCCCGTCGCCACAGCGCGCCGAACCCGAGCTTCTCGCCGAGCGTGCCGCTCGCGACCTCGACGACCATGACGCCCTGCAGGAACGCCCCGGCCACCACGCCGACGGCGACCGGCACGAGCGTCAGCAGGATGAGCCATCCGATCGTCCCGGTCATGATCGCGTCGAGGTCCTCGGCGCTCGCGGACTCGATGCGCCCGATCGCGAGCACCAGGAACGGCACGAACACGGCCGCCGTCGCGATCGCCGAGGCGAGCTGCACCACGAGGCCCGTGCCGAACACGGGTGCGGGATTGCGCCGGAGCGTCCGGAACGGCGCCCAGAGGAGCGTTCCGAAGCCCATCGGGCGCAACGGCAGCAGGCCGGGCTTCGGCGGGGGCGTCCATCCGCCGGCCGGCTGACCGTACAGGGGTGGCGTCGGTGCGCCCGGAGCCGGCGGCGGCGGCTCAGCCGCGCCCGACGGCAGCGGCGGGGGCCCCTCGCCGGGGCTCGCCGGGGGAGCTGGGGGATGCCACTGCTGATCCGACACGTGCGTCGCGCTCCTTCCGGCGGATGCCACAATGCTGCCACAGGCCGCCCACGGCGGTTCCGCGCCCCTGAACGGCTACGCTGGTGCCACCGGACCGCCGCCCGGCCCGCGCACCGGAACCCACGGAGAACGAACGCATGACGCCTCGCGTACTCGTCGTCGACGACGACACGGCCCTCGCCGAGATGATCGGGATCGTGCTGCGCACGGAGGGGTTCGACCCGGTGTTCTGCGCCGACGGCGGAGGCGCGCTCGCGGCGTTCCGGGAGGCCAGGCCCGACCTCGTGCTCCTCGACCTCATGCTGCCCGGCATGGACGGCATCGAGGTGTGCGGCCGCATCCGCGCCGAGAGCGGCACGCCGATCATCATGCTGACCGCGAAGAGCGACACCGCCGACGTCGTCAAGGGCCTCGAGTCCGGCGCCGACGACTACATGGTCAAGCCCTTCAACCCGAAGGAGCTCGTCGCCCGCATCCGGACCCGGCTCCGCCCGGCGCCCGAGTCGGTCGTCGACACGATCTCGGTCGGCGACCTCGAGATCGACGCCGCCGGGCACGAGGTCCGGCGCGGCGACGAGCGCATCAACCTCACGCCGCTCGAGTTCGACCTGCTGCTCACGCTCGCCTCGAAGCCGCAGCAGGTCTTCACGCGCGAGATGCTGCTCGAGCAGGTGTGGGGCTACCACTACAAGGCCGACACGCGCCTCGTGAACGTGCACGTGCAGCGCCTCCGCGCCAAGGTCGAGCACGACCCCGACAACCCGCGGATCGTGATGACCGTGCGCGGCGTGGGCTACCGCGCCGGCGCCACGACCTGAGGCGGGGCGCGCCATGTCCACCGCGGCCACCCCGACGCAGCGCGCCGTCGGATGGTTCCGCGGCCGGATGCGTCGCTTCGGCACCCTGTGGCGGCGGTCGCTCCAGTTCCGCACCGTGCTCATCACGCTCGGGCTGTCGAGCCTCGCGATCCTCGTGATCGGCTTCACGATCTCGTTCACGGTCGCCTCGAACCTGTTCCAGCAGCAGGTCGAACGAGTCCTCGCGTCCTCGTCGACCGCGGCGGCGGCGGCGCAGGGCATCCTCGACGCCTCCGACGCCGCCGACCGGGCCACCGTTCAGGCCGTGACGTACGACGCGATGGAGACGGTCATCGGCGTCTCCGGCAGCCCGGACATCGCGCTCTTCCGAGCACCCGGGACGACGCCCGTCCCGCTCGCACCATCCGACTTCCTGAGCCCCGACCTGGCCGGCAAGATCTCACCCGAACTCCGCGAGCTCGTGCAGGAGAACCCCGAGGCCCAGTACTGGCAGTCGGTGGAGTTGGACGGCGGCGACGAGGCCGTTCCCGGCATCGTCGTCGGGACGGACCTGGTCATGCCGGGCGGCGCCGGCCGATACGAGTTGTACATCGGATACGACCTGGCCGACGTCGCGCAGACGCTCGCGTTCGTGCAGCTCACCGGCGCGATCGGGGCGATCGCACTGATCGCGCTGCTCAGCGCCATCACGCTCGTGGTGGTCCGCTGGGTGATCGAGCCGATCCAGGCGGTCTCCGCGACCAGTCGGCGGCTGGCGGCGGGGGATCTCGGCGTGCGGCTCCCGGCGAAGGGCGAGGACGAGCTCGCCGCGCTCGCGGAGTCGTTCAACGGCATGGCCGACACGCTCCAGGCCCGGATCCGCGACCTCGCCGAGCTGTCGGTCATGCAGCAGCGGTTCGTGAGCGACGTCTCGCACGAGCTGCGCACGCCGCTCACGACCATCCGCCTCGCCGGTGAGGTGCTCTACGGCCAGCGCGACGAGTTCCCGCCCGCGACCGCCCGCACCGCCGAACTCCTGAGGACGCAGACCGAGCGATTCGAGACCCTGCTCGCGGACCTCCTGGAGATCAGCCGGTACGACGCCGGCTCGGTGGAGCTCGAGACCGAGCCGACGAACCTCGTCACCCTCGCGGGCGAGTCCATCGAGTCGATGCACTCGCTCGCCCTCGAACGGGGCAGCGAGCTCCGTCTCGAGGCCCCTGGCGGACACCTCGACGCCGAGGTCGACCCCCGCCGCATCCGCCGCATCGTGCGCAACCTCATCGGCAACGCGATCGAGCACGGCGAGGGACGTCCGATCGTCGTCTCCGTCGACTCGAACGCCACCGCGGTCGCGCTCTCGGTCCGCGACTACGGCCTCGGCATGTCGGAGGAGGCGGTGCAGCGCGTGTTCGACCGGTTCTGGCGAGCGGACCCGAGTCGCCGGCGCACGATCGGCGGCACCGGCCTCGGCCTCGCGATCGCGCTCGAGGACGCCGTCGTCCACGGCGGCACGCTCGACGTCTGGTCCCGCGAGGGTCGCGGGACCGTGTTCCGGCTCGTCCTTCCCCGTGTCCACGACCCGGAGGGCACGGTCGTCCCGCCGCTCCCGCTCGAGCCCGCCGATCCCGACGCGTCCGGACCGGGTGCCGGCGAGTCACTCGTCGCCGGGGACGCCCCGATCCAGGAGGCCTCCGATGCCTGACCGCGCATCCCGATCGCGCCTCGTCCGCCTGGCGATCGCCGCGGCGACGGTTGTCGCGACGCTCGCCGGATGCGCCGCCATCCCGACCAGCGGAGCCGTGAACCAGGGCGACCCGGAGGCGACCGAGCAGGCGGTCGACGTCGACATCCTCCCGCGCGGGCCGCGCGAGGACGCCACCCAGCAGCAGATCCTCGACGGCTTCATCGACGCCGCCGCGAGCCCGAGCGGCAACTACGAGATCGCCCGCCAGTTCCTCACGCCGACCTTCGCCGACGAGTGGGAATCGGATGCCGCGGTGTCGATCGACGTCCTCTCCGACCGGTCGTTCACGCAGTTGGGCGACGACCTCATCCGGATGCGGGTCGTTCCGCAGGCGAGCCTCGCCGAGAACGGCCAGTACATCGCCGCCGGCTCGACCGAGCCCGTGCAGCTCGAGTACCGGTTCGAGCAGGTCGACGAGCAGTGGCGGATCTCGCTCGCGCCCCCCGGTGTGCTCATCGACGAGACGAGTTTCGGGCTGGTCTACCGCGACTACAGCCTCGCGTTCTTCGATCCGCAGTTCCGCTACGTCGTGCCCGACGTACGATGGTTCGCCGGTCGCGACTCGCTGCAGACGAGCATCGTCCGGGCCCTGCTCGAGGGGCCGGTCGAGTGGCTCGACCCCGGTGTGGCCTCCGCGTTCCCCGAGGACGTCGAGCTGGGCCAGTCGACCGTGCCGGTCACCGGGGGCACCGCCACGGTCGACCTGCGCGGCGCAGCGTCCGACAGCATCCGCACGATCCAGCTCATGCAGTACCAGCTCGAGCAGAGCCTCCTCGGCGTCCGTAACGTCGACGACGTGTCCCTCACGTTGAACGGCGTGCCGCTCAGCGCGCCGGATACGTCCGACCTCCCGGAGCGAACGCTCCGGGTCGATCCGCGCCCGGTGGTCTACGACGGCGAGAGCTTCGGGTACCTGTCCTCCGCGGGCGATCAGGTGAGCCCGATCGACGGCGTCTCCGACCGGGTCGTGGAGCTCGGCCCGACCGCCGCAGCGCTCGGACCCGGGGCGACGGCCGCGGCGGTACTGGCCGAGGGTGGCGTGTACCTCGTCGACGCGAACGCCGACACCGTGCTGCTCGACCCTCGCGGCGGACTCGTCACGCCCGCCCTGGACGTGGACGGGATCGTCTGGTCCGTGCCGGGCGACGCGCCGGATGAGCTCGCCTGGTACGCGGCCGACGGATCGAGCGGCCAGATCGCCGTGCCGTGGACCGCGGACCGGATCGTCTCGCTGCAGCTCGCCCGCGACGGCACGCGAATGGCCGCTCTCCTCGTCGACGGGTCGCGCACGCGCCTGGTCGCCGCATCGGTCGTGCGCGGCGAGGACGGCGCCCCGACCGAACTCGCTCCGGTGACCCTCGAGCTGGCCGTGTCCGGAGGCACGCCGCTCGATGTCGCCTGGCTCGACCCGCGGACGATCGGGACGCTGACGCAGACGGCGGACGCGGAGACGCGGCTGACCCTGCAGGAGCTCGGCACTCCCGCCGAGTCCCGGGACGGGCCGCCCGCGGGCATCCAGCTCGACGGCGCGAACAGCCTCCGCGACCTCCGGATCCTCACGGCCGACGGCGACCTCGCCACAGGCGCCGGCGTCGGCTGGCAGGTCCAGGCGCGGGACCTCCGCTTCCTCGCCACGCAGCAGACCGGCTGACCGCCCGCGCACCCGTCCTCCACGTCCGCCGGACGTGCCACGCGCCGCGCGACCGGGGCCCTGACCTGCCGCATCCCCGTCGCCGGCGGGACGCTGGCGGGATGGCTCCCTCCGTCCCGCGAACCTCGCCGAGGCGTACTCCGGCAGCGCTGCTCGACGCGCTCGCGCTCCTCCTCCCCGTCGCGTGCGCCGGCTGCGGCGAACCCGACCGCGGGCTCTGCGACGGATGCCGCGCGGCGCTCGCCCCGCATCCGTTCCGTGCCGAATCGCGGGGCGCGGGCACCGCGGTGTGGGCCGCCGTCGAGTACGAGGGGACGGCGGCTCGCGTCATCCGCGCCTTCAAGGACGAGGGGAGGACGGATGCCGCGCGGCCGCTCGGCGCGGCGCTGCGCCAGTCCCTCGCCGCGGCCGTCGGCGCGCTCGATGCGAGGCCGCGGGAGGTCGCGGCGGTGCCGTCGACCGCCGCGGCCGGGCGCGCACGCGGGTACGACCCGGTCCGGATGCTCGTCCGCCACGCCGGCTTCGCATCGGCCGACGTGCTGCGCGCCGGCGCACGCGCCGACCAGGCGGCGCTCGGTCGCGAGGCGCGCCGCGCGAACTCGGAGGGGTCGTTCACGGCCCGGCGCCCGCTCGCCGGACGCCGCTTCGTACTCGTGGACGACATCGTGACGACCGGCTCGACCCTCGCAGACGCGGCGCGCGCGATCCGTGCGGCTGGGGGATCGGTCGACGCGATCTCCGTGCTCGCCCGGACCCGCCTGCGAATCGGCCGAGTGGATGCGGACGCGTGAGCATCGACCCGTGACATCCGTCACCTCGGGGGCTACGGTGTCAGGACAGGCGTGGTCGAACCACCCCTTCAGAACCGGGTGACACGCCGGTGGATGGAGGTTGACATGGAACTGAACATCGTCGGACGAAACCTGGAAGTCACCGATCGATTCCGCGCCTACGCGGCCGAGAAGGCCGAGAAGGTCTCCAGCTTGTCCGAACGAGCCATTTCGCTCGACATCAAGGTCAGCCGTCACAACGAGAAGAACGGGAACACCTCCGGACTGGACCGGGTCGAGCTCACCCTCGTCGGCAAGGGCCCGGTGGTCCGTGCCGAGGCCGACGGGGCCGACAAGTACGCGGCGCTCGACGTCGCGCTCGGGCGGCTCCTCGAGCGCATCCGCCGCGCCAAGGACCGCCGCAAGGTGCACCGAGGCGGCAACCGCCGCCCGACCTCGCTCCGAGAGGCCACCGACGCCGGCTTCGCCGACATGGGCGTGCAGGCCGCGGACGTCGAGATCCTCGAGAAGGTCCGCACCGGCAACATCCCGATCGTGGGCGAGGAGCCCGCGGCCGAGGAGGACGAGGACTACTCGCCCGTGGTGATCCGCCGCAAGGTCTTCGCGGCGACACCGATGACCGTCGACGACGCCCTGTACCACATGGAGCTCGTCGGCCACGACTTCTACCTCTTCATCGACTCGGAGAACCACCGGCCGAGCGTCGTGTACCGCCGCAAGGGCTGGGACTACGGCGTGATCGGCCTCGACGAGCACGCCCAGGCCGACCAGGCCGAGGCTGCCGAGGCGCTCGGGCTCGCGCGCACGAGCGCCTGACGAGCATCCGCCGACCGGTCGACGGCCCCGGGAGCACGACGCATCGCGCGTCGGCCCGGGGCCGTCGCCCAGTCCGCTGCCCAGTAGCATGGCTATGATGACCGTCGGCAAGGCGGATCCTCCGGCGTGCGCGGGTGCCCCACCCCGACGTCGCACGCCTGAACGACAACGGGAGAGCAGTTCGTGGCTTCGATTCTGGAAAAGGTCCTCCGCGTCGGCGAGGGTCGCACGCTCAAGCGGCTCGAGAACTACGCCGCCGCGATCAACGCCCTCGAAGACGACTTCCGGGCGCTGAGCGACGAGGAGCTCAAGCACGAGACCGTGGAGCTCCGCGAGCGCTACGGCAACGGCGAGTCGCTCGACGACCTGCTGCCCGAGGCGTTCGCCGCGGTCCGCGAAGCGAGCCGCCGCACCCTGGGCCTGCGACACTTCGACGTCCAGCTCATGGGCGGCGCCGCGCTCCACCTCGGCAACATCGCCGAGATGAAGACCGGCGAGGGCAAGACGCTCGTGGCGACGACGGCGGCCTACCTCAACGCGCTCACGAGCCGGGGCGTGCACATCGTCACGGTGAACGACTTCCTCGCGAGCTACCAGTCCGAGCTCATGGGCCGGGTCTTCCGGGCGCTCGGCATGACGACCGGCTGCATCGTGGCGGGCCAGACCCCCGCGGTGCGTCGGGAGCAGTACGCGGCCGACATCACGTACGGCACGAACAACGAGTTCGGCTTCGACTACCTCCGCGACAACATGGCGTGGCAGGCCGCCGACATGGTCCAGCGCGGCCACTACTTCGCGATCGTCGACGAGGTCGACTCGATCCTCATCGACGAGGCCCGCACGCCGCTCATCATCTCCGGGCCGGCCTCGGGCGAGGCGAACCGGTGGTTCACCGAGTTCGCGAACCTCGCCAAGCGACTCGTCGCCGGCGAGGACTACGAGGTCGACGAGAAGAAGCGCACCGTCGGCGTCCTCGAGCCCGGGATCGAGAAGGTCGAGGACTACCTCGGCATCGACAACCTCTACGAATCCGCGAACACGCCGCTCATCTCCTTCCTGAACAACTCGATCAAGGCGAAGGCCCTGTTCAAGAAGGACAAGGACTACGTCGTGATGAACGGCGAGGTGCTCATCGTCGACGAGCACACGGGCCGCATCCTCGTCGGCCGTCGCTACAACGAGGGCATCCACCAGGCGATCGAGGCCAAGGAGGGCGTGCAGGTCAAGGCCGAGAACCAGACCCTCGCGACCGTCACCCTGCAGAACTACTTCCGCCTGTACGACAAGCTCTCCGGCATGACCGGCACCGCCGAGACCGAGGCAGCGGAGTTCATGTCGACGTACAAGCTCGGCGTCGTCCCGATCCCGACGAACAAGCCGATGGTCCGCCTCGACCAGCCCGACCTCGTCTACAAGAACGAGGAGGCGAAGTTCGCCCAGGTCGTCGAGGACATCGTCGACCGCCACAAGAAGGGCCAGCCGGTCCTCGTCGGCACGACGAGCGTCGAGAAGAGCGAGTACCTCTCGCGCCTCCTCGCCAAGAAGGGCGTGCGGCACGAGGTGCTGAACGCGAAGAACCACGCGCGGGAGGCCGCGATCGTGGCCCAGGCGGGCCGCTACGGCGCCGTCACCGTCGCGACCAACATGGCCGGCCGCGGCACCGACATCATGCTCGGCGGGAACGCCGAGTTCATCGCGGTGCAGAAGATGCACGAGCGCGGCCTCAGCCCCGTCGACACCCCGGAGGAGTACGAGGCGGCCTGGGACGAGGTCTTCGAGCGGATCAAGTCCGAGACCTCGGGCGAGGCGCAGAAGGTCCTCGACGCCGGCGGGCTGTACGTGCTCGGCACCGAGCGCCACGAGTCGCGCCGCATCGACAACCAGCTGCGCGGTCGATCGGGTCGCCAGGGCGACCCGGGAGAGAGCCGCTTCTACCTCTCGCTCACCGACGACCTCATGCGCCTCTTCAACGCGGGCGCGGCCGAGAGCCTCATGTCGCGCGGCGTCCCCGACGACGTCGCGATCGAGTCGAAGGTCGTCACGCGTGCCATCCGCTCGGCGCAGTCGCAGGTCGAGGCCCGCAATGCCGAGATCCGCAAGAACGTCCTGAAGTACGACGACGTCCTGAACCGCCAGCGCGAGGCGATCTACTCCGACCGGCGGCACATCCTCGAGGGCGACGACCTGCACGACCGCGTGCAGAGCTTCCTCGAGCAGGTCATCGACGAGGTGCTCGACGAGCACACCGCGGCCGGATCCCCCGACGAGTGGGACTTCGACGCCCTCTGGGCCGAGCTCAAGACGCTCTACCCGATCGGCATCACGATCGACGAGGTCGTCGCCGAGGCGGGTGAGAAGGGGCGCGTGAACCGGGACTTCGTCCGGCGCGAGATCCTCTCCGACGCCAGGCTCGCGTACGAGCGTCGCGAGCAGCAGCTCGGCAGCCCCGCGATGCGCGAACTCGAGCGCCGCGTCGTGCTCTCGGTCATCGACCGTCGCTGGCGCGACCACCTGTACGAGATGGACTACCTGAAGGACGGCATCGGCCTCCGAGCGATGGCGCAGCGCGACCCGCTCGTGGAGTACCAGCGCGAGGGCTACGCGATGTTCCAGCAGATGATGGGCTCCATCCGCGAGGAGACCATCGGCTTCCTGTTCAACCTCGAGGTCGAGGTCGCGCCGCAGGCCGGCGTCGCCGGTCCGCGGATCGAGGCCAAGGGCCTCCAGCGGCCGACCGCGCCCGAGGAGAAGCTCAGCTACACGGCCCCGAGCGATTCGGGCGGCGTCGAGGTGCGCAACCAGCGCGGTCAGCTGCAGCAGGCCGCGACCCAGCGTGCGCGGCGCGCAGTGGCGCAGCAGCAGTCCGGCGAGCCGCAGCAGCCGCAGGCGCCCGCTGCACGCGGTGCCTTCGGGCAGCGACAGGAGGGCGACGCCGGCCCGATGAACCGTCAGGAGCGGCGCGCGCAGGAGCGCAAGGGTCGCTGACGCGCTGACGCGTGCGGACGGCTCGGGGCGACCCGGGCCGTCCGTTCGCGTTCCGGCCCGTGCGGCGGAGGCGGAGAGGCCGCCCGCTCAGTCCGGCGAGCGTCGCCCCTCGACGTACGAGGTGTGCACGGGTCCGAGACCCTTGACCTCGATGATGCCGCGCTCGGCCAGCTCGAACGCGGTCGCGAGTTCCGCGGCGACCCGGTCGGTCACCTGGATCGCGCCGGCCGGGGCGGTCGACTGCATCCGGCTGGCGGTGTTCACGGTCGCACCGTAGACGTCCCAGAGGAAACGGGACTCGCCGATCACGCCCGCCACCGCCGGTCCGACGTCGATGCCGATGCGCAGGCGGATCCCGCTCCGTCCACCGATCGCATGGGTGCCCGCGATCTCACGGAACCCCAGCGCGAGATCCGCGAGCGCGGCCAGGTCCGCTATGCCCGATGGACCGCCGCAGATGGCCAGGTAGGCGTCGCCGATCGTCTTGACCTTGGTCACGCCGAGCCCGGTCGCGAGGGCGTCGAGGTCGCGGAGCAGGTCGTTCAGGTCGTGGACGAGGTCGTCGGCCGACACCGATTCCGACAGGGCCGTGAAGTCGACGATGTCGGCGATGAGGACGCCGACGCGATCGTAGCGGTCGGCGATCGGTCGCTCGCCGGCCACGAGACGGTCCGCGATCGCATCGGGCAGGACGTTGCGGAGGAGCCGGTCGGTGCGATCGCGTTCCGTCGCGAGCGCGGCGGCGAGACGGTCGCGGGAGCGAACGTACGAGGCCATGGCGACGAACATGATGGTCGAGATCGAGACGATGTTGACGGCGAAGAAGACGGTCACGACCGTGGGGTCCAGGGGCGGCACCATCGCCTGCAGCGTCGGCTCGAGCGGGACGAGCACCAGCACGATCGCCGTGAACACGGCGAACACGATCCACGGCCTGGGCACGCGCGTGAACGAGAGCGCGCCGATCGGCGCGGCGAGCGCGAAGAGGATGACGGCGCTGCTCTGCACGAACCCGCCGAGCGCGACATGCACGAGCGGCGGCAGCACGAGGAACATGGCGAGCTGCGATGCGCGCAGGAAGCGGTCGTCATGTCGTCGCCGCAGGACGAGGAGGCCGACGATCGTCATGAGCACGTAGAACGTCGGGATGGACGCGGCTGCGGGCCGCCCGATCGCGTAGTGGAACGCGGCCCACGGCGTCACGACGAGTGCCGTGAACAGGGCGGTGAAGGTGAGGACCGACTTCTCCATGCGGCGGTCGTCGTCGTCCTCGATCGCGAAGCCGACGGATGCCACGGACTCGAGCAGTCGGGACGTGCGCCCGGTCGGCGCCGGCGTGCGCTCCATCGCATGAGCCTATTGGATCAGGCGACGCGGGCCGGGTGGGACGCGGCGGATGGTGCCGGCGCCGGCTCAGAGCACGCTGATGACGCTCGCGCGCCAGCGCTGGTCGAGGCCCTCCAAGCGGATGGCGACGGCGCGGGACCTGGCGCGCTGGTGCACCATGACGACCGCCTCGACGATGCCGTCGGCCGGCTCGCCGAGGTGGACGCGGCCCACCGTGAACGCCGGCCGCTGAGGCACGAGCCCCTTGACGCGCCGAGCGCGCGCCGCGAGGACGACGCGCTTGGAGAGGTTCCGATAGACGTCGTCGGTGACCCAGCGCGCGAGCTGTTCGAGGTCGCGGGCGCCCGCGAGGACCTCGATCACGCAGTGCGTGAGGTTCCGCAGGAGCGGTTCGGGGTCGGGGAGCTCGGCGCGGCCCGCGCGCTGCCGGGCGAAGTAGTCGTCGAGGTCGAGGCGGCGGGCGCTCGTTCCATCGATGGCGGCGCTGCGAGGCGCGCCGGGCTGGCGTGCGGTCATGACGGCTCCAGTAGGGCGGGCGATCGGCGGGGGGTCCGACGCGACGTGCCCCCTCTTCGGGGGTGTTCGGGTGGTCTAGATCGAACGGTAGGGGCGCCGGAGTGCAGGTGTCAAGGGAAATCGTCGCCTGTGGAGAACCGCGTCGGCCCGGGGGACCCGGGGGTTAGCGTCGGTCGCATGCGGTGGGACCGGCTGTTCGACGACCTCGAGACGCAGCTCGACCATGATCGCCGTGAAGAGGAGCGGGCGCTCGCCATCGAATCCGAGCGTGCGCGCGTCGGCCGGCTCGGACTGCGCGAGCGGATCGCGGCGATGTCCGGGGCCGACGGCGGGGCCGTCCGGCTCGAACTCGTCGACGCGACCTCGGTGCAGCTGCGGCCGACCGCATTCGGGCGCGACTGGATCGGCGGCGTCGGCGGCGGGCCCCCCGGAGCCCAGTGCCTGGTTCCGGTGTCCGCGATCGCCGCCGTCGCCGCGAGCCGCCGGCAGGTCGAGGAGAGCCTCGCTCCGCAGGCCGCGCCGAGCGGTCTCGTGGAGCGGATCGGCCTCGCGTTCGCGCTGCGCGACCTGGGGCGTCGTCGCGCCGGCGTCGAGGTCCGCACGCTCGACGGTCGGGTGCACGGCACGATCGACCGGGTCGCCTCGGACCACCTCGATCTCGCGTTGCACGAGCCGGGCGCGCCGCGTCGCGAGCGCGAGGTACGGGGCTATCGCCTCGTGCCGTTCGCGCGGATCACCGCCGTGGTCACGACCGACGCGAGGTGATCGGGCGCATCCGTCGGGCTCGGTCCGTCGGGCTCAGTCCACGGGGCGCAGCCCGCCCGGACGCACCCCGGAGAACTCGATGACGTTGGCGAACTCGCCCTCGTTCCAGGCCACCTCGCGGCGGGTCGACTCGTAGCGCAGCTCGATGAAGACCTCGAGTTGCGAGCGCTCGATACGCCACGGGCCGCGGTCGCCGACGCGGATCGCCGGGAGCTCGCCCGACATGACGAGCTCGTGCACGGCCTCGACGTCGACCGCGAGCACCTCCGCCGTGTCGGCGATGGTGAGGAAGCGGCCGAGCGGCTCTCCCGCAGCGTGGTGGACCATCACTCAAGTATCAGCGCGTGCCGGGCCGGCCACGCGTCGTGTGGATAACTTCACGGCGTCCTCTCGGACTCCGGCGACGATGGGTCGTGGTCGCCGGCAGGTGTGCGGCCGCGGGAGGAGCAGTGATGGCGGAACGTCCGACACGGCGAGCCGGGGAGCGCCGGCGGATGGACCCGCGTCTGCTCGTCGGCCTCGTGCTGGTCGCGGGGTCGACGATCGGAGTCTGGGCGCTCGTGGGGGCGCTCGACGACACGACCGAGGTGCTCGTCGCACCGACGACGGTCACCGCGGGCTCACGCGTGACGCTCGACGACCTCCGGATCGAGTCGGTGCGGCTCGGCGGTCTCGCCGACGGCTACCTCGTGCCGGGCGACGTGCCCGGCGACGGGCTCGTCGTGACGAGGACGGTGCGCGAGGGTGAACTGGTTCCGGCGGCATCCGTCACCGAAGGCGACGCCGCGGGGACCGCGACCGTCGTCGTGCCGAGCCGCGGACCGCTCGCGCGCGAGATCGCACCGGGTGCGGTGGTCGACGTGTGGGCTGCGGGCGAACTCGAGCGAGGCGTGTTCGAGCCCCCGATCGTGCTCGTCGCCGGCGCCGAGGTCGCCGCGGTGCTCGAGGCCGACGCCATGGTCGCGGGCGACGGACCGAGCGTGGAACTGCTGATCCCGCGCGCGAAGACGGCCGCCCTGCTCGAGGCGCTCGCCTCCGGCGACGCCATCGACCTGGTTCCGGCGCCGGCCGTCGCGTCGAGTGCCGGCTGATGGCGCGGCTCGCGCTCGCGCTCGACCCCTCGGTCGAGGATCGCTTCCTCGCCGACCTCGTCGAGGCCGGTCACGTGATCGTCGCTCGAGTGGTCGGGCGCCGTGACGTGCTCGACTGCCTCGACGTGCTCGGCCCCGACGCGGTCGTCGTCGGGGCGGGCGCGGCGACGCTCGACGCCGAGCTCCTCGCCGCCTGCGACCGGCGGGGCATCCGAGTGGTCGCCCTGGCCTCGACCGATCGCGATCGGGCCGAGGCGAGTCGCATCGGGCTCCACGAGGTGCTCGACGCCGAGGTCGAACCGGCCGAGCTCGAGGCGGTGCTCTCGGGCGGCCCGAACCTTCCGTCCCGGCTCGTCGACGCGACGGGCCCGCTCGAATCCTCGCACCGGGCCGACCTCCCAGGGGTCATCGCGGTGTGGGGCCCGTCCGGCGCGCCGGGGCGCACGACGACCGCCGTCGGCATCGCCTCCGAGCTCGCCGCCGCCGGGCACCTGGTGGCGCTCGTCGACGCCGATCCCTACGGCGGCGCGATCGCGCCCGCGCTGGGGCTGCTCGACGAGGCGCCCGGATTCGCATCGGCCTGCCGGCTCGCCGGGTCCGGTGCGCTCGACCGCGTCGAGCTCGAGCGCATCGCCCAGCGGTACTCGTCGCCGAGGGCGTCGTTCGACGTCTTCACGGGACTGGTCGGGCCGAGCCGGTGGCCCGAGCTCTCGCAGGAGCGCGTCACCGAGACGCTGCGCGTCATGCGGGCGCGGTTCGAGTTCGTCGTGATCGACGTCGGCTTCAGCCTCGAGCGCGACGAGGAGCTCACGAGCGACCCCTTCGCGCCGCGGCGCAACGCCGCGACGTTCGCGGTCCTCTCCGCCGCCGATCGCGTGGTGGCCGTCGGGCTCGCCGACCCCGTCGGCCTGTCACGGCTGCTTCGCGGGCACGCCGAACTCGTCGAGCACGTCGATCCCGACCGCATCGACGTGCTGGTCAATCGCGTGCGCACGAGCGCGCTCGGGATCGACGCGCACGCCCAGGTCCGGCAGACCCTGCGTCGGTTCGCGGGGCTCGCCGACGCCGTCCTGCTTCCGCACGACGGTCGGGCGACGGATGCCGCGATCCTCACGGCGCGCACCCTCCGGGACGCCGCGCCGCGGTCCCCGCTCCGG
The DNA here is from genome assembly GCF_009709675.1 of Agromyces bracchium. Taxonomy (GTDB): domain Bacteria; phylum Actinomycetota; class Actinomycetes; order Actinomycetales; family Microbacteriaceae; genus Agromyces; species Agromyces bracchium. The sequence goes on along the minus strand of NZ_WMLB01000023.1, from coordinate 276,841 downwards.
GCGGCGCTGCGGTCGTACGTCGACGACCGGCTGCTCGCGTCGGCCGCCGAGCCGCGGCGCGGCAGGGTCCCGTTCGGTGCGCTGCGGCGCCGGGCGATCGCGGTCTGAGGCATCCGCTGGGGTGGGTACGCTTGACCCGTGTCGACCCTCAGTGACCTCGTCCTCGCCCAGGGGCGCAGCAGCCAGGCCGACGTCGACTGGCTGCACATGCTCGTCGGCGACCTCCAGCTGCTCGCCGACCTCGCCTTCGCCGACATCGTGCTCTGGGTGCCCTCGGGCGACGACGGCTTCGTCGCGGTCGCGCACTCCCGCCCCTCGAGCGCCGCGACGCTGTTCTACCGCGATTTCGTCGGCCAGGGCATCCGGAGCGAGTGGCGGGAGCTCGTCTCGGAGGCCTTCGGTGCGCGCAGGATCCAGGAGTCGTCGGCTCCCGACTGGTACGAGGAGATGCCGACGCGCGTGCGCGCCGTGCCAGTGATGCGCCGCCTGTCCGTGACCGGCACGGCGCTCGCACCCGATCCGGTCGCCGTGATCACCAGGCACACCAACCTCGGCTCGACCCGGACCCCGAGTCGGCAGGAGCTCACGTTCAACGACTGCGCCGACGAGCTGTTCCAGATGATCGCCTCGGGCGACTTCCCCGACCTCGGCGCGCCGACCGGTCCCCGTCGCGGGGCGCCGCGCGCCTCCGACGGCCTGATCCGGCTCGACGTCGACGGCGTCACGACGTTCGCGAGCCCGAACGCGCTGTCGGCGTTCAACCGCATGGGCTTCGACGACGAACTCGAGGGCCAGTCGCTCGCCGACGTCGCGACGCGCCTGCTGAGCGGCAAGCTCGACGTCGACGAATCCCTCCCGCTCGTGGTGACCGGGCGCGCGCCGTGGCGCACCGACGTCGAGTCGCGCGGGGTCACCGTGTCGCTGCGCGCCATCCCGATCCGGCGTCGCGGCGAGCGGACGGGCGCGATCGTGCTCACGCGCGACGTGACCGAGCTCCGCCACCAGGAGCAGGAGCTCATCACGAAGGACGCGACGATCCGCGAGATCCACCATCGCGTGAAGAACAACCTGCAGACGGTCGCCTCGCTCCTGCGGATCCAGGCCCGCCGCACGCACTCTGACGAGGCGCGCGACGCGCTGACGCAGGCGATGCGCCGGGTCGGGGCGATCGCGGTCGTGCACGACACCCTCTCGGAGGGGCTCACGCAGAACGTCGACTTCGACGAGGTGTTCGACCGGGCGCTGCTCCTCGTCGCCGAGGTGGCCGCCGCGCACAACACGACCGCGCACCCCAAGAAGTCGGGGTCGTTCGGCGTGCTGCCGAGCGAGTACGCCACGCCGCTCGCGCTCGCGCTCACCGAGCTCGTCACGAACGCCGTCGAGCACGGCCTCGCCGGTCAGGAGGGCGACGTCGAGGTGATCGCGAACCGCTCCGAGACGGTGCTCACCGTGCAGGTGCGCGACAGCGGCTCGGGCCTGCCCGAGGGCAAGGTCGGCGAGGGCCTCGGCACCCAGATCGTCCGCACGCTGATCCAGGGCGAGCTCGGCGGCACGATCGACTGGCACACGGTCGTCGGCAGCGGCACCGAGGTGACGATCGAGGTGCCGTTGCGCTGGATCACGAAGGACTGACCCGAACGTACGGACGGCACCCGCGTGATCGCGGGTGCCGTCCGGTCCGGGTGCTGCGGGGAGGTCGCGCGACCTGCGGGGCCGGCTCCGTCGGGGACGACCCGGGGGTCGTCGGAGCCAGGGCGCGCGGTGCGCGCCGGTCTCAGCCGGCGCGACGTGCGCGGGCGGCGCGGCGCTTCAGGGCGCGGCGCTCATCCTCGCTGAGACCGCCCCACACGCCCGAGTCCTGACCGGTCTCGAGGGCGTACTGCAGGCAGATCTCGGTGACGGTGCATCGGGCGCAGACCGCCTTGGCCTTCTCGATCTGGTCGACGGCCGGACCGGTGTTGCCGACGGGGAAGAAGAGTTCCGGGTCGGCGGTGAGGCAGGCGGCTTTGTCGCGCCAATCCATGTAGATGCTCCTTGTTTCATCGGTTCGCAGCGGGCGCACGAGTGCGCAGCCGGGAACCGGCGGTGCTGCAGGGGGAAAGCCGAATCTCGGGAAGTAGGATCGTGGGAAGCGATCGGCTCACGTCCCTGTGAGCATCAATTCGGCCTTGTAAATGGTCGCATAGCGAGAGAAGCGAATCAAGAGTGCTCTTCGGGAGATGCCTGTGAATCCGGGCGGCGTGCGGGCCGCGTTCGTGACCGTCGTGGGCCTGCTGTTCGCCGAGGCCGGAGCGCTGATCGCGGTCCTCGTCTGGCTCGTCGTCGACCTGCTCGTGCTGGAGCCGTCGTCGTTCGCGACCGCCGTCGCGCTCATCGTCGTGGTGGCGATCGCCGCGGCCTGGGTGAGCGCGATCGCCGTGGCATCCGTTCGTCGGGCGCCCTGGTCGCGCGCCGCGGCGATCGTCTGGCAGGTGCTGCAGGTCTCGATCGCGGTGGGCGCGTTCCAGGGCCTGTTCGCGCGGGCCGACATCGGCTGGGTGCTGCTCGTGCCTGCGATCACGGTGATCGGCCTCCTGCTCTGGCCGCCAGTGCGGGCGCTCTACGCCCGGCCGGAGGACGCGGCGGCGAGCTGACCCGGTCGCGCGGCGTCTCCGCCGGAAGACCGCGACGGGCGGCCGCCGCAGTGCGACGACCGCCCGTCGATGAACGGATGCGGCGGGTTCAGCCGTCGAGGCCGAGCTCCTTGCGGATCCGTGCGACGTGCCCGGTCGCCTTGACGTTGTACATGGGCTTGGCGATCCGGCCCTCCTCGTCGATGAGGAACGTCGAGCGGATGGAACCCGTCACCGTCTTGCCGTAGAGCTGCTTCTCGCCCCAGGCGCCGTACGCCTGCTGCACCGCGAGGTCGGTGTCGGAGAGCAGCGGGAAGTTCAGGCCGTCGCGCTCGGCGAACTCCCTGAGCTTCGGGACCTCGTCCTTCGAGACCCCCACGACGCGCACGCCGGCGCCCGCGAACGAGTTCAGGCTGTCGCGGAAGTCGCACGCCTCGGTCGTGCAGCCCGGCGTCATGGCCGCGGGGTAAAAGTACAGCACGACCCGCTGCCCGCGGAGCGAGGAGAGCGTGACGGGCGAGCCGTCCTGGTCGGGGAGCGTGAAGTCGGGCGCGAGGTCGCCGGCGGCGAGTCGAACGTCGGTCATGCCTCAATCGTAGGCAGGGCGACGGATGCCGCGTGCCGCGCGAGCCTAGGCATCCGCCGGTGCCCCTCAGGCGAACGTCGCGAGCAGCCGTTGCAGCGAGTCGAGCCGCACGCGCCCGGACTCGCCGAGCTCGCCGGCTTCGACGGCCTCGATGATCGCGCAGTCGGGGGAGTCGGGCAGGTGCGTGCAGCCGCGGGGGCAGTCCTCCGCGACGCGCGCGAGGTCGGCGAACGCACCCAGGATGTTGGCCGGGTCGACGTGGCCGAGCCCGAACGAGCGGACACCGGGCGTGTCGATGACCCAGCCGGTGCGGCCGTCGTGCTCGAGCCGCAGCGAGACCGTCGAGGAGGACGTGTGCCGGCCGCGGCCGGTGACGACGTTCACGTGGCCCGTGGCGCGGTTCGCGTCGGGCACGAGCGCGTTGACGAGCGTCGACTTGCCGACCCCCGAGTGGCCGACGAACACCGTGCGGTGCCCGACGAGTCGGTCGGAGATCTCCTCGAGCGGCATGTCGTCGCTGCGGCTGAGGACGACGGGGAGGTCGAGGCCCGCGAAGTTCGCGAGGAACGGCGCCGGGTCGGCGAGGTCGGTCTTCGTCACGCACACGAGCGGGGCGATGCCCGCGTCGTACGCCGCGACGAGGTAGCGGTCGACGAGGCGGACCCGCGGCTCGGGGTTCGCGGCGGCGATCACGATGAGCATCTGGTCGGCGTTCGCGACGATCACGCGTTCGACCGCGTCGGTGTCGTCGGCGCTGCGCCGGAGGAGGGTCGTGCGCTCCCGGATGCGGACGATGCGCGCGAGCGTGCCCTCGTCGCCCGAGGTGTCGCCCACGAGGTCGACACGGTCGCCCGTCACGACGGACTTCCGGCGGAGTTCGCTCGCCCTCGCCGCGATGATCTCGCGCTCGTCGGGGCCTCCCTCGTCGACGAGCACGGCGTACCGCCCGCGGTCGACGCCGAGCACGAACCCGGTGTCGGCGTCGGCGTGCTCGGGGCGCACCTTCGTGCGGGGCCGGCTGCCCTTGCGGTTCGGGCGGATCCGGACGTCGGCCTCGTCGTACTCCCCGTACTCCTCGTCCTCGTCGTCCGTGTCCCACCAGCTCATCCGAGCATCCGCTCCCAGAGCTCGGTGAACTGGGGGAGCGTCTTCGACGTCGAGCCGATGTCGTCGACGACGACGCCGTCGACCGCGAGGCCGACGATCGCGCCGGTCGTCGCCATGCGGTGGTCCTCGTAGGCCCTCCACCCGCCGCCGTGGAGCGCGGCCGGCTCGATGCGAAGGCCGTCGTCGAGGTCGGCGACGCGCCCGCCGAGGCCGTTCAGCTCGGACGCGAGCGCGGCGAGCCGGTCGGTCTCGTGGTGGCGGATGTGCCCGATCCCGGTGATGGTGCTCGGCTCGTCGGCGAAGGCCGCGAGTGCGACGAGGTTCGGGACGAGCTCGCCCGCCTCCGAGAGGTCGAGGTCCACCCCGCGGATGCCTCGGCCGCCGCCTGCGGGCGGCTCGGGCGCGTGCACGGTGAGCCGGTCGCCCGCCCGTTCGACGCGGGCGCCGAAGCGGGGGAGGAGGTCGGCCAGCTGCGCGCCGACCTGGGTCGTCTCGTCGGGCCAGCCCGAGATCGTGACCGACCCGCCCGCGACGAGCGCGGCGACGAGGAACGGCGCGGCGTTGGACAGGTCGGGCTCGATCTCGACGTCGCGTGCGGCGATCGGGCCGGGCGCCACGCGCCAGCGGCCGACCGAGGGCTGCTCGACCTCGACGCCGCGTCGGGCGAGCGTGTCGATCGTCATCTCGATGTGCGGCAGGCTCGGCAGCCGCTCGCCCGAGTGCGTCAGGTCGAGGCCGCGCTCGAACCGGGGCGCCGACAGCAGCAGCCCGGAGACGAACTGGCTCGACGCCGAGGCGTCGATCGTGAGCTCGCCGCCCTCGACGCGTCCCGTTCCGTGCACCGTGAACGGCAGCGCCCAGCGCCCGTCGTCGTCGAGGTCGACGCCGATGCCGCGCAGGCCCTCGATGACCCCGCGCATCGGGCGGCGGTACGCGGACGCGTCGCCGTCGAACGTCGTCGGCCCGAGGGCGAGCGCCGCCACCGCCGGGAGGAAGCGCATGACCGTGCCCGCGAGGCCGCAGTCGATCGTCGTCGAGCCGAACAGCTCGTCGGCCGGGGTCACGCGGAGGTCGTCGCCGAACCCGCCGGCGCCCGGCATCCGCTCGAAGCCGACGCCGAGGGCGCGCAGGCCCTCGACCATGAGCTCGCTGTCGCGCGACCAGAGCGGCGCCCGCAGCGTCGACGGGCCGTCGGCCAGCGCGGCCAGCACGAGTTCGCGGTTCGTGAGCGACTTCGAGCCGGGCAGCGACAGCGAGGCCGAGAGCGGGCCGGATGCCACGGGCGCGCGCCATCCGTCATCCGTCTCGGTCTGGCGGTTGTCGCCGTACGGATCGAACTCCGGCGCGGAATACCTCGAGATCTGCATCGGTTACCAACAGTAGCGTCCGAGAGCAGGAAGGAGTCGGTGCGTGTCACTCGCGGTACTCGATCGCCCGGTCGTCTCGGAGACCGACGATCTAGGATGGCCCCTGATGAGCGGCGACGACACTGCGACCCCTGCCGACGAGACGCTGACCGACGAGCGGCCCGGCGATGAGACGCGCGACCTCGGCGCGCTGTTCGAGGAGCAGGCGCTGCCGTTCATCGACCAGCTCTACGCGGCGGCGCTCCGGATGACGAAGAACCCGGCCGACGCGCAGGACCTCGTGCAGGAGACCTTCGTGAAGGCCTATGCGGCGTTCGCGTCGTTCAGGCAGGGCACGAACCTCAAGGCGTGGCTGTACCGGATCCTCACGAACACCTTCATCAACAGCTACCGCAAGAAGCAGCGCGAGCCCTACCAGGGCACGATCGACGACCTCGAGGACTGGCAGCTCGGCGGCGCCGAGTCGACGACGGCGTCCTCCAGCCGATCGGCCGAGGCCGAGGCGATCGACCACCTGCCCGACTCGGCGGTGAAGGACGCACTCCAGGCGCTGCCCGAGGACTTCCGGCTCGCCGTGTACTTCGCCGACGTCGAGGGATTCTCCTACCAGGAGATCGCCGACATGATGAACACCCCGATCGGGACCGTGATGAGTCGCCTGCACCGCGGCAGGCGGATGCTCCGCGAGTCCCTCGCCGACTACGCCAGCGAGCGCGGCTTCGCCACCACGCAGCCGGCGACCCGATCCACCAGGAGCGCGAAATGACCGACTGCGGCTGCGACAAGGCGAAGGCCGAGCTCGAGGAGTACCTGCACAACGAGCTGTGCAGCGAGGATGCCGCCGACATCCGCGAGCACGTGGCGAACTGCGAGGACTGCCGGAGCGAGCTGCGCGTCGGCGTGGCGATCACCGAGGTCGTCCAGCGGGCGTGCCGGGAGAGCGCGCCCGAGGAGCTCCGCACGGTCGTGCTCGGCCGCATCCGGGCGTTCCAGTCCGGGCACGACGTCCTGGCCGACTGAATCGTCCGCGCAGCGCCCGCGCCGCGTCGCCGGCGCCCCGTGAACGGCAGCGCTCGTCCGTTTCCGAACTTTCGATGGACGCGCGCCACGGCGACCGTTCCGTAGCGTCGAGCACGATGAACGAGCATGCCGTCGCGAAACGTCCCGGGGGTCGCGTCCCCGTCTGGCTTCGAATCCTGATCCCCGGGGTCCTGATCCTCGTCTGGTTCGCACTGTTCGGCGCCGGAGGCGCCGCGTTCGGGGGGCTCTCCGACGTGCAGCGCAACGACCAGGCGTCCTTCCTCCCCGCGTCGGCGGAGGCCACGGAGGTGAACGAGCTGCAGGACGCGTTCCGCGACTCGGAGAACGTCCCCGCGATCGTGATCGTCGCGACCGACGACGGGTCCGACCTCACGGCGGCCCAGCTCGCCGACATCGAGGACCTCCGCGATGGGGTCGTCGACCTCGACGGCGTCGTCGCGGACGAGACGTCGCCGGTCATCCCGTCGGAGGACGGCGAGGCGGCCCAGTTCGTCGCGTCCATCGCTCCCGGCGAGGGCGAGGAGGGATCCGGAGTCACGGTCGAGTCCGTGCGCGGACTGCTCGAGGAGTCGCCCATCGACGGCACCACCGCGGCCGTGACCGGCCCCGCCGGCTTCACGGCCGACCTCGCCGCCGCGTTCGCCGGCATCGACGGCCTCCTCCTGGCCGTCGCACTCCTCGCGGTCCTCGTGATCCTCGTGATCGTGTACCGCTCGCCGCTGCTGCCGCTCATCGTGCTCTTCACGAGCGTGACCGCGCTCACGGCCTCGGTGTTCACGGTGGTCCAGCTCGCGAAGGCCGACCTGCTGCTGCTGTCGGGGCAGACCCAGGGGATCCTCTTCATCCTCGTGATCGGCGCCGCCACCGACTACGCGCTGCTCTACATCGCCCGGTACCGCGAGGCGCTCGCACAGCACGAGACGAAGTGGGATGCCACGTGGGCCGCGCTGAAGGGCTCCTGGGAGCCGATCGCGGCCTCGGCGGGAACCGTCATCGTGGGCCTGCTCATCCTCCTCGCCTCCGAGCTGAACTCGAACAAGATCCTCGGGCCGGTCGCCGCCATCGGCATCGTCTTCGCCCTGCTCGCGGCACTCACGCTCCTGCCCGCACTGCTGCTCTGGGCCGGGCGCGTCGCGTTCTGGCCGCGGCGCATCGCGCGCGTCGAGCAGGCCGCGCCGGATGCCGAGCACGGCCGCCACGCTGCTCCCGTCGACGCCGAGGAGGCCGCGGAACGCGGACTCTGGGGCGCCGTCGGGCGGCTCGTCTCGCGCCGCCCCCGCATCGTGTGGATCCTGTCGACGCTGCTCCTCGCCGTCATGGCCCTCGGCCTCGTCCGGCTCGACGCCGACGGCGTCCCCTCGAGCGAGTTCGTGCTCGGCGAGTCGCAGGCGCGCGACGGCCAGGAACTCGTGAGCGAGCACTTCCCGGGCGGTTCCGGCACGCCCGCCGTGATCATCGGGCCCGAGGACGACCTGCAGGACATGGCCGACATCGCGCTCGACACCCCGGGCGTGGCATCCGTCGCCGTGCTCTCGGCCGACTCCCCGGCCGGCAGCGCCCCCGTGACCGGGGACGGCATCCAGGCCTTCGGCCCGCCCGGCACGCCCGCACCCGATCCGACCGTGGTCGACGGCACCGTGCTGCTCCAGGCGACGCTCGACGACCCCGCCGACTCCGCGGAGGCGGAGGCCGCGGTCGTCGACCTCCGGGAACGCCTGGACGAGGTCGGCGCGGACGTGCTCGTCGGCGGCCCGACGGCCGTGGCGCTCGACACCAACGAGGCCGCGATCGCCGACCAGCGCCTCATCATCCCGCTGGTGCTCCTCGCGATCCTCGTGATCCTGATGCTGCTGCTGCGGGCGGTCGTCGCCCCGCTCATCCTCATCGCGAGCGTCGTGCTCTCCTTCGCCGCCGCGCTCGGCGTCTCCGCCCTCGTGTTCGAGTTCGTGTTCGGTTTCTCCGGCGCGGACCCGTCGGTGCCGCTCTTCGGCTTCGTCTTCCTCGTCGCGCTCGGCGTCGACTACAACATCTTCCTCATGACCCGCGTGCGGGAGGAGGCGGCCCGGCACGGGACCCGCGAAGGCATCCTGAGGGGCCTCCGGCTGACCGGCGGCGTCATCACGTCCGCGGGCCTGGTGCTCGCGGCGACCTTCGCCGCGCTCGGGGTGCTGCCCATCCTCTTCCTGGCGCAGATCTCGTTCATCGTCGCCTTCGGCGTGCTGCTCGACACGTTCCTCGTGCGGACGCTGCTCGTGCCCGCGGTCTCGTACGACATCGGGCGCGCGATCTGGTGGCCGAGTCGCCTGTCGCGCGAGGAGCGGCAGCACGGAGCGCACGCGGCGCCGGCGGATGACTCGGGGCCCGCGCCGTCCGCGGACGGCGATCGCGACGCCGACGGCGAGCCCCTGCCCGCCGACCGGGTTCCGGTCGAGGCGCGCTGACCTCGGCGGGCCGACCGGCCCCTCGACAGACAGAGACGAGCGGATGCCTCCGGGAGGAGGCATCCGCTCGTCTCGTCGTCGGGCGGGCGCGCGGCCTAGTACAGCGCGCGCTTGATCAGGTCGGCCTGCTCGGCCGCGTGGCGCTTCGCCGACCCGGTCGCCGGGGAGGCGGCCGCGGTGCGGGCGACGAGTCGCACCTCGCGCGGGCCGAGCTTGTTCGTCTCGATGATGAAGAACGGCCACGCACCCTGGTTCTCGGGCTCGTCCTGCGCCCACACCAGTTCGGCGTTCGGGTACGCGTCGGCGACGGCCTTCAGCTCCGTGGCGGGCAGCGGGTAGTACTGCTCGAGTCGGACCAGCGCGACCTCGGGGTTCGGGTTCTTCTCGAGCTCGGCGAGGAGGTCGTAGTAGAGCTTGCCGGCCATGAACACGACGCGCTTGACCGCGGCCTTGTCGGTGATCCGGGCGTCGTCGAGCACCGGCTCGAAGCGACCCTGCGTGAAGTCCTCGACCTCGCTCGTCGCACCGCGGAGGCGCAGCATCGCCTTCGGGGTGAACACGACGAGCGGACGCCGCGGACGCTGGTACGCCTGCCGGCGCAGCAGGTGGAAGTACGACGCCGGCGTCGAGGGACGCGCGACCGTCATGTTGTCCTCCGCGCACAGCTGCAGGTAGCGCTCGATGCGGGCACTGGAGTGGTCGGGGCCCTGGCCCTCGTAGCCGTGGGGGAGCAGCAGGACCACGCTCGAGCGCTGGCCCCACTTCTGCTCGGCCGACGAGATGAACTCGTCGATGATCGTCTGCGCGCCGTTCGCGAAGTCGCCGAACTGCGCCTCCCACATCACGAGCGCGTCGGCCCGCTCGACCGAGTAGCCGTACTCGAAGCCCATCGCCGCGTATTCGCTGAGCAGCGAGTCGTAGATCCAGAACCGGGCCTGCTGGTCGCCGAGGTACTGCAGCGGCAGCCACTCCTGCCCGTTCGTGCGGTCGTGGAGCACCGCGTGGCGCTGCACGAACGTGCCGCGACGCGCATCCTGGCCGACGAGGCGGACCGGGGTGCCCTCGAGGAGGAGCGATCCGAGCGCGAGCAGTTCGCCGAAGCCCCAGTCGACCTTGCCGTTGCGGCTCATGTCCTGGCGCTTGGCGAGCAGCTGCTGGATCTTGGGGTGGACCGTGAAGCCCTCGGGCTTGTTGATGAAGGCGTCGCCGATGGCGTGGACGACCTCGGTCGAGACCCCGGTCGTCTCGAGCTCGCCCGAGACCGGCTCCGCGCCGTGCGCGTCGCCGCCGACGATCGGGATCGATCCGGTCTGCGCGGCGTGCGTCTCGGCGAAGGCGCGCTCGAGGCGGTCCTGGAAGTCGCGGTGCGCTTCCTCGTACTCCTCTTCGGTGATGTCGCCGCGGCCGACGAGGGCCTCGGTGTAGAGCTTGCGGACCGAGCGCTTCGCCTCGATGAGGTTGTACATGAGCGGCTGGGTCATCGAGGGGTCGTCGCCCTCGTTGTGCCCGCGACGCCGGTAGCACACGAGGTCGATGACGACGTCGCGCTTGAACTCCTGGCGGTACCGGAAGGCGAGTTCCGCGACCCGGACGACGGCCTCGGGGTCGTCGCCGTTCACGTGGAAGATCGGCGCCTGGATGGCCTTCGCGACATCCGTCGAGTAGATCGACGAACGTGCGTCGCCCGGGACCGTCGTGAAGCCGACCTGGTTGTTGACGACGAGGTGGATGGTGCCGCCCGTCCGGTACGCGCGGAGCTGCGACATCTGCATGGTCTCGACCACGACGCCCTGACCGGCCATCGCCGCGTCGCCGTGGACCAGGATCGGCAGCACCGAGTACGTGCCGACGGGCTTGCGGTCCTGCTTGGCGCGGACGATGCCCTCGAGCACGCCGTCGACGGCCTCGAGGTGCGACGGGTTCGCGGCGAGCGAGACCGGCACCTGCTGCCCGTCGTCGGCGGTGAAGGTGCCCTCGGTGCCGAGGTGGTACTTCACGTCGCCCGAGCCGGAGAACGCCTTCGAGTCCTGCGTGCCCTCGAACTCGCGGAACACCTGGCCGTAGGTCTTGCCGGCGATGTTCGTGAGGACGTTCAGGCGGCCGCGGTGCGCCATGCCGATGGCGACCTCGTCGAGGCCCTCCTTGGCGGCGCCCTGCAGCACCTCGTCGAGGAGCGCGATCATCGACTCGCTGCCCTCGAGGCTGAAGCGCTTCTGGCCGACGTACTTGGTCTGCAGGAAGGTCTCGAACGCCTCGGCCTCGTTGAGCTTGCCGAGGATGCGCATCTGCTCGTCGTGCGTGGGCTTCTCGTACTTGCGCTCGACCAGCTGCTGGATCCACTTGCGCTGCACCGGGTCCTGGATGTGCATGTACTCGATGCCGATGGTGCGGCAGTACGAGTCGCGGAGGACGCCGAGGATGTCGCGCAGGAGCGCGGTGCGCTTGTCGCCGAAGCCGCCCGTGACGAACTCGCGGTCGAGGTCCCAGAAGGTCAGCCCGTGGCTCTCTATGTCGAGGTCGGGGTGCGAGCGCTGGACGTACTCGAGCGGGTCGATGTCGGCCATCATGTGGCCCCGGACTCGGAAGGAGTTGATGAGCTCCTGGACACGGGCCGTCTTGTCGATCGCGCTGGCGATGTCGACCGAGATGTCGGCGTTCCACTTGATCGGCTCGTACGGCAGGCGCAGCGCCGCGAAGATGTCCTGGTAGAAGTTGCGGTCGCCGATGAGCAGCTCGTGCACCTTCTTCAGGAACTCGCCCGAGCCGGCGCCCTGGATGACGCGGTGGTCGTAGGTCGACGTCAGCGTGATCGTCTTGCCGATCGCGAGGTTCGCGAGGGTCTTCTCGCTGGCGCCCTGGAACTCGGCCGGGTACTCCAGCGCACCGGCGCCGATGATGCAGCCCTGGCCCTTCATGAGGCGCGGCACGGAGTGCACGGTGCCGATGCCGCCGGGGTTCGTGAGCGAGATGGTCGCGCCCTTGAAGTCGTCGGCGGTGAGCTTGTTCTTGCGCGCACGGGAGACCAGGTCCTCGTAGGCGGCGAGGTACTCGTTGAAGGTCATCGTCTCGGCGCGCTTGATCGCGGGCACGAGGAGGGCGCGGGTGCCGTCGGGCTTCGGGATGTCGATCGCGATGCCGAGGCCGATGTGCGCGGGCTTCACGAGCGCCGGCTTGCCGTCGGCCTCGGAGTAGTAGACGTTCTGGCTCGGGAACTCCTTCAGCGCCTGGATGAGCGCCCAGCCGATGAGGTGCGTGAAGGACACCTTGCCGCCGCGGGTGCGTCGGAGGTGGTTGTTGATCACGATGCGGTTGTCGATCATGAGCTTCGCGGGCACGGTGCGAACGCTCGTCGCGGTCGGCACGGTGAGCGAGGCGTCCATGTTCGCCGCGAGGGTCTTCGGGAGGCCCTTGAGCGGGACGACCTCGTCCTCGCGCTCGCCGGCGTCGGCCTGCTGCTGGGGGCTCGTCACGGGGACGTCGGCCGGCACCGGGGCGGTGCGCGGTGCCACCGAGGTCGTGCGGGCGGCGGGCGCCTGGCCGATGACGGCGTTCGGCGCGGTCGCGGGGGCGTGGGCGGATGCCGCGGGCTGGTCGGCCGGGGCGGCCTCACCGGTCGGCGCGGCGGCCTCGGACTGCGGCTCGGTCGGGGCCGCGGGGGCGACCGGCTGCTCGGCGGCCGGCGTCGCGGGCGCGGCCGGAGCGGCTTCCGCCTGCTCGCTCGCCGCGCTGTGCAGCGCGGTCTCGTCGGGCATCGCCGGGGCGGTCGCGGGCGTCGCGGCGGTCTCGCCGGTGCGCACCTGACGGTAGTGCTCGAGCACCTCGCGCCAGGTCTCGTCCACCGAACTGGGGTCGGCGAGGAACCGCTCGTACATCTCGTCCACGAGCCACTCGTTGGCTCCGAACATCGCCGACGTGGTCTCGTCGGATCCCGACCCGGTCAATTGGCTCGACACAGCCTTTCGCCCACTCTCTCCATTGATGGATGCTCACCTGAGGCGTGGCGCGCAGCACGACGCGGAACGCCCAGACAAGCCTAAACCCCTTCCGGCGGCGCTCGGCACCGGGCAACGGATGAGCGCGCGGATCGCAGCATCCTCCCAGCAGGCCCTCCGGGCGGCCGACGCCCACCGCTCGTGGAGGAGCGGGGCATAGCCTGAGGGCATGGAGTTCTATCGCACGACGCCGCGGCACGACCTCACGTACTCCGACGTCTTCCTGGTGCCGAGCCGGTCGGGCGTGACGAGCCGGCTCGACGTGTCGCTCGCGCCCGACGACGGGTCGGGGGCGAGCATCCCGATCGTCTCGGCGAACATGAACTCGGTGACCGGGCCGCGTCTCGCGGCGACGCTCGCACGCCGCGGGGGGATCGGCGTGCTGCCGCAGGACCTGCCCCTGCAGGAGCTCGACGAGGCCATCCGCTGGGTCAAGTCCCGGCCCGCCCGGTTCGACGTGCCGCACGCGTTCCCGGCCGACCGCACCGTCGCCGACGCGCTCGAGGTGCTGCCGCCCGTCGAGGGCCACGGCATCGTCCTGCATGACGACGACGGCGCGTACGCCGGCACGATCCCCGCGATGCGACTCGCCACGGCGCTGCCCGACGCCCGGCTCGGCGACCTGGTGCACGGCGCGATCCCGTCGCTCGACGCCGAGGACGTCGACACGCCCCGTCGCGCGTTCGACCTCATGGTCGACGCCGACATCGACTTCGCGCCGATCCTCGAGCACGGTCGGGTGATCGGCACGCTGAGCCGCCGCAGCGCCCTGCGCGGGACGGTCTCCGAACCCAACACGGATGCCTCCGGCCGCCTCCGCGTCGCGGCGGCGATCGGCATCAACGGGGACGTCGAGGCCAAGGCGCGCGCGCTCGCGGGCGCTGGCGTCGACATGCTCGTGGTCGACACCGCGCACGGTCACCAGGAGGGCATGATCCGTGCCGTGCGCGCCGTGAAGGCGGCGGGCCTCGGCATCCCGATCGTCGCGGGCAACATCGTCACCGCGGACGCGGTCGCCGACCTCGTCGAGGCGGGCGCCGATGTGCTGAAGGTCGGCGTCGGGCCGGGCGCCATGTGCACGACCCGCATGATGACGGCCGTCGGGCGCCCGCAGTTCTCCGCGGTGCTCGAGACCTCGGAGGCCGCGCGCGAGCACGGCGCGGCCGTCTGGGCGGACGGGGGCGTGCGGTACCCGCGCGACGTGGCGCTCGCGCTCGCCGCCGGCGCGGCATCCGTCATGATCGGCTCGTGGTTCGCCGGCACGATCGAGGCGCCCGGCACCCTGCGCCGCGACGCCGACGGGCGGGTGTACAAGGAGAGCTGGGGCATGGCGTCCACGAAGGCGGTCAAGGAGCGCTTCGGCCGGCTCTCCGCATACGAGCTCGCCCGCAAGGAGCTCTTCGCCGAGGGCATCTCGTCGTCGGCGATCTACCTCGACCCGCTCCGGCCCTCGCTCGAGGACCTGCTCGACATGATCACGTCGGGCGTGCGCAGCTCGTTCACCTACGCCGGCGCCCGATCGGTGCCCGAGTTCCGCGAGCGCGCGCTCGTGGGCATTCAGTCGGCCGCGGGCTACGAGGAGGGCAAGGCGCTGCCGGTCAGCTGGTAGCGCGGCCGCCGTCGCGCGGTGAGCGGATGGCGCGGCCGCCGGTCCGGTTGCGGCGTCGCAGAGGGCCTGTTGGTGGATGACTCGGTCGATCCCGTCGCCGTCCTACGCTCACGGGCATGGATCCGGCCGCCCACCCGTTCGCGGTGCTCGCCGACCCGATCGGTCGGCGCATCGTCGAGGTGCTCGCCGTCGGCGAGCATTCCGCCGCCACCCTCGTCGAGGTCCTCGGGATGGAGTTCGGCCTCTCCCGCACGGCGGTCTCGCATCGGCTCGGCACGCTCCGGCGGCTCGGCGTCGTGTCGGCCGGCGTCGATCCGGCAGAGCCGCGTTCCAGGTCGTACCGGCTCGAGCACGAGTTCGTCGGCGCGCTGGAGGCTGAGACCGAGCGAGTGCTCCGGGCGTTCGACCACCGCTACGGCTCCGCGGAGCGGCGGGCGCCGCTCGTCGATCCGCCCCGGCCGTGTCGGCGAATCGGCGGAGATGATCCGGAATCCTCATGTGCAGCGTGGCGCACATGAGGAATCAGGAGCGTGCCGGCCGGGCTGGGGCCGGGCCGAGCCGCGCCGGGCCGGACAGCGCCGAGCCGGAGAGCGCCGGGCCGGAGAGCGCCGGGCCGGAGAGCGCCGGGCCGGAGAGCGCCGGGCCGGGGCGTGTGACGGCGGCGTTACGGCTCGGGGAGCTCGCGGCATCCGCCGATATACTGGGTCGACCATGGACGACCCTCCCTCTGCGACCTCGCCCTGCCATAGACCCTCGCCCGTGACCGCGCGGGGAGGTGCGGATGTCTGAGTGGGTACTCCTCGGCATCGGATTCCTCCTCACGGTCGGCACGGGCCTCTTCGTTGCGAGCGAGTTCGCGCTCGTGAACCTCGATCGCGCCGACCTCGAGGCGCGGCGCGCCAGGGGTGAGACCCGACTCGGGCTCACCATCGAGGGCCTCAAGATCACCTCGACGCACCTCTCGAGTGCGCAGCTCGGCATCACGCTGACCACGCTCCTCACGGGCTACACGATGGAGCCCGCGATCTCGTCGCTCCTCGCGGGCCCGCTCGCGGCGATCGGGGTGCCCCAGGCGCTCATCCGCCCGGTCGGCGCGATCACCGCGGTCGTCGTCGCGACCCTGCTGTCGATGATCATCGGCGAGCTCGTGCCGAAGAACTTCGCGCTGGCCCTGCCGCGGCAGACGGCGAAGGTCGTGATGCCGTTCCAGACGGCGTTCACCTGGGTGTTCCGCCCGGCGATCGCGGTGCTGAACGGCAGCGCGAACCGCCTGCTCCACCTCGTCGGCATCGAGCCGAAGGAGGAGCTCTCGGGCGCCCGCTCGGCGGAGGAGCTCTCGAGCCTCGTCCGCCGGTCGGCGAGCGCCGGACTCCTCGAGCAGGACACCGCGACGCTCCTCGGTCGCACGCTCCGCTTCTCGGAGCACGACGCCTCCGACGTGATGACCCCGCGCCCGCGCGTCGCGGCCGTGCAGCGGACCGAACCCACGGAGGCCGTGCTGGAGCTCGCGCGCCAGACCGGGTTCAGCCGGTTCCCCGTCTACGACGAGGACCTCGACGACGTCGTGGGCATCGTGCACGTCAAGCAGGCCGTCGCGGTGCCGCGCGAGAAGCGCGAGGTCGTGCCGGCGTCGGCGCTGCAGTCCGACGCGCTCCGCGTTCCCGAGACCATCAAGCTCGACGCGCTCCTCGGCGAACTGCGCGGTCGCGGCTACCAGATGGCCGTCGTCGTCGACGAGTACGGCGGCACGGCCGGCGTCGCGACGCTCGAGGACCTCGTCGAGGAACTCGTGGGGGAGGTCTCCGACGAGCACGATCGCACGCGCGCCGGCGTCGTGCGTCGCGGCGAGTTCGTGAGCTTCCCCGGCATCCTCAGGCCCGACGAGCTGCTCGACCGCACCGGCATCCGGGTGCCCGAGGACGGCGCCTACGAGACCGTCGCCGGCTTCGTCATGGCGAGCCTCGGTCGACTCCCGGTCGTCGGGGACGAGGTCGAGGTCGAGGGCGGCACGTTCCGCGTCCAACGTCTCGACGGCCGCCGCATCGACCGGATCCAGTTCTCGCCCGTGACCGTGCCCACCCAGGCGGATGGGGACGAGGCGCCCACCGTGGCCGCCGCCCAGCCGAGGGAGGTCGGACGATGAGCGACTGGGCCGGACTCGCCTGGCTGTTCGTGCTGCTCCTCGGCAACGCGTTCTTCGTCGGCGCCGAATTCGCGGTCATCTCCGCGCGGCGCTCCCAGATCGAGCCCCTCGCCGAGCAGGGCAGCCGCAGTGCGAAGACCGCGCTCTGGGCGATGGAGCACGCGACGCTCATGCTCGCGATGAGCCAGCTCGGCATCACGATCTGCTCGCTGCTGATCCTGACGGTGTCGGAGCCTGCGATCCACCACCTGCTCGAGTACCCGCTCGAGCTCACCGGGTGGTCGCCCGAGGTGGTCTCCACGATCGCGTTCGTGATCGCGCTGCTGCTCGTCTCGTACCTGCACGTGGTCCTCGGCGAGATGGTGCCGAAGAACCTCTCGTTCTCGCTGCCCGACCGTGCCGTGCTGCTGCTCGCGCCGCCGCTGGTGTTCATCGCACGGATCTTCCGGCCGGTGATCGTCGCGCTGAACGCGACGGCGAACGGCGTGCTCCGGCTCTTCGGCGTCGAGCCGAAGAGCGAGGCGACCTCGACGTACACGCTCGAGGAGGTGCAGACCATCGTCGTCCAGTCGCGCCGCGAGGGCGTGCTCGAGGACGCGAGCGGGACCCTGACCGCCGCGTTCGAGTTCACGACGAAGAAGGTGCGCGACGTCGCGGTGCCGATGGCCGAACTCGTCTGCCTGCCGGCGGATGCCACGCCGAGCGACGTCGAGCGTGCGGTCGCGCGTCGCGGGTTCTCGCGCTACGTCCTCGCGGGCGCCGACGGCGAGCCCGTCGGGTACGTCCACCTGAAGGACGTCATCGACCTCGACGACGACGAGTTCGACGATCCGATCCCCGCCAAGCGCGTCCGCAGGGTCGTCTCGATCTTCGACGGGACCGACCTCGAGGACGCGCTCGCCTCGATGCGCCGGCTCGGCACGCACCTGGCCCGCGCCTTCGACGACCAGGGGCGGACGACGGGCGTGGTCTTCCTCGAGGACATCATCGAGGAGCTCGTCGGCGAGGTGCAGGATGCCACCCGGAGGGGGTGAGGCGGCCGCACCGGGCTCGGCGTAGACTCACGGCGTCTCCGAGAGATGAGGTGGTCTCATGTTCGAGAACTCGATGACGATGGCCGTGCTCGCAGCGTCCGACCTGGAGCGGGCGCAGCGTTTCTGGCATGACACGTTCGGCCTGGATCCGGTCTCGACCGACATGGGCGGTGCGACGTACGTCGTTGGCGGCGTCGCAGTGCTCGTGTACGAGTCCGAGTTCGCCGGCACCAACAAGGCGACGGCGCTCGGCATCATGACCGACGACCTGGATCGCGACATGGCGGTACTCAGGTCGAAGGGCATCGTGTTCCACGACTACGACCTGCCCGGCCTGAAGACCGAGAACGGCGTCGTCGACGACGAGGGCGAGCGCGGAGCGTGGTTCGACGACAGCGAGGGGAACATCCTCTCGCTCGCGCAGCCGAAGGCCGTCACGCTCGACCAGGCGAAGCAGATGCTCGCCGCGGCGTCCGCCTGATCGCCCGGTTCAGAACTCCCCGTCGTTGGCCTCCGGCCGTGCCCGGAGGTACTGCGGCGGCCAGTGCGCGGCATCGGCGCCGAGCGCGTTCGCGGCACGCAGCGCGAGGTGGGGGTCGCGCATCATCGCCTTGCCGAACATGACCGCGTCCGCCGAACCGGATGCCACGAGCTGTTCGGCCTGCTCGGGCGTCGTGATCCGGCCGACCGCCGACACCGACACCCCGGCCCGGCCGCGCACGAACTCCGCGTGCGCGGCCTGGTACGCCGGTCCGACGGGGATCCGGACGTCGCGCACGAGCCCGCCCGTCGAGATGTCGAAGAAATCGGCGCCGGCCTCGGCCGCCCAGCCGGCCACGGTCGAGGTCTGCTCCTCGTCCCAACCGCCGGGCGCCCAGTCGGTCGCCGAGAAGCGCACGAACAGCGGCATCCGCTCGCCGATCTCGGCACGCACCTCGCGCACGATCTCGAGCAGCAGGCGCGCGCGGCCCTCCAGGTCGCCGCCCCAGCGGTCCTCGCGGAGGTTCGACAGGGGCGACAGGAACTGGTGCACGAGGTAGCCGTGCGCGGCGTGGACCTCGACGACGTCGAAGCCCGCGGCGACGGCCCGGCGTGCGGCGGCTCGGAAGTCCTCGATCACCGCGAGGATGCCCGCCTCGTCGAGCGCCTCCGGCCGGCGGAGTCCGTCGAAGGCGATCGCCGACGGCGCCACCGTGGTCCAGCCGCCCTCGTCGAGCGGCTGCGAACCGCGTCGGTCGACGGTCTCCGGCCACACCGACGCCTTCCGGCCCGCGTGTGCGAGCTGGATGCCGGAGGCCGCCCCCTGCGACCGGATGAACCGCGTGATGCGCGCCCACGCCGCCGCCTGCTCGTCGTTCCACAGCCCGGTGTCGTAGTCCGAGATCCGCCCCGCGGGGTTCACCGCGGTCGCCTCGGCGATCACCAGCCCGGCGCCGCCCGCGGCCATAGAGCCGAGATGCACCAGGTGCCAGTCGTGCGGGACGCCGTCGCGCTCGGTCACCGAGTACTGGCAGAGCGGCGGCACCCAGATCCGGTTGCGGATCTCGAGGTCGCGGATCGTGATCGGGCGGAACAGGGCCGGAGCTGCTGCGGGCGCCTCCGCGAGGCCCAGGTCGGTGCGGCTCATGCGGCGAGACCCCGCAGCCACGACTCGAGGCCGGAGGCATCCGTGAACACGTGCCCGGCACCGCCGACCGCGATCGCACCGTCGACGTTGACGGGCTTGTTGTCGACGAACAGGAGCTGGTCGGGCGAGATGTCGAGCTCGCGCATCACGTGCGCGAAGATCTCGGCCTCCGGCTTGACCATCTGCAGCTCACCGCTGACGAACACCGCCTCGAACAGCGGCGCGAACGAGCCGTGACGCAGCCATCCGCCGAAGTCGGCACCGGCGTTCGAGAGGAGGGCGAGGCGGGTGCCGCCGTCGCGGAGGGCGTGCAGGACGCCGAGCGTGCCGGGATCGACGCTGAGCCATCCGCGATGGTCGATCGCCCACAGCTCGTGGCGGTCGACCTCGGACCACTCGGTGCCGAGGTCGTCGGCGACGCGGGCCCAGTAGTCGGAGATCGCGAGGGTGCCGCGGTCGAGTTCGTCGCGGTGCGCCCAGTACGCGCTCCAGAACGCCTCCGCACCGTCGTCCGCGATTCCGGCTCGCGCGAGCAGCGCCGCGCGGTCGGCGGCGGACGGAGAGTGCGAGATGACCTCGCCGTAGTCGAACACGACCACTCGGGGCGACAGGGCGATCGGCGCGGGAATGGTCGCGGGCATGCCCATCAACCTATCGTTGGAACCATGGTGACCGGGACGTGGCGCGAATGGACGCTCGACGACGCATCCGCATGGCTGAGCGAGCCTGGCGCGGATGACGACAAGTACCGCCGCGGCGTCCTCGGCGTCATCACGGGCTCGCCCGACTATCCCGGCGCGGCGGTGCTCGGCGTCGAGGCCGCGCACCGGACCGGGGTCGGCATGGTGCGGTTCACCGGTCCGCGCGCGGTGCGGCAGGCGGTCCTCGCCGCGCGTCCCGAGACGGTCGCCGTCCCGGGTCGCGTGCAGGCGTGGCTGCTCGGGTCCGGCATGGACTCGACGAACCGATCGTTCCGGCTCGCGGGAGAACTGCAGCACGCCCTCGCGTCCGGCCTGCCGTCGGTGCTCGACGCGGGCGGGCTCGACCTCGTGGGCTCGCACACCGGGCCGACCGTGATCACGCCGCACCGCAGGGAACTCGCGCGCCTGCTGCACGACCGCGACATCCCGTGCACCGTGGAGGAGATCGACGCCGATCCCGCCGCCTGGGCCGAGCGCACCGCGCAGCAGCTGCGTGTCGCGGTCCTCCTGAAGGGCGCGGTCACGCACCTGTGCGATCCGGACGGCACGAGGATCACCGTGACGGAGTCGACGCACTGGCTCGCGAGCGCCGGCACCGGGGACGTCCTCGGCGGCATCATCGGCGCGCTCGCGGCCACCCACCACGAGCGCCTCGCGCACGACGCCGCCGCGATCACGCACCTCGCCGCGACGGCCGCGCTCATCCACTCCGAGGCCGCACGCCGCGCGAGCGATGCGTGGGAGGGCGGGCCGGTGACCGCGCTCGACGTGGCGCACGCGGTGCCGGCCGTCGTCGGCGGCCTGCTGCGACGCTGAGCGGGTCGCGGGCGGCGCGCGGCTAGGCTCGGATGCCATGGCGGAGTCCGGCACCGAGGTCGCGGGGCACCGCCCGGGAGCCCCGCGTCGGCGGCGCCCGCGTCTCGGCGGGCGGACCGCCCTGTGGGTCGCGTTCGGCGCGGTGCACCTCGGGCTCGCCCTGCTGAACCTCTACGCGCCGGGTTGGCCGCTCGGCGATGTCACGGCCGTGTACCGGGTCTGGGCCGAGACCGCGCAGCTCGGATTCCTCCGCATGGGCATCGACACGCCATGGGTGTACCCGATCCTGGCGTTCGCCCCCATGACGGCGGCGCTCGCGTTCGGCGCCGCCTGGTACGGCGTGACCTGGCTCGGCATGGTGACGTTCCTCGA
The DNA here is from genome assembly GCF_009709675.1 of Agromyces bracchium. Lineage (GTDB taxonomy): Bacteria > Actinomycetota > Actinomycetes > Actinomycetales > Microbacteriaceae > Agromyces > Agromyces bracchium. The sequence goes on along the minus strand of NZ_WMLB01000023.1, from coordinate 255,393 downwards.
CGCGATCGCGTTCTCGGTGCTCCTCGGGCGCGGCGTCCTCTCCCGGCGACGCCGGGCCGCGGCCTGGTGGTGGCTCGCCTTCCTCGCGCTCCTCGGCCCGATCGCGCTCGGCCGCCTCGACGCCGTCACCGTGCCCTTCGCGCTCCTCGGCCTGCTCTGGGCGGCAGGGCGACCCCGCGTGGCCGCCGTGCTCGTCACGATCGCGACGTGGATCAAGGTGTGGCCGGCCGCGCTCGTGGCGGCGATGCTCGTCGCGCTCCGGCGCCGGTTCGAGGTGTTCACGGTCGTCGCGTCGCTGTCGATCGCGATCGTCGGCGTGAGCCTGCTCGCCGGTTCGGGTGCGAACGCGTTCGGCTTCGTCGCCGAGCAGGCCGGGCGCGGGCTGCAGATCGAGGCGCCGCTCGCGGTGATCTGGCTGTGGTGGATCGTGGCGGGCACCGATGCGGCGACGATCGTCTACGACCGTGACATCCTGACGTTCCAGATCGAGGGTCCGGGGGCGGATGTCGCGGCCGCGCTCACCACGCCGCTCATGCTGGTCGGACTCGCCGCGGTGCTCGCGGTCGGCGTGCGCGCCGCGAGGCGCGCCGCGCACGTCGGCGCGCTGCTGCCGCCGCTCGCCGTCGCCTTCACCGCGGTGCTCATGATCGCCAACAAGGTCGGGTCGCCGCAGTTCGTCACGTGGCTCGCTGCCCCGGTCGTGCTCGGCCTGGTGCTCGGCGGCGCCCGCTTCCTCACGCCCGCGGCGCTCGCGGCGGCGATCGCCGTGCTCACGCACGTGATCTACCCGTACTGGTACGCGTGGCTGCTCATCGCCAATCCGGGGTTCGTGCTGCTGCTCACGGTGAAGGCCGTGCTGCTGTGCGTCCTGCTCGGATGGTCGGTGCGCTCGGTGTGGCAGGCTGGGAGCGACCGGCGCCCTCGAACGGCGTCGTGACCTCCGGCGCCCCGCGCCGTCGACCCTGGGAGGAATTCGGATGCTGGTGGCGTTCTCGGTCGCACCGAGTGGGACGGGACGGAGCGACGGGTCGGTGCACGACGCGGTGGCCGCCGCCGTGCGGATCGTCCGCGAGTCGGGCCTGCCGAACCGCACGACGTCCATGTTCACCGAGATCGAGGGGGAGTGGGACGAGGTGATGCGGGTCGTGAAGGAGGCGTGCGACGCGGTCGCCGAGTACGGTTCGCGGGTCTCCCTCGTGCTGAAGGCCGACATCCGTCCCGGGTACACGGGCGAGCTCGACGCGAAGGTCGATCGGCTCGAGGCGGCCATCGAGAACGACGGCTGAGTCCGCGGATCGCGGGGCCGTCGGCTCCCGGGACATGACGTCGGGGCCCGACGTCCGGGCCGACGGACCGTTTGTCGAATCGATTCGATCCGTGCGATGATCGAACGGTGACCCCCGAGACCAACGGGCCGACGACGCCGTCGCCGGCCCGCATCCGCTTCGCCCTCCTCGCGCTCGCGATGGGCGGCTTCGGCATCGGCGCGACCGAGTTCGTCGCGATGGGCCTGCTGCCCGACATGGCCGCCGACCTGCTGCCGGGCCTCTCGGCCGAGTCGACGGATGCCGCGAACGCCGCGGCCGGCTGGATCATCTCCGCCTACGCGCTCGGTGTGGTCGTCGGCGCCCCCACGATCGCGGCCGCCGCCGCGCGCTGGCCGCGCAAGCGACTCCTCCTCGCGCTCCTCGCCGCGTTCAGCCTCGGCACGATCGCCTCGGCGCTGCTCCCGACGTTCGAACTCGTCGTGGCCGCGCGCTTCGTCGCGGCGCTCCCGCACGGCGCCTACTTCGGCATCGCCTCGCTCGTCGCCGCGAGCCTCATGGGCCCGGGCAAGCGCGCCCGCGGCGTCGCGCTCGTGCTCTCGGGGCTCACCATCGCCAACGTCCTCGGGGTCCCGCTCATCACCTGGCTCGGTCAGCAGGCCGGATGGCGCATCGCCTACCTCGCGGTCGCCGCCATCTTCGTCGCCACGTTCCTCGCCGTCGCGGTCGCCGTGCCGTGGCAGCCCGGCGACGCCGCCGCCACCATGAAGCGGGAGCTGCGCATCTTCACCCGCGCGCAGGCGTGGTTCGCCCTCGCGATCGGAGCCATCGGGTTCGGCGGCCTGTTCTCCGTCTACAGCTACGTCGCGCCGCTCGCGACCGAGGTGACCGGACTGCCCGCGGGCGCCGTGCCGTTCGTGCTCGTCGTCTTCGGCCTCGGCATGACGATCGGCAACCTCGTCGGCGGGCGGCTCGCCGACTGGAGCGTGCGACGATCGATGTACCTGTTCTTCGCGGTCCTCGCCGGCGCGCTCGTCCTGCTCGGCTTCACGGCGGGGCATCCGCTCGGCCTGGGCGTCGGCGTCTTCCTCGTCGGCGCGTCCGCTGCGGCACTGTCGCCCACCATCCAGGCCCGCCTCATGGACGTCGCACGCGACAGCCAGTCGATCGCCGCCGCCCTGAACCATTCGGCCCTGAACATCGGCAACAGCCTCGGCGCGATCCTCGGCGGAATGGTCATCGGCGCCGGACTCGGCTACGTCGCCCCGGTCTGGGTCGGCCTGCTGCTCACCATCGCGGGCATCATGCTCGCGGTCGGCACCTTCGCGCTCGACCGGGCGCGACAGCGCCGCGGCATCCCCCTGCCCTCGGTGACCGGGGCGTTCGGCGCGATCGGCGACTGAGGACGCGGGCCTACTCGGACTGCAGCAGGATGCCGTCGGCGATCGCGCGCTTCCGGAGCGCGACCTTCGTGCCGACGTCGTAGCCGGCGAGGCGGTACTTCTCGCGGATGCGCTTGAGGTAGCTCTTCGCGGTCTCCTCGGAGATGCCGAGCTGGAACGCGACCGCCTTGACGGGCTGACCCGCGCCGTAGAGCGCCATCACGCGGCGCTCCTGGGCGCTGAGACGCGGCGCCGCGCCATCGGTCTGCAGCGCGTCCTCGAGCTCCTGCGACAGGTACTGCTCGCCGTTCCGCGCCGCGCGGATGGCCTCGACGATCGTCTCGACCGGTTCGGACTTGACGAGGTAGCCGAGCGCGCCGGCGCCGAGCGCCTCGCGGACGACCGCCGGCTCGGAGTACGTGCTCATGAGCATCGTGCGCACGCCCGCCGACTTCAGCGTCGACAGCTTGATCGAGATCGGGATGTTGTCGCGGAGGTCGAGGTCGAGCAGCACCACGTCGACCGGGAACTCCGGGTTCGCGAGCAGTTCGGACCACGACGGCACGGCGGCGACGAGGTCGACGTCGTCGGTCGCGCCGCGCAGCCACTCGGTCAGGGCGCCGAGCAGCATGCGGTGATCGTCCACGACGGCGAGTCGGATGGGCGGCAGCGCGGGTTCGGGCACGTCAGGCTCCCCTCGGGTTGACGGCGCTGGGCGGCGCCGGATTCCGGACCGTGGGGTCGATCCGGCACTCGAGCTCGATCCGGAACCCCTCAGGACCCGGGACGATCTCGTGTACACCGACATTATCGAGTGCATCCCATGCCGCCGCATCGACGCGACGCGCCGGGAGGCCGGACACGTCGAGCCCGATCGCGACGGCGGCCAGTTCGGCCGAGCGCGATCCGTCCTCCGGATCGTCGTCGTCAGGCGGGCCGATCTCGCTCTCGCGGCAGCGGACGCGGACCTCCAGCGGCGGCTCGTTCGCCTTGCGTCGTCGCTGCCCGGCGACGAGCCAGAGCGCGAGCAGGAGTCCCTCGCGCTGCGCGGGCGAGAGCAGGCCGGCCAGGCCCTGCGCGTCGTCGACGCTGACGCGTCGGCTGAGGTACGCCGACTCGGTGACCGCGTGGCGCAGCCACGTGTCGGTGCGTCCCTCGATGAGCCGGATGCGCAACCGGGCGGCGAGGCTGCTCGCCCGGTCGGCGGCATCGGCGGGCAGCGGGATCGAGATCCGGCCGGACCCCACGTCCTCGAGCAGCGCCTCGGCGTCGTAGTCGAGTTCCGCGAGTTCCTCGGAGGCGCGCATGCCGACGGCGGAGCGCGGGGTCGCGACGGTCGACTGCACCAGCGAGAGGTCGAGCTCGCGACCCACGAGTCGGCGGAACCCGCGGACGCCGATCGCGACGAGCACCACCGGCACGACCGCGGTGGCCGCGATCGCCAGACCGGCCACGGTCCACGATCGGGCCGTCTCCGCCTGGAGGAGCGCGGCGACCGCGAGGACGACGGCGATGACGGCCGACGCCGCAACCGGGGTCCGCGTCTCGCGGAGCGCCGCGACCGGGAGGAGCAGCGCCGCGGCGGCCGGAGCGGCCGTCGGCGTGATGCCGAGGTGCAGGAGGCCCGCGGTCGCCGAGAGGTCCATCGCGACGGGAACGGCGAGCGCGGCGAGGATGAGCACGTGCGTCCAGTCGGCCACGCGGGTGAGGCCGCGGGTGGCGACGACGGTCGCGACCGCGACGATCGCGAACGCGATCCACGCGGGACCCGAGCCAGTCCCGGGTGGGAAGACGCCGACGAGCCCCACCGCATGGGCGAAGTGGGCGAGGACGATGACGCCCGCGGCCGCGGTGATGCCGACCGCGAGGCGGCGACCGCCGTGGGCGCTCCGGATGTCCTCGGCGGCGCGGGCCGATCGTCTCGGGCGATCGAACTGGATCTCGTGGGTGGTGTCGGGCGAGGCCTCGGCCTCGTGGGTCCGGCGGAAGGGGTTCACGGCTTCGGCACCTCCAGCATGACCGTCGTCCCCGACCCCGGCGAGCTGAAGACCCTCGCCCGACCGCCGACGGCGTGCAGCCGCCCGACGACCGACTCGGCGAACCCGAGGCGCGCCGGATCGACCGCCGCGGGCTCGAATCCGGCGCCCTGGTCCGTCACCATCGCGCGGACCGTGTGCTCGTCGTCGGTCACGGTGACGTCCGCGACGCTCACGCCGGCGTGCCGGCGGACGTTCTCGAGGCACTCGCCCAGTGCACCGAGCAGGGCGTCGAGGGCGTCCTTCGGAAGCACGAGGTGGTTGGCGCCGTGCCAGTTGACGTCGAGTCCGAGTCGCGCGAAGCGCTGCCGGACGGACTCGAACGTGGCACCGAGGCCCTCGTCGGAGGACTCGGGGGAGAAGATCGCGCTCGAACCGTTGTCGAGCGGCGCTCCGAGCCGCAGCTGCTTGAGCAGACGCGCGTCGTCCCCGGCCTGCTGGCGCAGCGGACCGGTCTCGACCCCGACGCCGGAGTGGGCGAGGAGGCTCAACGTGGCGAGGACGGTGTCGTGCAGCACGCGAGCGTCCTGGCGCTGCTGGGCCTCCGATTCGCTCGCGAGCCGCTCGGCCTCGTGCGCACGGCCCACCTCGTCGATCCGCTCCGCGGCGCGGTCGATGGCCCGCGCGAGCCAGATCCCGACGATCCCGCACGCGATCCAGCCGGCGACCGTGGCCACGACCACGAGGCGGACGTCGGCGCCGGACGCCGCGGACGCGCCCAGGGCGACGAGGATCGACGCGGCGCTCGCCACGATGACCGCCGGACCCGCCGGCCGGACGACGAGCGGGATCGCGAGGGCGGCGGTGGACAGCGCCCCGACGGCGGCCATCGCGCTCGCCCCCGCCGGATCGAGCGTCGGATCGAGGCCGATGACGAGCAGCAGCACCGTGGCGGCGGCCATCGCGCCGATCGTCGCCGCGAGTGCGCCGCGAGCGGTCGCGAGGCCGATGAGGACCGCCATGCCGACGACGAGGGCCGCGGCGAGGGCGAACCGGGACGGGCCGATCGCACCGGGAACGACGATGCAGGCGAGCGCGACGGCGGCGCCCGTGAGCCCGCCGACCCGCGCGAGACGACGCAGCAGCCGGTCGCGCTCCTTGTCGATCCGCCGCATGCCACCCCCTGCCTGTTCGGGCCGTCGCTCGCGCAACGCGGCATCGTCCTTCTCGAAGATAGCTCAGAACGTCCCCCGTATGCGGGACAGAAGGCCTGAAGCGGGGTGCGAAGTCCGGATCCGGTCAGGACGCGAGGAGCCGGCGGAGCTCTGCGGCGACGGCGTCGTCCTCGATGAGGAACGCGTCGTGGCCGTAGTCGGAACGCAGGACCACCGGCTCGTCGCCGTGGATCGCGTTCCGGACTCCGGCGGCGATCTCGCGCTGGCCCTCGAGCGAGAAGTAGCGGTCGCTGTCGATGCCGAGCACGAGCGTCGTCGCCTCGATGCGGCCCAGTGCCGCGGCGACGCCCCCGCGACCGCGCCCGATGTCGTGCGAGTTCATGGCCTCGGTGAGCACGAGGTAGCTGTTCGCATCGAACCGTCGGGTGAACTTGTTGCCGTGGAAGTCGAGGTACGACTCGACCGCGAAGCGCCCTCCGCCGCCGAGGGGATCGAGCTCGGACTGCCAGCCGCGTTCGAAGCGCTGGTTGAGCTCGACGGGCGTGCGGTAGTTCAGCATCGCCATCCGGCGGGCGAGCGCGAGGCCGCGTGTGGGGCCCTCGCCGTCGGGGGCGTCGTAGTACGCCCCGCCTCGGAACGCGGGGTCGCTGCGGACCGCCTCGAGCTGCACGGAGTTCAGTGCGATCTGGTCGGCGGTCGTCGCTGCCGGGGCCGCGAGCACGGCGATGCGCTCGACCGACTCCGGTGCCATGAGCGCCCACTCGAGCACGTGCATCGCGCCCATGGAGCCGCCGACGACGGCCGCGAACCGCTCGATGCCGAGGCCGCGGGCGAACGCCGCCTGCGCGGCGACCTGGTCGCGGATCGTGAGGAACGGGAACCGCGCCCCCCACTCCACGCCGTCGGGCGCGAGCGAGGCGGGACCCGTCGAGCCCTGGCATCCGCCCAGCACGTTCGGCGCCACCACGAACGAGCGGTCGGTGTCGATGGCGCGGCCGGGACCGACGACGCCCGGCCACCACCCCGCGCTCGCGTGGGCAGGGCCCGCGGGACCGATCACGTGGCTGTCACCCGTGAGCGCGTGGAGGACGAGGACCGCGTTGTCGCGCGCGGGCGAGAGCGTGCCCCACGTCTCGTAGGCGATGCGGACGTCGGGGAGGACCTGGCCCGACTCGAGCTCGAGCGCGCCGACCCTCGCGAATCGACGGTCGCCGACCGGGTCGCCCTCGCGCCAGGCGCCCGTCGCGGGCGCGCGCCCGGCGAGCTGGTGGGCGGCGCGGGCCTCGGGCACGACGCTCGCGGGCACCGTCTCCGAGGTCGTCTGCCAGTCCATGCTCCGATTCTCCCCGACCCGGTCGGCGGCCGCGGCACTGTTACGCCGGGCCGGAAGACGACGGATGCCGCGCCCCTCGCGGGACGCGGCATCCGTGTCGTCTGCGCTCGGGTGCTAGACCCGGGCGGCCTCGCTCGCCCGGCGCGCGGCCGCGAGGCCGGCCTCGAGATCGGCCTTCAGGTCGTCGACGTTCTCGATGCCCACCGAGAGTCGGACGAGCCCGGGGGTGACGCCGGTCGTGAGCTGCTGCTCGGGCGTCAGCTGCGAGTGCGTCGTCGAGGCCGGGTGGATGACGAGCGAACGGACGTCGCCGATGTTCGCGAGGTGGCTGAACAGCGACAGGTTGTCCACGAGCGCCCGGCCGGCGTCCACGCCGCCCTTCAGCTCGAACGAGAGCACCGCGCCGACGCCCTTTGGGGCGTAGGTGTTCGCCGCCGCGTACCACGGGCTCGAGGGCAGGCCCGAGTAGTTCACGTGCGCGACGTCGGGGTGGCGGTCGAGCCACTCCGCGATCTCCTGCGCGTTCTGCGTGTGCCGCTCGACGCGGAGCGAGAGCGTCTCGATGCCCTGGATGAGCTGCCACGCGCTCGCCGGGGCGATCGACGCGCCGAGGTCGCGGAGCAGCTGGACGCGCGCCTTGATGATGAACGCGAGCGCATCGCCCACCGCCGCCGTGTAGCTCGCGCCGTGGTACGACGGGTCGGGCTCGGTGAGGCCGGGGAACTTCTCGACGTTCTTCGACCACTCGAAGCGGCCGCCGTCGACGATGACGCCGCCGATGACCGTGCCGTGGCCGCCGAGGAACTTCGTCGCCGAGTGGATCACGATGTCGGCGCCGTGCTCGAACGGGCGGATGAGGTAGGGCGTCGCGATCGTGTTGTCGACGATGAGCGGAATGCCGGCCTCGTGCGCGATGCCCGAGACGAGCCCGATGTCGAGGATGTTGATCTTCGGGTTGCCGATGGTCTCGGCGAAGAACAGCTTCGTGTTCGGGCGGACCGCGCGACGCCACTCGTCGGCGTCGTCCTGGTTCTCGACGAACGTCGTCTCGATGCCGAGCTTGGCGAGCGTGTACTTGAACAGGTTGTACGTGCCGCCGTAGATCGAGCTCGACGAGACGATGTGGTCGCCGGCCTGCGCGATGTTCAGCACCGCGAACGTCTCGGCCGCCTGCCCCGACGCCACGAGCAGGGCGCCGCTGCCGCCCTCGAGCGCGGCGAGGCGCTCCTCGACGACCGCCTGCGTGGGGTTCATGATGCGCGTGTAGATGTTGCCGAACTCGGCCAGCGCGAAGAGGTTCTGCGCGTGCTCGGCCGAGTCGAAGACGTAGGACGTGGTCTGGTAGATCGGCGTCGCGCGGGCCTTGGTCACCGGGTCGGGCGCGGCGCCCGAGTGGACCTGCTTGGTCTCGAATCGCCAGTCGGCGGCGTGGTCGGCCATGTGGGACTCCTTCACGAAACGGGGGTGCGGTCTCCGCCGCATCCGTCGCCCACGGTACGTCCGGCCCGGCGGGGCCTCAACGAACCCCGCAACACGGCGTCATTCGCGCGCGCCGGGGCCCGGATCCCGTCGCGGGGGCGACGGCGGCGCGGGTGGCGCGGGCGGCGCGGGCGGCGCCGTCGGCCCGGCATCGGGCAGCGGCGGCAGCGCGTCGGGCGGGAGCACGAGCGTTCCGGTGGCGGTCGAGGGCTCGGGGCGGAACAGCCACCGCGCGCGCGGCTCCACGAGCGGGCGGAAGACGCGCCGCACGGGCTTCAGCGAGAGCACGACCGAGACGCCGATGCAGAACACGATCATCGCCGGGAGCACCCACCAGGGCTGCTCGCCCTCGAGGATCGGCGTCTCCCTGAGCGGGAACAGCACGAACGAGTGCAGCAGGTAGATGTACATCGTGGCGCTGCCGAACGCCGTGAACGGCGTCGTCCGCCGCGGCATGAGGACGAGGAACGCCACCGCGAGCAGCATCGCGAGCAGCAGCAGGAAGAGCCGGATGGCGCCCGACCACGGCTCGTCGTAGCCGATCGCCTCGTACGACTCGTCGTAGAGCATGAAGCGGCGGAGCCTGAGGTCGCGCCAGGTCTCGATCGCCATGGGCAGCACGACGAGGAGGACCGAGAAGAGCGCGATGGCGCCCGTCCGCCAGCGCCAGGTCGCGGCGGTCGACAGGTCGAGCCAGCGGTCGGTGATGCGCCACTGCCGGAGCTTCCAGCCGAAGACGAAGAAGGGGAACATGCCGAACGTGCGCGTGAGCGCGAGCGTGGAGTCGATCTCGACGGCGTAGCCGGCGCCGATCGAGATCGCGATCGCGATGAGGAGCGGGAAGCGCAGCAGGACCAGGTAGGGCAGGGCGATCCGCCAGATCGCGAGGGCGATGAGGAACCACAGGGTCCACGACGCCGTCGTGTAGTCGAGCACGAAGTCCCCGCCGAGCGCGAACCGGATCACCGTCCAGATCGTCTCGAAGATGAAGTACGGGAAGACGATGTCGGTGAGGACCTGCCGCATCGCCCGGGCGTTCGGCGGTCCCGACTTGGCGAAGTAGCCGGAGACCGTGACGAACACCGCGACGTGGAAGGAGTAGATGAAGAGGTAGACGCTGTAGGCCGCGTCGTCCTCGGCGATGAGCGGCAGGATGCCGTGGCCGATCACGACGAGCGTGATCGCGATCCATCTGGCGTTGTCCCAGAGCGGTACGCGCCGCTTGCGGTGCGGCGGGCGGTGGGCATGGGGCGTGGTGGTCGGCTCCATCCGCCCATTCTCCCGCACCGGCCGTCGGCGGCGCGTCGGCCTCGGCACGGTCCTCCGGCAGAATGTCGGCATGGATCAGTTGCGCGCAGTGGTCACGGGAGCGAGTTCGGGCATCGGGGCCGCGACGGTGCGCGGCCTCGTGGCCGCAGGCTGGGACGTCGTCGCCGTCGCGCGTCGCGGTGAACGCCTGGCCGAACTCGCCCGCGAGACCGGTGCCGAACCGTTCGTCGCCGACGTGACGAGCGATGCGGATGTCGCCGCGCTCGCGGAGCACGTCGCCGCGACCGGCGGCGTCCACGCGCTCGTGAACAACGCCGGCGGCGCGAAGGGGCTCGCGTCGGTCGAGGAGTCCGACCTCGACGACTGGGCGTGGATGTTCGAGGTCAACGTGCTCGGCCTGAAGCGGGTCACGAGCGCACTGCTCCCGCACCTCCGGCGGGGCGCGGTCGACCGGGGCGTCGCCGACATCGTGAACGTCACCTCGATCGCCGGACACGTGGCCTACGTCGGCGGCGGCGGGTACAACGCCGCGAAGTTCGCCGCGCACGCGGTCACCGAGGTGCTGCGCCTCGAGCTGAACGGCGAGCCGATCCGCGTGGTCGAGGTCGCCCCCGGGATGGTGCGGACCGACGAGTTCGCACTCGTCCGGTTCGGCGGCGACCGGGCCCGTGCCGACGCGGTGTACGACGGCGTCCCCGAGCCGCTCGTCGCGGAGGACATCGCGGGCGTGATCGTCGACGCGATGTCGAAGCCGCGGCACGTCGACCTCGACCTCATCGTCGTCAAGCCCGTCGCCCAGGCGGCGCCGTACCGGCTCGCGAAGGGCGAACTGGTCGTGAAGGCGGAGCCGGGCGCATGAGGATCGGGCTGGTCGAGCGGCGCCATCGCTGGGTCGACCGCACGGCGGCGGTGCTGGCGATCCTCGGCTTCCTCTTCGTCGCGGCGTACACCGTCTCGGTCCTCGCTCCCGACTTCGCCGGCGAGTGGCGCCACGTCATCAACGCGATCCTCATCATCACGTGGGTGGCCTTCCTCGTCGACTTCATCGTCCGGCTCGTCCTGACGCCGGCCGGCGAGCGATGGCGCTACACGTGGCAGCACCCGATCGAGTTCCTCTCCGTGCTGATCCCCGTGTTCCGGGCGCTCCGCGCCGTGACGCTCCTCCGCCACATCCCCGCGCTGCAGCGACGGACCGCCGACACCGTCCGTGCGAACTTCGTCATCACCTCCGTCGTCTACGCGGCGATGTACGTCTTCTTCATCGCCCTCGCAACCCTGCAGGCCGAGCGGGACGCGCCAGGTGCGACGATCACGAACTTCGGGGACGCGCTCTGGTGGGCGGTCGTCACGCTCACGACCGTCGGCTACGGCGACACCTACCCGGTCACGACGCTCGGGCGCACCTGGGCGGTGTTCCTCATGATCGGCGGCATCGCGATCGTCGGCGTCGCGTCCGCGACGATCATCTCCGTGCTGAACGAGCGCCTGAGCGCGCTCCGCCACGGCGGGCCGCCAGGCGGCTCCGCGCTCGCCGAGCGCGAGGGGCTCGTGGCCGACGACCTCGAGGTGCCGGAGACCGGGTCGGCCGCCGATGGCGGCGAGGCGGGCCGGTAGCCTGACGGGCATGACCTTCGACGCGAACGACGCCGCGACCGACGCCGACGGGATCCGGCGCGAGATCCTCTCCTGGGACGACTTCGGCGACGCCGCGCGCTCGCTCGCGGCCGACGTGCTCGGCTCGGGGTTCCGGCCCGACGTGGTGATCGCGATCGCGCGCGGCGGGCTGCTCCTCGCGGGAGCCATCGCCTACGCGCTCGGCACCAAGTCGTGCGGCTCGATCAACGTGGAGTTCTACACGGGCGTCGACGAGCGACTGCCCGAGCCGGTGCTGCACCCGCCGATGCTCGACGCTCCGGCGCTCGCCGGTCGCCGCGTGCTCCTCGTCGACGACGTCTCCGACTCCGGCCGGACGCTGCGAAAGGTCGTCGACCTGCTCTCGGACGCCGGCGCCGAGGTGCGCAGCGCGACGCTGTACACGAAGTCCCACACCGTGCTCGCGCCCGACTACGACTACCGGCGGACCGACGACTGGATCATCTTCCCGTGGTCGGCGCTGCCGCCCGTCGAGGGGCCGGAGGCGACCCGATGAGCATCCACCTCGTCGGGGGCGGCGCCACCGAGCGCTCGGATGCCGCGCTGTACGCGCCGTTCGTCGCGGAGGCCGCCCGGCGGGCGGCGGCAGCGGGCCGCGGACGACCGCGCATCGCCGTGATCTCGCTGCATCCCGAGGCGGGGGAGAAGGCCGCGGCACTGGCGGAACTCCTCGCCGTCGCCGGAGGCGGCACGGAGATCGAGCCGCAGCCGACGGTGTGGCGACCAGGCGAGCCGATCGGGCTCGCGGCGATCGCCGGGGTCGACGGCGTCGCCGTGGGCGGGGGCGTCGTCGAAGACGTCCGAGCCGGACTCGAGCCCGTGTTCGGCGAGCTGCGCCGACTGGTCGCCGACGGCGTGCCGTACCTCGGCGTCTCGGCGGGCGCGATGATCGCGTCGGAGGGTTCGTTCGGGAGCGGATCGCGCATCGGCGGAGTGCCGGTCGCGCCCGAGGATCCGGAGGAACCGGGCGCAGAGCTGGAGATCGAGGCCGGCCTGGGGCTGGTCGACGTGGCGATCGAGGTGCACGTCGCACAGCGCGGCATGCTCTCGCGGCTGGTCGCCGCGGTCGAATCCGGGCTCGTCGCCGGAGGCCTCGGCATCGACGAGCGCACGGCGCTGATCGTGGGCGACGGCGGCCTCCGAGTGGAGGGTGCGGGCAGCGTCTGGCGCGTCCTGCCGGCAGACCAGGGCGTTCTCGTCTCCACGATCGGGGTCTGATGGGCCGCACGCTTCCCGAGCTCGCCGACGCGGGCCTCATCGACGCGACCTGGGCAGAGGCGCTCGCCCCGGTCGCGGGCGACATCGCGCACCTCGGGGAACTCCTTCGCGCCGAGGCGGCCGCGGGGCGCGGCTACCTCCCGGCGGGCGACGCGGTGCTCCGCGCGTTCCGCCAGCCGGTGCCCGACGTGCGCGTCCTCATCGTCGGCCAGGATCCGTATCCCACCCCGGGGCACCCGATCGGCCTGTCGTTCGCCGTCGAGCGGCACGTCCGGCCCCTGCCGCGGAGCCTCGCGAACATCTACCGCGAGCTCTCCGACGACCTCGGCATCCCGCCGGCCGCGCACGGCGACCTCGGCGCGTGGAGCACGCACGGCGTCATGCTGCTGAACCGGGTCCTCACGGTCCGGCCGGGGGAACCGGCCTCGCACCGCGGCATGGGCTGGGAGCGCGTGACCGACCACGCCATCGGCACGCTCGTCGCACGCGGCGGGCCGCTCGTGGCGATCCTCTGGGGTCGCGATGCGCAGTCCCTCGCGCCGCGACTCGGCGACGTGCCCCGCATCGAGTCGGCCCACCCCAGTCCGCTGTCGGCGAGCCGCGGGTTCTTCGGTTCGCGGCCGTTCAGCCGGGCGAACGAGCTGCTGGTCGCGCAGGGCGGCGAGCCCGTCGACTGGGCGATCCCGGCCTGACGCGCCCCCGCGTCATCCGTTCGCAACGTCGCGCGCGTAGCATGGCGGGATGCTCGAGGAGGAATACCAGGCGCGCCGGGCCCTGCCGCGGCACCTGCGCAAGCCCGAGGAGCCCGAGGCCCCGTTCTCCTTCGAGATCCGTCCCGCGCGACCGGCCGACCTGCCCGCGGTGCGCGAGATCTACAACTACTACGTCGCGAACTCGACCGTCACGTTCGACGAGGACGCGATGTCGCTGCGGGAGTGGAAGCAGAAGTACTCCTACCTGAGCCGGCTCGGCATGCCCTTCCTGGTCGCCGAGTCGCCCACCGGGCAGCTGCTCGGCTACGCGCTGGTGTCGCCGTGGAAGCAGAAGCGCGCGTACCGGTACACCGTCGAGAACTCGATCTACCTCGGCCCCGCGGCATCCGGCAAGGGCCTCGGGCGGGCGCTGCTCGCCGCCCTCATCGACGCGTCGAAGGCGGCCGGGCTGAAGGAGATGATCGCCGTCATCGCCGACCAGGGCGCCGACGCGTCGATCCGGCTCCACGAGCGGTTCGGCTTCCACGAGATCGGGCGCATGGGCCGGGTCGGCTTCAAGTTCGACCGCTGGCTCGGCACGGTGCTGCTGCAGAAGACCCTGAAGTAGCGGATGCCGCGGGCCGGCGCCGCGCGAGGCGCTCGACCCGTGCTGCGCCGGGCTCGCGGTGCGTAGGCTCGGGTGGTGGCCGACCTGCACGAGGACCTGCACGAGTACACCGCACTGGAGCTGCACCAGCTCCTGCAACGCGGTGAGGTGACGCCGCTCGAGGCGACCGAGCACTACCTCGGCCGGATCGAGCGGCTCGACCACGAGGTCGGGGCCTTCGCGCTGGTGACGCCGGATGCGGCTCGCGAGCGGGCCGGGCTCGTGCAGCGCGATCTCGCGCACGCCGCGCCGCTCTGGGGCATGCCGCTCGCCGACAAGGACCTGCACCCCCGCGCGGGCGTGGTGACGGCCTTCGGGTCCCGCGCGTTCGCGGGCGACGTGCCCGACGCGTCGGACGACCTCGTCCGGGACGTCGACGCCGCCGGCGCCGTGAGCCTCGGCAAGACCGCGACGCCCGAGTTCGGCCTGCCGTCGTACACGGAGCCGCTCGCGGGCCGTGCCGCGCGCAATCCGTGGGACCTCTCGCTCGGGGCGGGGGGCTCGAGCGGCGGTGCGGCGGCCGCGGTCGCCGCGGGCCTGCTGCCATTCGCGCCCGGCAGCGACGGCGGGGGATCGGTGCGCATCCCGGCAGCCTCGTGCGGGCTCGTCGGCGTGAAGCCGTCGCGCGGGCGAGTTCCGTCGGGTTCCGGCATCGATCGCCTGGCCGGCCTCGGCGTCGTCGGCCCGCTGGCGCGCACGGTCGCCGACGCGGCGCTGCTGCTCGACGGTCTCATCGCGCCGCGGGGGTACCCGGCGAGCCATCCGTTCGCGCTGCGCGCCCCGGGCGAGGACGGACCCTACCTCGGGGCGGCCGTCCGCGGCGAGGGGCGGTTCCAGGTGGGGGTGATGCTCGACACGCCGTGGGACGAGTTCGCCGAGATCCGCGTCGACGACGAGCCGCGCGCCGCGCTCGAGCGCGCGATCGCCCTCCTCGACCGGATGGGCCACGGGGTCGAGGAACTGCCGCCGTCGTCCGAGCCCGGGTATCCGGCGGCGTTCCGCACGATCTGGCAGGCCGGCGCGGCCGGCATCGCGGTTCCGCCCGGTACGGAGGACTCGCTCGAGCCGCTGACGCGCTGGCTCGTCGAACGCGGCCGGGAGCGGACCGCGGGCGAGCTCGCCGAGGCGCTGGGCTGGCTCACGGGGTTCGAGCGCCGGACCATCGCCCGCTTCGCCGCGTTCGACGCGGTGCTGCCCCCCGCGCTCGCGATGACCCCGCGGCCCGTCGGCTGGTACGACGCCGACGACGCGGAGGAGAACTTCGCGCAGCAGGTGCGGTTCACGCCGTACACCTCGTTCGTCAACGTCGCGGGGCTGCCCGCGCTGACGCTGCCGGTGCACGACACCGAGGCCGGACTGCCCATGGGCGTCCAGCTCATCGGTCGCCCCGGCGGCGAGGCGACGCTCTTCGCGCTCGCGGCGCAGCTCGAACGGGCCGCGCGGCGCGGTCGGCGCCGCCCGCCCGTGTGGTGACGGATGCCGCGTCCGCGCCGGTCGGGGCGTGACGCGTCGCCGGGTGTCATCCGCCCGCGCCCGTGTGCAAGACTTAGGTAATGCTTACCTCACTCGCCGAAGCCGAAGCCGCGACCGCGACCGCACCCGCACCCGCGCGACCGCGTCCGGCCTACCGCGGCTTCCGCGCGAGCGTCGCGCGGGTCCGGCGCCTGTCGGAGCACTTCACGCGCGTCACCTTCGCGGGTGAGGAACTCGCCGAGTTCGGCACGGCCGGCCTCGATCAGCGGGTGAAGGTCGTCCTGCCGCTCGACGGCTCCGGATTCGAGCACTTCCCCGAGGGCGAGGACTGGTACGCCGCGTGGCGGGAGCTTCCCGCCGAGCAGCGCAATCCGTTCCGCACCTATACGATCCGGGGCGTGCGCCCCGAGCTTTGCGAGGTCGACGTCGACTTCGTGGCGCACGGCGACACCGGCCCCGGCTCGGCGTGGGCCACTCGCGCCGAGCCAGGCGACGAGATCGTGCTCGTCGGCCCCGACGAGCTGAGCGATGGCCGTACGATCGGCATCGACTGGCGCCCGGGCGCGGTCGACACCGTCCTGCTCGCGGGCGACGAGACCGCTGCACCTGCGATCTGCGCGATCCTCGAGTCGCTCCCCGCCGACGCCGAGGGTGCCGCGATCATCGAGGTCCCGAGCGCCGACGACGTGCTCGAGGTCGCCGCACCGGCCGGTGTCGAGGTGCGCTGGCTGCCGCGCACCGGCGCGCAGGCGCACGGCGAACGACTCGTCCCCGCGGTCCGCGACTGGGTCGCGCGCACCTGCTGGCTCCGCGACTGCGCCGACCCGGCCTCGGCGGCCGCCGAGTCCGCGCGCCGGACGCTCGCCGAGCTCGAGGCCGCCGCCGACGCCGACGGCATCCTGTGGGACGTGCCCGAGGGCACGAGCCTCGACGGCGACTGCTATGCCTGGCTCGCGGGCGAGGCATCCGTCATCACCGCGCTCCGCCGCTTCCTCGTGCGCGAGGCCGGTCTCGACCGGCGCCAGGTCGCGTTCATGGGGTACTGGCGGCGGGGCCGCGCCGAACTGGCGTGAACGCGACCCCGATCCCGGCGACGGACGCGACCCCGGTCGCGCCGCCCGCGCGACCCGCCGCCGTCGACCGCACCGCGGCGAGCGGGCGGTCGCACTCCGCGCGCCCCGTCGCGGTGCTCGTCGGGAGCGCCGTCGCACTCCTCGTGGTGGTCGCCGCGAGCCTCGCGCTCGGCGTCCGGACGATCGACCCGGGCGAGGTCTGGCAGGCGCTGGTCGCTCCCGACCTCGCCGACCCCGACCAGGCCGTCGTGGTGCAACTGCGGATCCCGCGCACCGTGATCGGCCTCGCGGCCGGCCTCGCGCTCGGGCTCGCCGGCACGCTCATCCAGGGCGTGACGCGCAACCCGATCGCCGATCCCGGGCTCCTCGGGATCAACGCGGGTGCGTCGCTCGCCGTCGTGCTCTGCATCTCGCTGCTCGGCGTGACCGCGCCGCTCGGCTTCATCTGGTTCGCGTTCGCGGGCGCGACGGTCGCGGCCGCGACCGTCTTCGCGATCGGCGGCGCGCGACCGGTCCGGCTCGCGCTCGTCGGGGCGGCGCTGACGGCGCTGCTCACGCCGCTCATCGCGCTCGTGCTGCTGCGCGACACCGAGGCGTTCAACCAGTACCGCTTCTGGGCGGTCGGCTCCCTCACCGGACGCGACCTGTCGACCGTCGCCGCGCTGTGGCCCTTCCTGGCGGTCGGCGTCGTGCTCGCCGCGGTGCTCGCCCACCGGTTCAACCTGCTCGCGCTCGGCGACGACGTCGCCGCCGCCCTGGGGCAGCGCGTCGGCGTCACGCGCGGCGCCGCCGGCATCGCGCTGGTCCTCCTCTGCGGCACCGCGGTCGCGCTCGCCGGCCCGATCGCGCTCGTCGGGCTCGTCGTACCGCATGCCGCGCGCCGACTCGTCGGCAGCGACTACCGGTGGATCACCGCGCTCGCGGTGCTCCTCGGGCCGATCATGCTGCTCTCCGCCGACGTGATCGGGCGCCTCGTCGTGCCGAACTCGGAGCTCGAGGCCGGGGTCGTGGCCGCGTTCCTCGGCGCGCCGATGCTCATCGCGATCGCGCGGAGCCGACGGGTGGCCGGGCTCTGATGGCCGCGCTCCGAGCCGGTCGGGCCTCCGCGGAGCCGGGCACGCGCGCCGTGCGCTCGGCCGGGGTCGCCGTCGCCGGTCCCTCAGCCGACGCCGCCGGGGTCGCCGCCGCCGTCGCCGCCGCCCGCGGCGAGGACCGCCGGCGCCGAGTGCTCGTCGTGGTGGTCGGCGCGGCCGTCGCCGCGGCCGTCGCGCTCGCGGCGTTGTCGTTCGGCGCAGCCGGCGTGACGCCCGATCGCGTGCTCGCGGTGCTCCTCGGCGGCGGGGACCGCATCGACCGCTTCGTCGTCTTCGAGCTGCGGCTCCCGCGCATCCTCGCCGCGCTCGTCGTGGGCGTGGCCTTCGCGCTCGCCGGTGCGGTCTTCCAGGCGACGCTGCGCAACCCGTTGGCGAGTCCCGACATCCTGGGCATCTCCGCCGGGGCGAGCCTCGGCGCGGTCTGGGCGATCCTCGGACTCGGGGCCGGCGGCGCGATCGTCGCGGGTTCCGCCTTCGGCGGCGGACTCGTCGTCGCGATCGTGATCTGGCTCGCCGCCTGGCGCCGGGGACTGCACGGCGTGCGGTTCGTGCTCGTCGGCGTCGGCATGGCCTACCTCTGCGGGTCGAGCGTCGCGTGGCTGCTCGCACGTGCCGAGGTGCGCGAGGCGCAGACGGCGCTGCACTGGACGGTGGGCAGCGTGGCCGACGTCCGCGGCGACGAGCTCTGGCTCCTCGCCGTCGGCACCGCGGTGTGCGGGGCCGCGCTGGTGGTCCTGTCGAAGGCGCTCCGGCCGCTGGCGCTGGGCGACGATCATGCCCGCGCTCTCGGGGTCCGGGCGGATGCCGCTCGCGTCGCGCTCCTCGTCGTCGCCGTCGCGCTCGTCGCGCTCGCGACCTCGGTCGCCGGGCCGGTCGCCTTCGTCGCCCTGATCGCGCCCGCCGTCGCGCGCCGGCTCGCGGGTCGCGGGGGAGCGGCGATCGCCTCGGCCGCGGTCGTGGGCGGCGTGCTCACGCTCGGCGCAGACGTCGCCGGCCAGTTCGCGATCCCCGGCTTCACCGCACCGCTCGGCATCGTGACCGGCGTGATCGGCGCACCGTACCTGTTGTGGCTGCTGGCCCGTACCGAGAGGACCCGCGCATGAGCGCCCTTCCCGTTCCCGCGCCCGCGTCGGCCGAGGGGCTCGTCGCCCAGGGCGTCAGCCTCGGCTACGACGGCCGGCGGGTCATCGATTCGCTCGACCTCGCGATCCCGTCCGGCCGCATCACGGCGATCGTCGGCCCGAACGCCTGCGGCAAGTCGACGCTGCTCCGGGGACTCGCCCGGCTGCATCCCCTCGAGGCCGGCCGCGTCGTGCTCGACGGCCGTGACGTGGGGCGGATGCCGCGTCGCGACCTCGCGCGTCGCGTCGGCGTCCTGCCCCAGTCCTCGATCGCCCCCGACGGCGTGCGGGTCGCCGACCTCGTCGCGCGCGGCAGGTTCCCGCACCAGGGCTGGTTCGGCCGGCACTCGAGCGACGACGACGCGGTGGTCGCTGAGGCGCTCGTCGCCACCGGCATCCCCGACCTCGCCGAGCGACCGATCGAGGAGCTCTCCGGCGGGCAGCGACAGCGCGTGTGGATCGCGATGGTGCTCGCCCAGCAGACCGACCTCGTGCTGCTCGACGAGCCGACCACCTTCCTCGACGTCGCGCACCAGCTGGAGCTGCTCGACCTCCTGACCGCCCTCAATCGCGAGCGCGGAACCACCGTCGTCATGGTGCTGCACGAGCTGAACCTCGCCGCGCGCTACGCCGATCACCTGGTGGTGATGTCGGCGGGGCGCATCGTGGCCGAGGGGGAGCCGAACGCCGTGCTGACCGCCGGAACCGTGCGCGAGGCGTTCGGCCTGGAGTCGCACGTGATCGCCGACCCGGTGTCGGGGACCCCGTTGGTGGTGCCGATCGGACGGTTCCACTCGGTCGATGACCGCGCGTGACGCGTGGTGTGCGGTGCATGCGAACTTAGGTTAGCCTTGCCTTATCAATCTCCCCCGAACCTAGGAGCATCCGTGCGTCTTCGACGTTCCCTGATCGCCGTGGCCGGCGCCGCCGTCACCGCGCTCGCCCTGTCCGCCTGCTCGGGCGGCGCCGCCGAGTCGTCCGAGGGCGGCTCCGACGCCGCGGCCGCGGAGGGCTTCCCGATCACGATCGAGCACGCCCTCGGCGAGACGGTCGTCGAGGAGGCGCCCGAGCGCGTCGCGACCTGGGGCTGGGGCTCCACCGAGGCCGCGATCGCCGTCGGCGTGTACCCGGTCGCCATCGCCGAGCAGGCCTGGACCGTGGGCGAGGGCAACTACCTGCCCTGGGTCGAGGCGGCGTACGAGGAGGCCGGCGAGGAGCTGCCCGCGCTCATCCCCGACCCCGAGGGCGGCGCGACCATCCCCTACGAGGAGTTCATCGCGGCCGAGCCCGACCTGATCCTCGCCCCGTACTCCGGCATCACCGAGGAGCAGTACGACACGCTCTCCGAGATCGCGCCGGTCGTGGCCTACCCCGAGGCGCCCTGGACCACCCCGTGGGACCAGACCATCGAGATCACCGCCGAGGCGCTCGGCCGTGCCGACGAGGGCGACGCGGTCCTGCAGGACATCGCCGACGGCCTCGCCGAGCAGGCCGCCGAGCACCCCGACTTCGCGGGCACGACCTTCGCCGGCGTGTGGGACGGCGATGGCTTCGTCTACGTCTACACGGCCGCCGACTCGCGCATCGAGGTGCTGACCGAGATCGGGCTCGAGGTCGCCCCGAGCGTCTCCGAGCTCGACACCAGCGACGGCGGCTTCTTCTACGAGCTGAGCTACGAGCAGCTCGACCAGCTCGACGCCGACGTGATCGTCAGCTACCACAGCACGAAGGAGGAGGCCGACGCCTTCCTCGTCAAGCCCGAACTGCAGGCGATCCCCGCGGTCGCAGCGGGCAGGGTGGCGCAGGTCTACGACCCCGTGACGGTCTCGTCGGTCTCGCCCCCCACCGCGCTGAGCTTCGACTGGGAGGGCGGACTGCCCGCACTCGTCGAGGCCATCGCGGGCGTTGTCGAGCAGTGATCGAGCGCTGACGGCCGGAGGGCCGGGTTCCCAGCGGAGCCCGGCCCTCCGTCGTCGTCGGCGTCTCCGCCTCAGCCCTCGCGCGACCGCGTGCGCCGACGCCGCAGGTACCCGCCCGCTTCGAGGCCGGCCTCGATCTCGAAGCGGTTGGTCAGCGGGTTCCGCCCCGCCATCCAGTACAGGATCGGGAAGAGCAGGCCGTACGTGCGCCACTGCTCCCGGTGGACGACCTCGTGGCCGAGGACGGTGTCGGAGTGGTTCCGATCGGTCAGGTAGCAGCCGCCGACGCACGAGCCGCCGCGCCCGAACGTCCAGCGCGGCATTCCGCTGAACACGATGAGGCCGTGGCGCACCTCGATGCGGCCCCGGCTCCAGAGGAACCCCCACGCGAAGCCGACCGTGGTCGCCCACCAGTAGCCCGCGACGCTGATGGGGGAGTCGGTGAGCCGGACGCGCACCGTCCGGTTCATCCGCCGACCTCCGGACGGCCGTCGGCCTCGAGCAGCCGCAACCAGACCTCGCTCATCGTGGGGAACGCCGGCACGGCGTGCCACAGCCGCCGGACGGGCACCTCGCCGACGATCGCGATGGTGGCCTGGTGCACGAGCTCCGCGACATCCGGCCCCACGAACGTCGCACCGACCACGACGTCGCGCTCGTCGTCGATGACGAGCCGTGCGCGGCCCTCGTAGTCGTCGGCCAGGATGCCCGCGCCGGTCACGCTCGAGAAGGCGACCTCGGGCGTGCGCACGGCGAGCCCGCGCGCTGCGGCGCGGGCGGCGGTGAGGCCCACCGATCCGACCTCGGGGTCGGCGAAGACGACGCTCGGCACGGCGACCGAGTCGGCGGTCGCCGTGTGGATGCCGTACCGCCCCGCGTCGACCGGACGGCCGAGGGCGCGCGCCGCGATGACGTCGCCGGCCGCGCGGCCCTGGTACTTGCCCTGGTGCGTGAACGACGCGCGCCCCGTCACGTCGCCGACGGCGTACAGCCAGGGCATGCGCTCGGGCCGGTCGCCGTCGCCGTCGTCGACGTCGTTCCGGGCGGCCGCGGATGCCTCGTCGAGGCCGACCACGGCGAGCGTGTCGTCGACCGTGATCGACGACCCCGGCTCGAGGCCGACCGCCTCGACGCCGATCCCCGTCGATCGCGGGCGCCGGCCGGTCGCGACGAGCACCTCGTCGGCCGTGACCGTCCCGCCGTCGTCGAGCTCGATCACGACGGCATCCGTCTCGTCGCGGCTCACGCGCACCGGGCTCGCACCCTGCCGGAGCTCGACCCCGAGCGCACGCAGGCCGTCCGCGACGGCCTCGCCGGCGAACGGCTCCATGCCGCCGAGGAGCCCGTGCCGGACGATCATCGTGGTCCGCGTGCCGAAGCCGGCGTAGAGGGTCGCCATCTCGACCGCGACGACGCCGCCGCCGATGATCGCGAGCCGGGCCGGCACGTTCCGCACTCCCGTGGCGTCGCGGCTGATCCACGGGCGCGCGTCGGCGAGGCCGGGCACGTCCGGAACCACCGGCTCCGACCCGGTGCACACGGCCACCGCATGGCGTGCGACGAGCACCTCGTCGGCACCGCCGTCCGGCGGGGTGACGACGACCCGGCGCTCGCCCTGGAGGCGGCCGTGCCCGCGGACGAGGACGGCGCCGACGCTCTCGAGCCACGCCACCGCGTTGCGGTCGTCCCAGTCGGAGACCCAGTAGTCGCGCCGGGCGAGCGTCTCGGCGACGTCGACGTCGCCCGTGACCGCGTCGGACGCGCCACGGACCCGTCGCGCGGCACGCAGCGCCGCACCGCTGCGCAGCAGCGTCTTCGACGGCACGCACGCCCAGTACGAGCATTCGCCGCCCACGAGCTCGTGCTCGACGACGGCGACCTCGAGGCCCGCGGCGCGGGCCCGATCCACGACGTTCTCGCCGACCGGTCCTGCACCGAGGACGACGAGGTCGAACTCCCTGGCCATGCGCGCTCCCTCCTCCGGCCGGAGGACGCGCCGACCGGCCACCACGCCAGCCTAGGGAGCGGACGCCGCGGAGGCGAGGATCGGGGCGCGACCGGTCAGGACGCGCCCGACGAGAGCGCGCCGATGAGTCGGAGGATCGTCGGCAGGTCGTCGAGGGCCGCCTCGGCGGAGGACGGCGCGAAGCCCGCGATCGACGCGCCCGCGAGCGGGACCCGGGCGACGACGGTCCGCACGAGCGCGACCAGTTCGTCCGGATCGGCGCCGAACGGCAGCGGGTAGGACAGCCCGGAGATCGCGGACGGATCGAGCACGTCGAGGTCGACGTGGACGTACACCCGGGAGGCCCCGGTCGCGACGATCGCGTCGACGACCGCGTCGGGCTCGCCGAACCGCTCCACGTCGACCATCGCGATGCCGTGCTCGTCGATGAAGGCCTGCTCGCCGGCATCGAGCGCGCGAACCCCGCCGAGGACGAGCCGGGACGGTGAGATCCGCTCGCCGTCCGCAAGGGCCAGCCCGTCGGCGCCCTCGCCCGCGATGGCACGGAGCACCATGCCGTTGAACGCGCCCGACGGGCTCGTCTCGGGGGAGTTGAGATCGGGGTGGGCGTCGAGCCAGAGCACCGCGAGCGAGTCGGGATCGCCCGCCGCGGCCGTCGCGACGGAGGCCAGCGCGATGCCGCAGTCGCCGCCGATCGCGATCGGCGTGCGCCCGAGTCCCTGCATGGCCTCGCGCATGCGATCGCCGACCCGCCGCAGGGCGCTGTAGCGGTGCACGCCGGTGCCGAGCGCGTCGCCGGCCTCCACGGGCACGTCGACGAGAACGGTGGCGGCGGAGGGGAGGTCTCCGCTGATGGCGTGCGCCCCGTCGGCGTGGCTCATCGCGCGCGCGGAGACGGAACCCTGCCACTCGGGGACGACGACGAAGGCGGCCGGCATGGTTCCCAGTATGTGCCTCGCGGCATCCGTGCGGAAGCGATGGTCGGACGCCGGGGGCGGACCGAGCCGAGTCCGGTGCGTGGTCGTCGTCAGTCCTGGTCGGGGAACCGCACGAGGCCGGCCTGGACGGCGATGCCCACCGACGCGATCGCCATGAAGCCGAGCCCGAGCAGGGAGGCGACGGTGGTCGACGCGATCACCGCGATGGCGCTGAGACCGAGCAGCACCAGCGTCGCCCACCAGGCCCACCGCTTCCGGGTGAGCCCCGTCGCGAGCGCGGCGGCGACGAGCAGGGCGAGCCGACCCCAGAGGTCGAGCGGGGTGAGGACGGGCGTCGTCGACGTCGACAGGAGCGCGCCCACGAGGAGCAGGAGGGTCCAGGTCGCGAACAGTCGCCGGCTGAACGGACGGAGCGGGACCGAGCGGGGCGGCCCGGCCGGATGCTCGACGACGATGCGCCCGGTCGGGCGGTCGTCGCTCGTGCCCGACTGCGCCTCCGAGAGCAGCCGGTAGGCGCGCGCGACCTCGATGAACCGCGCGCTCGCGTCGCGCATGTCGGCGTCCGGCGCACCGACGTAGCGGTCGGGGTGCAGCTCGCGCGCGAGCCGCCGGTAGGCCCGATCGAGCTCCGCCTGGCCGGCGCCAGGCTCGACCCCGAGCACGCGCGCCGCCTCGTCGGGGGTCATGCTCCGCACCTCCCTCGTGAGCGGAGAGCTCGGGCCGGGCGCCCGGCCGTCGGCGCCGGGGGCTGCGGATGCCGCGGGGTCGCCGTCGCTGCGGCGGCGCCCCCGCGGCATCCGCCCCCGATCAGGAACCGGAGATCTGGCCCTGGGCGCCCCCGGTCTTCAGCGCGGCGAGCCGCGCCTCGACCTCGGTCAGCTCGCCGAGGTCCTCGAGCTCGTTGAACTGCGCGTCGATGCTGGATGCGGCGAGCTCGGCCTGCCCGCGCGCCTTCGCCTCCTCGCGGCGCACCTTGTCCTCGAAGCGCCCGAGCTCGCTGGTCGGGTCGAGGATGTCGATCGACTTCACGGCCTCGTGCACCTGCTGCTGCGCGGCGGCCGTCTTCGACCGCGCGATGAGCTCGCTGCGCTTGTTCTTCAGCTCGACGAGCTTCTGCTTCATGCCGTTCAGCCCGGACTTGAGCTTCTCGACGACCTCGGTCTGGGCGGCGATCTGCGGCTCGGCGGCGCGCGCCTCGTTCTCGGAGGAGATCTGCCGGCTGAGCGCGACCTTGGCGAGGTTGTCGAACTTGTCGGCGCCCGCGGTGTCGCCCGCGGTGCGGAGCTCGTCGGCCTTCCGGCTCGCGGCGAGGGCCTTGTCGCCCCATTCGCGCGCGGCGGTGACGTCTTCGCGATGGTCGTCCTCGAGGAGGCGCAGGTTGCCGATGGTCTCGGCGATCGCGGCCTCGGCGTCGGCGATCGAGTTCGTGAAGTCGCGGACCATCTGGTCGAGCATGACCTCCGGGTCCTCCGCCTGGTCGATGAGCGCGTTGATGTTGGCTCGCAGGAGCTGCGAGATCCGTCCGAAGATGGACTGCTTGGTCATCGGTGTGTCCTTCCGTGTGGTGATCGAACTGGGTCGTGCTGGTCGAAGCGGCGCGTCAGAAGCGGCCCCCGCTCCCGCGCCTCGAGCGCGTCGCGGATCCGCCGAAGCTCCCGGGTGCGCGTCGGCCGCCGCCGAAGCCGCCCGACGCGCGGCCGCCCCCGAATCCGCCGGGAGCGCCGCCGCCGAATCCGCCGCTCCGCCCGCCGCCGAGCATCGAGTCGATGAGGATGCCCCCGAGGACCGCGCCGAAGATGTCGCCCCCGCTCGCACCGCGGCCCGACGGGGCCCCGAATCCGCCCGGGCCGCCCGAGGAGCCGCCGAACCCGCCGCCGAATCCGCCGACATCCTGCTGCGCGAGCGACATCGCCTGGCCGGCGAGCTGGTCGGCGCGCTGCGCCGCGGCGAGGGCCCGGGCGGCGTCGGTCACGGCGAGCGACTGCGCTTCGACCACGAGCCGGCCGGCCTCGGCGAGGCGCGTGCGCGCCTCCGCGCCGATCGCGCCGCGTCGCGCGACGAGGTAGTCCTCGGCAGCCTGCACGCGCGAGCGAGCGGCGAGCAGGGTGCGGTCGAGCTCGGCCCGTGCGCGCTCGGCCTGCACCGCGGCGTCGCGCGCGCCCTGGATCGCCGCGTCGATCTCGCGGTTGACCGCGTCGAGGCGTGCCGCGAGTTCGTGGGGGGAACGCCCCGCTCGGCCGAGGTCGGCGCGCAGTGCGCCGGCCTCGGCCTCCACGCGGTCGGCGAGGGCGACGAGGGCCGCGTCGGACATGCCGCGAGCCGTGCGGACGTCGGCATCGAGGTCGTCGACGCCGGCCGCGACGGCGCGGTCGCCGTCGTCGAGGTCGGCCGCGAGCCGCTCGACCGCGGCCGCGAGGAGGCGGGCCTGGTCGGCGGCCTCCTCCGCGGCGCGGATGTCGACGGCGGCGGCACCGGTCTCGCCGCGCCCGACCGCCGACGAGGCCTCGGCGGCGGAGTCGCGGGCGAACGCGATGCGCGCGCGCGCCTGCTCGGGGTTGTCGGCGACGGAGGCGAGCGCTGCGGTGCTGTACTGCGCGGAGAGCGCCTGCAGCCGCGCGGCGGCGGGGCCGATCGCGGCTTCGGCGTCGCGGATCGCCTCCTCCACCCGGGCGAGCGCCTGCGGCGCGTTCTGCTCCAGGGCCCGCAGTGCGTCGAAGCGCTCGGCCTGCGCGTCGAGCAGCGCCTCCGCCTCGTCGGTCAGGCGGAGGATGCCGGTGTACCACTCGCGCTGCTGCGGCTCGGTGTCGGGCTCGTGGTCGTCGAGTCGCTGCTGCAGTCCGAAGGCCTCGCGGACCTTCGAGGTCGCGGTGGCGAGCGCGGTGCGGAAGTAGGCTGCGGACTCCTCGCCGAAGGAGGCGACCGCGAAGCCGAGCTCCTCCTCGCTCGTCTTGAGGGCGTCGTCCGCGGCGATGAGCGCGCCGCCCGCCTGTCGGCGGAGCTCCTCGATCGGAACCGCGGGCGGACCCTGGGCCGGCTCCGCGCCGTGCCGGCTGCGTCTCCGGGCGAGCACGATCGCCACCACGATCGCCGCCGCCGCGACGACGAGCAGCACGATCCACAGCCATCCGAGGCCACCGCCCGGCGTGCCGCCTCCGCCGATCGCCTCGGCACCGGCGATCGCGGCGGCGGCCCAGTCGCCGTCGCGCAGGTGCGGCTCGATGACCTGCACCGCGATGCGATCGACCTCGTCGGCCGACAACGACGCGTCCTCCGCGGCGGAGAGGTGGTAGGCCCGACCGTCGATCGCGACCGCGAGCAGGTAGTCCTCGCTGCCCATGTTGTTGTCGTTGGCGGTCTCGGTCGCCCAGGACCCTGCGTCGGACGGGTCGTCGAACTCGCCGACGTACGCCACGAACAACTGGCGACCGGTCTCGTCGGCCGCCTCGTCGATCGCCGCCTCGACGTCGGCCGCCTCGTCGGCCGTCAGCGCGCCGACCGTGTCGACGATCGGGCTCGCACCGAACTCGACCGGCTGCTCGGCGTACGCGATCGCGGGCACGTGGAGCAGCGTCGAGACGATCAGGACGGCGAACGCGATCGAACCCGTGCGAACCGACCGCATGCGACAGTGCCCTTCCCCTCGGAGCCGATGTTCGGAGTCTATTGGGGCGCCCCGACGAGCGTCCACGACTCCGAGCGGACGCTCAGCAGCCCGCGATCGCGGCCGACGCGGCAGGGCGGCGGAGGGCCTGCGCCCCGGACACGGAACGAGCCCGGGCCCTCAGCTGACTGAGTGGACCGGGCTCTTCACGACGTGCCCCCGGAGGGATTCGAACCCCCGACCTACGGTACCGGAAACCGGCGCTCTATCCCCTGAGCTACGGAGGCGCACAGCAGGAAACACTACCACCTGCGCGGGTCGACGGCGCACGCCGACGAGCCGTCGAGGACCTCAGCCGACGACGTTCGCGATGACGTCGGCGACGAGGTCCTGCGCGTCGCCGGGCTCGAAGAGCACGGGCGACTCGACCACGATCCAGTACCCGTTCGAGAACACCTGTGCCTGGCCCACGCCGCCGGACTGCCGGAAGAAGCCCTCGACCTCGGGCGGCGTGCCGTAGGTGGGCACGGGGTTGGACCGCATGGCGGCGTCGCCGACCTGGAGCTCGTACGCGTGCTCGGGGAGGGTGGCCACGCCGACCTCGATGACCTCGCCGCTGGTCTGGTTGCTCCATCCGCACGCGGTGCCCGACGCGTCGACCACGTCGCCGACCGTCGCCGCGGTCGGGGAGTAGTCGGGGGCGGTCCCGTAGTTGGGGTTGAACGCGTAGACCTGGTCGGCGGTGAGGATCTCGTCGCACGCGACGTCGAACGGGATGGGCTCCTCGGTGGGCTCGGGTTCGACGGTCGGCTCGGCCGGCGCCGTCGGGGCCGCCGATCCGCCGGCGGCGGGCGGCGCCGTCGACTCGGTCGGGGAGGCCGAGGGGTCGGTGCAGGCGGACAGGAGGAGGGCGAGCGCGGACGCCCCGGCGACGGCGAGCGTGACCGGGCGGAGGCGGGGACGGGGGGCGTTCGGGCGCGGCATGCGGGAAACGATAGCAACGGGCGCCCGGTAGGATCTTCGAGTGACTCCCGCCGACCTCTCGCGTGCCCTGTACGACCTCGTCATCGCCCTGGTCGCACGACGACGCGAGGCCGGTGCCGCGGTCGAGCTGAGCCTCGCTCCCGACGCCGTGACGCTCGAGCGTCCGAAGCTCCGCGAGCACGGCGACTGGGCCTCCAGCATCGCCCTCCGCATCGCCAAGCCCCTCGGCGCGAACCCGCGCGAGATCGCGACCGAACTGGCCGCCGGTCTCGCCGAGGTCGACGGCGTCGCGAGCGCCGAGGTCGCCGGTCCCGGCTTCATCAACATCCGACTGGATGCCGCGGCCGCGGGTGCGCTCGCGAAGGCGATCGTCGACGCCGGCACCGCGTACGGCCACGGCGACTCGCTCGCCGGCCGCGTGATCAACCTCGAGTTCGTCTCGGCGAACCCGACGGGCCCGCTGCACATCGGCCACACCAGGTGGGCCGCGCTCGGCGACTCGATCGGCCGCGTGCTCCGTGCGGCGGGCGCGCAGGTCGCGAACGAGTACTACGTCAACGACGCCGGCAACCAGATGGACAACTTCGGCGCCTCGGTGATCGCGGCGGCGAAGGGCGAGCCGACGCCCGAGAACGGCTACCCCGGCCAGTACGTCGCCGACCTCGCCGCCCGGGTGCTCGAGCGCGAGCCGCACCTGCTCGAGCTCGACGACGAGGTGGCGCTGCACACCGCGCGCGAGATCGCCTACGAACTGCAGCTCGCCGAGATCCGCGCGTCGCTCGAGCGCTTCAACGTGCACTTCGACGTGTGGACGAGCGAGCGCGCGCTCCACGCGAAGGACGACGACGGCGTCTCGGCGATCGACGCCGCGGTGGAGCGCCTCCGCGCGCAGGGCCACGTGTTCGACGAGGACGGCGCGGTCTGGGTGCGCACGACCGACTTCGGCGACGACAAGGACCGGGTGATCCGCCGCGCCAACGGCGTCTACACCTACTTCGCGGCCGACGCGGCGTACTACCTCGACAAGGGCGACCGCGGGTTCGAGCACAAGATCTACCTCCTCGGCGCCGACCACCACGGCTACGTGCACCGGCTGAAGGCGCTCGCGGGGGCGGCCGGCGACGACCCCGAGAGAGACATCGAGGTGCTCATCGGCCAGCTCGTGTCGATCAACGGCGCGAAGCTCTCCAAGCGCGCGGGCAACATCATCGAGCTCGACGACCTCCAGGCGTGGCTCGGCACCGACGCGTTGCGCTACACGCTCGCGCGCTATCCGGCCGACTCGCCGCTCGCGATCGACCCCGAGCAGCTGCGCCGCCGCACGAACGACAACCCCGTCTTCTACGTGCAGTACGCGCACGCCCGCACGTCGGCCGTGGCCCGCAACGCCCTCGCCTCCGGCGTCGACCGCTCGGCGTTCGCACCCGAGCTGCTCGAGCACGAGACCGAGTCGGCGCTGCTCGGCGCGCTGCAGGAGTTCCCCCGCATCGTCGCGCAGGCCGCCGAGCTCCGCGAGCCGCACCGCATCGCGCGGTACATCGAGGAGCTCGCAGGCCTCTACCACCGCTGGTACGACAACTGCCGGGTGCTGCCGCTCGGCGACGAGCCGATCGGCGACCTGCACCGCACCCGCCTCTGGCTGAACGACGCGACCGGCCAGGTCATCCGCAACGGCCTCGACCTGCTCGGCGTGTCGGCGCCCGAGCGCATGTAGCCTCGCCCGCATGACCTCGCGCGACGCCGAGACCGTTCCCGTCGAGCCGATGGGCGGGGCGGATGGCGCGCCGCGCCGGTCACGCCGCGGCGGGTGCGCCGTGGTCGTCGTGCTCGTGCTGGTCGCCGTGATCGCGGCGTTGCTCGTCCTCGTCGAGACCGTCGGCCGCGCCATCGCGGAGCGGAACGTCGCCGACTCCATCGAGCAGTCGCTGCCCGAGGGCGTGGAGGGCGAGGTGAGCGTCGACATCCGCGGGTTCTCGGCGCTCTGGCAGGCGATGACCGGGAGCATAGACGAGATGGTCGCCACCGCGCCCGAACTCGTCGTGAACGGCGTTCCGGTCGACGTCACCGTCACCGCGTACGGCGTCCCGCTCGCGGAGGGCGGCACGCTCGAGCGCGGCGAGGTCGAGGCCTCGATCGACGGCGACGCCGTCGACGAGATCGCCGCGTCGCAGGGCATCACCGGCGGGCTGACGCTCGGCGAGGGCACCGTCGCGTACGAGGACGAGACCACGTTCCTCGGCATCCCCATCGGATTCTCGATCACCGCGGAGCCCGAGGCGGCGGGCGATCGCGTGCTCCTCCGGCCCGTCGCGGCCGACATCAGCGCCGGCGGCGGAAGCTTCGACGCGTCGGGCCTCGTCGACCGGATCCTCGGCGGCGACCCGGTCCCGGTCTGCGTGGCCGATCGCCTGCCCGAGGGCGTCGAGGTGTCCGGCATCGACGTCGAGCCCGACCTCGTGACCGTGCGCCTCGAGGCGAGCGGGCTGCCGCTCGCCGAGGAGACCCTCGCGACCACGGGCACGTGCGGCTGACCACGGCGCTCGCGGAGTCGGCTGCGCCGGGCCGCGCGCGCGTCGCCGGGTGTCGTCGCCGATTCGGCCACCGCGCCGGGCGTCGGTAGACTCGCCCGTACGCCGCCCCACAAGGGCGGTCCGCACCGAGGCTTCAGGAACCGATCCGGGTTCGCTCGCCGTCCGAGCGATCCGTCGTTCCATCGTCCGTGAGGTTTCCCCGTGTCTTCCAGCGCATCCGTCCCCGCGCTGCGCGGCGCGCCCGCCGACCCGAACGCGCTCGATCCGAAGGTCTGGCCCGAGGGTGCGCACCGCGACGAGGCCGGGCGCCTCGTCGTCGGCGGTGTCGACGCCGCGGCCCTCGCCGCACGCTTCGGCACCCCGCTCTACGTGGTCGACGAGCAGGTCGCGCGATCGCGCGCCGCACGCACGCGCGCCGCCTTCGAACGGGCCGCGGCATCCGTCGGCACCTCGGTCACGGTCTACTACGCCGGCAAGGCGTTCCTCTCGGGCGCGGTCGTGCGCTGGATGACCGACGAGGGCCTCGCGATCGACGTCGCGACCGGCGGCGAGTTCGCCGTCGCCCTCGCCGCGGGCGCCGAGCCCG
This sequence comes from Agromyces bracchium, assembly GCF_009709675.1. Taxonomy (GTDB): domain Bacteria; phylum Actinomycetota; class Actinomycetes; order Actinomycetales; family Microbacteriaceae; genus Agromyces; species Agromyces bracchium. Next base: position 223,998 of record NZ_WMLB01000023.1, on the reverse strand, counting down.
CGCGCATCGGCTTCCACGGCAACAACAAGTCGCTGAGCGAGATCGAACGTGCCGTGGCTGCGGGCGTCGGCACGATCATCATCGACAGCGAGGTCGAGGTGCGTCGGGTGGCGGATGCCGCGTCCCGCGCCGGTCGCGTGCAGCGCGTGCGCCTCCGCGTCAACTCGGGCGTGCACGCGTCGACGCACGAGTTCCTCGCGACCGCGCACGAAGACCAGAAGTTCGGCATCGCGCTGCCCGACGCGGCGCGCGTGGTCGCCGACATCCGCTCCCACGACTCGCTCGACTTCGTCGGACTGCACTGCCACATCGGGTCGCAGATCTTCGACGCGGCGGGTTTCGCCGAATCGGCCGAGCGGCTGCTCTCGGTGCACGCCGAGCTGTCGGCGGTCGCGCCGGTGCCCGAGCTCAACCTCGGCGGCGGGTTCGGCATCGCCTACACCGAGGCCGACGAGCCCGCGCCGATCGAGGAGATCGCCGACGGCATCGCGCGCGCGGTCGCCCGGGCGTGCGAGCGACTGGGCGTGCCCGTCCCGCGACTGGCGTTCGAGCCCGGTCGGTCGATCATCGGCCCCGCGGGCGTCACGCTCTACACCGTCGGCACCGTCAAGCCCGTGCCCACCGACGAGGGTTGGCGCCACTACGTCTCGGTCGACGGGGGCATGAGCGACAACATCCGCACCGCGATGTACGGTGCCGCGTACACGGCGCGACTGGCCTCGCGCGTCTCCGACGAGCCGGCGTCGCTCGTCCGCGTCGTCGGCAAGCACTGCGAGTCCGGCGACGTCGTCGTCGACCACGACTGGATTCCCCACGATGTCGCCCCCGGCGACCTCCTGGCGGTCGCCGCGACCGGGGCGTACTGCTGGTCGCTCGCGTCGAACTACAACCACGTGCCCCGACCGCCGGTCGTGGCCGTCTCCGGCGGCGTCGCACGCGTGATCGTGCACGGCGAGACCGAGGAGGACCTCCTCGCCCGCGACGCCGGACTCTCCGACCACGACGATGACGCACACGGAGTCACCGCATGATCGAATACCGTTCCATCCGCGTGGCGCTGCTCGGCGCCGGCTCGGTCGGCTCCCAGGTCGCCCGGCTGCTGCTCGAGCAGGGCGACGAGCTCGCCAACCGCATCGGCGCGAGGATCGAGCTCGTCGGCATCGCCGTCCGCGACGTCGACGCGCCGCGCGACGCCGCGCTGCCGCGCGAGCTCCTCACGACCGACGCCGAGTCGCTGATCCTCGGCGCCGACATCGTGATCGAGCTCATGGGCGGGCTCGAGCCCGCGCGGACGCTCATCCTCAAGGCGATCTCCTCGGGCGCCGACGTCGTCTCGGGCAACAAGGCGCTGCTGGCCACGCACGGCCCCGAGCTCTTCGCCGCCGCCGAGCAGGTCGGCGCGCAGCTGTCGTACGAAGCCGCCGTCGGCGGCGCCATCCCGATCATCCGGCCGCTGCGCGACAGCCTCGCGGGCGACCGCATCGACCGGATCCTCGGGATCGTGAACGGCACGACGAACTTCATCCTCGACCGCATGGACACCACGGGCGCCTCGCTCGAGGACGCCCTCGCGACCGCGACCGAGCTCGGCTACGCCGAGGCCGACCCGACCGCCGACATCGGCGGCTACGACGCGGCGCAGAAGGCCGCGATCCTCGCGAGCCTCGCGTTCCACACGAGCGTGCCCGTCGACCGGGTGCACCGCGAGGGGATCACGGGCGTCACCGCCGCGCAGGTCGAGTCGGCCAAGCGCGCCGGCTACGTCGTGAAGCTCCTCGCGATCTGCGAGCGCCTCGCCGACCCCGAGACGGGGGAGGAGGGCGTGTCCGCCCGGGTCTACCCGGCGATGGTGCATCGGAGCCATCCGCTCGCCGCCGTGCACGGCGCCAACAACGCCGTCTTCGTCGAGGCCGCCGCAGCCGGCCCCCTCATGTTCTACGGTGCCGGCGCGGGCGGCGTGCAGACCGCCTCGGCCGTGCTCGGCGACCTCGTCGCGATCGCACGGCGTCACGTGCTCGGCGGCCCGGGCACGGCGGAGTCGACCCACGCCGAGCTGCCCGTACTCGAGATCGGCCGCATCACGACCCGCTACGCCATCACGCTCGAGGCGGCCGACCAGCCGGGCGTGCTCGCGACGATCGCGCACGTGTTCGCCGACCACGGCGTCTCGGTCGGCGAGCTCGAGCAGACCATCAACGACGAGAACGGCCGGGCTACGCTGGTGATCGGCACCCACGAGGCGCGTGAGTCCGCGCTCGCCGAGACGGTGCGCGCACTCGCCGACAGCCCCGTCGTGACCTCGGTCGCATCCGTCATCCGAGTCGAAGGAGCAGAGTGAACCACCAGGCAACGAACGCGCCGTCGCGCCAGTGGCGCGGCGTCATCCGGGAGTACGCCGACCGCCTCGACGTCACCGACGCCACCCCGATCGTGACCCTCGGCGAGGGCGGCACGCCGCTCCTGCCCGCGCCCGCGCTCTCGCGCCGCACCGGCGCCGACGTGTGGGTCAAGTTCGAGGGCATGAACCCGACCGGATCGTTCAAGGACCGCGGCATGACGATGGCCGTGACGAAGGCCGTCGAGCGCGGCGCCGAGGTCGTGATCTGCGCCTCGACCGGCAACACGTCGGCGTCGGCCGCGGCCTACGCCACGCACGCGGGCATCAAGGCGGCCGTGCTCGTGCCCGAGGGCAAGATCGCGATGGGCAAGCTCAGCCAGGCGATCGCGCACGACGCGCAGCTCATCCAGATCCAGGGCAACTTCGACGACTGCCTCGACATCGCGCGCGACCTCGCCGAGAACTACCCGGTGCACCTCGTCAACTCGGTGAACAACGACCGCATCGAGGGCCAGAAGACGGCCGCGTTCGAGGTCGTCGAGGTGCTCGGCGACGCGCCCGACCTGCACTTCATCCCGGTCGGCAACGCGGGCAACTACACGGCGTACACGCGCGGCTACCGCGAGGACATCGAGGCGGGCAACGCCACGAAGCTGCCGCGGATGTTCGGGTTCCAGGCGGCCGGGTCGGCGCCGCTCGTGCTCGGCGAGCCGGTGCGCAACCCGGAGACCATCGCGAGTGCGATCCGCATCGGCAACCCCGCGTCGTGGCACCTCGCGCTCGAGGCGCGCGATCTCACCGACGGCTACTTCGGCGCGATCGAAGACGACAAGATCCTCGAAGCCCAGCGCATCCTCTCCGCCGAGGTCGGCGTCTTCGTCGAGCCGGCCTCCGCGATCAGCGTCGCGGGCCTGCTCGAACGTGCCGAGGCCGGCCAGGTTCCGGCCGGCGCGAAGGTCGTGCTGACGGTCACCGGTCACGGACTGAAGGACCCGCAGTGGGCGCTCCGCCGTCCCGACGGCTCCGAGGTCGCGCCGACGGTCGTCCCCGCAGACGTGGCGCACGTCGCCGAGGTGCTGGGGCTCCGCGCATGAGCGCGGCCGCCTCGGCGGAGGCGACGCCCGCGTCGGCCGGCAGCCTCCTCGGGCGGAAGGTCCACGTCAAGGTGCCCGCGACCTCGGCGAACCTCGGCCCGGGGTTCGACACGCTCGGCCTCGCGCTCGCGCGCTACGACGAGCTCGAGGTCGAGGTCGTCGACTCCGGGCTCGAGATCGAGGTGCACGGGGTCGGCGAGGGCGAGGTGCCGCTCGACGAGACGCACCTCGTCGTGCGCGCGATGGCGCACACGTTCGCGCGGTACGGTCGCGAGCTTCCGCCGATCAGGCTCGTCGCGCACAACTCGATCCCGCACGGTCGCGGCCTCGGCTCCTCGGGCGCGGCGATCGTCGCGGGCGTCATGGCGGCCAAGGGACTGCTCGAGCCCGAGGTCGAGATCTCGCCCGACGAGCTGCTCGAGCTCGCGACCGAGCTCGAGGGCCACCCCGACAACGTCGCGCCGGCGCTCTTCGGCGGGCTGACGATCGCGTGGGTCACGCCCGACGGGCCTCGGCACAAGAAGCTCATGGTGCACCGCGGCGTCTCGCCGCTCGTGCTCGTCCCCGAGCATGAGATGTCGACCGCACTCGCGAGGAGCCTCCAGCCGCAGTCGGTGCCCCACGAAGACGCGGTGTTCAACGTCTCGCGCTCGGCCCTGCTCGTGGCGGCCCTGATCCAGAGCCCCGAGCTGCTGCTCGCCGCCACCGAGGACAAGCTCCACCAGAGCTACCGCGCCGAGGCGATGCCCGAGACCGATCGGCTCATCCGGCGCCTGCGCGAGGCGGGGCATCCCGCCGTCATCTCGGGGGCCGGGCCGTCGATCCTCGTGCTCGCGAGCGACCCGAGCGAGCGAGCGGATGCCGCGCGGGTCGTCGAGGAGACGGCCGACACGGCCTGGCAGGCCCTCCCGCTCGCGGTCGACTTCCTCGGTGCGACCGTGACGCCGGCCGACGACGCCTGACCGGCGCCGCGGCGGGATCGCCGTCGGGACGCGCCCTCGACGGCGTGGCGCGTGGTCCGACGGCCGACCGCCGGGTGCTAGACTGAAGCCCGCACCCGGCAGGCGCTGCACCACTCGCGTCCTCGCCGTTCGGTGCGATTCCCGGCATCTCATGCTTTCGCCATCGCGCAGATCTGCGCCTCGTGCGCACGTCTGCGACGTGCCGCGATCAGCTCTCCTCGGCCAACCCCCAATGCCTGGCCAGGGGAAAGGAAAATCCCAGTGACCAACGGAACCGACCACGCGGAGCGCGTGGACGCCGCTCGCCTGTCGACCATGAAGGTCGCCGAGCTCCAGGAGCTCGCGTCCTCGCTCGGCATCGCCGGCGCGTCGAAGCGCCGAAAAGGAGAACTCGTGGAGTTGATCTCCGCCCACACCGACGGCATCGCGGCCGCCCCGGCCGACGACGTCGTCGCGCCGACCGACGCGCAGCCCGCGGAAGCGGAGGCTCCCGCCGAGGCGCCCGCCCCCGCTGCCGACGAGCCCGCCGCCGAGGCTCCCGCCGCGGAGGCACAGGCCGCCGAAGCGCCGGCCGAGCCGGCCCGTCGCGGCCGACAGCCGCGTCGCGCGACGACCGCCACCGCCGCCGCGGCCCACGCGAACGCCGGTGCGACGGGCGTCGAGCTCGTTCCGGACGCCGCGACCGCCGACGAGGCCGGAGCGGGCACCGGCTCCTCCGACGACGACGCCCGCGAGGCCGCCCGCGCCGCCGTGCGCGAGCAGCTCGCCGCGGCGACCGCCGCAGGTCGCCAGGGCGACGCCGCCGAGGGTCAGGAGGAGGGCGACGGCAAGGCCGAGGCTCCCTCGCAGGAGCAGCGCCAGGGCCGCAGCCGCAACCGCGGTCGCCGCGGCGGTGCCGACCGCGGCGAGGGCCAGAAGGTCGAGCAGCCGCAGGGCGGGCGCCGTCCCGACGAGCAGGCCGAAGGCGACAAGGGCCGCCCGGCCGAGTCCGAGAAGGGCCGCCAGGGCGGCGATGCCGAGAAGGCCAAGCAGGACCAGCAGCAGGGCGGTCGGGGCCAGCAGGGCCGCGGCGACCAGCAGTCGGCCGACGGCGAGGGCGGCGGTCGCCGCAACCGCTACCGCGACCGCAAGCGTCGCGGCCAGGGCCAGGGCGACGAGGTCGAGCCCGAGATCCTCGACGACGACGTGCTCATCCCGATCGCCGGCATCCTCGACGTGCTCGACAACTACGCGTTCGTGCGCACGACGGGCTACCTGCCCGGCCCGAGCGACGTGTACGTCTCGCTCGGCCAGGTGAAGAAGTACCACCTGCGCAAGGGCGACGCCGTCGTCGGCTCGATCAAGCAGCCGCGCGAGGGCGAGGGCAGCAGCCGCCAGAAGTACAACGCGCTCGTCAAGATCGACTCGGTCAACGGCCAGACCGCCGACGAGGCCGCCGCGCGCGTCGACTTCCAGAAGCTCACGCCGCTCTACCCGCAGGACCGCCTGCGCCTCGAGACCGAGCCGACGAAGCTGACCCAGCGCATCATCGACCTCGTGGCGCCGATCGGCAAGGGCCAGCGCGGCCTCATCGTCGCGCCGCCCAAGGCCGGCAAGACGATCGTGCTGCAGCAGATCGCGAACGCGATCGCGATCAACAACCCCGAGGTCCACCTCATGGTCGTGCTCGTCGACGAGCGCCCCGAAGAGGTCACCGACATGCAGCGCACGGTGAAGGGCGAGGTCATCGCCTCGACCTTCGACCGCCCGGCCGAAGACCACACCACGGTCGCCGAGCTCGCCATCGAGCGCGCGAAGCGCCTCGTCGAGCTCGGTCACGACGTGGTCGTGCTGCTCGACTCGATCACCCGTCTCGGCCGCGCCTACAACCTCGCGGCGCCGGCCTCGGGCCGCGTGCTCTCGGGCGGCGTCGACGCGTCGGCGCTCTACCCGCCGAAGCGGTTCTTCGGTGCGGCGCGCAACATCGAGAACGGCGGCTCGCTGACGATCCTCGCCACCGCGCTCGTCGAGACCGGCTCGAAGATGGACGAGGTGATCTTCGAGGAGTTCAAGGGCACCGGCAATTCCGAGCTGCGCCTGTCGCGCCACCTCGCCGACAAGCGGATCTTCCCCGCGGTCGACGTGAACGCGTCGTCGACGCGTCGCGAGGAGATGCTGCTCTCGCCCGACGAGGTGAAGATCACCTGGAAGCTGCGTCGTGCCCTCGCCGGCCTCGAGCCGCAGCAGGCCCTCGAGGCCGTGCTCGGCCGCCTGCGCGAGACGCAGTCGAACACCGAGTTCCTCCTGCTGATGCAGAAGTCGGCTCCGGTGGGCGGCAACGGGAACGGGCACGGGCACGGGCACGAGTCCGACCACCGCTGATCGATGTTCGAGTCCGTCCAGGCACTGATCGCCGAGCACGCCGCACTCCAGGAGGAACTGGCCGATCCGGCGCTGCACGCCGATGCCGCGCGCGCGAAGCGGGTGAACCGGCGCTACGCCGAGCTCAGCCGCATCGTCGCCGCGCACGACGGATGGCGGCAGGCCCAGGAGGACCTCGAGGCGGCGCGTGAGCTCGCCAAGGAGGACGAGGCGTTCGCCGAGGAGGTGCCCGGGCTCGAGGAGCACCTCGCAGAGTCCCAGGAGAAGCTGCGGCGGCTCCTGATCCCACGCGACCCCGACGACGGCCGCGACGTGATCATGGAGATCAAGGGCGGCGAGGGCGGCGCCGAGAGCGCCCTCTTCGCGGCCGACCTGCTGCGCATGTACATCCAGTACGCGCAGTCGAAGGGCTGGAAGACCGAGCTCCTCGAGCGCGACGAGTCCGACCTCGGCGGCTACAAGAACGTGCAGGTCGCGATCAAGTCGAACGCCTCCGATCCGTCGCAGGGCGTGTGGGCGCACCTGAAGTACGAGGGCGGCGTGCACCGCGTGCAGCGCGTTCCCGTCACCGAGACGCAGGGCCGCATCCACACGTCGACCACGGGCGTGCTCGTCTTCCCCGAGGTGGACGAGCCCGAGGAGGTCGAGATCAACCAGAACGACCTCAAGATCGACGTGTACCGCTCGTCGGGCCCGGGCGGCCAGTCGGTGAACACCACCGACTCGGCCGTGCGCATCACGCACGTGCCGACCGGCATCGTCGTGGCCATGCAGAACGAGAAGTCGCAGCTGCAGAACCGCGAGGCCGCGATGCGCGTCCTCCGGGCGCGCCTGCTCGCGCGCCAGCAGGAGGAGCTCGCGGCGGCCGCGTCCGACGCGCGCAAGTCGCAGATCCGCTCGATGGACCGCTCCGAGCGCATCCGCACCTACAACTTCCCCGAGAACCGCATCGCCGACCACCGCACGGGCTACAAGGCGTACAACCTCGACCAGGTCATGAACGGCTCACTCGAGCCGATCATCGAGTCGGCGATCCACGCCGACGAGGAGGCCCGGCTCGCCGATCTCGGCGACCAGTGACCGACATCGCGGTCCGCGCATTCGCCGACGGCGACTGGCCGGCGGTGTTCGCGATCATCGACGAGGTCGTGCGCGAGGGCGAGACCTACGCCTATCCGACGCCGCTCTCGGCCGCCGAGGCTCGTGCGCTCTGGATCGAGCGCCCGCCCGGCCTCACGGTGGTCGCCGAGCTCGACGGTCGCATCGTCGGCACCGCGAAGATGAGGCCGAACCGACCGGGGCCGGGCGATCACATCGGGACGGCGTCCTTCATGGTCGCGGGCGACGCGCGCGGCGCGGGCGTCGGGCGCCGCCTGGCCGACTGGGTCGTCGACTGGCATCGGCGCGAGGGCTTCGCGGGCATCCAGTTCAACGCGGTCGTCGCGTCGAACGAGCCCGCGGTCCGGCTGTGGCGCTCGGTCGGGTTCGAGATCGTCGGCACGGTCCCGGGGGCGTTCCGTTCCGCGCGACACGGTCGCGTCGGGCTGCACGTGATGTTCCTCCCGCTCTGACGGGCGACGACGGGGGGCGGATGCCGCGGCATCCGTCTCTCGTCGACCTCAGATGTGGAAGTCGACGTGCCAGTCGTGCATGCCGCGCGCCGCATCCGCCGTCGCCGGCGAGAGCGGCTTCGCGACCGCCGGGATGCCGACGAGCAGCGAGTGCGGGGGAGCGCCGCGCGTGACCACGGCGTTCGCGCCGATCGCACTGCCGGCGCCGATCTCGATGTCGCCGAGCACCTTCGCGCCCGCCCCGACCGTCACGCCGTCGCCGAGCGTGGGGTGGCGCTTCGCGCCGCGAGGCGCGCCGCGCGGCGCCTTCCCGCCGAGCGTGACGCCGTGGTAGAGCATCACGTCGTCGCCGACGACCGCGGTCTCGCCGATCACGACGCCCATGCCGTGGTCGATGAAGAACCGGCGGCCGATCGTCGCGCCGGGGTGGATCTCGATGCCCGTCAGGAAGCGCACGAGCTGCGACACCACGCGCGCCGGCAGCCTGAGCACCGGCACCCGCCACATCCGATGCGCGAGCCGGTGCGCCCAGATCGCGTGCAGCCCCGAGTATGCGAGGACGATCTCGACGCGGCTGCGTGCGGCGGGGTCGTGGGATCGGGCCGTCGCGATGTCTTCCCTGAGGCGGCCGAGGATTCCCACTCGTCCAGTCAACCAGATCGCTCGGAGGGGATCAGTCCAGCAGGCCCTCGTAGAGCACCGTCGAGAGGTACCGCTCGCCGTAGCTCGCGGCGATCACGACGATGGTCTTGCCCGCGTTCTCGGGCCGCTGGGCGAGCTGGGTCGCCGCGTACACCGTCGCACCGGAGGAGATGCCGCCCAGGATGCCCTCCTCGACGCCGAGGCGGCGCGCGGTCGCGACGGCCTGGTCGATGTTCACGTCGATGATCTCGTCGTAGACGTCGCGGTCGAGGATCGCGGGCACGAAGTTCGCGCCGATGCCCTGGATCTTGTGCGGGCCGGGCTGGCCGCCGTTCAGGATCGGCGACTCGAGCGGCTCGACGCCGACGATCTGCACCTCGGGCTTGCGCTCCTTGAGGACCTGGCCGACGCCCGAGAGCGTGCCGCCCGTGCCGATGCCCGAGACGAAGATGTCGATGCCGCCGTCGGTGTCGTTCCACACCTCTTCGGCCGTGGTGCGGCGGTGGATGTCGACGTTCGCCTGGTTCTCGAACTGGCGCGCGAGCACCGCGCCGGGGGTCTCGGCGGCGATCTGCTCGGCACGCGCGACAGCGCCCTTCATACCCTCGGAGCCGGGCGTGAGCACGAGCTCGGCGCCATAGGCGCGCAGCAGCGCGCGGCGCTCCTTCGACATGGTCTCGGGCATGGCGATGACGACGCGGTAGCCGCGCGCGGCGCCGATCATCGCCAGCGCGATGCCGGTGTTGCCGCTCGTGCCCTCGACGATGGTCCCGCCGGGCTTCAGCGAGCCGTCGGCCTCGGCGGCGTCGACGATGCCGATGCCGAGGCGGTCCTTGACGCTGGCCGACGGGTTGTAGAACTCGAGCTTGGCGAGCACGGTCGCGCCGGCGCCATCCGTCACGCGGTTCAGCTTCACGAGCGGGGTGCGCCCGAAGACGTCGGTGATGTTCTCGTAGACCTGGGCCATGATCTCGTTCCCTCTCGTGACGGCGGCGTGATGCCGCGCACCAGCATACGGAGGGCGGCTGCGCGGCGGGAGTGGGTTACATTCCATTGCGTGAATGCGACGCCCGACGAGCCGGAATCCCGCCCTCTCCGCGAGGTGCGCGACGAGACCGTGCGCACCCTCCAGGCCGCCGGCATCGCCGACGCCGAGGTCGACGCCGACCTGCTGCTCGGGCACGTGCTCGGACTCTCCCGCGGCGGCGTGCACGCGCGGCTCGTGATCGGCGACCGGCTGTCGGCGACGGATGCCGCGGCGCTCGCCGTGCTCGTCGCGCGCCGCGCCCGTCGCGAGCCGCTGCAGCACCTGACCGGGCGCGCCGCGTTCCGATCCCTCGAGCTCGCGGTGGGGCCGGGGGTCTTCGTCCCGCGCCCGGAGACCGAGCTGCTCGCCCAGCTCGCCATCGATGCGCTCCGCGCCGCCGCCGAGCCCGAGCCCATCGGGCTCGACCTCGGTTCGGGCAGCGGCGCGATCGCCCTCTCGATGGCGACCGAGGTGCCGCACGCGCGCGTGTGGGCCGTCGAGAACTCGCCCGAGGCGTTCCCGTGGACCAGGCGCAACGTCGACGAGGTCGCGGCGCCCAACCTCGAGCTCGTGTTCGCGGACCTCGCCGACGCGCTTCCCCAGCTCGACGGCCGCGTGGCCGTCGTCGCGTCGAACCCGCCGTACATCCCCGACGACGCGATCCCGCGCGACCCCGAGGTGCGCCTGCACGACCCGGAGCACGCGCTCTACGGCGGACCCGACGGGCTCGACGTCGTGCGCGTCCTGTCGCGCCGCGCGCTCGCGCTGCTGCACCCGGGCGGGGCGCTCCTGATCGAGCACGGCGAGACGCAGTCCGCAGACATCGCGGCGCTCCTGAAGGCCGACGGATGGCACGCCGTCGCGCACCATCGGGACCTCACCGGGCGCGACCGGGTGACGACCGCGCGCCGCTGAGCCCGCGGCATCCGCCCGCCGGTCGACCGCGAACGGGTGGCGGAGACATCCGCCCCGTCAGTCGACCTGGTGCCGCGCGCGCGCCTCGCGGACGGCCTGGCGCTCGAGCCTGCGGGCGTCCCGCATGCGCTTCTCGGCCTCGCGCACCGACTTCCTCGCCTCGCGGACCTTCTTGTCGGCGGCGACCTCGGGCGTCTCGCGCGACACGGGCGGGGGAGCCGGTCGGTCGCCGCCAGCGCGTCGCGCGATGTACTCGGCGACGCCGTCGAGCACCCGCTCGAGGCCGAACGCGAACGGGTCCTCGCCCTCGCGGAACACGCCGGCGTCCACGGCGCGACGAAGCGCCGGGAACTCCTCGGCGGTGACGAAGGCGTCCAGCACCGCGGACCGGCCGTCGTCGATCGTCTGCGGGTCGATGCCGGCGGCGCCCGCAGCGACCTCGTAGGAGCGCTCGATGGTCGACTGCCAGCGGAGCTGACCGGTGACGAGCAGGATGATCGCCACGCGCTCGTCCTCGTCGAGCGGTGCGGCCGAGAGCGCGTCGAGCATCGCGTCCATCCAGGCGAGGTTGTTCGGGGTGATCGGCGTGCCCTGGATGGGGATGTCGAGGAGCCACGGGTGCGCCCGGTGGACGTCGACCTGGGCGCGGCCGAGCCCGCGGAGCCGCTCGCGCCAGTCGGCGTCGTCGAGCCCGGCCTCGGGCTCGGGCGGGAGCCCGATGCCCTGCTCCTGCATGAGCACGAGCAGGTCGTCCTTCGCCGTGACGTACCGGTAGAGCGACATCGTCGTGTATCCGAGCGATTGGGCGACCCGGCTCATCGAGACGGCGCCGAGGCCCTCCGCGTCGGCGATCTCGACGGCCGCGTCGACGATGCGCTCGATGCTCATCTCGCGCTTCGGCCCGCGCTGGGGGTTGGTCGCGACGCCCCACGCGAGGGCGACGCCGCGCGGCAGTTCCGGCTCGGCGGCGTTCTCGGGAGCCATCCGTCTCCAATCGACGCGAGGTGCTTGCGACCAGCATAGAACTGTGTATTACTTAAACAAATGTGGATGACATACACAGTTTATCCCGTACATCGGAAGGTGCAGCCATGACCATCGCGATCGAGGCCCGCGGGATCGCCAAGCGGTTCCGTGGGGTGGAGGTCCTGCAGGACCTCCACCTCGCGGTCGAAGCCGGCAGCGTGTTCGGCCTCCTCGGGCCGAACGGCGCCGGCAAGACCACCACCATCGACATCCTCACCACGCTCCTGCGACCCGACGCCGGAACGGCGACCGTCGCCGGCGCCGACGTGCGACGCGATCCCGACGGCGTCCGGTCGCGGATCAGCCTGACCGGCCAGTCCGCCGCCGTCGACGAGGTGCTCACCGGCCGCGAGAACCTCGTCATGCTCGCGCGGCTCTCCGGGCTCGGGCGCCGCGCGGCCCGCGCGCGGGCCGAGGAGCTCCTGGAGCGGTTCGACCTGGCCGAGGCGGCGGCGCGGCGGGTCGCGGCCTACTCCGGCGGCATGCGGCGCCGGCTCGACCTCGCCCTGAGCCTCGTCGTTCCGGCGCACGTCATCTTCCTCGACGAGCCGACGACCGGGCTCGACACCCGCAGCCGCCAGGAGCTCTGGCACGTCATCCGCGAGGTCGCCGACGCCGGGGCGACCGTGTTCCTCACCACGCAGTACCTCGAGGAGGCCGATCGACTCGCCGACCGCATCGCCGTGCTCGACCGCGGCCGGATCGCCGCCGAGGGCACCGCGCCCGAGCTCAAGGCGCGCGTCGGCGGCGAGGTCGTCGAGCTCCTCGGGCCCGACGGCGAGGTGCTCGCCGAGCGCCCGACCGACGGCACCGTCCACGGGCTGCGCGCCGCGGTGGACGAGCTCGACCGGATCGCGGCATCCTCCGCCGAGGGCGCGCGCGTCGCCATCCGCCGGCCCAGCCTCGACGACGTCTTCCTCGCCATCACCTCCCGCCCGGCCGCGCCCGCGCACCGGGCGGACCTCATCGGAACGAAGGGTTGACCATGTCCACGCTGATCGACGCCGTCACCGGGCCGACCGCGCCCGCGCCCGCGCCTCCTGCGCTTCGAATGCGGCCGCGCGGGCTCACCGCCGAGGCGGTCTTCATCGGCCGCAGCGTCACGCATTCCCTCCGCGACACCGAGGCGCTGCTCATGGCCGTGCTGCTGCCGACCCTGCTCATGCTGCTGTTCACCTTCGTGTTCGGCGGTGCGCTCGACCCCTCGGGCGGCTACGTCGACTACGTCGTCCCCAGCATCATCCTGCTCTGCGCGGGGTTCGGCGCGAGCTCGACCGCGCTCTACGTCGCCCGCGACATGACCACGGGGATCATCGACCGGTTCCGCACCATGCCGCTGCGCGCGAGTGCGGTGCTGACGGGCCACGTCGTCGCGAGCGTGCTGCGGAACCTCTTCGCCACGGGCGTTGTGATCGCCGTCGCGCTCCTCGTCGGGTTCCGCCCGACTGCGACGCCGGCCGAATGGCTCGCCGCGGTCGCGCTCATCGCCCTCTACATCCTCGCGATCACCTCGCTGTTCGCGGCGATCGGTCTCGCCGCGTCGAGTCCCGACGCGGCGAACGCCTACGGCTTCATCCTGCTGTTCCTGCCGTACCTCTCGAGCGCGTTCGTTCCGGTCGACACGCTGCCGGGCTGGCTCGCGTGGTTCGCCGAGCACCAGCCGATCACGCCGATCATCGAGGCGATCCGGAGCCTCCTCACGGGCACGCCGATGGGCGACGCGGCCTGGTGGGCGGTCGGCTGGTGCGTCCTGTTCATCGTCATCGCGGCCGTGTGGGGCACGTGGCTGTTCCGTCGGAGGGCGGGCCGGCGCTGAGGGCCGGTCGGCCGAGAGCGGATGCCGCGGGCCCGGCGCGGCGCGCGGCATCCGACACGCCCAGACTCGCCGGGCGCGTCACGTCTAGAATCGAGCGGTCATGACACTCATCCACGACTGCTCGGTCGAGTCCGAGCTTCTCGCCGGCATGCGCCTGGCCCGTCGCGCCATCGGCAGCGGCGAGCTCGTCGTCATCCCCACCGACACCGTCTACGGCGTCGCCGCCGATGCGTTCAGCGCCGCCGCGGTGCAGCGCCTGCTCGATGCGAAGGGGCGCGAGCGCACGTCGCCGCCGCCCGTCCTCGTGCCGGGCATCCCGACCCTCGATGCTCTCGCGGCCGAGGTGCCGGAGGCCGTGCGGTCCCTCGTCGCGGAGTTCTGGCCCGGTGGCCTGACCGTGATCCTGCGCGCGCAGCCGTCCCTGCACTGGGACCTCGGCGAGACGCGCGGCACGGTCGCGCTGCGGATGCCCGACCACCGCATCGCGCTCGAACTGCTCTCCGAGACCGGGCCGCTCGCGGTGTCGTCGGCGAACCTGTCGGGCATGCCGTCCGCCACCACGGCCGACGAGGCCGCCGACATGCTCGGCGATCGGGTCTCCGTCTACCTCGACGGCGGTGCGGCGGGCACCGGCTACGAGGCGATCGGGGAGCGGCCCGGAGACACGTCGTCCACGATCGTGGACGCGACCGGGCTCGCCGCCGACGGAACCGGCGTGCTCCGCATCGTGCGTGCGGGAGTGGTCTCGCGCGAGCGGATCGCGGAGGTCGTGGGGGAGGAGCTGCTCGCGCCGGTCGACGGGGCGGCGCCCGCCGAGGTCGCCGACGGCGCCGACGGCGCCGACGCCGACGCCGAGTCGGCCACGGCCGATGCCGAGCCGACTGCCGAGGCATCCGTCGACGCCGACGACCCCGCGGCATCCGTCGACACAGACGACCCCGCGGCATCCGTCGACGCCGTACCGGCCCCGACCGAGCGGACGGATCCCGCCGCGTCATGACCCTGTTCGTCCTGCTCGCGCTCGTCACCGCGGTCGTGACGTTCGCCGGCTCGCTGGTGGTCTGGAAGCTGAGCCTGAAGTACCGGCTCTACCCGAAGATCCGCGAGCGCGACGTGCACACGCGGCCGACGCCGCGGCTCGGCGGCATCGCGATGTTCCTCGGCATCCTCGTCGGCTTCGCCGCGGCGGCCTGGATCTCCTCGCTCGGCATCGCGCGCTTCGCGAACCTGCAGATCGTCTTCCAGGATCCCTTCCAGGTGCTCGCGATCCTGCTCGCGGCCGGGCTCATCGTGGCGATCGGCGTGGCCGACGACATCTGGGACCTCGACTGGCTCACCAAGCTCGCCGGCCAGTTCATCGCCGCGGGCGTCATCGCCTGGCAGGGCGTGTCGATCGTGTCGCTCCCCATCGGCGGGCCCGACGGCGGCATCACGGTGGGCTCCTCGTGGATGAGCGCGACCGTGACCGTCTTCACGATCGTGCTCGTGATGAACGCGATCAACTTCATCGACGGGCTCGACGGGCTCGTCGCGGGCGTCGCCCTCATCTCGAGCGGCGTCTTCTTCCTGTACTCCTACCTGCTCGTGCAGCAGACCTCCCCGACGAACTACTTCAACCTCGCGTCGCTGCTCGCCGTGGTGGTGGTGGGCGCCTGCGCGGGCTTCCTGCCGCTCAACTGGCACCGCGCGAAGCTCTTCATGGGCGACGCCGGGGCGCTGCTCGTCGGCCTCCTCATGGCGACCTCCGCGATCGCGGTGACCGGCCAGGTCGACCCGTCGCAGCTCGGCACCGACGAGCTGTTCCCGGCGTTCATCCCGATCATCATCCCGTTCGCGGTGCTGCTCATCCCGCTGCTCGACTTCGGGCTCGCGGTCGTGCGCCGCCTCCGCGCAGGCAAGTCGCCCTTCGCCGCCGACCGCAAGCACCTGCACCACCGCCTGCTCGACATGGGCCACTCGCACCTGCACGCGGTGCTCATCTTCTACGGCTGGACGGCGGTCGCCTCGTTCGGCTGCCTGCTCGCGTTCGTCCTGCCCGTCTACTTCGGCATCGACTCCGGCTGGGCGTTCCTCTTCATCGGCATCGGGTTCGTGGTCCTCGCCGCGCTCACGCTGGCACCGCTCGGTCGGCGCAAGCGCCAGACCGTGGCAGCCGAAGCGGATGCCGCGGGCGCGCCCTCCGCACCCGGCCTCGACGAACTCGCGGCTCCGATGTCCGAGACCGATCCCAATCCCGATCCCGTTCCCGACCGCCCGACGTCGGGCGAACATCCAACAGGAGCCCGATGAGCACCGCACCACGCGACCCCGCCGACCGCACGCCGACCTCGAATCCGGTGCTGCGCCGGGCCCTGATCTGGGGGGCCGCCATCGCCGGCGGCATCGCCGTGGTGGGCGGCATCCTCGGCTTCGCGTTCGCCGGCACCGAAGGGCTCGTGAGCGCCCTGCTCGGGACGCTCCTCGCCGTCGTGTTCATGGGCATCACCGGAGCGAGCATCCTGCTCGCCAACCGCTTCGCCGGGTCCGACCTCTTCGTCGGCGCCTTCTTCGGCATCGTGCTCGGCGGATGGCTCGTGAAGTTCATCGTGTTCATCGTGCTCGTGGTGCTGCTGCGCGGCGTCGACTGGCTCGACCCGGTCGTGCTGTTCCTCTCGATCGTCGCGGGCGTGATCGGCTCGCTCGTGGTCGACGTGCTCGTCGTCGCCCGCTCCCGACTGCCGTACGCGAGCGACGCGCAACTGCCGCCACCTCCATCCGACGACTGACCGGAGACGCCGCCCGAATCGGGCGGCGTCTTCGCGTTCCGGCCCGCTTCGGCGAGGATTCCCGGCCGTCCCGCGCACGCGGCGGGGCCCGGTCTCCGCTTCGATCGCCCGCACGCCGGGGCGGCGCTGCGGAGCGCCACCCGCGGGTGTCGCGGTCGTGGCATGCGCCGAGCGGCATGCTGCCCGGTCGGCGGCGAGTTCTACAGCGTGTGGCGATTCGGCGGAGCGCCGAAGTCTTGCTACAGTAGGGGCGATCCCCCACGGTTCCGCCCTGCTCCGGCATGGGCACCGGACCGTTTCCATGTTCGTCGACGCGAGAGCTCCGCTCCACGCCCCGAAACAGGAGATAGCGCTGCTAGCTAACGCTGTGAACCTGCTGGTTCCGATTTCAACCGATGATGGTGAATTCCACGGGCCGTCGATCGAGGAGTTCTTCCCCGGCGCCCTCCTGTTCGAGGGCACCGCCTTCGAGATCAACCGCATCATGCTGGTGCGCTTCATCGCGGTCGCCGCGTTGCTCCTGGTCTTCTGGCTCGGCACGCGCAGCATGCGCGTCGTCCCCGGCCGTTTCCAGAGCATCGTCGAGATGGGGCTGGACTTCATCCGCGTCGGCGTCGCCGACGACCTGCTCGGCAAGAAGGACGGCAAGCGGTTCCTGCCGATCCTCACGTCGATCTTCTTCATGGTGCTGTTCATGAACATCACCGGCATCATCCCGGGCTTGAACATCGCGGGTACGTCCGTGATCGGCGTCCCGCTCGTGCTCGCGATCGTGTCGTACGTCACGTTCATCTACGCCGGCATCAAGCAGAGCCCCAAGAACTTCTTCAAGAACTCGCTCTTCCCCTCGGGCGTGCCGTGGCCGGTGTACATCATCGTCACGCCGATCGAGCTCATCTCGACCTTCGTCATCCGCCCCGTCACGCTGACGCTGCGACTCATGATGAACATGATCGTCGGCCACCTGCTGCTCGTGCTGTTCTTCGCGGCCACGCAGTTCTTCATCTTCACCCTCGGCGGCTGGTACACCCTGCTCGGCGTCGGCACGCTGGCCTTCGGCTTCGTGTTCACGCTGTTCGAGATCCTCGTCGCCGTCCTGCAGGCCTACGTCTTCACGCTCCTCACCGCGGTCTACATCCAGCTCGCGGTGGCGGAGGAGCACTGAGCCAGGGCGCCCGCCCGAAGAAACCCCAAGAAAGGAAACCCCAACGTGGACGCAACCACCGTTCTCGCTGAGATCAACGGCAACATCGCAACGGTCGGCTACGGCCTCGCCGCCATCGGCCCGGCCATCGGCGTGGGCATCGTCGTCGGCAAGACCATCGAGGGCGTGGCTCGCCAGCCCGAGCTCGCCGGCCGCCTCCAGGTCCTGATGTGGATCGGTATCGCCTTCACCGAGGCGCTGGCCTTCATCGGTATCGCGACCTACTTCATCTTCGTCTGATCGTCCCGTCCCAACTGAGGAGGCCAACGTGCTTCACGCAGTGCTGAGAGCTGCAACCGAGGGCGAGAATCAGAACCCGGTGCTGCCGGCGACCTACGACATCGTCTGGTCGGCGGTCTGCTTCGCCATCATCCTCGTCTTCTTCTGGCTGTACGCGCTTCCGCGCATGCAGAAGCTGCTCGACGAGCGCGCCGAGGCGATCGAGGGCAACATCGCGAAGGCCGACGAGGCCCAGCGCAAGGCCGAGGCCGCCCTCGAGGAGTACACCGCCCAGCTCGCCGACGCGCGCGCCGAGGCGGGCAAGATCCGCGAGACCGCCCGCGAGGACGGCAAGAAGATCGTCGCCGAGGCCAAGGACCAGGCGTCGACCGAGGCCGCCCGCATCAACGCGAGCGCCCAGGCGCAGATCGAGGCCGAGCGCCAGTCGGCGCTCGTGTCGCTCCGCTCCGAGGTGGGCACCATCGCCATCGACCTCGCGTCGGGTGTCGTCGGCGAGTCGCTCTCCGACGACGCCAAGGCCAAGGCCGTGGTCGACCGCTTCCTCGCCGACCTCGAGGCGTCCGAGCAGGCCGCCGCAGGGGGGAAGAAGTAACCCATGGGCAGCGCTACGAGAGAGGCCCTGGCCGGCACGCGAGCCGAGCTCGCGGCGCTCGGCCGGGCCGAGCTCCCGGTGGCCGGCGACCTCCTCGCCGCGACCCGGGTGATCGCGGTCACGCCGCAGCTGCGGACCGCCCTCACCGACAACGAGGCCGACGCCGCCCAGAAGACCGAGCTCGTGAAGCGGGTCTTCGGCGGCCGGATCGCGCCCGCTGCGGCGTCGCTCCTCGTGAGCGCGGCGTCGCAGCGGTGGTCCTCGCAGGCCGATTTCCTCGACGGGCTCGAGGAGGCCGGCTTCCGGGTCGCCGCGGATGCCGCGGGCGATGCGGAGGTCGACGGCGAGCTGTACGCCTTCCAGCGCACGGTCTCATCCGACGCCGAGCTCGAGCTGGCCCTCGGGTCCAAGCTCGGTTCGTCTGAGGCGAAGGTCGTGCTCGTCGAGCGGCTGCTCGGCGCGAAGGCCGCGCCCGCGACGACGCTCATCGTCCGCCACCTCGTGCAGTCGCCCCGTGGTCGCCGCATCGGGGAGATGCTCCGTGGCGCGGCATCCGTCGTCGCCGACCAGCGCGGGTTCGACGTCGCCACCGTGACGTCGGCCGCCCCCTTGACCGACGACCAGATCGCCCGTCTCGAGCGCACGCTCGGGGCCCAGGCCGGCCGCCGCATCCGCTTCGACGCCATCGTCGACCCCGACGTCCTCGGCGGCGTGCGGGTGCAGGTCGGCGACGACGTCATCGACGGCAGCGTCGCCAGCCGCCTCAACGACCTGAGGCAGAAGCTTGCCGGCTGACGCCGGACGACAACGACCGGCGTCCTGCGCCGCGACACACCAGTAGCTGTACAAGCGGTACAGAAAAGGGCCTGGCCCTTCAGAAAAGGAAATGGCAATGGCAGAACTCTCCATCAGCCCCGACGAGATCCGTTCGGCTCTCTCGGAGTTCGCCCGCGACTACGAGCCGGGCGCGGCGCAGAAGACCGAGGTCGGGTACGTCACCGACGCGGCCGACGGCATCGCCCACGTCGAGGGCCTGCCCTCGGTCATGGCGAACGAGCTCGTCAGGTTCGCGGACGGCACGCTCGGCCTCGCCCTCAACCTCGACGAGGACGAGATCGGTGTCGTCGTGCTCGGCGAGTTCACCGGCATCGAGGAGGGCATGGAGGTGACCCGCACGGGCGAGGTCCTCTCGGTGCCCGTGGGCGAGGGCTACCTCGGCCGCGTCGTCGACCCGCTCGGCAACCCGATCGACGGCCTCGGCGAGGTCGCCACGGAGGGTCGCCGCGCGCTCGAGCTCCAGGCGCCGGGCGTCATGCAGCGCAAGTCGGTCCACGAGCCGCTCCAGACCGGCATCAAGGCGATCGACGCGATGATCCCCGTCGGCCGCGGCCAGCGCCAGCTCATCATCGGCGACCGCCAGACCGGCAAGACCGCGATCGCGATCGACACGATCATCAACCAGAAGGCGAACTGGGAGTCGGGCGACCCGACCAAGCAGGTCCGCTGCATCTACGTCGCGATCGGCCAGAAGGGCTCGACCATCGCGTCGGTCAAGGGCGCGCTGGAAGACGCGGGCGCGATGGAGTACACGACCATCGTCGCCGCTCCGGCCTCCGACCCCGCGGGCTTCAAGTACCTCGCGCCGTACACCGGCTCGGCCATCGGCCAGCACTGGATGTACGACGGCAAGCACGTCCTGATCATCTTCGACGACCTGTCGAAGCAGGCCGAGGCCTACCGCGCGGTGTCGCTGCTCCTCCGCCGCCCGCCGGGCCGCGAGGCCTACCCCGGTGACGTCTTCTACCTGCACTCGCGCCTGCTCGAGCGCTGTGCGAAGCTCTCGGACGAGCTCGGCGCGGGTTCGATGACCGGTCTCCCGATCATCGAGACCAAGGCCAACGACGTCTCGGCGTACATCCCGACCAACGTGATCTCGATCACCGACGGCCAGATCTTCCTCCAGTCCGACCTGTTCAACTCGAACCAGCGTCCGGCGGTCGACGTCGGCATCTCGGTCTCCCGAGTCGGCGGCGACGCCCAGGTCAAGTCGATCAAGAAGGTCTCGGGGACGCTGAAGCTCGAGCTCGCCCAGTACCGCTCGCTCGAGGCGTTCGCGATGTTCGCCTCCGACCTCGACGCGGCCAGCCGTCGCCAGCTCGAGCGCGGCGCGCGCCTGACCGAGCTGCTGAAGCAGCCGCAGTACTCGCCGTACCCCGTCGAGGAGCAGGTCGTCTCGATCTGGGCCGGCACCAACGGCAAGCTCGACGAGGTCCCGGTCGAGGACATCCTGCGCTTCGAGCGCGAGTTCCTCGACTACCTCGGCCGGAACACGTCGGTGCTCACGGACCTCCGCGAGACCAACGTGCTCTCCGACGAGACGGCCGAGACCCTCGAGTCCGAGGTCGACAAGTTCAAGCTCGAGTTCCAGACCGGCGAGGGCAAGCCGCTCGCCTCGGTCGGCAGCGAGAAGTTCGAGGCGATCGACGAGGAAGAGGTCGGCCAGGAGAAGATCGTCAAGGGTCGTCGCTAGTCGATTCCGCCGTCCCTGAGGCTCTCGGGGGCGTGGCCGCACCGGCCGAACCGAGAGCCTCAGGAACAGGAAGCCAGGACACAGGAGAAACATGGGAGCGCAGCTTCGGGTCTACCGCCAGAAGATCAAGTCGGCGCAGACGACCAAGAAGATCACGCGAGCGATGGAGCTCATCTCCGCCTCGCGGATCCAGAAGGCGCAGGCGCGTGTCGCCGCGTCGACGCCGTACTCCGACGCGATCACGCGCGCGGTCTCGGCAGTGGCCAGCTACTCGAACGTCTCGCACGTGCTCACGACCGAGCCGGAGCGGGTCGACCGTGCGGCCATCGTGATCTTCACGTCCGACCGCGGCCTCGCGGGCGCGTTCAACTCGCAGGTCCTGCGTGAGTCGGAGGAGCTCGCCGAGCTGCTCCGCAGCCAGGGCAAGGAGGTCGTGTACTTCCTGATCGGCCGCAAGTCGGTCGGGTACTTCTCGTTCCGGCGCCGCGACTACGAGCGCAGCTGGATCGGCGGCACCGACAATCCCGAGTTCGAGACCGCGAAGGAGGTCGCGGACGCCGTCCTCGAGGCGTTCCTCCGGGACAGCGCCGACGGCGGCGTCGACGAGATCCACATCGTCTACAACCGGTTCGTCAGCCGCATCACGCAGGTGCCGGTCGTCACGCGACTGCTGCCGCTCGAGGTCGTCGAGGCCGAGGAGGAGGCCGCGCCGTCGGGCAAGGCCGAGGTCTTCCCGCTCTACGAGTTCGAGCCCGACGCCGAGACGGTCCTCGACGGACTGCTCCCGGTGTACATCGAGAGCCGCATCTTCAACGCCATGCTGCAGTCGGCCGCCGCGAAGCACGCGGCCACGCAGAAGGCGATGAAGTCGGCCACCGACAACGCCGACAAGCTCATCACGGACTACACGCGACTGGCCAACGAGGCCCGCCAGTCCGAGATCACGCAGCAGATCGCAGAAATCGTGGGTGGAGCGGACGCGCTCTCCTCCTCCAAGTAGCCAAGATTCATCCAGAAGGAAGAGAACATGACTGACACCGCCATCGCGCCGGTCCAGGACACGACGGGCACCGTCGGCCGCGTCGCGCGCGTCACCGGCCCCGTCGTCGACATCGAGTTCCCGCACGACTCGATCCCCGACATCTACAACGCGCTGAAGACCACGATCACCATCGGCGAGGAGTCGTCGGAGCTGACGCTCGAGGTCGCCCAGCACCTCGGCGACGACCTCGTCCGCGCGATCGCGCTGAAGCCGACCGACGGCATCGTCCGCGGCCAGGAGGTGCACGACACCGGCGCTCCGATCTCGGTGCCCGTCGGCGACGTCACCAAGGGCAAGGTCTTCAACGTCATCGGCGATGTGCTGAACGGCGAGCCCGGCGAGACGATCGAGATCACCGAGCGCTGGCCGATCCACCGCAAGCCCCCGACCTTCGACCAGCTGGAGTCCAAGACCCAGCTGTTCGAGACCGGCATCAAGGTCATCGACCTCCTCACGCCGTACGTGCAGGGTGGCAAGATCGGCCTCTTCGGTGGTGCGGGCGTCGGCAAGACCGTCCTCATCCAGGAGATGATCCAGCGCGTGGCGCAGGACCACGGTGGTGTGTCGGTGTTCGCCGGCGTCGGCGAGCGTACGCGTGAGGGCAACGACCTCATCCACGAGATGGAGGAGGCGGGCGTCTTCGACAAGACCGCCCTCGTCTTCGGCCAGATGGACGAGCCGCCCGGGACGCGTCTGCGCGTCGCCCTCTCGGCGCTCACGATGGCGGAATACTTCCGCGACGTGCAGAAGCAGGACGTGCTGCTCTTCATCGACAACATCTTCCGCTTCACGCAGGCCGGTTCCGAGGTGTCGACGCTGCTCGGCCGCATGCCCTCCGCGGTGGGCTACCAGCCGAACCTCGCCGACGAGATGGGCATCCTCCAGGAGCGCATCACCTCGACCCGCGGTCACTCGATCACCTCGCTGCAGGCGATCTACGTTCCGGCCGACGACTACACCGACCCGGCGCCCGCCACGACGTTCGCGCACCTCGACGCCACGACCGAGCTCTCGCGCGAGATCGCGTCGAAGGGCCTCTACCCGGCCGTCGACCCGCTGACCTCGACCTCGCGCATCCTCGACCCCCGGTACCTGGGCGAGGACCACTACCGCGTGGCGACCACCGTCAAGCAGATCCTCCAGAAGAACAAGGAGCTGCAGGAGATCATCGCGATCCTCGGTGTCGACGAGCTCTCCGAGGAAGACAAGATCACGGTGTCGCGAGCGCGCCGCATCCAGCAGTTCCTCTCGCAGAACACCTACATGGCCAAGAAGTTCACGGGCGTCGAGGGCTCGACGGTTCCGCTGAAGGACACCATCGAGTCGTTCGACGCGATCGCCCGCGGCGACTTCGACCACGTGGCCGAGCAGGCGTTCTTCAACGTCGGCCCGATCTCCGACGTCGAGGAGAAGTGGGCGAAGATCCAGAAGGAGAACGGCTGAGCATGGCCGCCCTCAACGTGAGCGTCGTCTCGGCCGACCAGGAAGTCTGGTCGGGCGAGGCGGCCATGGTGGTGGCGCGCACCGTCGAAGGCGAGATCGGCATCCTGCCGGGTCACGAGCCGATGCTCGCGATCCTCGCCGGCGGCGAGGTGCGTGTCACCCTGCCCGGCGGTGAGAAGATCACCGCGAACGCGGAGGACGGCTTCCTCTCGGTGCAGTCCGACGCGGTGCAGGTCGTCGCGTCGCGCGCCGCGCTCGCGTAAGGAGCGCGGATGCAGGGGGAGCAGCCGTTCGACCGTCAGTTCGGTGACCTGAGCGTCACCCAGCTCATCGTCATGGCCGGGCTGCCGGGCGCGGGCAAGTCGACGATCGGTGAGATCGTCGGCGCCCGCCTCGGCGCAACGGTCGTGTCGGTGGACCCCATCGAATCCGCGATCCTACGGGCCGGGATCGACGCCGACCAGCCGACCGGCCTCGCCGCCTACCTGGTGGCCGAGCAGATCGCGGAGAAGGAACTCGACTCGGGTCGCACCGTGATCGTCGACGCCGTGAACGCGGCGGAGTCGGCCCGCCTGCAGTGGCGCGACCTCGCCGAGCGCGCCGAGGTGCGCCTCCGCGTCATCGAGGTCGTCTGCTCCGATGCATCGGTCCACAAGGAGCGACTCGAGAAGCGGGAGCGCAACCTGCCGCACCTCGACGAGACGACGTGGCGCGCGGTCGAGCAGAGCCTCGACGGGTACGCGCCCTGGACCGGACCGAGCTCGGCGCTGCCCCGGGTGACGATCGACAGCGTCGAACCGCTCGGAGTGAACGTCGAGGCCGCGTTGGCCTTCATCGCCGCATAGTGCTGATCCTGCTTCCTCCCTCCGAGACCAAGCGCGACGGGGGCGCAGCCGAACCGATCTCGCTCGATGCGCTCTCGTTCCCGTCGCTTCGTGATGCTCGCGTCGAGACGATCCGGGCGACGTCCGAGCTCGCCGCCGATGCCGAGGCGATGATGCGCGCGTTGAAGCTCGGTCCGCGACAGGCCGCCGAGGTCGACCGCAACCGGAGACTCCTGAGCTCGGCGACCATGCCGGCGCTCGACCGGTACACGGGCGTGCTCTACGACGCCCTGGACGCGCCGAGCCTGGACCCGGCGGCGCGCGCGTTCGCTGCGCGGCACGTGGCGGTGCATTCCGCGCTCCTCGGGCTGGTCGGAGCCGGGGACCCGATCCCGGCCTACCGGCTCTCGCACGACTCCCGCCTTCCCGGGCTTCGGCTGAAGCCGCTCTGGCGCGAGGCGATCCGGGACGCACTCCTCGCCCATGACGGACTGATCATCGACCTGCGGTCGGAGGGGTACGTGGAACTCGGCCCCGCCCCGGTTCGGCCGGATTCGGTCTTCCTCCGCATCGTCACGATCGACGACGTCGGTCGCCGGCGCGCATTGAACCACTTCAACAAGCGGGCGAAGGGGCTGTTCACTCGTGCGCTGCTCGAGGCTCGACCGGAGCTCGAGACCCGCGAGGACCTGATCGCATGGTCCGCCGCGGCGGGATTCCGTCTCGAGCCCGGGGCCGAGCGCCTGTCGTCACCCGTGGAGCTCGAACTCGTCGCCTGAATCCGGGTCGTGCGATCAGCCGCGCACAGCGGCGATCGGCGTGCCCGACGGGCCGTCGCGGAACTCCGCACCCGTGAGGGACCGATGGCATCCGGCGAGGTGGTCGTCGACCATCCCCATCGCCTGCATGAGCGCGTACATGGTCGTCGGCCCGACGAAGCGGAAGCCGAGGGCGCGGAGTCGCTTGCTGAGCGCGGTCGACTCGGACGTCGTGGCCGGAACCTCGGTGAAGCTCACCGGCGGTGCGGATCGCGGCGCGGGCGCGAAGCTCCACAGGAGTTCGTCGAGCGAGCCGTCGAGCGCGAGCGTCGCCCTCGCATTGGAGATCGTGGCCTCGATCTTGCCACGGTGGCGGATGATGCGCGCGTCGCCCAAGAGCCGATCGACGTCGTCGTCGCCCATCTCGGCGACTCGGGCGGGGTCGAACCCGTGGAACGCCTCACGGAAGGCCGGCCGACGGCGCAGGATCGTGATCCAGGACAGCCCCGCCTGGAAGCCCTCGAGGCAGAGCTTCTCGAACAGCACGTCGGAGTCGTGCTGGGGCGTACCCCACTCCTCGTCGTGGTAGCGCCGGTACTCCGGGTCGGATGCACCCCACGCGCATCGGGAGAGGCCGTCTTCGCCGATCACGACGTCGGGACGGGTCGGCGACGTCACGCCGCGAAGCCGATCTGCTCGTGCCCGAGCAGCCAGAGCTTGGTCGGGATGCCCTCGCCGCCCGAGTAGCCGGTGATCCGGCCGTCCGACGCCAGCACGCGATGGCACCCCACGATGATGGGCATCGGGTTCGCGCCGACGGCCCCGCCGATCGCGCGGGCGGATCCGGGCTTGCCGACGGCCGCTGCGAGCGCACCATAGGAGGTCGCCTCTCCCCAGCCGAGACGCCGGAGTTCGGCCCACACCGCGCGCTGGAACGGCGTGCCGTCGAGTCGGACGGGGAGGTCGAAGCCCGTGCGCCGCCCGTCGAAGTACTCCGCAAGCTGGTCGCGCGCGGACTCGAGCAGGGGAGAGGGACGCTCGGGGACGTCGTCGTGCGGGAGCGCGCCGTCGCGCTCGATGGTCAGAGAGGTGAGCGCGTCGTCGTCGGCCTGGAGCTCGATCCGCCCGATCGGGCTGGAGGTCCGGAGGAGGAGGTATGGGGAGGTCATGATTCGAGGATAGGCGCGGCATCCGTCATCGACTGGCGGGAATCGGACACCGCGCGCCGTCGACGCGGAGCGCTCGCTGTGGAGGACGGCTCGGGTGCGATTCCGACCGACTCGTCCTCCACGAGCCGGACGGACGCCGTCGACGGATCGAGATCCGCGGGCGCCGGCCGAACGCCCGGCGACCGGAGCACGCTGCCCGTATGACGACCATCATCCGCGCCGGCGCTGCGCACGACTTCCTCGCCCTCGTCCCCGTCCTGGCCGGCTATCGGCCCGCTCGCTCCCTCGTCTGCGTCGCCTTCGAGGGCAACCGGACGACGGCGGTGCTCCGACACGACCTGCCCGACGCCGACCGTGCCGACGCCGTGGCGACGGCGCTCCTCGGCACCCTGTGCCGCATCCCGAGGGTCGACGCGATCGTGCCCGTCGCCTATGGCGATCGGCCGTTCGGGCAGGGCGACGGAATGCCGAATCGGTACATCCTCGACTGCCTCGCGCGTCGCGCCGAGGAGGCCGGATTCGTCGTCCGGGATGCGCTGACGGTGGCTCCGAACGGCTGGGGCTCGATGTTCGACGACGACCTGCCGGACGAGGGGATGCCGCTCCGACTCATCGAGGAGAGCGCGGCCGTGTCCGAGGCCTCGACCGAGGTGACGGAGCTCGCGGCGGGACTCGCCGACTCCGCGGCGGACCTGGTGCGCATCGCCGAACCGGACGACGCGCTCGCGGGCCGGATCCGCGTGATCCTCGACGGGCTTCCCGCGCCGGACGGTCGGGGCCGAGGCGACGACGAGACGGTCGTCGACCTCCTCGAGCGCGTGCTCGGGGAGGCGGTGGATCCGCTCATCCTCGTGGAGCGGATCGCTGCCGGACGTGGCGACGGGAGCCCCGAGGAGCTCGCGTGGCTCCTCGCCCTCGCCGACCAGCCGCCGATCCGGGACGCGATGATGCTCCAGGCGGCGTTCGGCCCGGTCGTCGGGGAACTCGCATTCGATTCGGCCGAGGACGACCGCCTTCGACGGGACGCCGATCGCGGACGCGACGCCTCCGAAAGCCCGGACTCGGCGCCGCCTCGGGCACCCGGCGAGCACGAGAGCGTCGACGGCTTCCTGTCGCGGCTCATGCTCGGGCGTTCGACCATCCGCCCCGACGTCGACCGCGTCCGGGCGAGCCTCGAGGTGCTCGGCACCGCCATCGGCAACGCGCCGATCGGCCGCCGCACGGGCGCGCTCTGCGTGGCCGGATGGCTGGCCTGGGCGCTCGGGCGCGGATCCGCCGCGGGCGCGCTCATCGACCTCGCCCTCGACGAGACGCCCGAGCACACGATGGCCGGACTCCTGCACCGCTTCCTCGCCCTCGGCGAGCTCCCCGAGTGGGCGTTCTCCGAGCCGCTTCCGGGCGCACCCTCGGCAACGGATCGGGCCGAGTAGGGATGCGGACCAGACGATCAGGGCGGATCTGCGCCGAAGCGCCCGGATCCGTCGGGATCCGGGCGCTTCGAGGGTCGCGATCGGGCGTCAGACCCGGGCGGGAACGAGGAGGTGCTCGCCGCCGTGCCGGTGACCGGTGAACCGGGCGGCGCGGTCGGCCGCCTCGGTGAGCACGCCCCGCAGGATCTGCTCGATCTCCTGGAACTCGGGCACGCCGATCGTGAGCGGGGGCGCGAGCTGGATCACGGGGTCCCCGCGGTCGTCGGCGCGGCAGTAGAGGCCCGCATCGAAGAGCGCCTTCGACAGGAATCCGCGAAGGAGGTCCTCCGACTCCTCGTCGTTGAAGGTCTCCCGGGTCGCGCGGTCCTTGACCAGCTCGATCCCGAAGAAGTAGCCGTCGCCTCGAACGTCGCCGACGATCGGGATGTCGAGCAGCTTCTCGAGCTCGGCGCGGAAGAGCGGCGAGTTCTCGCGCACCCGCTCGTTCAGGCCCTCCTCCTCGAAGATGTCGAGGTTCTCGAGCGCGACGGCAGCCGAGACCGGGTGCCCGCCGAACGTGTAGCCGTGGTAGAAGGACGTGTTGCCGGTCTTGAACGGCTCGTAGATCTTCTCGGACACGATCGTCGCGCCGATGGGCGAGTACCCCGAGGTCATGCCCTTCGCGCAGGTGATCATGTCGGGCACGTAGCCGTAGGCGTCGCAGGCGAACATGTGCCCGATGCGACCGAACGCGCAGATGACCTCGTCGGAGACGAGCAGGACGTCGTACTGGTCGCAGATCTCGCGGACGCGCTGGAAGTAGCCGGGAGGCGGCGGGAAGCAGCCGCCCGAGTTCTGCACCGGCTCGAGGAAGACGGCCGCGACCGTCTCCGGACCCTCGAACAGGATCATCTCCTCGATGCGGTTCGCCGCCCACAGGCCGAACGCCTCGAGGTCGTCGGACGGCGCCCCGACGTCGGCGGCGCGGTAGAAGTTCGTGTTCGGCACGCGGAAGCCACCGGGGGTGAGCGGCTCGAACATCTGCTTCATGGCCGGGATGCCGGTGATCGCGAGGGCGCCCTGCGGCGTGCCGTGGTAGGCGACCGCGCGGGAGATCACCTTGTGCTTGGTGGGCTGCCCCTTGAGCTTCCAGTAGTACTTCGCGAGCTTGAACGCGGTCTCGACCGCCTCGCCGCCACCCGTCGAGAAGAAGACCCGGTTGAGGTCGCCGGGTGCATAGCCGGCGAGCCGGTCGGCGAGTTCGATCGCCGCGGGGTGCGCGTAGGACCAGATCGGGAAGAAGGCCAGCTCCTCCGCCTGCTTCGCTGCGACCTCGGCGAGGCGGCGGCGCCCGTGCCCGGCGTTGACGACGAAGAGCCCCGAGAGGCCGTCGAAGTACTTGCGGCCCTGGGCATCGAAGACGTGGTGGCCCTCGCCTCGCGTGATGATGGGCACGCCGTGCTCCTCCATCGTCGACTGGCGCGCGAAGTGCATCCAGAGATGGTCCTTCGCCTTCTGCTGCAGCGCAGCGTCGTCGAAGCCGGCGGTGCCGAGCTGCGCAGCCGTGTCGAGGGTGCTCATCGGGATCTCCTTCCGGGCGAGCCCGCCGTCAGCGGGTGCCCCAGTTGTAGAACTGCTTCTGCAGCTTCAGGTAGACGAACGTCTCCGTGGTCTGGACCCCGTCGAGGTTGCGGATGCGGGAGTTGAGCAGGGTGATGAGCTGCTCGTCGTCCTCGCAGACCACCTCGGCCAGGAGGTCGAAACTGCCCGCGGTGAGCACGACGTAGTCGATCTCGGGGATGGCCGCGAGCTCCTCTGCGAGCGCGCGGGTGTCGCCGGTGACACGGATGCCGATCATCGCCTGGCGCGTGAAGCCGAGCTGCATCGGGTCGGTCACCGCCACGATCTGCATCACGCCGGCCTCCGTGAGGCGCTGGACGCGCTGGCGCACGGCGGCCTCGCTGAGGCCCACCGCCTTGCCGATGTCCGCATAGGAGCGCCGACCGTCGGCCTGGAGCTGCTCGATGATCGCCTTCGAGACGTCGTCGAGCTGCACCGGCCGGTGGCTGTTCGGGCGGTTCCCGTTCGTCATGCGTTCGATCATGACAGTGGGTCGGTCGAATGACAAGTGATTCCGTCGATTACCGATCGATTCACCACGGATTCCATCGTCACGACCTCTTCCGTTCGATCCGCACGTGTGCGACCATGGTCCGCACCTGCGCCCGGCCGATTCCGGCGCGCCCGCGATCCGGCCGTGCGGCCGACCACCCGACTCCGACGGAGGAATCCCCGTGACCGAGCTCCTGCGCAACTTCATCGGCGGCGACTACGTCGACGCCCGAGGCGACGAGGCGCTCGACCTCGTCGACCCCGCGACCGAGGCGGCTTACGCGCGCGCGCCCATCTCGACCGGCGCCGACATCGACGCCGCCTACGACGCGGCCGCGTCGGCGTTCGAGCAGTGGGGCGAGACGACGCCCGCCGAACGGCAGCTGGCCCTCTTCCGCATCGCCGATGCGATGGAGGAGCGGGCCGAGGAGTTCGCTGACCTCGAGTCGCAGGACACGGGCAAGCCGCGGGCGAGCCTCGTCGACGACGAGATCCTGCAATCGGTCGATCAGCTGCGCTTCTTCGCCGGAGCGGCGCGGAACCTCGAGGGACGCGCAGCGGGCGAGTACCTCGCGGACCACACCTCGTACGTCCGTCGCGAGCCGATCGGCGTCATCGGCCAGGTCGCCCCGTGGAACTACCCGCTGAACATGGCGGTCTGGAAGATCGCGCCGGCGATCGCCGCCGGCAACACGGTCGTGCTGAAGCCGTCCGACACGACCCCGCTCGCGACGCTGAAGCTCGCGGAGGTCGCCGCGGAGTTCCTGCCGGCCGGCGTCCTCAACGTCGTGACCGGCGATCGCGCGACCGGCGCCGCACTGCTCCAGCACGCGACGCCCGAGATGGTCGCCATCACCGGCTCGGTGCGCGCGGGCATGGAGGTCGCACGCGCCGCGGCATCCGACCTCAAGCGGGTCCACCTCGAACTCGGCGGCAAGGCGCCTGCGATCGTGTTCGACGACGTCGACCTCGCGGGCGCCGCCGAGGGGATCGTCTCGGCCGCGTACTTCAACGCCGGCCAGGACTGCACGGCGGCGACGCGCGTGCTCGTCCACGAGTCGGTGCACGACGAGCTCGTCGCGGCCCTCGTCGAGCGCATC
This sequence comes from Agromyces bracchium, assembly GCF_009709675.1. Classification (GTDB taxonomy): domain Bacteria; phylum Actinomycetota; class Actinomycetes; order Actinomycetales; family Microbacteriaceae; genus Agromyces; species Agromyces bracchium. The sequence continues at coordinate 193,058 of NZ_WMLB01000023.1, read as the reverse complement.
CGGACGAGCGCACGTACCGGCGGCCCGCGCGAGGACGGCGTGTTCTACGGCCCGCTCAACAATCCGACCCAGCTCGCGAACGTCTCGGGATTCATCGAACGGCTGCCCGACCACGCCGACCTCGCCGTCGGCGGACGGCGCCAGGGTGATCGCGGCTACTTCTGGGAGGCGACCGTCGTCACCGGCCTGCGCCAGGAGGACGAGGCCGTGCAGCGCGAGATCTTCGGCCCGGTGCTCACCGTGCAGTCGTTCCGAGAGGAGCGCGATGCGCTCGCCATGGCGAACGGCGTCGACTACGCGCTCGCCGCCTCGGTGTGGACCCGCGACCACGGCCGGGCCATGCGCTTCGCCAAGCACCTCGACTTCGGGTGCGTGTGGATCAACACGCACATCCCGTTCGTCTCGGACATGCCGCACGGCGGCTTCAAGCACTCCGGCTACGGCAAGGACCTCTCGCAGTACGGCTTCGAGGACTACACGCGACTGAAGCACGTGATGAGCTTCATCGGCTGAACCCGCCGCGCGGTGCCAGACTGGACCCCATGGTCGATGGTGCGGTGCGCCGCCGGGAGGAGCCGGGTTCCCCGGAGTGGGACGTCGTCGTGGGATCGCGCTTCATCGCCGCCGTCGCGGCGCCGGCCTCGGACCGGGTCGTCGCCCGACTGGCCGAGGCGGCCGGCGAGGCGTCACTCGAACTCGAGGAACTCGTGGCGCGCATCCCCCTGGGCCAGGGCGGGGTCGAGCACTTCGCACTGGTGTGGTGGCCCGCGTCGGGGGACCCGCTCACCGCGATCGTGCGCGGCGGAGCCGTGATCGACCTCGCCTCGCCGGGCGGGGCGCGGCGGCTCGACTCGCGGGGCATCACGCCGTGGCACCTCGCCGAGTTCACGGCCGTGACGAGGCTGCGCATCGCCGGCGCGGAGTCGCCCCTCGACGAGGTGCGCCAGGCCGGCCTTCGCGGCGCGCCGGTGCCCGCCGACCGGGCGGCATTCCGGGCCTCCGCCGTCGAGTGGTCCTGGCGCGAGGTCCCGGTACGTCCGGACTCGCTTGCCGGCGACCCGGAGATCGACACGAGGCTGGCCCGGCCGTGGCGTGGAGCCCGAGACCGCCGCCCGCCCACGTCCGGGGTCCCCACTGCGCCGATGCGGGTCGTCGACGACGACACCGTCCGATTCGTCCGCGGGAACGCGGCCGACGCCGACACCATCCTCACGAGCGCGGCGCGGGCCCGGCTCGCCGAGGGGCGCGCACGCGATGCCGGGGCGGATGCCGCGGCATCCGTCGCACCGGAGGGCGTCGATCGCGGGCCCTCGACGCTGCGCTACCGGATCGTGGGCGGCGAGGCGGGCGAGGTGTCGGTTCCCGTGCTCATCGGCCGGAGCCCCAGCGCGCCGCGGGTGGCGAGCGGGGAGGTCATGCTCGTGCGCGTCGACTCGCCGGCCGGAGTGGTCTCCGCGACGCACCTCGAGCTCCGCATGGAGGGCGGCCGACTGGTCGCGGCCGACCTGCGGTCGACGAACGGCACGGTCGTGCGCACGGCCTCCGGCCAGCGCCGCCTGCGCTCCGGTGAATCGCTCGTGGTCACTCCGGGCACGAGCCTGCAACTCGGAGGGGATACGATCGTCGAGATCCTCCCGGCGCTCGGGAGCGTCGACGCATGAACTCGATCGGACACTGCATGAGCTCGATCGGACACGGGGGGACCGGGTGACGCAGATCGGCAACGGCAACAGCCGTCACACGGTCGTGCTGCCCGACGGCACCGAGGTGATGCTCGCGTGGGCGGCCGCGACCGACACCGGACTCCGCCGCGCCGTCAACGAGGACAGCTTCGTGGCGCAGGCGCCGCTGTTCGCCGTCGCCGACGGGATGGGCGGGCACGCCGCGGGCGACTTCGCGAGCGCCGCCGTCGTCACCCGACTCGCCGAGCACGGCGGCAAGGCGTCGGTCGGCACGGGCGACATCGACGGAGCTCTGAAGCTCGCCGTGCGCGACATGGGCCGGGGTGCCGGCGTCACCGACGAGGGCAGCGGAACGACGGTGACCGGGGTGGCCCTCGGCGTCATCGGCGACGAGCCCGCGTGGATCGTCTTCAACATCGGCGACTCGCGCGTGTACCGCCTCATCGGCGGCGCGCTCGAGCAGCTCACCGTCGACCACTCGATCGTGCAGGAGCTCGTGGACGCGGGCCAGATCACCCGCGAGGAGGCCGACACCCATCCGCACTCGAACGTGATCACGCGCGCGGTCGGGTTCCACGAGGCGCCGATCCCCGACTACCGGGCGATCCCGCTCGAGGAGGGCATGCGCATCCTCGTGTGCTCCGACGGGTTGACGAAGGAGCTGACGCCCTACGGCATCCGTCACTTCCTCATCTCGGGCCGTTCGCCGGAGCAGGCGGTGCGACAGCTCGTCGAGGCCGCCGTGGGCAACGGCGGCCGGGACAACGTCACGGTCGTCGTGGTCGACGTGCTCAGGGTGCAGCGGCCGTCCACAGCAGACGAACCGGCCTGATCCAGTCGGACGCACCCGACCCTAGAATTGGGCCATGCCCGAGGCCCCGTGCGCCCCGGGACGCATCGCACCTGAGGCTGGCGGGAGGATCGTGTCGAGGCGACTGCCGTCCACGCCGCCCAACCTGCCCGGGTTCTCGTTCATCCGGGTCCTCGGGTCGGGCGGGTTCGCCGACGTGTTCCTCTACGAGCAGAACATGCCGCGACGGCTCGTCGCGGTGAAGGTCCTGCTCGCCGAAGTCGTCAACGACGAGGTGCGCCAGATGTTCCAGGCCGAGGCGAACCTGATGGCGCAGTTGTCGAGCCATCCGTCGATCCTCACGGTGTACCAGGCGAGCGTCGCCGCAGACGGTCGTCCGTACCTCGTCATGGAGTACTGCTCCGCGACACTCGGACAGCGCTACCGCGCGGTGCAGCTCCCGCTCGCGGAGGTGCTCTCGATCGGCGTCCGCATCGCGAGCGCGGTCGAGACCGCCCACCGCCAGGGCGTGCTGCACCGCGACATCAAGCCGTCGAACATCCTGACGACCGCCTACGGGCATCCCGTGCTCTCCGACTTCGGCATCGCCGCCACGCTCGGCCAGGCGGAGGCGAGCGATGCGGTCGGGCTGTCCGTGCCGTGGTCCGCCCCGGAGGTCCTGCTCGACGAGGTCGCCGGCAGCGTCGCGAGCGAGGTCTGGTCGCTCGGCGCGACGGTCTACTCGCTCCTCGCCGGACGCAGCCCGTTCGAGGTCCCCGGTGGCGACAACGGCACGGTCGCCCTCGTCGGTCGCATCGAGAAGGCCAAGGTCCCTCCCACCGGTCGACCCGACGTCCCGCGGAGCCTCGAGACCGTGCTCGCCCGGGCGATGTCCAAGCGACCGGCCGACCGCCAGGGGAGCGCCCTCGAGTTCATCCGCGACCTGCAGGCGGTCGAGGAGGAGCTCGCACTCCCGCAGACGCAGCTCGAGGTCGCGATGGACGACTGGGCGCTCGCGACCGCCGTCGATCTCGACGAGCGCACGCGCATCGGCGCGGGCACGAGCGTCGCCGCATCCTCGGGTCGATCCCGACGGCGCCGCTCCGGCGCATCCGGCCGCCCCGTGCCGCGAAGCCTCGACCCGCACTCCCAAGGGTCGCTGTCCGGGCGCGCGCGAAGCTCGCCGCCCTCGACCGGACGGCTCATCCTGGGGGTCGCGATCGCCGCTGCGGTCTTCGTCGGGCTCGTCGTCGCCGGACTGCTGACCGTCGCGGGGAGCGCGGGCGACATCCCGGTCGTCGCCGACGTGCGGGCCAGCACCGACGGCGCGACGGTGGAGTTCGCGTGGGACGACCCGGGCCTGCGCCAGGGCGACGCCTACATCGTCACGGTGCAGGGGCGCTCCTCCGCGCCGCAGCGGGCGGCGGAGTACGCCGTCAACCTCGATGAACCGGGAACCGTGTGCGCCACGGTCACCGTCTGGCGCGACGGCAGGACCGGCGAGCCGAGCGCCGAGCGCTGCACCGAGGTCGACGAGGTGCCGCGATGAACCTGCGGGCCGCGTGGGCGCGGCGTCGATCGGCGATCGTGACCGGTGCCTCGGTCGCTGCGGTGGTCGCGCTCGTGGCCGGGGTCGCCGTGGCATCCGGCGGCTACACGGCGCAGCGCATCGACCTCGGGGATGCCTCCGTGTGGGTCGCCAACGACGGACGGCAGACGGTCGGACGCGCCAACACCGCGGTGCTCGAGCTGAACGCCGTGGTCGACACCGGCGGTGCGCGCTCCGAGGTCGTGCAGGACGGTGCCACGGTGCTCGTCATGGACCGCGACCGCGCCAGCGTCGGGATCGTCGACCCGACGACGTCGACGGTCACGGCCACGGTCGCGGTGCCCGGAGACGCCGAGCTCGCGCTCGCGGGCGACCGGGTCGTCGTCAGCGCGGGCGGAGACCTCTGGGTCTGGCCGGTGCAGGACTTCGCCGCCTTCGACGCCGAGGACGACCCCGCGCTGTCGTTCGGGCCCGGCTCGATGATCTCCGTCGACGAGTCGGGACGCATCCTCGCGTACACGCCGACGACGGGCGTCGTCTCGCGCGTGTCGGCGGAGGACCCCGACCGGACCCAGGCCACCTGGCAGCTCGAGCCGCTCGACGACGACGTCGTGACGCAGCTCACCTCGGTGGCGGGCAGGTGGGCGATCCTCGACGAGGAGGCGGCCGTCCTGACGTTCGAGGGCGGGGCCGTCATCTCGCTCGAGGGACTCGCGGATCCCGGCGACGACCCCGTGCTGCAGCGACCCGCGACGACGGGCGACGGGGTGCTCGTCGCCACGCGGGAACGGCTGCTCGAGATCCCGTTCGACGGCTCCGAACCCATCGAGCGCGACGACGGACACGACGGGGAGCCCGCCGCGCCCTTCGTCGACGGGGACTGCCGGCACGCGGCATGGGGCGACGGCACCGCGTGGCGCGACTGCGACGGCGGCGCCGGCGCGCCGGTGGGACCCCTCGAGGGGGCCGGCGGCGCCATGTCGCCGGACTTCCTGGCCAACGGAGAGACCGTCGTGCTGAACGACCGGCGGTCGGGCGCGACCTGGGCGGCCTCCGGCGACTACGGACTCATCGACAACTGGGACGATCTCCTCGCCATCGAGCGCGACGACGAGACGGTCGAGCAGAACGATCCGGATGCGACGCCGACGATCGAGAAGGCGCAGGTGGCACCGGTCGCGCTCGACGACGAGTTCGGCGCCCGCCCCGGGCGGACCACCCTGCTGCCCGTGCTCCTGAACGACTACGACGCCAACGGCGACGTCCTCGTCGTCTCGGCGGTGGACGGCGAACTGCCCGACGGTGCCCGTCTCGACCTCGTCGCCGATCGGCAGCAGGTGCAGGTGACGCTCGGCGAATCGGCCCAGGGCGCCTTCGAGTTCGGCTACACGATCGACGACGGTCGCGGCGGCACCGCGCGCGCGATCGTGAGCATCACCGTGCGGCCGCCCGAGGAGAACGAGGCGCCGCGGCAGGTGCGCGAGAGCCGCGCGATCGTCGAGCAGGGCGGACGGGTCACGACGGCGGTGCTCGGCGAATGGGTCGACCCCGACGGCGATCCGATCTTCCTCCGTCGCGCGAGCGCCGAGGCGCCGGACCGCGTCTCGTCCACGGCCGACGGGGTCGTGGTCTTCGACGAGGCCGGCGAGGGTGCGACGCGCACGGTCTCCCTGGCCGTCTCGGACGGGCGGGACGAGGGCGTCGGTGCGATGGTCGTGACCGTGCGGGCCCCCGGGGAGGCGCCGCTCATCGCGGAATCGTTCGTGGCGCTCGCCACCGCGGGGGAGGAGATCGAGCTCGAGCCGCTCCGTCACGTCCGCGGCGGCACCGGGATGCCGCACCTCACCGCCGTGCCGTCGAAGCCGGAGGCCGTGATCACGCCCGACTTCGACGCGGGGACCTTCCGGTTCCGGACCGACGCCGTCCGCACGCACTACCTCGAGTACACGGTCACCGACGAGGGACGCACCGCGACGGGACTCGTGCGCGTGGAGGTCTCGGCGCCCCCCGAGCGCGACACGATCCCCGTCACCGTGCCCCACACGGCGTTCCTCCGGCTCGAGCAGCCGATGGAGGTCGACATCCTCGCCTCCGACATCGACCCCACGGGCGGACTCCTCATCATCACCGGCCTCGAGGCGACGGTCGACCCCGCGCTGCGCGTCGAGGTCGTGGAGCACCGCGTCCTCCGGGTCACCCTCATGCAGCCCCTCGCGACCGGCTCCACGACCTTCGGCTACCACGTGAGCAACGGCCTCGCCGACGCGACGGGCTCGGTCACGGTCGTCGAGGTGCCGAGGCCGGACCGGTTCCAGCCGCCCGTCGCCGTCGCCGACACCGCATCCGCGCGCACCGGCGATGTCATCGACATCCCCGTGCTCGACAACGACGAGCATCCCGACGGCGACCGGTTGACGCTCTCGCCCGGCCTCGTGGAGGAACCGGAGGCCGGGCTGCTGTTCACCTCGGGATCGCGCCTGCGCTATCACGCGCCGGACCGACCGGGCGAGTTCGAGGCGGTCTACCGCGTCGAGGGGCCCGACGGCCAGTTCGGCACGGCCTCGGTCCGGATCACCGTCCGCGACGCGGACGCCGAGAGCAACTCGCCGCCGGTCCCGCGCACGGCGACGGCGCGAGTCCTCGCCGGCGGGAGCGTGCGGATCCCGATCCCGCTCGGGGGGATCGATCCGGACGGCGACTCCGTCCAGCTGATCGGACAGGAGTCCAACCCCGAGCGCGGCACCGTCGTCGACCGGGGGGCGGACTGGCTCGAGTACCGCGCCGGGGACTACTCGGCCGGCACCGACACGTTCGCGTACACCGTGGTCGACGCCCTGGGAGCGCGGGCGACGGGCACCGTGCGCGTCGGAGTCGCGCCCGGCCTCGAGGGGGCGCGGCATCCGGTGGCGATCGAGGACGAGATCACGGTGCGGCCCGGCCGCACGGTCGCCGTCCGGGTGCTGGAGAACGACACCGACCCCGACGGGTCGGCGCTGAGCCTCACCGATGTCGAGGCGAACACCCCGGGTGCAGTCGTCGAGCGGGTCGACGACATGGTCGTCGTCGACGTGCCGAACGGGCCGGGCCTCTACGGCGCCATCTACACCGTCGAGAACGAACGGCAGGCGACCGCCTCGAGCTACGTGCGCATCACCGCCGATCCCGACGCACCGCTCACCCGGCCGGAGGCGGCCGACATCGTGCTGAGCCTGACCGACGTGCTCGACGAGGAGGAGGTCGACGTCGACGTGCTCGACGAGGTCTTCATCGCCGATGCGGACGCCGCCGACGCGGACGTCGCCCTGATCCCGGGCTATTCCGACGGCGCGCGCGTATCGGGTGGCACCGTGCACATCGAGGTCGAGGACCGGCGTCGCATCGTGCCCTACTCCGTCGCGCACCCCGACGATCCGGACCTGCGCGCCTACGCGTTCATCTGGGTGCCGGGGCGCGACGACGCGCTGCCGCAGCTGCGCAGGGACGCGCCGCCGGTCGAGGTGACGACCGGCGAGGAGGTCGTCCTCGACCTCGAGGACTACGTGGTCGCCGCATCCGGCCGTCCGGTCCGGCTCACCGACGCCGCGACCGTGCGCGCATCCCACTCCGACGGGAGCGAGCTCGCGGTGGACGCCGATACGGTCCGGTTCCGCAGCGAGCCCGGGTACTTCGGTCCGGCGTCGATCTCCTTCACCGTCACGGACGGCGACTCCGCCGACGACCCGGAGGGCCGCACCGGAACCGTCGTGATCCCCATCGAGGTCACGCCGAGAGCGGGGCAGCCGCCCGCGTTCGACGGAGGCGTGATCGACTTCGAGCCGGGCCAGGAGAAGGCGATCGACCTCGAACGCCTCACGAGCCTGCCGGGCTCGGACGACGCCGATCTCGAGTACCGCGTCATCGGCGACGTGCCCGAGGGGTTCGGCGCCACGCTCGACGGCACGGAACTGCGCGTCCGCGCGTCGGAGTCGACGCCCCAGGGCACCCGCACGTCGATCACCGTCGGCGTCTCCGCCGATGGCGTCGAGGGGACGCCGGGCCGGATCGAGCTGCGCGTCGTCCCGTCCACTCGCCCCCTGGCGCGACCCGCGCCGGACGTCGCCGTGGCACCCCGCGGCCTCACGACCGCCGTCGACGTCCTGGACAACGACGCGGCGGGCAACCCGTTCCCCGACACGCCGCTACGCGTCATCCGCGTCCGCGGGCTCGGAGCCGAGAACCTGCCGGCCGGACTGACCGTCGTTCCGGACGCCGACCGCTCGCGCCTCTCCGTCTCGGTCTCCGCCGGCGCGGAACCGGTCAACACCACGCTCGAGTACCAGGTCGCCGACGCCACGAACGACTCGAGTCGCTACGCGTGGGGCACCGTGACCATCTCCGTGCAGGATCGCCCCGACCCCGTCACGGACGCGCGCCTGACCGGGTTCCGCGACGGCGAGCTGGACCTCTCGTTCGGCGCGGGCGCATCGAACAACTCGCCGATCGAGGCCTACCGGATCAGCCTGCTCGACCCCGACGGAGGGGACGAGCTCGCCGCGTCGGACTGCGGGGCGACGACCTGCACCGTGCCCACGCTCGGCAACGGGCCCGGCGCAGCGGTCGTCGTGCGCATCCAGGCGCGCAACGCGATCGGGCTCGGCGAGCCGGTGCAGCTCCCGACCCCGGTCTGGTCGGACGTGATCCCGCCGGCCGCATCCGGGCTCCGAGCGGTCCCGCTCGACGGGCGGCTCCGGGTCGAATGGGTTCCCGTGTCGACGGGCGCGGGAAGTCCGGTCAGCACCTACGTCGTCTGGATCGCCGGTTCCCCGATCGAGGTCGACGCCGGTCGCGCCTGCACGGCGTCCGTCTGCTCGGTCGAGTCGCAGGGACTCGCCAACGGCAGCTCGGTGAGCATCACCGTCAGTGCGCGCAACGGCGCCCTGCCCGCGCTCGCCGCGTGGACGGAGGCGAGCACGACCGGGACGCCCTTCGGCGCACCCGTCGCCGGAGGGATCACGGTGGACGCCGATTCCGCCGCCGGAACCGTCGTCGTCTCATGGCCGCCGTTCGGCGGGAACGGCGACGCCATCGCCGGGTACTTCGTGCAGCGCCTCGTCGAAGGCGAGACGGCGGTCCCCGGAGGGGCCCAGGCCTGCTCGGTGACGACCCCTGCGCCCGGCTCGGTGGTCGCTCCGACCGTCGGCGGCACGGTGGCCGAGATGGTGCGCGTCGGCCCCGGCGCCTCCAGCGTCCAGTTCAGCGGAACCAACGTCGAATCGGCCCGGTACGGCTTCGTCGTCTGGGGCTGGAACCGGGCCGGGTGCGTCTCGACCGAGGTCGCGACGACCGTCGTCCGGCCCGCGCCGGGCGCGGTCCAGGACGTCGGCAGCGCGATGGACTGGTCCAACGCGGAGACCTGGGACCGCTACATCGACAGCGTCGACGGCGGCACGAAGCGACTGCAGATCATCGCGATCGACGCTGCCGGCGCTCGCGTCGGCTCGCCGAAGGACTTCTCGGGCACCGGTTGGCTGCGGCAGCTGCTCAATCGCCCGTTCGGCCAGACGGCGCGCTTCCAGGTGCGAAGCTGCACGGTCTGGGGCACGTGCGGACCGTGGTCGGGGACGTTCCCGGGCGGGGAGTCGCCGACGCTCACCTTCGCGCTGCCGGGGCGGTCGTACGACGAGGCCACCTCGACCTGGTCGTGGACGGCCGCTCCGGCGAACAACGGCCTTCCTGCCGCGTTCCGGTGCGGCGCCGACGGGGACCGCGTCGGACGCACGGCCCAGAGCGCGACCTCCTGCCAGGTCGCCGGCGCGAAGCCCGGCGACCGCGTCTGGTTGGATGTTGAGGTCGCGGGCGTCACCGCGAGGTTCGAGTCCCGATGAATCCCCACGAGGAGCACCGCATGACCATGACCCCCGAGGACGCCACCCGATTCGCGTCGAACCTCGACGAGCTCGTCGGAGCGGTCGAGGAGATCCTGCTCGGCAAGAACCGGGTCATCCGCCTCGCGTTCACCGCACTGCTGAGCGAGGGCCACCTCCTGCTCGAGGACGTCCCCGGCACGGGGAAGACCTCGCTCGCACGCGCCATGGCGCAGTCGGTGGCGGGAACGAGCAACCGGGTCCAGTTCACGCCCGACCTGCTGCCCGGCGACATCACCGGCGTCTCCGTCTACGACCAGCGCTCGGGAGCCTTCGAGTTCCACCCGGGCCCGGTCTTCGCGAACATCGTGCTGGCCGACGAGATCAACCGCGCGAGCCCCAAGACGCAGTCGGCGCTGCTCGAGGTGATGGAGGAGGGCCAGGTCACGGTGGACGGCCAGACCCATCACGTCGACCGGCCGTTCATGGTGATCGCCACGCAGAACCCCGTCGAGCAGGCCGGCACCTATCGGCTGCCCGAGGCGCAGCTCGACCGGTTCCTCATGCGAACCTCGATCGGGTACCCCGACCACGCGTCGACCATCCGGATCCTCGAGGGCACCGACCAGCGCGCTCACGATCACCGCGTGCAGCCGCGCCTGGGCGCCGACCAGATCGTGGAGATGGCCGCGCTGGCGCGCACCGTGTACGTGGACCCCACCATCAACGACTACGTGTCGCGACTGGTCGATGCGACCCGCACCGCGACCGAGGTCCGCCTCGGCGTGAGCGTCCGCGGGGCGCTCTCCCTCGTGCGCGCCGCGAAGACCCACGCCGCCGGGCGCGGTCGTCACTACGTCGTGCCCGACGACGTGAAGGCGCTCGCCGAGCCGGTCCTCGCGCATCGGTTGATCCTCGACCCCGAGGCGGAGTTCGACGGCGTGACGGCATCGAACCTGATCGCCCAGGTGCTCATCGAGACACCGCCACCCTCAGCGAGGCAGGCCGGGTGACCTTCCAGACCCGCACGTCCATCCCGGAGGAGGCCGCGAAGCAGGGCCTGCTCGCGGTGACGATCGCGCGTGCGGTCGTCGCGGTCCGGCAGGCGGCATCCGTCGTCGAGCGGTGGACGCGCGCGGGTCGCAGCGTCGTGACGCCCCTCGGCTGGGGTGTGCTCGCGGCATCCGTCGTCGCCCTGGTCCTCGGCTACGGGTTCGGATGGCTCGAGCTCGCGATCCTCGGATGGGGTGCGGTGGTCGTGATCGCGCTCGCCTCGGCGTGGCTGGCCGGTCGCGGCGCCGGTGCCATCGAACTCTCGCTCCCCGTTCCGCGCGTCGCGGTCGGCGAGTCCGCCGAGGCGCACCTCGTCGCACGGAACCCCGGCCGCCGGCGCTTCTCGGGGGCGCGGATCGAGGTGCCGGTCGGTCGGCGGGTGGTCTCGCGATTCGTGCCCGCACTGCCCCGAGGCGGCACCTTCGATGAACGAGTGGCGATCCCGACCGAGCGTCGCGGCGTCGTCCCGGTCGGTCCGGCCCGCACGGTGCGCGCGGATCCGGTCGGGCTGATGCGGCGCGAGATCGTGTGGTCCGAGGTGCGGATGCTGCATGTGCACCCCCGCACGATCGCGGTGTCGGCGCTGAGCACGGGCTTCCTGCGCGACCTCGAGGGGTCGCCGACACGCGACCTCACCGCGAGCGACATCGCGTTCCACGCGCTGCGCGAGTACCAGCCCGGTGATGACCGTCGGTACATCCACTGGCGGAGTTCGGCGAAGACCGGCACCTTCATGGTGCGGCAGTTCGAGGAGACGCGGCGCAGCCGACTGATGGTGCTGCTCGACCTCGCAGCCGACGCGTACGAGGACGAGGAGGACTTCGAGCTCGCGGTGAGCGTCGCGGCGTCCATCGGCGCACGAGCCATCCGCGATGCCAGGAGCCTCGCGTTCGTGGTCTCGGGGAGGGAACGGCCCCGTCGCGAGGCCGTCACGCGTCGCGCCCCCGCCGCCGCGACGCCGGTCTCCGGCGGCGGTGCGCCTCGACGACGGCAACCGGCGATCGGGGAGCTGCCCACCGCGTCGCGCGACCGGCTGCTCGACGCGCTGTGCCTCGTCGAGGCCGACGACCGCGCATCGAGCCTCGCCGACACGGCGCGCGCGGCGGCGGAGTCGATCTCGGGCGTGTCGCTCGCGTTCGTCGTCACCGGGGGCGCGCGCGCCGTCGGCGACCTGAGGCAGGCGGCGTCGCGCCTCCCGCTCGGCATCGAGACCGTGGCCGTGCGCTGCTCGGCCGAGGGCGAGGCGACCGCGCGATCCGTCGGCGGGCTGTCGGTCTACGGGGTCGGGTACCTCGAGGACCTCACGGCGATGCTCGCGAGGACGGCATCGGTCGCATGAGCACGACCGCCGGTGCACGTCGCGAGCGCTCCTCGCGGCGTCCGGGGCGCCTCCGGATCGCCGGGGCGAGCCTCGGCTCCGCGATCGTGAGCACGTCGATGGTCGTCGCCCTGGTGGCCACGGCCATGCTCCCGTGGTGGCCGATCTACGAGAGCCCGGCGTTCGTGCACGCCTCCGGCATCGCGATCCTGACCGGCGCGGCGATCGGGTTCGCCGGCGCCGTGTGGTCCTGGCCATCGTGGGCCGTCGCATCCGCCATCGCGGGCGCGTACCTCGTGCTCGGCGTGCCCGTCGCCGTGCCGTCGAGCGCCTATGCGGAGGTCCTCCCGACCGCCGAGGGCCTCGTCGAGCTCGTCGCCGCGGTGGCGCTGTCGTGGAAGCAGCTGGTGACGATCTCCGTTCCCGTCGGCTCCTACCAGTCGCTGCTCGTGCCGCCGTTCCTCCTCGGGATCGTCGCGACGGCGACGGCCGTCACGATCGCCCTGCGAACCTCGAGACCCTCTGCGGCGCTGCTCCCGCCTGCGGTGCTGCTCGTGGCCGGGATCGTGCTGGGGGTGGTGCACGAGGATGCCGCGTTCGAGTCGGGCGTCGCGTTCCTCGTCGCCGCGCTCGCGTGGCTCGTGCGCGTCGGCATCGCGGAGCGCCGCACGGCCGTGGTCGAGCGGTCGGCCGAGTCTGCGCTGGCCGACGTGCGACGGATCGTCGGCGCGACCGTCGTCGCAGCGGTCGCCCTCGTCGGTGCGACGGCGGCGACGTTCGCGCTCCCGCCGGGACCGCGGGACGTCGTCAGGGCGGAGCTTCGACCGCCGTTCGAGCCGAACGACTACGACAGCCCGCTCGCGGCCTTCCGGGCTGCCTTCGCGCCCGAGATCGCCGACGTCGAGATGCTCAGGGTCGATGGGCTCCCGGCCGGCGCGGGCCTGCGGATCGCGACGCTCGACACCTACGACGGCATCGTCTACTCGGTGGGCGGCACCGACCGCTCCGGCGCGTCGGGGCAGTTCTCGCGGCTTCCCTACCGACTCGACCAGTCGGCGACGCCGGGCGAGGCGGTTCGCCTCGAGGTCGCGGTGCTCGCCTACGACGACGTCTGGGTGCCCGGCGTCGGCCAGCTCGAGCGCATCGCGTTCGGCGGCCCGCGAGCGAGCGACCTGGAAGACGAATTCGCGTACAACGACGTGACCGGGACCGCGGGCGTGCGCTCGGGCCTGCGCACCGACGACCGCTACACGGCCGACTCGATCGCCTGGACCGACTCGGTCGACCACGCCGGGCTCCGGCCCGGCGGTGCCGTCCTGCCGGAGTCCCCGGATCCGCCGGACGCGCTCGTCCGCCTGCTCGACCGCTGGACACGGTCCTCGGACGAGCCGGGGGTCCGACTCGCCGCCGTCATCGAGGGATTCCACCGCGAGGGCTATGTCAGCCACGGCATCGGCGAGGACGAGGTCCCCAGTCGTTCCGGCCACGCGCTCGACCGGATCTCGGAGCTCGCGACCGCGAAGCCGATGGTCGGCGACGGCGAGCAGTACGCCGTCGCGGCGGCGATGCTCGCGCGCTCGATCGGCTTCCCGACCCGCGTCGTCGTCGGCTACCTGCCCGCCGCCGACGATCGCGAGGGCGTGCCGTCCGGAGACGTCGTCTTCCGGAGCGCGGACCTCCAGGCCTGGATCGAGGTCCAGGTCGAGGACGGCGCGTGGATCGCGATCGATCCCAATCCGGAGGTCCGGCCGATCCCCGAGCGGCAGCCCGACGAGCCGACGGTCGTCTCGCGCCCGCAATCCGCGCTCCCGCCCCCCGAGGATCCGACGCCCGTCGACGACCTCGCCGCCGAGCCCGATTCCGGTTCGGAGGATCCGGACCGGGGGAACGCATGGATCGACGCGGTCCTCGCCGTCCTCCGCGTCGCGGGCCTCGTCCTCGCTGCACTCGCCCTCCTCGCCAGCCCCTTCCTCGCGGTCATCGCGGCGAAGACCCGCCGTCGTCGCCTGCGGCGAGGGGCACCGACCCCGGAGGAGCGGATCGAGGGCGGCTGGGAGGAGTTCGCGGACCAGGCCACCGACTACGGCTACCCGATGCCGCAGACGGCGACCCGCGCCGAGCAGGCCGCCGTCGTCGGGGGCCTGGGACCGGCGGTGCTCGCCTCGGTCGTCGACCGGGCCGTGTTCGGCCCCGACGGACCGGGCGACGGCGACGACGAACGCGTCTGGGCGGCCGTCGAGGAGTTGCAGCGCCGCATGGACGAGCCGCGGTCCTGGCTCGAACGCGCGAGGGCGCGCGTCTCGCTCGGCTCGCTCGGCGGCTACGCTGGCTCGCGGAAGGGAGCCGGGACGTGAACTGTCGGATCTGCGGTGCGGCGTTGCCCGAGGGGGCGATGTTCTGCGGCGAGTGCGGGAGCTCCACCTCCGCGACTCCCGAGTCGCGCCGGCCGCAGGACCCACGGCCCGGGGACACGTTCGTCATCCACCGGTCCGAATCCGGCGTGCTGAGCGTCTCGCTCGGCGAGACCGGGGGCGCCGGCCCTGCGGACGCCGTCGACACCGTCGGGGCCGAGGCGGCCGAACGGTCGGCGGGATCGGACGCGACGGTGGAATCGCCGCCTCCGCCCGAGCCCGCCGCAGCGGCATCCGCCCGGTTCGTGCTCACCTTCACCACCGGTGAGGTCGTCACCGTCGGCGGGAGCGGGCTGGTCGGGCGCAAGCCGCTCGCGCAGCCCGGCGAGGCCTTCGAGCACCTCGTCCAGATCGTGGACCGGGGACTGTCCGTCTCGAAGACCCACCTCGAGTTCGGCGAGCACGAGGGCGTCCTGTGGGTCGCCGATCGATTCTCCGCGAACGGCACCGTGGTGCGCCGGCCGGGCGAGGGCGGCGTGCGGTGCGAACCCGGCCGGCGGGTGCTGGTGCCGAGGGGGAGTCGAGTGGAGATCGGCGAGCAGGCCTTCGTCGTCGCCTGAGCCCCTCGCGGCCCGTCCTCCACGGGCGACCCGTCGTGCCCGGAGGCCGCAGCATCCACCGGACGTCCCGGAGTCGGGACGGGCTCTGCTCTGCTCGAGGCATGACGGATGCCGCTGCGACGAGCCTCGAGGCGATGCCGACGCTCCACCTCCCGCCGGTCCCTCCGGAGCCGAGCCGTGCGCCGTTCCCCTGGATCGCATCCGCGGCGCCGGTCGCCGGCGCCGTGGCGATCTGGGCCGTCACCGGATCGGTGGTCTCGCTCGCGTTCGCCGCGCTCGGACCCCTCGTGGCCGTCGCCACCGTGCTCGACGCACGGAGGTCCGCGCGACGGACGCGTCGTGCCCAGGTCAGCGCTCGCGGCGCGGCCCTCGACGGGCTCCGATCCGAGGTCGCCCGGCGCCACGAACTGGAGCGGGTGGCCGCGTGGCGCGAGACGCCGGCCGTTCGCTCGCTGCCGGATCGCGGCGTTCCGGCCTGGTCGCGGCGTCCGCCCGAGACGGTGGTGGTCGGCTCAGGTCGGGTCGCGAGCCGGGTGTCGATCGACGGGGCGTCGACCGACGACCCGGAGGCGCTCCGCCTGGTCGCCGATGCCGCGGTGCTCGCCGATGCGCCCGTGCGCGTCGGGCTCGCGGGAGGCATCGGCTTCGTCGGGCGGCCGGCCCTCGCGCGCGCGGCGGCTCGCGCCGCGATCCTGCAGGTCGCGGAGGCGACGGACCCGGGGCGGTGCCGCCTCGTCGGCCCCTCGACCTCCTGGGAGTGGCTCGCCATGCTTCCGCACCGCGCGTCCGCCCCGGGTGTCGCCGTGATCCGGGTCGCCGAGGCCGATGCCGATCCCGGCGACGACGCCGCTTCCGATGCGGTCGACGTCGACCGTGCCCCGCGTGCCGTTCCGACCGAGACGCCGATCCGCGATCCCGACGTGATCGCCGTGGCCCCACTGGCCGCGTCCCTCCCGCCCGGACTGCGGACGGTGGTCGAGGTGACCTCCCCGCGGCATGCGCTCGTCCATGTCACCGGTGCCGCTCCTCGTGCGATGGTGCCGGAGCTGGTGTCCGATGCCGAGGCGAGTGGTGCCGCGGAGCGACTCGCGCGGATCGCCGCGCGGGCCGGCATCGTCCCGGGCCCGGCGGTGCTCCCGGCATCCGTGGGCCTGGTCGCACTGCTGGCGCCCGCCGATGCGACCACGGACCGCTCGAGCCTCGCGGCGACGATCGGCCTCGCCGCCGAAGGACCGGTCACGGTCGATCTCGTCGACGGCCCGCACGCACTCGTCGCGGGGACGTCGGGCAGCGGCAAGAGCGAACTGCTCGTCGCGTGGATCACGGCGATGGCGGCACGGTACGGCCCGGACCGGGTGTCGTTCCTGCTGGTCGACTTCAAGGGCGGTGCGGCGTTCCAGCCGGTGCACGGGCTCCCGCACGTGGCCGGGCTGGTCACCGACCTCGACGAGTCCGAGGCGGCCCGTGCGGTCGAGAGCATCCGCGCGGAGCTGCGTCATCGCGAGCGCGTGCTCGCGGCGGCGGGCGTCCGGAGCATCGCCGAGCTGCCCGCTGACGTGACGCTCCCGCGACTGGTCGTCGTCGTCGACGAGTTCCAGGCCATGATCGAGCGCTTCGGCGAACTCGGGGCGGTGGTGGCGGATGCCGCGGCGCGCGGCCGCTCCCTGGGAGTGCACCTCGTACTCGCCGCGCAGCGCCCGAACGGCGTCGTGCGGGAGCAGGTGAGTGCGAACTGCGGCATCCGGGTCTCGCTGCGCGTGCTCGAACGGGCGGACAGCGTCGCGGTGCTCGGTGTGGATCGCGCGGCGCACCTCGATGCCGCTCGACCGGGTCGCGGGCTGGTCGACCCCGGAGGCGGACGGGTGGTCGAGTTCCAGTCCGCGCTCGCCGAGCCGGAGGCGATCGCCGTCGCCGCCGCCAGGCATGCGCACGTCCCGCCGCCGCGGCGACCGTGGCTCGACCCGTTGCCGAGGCGGATCGGGCTCGACGAGATCGAGGCGGTGCTCGGCGCCGGCGCGATCGACCCGTCGCCGGGGGAGCGAGCGGAGTCGGATCGACTGCTCCTCGGCGTGGTCGACGAGCCGGAGGCGCAGCGCCGGAGCGCGGCGTCGTGGAACCCGGAGGTCGACGGCGCGCTCGTGGTGCTCGGAGCGCCGGGCTCCGGGCGGACCGCGCTCCTCGACGCGCTCGCGACCCAGGTCTCGCGTCGCCACGGCGCCGCGGCGGTGCAGCGGTTGGAGGGCCCGCGAAGCGCGGTGTGGGATGCGCTCGCCGCGGTCCGGGAGCAGGCGTCGGGGCGGTCTCGGCCGGAGGCCGGCGCACCGCCCGCACGACTCGTGGTGGTCGACGACGTCGACCTGCGGTTGACGGGATGGCCCGAGGAGCATCGCCTCGCCGCGCTCGATGCGCTCGGCGAGCTCATGCGAGCGAGCCGCGCCGGAGGGCCGGCGATCGTCCTCTCGGCCGGACGCACGGGCGCACTCGGCCAGGGGTTCCGCGACGCTGCGCCGGCCCACGCGCTGCTCCGGCACCCGAATCGCGCCGACCTCGTGCACGCCGGCGGAGACGGCCGACTGCATCGCTCCGACGCGCCCCCGGGTGCCGGCCAGTGGCGCGGACGCACGGCCCAGTTCCTGCACGCCGATCGCCCGGATGCCATCGCACGGCGCCACGACGCAGTGCCCCTCCGGCTCGATGCGGGCCGGCGCGTCGCCCTCGTCTCCGCGCGTCCGGGTCCGGACGCGGACACCCTCGAACGGATCCTCCCGGGCGCCCGGGTCATCCGCCTTGCCGACGGCCCGGATGCCGCGCGGTGCGCGCAGGCCGAGGTCGACGGCGTCGGCGTCGGCGACGCGCGCGTGATCATCGTCGGCGACGCCGATGCCTGGGCGGCCGGCTGGAGCCTCGCGGCGGCGGCACGCGCACGGGCGGAGATCGTCGTCCACGGGGGCGGATCCGAACTGCGCGCGCTCGCTCGCGATGCGGGCCTCCCGCCGCTGCTCGACGCCGATCGCGACCAGTGCTGGCGCGTCCGTCCGGACCGGACGATCGAACGCGCGGTTTGGCCGCCGGAATACGACGGATTCCGTCCGTCGCAACCCGGATCGGGCACTGATTCCGTGCGTGTTGTTCGCAGAAATTAACGATTCGGACATCATCTGCTGATTTCCGCCACGCAGTGTGTCAGTATCTTCGCACCCCTGCACGCGCATGCATGTCGATTGGAGACCTCGTGAGCAGCCGTCCCCTTCCCCAGGACCCCATCATCCGCGCCCTCGTCGCGCAGGCCCGACAGGCGCAGGTGACGCGTCGCGGGCTCCTCGCGGGCGCGGGCGCCGGCGC
Source organism: Agromyces bracchium (assembly GCF_009709675.1). GTDB lineage: Bacteria > Actinomycetota > Actinomycetes > Actinomycetales > Microbacteriaceae > Agromyces > Agromyces bracchium. The sequence continues at coordinate 174,510 of NZ_WMLB01000023.1, read as the reverse complement.
CTCCGCGCTCGCGCTCGCCGCCTGCTCGACCGGCGGGGGCCAGGCCAGGCCTACCGCGGCGGCGGACGTGTCCGACACGGACAAGACGCTCAACTGGGCCAACTGGGCCGCCTACATCGACGAGGACGACGACGGCAACTACCCCACGCTCGTCGCCTTCGAGGAGGAGACCGGCATCTCGGTCAACTACGAGGTCGCCGTCGACGACAACAACACCTACTACGGCAAGGTCAAGGACCAGCTCGCGCTCGGCCAGGACATCGGGGCCGACACCGTGTGCCTCACCGACTGGATGGTGTCGCGCTGGATCCGCCTGGGGTACACGCAGGAGCTCGACCACGGCAACATCCCGAACATCGCCAACCTCGCACCGGCGCTCGCGAACCCGAGCTTCGACGAAGGGCGGAAGCACTCGCTTCCGTGGCAGGGCGGCTTCGCCGGCATCTGCTGGAACACCGAGAAGGTGCCCGGCGGGCTCGAGACGGTCGAGGACCTGTGGAACGCCGAGCTGAAGGGCCGCGTGGGCGTGCTCTCGGAGATGCGCGACACGATGGGGCTCATCATGCTCCAGAACGGTGTCGACATCTCGAGCCCCGACTGGGGCGACGCGGAGTTCGACGCCGCCATCGAGATCCTCGACGAGCAGGTGGCCAACGGCCAGATCCGCAACATCAAGGGCAACTCCTACCTGGAGGACCTCAAGAGCGAGGACACGCTCGCGGCGATCTGCTGGTCGGGCGACATCACGGTCCTGAACGCGGAGGCCGGCGACAAGTGGCAGTTCGCGATCCCCACCGCGGGCGGCACCCTGTGGAACGACAACTTCCTGATCCCGATCGGCTCGCCGCGCAAGACGAACGCCGAGACGCTGATCAACTACTACTACGAGCCCGAGGTCGCAGCCGAGGTCGCCGCATGGGTGAACTACATCACCCCCGTCGTCGGAGCGCAGGAGGCCGCGGTCGCGATCGACCCGGAGCTGGCTGAGAACCAGCTCATCTTCCCCAACGAGGAGACGCTCTCGAACGCGTTCATCTTCCGTGCCCTCTCGGGTGCCGAGGAGCAGAAGTACCAGACGCAGTTCCAGCAGATCCTCCTGGGTTCGTGATGTCGATCCGAGAGTTCGCAGAGAGCGGCGCCGACCTCGAGCTGGTCGGAATCCAGAAGCGGTTTCCGGGCTTCACGGCGATCGAGGAGCTCGACCTCACCATCCCGGCGGGGTCGTTCTTCGCGCTGCTCGGCCCGTCGGGCTGCGGCAAGACGACGACCCTGCGGCTCGTCGCCGGCCTCGAGGAGCCGACCGCGGGGCGCATCCTGATCGGCGGCAAGGACGTCACGGACACGAAGGCGCACCAGCGCCCCGTGAACACGGTGTTCCAGAGCTATGCGCTCTTCCCGCACATGTCGATCATCGACAACGTCTCGTTCGGGTTGAAGCGCCGCCGCATCGGCGACGCCGAGGCGAAGGCCCACGAGGCGCTGAAGCTCGTCGAGCTCGACCACCTCGCGCAGCGGCGCCCCGCGCAACTGTCGGGCGGACAGCAGCAGCGCGTCGCACTGGCCCGCGCGATCGTGAACCGACCCGCACTGCTCCTGCTCGACGAGCCGCTCGGTGCGCTCGACCTGAAGCTGCGTCGCCAGATGCAGCTCGAGCTGAAGACGATCCAGGAGGAGGTCGGCCTGACCTTCCTCCACGTCACGCACGACCAGGAGGAGGCCATGACCATGGCCGACACCGTCGCGGTGATGAACAAGGGCGCGATCGAGCAGATGGGCGCACCCGAGGAGCTCTACGAGCTGCCGCGCACGGCGTTCGTCGCGAACTTCCTCGGCAAGTCGAACCTCTTCACCGGCGACGTGGTCGGCACGACCGATACGGCCATGACGGTCGACGCCGGCGGTCATCGCATCACGGTCCCGACCGCGCGTTCGCAGCGTCATCAGGGGCTCGTCACGGTCGGCGTCCGCCCCGAGAAGGTCACGCTCCACGCGGAGCAGCCCGAGGAGGTCGCCGGTCGCAACCTGCTCGGCCCCGGCCGGGTCATCGACGTCTCGTTCGCCGGCGTGAGCACGGAGTACATCGTCGCGGTCCCGGGAGTCGGCACGATCTCGGTGTTCGCCCAGAACATGACGTTCGGACCGGTCGCCCACGAGGGCTCCGAGGTCTGGCTGAGCTGGGACGTCGAGCACGGCTTCGGGCTCTCCGACGAGCCCGACGAGTCGTCGCGCTTCCCGGCCGACGCCGACACGCAGTCCATCGCGGTGCAGCGCCGGGAAGCGCTCATCACGGAGCTCGAGGGCAGCTGAGCCATGGCCTTCGCAGCATTCGCGACGACGGAGGCGCAGCCCCAGGTGACGCGGAGGAAGAGCCCCATCGCGCTCTTCCTCCTGTTGCCCGGCATCCTCTACCTCGTCCTGTTCTTCCTGACCCCGCTCATCTCGCTGATCCTGACCTCCCTGCAGGCGCCGAGCGAGTTCGGCGACATCGGCGTGTACGACTACGCGTTCAACTGGCAGAACTACGTCACCGTCATCCAGGACTACTGGCCGCACATCCTCCGATCGTTCGGCTACGCCCTGCTCGCGACGGTGTTCGCGCTCCTGTTCAGCTACCCGATCGCGTACTTCATCGGCGTCAAGGCGCGTCGCCGGCCGCTGCTGCAGAGCCTGCTCCTGGTGCTCGTGATCGCCCCGTTCTTCATCAGCTTCCTGCTCCGGACCCTGGCCTGGAAGCAGATCCTGTCGGACGAGTCGCTCATCATCACCTCGCTCAAGGCGATCGGCCTGCTCGGCCCCGACGCGTACTTCGCGGGCACGCCGTTCGCGGTGGTCTTCGGCCTGACGTACAACTTCATCCCGTTCATGACGCTGCCGCTCTACACGACGCTCGAACGGCTCGACACGCGCTACCTCGAGGCCGGCAGCGACCTCTACGCGAACTCGTTCACGGTGTTCCGCAAGGTGACCATCCCGCTGTCGATGCCCGGCATCGTCGCGGGCACGCTGCTCACCTTCATTCCGGCGGCCGGTGACTACGTGAACGCGAGCCGGGACTTCCTCGGAGGTCCGGACACGCAGATGATGGGCAACGTGATCGAGGCGAACTTCCTCGTGCTGCTGAACTACCCGGCGGCCGCGGCGCTCTCGATCATCCTGATGGCGGCGATCCTCGTGCTCGTCGGCGTGTACGTGAAGCGATCCGGAACGGAGGACCTGCTGTGAGCGGCGAAGTCCAGGCGGCCGCCGTCCTCGGCGGCCTCACCGAGAGCGAGGAGCTCGAGGACCGGCGGGGACCCCAGCGGCCGCGTCGGCGACGGATCGGGCTCGGCGACTGGCTCCTGCCCGTCTACGTCACGCTCGCGTTCATCTTCCTGCTGATCCCGATCGCCTACACCTTCGTGTTCTCGTTCAACGACTCGCTGAAGTCGAACATCGCCTGGCGCGGGTTCACGTTCGACAAGTGGTTGAACGTGTGCAACGTCGAGGGCGGTGCGGTGTGCGAGGCGTTCGGCAACAGCATCGTCATCGGCCTGGTGTCGACGGTGGTCGCGACGACGCTCGGCACGATGATCGCGATCGCGCTCGTCCGCTACCGCTTCCGGGCCCGCTCGTCGATCAGCCTCCTGCTGTTCCTGCCGATGGCGACGCCCGAGGTGGTCCTCGGCGCGGGGCTCGCGGCGCAGTTCCTCGCCGTCGGCGTCCCGAAGGACATGCTGACGATCATCCTGGCGCACACGATGTTCTGCATCAGCTTCGTCGTGGTCACGGTCAAGGCCCGCGTGGCGAGTCTCGACCCGGCGCTCGAGGAGGCCGGGCGCGACCTCTACGGTTCGCCTCGACAGGTGTTCTGGCGCGTCACGTTCCCGTTGCTGACGCCGGGCATCATGGCCGCCGCGCTACTCTCGTTCGCCCTGAGCTTCGACGACTTCATCATCACGAACTTCAACTCCGGTTCGGTGACGACGTTCCCGAAGTACATCTACATCTCGGCCTCGCGCGGCATCCCGGCCGAGGCGAACGTGATCGCGTCGGCGGTGTTCATCGTCGCGCTCGCGATCGTGGTCATCGCCCAGGTGTCGCGCGCCGCCCGCGCCAAGCGGCTCGCGGCCGAGATGGGCTGACCGACGGGCGCGCGGAGCGGCCGCGACCCCGGCGGGTCGCGGCCGCTCCGTTCGTCGTGGCGGCGCCGCTCCCGCGGCGTCGCTCCCGCAGCGGTCGCCTCCTAGACCGTGGCGCGGATGCGGCCGACGACACGTCCGCCGCCGAGCACGTCGAGGCCGAGCTCGGGTTCGAGCGAGTCCACCGCGGATGTTTCGAGCGCACCCGCTCCGACGAGGAGACGTGCCGCGACGATCGCGGACGCCCGCGGCGAGCCGTCGAGCATCTTGAGCGCAACCGTCGTGCCGTCGGCGGCGGTCATCACCTGGACGCCCTCGGCGCCGAACTTCGAGAACACCCCGAGCCGGTCGATCGCGACGGTGTCGGGTCGTCCGGGCCCGGCGATCGCCCAGCCGTTCGCGCGAACGCCCTCGGTGAGCGCGGCCCCCTCGCGGAAGAGCGCGAAGGGCGACGACGTCGACGAGGACGCGATCTTCTGGACGCCTCGTGCGAGTGCGGTGAGACCGACCGCGTGGACCGGTGCGCCGCAGCCGTCGATGACGCTCGCCGCCGGTCGCTCGCCGGTGAGGCGCTCGAACACGTCGAGGATGCGCTTCTGCAGCGGATGGTCGAGGTCGAGGTAGTCCTCGATCGGCCAGCCGTTGGCGTGGCACGCGAGGAGCATCGCCGCGTGCTTGCCCGAGCAGTTCATCGTGACGGGCTCGGGGCGCAAGCCGCCCCGGACGAGCTCGTCGCGGGACGCGCGGTCGGTCGGGAACTCGGCCGGGCAGCGCAGCGCCGACGCGGGCAACGCGACGCGCGCGAGCAGGCCGCGTACGAGTGCGACGTGCTGGGGGGTCCCGCTGTGGCTCGCCGTCGCGATCGCCGCGTCCTCACCGCGGAGCGTCACGCCGGAGGTCATCACGGCGAGCGCCTGGAACGGTTTCATGCTGGAGCGGGGGAGCACCGGAGCGCTCGTGTCGCCGAGGTCGCGCACGACCTCGCCGTCGGGCCCGAGCACGACGGCGGAGCCGACGTGGCGCGACTCCACGAATCCGCCGCGTTCGGCGACGGCCAGCTGTGCGGCGGCCGAGGCCGCGAAGGTCTCGCCCACGGGTCAGGCGACGGACGCGAAGGCGTCGTCGAGCACGCCGAGCGCATCCTCGATGAGCTCGTCGGTCATGCGCAGGCTCGGGAGGAACCGCAGCACGTTGCCCCAGGTGCCGGCGCTCAGGAACAGCACGCCCTGCTGCGCGGCGTACGCGACGATCGCCGACACCGCCGCCGCGTTCGGCGTCTTCGAGGTCTCCGCGGTCCCGGACCCGACGAGCTCGATCGCGATCATCGCGCCGCGGCCGCGGATGTCGCCGATGATGTCGTACTTCTCGCGCAGGCGCTCGAGGCCGGCGGTGAGGGTCGCCTCGATGCGGCGCGCCTCGGCGAGGAGGCCCTCCTCCTCGATGGTCTCGAACACCGCGATGGCGGCTGCGCACGCGACGGGGTTCCCGCCGAAGGTGCCGCCCAGGCCGCCGGGGTGCGAGGCGTCCATGATCTCGGCACGGCCGGTGACGGCGGCGAGCGGGAAGCCCGCGGCGATGCCCTTGGCCGTCAGGACGAGGTCGGGGGTCCACCCGAAGTGCTCCGACGCGTAGTACGCGCCGGTGCGCGCCATCCCGGACTGGATCTCGTCGGCGATCATGACGACGCCGTTCGCGGTGCACCAGTCCTGCAGCGCCGGGAGGAAGCCGTCGGCGTACACCATGAAGCCGCCCTCGCCCTGGATGGGCTCGACGACGAGGCACGCGAGATCGGCTGCGCCGACGACCTTGTCGAGGTAGCCGATCGTGCGCGCCGCCGCCTCCGCGCCGGACAGGCCGTCGCGGTAGGGGTAGGAGCTCGGGGCGTGGTACACGTCGCCCGCGAACGGGCCGAAACCGGTGCCGTACGGCATGGCCTTGTAGTTCATGGCCATCGTCAGGTTCGTGCGGCCGTGGTACGCGTGGTCGAGCACGGCGACCCCGCGCCGACCGGTGTGCTTGCGCGCGATCTTCACGCCGTTCTCGACCGCCTCGGCGCCGGAGTTGACGAGCACCGACTTCTTGGCGAAGTCGCCGGGCGTGTGCGCGGCGAGCAGTTCGGCCACGCGGACGTACTCCTCGTACGGCGTGATGGTGAAGAGCGTGTGCAGCACGTCGCGCGACTGCGCGGTGGCGGCCTCGACGACACGGGCGGGCGTGTGGCCCACCGTGGTCACGCCGATGCCGGCTCCGAAGTCGAGGAACCGATTGCCGTCGACGTCTTCGAGGACGGCGCCATGCGCGCGCTCGATGTAGACGGGGAGCACGCTCGACACGCCCGCGGACACGACGGCGGTGCGGCGCGCCTGGAGCTCCTGCGAGCGGGGGCCGGGGACGGCGGTGACGATCCGTCGCTCCTGCGGCACGGCGGCCGATTCGGCCGATTCGGCGGGCACGGATTCGACGGGGATCCAGGTGTCAGTCATGATCGGACCAGCTTAACCCCGGGGCCGCCGAGCGAGGTCGGTGGCCGGGTGCAGGATCGACGACGGCGGAGCGTTCCGTTCACGCCGAACGGGAGGGAGCGACATGCTCGGGGAGCACCACTATGCGATCGAGGTCGAGTGGCAGGGCGACCGCGGCGAGGGCACGGCCTCGTACCGGTCCTACGGCCGGCAGCATGCGGTGCGCGCCGCGGGCAAGCTCCACGAGATCGCGGGCTCGAGCGACCGCGCCTTCCACGGCGACCGCGACCGCTGGAATCCGGAGGAGCTCGTGCTCGCAGCCCTCAGCGAGTGCCACATGCTCTCCTACCTGCACGTCGCCGTGAACCACGGGGTCGTCGTGGTCGGCTACACGGATGCCGCGACCGCGACCCTGCGCGAGGACGGCCGCGGCGGCGGGCGGCTGCAGGAGGCGGTCCTCCGTCCGCGGGTCACGGTCGCCGATCCCGCGATGCGCGAGCTCGCCGACTCGCTGCACCACGAGGCATCCGAGAAGTGCTTCATCGCGGCATCCGTCGCGTTCCCGGTCCGGCACGAGCCGATCACGCTCGTCCGCGGCGACTGACGACGGCGGGCGAGCGGCCGGGCAGCGAGCGTCCGGCCGCGCGAGCGACCGGGTGCGGTCGGCCGGGCTCAGGGCAGGACCGTGGTCGGCGCGAGTCCCGACCCGGGGGGTGCGGGCGCCGGGCACGGGTAGCCGCCGACGAGTCGCGAGCAGGGCGGGAAGTACGGAGGCAGCCGCTCGTCGTGGGGATCGCCGAACCAGCGGTTCCAGATGCGCCAGAAGTTCAGGTTGCCGTACGCGGAGCAGTCGTCGCCGCCCGACGGGTCGGCGAGCACGGCGTCGTTCGGCTGGTAGGGCGTGTAGTTGTAGAGGTTCGCCGTCGCCTGGTTGCGGATCCGCACGGTCGAGGCGCCGCACGCCGCGTCGGGGTGGAAGCCGACGTCGATGGCGCCGATGCGGAACTGCCGCACGGGTTCGACGGTGTACTGCCGGAACTGCCAGGCCGCACGGTACACCTGGTTGAAGAACCCGAAGTACCGTGCGTCGCAGTCGGCGGTGTCGGGGCAGCCGTACCCCGTCGCGCGTTCGTAGCCGCGCGCGCTCGGGCGCGTGAGCAGCGACTGCTCCTTCTGCAGCAGGACGAGGAGGGTTCGCGGGCTGATCCCGCAGGCGGCGGCGACCTCGGCGATGATGCGGCTCGCTGGCACCGCCTCGCCGCCCGGGACGGCGGTGCAGTGGCGGGGGCCGGCCGTGGGGACGGCCTCGACGTCCTCGGTGTACTCCGCGAGGCACGGCACGTCGTCGGTGGGCCGGCAGTCGCGCGACTCGAGGAACGCCTGGACGTCGCGTTCGGTCATCGCGGCCGAGTCGTAGAACGCGTCGTCGCTCACGATGAAGCCCGGGTCGAACCGGTCGGTCGAGGGGATGCGCCGGTCGGCGGAGGTCGGGTCGCGCTCGATCCCCGGGGTCGGCACGCAGCCGGCCAGCAGCAGGGCGACGGATGCCGCGACCGCGGCGATCCACGCACGAGAGCGAGTCCTCATCGGGCCGACGATACCGGTGCGGACCGCCCGGTCGCTGGGAACCTCCACCGATCCCGGCGGGTCGCGCGACGCGGGACGTGGCGTGCCGCTACACGCGCTCGCGCGGGGCGACGCGGTCGGCGATCTTCGCCAGCGCGCCCTGCGGCGGCGCCTCGTTGTAGGCGTTCGCGAGTTCCTGCCCGGTGAGGGCGTGGATCGCGGCCATGATCTCGTCGGTCGCGGCCCGGCGGGCGCGGCCCGAGGTCGCGGCACCGTGCCGGCTGAGGTCGATCGGCTCGCCGAATCGAACGGTCACGGGGCGCACCCGCGGCATGGACGAGCCGACGGGCTGGATCTCCTGGGTGCCGATGAGGCCGACGGGCACGACGGCGGCGCCCGTCGTGAGGGCGAGCCAGGCGATGCCGGTCCGTCCGCGGTAGAGGCGTCCGTCGAGCGAGCGCGTGCCCTCGGGGTAGAGGGCGAAGGCGCTTCCCGAGTCGAGGATGCGCCGGCCCTGGTCGAGCGCGGCCTGCGCCTGGGCGCCGGCGCCGCGTTCGACGCTCACTGCGCCGATCGCGGTGAAGAACGTCCGCGACGCCCAGCCCTTCAGGCCTTTGCCGGTGAAGTAGTGCGACTTGGCGAGGAACTGCACGGGTCGCGGCGCCGCGAGGGGGATCACGATGCTGTCGACGAACGACAAGTGGTTCGAGGCGAGGATGACGGGGCCGGACCGGGGCACGTTCTCGGCGCCGGTGATCGTCGGCCGGAAGATGAGCCGGACGAGCGGACGGAGGACGCCGCGCACGAGGCCGTAGACGGGCCCGGGCTTCGACGGCGGGGACGGGACGGCGTCGGCCTCGATCTCACTCACCCTCCGACGCTACGTCAGGCCGTATGCGAGCCCCGGAATATTGGTGGGGGTCGGCAGCGGCGTGCGCGTGCGCCATCATGGGCTGATGGACACCGCATCGGCCGACGTCGTCGAACTCGGGGAGTCGGGCGTTCGCGTGCTGGTCGCCGCACTCGGCCGACGCGGCGCCGGGGTCGATTCGGTCCTCCGGGCGCACCTCGCCGCGTCGGCCGGCGTGCCGGCCGACGACGTCGAGCTCGACCACGCCTGCCCGGTGTGCGGCGTACGGCACGGCAGCCCGGTGGTCCGATATCCCACGACGCCCTCCGGCGGTCCCTGGTTCGCCGACGCGGCGACGGTCGCCGGGGTGGTCGTCGCGGCGGTCGGCACGCGGCATCCGGTCGGGGTCGGCGTCGAGGCGGCGGCCGACGGCGCGCCGATCCTGGACGCCGCGGCGCTTCACCCCGAGGAGCGCGAGCGTTTGGCGGAACTCGATGCGTCCGCCCGCGCGCTCGTGCGCGCCCAGCTGTGGGCGCGCAAGTCGGCGCTGCTCCGAGCCGTCGGGCACCTCGAGGTCGTCGAACCCTCGCGGATCGCGGTGACGATGCCCGGCGACGACCACGGCGACGCCCGCATCTCGAGGAGCGTGCCCGAGCTCGGGTCGCGCTGGGAGGACGTGCGGATCACGGATGTCGCCGTGCCTGGTCGCGTCGCGGCATCCGTCGCCCTGCTCCCGCGCCGCTGAGCGCGCGGCCTAGAGTGGCCCTGTGCGCAGCGTCATCATCCTCGGGTCCACCGGTTCCATCGGCACGCAGGCGCTCGACGTCATCCGTGCGAACCCGCGCCGCTTCGACGTGGTCGGCCTCGCCGTCGGGTCGAACCGCGCCGAACTCGAGCGGCAGGCGGAGGAGTTCGGCGTCGAGAACACCGCCGTCGGCATCGACGAGGCCGTGCAGCTCGTGCGGAGCGTCGACGCCGACGTCGTGCTGAACGGCATCACGGGATCGGTCGGGCTCGGGCCGACGCTCGCGACGCTCGAGCGCGGCATGACCCTCGCGCTGGCCAACAAGGAGTCGCTCATCGTCGGCGGCGACCTCGTCACCCGACTTGCGGCCCCCGGGCAGATCGTGCCGGTCGACTCGGAGCACTCCGCGATCGCGCAGGCCCTGCGCTCGGGCACGCACGACGAGGTCCGCCGGCTCGTGCTCACCGCGTCGGGCGGGCCGTTCCGAGGCCGCCGGCGCGAGGAGCTCGTCGACGTCACACCGGCCGAAGCGCTCGCGCACCCCACCTGGGACATGGGACTCGTGGTCACCACGAACTCCGCGACCCTCGTGAACAAGGGCCTCGAGGTGATCGAGGCGCACCTGCTCTTCGCCGTCGACTACGACCGCATCGAGGTCGTCGTGCACCCGCAGTCGATCGTGCACTCCATGGTCGAGTTCGTGGACGGCTCGACGATCGCCCAGGCGTCGCCGCCCGACATGCGCCTGCCCATCTCGCTCGGACTCGACTGGCCGAACCGGGTGGGTGCGGCCGGGAAGCCGCTCGACTGGACGAGCGCACAGCAGTGGAGCTTCGAGCCGCTCGACGAGGCGGCGTTCCCCGCCGTGAAGCTCGCGAAGCAGGTCGGCCGTGCCGGCGGCGAGTACCCGGCCGTGTTCAACGCCGCGAACGAACAGGCCGTTGCGGCCTTCCACGCGGGCCGCATCGGGTTCACCGAGATCGTCGACACGGTGAAGGCCGTCGTCGACGCGCACGAGTCGCCGTCGGGCGTGCTCACGGTCGACTCGCTCGCCGAGGCGGAGCGGGTCGCGCGGCGCGCGGCCGACCTGCGCATCGCGCGGGCGTAGGCGGGGCCCGACGACGGAGGTCGCCCCGCGGCATCCGTTCACAGTCGGCGGACAGCGCGCGCCAAGGGATCGCCCCTACGATGACGGGGTGGAATCCGTGCTCCTGTTCGTGATCGGCGTCGCCATCATCGTCGTCGGCCTCGCCGTCTCGATCGGCCTGCACGAGATCGGGCACCTCGTGCCCGCGAAGCTCTTCGGAGTCAAGGTGACGCAGTACATGATCGGCTTCGGCCCCACGATCTGGTCCCGCCGGAAGGGCGAGACCGAGTACGGGGTCAAGGCGATCCCGCTCGGCGGCTACATCGCGATGATCGGCATGTTCCCGCCCGGCAAGGACGGCCACGCCAAGGAGGACAGCACGGGCTTCTTCCGCTCGCTCGTGCAGGACGCCCGCGACTCGAGCGCCGAGTCGATCACGCCCGGCGACGAGCACCGCGCCTTCTACCGACTGCCGGTCTGGAAGCGGATCATCGTCATGTTCGGCGGGCCGTTCATGAACCTCGTGCTCGCGATCGTGCTCTTCGGCGTGCTCCTCATGGGCTTCGGCGTCGCGCAGCCGTCGACGACGATCGGGTCGGTCTCCGAGTGCGCGCTGCCCGCGACGAGTGAGCGCCAGACCTGCGAGTCGGGCGATCCGGCGGCGCCGGGCGCCGAGGCGGGCATCCGGCCCGGCGACACGATCGTCGCCATCGAGGGCGAGCCGATCGACTCGTGGAACGAGTCCACGGCGATCATCCGGGAGCACCCGGGCGACGAGATCTCGGTCGTGGTCCTCCGCGACGGCGCGGAGGTCACGCTCGCGGTCACGCCGCTGCTCAGCGAACGGTACGTCGTCGACGCGCAGGGGCAGGTGGTCACCGGGTCCGACGGCGAGCCGCTCACCGACGAGGTCGGCTTCGTGGGTATCGGGCCCGCGACGGAGACCGTGCGCCAGCCCGTCACGGCCGTGCTGCCGATGGTCGGCGAGAACGTGCAGGCGGTCGCCGGCATCATCGTGAACCTCCCGCAACGGCTGGTGGATGTCGCGAACGCGGCGTTCGGGCCGGAGGAGCGCGACCCGAACGGGCCGATCTCGGTCGTCGGCGTCGGCCGCGTCGCGGGCGAGATCGCGAGCCTCGACGAGGTGCCGATCGCCTCGCGCGCGGCGGGCCTCGTCGGCATCCTCGCCTCGCTCAACGTCGCCCTCTTCGTCTTCAACCTGATCCCGCTCCTCCCGCTCGACGGCGGCCACATCGCGGGCGCCCTCTGGGAGGCGATCCGCCGTGGCTGGGCGAAGCTGCGGAACCGACCCGATCCCGGTCCGGTCGACCTCGCCAAGCTCATGCCGCTCACGTTCGCGATGGTGATCATCCTCGGCGGCATGAGCGCGCTGCTCATCTACGCCGACATCGTGAAGCCCATCAGCGTGCTCTGATGCGCGTACTCCCGGGGGAGTAGGCGCGGGCGCATCCTCCGGCCGATCCCGCCCGACACCCCTGGGGATACGATCGGGAGATGCCCGCGCCGACCTGGGACGGCGCCGCCCCGTGGGGTGGCCGACCCGAGCGATTCCGGCCCTCGCCGACCGCGGTGCTCCTCGCCCCCGTGGTCGTCAGCGCGATCGTCCAGGTGCCGGCGGCGATCGCGATCGCGGTGTGGATGCGGCTGCCGCTGAGCGTCGAGGTCCTCTCGGTGGGGCTCGCCCTCGCGGGACCGCTGGCGCTCCTCGCGGCCCGCCGCGCGCCCGGCCCGACCGTCGCGGCCGTCACGGCTCTCGCGCTCGCCGACCTGCTCCTGCCGCCCGACGTCGGGCCGCCCTACGTGGCCCTCGCGTTCGCGATCATCCTCGCCGTCGCGCGGGGCGCGCTGGGCTGGGCGGTGGTGTCTGTCGTCACCGGCTGGGTCGCCGCGATCGTCCTGGCGGCGAGCCTCGGGCCGACGTGGCATCCGCTCCGCATCGCGGCGACGACCGCGCTCCTCGCCGCGTGCTTCGGCATCGGGACCTTCGTACGCGTGCGGCGCGAGCGTGCGCGGGCGTACCGCGCCGACCTGGCGCAGCGACGGCGGACCGCCGAGGAGCAGGAGCGGATGCGGATCGCCCGTGAACTGCATGACGTCATCGGGCACGCGCTCTCGCAGATCAACGTCCAGGCGAGCGTCGGCCTGCACCTGATGGACCGCGACCCCGACCAGGCGCGGAGCGCGCTCGAGCACGTGAAGACGACCTCGAAGACCGCACTCGAGGAGGTGCGCACCGTGCTCGGCGTCATCCGGTCCGAGGGCGTCGACGATGCTGCGGCGCCGCTCGCGCCGCAGGCCGAGCTCGCCGACCTGCCGGTGCTGGTGGCCGGGGTCGCCGCGCCCGGCTTCGAGGCCGAACTCGTCGACCGGCTCGATTCGGCACCGCCCCGTGCCGTGCAGTTCGCGGCCTACCGGATCGCGCAGGAGGCGCTCACCAACGTCGTACGGCACGCGGGGGCGTCGCGGGCGGTCGTCGTGGTCGAGCGGCTGGGCGACGACCTGCTCCTGACGGTCGACGACGATGGTCGTGGCGTCCAGGGCGAGATCGAGGGCGGCGGCATCCTCGGCATGCGCGAGCGCGCGGCGCTGCTCGGCGGCACGGTCGCCGTCGAACGTTCGCCGCGGGGCGGGACCCGCGTCACGGCGCGGCTGCCGTGGGGAGCCGGGGCATGATCCGGGTCGCGCTCGCCGACGATCAGGTGCTCGTGCGTGCGGGGTTCCGGGCCCTGCTCGAGGCCGAGTCCGACATCTCGGTCGTGGGTGAGGCCTCGACGGGGGAGGCGTTGCTCGCGCTCCTGCGAACGGAGCCGGTCGACGTCGTGCTCATGGACATCCGGATGCCGGGCGGCGACGGCCTCTGGGCGACCGAGCGGATCGCCGCCGACCCGGCGCTCGCGGGCGTGCACGTCGTCGTCGTGACGACGTTCGAGCTCGACGAGTACGTCGCCCGTGCCGTCAGGGCGGGGGCGAGCGGATTCCTCGTCAAGGACACCGAACCGGTCGACCTCATCCGCGCGGTCCGCGTGGTCGCCGCGGGTGAGGCACTGCTCTCGCCCGGCGTGACCCGGCGCCTCCTCGAGCGGATGTCGGTGGGGCTTCGCGATGCGCCCGACGCCGCCGCGCTCGCCGCGCTCACCGAGCGCGAACGCGAGGTCCTGCGGCTCGTCGGGCAGGGGCTGACGAACGACGAGATCGCCGGGCGGCTCGTGCTCAGCCCGCTCACGGCGAAGACGCACGTCTCGCGGATCATGTCGAAGCTGCACGCCCGCGATCGGGTCCAGCTCGTCGTGACCGCCTACGAGTCGGGGCTCGTCGCGCCGGGCTGGCAGTGACGGTCGCGAGCGGATGGCGCTGACCGCCGTAGCTCCGACCGGGTTCCTCCCGCGGGAGTAGGCGGAGTGCCGCCCGGCGGCGGATGCGCCGTCGATCGCCCGCGGCGAGGCTTGCTGCGACGGCTTGTTCCGGGGCCGCACGATCAAGGAGTCCCGTCATGCTCACCACCCTCGCCGCCGCGTCCGCGGTCGCCCACGCCGGCCCGTGGGGCGCCGGCTTCGGCTGGGCGTTCCTGTTCGTCCCGATCCTCTGGATCCTCGTCATCGGCCTCGTGGTGTTCCTCGTCACGCGTCGCCGGCGCGCGTGGGGCGGCGCCGACGGCCCGCCGTGGGCGCGCTCCGCCTCGGCCGAGTCGACGCTCGCCGAGCGGTTCGCACAGGGCGACATCGACGAGAACGAGTACCGCGCGCGGCTCGAGGTGCTCCGCGCGAACCGGCCGAACGGCTGACCCGCCGGGCGAAGACGGATGCCGCGGCCCGCGCCGCGGCATCCGTTCGCCTCGCACCGAGGCCGGACCGATGTCAGGCCAGTGAGCGCTCGAGCGCCGCGGCCTGGTGCCGGTGGCCGATGGTCTCGTATCCGACGATCACGACGATGGGCGAGAGCGACGTGATCACGATGCCGGTCCCGATGCTCGCGCCCGCGGCGACCGCCATGACCGCGGCGACGAGCGGGAGGATGCTGCCGACGTAGAGCAGGATGTGGAACGGGTCGAACTCCCGGAGCAGCGCGGAGTAGATCGTGAACAGCGCGGTCGAGTAGGCCGCCACCGGGACCACGACCGTGAGCAGCGCCGTCGTGTCGTCGATGTGGGCCGTGCCCTCGATCACGTACGCGGCGACGTGCAGGCCGGCGCCGGTCGCTGCGAGCGAGCCGAAGATGGCGAGGTGCCCGTAGCCCCAGACGAACCCGCGCTCGCGGTGCCGCGCGAGCACGGCGCCCGACGGCATGATGAAGTACACCCACCAGAGCCCGAACGCGAGCATGGTGCCGCCGACGGTGACGAGTACAGCCTCGACGTCCCAGCCCTGCTCCTCGACGACGGCGCTGATGGCGAGGATGGTGCCGAGCACGATCTCGCCGAGCGTGATGATGACGAGCAGGCCGTACCGCTCGGCGACGTGGTGCGGATGCCACGGGGTTCGGCCGCCGACCCGTTCCGCGATGATCGGGCCCGCCATCTCGTAGAGGACGAGCGCGATCCAGACGATGAACACGGTCGAGAGCGGCGGGTTCGCGACGAGCAGGAGGATCCATCCCGCCTGCGCCGTCGAGACGAGCACGATGTAGGCGAGCGCGGTGCGGCGGTGCGCCGGGTCGTGCCGTGCCGCGCGGATCCAGAGCGCCACGACCGCCACGCGCATGATCACGTACCCGATCACGACCACGCCGTTCTCGAGCTCGCCGCCCTCGTCGATCGAGTGGAAGGCCTGCGGCAGCCCGAGCGCGAGCACGATGACGCCGACCATCACGACCATCGTCGCGATGCGGAAGAAGATGTCGTCGTTGTCGTAGGCCGACGCCAGCCAGGTGAAGTTGATCCACGCCCAGGCGATCGCGAAGACCGCGAACACGAAGCCCGCCGTCGCCGCGGCGAAATGGCCGAGCTCGAGCAGGTGCGCGGTCTGGCTCCCCGCCGCGCTGAACGCCGCGACGAAGACGAGGTCGAAGAAGAGCTCGAGCGGCGTGGCCGAGCGGTGCGGCTCGTCCGGGTTGCGCCCGGTCATCCGGCGGAGCCGGTGGTCGAGACCCGTCGGTCGGTGCGCGTCGCGCCCCGCGGCATCCGTCGTCGTCTCGCTCATCTGCGCCTCCTCGTCGGACGGGCCCGTGCCGTGGGGATCATTCCACCACAGCACGGGCCCCCGCTGACGCGGGTCAGCGCGAGAGCAGCAGGGCCTCGCCCTGGCCGCCGCCGCCGCACAGCGCGACGGCCGCCTTGCCGCCGCCTCGCTGCGCGAGCTCTCGGGCGGCGTGCAGCGCGAGACGGGCGCCGGAGGCGCCGATGGGATGGCCGAGCGCGATCGCGCCGCCGTGGATGTTGACCTTCTCGGGGTCGAGTGAAAGGTCCTTCATCGACTGCAGCGACACCGCCGCGAACGCCTCGTTGATCTCGACGAGGTCGAGGTCGCCCGCCGTCCAGCCCTCGCGGTCGAGGGCCGCCGCGATCGCGTTCGAGGGCTGCGAGTGCAGCGAGTTGTCAGGCCCGGCGACCTGGCCGGACGCCCCGACGAGCGCGAGCCACGGCAGGCCGCGCTCCTCGGCCCAGGCGCGGCTCGCGACGACGACGGCCGCGGCGCCGTCGGAGATCGGCGAGGAGTTGCCCGCGGTGATCGCACCGCCCTCGGCGAAGGCCGGACGGAGCTTCGCGAGGGTCTCGGGCGTCGAGTCGGGGCGCACGCCCTCGTCGGTCGCGACGACGACCGTGTCGCCCTTGCGCTGCGGGATCTCGACGGGGACGATCTCGTCGTCGAACACGCCCTCGGCCTGCGCCGTGCCGGCCCGCACGTGCGAGGCCGCCGCGATCCCGTCCTGTTCGGGGCGGCCGAGGCCGTACCGCGCGTTGAACCGCTCGGTCGACGCGCCCATCGATTCGTGGTCGAACGCGTCGGTGAGCCCATCGTGCGCGGTGACGTCGAGCAGTTCGACGCTGCCGTAGAGGTGTCCTTTGCGGCTTCCGGGCAGGACGTGCGGCGCGTTGGTCATGGACTCCTGGCCGCCGGCGACGACGACCTCGGCTTCGCCCAGGCGGATCAGGCGCGCCGCGTCGGCGATCGCGACGAGGCCCGACAGGCAGACCTTGTTGAGTGTGACGGCGGGGACGCGCCACGGGATGCCGGCGGCGACCGCCGACTGCTTGGCGGGGTTCTGGCCGGCGCCGGCCTGCAGCACCTGGCCCATGATCACGGCGTCGACGTCGTCGGGGGAGACCCCGGCCTTCTCGAGGGCGCCGCGGATGGCGACGGTGCCGAGTTCGACGGCGGTTCGGCTGCCGAGGTTGCCGGCGATGCGGCCGAACGGCGTGCGGGCGCCGGCGACGATGACGACGTCGGGGAAGCTCATGACGGTGGGACTCCTTCGTCTCGATGGGGGTGCACGGGGTGGGCGCACCGATCCGGGTTGCGCGTCGTGCGCGATCGACTCTAGTGTACGTTCCTGAGACCTGAACCACCTGTCAGGTTTGACACCGTCGTCACTCAGAGAGGCTCACAGCATGCGAGTTACACCGAAGTACCTCGCGCCGGCGCTCGTCGCCGCCGCGGCGATCACCCTGTCCGGTTGCGCGCCGACCACCTCCGGGGGAGGCGACGCCGACGGGGCGGACGCCGCTCCCGTCGCGATCGGCATGATCACGTCCCAGACCGGTCCACTGGCCGCGTACGGCGAGGCCTACACCGCCGGCTTCGAGGCCGGCCTCGACTACGCCACCGAGGGCACCGGCGAGGTCGACGGCCGCGAGCTCGAGATCACCTGGGAGGACGACCAGGGCAACCCCGACACCGCGGTCGCGAAGGCCAAGGACCTCATCGGCCAGGGCACCCAGGTCCTCGCCGGCACCGTCGTCTCCGGCATCGCGACCTCGCTCGCCGAGCAGGCCGAGCAGAACGAGATCCTCTACATCTCGGGTCCCGCCGCCGCCGACGCGATCACCGGCGTGAACGACTACACCTTCCGTTCGGGCCGCCAGACCTACCAGGACGTGGCGACCGCGGGCACCTTCATCGGCGACCCCGATGGCAAGAAGGTCGTCGTCTTCGCGCAGGACACCGCGTTCGGCCAGGGCAACCTCGCCGGCGTCGAGGCCGTGCTCGGCGGCCAGGGTGCAGAGGTGCAGGGCGTGCTCGTCGCCGAGGACGCGACCGAGTTCACCCCCTTCGCGCAGCAGTTGATCGACGCGCAGCCCGACCTGATCTTCGTCGCATGGGCGGGCGCGTCCTCCGGCGCCATGTGGACCGCGCTGCAGCAGCAGGGCGTGTTCGACGCCGCGCCGGTCGTCACCGGCCTCGGCGACGTCGCGACCTACCAGGCCTACGGCGAGGCCTCGGCCGACATCTCGTTCCTGAACCACTACTTCGGCGGCGCCGCGGGCACCGAGATCGAGGACGAGATGATCACGCGCCTCGAGGAGGCGGGGGCCGTGCCCGACCTGTTCTCGGTCGACGGCTTCGTCGCCGCGCAGATGATCGTGCAGGCGGTCCGCGAGGGCGGCGACGACGTCGACGCGATGATCGACGCGCTCGAGGGCTGGACCTTCGAGTCGGTCAAGGGCGAGGTCACCGTCCGCGAGGAGGACCACGCGCTGATCCAGCCGATGTACCAGGTGAAGCTCGTCGAGGGTGCCGACGGATGGGCCCCCGAGCTCATCGAGACCGTCGACGCCGAGACCGTCGCCCCGCCGGTCGCCGGCTGAGCCGGGCCATCCGACCCGAACCGACCAGGAACCGAAGGCACTCGCGATCATGACCGACCACGCGGCGCTCGAACTCGAGCACGTCACCCTCCGCATCGGCGGCGCGCTCCTCCTCAAGGACGTGTCGCTGACGGTGCCCGAGGGCGAGATGCTCGGCGTCATCGGCCCGAACGGCGCAGGGAAGACGACGCTCTTCAACATCGTCTCCGGCGTCCTGCGGCCCAGCGAGGGCGTCGTGCGCCTCGCGGGCGCCGACGTGACCGCCCAGCCCGTGCACCGACGTGCCGCGGCCGGCCTCGGCCGCACGTTCCAGACCTCGAGCCTCTTCCCGGCGCTCGACGTGCTCGAGAACGTGCGGCTGGCCGCCCAGGCGCGCGAGGGCCGCGCGGCATCCGTGTTCCGGATCCCCCGGCGCACGGATGCCGCGACCCGGCGTGCCCTCGCGGCGCTCGAGGAGGTCGGCATGGCCCACCGGGCCGATGCCGGCGCCTCGGGGCTGTCGCACGGCGAGAAGCGCAAGGTCGAGATCGCGATGCTCATCGCGATGGAGCCCCGCGTGATCCTCCTCGACGAGCCCATGGCGGGCGTCGGCTCGGCCGACGTCCCGGCGCTCACCGAGGTCATCCGCGGGCTCCATCGCGGCGGGCGCACCGTGCTCATGGTCGAGCACCACATGGACGTCGTTCTCGGTCTCGCCGACCGGGTCGCCGTCATGCACCACGGCGAACTGCTCGCCGCCGACTCCCCGGAGGCCGTCATGGCGAACCCCACCGTCCAGTCCGCCTACCTCGGGACCGCCGCATGAGCGGGCCCGTCGCGGACGAACCCATCCTGAGCGTCCGCAACCTGTACGGCCGGATCGCCGGCCAGCAGGTCGTCGAGGACGTCTCGTTCGACGTCCCGGCGACCGGGGTCACGGCGCTCCTCGGCCGGAACGGCGTCGGCAAGACGTCGACGATCAAGTCGATCCTCGGCCTCATCGACCGGACGGGCGAGATCCGCCTGGCCGGCGAGCGCATCGACCGGGCGCCCACGCACCGCATCGTGCAGCGCGGCGTCGCGTACGTGCCGGAGGACCGCGAGGTCTTCGGCTCGCTCACGGTGGCCGAGAACCTGCGGCTCGCCGAGCGCGACCGGTCGCCGCGGCGCGAGCTCGTGGCATCCCTGTTCCCCGACCTCGAGGCCCGACGCGAGCAGCGCGCCGGCACGCTCTCCGGAGGTCAGCAGCAGATGGTCTCGCTGGCCCGCGCACTGGTAAACGAGAACCGGCTGCTGCTCGTCGACGAGCCGACCAAGGGACTCGCCCCGCGCATCGTCGACGAGGTCGCCGACGCGCTCGCCGAGGCCGCCCGCACCGCCCCGATCCTCCTCGTCGAGCAGAACCTGCTCGTCGTCCGCCGGCTCGCCGAGCGCGTCGTCGTGCTGAGCAGCGGCCGCGTCGTGTTCACCGGCTCGGCCGCGGAACTCCTCGACGATCACGACCGCGTCCAGCGCTTCCTCGGCGTGCACGACGAACGGGAGGCCGCCTGATGGACACGCTGATCCTCCTCGTCATCACCGGGCTCGGCCTCGGCGCCCTGTACTTCCTCGTCGCGAGCGGCCTGTCGCTCATCTACGGCCTCATGGGCGTGCTGAACTTCGCGCACGGCGCGTTCCTCACGATCGCCGCCTTCCTCGGCTGGGAGGCCGGGCGCCGGATCTCCGACGGCACGTGGACCGGACTCGTGATCTCCGCGCTCGTGGGCATCCTCGTCGGCGCGACCGTCGCCGTGCTCACCGAGGTGCTCATCATCCGCCGCCTCTACGAGCGGCACATCGAGCAGGCGCTCGTCACGGTCGGCATCTCGCTCGCCGCGGTCGCGCTGTTCGAGGGCATCTGGGGCACCGACCCGATCTACACCGACCGGCCCGCGTGGCTCACGCAGACGACCGAGATCCTCGGCGCCCGCATCCCGAACGACCGGTTCGTGCTCATCGCGTGCGCGGCACTGGTGCTCGGCGGAATCGTGCTCTTCCTGAGGAAGACCCGGTACGGCCTCATCATCCGCGCCGGCGTCGAGAACCGGCACATGGTCACGGCGCTCGGCATCGACGTGCGGCGCTCGTTCACGCTCGTGTTCGCGATCGGCGGCGCCGCCGCCGGCCTCGGCGGGGTCCTGGCCTCGGTCTACTACGGGTACGTCTCGGCGCACCTCGGCTCGGTGCTGCTCATCTTCGCGTTCATCGTCACCGTCATCGGCGGGCTCGGATCGCTGACGGGCGCCGCGATCGCGTCGGTGCTCGTGGCCGTGCTGCAGCAGTTCGCGAACTTCTACCTCGGCGGCACCGGCGACCTCGTGGTCGTCGTGCTCCTCGCCGCCGTGCTGCTCATCCGCCCGCGTGGACTCATGGGGAAGGCCGCATGACCGCCAAGTCGCTCCGCCTCGTCATCGGCGGCATCCTGCTCGTCGTCGCGCTCGCAGTCCTGCCGCTGCTCGCGATCGACATCCCGGGAGTTCTGCCCGGCCCGACCTACACGCCCGGCACGCTCCAGCTGCTCGCGTTCGCGCTGCTCATCGCCGCCCTCGCGCTGACGTACCGCATGATGTTCGGCCTCGCCGGGCTCCTGTCGTTCGGCCATGCGCTGTTCTTCGCCGCGGGCGCGTACGGGCTCGCGATGACGCTCGAGGCGTTCGGCCCGGCGGAGTGGCCGAGCGCGCTCGTCTTCACCGTCTCGATCGCCGTGACGCTCGTCCTCGGGTTCGTGCTCGCGGCGACCGTCGGCGCGCTGGCGCTCCGGGTCACCGGCATCTCGTTCGCGATGGTGACCCTCGCGTTCGCCCAGGCGGGCTCGGTGCTCATCCGCCGGAACCCGGGCAGCGCGACCGGCGGCGACGAGGGCCTCGCGCTCGACACCTCGAACGTCCCGCCCGAGCTCGTCGGCGTCGTCGACACGCGCAACCTCTACTGGGTGGCGCTCGGCATCCTCGTGCTCGTGTACCTCATCGTCCTCTGGGTCGAGAAGAGCCGGGCCGGCCACGTCGCCGAGGCGATCCGCGAGAACGAGCTGCGCGTGCGGGTCATCGGCCTGCGGCCGTACAACGTCAAGCTGCTCGTCTTCATCGCCGCGTCGGTGCTGGCGTCGGTCGCCGGCATGGGGTACCTGCTGCTGCAGTCGGGTGCGGCGCCGCGCATCGCGACCGCCGACTTCACGCTGACGCTGCTCGTCATCGTGGTGCTCGGCGGAGTGGGGGCGCGCTGGGGCGCGATCGTCGGCGGTATCGTCTACACACTGCTCGACCAGCGCCTCACGGCGCTCGCCGGGTCGGACGCGATCGCCGCCCTGCCCGACATCCTCCGGGTCCCGCTGTCCGAGCCGCTGTTCATCCTGGGCACGCTGTTCGTGCTCGTGGTGCTGTTCCTGCCGGGGGGCATCGCGGGGCTGCCCGCCCGCATCACGACGGGCCGCAAGCAGCACCCGGCCGAACCGGAGGAGACGGTCGATGCCTGACGGAGCCTGCACCCTGGGGCGCTGGACCTCGGACCGCGCCCGCACGACCCCCGACGCGATCGCGATCGACGACCGCGGCGTCGCGATCACGTACCGCGAGCTCGACGAGCGCGCCGGGCGGCTGGCTGCGGCGTTCCGCACGGCGGGGTACGCGATCGGCGACCGGGTCGCGACGATCACCGGCAACAGCGCCGACCACGTCGTGCTGTTCTTCGCGTGCGCGAAGGCGGGGCTCGTGCTCGTGCCGCTGTCGTGGCGGCTCTCGCCCCGTGAGCTCTCCGAGCAGCTCGAGATCGCCGATCCGGTGCTGCTCCTCGTCGAGGACGAGTTCCAGACGCTGTCGCGGGCGACCCTCGGTCGGCTCGCGCAGCGCATCCCGGTCGCGGCGCTCGGCGCGCACGGCGTCGAGCGGCGGGTCCCGCATCCGGGCGCGCGCGGCGAGACCCCGTCGACCCGCACCGACGTGCGCGACGACGACACGCTGCTCATCGTCTTCACCTCGGGCACGACCTCCAGGCCGAAGGGCGCGATGCTGACGCACGCGAACTGCTTCTGGACGAACCTGTCGCTGTCGAAGACGATCGCGATCGCCGAGCACGACGTGGTGCTCGCGGTCATGCCCCAGTTCCACGTCGGCGGCTGGAACATCCAGCCGCTGCTCGCCTGGTGGTCGGGCGCGACCGTCGTGCTCGAGCGGACCTTCGACCCGGGGCGCGTGCTGCGCCTCGTCGCCGAGCGCGGCATCACGACCATGATGGGCGTCCCCGCGAACTACCTGTTCCTCGCGCAGCACCCCGACTTCGCACACACCGACCTCTCCCGGCTCGGTCACGCCGTCGTCGGCGGCGCGCCGATGCCACCGGCGCTGCTGCGCACCTGGCACGCGCGCGGCGTCGCCCTCACCCAGGGCTACGGCCTCACCGAGGCGTCGCCGAACGTGCTGTGCCTGCCCGACCGCGAGGCGCGCGAGCGCGTCGGGTCGGCCGGACTGCCGTACGCGCACGTCGACGTCGAGGTCGCCGATCCGGCGACCGGCGAGCTCCTCGAGGGCGCGGCCGAGGGCGAACTGCTCGTCTCGGGGCCGGGCGTGTTCGCCGGCTACTTCCGCGATCCGGATGCCACGGCCGCGGCACTCCGCGACGGGCGACTGCACACGGGCGACCTCGTGCGTCGCGACGCGGACGGCTACTTCACGATCGTCGACCGGCTGACCGACGTGTACATCTCCGGCGGCGAGGGCGTCTCGCCGGCCGAGGTCGAGTCGGTGCTCATCGCGCATCCCGCCGTCGCCGACGTCGCGGTCGTCGGCGTGCCCGACGACCGCTGGGGCGAGGTCGGCTCGGCCTGGGTCGTCCTCCGACCGGGTGCGATCACGGATGCCGCCGAGCTCGCCGAGTTCGCCCGCGGCTCGCTCGCGGGCTACAAGGTCCCGCGCGACATCCGCTTCATCGACGAGATCCCGCGCTCGACGGCGGCGAAGACGCTCCGCCGGGTGCTCGCCGAACGGGCCGCGCGCCTCCGCGAGGCCGAGTCGACGACCGCTGCCGCGACCGCCGAGGGGGTGGGCGCATGAGCGCCGCACCGCGCACCGCGCGCGGCGAGCAGACCCGCCGGCGGATCCTCGAGGCCGCCGAGCACGTGTTCGCCGAGCACGGCTACACCGAGTCATCCGTTTCGCGAATCACCGAGCGCGCGGGCGTGGGCCAGGGCACGTTCTACCTGTACTTCGATTCGAAGCTCGACGTGTTCGACGAACTCGTGGAGGACCTCAACCAGCGCGTGCGGCACGCCATGAGCGAGGGCGCGCGCGGCGCGACGAGCCGGCTCGAGGCCGAGCGCGAGGGCTTCGCGGCGTTCTTCCGGTTCACCGCCGAGCACCCGGCGCTCTACCGGGTGGTCCGCGAGGCGGAGTTCGTCTCGCCGGGCGCGCTGCGCCTGCACTACACGCGCATCGTCGAGGGCTACATCGACGGGCTGCGACAGGCGCAGCTGGACGGCGAGATCTCGGACATCGACCCGACCGTGGCCGCATGGGCGCTCATGGGCATCGGCGAGATGATCGGCATGCGCTGGGTGCTCTGGGGCAACGGGGCGGGCGGGCCCGGCGACGACGCCGACCCGACCGCGTCGGGCACCGACGCGGTTCCCGAGCACGTGCTCGACGAGATGATGCGATTCATCGGCGGCGCCCTCGGACGGGGCGATCGCCGCAGCGAAGGGGAGGACTCATGACGGGACTGGCCGGATCGACGGCACCGGGCCGATCGACGGCTCTGGCCGGACGCCGCGCGATCGTCACGGGTGGAGCGAGCGGGATCGGGCTCGCGTGCGCCGAGGCGTTCGCCGCGGCGGGCGCGCACGTGACGATCGCCGACCTCAACGGCGAGGCGGCGACCGCGGCGGCCGAGCGCATCGGCGGCGAGGCCTGGCAGGTCGACCTCGGCGACACGGCGGCGCTCGCCGAACTCAGCCTCGAGGCCGACATCCTGGTCAACAACGCGGGGATCCAGCACGTGCGGCCGATCGAGCAGTTCGAGCCCGAGCGGTTCTCGCTGATCCTGCGGATCATGCTCGAGGCCCCCTTCCTGCTCATCCGCGCCGCCCTGCCGGGCATGTACGAGCGGGGCTGGGGCCGCGTGATCAACCTCTCGAGCGTGCACGGGCTCCGCGCCTCGCCGTTCAAGTCGGCGTACGTCGTGGCGAAGCACGGGCTCGAGGGGCTCTCGAAGGTCACGGCGCTGGAGGGCGGCCCGCACGGCGTCACGTCGAACTGCGTGAACCCCGGATACGTGCGCACGCCCCTCGTGGAGAAGCAGATCGCCGACCAGGCGACCGTGCACGGGATCCCCGAGGAGGACGTCGTGGAGAAGGTCATGCTGACCGAGTCCGCGATCAAGCGGCTCGTCGAGCCCGCCGAGGTGGCGAGCCTCGTCGGCTGGCTGGCGAGCGACGACGCCCGCATGGTGACCGGCGCGAGCTACACCATGGACGGCGGATGGAGCGCCCGATGACCGGCACGGAATTCTCGACGCCGGTGCCGTGCTCGGCGCCGGTCCGCGGCGGCCGCCTGGCCGGCGGGCAGTGGCGAGCGGATGCCGCGGGGACCCCGATCCTCGCCGTCCACGGCATCACCGCGAGCCACCGGGCCTGGCACCACGTCGCCGATGCGCTGCCGGGGCGCCGCATCGTCGCGCCCGACCTCAGGGGTCGCGGCCGCTCGGCCGACCTGCCGGGCCCGTGGTCGCTCCGCGACCACGCGGACGACCAGGTGCGACTCCTCGACGCGCTCGGCATCGAACGGGCGTTCGTCGTCGGCCACTCGATGGGTGCCTTCGTGACCGTCCGCCTCGCGGCCGCGCACCCCGACCGGGTCGCCGGCGTCGTGCTCGTCGACGGCGGGCTGCCGATCCCGCACCCGGAGGGCCTGCCGCCCGAGGAGGTCGCCGCGGCCGTGCTCGGCCCGGCCATCGCCCGGCTCGAGATGCGCTTCGCCGACGGCGCGGCCTACGACGAGTTCTGGAAGGCGCATCCGGCGATCGGACCCGCCTGGGACGAGCGCGTCGCCGACTACGTCGCCTACGACCTCGTCGGCGCCGCGCCGGAGCTGCGTTCATCGTCGGTGCCCGAGGCCGTCGGCGAGAACGTGCTCGAACTCGACGGCGGCGACGGCTACGTCGACGACCTCCTCGCGCTTCCGGCACCGGTCGACTTCCTCCGCGCCGAGCGCGGCCTCCTCGACCAGCCCGAAGCCCTGTACCCTCGCGAGCGGGTGGCGGCGTTCGCAGAACGGATGCCGGCGCTCCGCGTCACCGAGGTCGCGGGGCTCAACCACTACACGATCGTCATGACGGATGCCGGCGCGGCCCAGGTCGCCTCGGTGGTCGCGCCGCGGCTCGCCGAGGCCGACGCCGCGGCATCCGTCGGACATCGCTGACGCGAACGCCGTCACTGACAAGGAGGTCACACGATGACATTGGACAAGACCGTCGGATCGGCCGCGGAGGCCGTCGCCGACATCCCGGACGGCGCGTCACTCGCCGTCGGCGGGTTCGGGCTCTGCGGCATCCCCATGGTGCTGATCCAGGCGCTGCTCGAGCGGAAGGTCGGCGACCTGTCGGTCGTCTCGAACAACTGCGGCGTCGACGACTGGGGCCTGGGCGTGCTGCTCGGCGCAGGCCTGATCCGCAAGATGACCTCGTCGTACGTCGGCGAGAACAAGGAGTTCGAGCGGCAGTACCTCTCGGGCGAGCTCGAGCTGGAGCTCACCCCGCAGGGCACGCTCGCCGAGAAGCTCCGCGCCGGCGGCGCCGGCATCGCCGGGTTCTTCACGCAGACCGGCGTCGGCACCCAGGTCGCCGAGGGCGGCCTGCCGCAGAAGTACGCGGCCGACGGGTCGATCGCGATCGCGTCGAAGGCCAAGCCCGTGCAGACCTTCACGGTGCGCGGCGAAAAGCACGAGTTCGTGCTCGAGGAGGCCATCACGACCGACTTCGCGCTCGTGCACGCGCTGAAGGGCGACCGGCACGGCAACCTCGTCTTCGACAAGTCGGCCCGCAACTTCTCGCCGCTGTGCGCGATGGCCGGCCGCATCTGCATCGCCGAGGTCGAGGAGCTCGTCGAGCCGGGCGAGATCGACGCCGACGCCGTGCACCTGCCGGGCATCTTCGTCGACCGCATCGTCGAGGTCGGCCGCGACATCGAGAAGCGCATCGAACGACGCACCGTGCGAGAGGAGAACTGAGATGGCGCTCACCCGCCTCGAGATGGCCGCGCGCGCGGCGAAGGAGCTCGCCGACGGTTCGTACGTGAACCTCGGCATCGGCCTGCCGACGCTCGTGCCGAACTACGTGCCCGACGGCGTGACCGTCGT
This sequence comes from Agromyces bracchium, assembly GCF_009709675.1. Taxonomy (GTDB): domain Bacteria; phylum Actinomycetota; class Actinomycetes; order Actinomycetales; family Microbacteriaceae; genus Agromyces; species Agromyces bracchium. The sequence continues at coordinate 147,560 of NZ_WMLB01000023.1, read as the reverse complement.
GCTGCAGTCGGAGAACGGCATCCTCGGCGTCGGGCCGTACCCGACCGAGGACCAGGTCGATCCCGACCTCATCAACGCCGGCAAGGAGACCGTGACGGTGCTGCCGGGCGCGGCGTACTTCGACTCGGCGACGAGTTTCGGCATGATCCGCGGCGGCAAGGTCGACGCGGCCATCCTCGGCGCCATGCAGGTGTCGAAGGACGGCGACCTCGCGAACTGGATGATCCCGGGGAAGATGGTCAAGGGCCCCGGCGGTGCGATGGACCTCGTGCACGGCGCCCGCAAGCGCATCGTGCTGATGGAGCACGTCGCGAAGGACGGCTCGGCGAAGATCGTCGACTCCTGCTCGCTGCCGCTGACCGGCAAGGGCGTCGTCGACCGGATCATCACCGACCTCGCCGTCATCGACGTGACCCCCGAGGGGCTCAAGCTCGTCGAACTCGCCCCCGGGGTGAGCGTCGAGGAGGTCGTGGAGAAGACCGAGCCCGCGCTCGACACCACGGGCGTCATCGCCCTGGTGGTCGAGTAGGCCCGCCAGCCGTTCCTGGTGGTCGAGTAGGCCCGCCAGCCGTTCCCGGTGGTCGAGTAGGCCCGCCAGGGCCGTATCGAGACCCCACTTCGCGAAAGGACCCGTCATGGTCGATCACATCCTCCCCGGCATCGTGGTGCACGAGCTCGCGACGCCGCGCTACACCGCGCAGGTGCTCGAGCGTCCGGCCGCGGACGCCGACGCCCCGCGCGCGACCGTGCTGTTCGTGCACGGCAACGTGTCGTCGTCGCTGTTCTGGCAGCCGACGATGCTCGCCCTGCCGGCCGACGTCCGCGCGCTCGCCGTCGACCTTCGCGGATTCGGCGGCAGCGAGGTGCGCCCGGTCGACGCGACGCGCGGTCTCGGCGACTACGCCGAGGACGTCGCGGCCGTGGTCGACGCGCTCGGGCTCGACGAGGTGCACCTGGTCGGCTGGAGCATGGGCGGCGGGGTCGTGATGCAGGCGCTCATCGAGCACGAGCTGCCCGTGGCATCCGTCACGTTGGTCAACCCCGTCTCGCCCTACGGCTTCGGGGCGACGGATGCCGCGGGCCGCCTGCTCACACCGGATGCCGCGGGCTCGGGCGGCGGGGGAGCGAACCCCGACTTCATCGCCCGGCTGCGTGACGGCGATCGGACCTCCGACGCGCCGTCGTCGCCGCGCTCGGTGTACCTCGGCACGTACGTGACGCCCGGGTTCGCCTCAGAGCACGACGACCGCTGGGTCGAGTCGATGCTCACGACCGCGATCGGCGAGGACAACTATCCGGGCGATGCGCAGCCGTCGGAGAACTGGCCGGGCTTCGCGCCCGGGACGCGGGGCGTGCTCAACACGATGGCGCCGACCCGGTTCGACGTCAGCGGCATCGTCGACCTGGAGGCCAAGCCGCCGATCCTGTGGATCCGCGGTGCGAACGACGTGATCGTGTCCGACACATCGCTCTTCGACCTCAACCACCTCGGCGCGCTCGGCGTGATCCCCGGCTGGCCGGGCGAGGACGTCGCACCTGCCCAGCCGATGATCGCCCAGACCCGTGCAGTGCTCGAGACCTACGCCGGGCGGGGCGGCACGTACCGCGAGGCCGTGTTCGAGGCGAGCGGGCACTCGCCGCTCCTCGAGGAGCCCGAGCGGTTCGTCGCCGAGCTCGTCCTGCACGTCGTCGGCGAGGGCGGTTCGGAGGGCTGAGTCGCCGGTCATGGCGAGAGTCGTGATCGAGTCGTGATGCGGGGGTGCGCCCACGGGCGCACCCCCGCTGCCATGCTGGAGCCGGCGGTTCCCCACCTCCCTACCTTCGATCGAGGAGCAGCCATGACCCGACGCGCGTCCCCACGCGACATCCCTCCGACGCTCGGCGGAGGACCCGGCAGGATCGATCGGCGCCGAGCGGTGCGCGTCGCGATGGCCGGTGCGGTCCTCGTGCCCGTCGCGGCGCTCCTCGGCGCGTGCGCCGCGACGCCGCCGGAGGCCACGGCGCCGCCGTCGGCGACCGCGGACCCCGCCGCCTCGACGCCGCCCGCAGGAGCGGGGGAGGTCGACGGCGAGGCGACGGTCACCACGATCGTGGCCCGTCCCGAGGCGGTGGAGCTGCGCGACGCCGCGGGCGCCGTCGTCGAGGAGTACGCCTACCTCGACGACCCTGCCGAGGTCGTGAGCGCATTCACCGAGCTGGTCGGGACCACCCCGATCGCGGAGGACCACGAGGGCAGCAGCCATTTCCCGCCGAACACCTCGTACCGCTGGGAGGGGCTGGTGCTCTGGGAGCAGCGCCACGTTGACCGGTGGGAGCCGGTCGAGTACTCGATCACGAACCCGCGGTTCCTCATCGAGTTCACGAGTCCGAGCGCCGTCGGCGTCGAGCTCACGACGGAGCAGGGCATCCAGGCGGGCGATCCATGGTCCGACGTCCTCGAGGAGCCGGGCCTCGTGACGAACCCGACGGGCTGTTCCGGACCATACGTGGACTTCGTCGAGCTGACGGGGGTGAACGTCGACGGAGGCGCCTACTCGATCCCGATCGTGGTGGACTTCCGTCCGACGGCGGACGAGGCCCTCGTCGCGCGCGTCGGCGCCCCGGTCCCGTCCACCGAGGAGTGCGCGTGAGGCGCACTGCCCACGCGCCAGTCAGTCGGGCGGGGCGCACGAGCCATCCGTTCGATGGAGGCCCCGCCCAGCGGCCCGGCCGTAGACTCGAAGACGTGCCTGCTGTGAATCTCGGAATGCCCAAGGTCCCCGAAGTCCTGGCCCCCCGACGCAAGTCGCGCCAGATCAAGGTGGGCAAGGTGCTCGTCGGCGGCGACGCCCCGGTGAGCGTCCAGTCGATGACCACGACGCCGACGCCGAACATCAACGCGACCCTGCAGCAGATCGCCGAGCTCACCGCGTCGGGCTGCGACATCGTGCGCGTCGCGGTGCCGAGCCGCGACGACGCCGAGGCGCTGCCGATCATCGCGAAGAAGAGCCAGATCCCGGTCATCGCCGACATCCACTTCCAGCCGAACTACGTCTACGCGGCGATCGACGCGGGCTGCGCGGCCGTCCGCGTGAACCCGGGCAACATCCGCAAGTTCGACGACCAGGTCGCCGAGATCGCGCGTCGCGCGAAGGCGGCGGATGTCTCGATCCGCATCGGCGTGAACGCGGGCTCGCTCGACCCGCGCCTGCTGCAGAAGTACGGCAAGGCGACGCCCGAGGCGCTCGTCGAGTCGGCCGTGTGGGAGGCGAGCCTGTTCGAAGAGCACGACTTCCACGACTTCAAGATCTCGGTCAAGCACAACGACCCGATCGTGATGGTGAAGGCCTACCGCATGCTGGCCGAGCGGGGCGACTGGCCGCTGCACCTCGGCGTGACCGAGGCCGGGCCCGCGTTCCAGGGCACGATCAAGTCGGCGACCGCGTTCGGAATCCTGCTCTCGGAGGGCATCGGCGACACCATCCGCGTCTCGCTCTCGGCGCCGCCGGTCGAGGAGGTCAAGGTCGGCCTGCAGATCCTGCAGTCGCTGAATCTCCGCGAGCGCAAGCTCGAGATCGTCTCGTGCCCGTCGTGCGGCCGCGCCCAGGTGGACGTCTACAAGCTCGCCAACGACGTCACCGACGGACTCGAGGGCATGAGCGTGCCGCTCCGCGTCGCCGTCATGGGCTGCGTCGTCAACGGCCCCGGCGAGGCGCGCGAGGCCGACCTCGGCGTGGCATCCGGCAACGGCAAGGGGCAGATCTTCGTCAAGGGCGAGGTCATCAAGACCGTGCCCGAGGCCGAGATCGTCGAGACCCTCATCGCCGAGGCGAACCGCATCGCCGACGAGATGGGCGTGGACGCCCCGGTCGGGACTCCGACGGTCGTCACGTCCTAGCCGAGCGGATGCCTCGCGGCCACTGCCGCAACCCCTGTCCGCGCCCGGCCGCCGGACGTAGTCTGTCGGGCAGCGGCGCCCGGCAGCGGTGCCGTCGGAGGGGGAGACCATGAGCGGCGATGGATACGAGTACCCGGACGAGGCGGGCTACCCGGACGGCATGGGCACGCTGCACGAGGGCACCGACGACACCGAGGCGGCGGACGGCGACGTCGCCGACCAGGCGGACACCGTCGAGACCGAGCTGAACGAGTTCGCGATGGAGGATGAGGAGGACCTCGACGGGAACGTGTGATCTTCGGGGCGGCGTGCCGGCCGTTCGTGCTGCGCGCGGTTGCGGCATCCGCCCTGCATAGAATCGTCGGGTGCCCACACGCCTGACGAACTTCTTCCTCCGCACGCTCCGCGAAGACCCCGCCGACGCCGAGGTCGCGAGCCACAAGCTGCTCGTCCGCGCCGGCTACATCCGGCGCCAGGCGCCGGGCGTGTTCGCGTGGCTGCCGCTCGGCCTGCGCGTGAAGGCGAAGATCGAGCGCGTCGTCCGCGAGGAGATGGAGGCCGCCGGCGCGCACGAGGTGCACTTCCCGGCGCTCCTGCCGCGCGAGCCCTACGAGCAGACCGGCCGCTGGACCGAGTACGGCGACGCCCTGTTCCGGCTGAAGGACCGCAAGGAGGCGGATTACCTGCTCGCGCCGACGCACGAGGAGGTCTTCACGCTGCTCGTGAAGGACCTCTACTCGTCGTACAAGGAGCTGCCGCTCACGATCTACCAGATCCAGGACAAGTACCGCGACGAGGCACGCCCGCGCGCGGGCCTCCTGCGCGGGCGCGAGTTCACGATGAAGGACGCGTACTCGTTCGACGTCTCCGACGCGGGACTGGACGCGAGCTATCAGGCGCAGCGCGACGCGTACGAGCGCATCTTCAACCGGCTCGGCCTCGACTACGTCATCGTGAAGGCGGATGCCGGCGCCATGGGCGGCTCAAAGAGCGAGGAGTTCCTGCACCCGACCCCCGTCGGCGAGGACACGTTCGTCCGGTCGGCGGGCGGCTACGCCGCGAACGTCGAGGCGTTCACGACGACCGCGCCCGAGCCGATCCCGTTCGACGGACTCCCCGCCGCCGAGGTGCTCGACTCGCCGAACACGCCGACGATCGCCACGCTCGTCGACCTCGCGAACCTCGAGTACCCGCGCCCCGACGGCCGCGACTGGACCGCGGCCGACACCTTGAAGAACGTCGTGCTCGCGCTGACCCACCCCGACCACACGCGGGAGATCGTCGTCGTCGGCATCCCGGGCGACCGCGAGGTCGACGCCAAGCGCGTCGAGGTGGCGTTCGCGCCGGCCGAGGTCGAGGCGGCGACCGAGCAGGACTTCGCGAAGAACCCGGGCCTCGTCAAGGGCTACATCGGCCCGTGGTCGCCCGAGGGCGCCGTGCTCGGCGCCGAGTCCTCGACGGGGATCCGCTACCTCGTCGACCCGCGCGTCGTCGACGGCACCGAGTGGATCACGGGCGCGAACCTCGACGAGAAGCACGTGTTCGGGCTCGTCGCCGGACGCGACTTCGTCGCGGACGGGACGATCGAGGCGGCGAACGTGCGCGAGGGCGACCCGGCACCGGACGGCTCGGGGCCGGTCGAGCTCGCGCGCGGCATGGAGATCGGCCACGTCTTCCAGCTCGGTCGCAAGTACGCCGAGGCGCTCGGCCTCAAGGTGCTCGACGAGAACGGCAAGCTCGCGACCGTCACCATGGGCTCGTACGGCATCGGCGTGACGCGCATCCTCGCGATCATCGCCGAGCTCCACAACGACGACAAGGGCCTCGTCTGGCCCGCCTCGGTCGCGCCCTTCGACGTGCACGTGCTGGCGACGGGCAAGGACCAGGCGGCGTTCGAGGCCGCCGAGCGCGTCGTCGCGGACCTCGAGGCCGCCGGGCTCGACATCCTCTTCGACGACCGGCCGAAGCTCTCGCCGGGCGTGAAGTTCGCCGACGCCGAGCTCATCGGCGTGCCGACGATCGTGATCGCCGGTCGCGGAGTCGCCGACGGCGTCGTCGAGGTCTGGGATCGCGCGACGGGCGAGCGCACGAGCGTGCCGATCGAGGGCGTGCGCGCGGTGCTCGGGCGCTGAGCGCCTCCTGACGCGGCGAGGGCCGGTGCGGATGATCCGCGCCGGCCCTCGCGCGTTCCCGCGCGCTTCTCACATGCGCGCGTACTTCGCGCGGGCGAAGCAGTAGGCGCCGTACACGATGAGCCCCGCCCCGACGAGCCAGAGCAGGACGGTCCCGAAGGGCAGTTCGGCGAGGCTCTTCAACGCGGCGTCGAGTCCGCCGGCCTTCTCCGGGTCGTTCGTCAGCGAGGCGACGATCCAGAGCACGCCGACGACGCCGATCGCGATGCCCTTGGCGACGTAGCCGACGGTGCCGAGCGTGAGGATGCCCTTCCGCACGGGGTCGCCCGGCAGGGAGAGGTGCTTGGCGAAGCGCTGCGTCGCACCCCGGTAGACGAAGGCGATGCCCACGCCGAGGATGACGAGTCCGACGAGGACCAGCAGGAAGACGCCGCCCGGCGCCGCGAGGATCTGCGCGCTCAGCGTCTGCGACGACTGGTCGGAGTCGGAACTGCCGCCGAGCGCGTACACGAGCGACGTGATGCCGATCGAGAGGTACGCGATCGCGGTGCCGACGTACTTGACGCGGTGGCCCCACTTCTTCTTCGTGTCCGGATCGCGCTCGAGGAACGCCTCGGTGACCTGCCAGATCGCGAGGGCGAACAGGCCGAGCGCGATGATCCAGAGCAGCAGCACGCCGAAGGGCAGGCTCGCCACCTGCTGCATCGCGCCGCTCTGGTCCGCCTCGCCGCCGGCTCCCTGCGCGACCGAGATCGCAATGCCGCCGATGACGATGTGCACGATCCCGAGCACGACGAAGCCGACGCGCGCGGCGATCTCGAAGGCACGGGAGTTCTGCGCCGCGCTGGCCGCGGCCTTGCCGGTATCGGTCATCATCCGCACAGCGTAGCGACGGCGGAGGCACGTGCGTCAGGTCGCTGTTCGTGGTTGCGCGGGGCCGTGGACGAGTGGTAGTCGCACGCGCGGGCGACCGTCGGAGCCTTCCCGGAGCCGACGCCGGTCGTTCACCCGGCGGCTGCCGGGACGTCGGCCGACGGTCATCCCGTCCCGCGAGGCTCGGCGCATCCCTCCGGCCCGACGCGCGGGTCGTCCGTGCACTGAACGAGGAGCATCATGACCATCCCCGAACTCCGTCTCACCCCGGTCTCGCACGCGATCGGCAAGCGTTCGCCGGTGACCTGCCGGCTGAAGTGCGCCGACGCGTGCCTCGGCCCGGAGTGCAACACCTCCTCCAACGCCCACTTCCGCGACATCGCGTCGCAGGCGATCTCGCGCCGCACGGCCCTGGGCCTCGGCGTCGCCGGCGCGATCGGCCTCGTGTTCAACGGCGCGGTCGGCGGCGACGCCGCCCCGGCCTTCGCCGCGAAGCCCGGCACCGCGGGCCTGCCGTTCTCCCCGATCGACCCCGTCGGCCGCTACGTCGACGACTTCACGGTGCCCGACGGCTACCGCTGGCAGCCGATCATCCGCTGGGGCGACCCGCTGTTCTCCTCGGTCCCCGCGTTCGACTTCGAGGGCCAGACCGCCGCGGCGCAGGCGGGGCAGTTCGGCTACAACAACGACTACCTCGACATCATCGCCGACCCGAGCGGCAAGACGGGCGTGCTCGTCACCAACCACGAGTACGTCAACCCCGAGATCATGTTCGCGCCGACGAGCGACCCCGACGAACTCCGCGAGCGCAGCGAGATCTTCAAGGCGGCGATGGGCATGGCCGTCGTCGAGCTGAAGCGCGGTCGCGTCGGCGACCCGTGGACGTACGTCGTCGACGGCAAGCGGAACCGGCGCGTCACCGTCGAGACCACCTTCGAGCTCACCGGCCCGGCGGCCGGTTCGGATCTCGTGAAGACCACGGCCGACCCCGAGGGGCGCTGGGTCAAGGGCACGCTCGGCAACTGCGCCGGCGGCACCACGCCGTGGGGCACCGTGCTCTCGGGTGAGGAGAACTTCAACGGCTACTTCGCCTGGGCCGCGGACACCCCCGAGCAGGCGCGCTACAGCAACCGCTCGACCACGTCGACCGAGACGGGCTGGGAGCGCTACGACGAGCGCTTCGACGCGCACGACCCCGGCTACGTCAACGAACCGAACCGCTTCGGGTACATCGTCGAAATCGACCCGAGCGACCCCACGTCGACGCCGCTGAAGCACACCGCGATGGGTCGCTTCAAGCACGAGGGCGCGAACGTGACGATCGCCGAGGACGGCCGCGTCGTGGCCTACATGGGTGACGACGAGCGCAACGACTACCTGTACAAGTTCGTCTCCAAGGGCCGCTACACGGCGGCGACCTCGACGAGCGCGCGCAAGAAGAACATGCGCCTGCTCAGCGAGGGCGACCTGTTCGTCGCGAAGTTCTCGGGCAACTCGCCCGCCGGCGAGATCACCGGAGCCGGCGACACGCCGAACGACGGGGCATTCGACGGCACGGGCCGGTGGATCGCCCTGACCCGCAACGGCGAGAGCGTCGTCCCGGGCATGACCACGGCGCAGGTCCTCGTGTACACGCGACTCGCGGCCGACCTCGTCGGAGCGACGAAGATGGACCGCCCCGAGGACGTCGAGCCGAGCCCGCTCACCGGCAAGGTGTACCTCGCGCTCACGAACAACTCCAACCGCGGCATCACCGTGCCGGTCGATGAGACCAACCCGATCACCGGCAACCGCTACGGCCACGTCGTCGAGCTCACCGAGACCTCGGGCCAGGCGGGCGAGACCTTCGGCTGGAGCATCCTGCTCCTCTGCGGCGACCCCGCGGTGACCGGCTACACGTACTTCGCCGGCTTCCCGAAGGAGCTCGTGTCTCCGATCTCCTGCCCCGACAATGTCGCGTTCGACTCCGAGGGCAACCTCTGGATCTCGACCGACGGGCAGCCGAGCACGATCGGCTACAACGACGGCCTGTTCCGCGTGCCGCTCGAGGGCGACCAGCGCGGCAACGTCCAGCAGTTCCTCTCGGTGCCGCGTGAGGCCGAGACCTGCGGCCCGGTGATCCACGACCGCGAGGGGCTCGTGTTCGTCGCCGTGCAGCACCCCGGTGAGAACGGTGCGGTCGGCGCGCAGACGTCGCTGTTCCCGGACTACGTCGCCGCGCACTCGGGTGACAGGGTCGCCGCGCCGCGGCCGTCGGTCGTGCAGGTCTGGCAGGGCTGAGCAGCCTGATCAGGGGGCGGTGACGGATGCCGCGGCATCCGTCACCGCCCTTCGTCATGCCGGGCGACGGCGGGGACGGGGAGCGCTGGCGAGCGCGACCCCCACGGCGGCGATCACGGCGAACGCGGCGTCGGGCACCCAGGTGCCGAGCGCGGCGACGTGCCATACGAAGAAGAGCGGCAAGGCCCAGAGGCCGGCGCGGACGACGCGGGAGTCGAGGCCGCCGATCGCCGCCGTGATGCCCAGCACCGACGCGAGGGCGCCGAAGGAGGCGATGAGCACGGTCGCCGGTGCCGGGAACGGGTCGTCGGCGAAGAGCGTGGACAGCGCGATCACGCCGGAGAGCGCGAACAGGGCGATGAGGACGCCCTGTCCGATGCGGACGCGCGCGCCGCGTCGCGCGCGCCGGCGTGGGGCGGATACCGGATCGACGTTCGGTGCTGCGTCGGCGCCCTCGAGATCGGTCTGGGCAGTGGACATGTTCATTCCCCTCTCGTGACCGCGAACCACGCGGCGGGTCGGTTGATCCGGGTCCCTCCCGGCGACGCCAGCCAATCGCGGTGCGCCGTGCGGGCGCACTGCGGCGAACCGCACGACCGCTGCGGTCGACCGCACGATCATGCGCGGCCGATCGGTGGGATACTGCGGGCATGCCTCGGATCCGGTCCGCGATCGGCGCGGCCGTGCTCGCCGCGACGGCCGCCGCCGCGCTGGTCGTCGTGGTGGTCACGGGACCGCTCCCGCTCGCCGAGACCGGCCCCACGCTCATCGTCCCCGTGATGTTCGTCCTTGCCGGCCTCCTCGGCCCGATCTGGCGGGGGAGTGCGTTCACGTGCGCCGCCGTCGCCGGCGTCGGGGTGCTGCACCTCGTGGCCCTCGCCGCCTCGGCGCTCGCGCTCGCCGATCCCGGACCCGGCCTCGCCTGGCACGTCGTCTCCCAGGTCGCCTTCGTCGCCGGCTTCGGTCTGCTCGTGCCCCTCGCCGCCGGCTACTCCGACGGTCCCGTCCCGGCGTGGTCGCTCCTCGTCCTCGGCTCCGGCGTGGCGATCCCCGTGTTCGCCGCGTTGGCCGGGCCGACTCCGGCGGTCCTCGACGGCACCACGATGCTCGGACCGCTCGCCGAGGTCCTGCCCCGCTGGATCGCCTCCGCGAGCGCGATCGTGTTCCTGCTCCCTGCGGCATCCGTCGTCGTCGGCCTCGTCCGGCTCCTGGGGGGCGACCGGGCGCTGCGTCGTCGGCTCGCCTGGCCGCTCGCGGCGCTCGCGGCGATGGCCGCGGTCGTCGCCGTCGGCGCCGCGTTCCAGTCGACCGCGGCGGGACTCACGACGGCGCTGTTCCTCGCCTCCTCGCCGCTCGTTCCGGTCGGCCTGATCGCCGGCGCCCGCGTGGACGACGACGCGGACGCGGACGCGGAGGCACGGCGACTGCGACGGGAACTCCGGTCGATCGCCGCGCGGCTCGAGGCCGCGTCGCGCGCACTGCCGGCCGAGCAGGCGGAGGCCGCCGCACCGGCGCCGCGCGCCGCCGACGCCATGGTCCCCGACCCACGACTGGATCGCCTGACCGACCGCGAGTCCGCGGTGCTCGCGCTCGTCGCGGCCGGACGCAGCAACCCGGCGATCGCACGCGAACTGCACGTGTCGCTCTCGGCCGTGGAGAAGCACGTCAATGCGATCTTCCAGAAGCTCGGACTGCAGCCCGGGCCCGACACGCATCGCCGCGTGGCGGCGAGCCTCGCGTACCTGCGCGATCGGCGCTGAGCGGCGCCGGGTACTCGCTCGACCCACGCGGATAGCGAACGGATAGTGCCCTGATGGAGCCTAGGAACATGAGAGGGGAGCACGCACCGCGCTCCCCGGCCGAGGGCGACGATCACCCGTCGCCCGCAGCAGAGTTCGAGAGGTGGAGGGAATGATGTTCGCAGCGACCACTGATCGCAGGGCCGTGCACCGGCACATCGCGGGAGGCGCGGCGGCGGCCGTGCTGCTGCTCACCGGGTGCGCCTCGTCGGGCGACGGCGGCCGGCCCGCGGCGACCGCCGCCGCCGGATCGGAGTCCACCGCCGAGGCGGAGTGGGACGACCCGATCTGGGAGGCCTACGGCGAGGAGGGGGAGTACATCGAGGAGATCGAGGGTGTCGCCGCGGACTTCCCCGCGCAGTTCCCGCTTCCGGACGGGGAACTCGCGTACTCCAGCGTGGCCCCCGGGGTGTGGGACATGATCTTCGAGATGGACGAGCCCGAGCCGCAGGCGGAGCAACTGGCCGAGCGGATCGGCGAGATCGTTCCTCAGGTCTGGAACGGCCCGCTCCGCGGCGGCGACGAGGGCGAGCGCTGGGGCTTCGTCGACGACGACTTCGTTGTCGCGCTCGAGGTGCGACCCGGCCCCTTCCCGCCGCCGATGGTCGGAATCACCGTCCTCGAGCGGTGACCCGATCAGGTTGACGCGTCCGTTGCCGCGGCCCACACTGCCAGCATGACCGTGTGCGTGCTCGGTCCCCTCGACACCGGCGGGCCGGCGCTCAGTCCGAGGGAGCGGACCATCCTGTCCGCCCTGGTGGTGCGGCGCGCACGCTCGGTCTCACCTGACGAGCTGGCCGACGCGTGCTGGGGCGAGCGGCCCCCGCAGACGTGGACGCAGCAGGTCCAGAACGCGATCGCGAGGATCCGCTCGCGTCTCGGCAGGGACGCCGTGCTCACGGTCGGGGGCGGCTACCGACTGGGAGTTCCCGACGGCGCGGTCGACGCCGTGATGTTCGAGCGCGAGGTGTCGCGGGCGCGACGCTTCGGGTTGGAGGGCGCCCACGATCGTGCCGCCGCAGCCTATCGCCGCGCGCTCGACCTGTGGCGGGGCGATCCCTACCCGGACGTCTCCGATTGGCCGCCGGCGCGCGCCGAGGCGATGCGTCTCGCCGAGATCCGCGCCGACGTCGAGGAGGAGCTCCTCGACGCTCGGCTGCGTCTCGGTGAGGACGCGGCGGTCATCCCGGATGCCGAGCGGATGGTGCGGGAGGCCCCGTTGCGCGAGCACCGCTGGGCCGTCCTCGCCCTCGCGAACTACCGGGCCGGGCGGCAGGCCGAGGCGATCGGGGTCCTCCGCTCCGCGCGCGGGCGGATCGTGGAGGAGCTGGGACTCGACCTCGGCGACGAGCTCCGGGGCCTCGAGGTCGACATCCTGCGCCACGACCCCGCACTCGAGTCGGACGCCGGACTCCCGGGCGGGCGGCCGGGCGGCGCTGACGAGTCGTGCCCGTACCGGGGCCTCGCCGCGTACGACGTCGACGACGCGGCCGTGTTCTTCGGACGCGACCGAGACGTCGGAGCGATCCTCGCCCGCGTCCGGCCCGGAGCGGTCGTGACGATCGTCGGCCCGAGCGGGTCGGGCAAGTCCTCGGTGCTGCGTGCCGGCGTGGTGCCGCGGCTGCGCGAGCTGGGCCGCCGCGTGGTCGTCATCACTCCCGACGAATCGGGCCTGGCCGAGCTCCGCGACACGGTGTCGGGCGATCCCGCCGCGCTCGCGGTGGATCAGGCGGAGGAACTGCTCGAACTCCCGGGAGACGAGCTGCGCGAGCTCGGAGCGCTCATCCGCTCCTGGCTCGATGCCGGCGGCAGCATGGTCCTCACACTCCGCTCGGACTTCCTGGACCGGGCCAGTGCGGTCCCGGTGATCGGCACGGCGCTCGGACAGGACGTCTACGCCCTCGCCCCGATGGACGAGGACGGACTCCGTCTCGCGTGCAACGGGCCCGCAGAGGCTGCGGGACTCTCGCTCGAGGCCGGATTGGTCGAGGTGATCCTCCGCGACGCCGGGAACCGGGCCGCGATCCTCCCGGCGCTGTCCCACGCACTGGCGGCGACGTGGGGCCGTCGCGACGGCGCCACCCTCACGCTCGAGGGATACGACGCAGTCGGCGGGATCGCCGGCGCGATCGCCCGTTCCGCCGAGCAGGTCTACGGCGCCCTCGGCACCGAGGGACGAGAGGTCTGCCGCTCGCTCATGATGAGACTGGTCGAGCGCACTCCCGAGGGTGCGACCGTTCGTCGGCGCGTGCCGCTGGACACGCTCACCGGCGGCGCCACGCGCCGCGCCGTCGTCGAGTCCCTGGTCGCGGCGAGGCTCGTCACCATCGACCGCGACTCGGCGATCATCGCCCACGAGGCGGTCGGTCGGGCCTGGCCGCGGCTCGATGCGTGGCTCGACGAGGATGCGGGAGACGCGCGGATGCTGCGTCGGACCGAAGCCGCCGCAGCCGCATGGGACGACGCCGGGCGACCCGACGACGAACTCATGCGCGGTGCGAGCCTGCAGGCGACCGTCGAATGGCGGGAACGCACCGCTCCGGGGCTCACGAGCACCGAGTCCGACTACGTCACCGCGTCGCTCGCCGCGCACCGCGACGAGGTGCGGGAACTGGAGGACCGCGCGGAACGGGAGCGGGCGATCAACCGCAGGCTGCGCGTCGCACTCGCGGTCTCGGCGATCCTCGCCGTGATCGCCGTGATCGCCTCGGGCGTCGCGGTGATCCGGAGTGCGGACGCCGAGGCCGCCGCTGAGCAGGTCCGCATCGAGGCGCTCACCTCGGCGGCGTCGAGCGCGGCGACGGATCGGGAGGTCGCGGCGCTCGTCGCCGCGGAGATCCACCGGCGCTGGCCCGAGGACCCTCGTGCCAGGGTCGCGCTGGAAGGGGCCCTCGGCAACGCGGACGGGTTGGTGCGCACGGTGAGGTTTCCCGATGCCGTGAGCGTCGCCGCGGCGGTCGTCCCCGGAACCCGCACGGCCCTCGTCGTCGTCGATCCGGCCGTGGAGGACGCTGAGCCCGCCTCGACCACGATGATCCTCGACCTCTCGACCGGCGGGGTTGTGCGCGAACTGGACGTGGACCTGACCTCCCTCGGGGGCGAGGCGGCTCGCCGCGTGAGCCGTTCCGCTGCCCCGTACCGCCAGGTGATCGTCAGCGACGACGGGTCGACGGCGCTGATCCATACGCGTCGCCCCTCGTCGGCCGAGCCCGAGTCCTGCTGCGTGAGCGACCTCGTCGGCGTGCCCCTGCGGTCGAGCGGGTTCGCGCTCGAGGCGACGACCCTGGACGTGGATCTCAGGGATCGCCCCGTGCTCGCGCCCGACGGCCGCACCGCCTACCTGCTCCTGCGGGGCGCCGGCGAGCCGGCGATGCTCGAACTGACGACCGGCCACCTCATCCGCCCTCTCGAGGCCGCAGCGGCATCCGAGGTCGGGGTCGGCCTCCAGCGGATCGCACTCGTCGACGGCCGCTTGTACGGCGGCGCCGGCGACCACCTCCGCGTCTACGACGCCGAGTCGCTCGCGCTCACCGGGGCCATCGACCTTCCCGTCGAGGGGAACGCCTCGATGACCTCGCTCCTCCTGGCGTCGGACGGGACCGGCGGGGTGCTGGTGATGTCCTCCGACCGGGCGGCGCGCATCGGCGTCCCATCGGGCGAGGTGAGCTGGGTCCGGACGGACCTCCGATGCCGGACGGTCCTCGTCCATCGGGGATCGGGCTTCCTCTGCAGCCGCGTGGACGGGATCTGGTCGTACGACCTCGACACCGGGCAGCCGCTCCGCCGGATCCTGGAACCGCTTGCGTCATGGACGTCCACGATGTACTGGATCGCGGGCGCCGCCGAGGTCGTGACGGTGACGCGCGATCCCGCCACGATCCGGCGCTGGCGGCCGGACGGCGGGATCGTCGTCCGCGACCTCGACGCCATGCGCGACACGGCGTGCGCCCTCGCCTCGCGTCAACTCACGAGGACGGAATGGGCGGACCACTTCGGCGACGAGCCGTACCGGCGCACCTGCCCCGACGTGCCCTGACCGGCCGCGGTCGCCCGTTCACGACAACGCGACCGCCTTCGCCGCGCGCTCGCCCGACTCGACCGCGCCGTTGAGGAACCCGTAGTAGTAGACGCTCGTGTGCTCGCCCGCGAAGTGCACGTTGCCCTCGGGCACCGCGGCGACGCCGAAGAGCTCGGTGTACTGGCCGGGGCGCTGGCACGTGTAGGCGCCCTTCGACCAGGGGTTCGCCCACCAGAAGTCGCGGTACGAGCGTCCGGTGTAGGCGGTGGTGACGCCCGGGAAGATCGGCTCGAGCTGCGCGAGGTAGGCGTTCACCTGCGCGCCCGGGGCGACGCCGAAGGGGTCGCCCTTCCACGCCTTCACCTGGTCGCCCGCCGGGAAGAAGTTGAAGACGCCCGCGGGCAGGGGCTGGTCGGCCGTGTCGTCCCAGCCGCACTGGAAGCCCGCCTTGTTCGTGTACGTCGCGCCGCCGTAGCCCTGCTCGACCCACGGCCGACGCGAGAGCTCGACGTGGATCTTCGAGTTCGCGCCGAGCCCGACCTCGGCGATGGCGCGGCGCTTCAGCGCCGAGAAGCCCGACTGCGAGAGGTCGCAGTCCTTCAGCGTCGTGAAGGGCAGGGCGAGGATGGCGCGGTCGGCCACGACGTCGACGGTGGAGTTGCCGGAGCGGAAGCTCAGCCGGACGGTGCCGTCCGCGAGCTGCGCGACCGCGACGAGCTCGCGGCCGTATTGCACCGTGCCTGCCGGCAGCTGTTCGATCATCCGCGAGATCAGCAGGTCGTTGCCGCCGCGCACGCTGTACTTCTCGTCCGCGCCGTTCACGGGCGAGAGGCTGTTCTGGGAGTTCCAGCCGAGGAGGTAGACGAGGTTCAGCGCGGACTGCTCGTGCGGCTCGAGGCCGTACTCGGCCATGACGTTCGACTGCATGAGCTTCGCGAACGGGCTCGCGAGCCCGCCGGGGACCTTCTGCTGCAGCCATTCGTCGACGGTCATGCGGTCGAGCGCGATTCCGGCCGCGGTCTGCGAGTCGTACGTCTGGCAGTACGGCGCGGCCGCGAGATCGGCCTTGAACGCCTGGTAGACGGCGCCCCAGTCCTCATTCGCGTCGTCGTACGGGTAGTCGACGCCGTCGATCCAGTACTTGTCCTCCCACCCCTGGTAGCTGCCGCCCGCCACGACGTCGAGGCTCAGGCCGAGGTTGGAGGCGAGGTTGCGGGTCGCGTTGTGGTCGGTGTTGATGAGCGCGCCGCCGTGCTCGACGACGAAGCCGTTCGAGAAGTGGTCGCGCAGCGACCAGCAGCGGCCGCCGGCCCGGGTGTTCGCCTCGTATACCGTCGACGCGATGCCCTTGACGCGCCACAGCCAGTGCGCGGCGCGGAGCCCCGCGAGACCGGCGCCCACGATGGCGACGCGCGGTGCGGTGGGCTTCGCGGCGCTCGCCGCGTGGGCGGGGCCGGCCATCGCCAGCGCGGCCCCGAGTGCCGCGCCCGAGCGGAGCAGTGCGCGGCGCGAGATGCCGTGCGCGCCGGGCGGGCCCTCGGCCGCGCGGCCGAGCACGTCGTCGACGGGCACGCCCGAACGCTCGGATTCCGCGTGGGCGCGGAGGATCCGGCCGATGCGTGCCGACGTGGGAGTGGTGCCCATTCG
The DNA here is from genome assembly GCF_009709675.1 of Agromyces bracchium. GTDB lineage: Bacteria > Actinomycetota > Actinomycetes > Actinomycetales > Microbacteriaceae > Agromyces > Agromyces bracchium. The sequence goes on along the minus strand of NZ_WMLB01000023.1, from coordinate 130,934 downwards.
TCCTGCCATGATGAGCCTCGCGATCCGGTAGGTGTGGGGAGGAGCTACTCCTCGTGGTGCAGGTGGTCCCGGTGCTTCTCGGCCTGGTGCTGGGCGGTCGGCATGTCGATGGGGCCGGTGACCGACCGCTCGTCGACCCAGCACTCGATGCCCGAGACATCCGGCAGCCGGTCGCGCGTGAAGACGGGATCGCGACCCTGCCTGCGCTGGTGGGTGTAGTCGCGGAGCAGCCGGAACGCGATGCCGGAGAGCAGTGCGATCGCGATGAGGTTCACGAGCGCCATGAGCCCCATGACGCCGTCGGCGGTGTTCCACACGAGGTCGGATGCCGCGACCGAGCCGACGAAGATCGCGACGACGACGAGCGACCGGTAGGTCGTGAGCAGCCACGGCTTCGGCGAGATGAACTCGATGTTCGACTCCCCGTAGTAGTAGTTGCCGAGGATCGAGCTGAACGCGAGCAGGAACACGATGATCGTGAGCAGGATGCTCGCCCACGGCCCGAGGTTCGCGACCATCGCGTCCTGCGTGAGACCGATGCCGCGCTCGGCGCTCGCGAGGTCGGGATTCGAGACGAGGATGATGAACGCCGTGATCGTGCAGACCAGGAACGTGTCGAAGTAGACGCCGAGGGTCTGCACGAGACCCTGCTTGACCGGGTGGGTCACGGCCGCGCTCGCGCCCGCGTTCGGCGCCGAGCCGAGGCCGGCCTCGTTCGAGAACATGCCGCGCTTGACGCCCGTGAGGATGATCGTGCCGAGCGTCGCGCCGACGACCTCGTTGAATCCGAACGCCTCGGTGAAGATCGAGGCGAACACCTCGGGGAGCCGCGTGATGTTGAGGGCCACGATGATGAGCCCGACGAGCAGGTAGAGCAGCGCCATCAGCGGCACGACCGCCTGCGTGACGTGGGCGATGCGGCGGACGCCGCCGAAGACGACGAGTCCGGTGAGCACCGCGAGCACGGCGCCCGCGATCCAGGCGATCCACTCGCCGCCGCCCTCGGGTGCGACCGCGCCGGTCAGCGACGCGCTGATCGTGTTCGCCTGCAGCGACGAGAACGCGAACGGGAAGCAGACGATGAGGATCACCGCGAACAGGATGCCGGCCCAGCGCGCCTTCAGCCCGCGCTCGATGTAGTACGCGGGCCCGCCGCGGAAGCCGTCCTTGTCGCGCACCTTGAAGAGCTGGCCGAGGCTCGACTCCACGAACGCGGAGGCGCCGCCGATGAAGGCCATGAGCCACATCCAGAAGATCGCGCCCGGCCCGCCGATCGCGATCGCCGTGCCGACGCCCGCGATGTTGCCGACGCCCACGCGCGAGGCCGCCGAGATCGTGAAGGCCTGGAAGGCGGACACCGACTGCGGCTCGCCCGACTCGTCGCGCGGCGTCTTGTCGGTGAGGGTCCGGAACATCTCGGGGATGAGCCGGAACTGCACGACGCCGGAGCGCACCGTGAAGTAGAGGCCGAGCAGCACCACGACGGGCAGCACGATCCAGGTCCAGAGCGTGTCGCCCGCGGCGAGCACGAGGTCGTTGAGCGCGTCCATCCCGCAAGCATGGCAGCGATCCCGAGCGAACCTCGGGAACCCGGCCGAATCGGCGTGGTCGAGCGGGATCCCATCGTCGGAGCGTTCGGGCGGACGCCGCATCATCCGCTACGCTTGAGTGTTCCGCCCGAGAGGGGGAGGCGGACTGAGAGCTGAATAGAGGAGGCCGTAATGGACATCGACCTCAGCGTGCTCCGCATGATGGAGCGCGAGAAGGAGATCCCGTTCGACGAACTGGTGCAGATCATCGAGCAGGCGATCCTGATGGCCTACCTCAAGCACACCAACCCCGGCCAGCACGGCCACGCGAACCCCAAGGGCGCGCGCGCCCACCTCGACCGGAAAACCGGTCACGTGTCGATCTTCGTCCCCGAGTACGACGAGGAGGGCAACGTCATCGGCGAGGCCGAGGACAGCCCGAGCGACTTCGGCCGCATCGCCGCCTTCGCCGCGAAGCAGGTGATCAACCAGCGCCTGCGCGACATCGCCGACGACGCCGTGCTCGGCGAGTTCCGCGGTCGCGAGGGCGACATCGTCGCGGGCATCATCCAGCAGGGCCCGAACCCGCGCATGGTGCACATCGACCTCGGCACGGTCGAGGCGATCCTCCCGCCCGAGGAGCAGGTGCCCGGCGAGGAGTACCCGCACGGCCAGCGCATCCGCGTCTACGTCACGAGCGTCGCCAAGGGCGCGAAGGGCCCCTCGATCACGGTCTCCCGCACGCACCCCGCGCTCGTGCGCAAGCTCTTCGCGCTCGAGGTGCCCGAGATCGCCTCCGGCGTCGTCGAGATCGTCTCGCTCGCCCGCGAGGCCGGTCACCGCACGAAGATCGCCGTCCGAGCCAACCAGCCGGGCGTGAACGCCAAGGGCGCCTGCATCGGCGAACTGGGCCAGCGCGTGCGCGCGGTCACCGCCGAACTCGGCAGCGAGAAGATCGACATCGTCGACTGGAACGAGGACCTCTCGACCTTCGTCGCGTCGGCGCTCTCACCGGCCAAGGTGACGAGCGCCTACGTGATCGACGAGGGCACCCGTGCCGTGCGCGCCCTCGTGCCCGACTACCAGCTCTCGCTGGCCATCGGCAAGGAGGGCCAGAACGCCCGCCTCGCGGCCAAGCTCACGGGCGCGAAGATCGACATCCAGCCGGATTCGATCCTCGACCAGGCGTGAGGCGCGCCGCCCGCGCGGGCGGCGGTCGGAAGACGCCCAGCCGGGAGGTGTAGGATGGAACCCGTCAGAACGTGCATCGGATGCCGTTCGCGCGCCCCGCGGTCCTCGCTTCTGAGGGTCGTCGCCCAGCACACCAGAGTCCTCGCCGATACGTCGGCGGTGCTCCCCGGGCGTGGCGCGTGGCTGCATCCGAGGCTCGAGTGCTTCCGACTCGCCCAGCGACGGCGCGCCTTCGGGCGCGCGCTTCGCGTGAGCGGCGAGCTGGACACATCCGATGTAGAGAACAGGCTGAACGGCTAATGGACAACTCATGAGCGGCTCGAAATGAGACCCGTCCGCCATTGATGGTCCGCCCCTGTCCCGGGGTCGGACCCGGAACAGGAGAGAAGTGGCTGCCAAACCACGCGTACACGAGATCGCCAGCGAGCTCGGCGTCGACAGCAAGGTCGCGCTCGAGAAGCTGAAGGAGATGGGCGAATACGTCAAGGGCCCGTCGTCCTCGATCGAACCCCCCGTCGCACGTCGCCTGCGGGCTGCCCTCGAGGGCGCCGGCGCGGCGAGCAAGCCCGCAGCGGCGCCGAAGCCCGCTGCGGCCAAGCCCGGCCCCAAGCCGGCGCCGAAGCCCGCGGCCGCGCCGCAGGCCGACGCTCCCATGAGCGTCGCCGAGCGCCAGGCCGAGGCCGAGAAGAAGGCCGCGGCCGCGGCCGCCGAGAAGGCCGCATCCGACACGACGCCCGCCCCCGCGGCATCCGCGGAGACCCCCGCGCCGTCGGCACCCCGCCCGGGCGGCGCGCCGAAGCCCGGCGCTCCCAAGCCGGCCGACGTCGCGCGCCCCGGCGCGCCGAAGCCGGGCCAGAGCGCGCCGCGACCGGGCGGTCCCCGCCCCGGCGCGCCCCGCCCCGGCAACAACCCCTACTCGAGCTCCCAGGGCATGGGCCAGCGTCCGAGCCAGCCGCGTCCGGGCAACAACCCGTTCTCGAGCTCGCAGGGCATGGGCCAGCGTCCGACCCCCGGCAACATCCCGCGGCCCCAGCCCCCGCGTCCCGGCTCGCCGCGCCCCGGCGCGCCGCGTCCGGGCGGTGGCGGTGGCGGTCGTCCCGGCGGCTTCCAGCGCCCCGGCGGCGGTGGCGGCGGCGGCCCGCGTCCCGGCGGCGGCGCCGGCGGCGGCTTCCGTCCGGGCGGCGCGCCCGGCGGCGGCTTCGCCGGCCCGCGTCCCGGTGGCGGCGGTGGTCGTGGTCGTGGTCCCGGCGGCGGTACCGCGGGTGCGTTCGGTCGCGGTGGCGGCAAGAGCAAGGCGCGCAAGTCCAAGCGGACGAAGCGGCAGGAATTCGAGATGCGGGAGGCCCCGTCGCTCGGCGGCGTGAGCGTCCCGCGCGGCGACGGCAACACCGTCATCCGCCTGCGCCGCGGTGCCTCGATCTCCGACTTCGCCGACAAGATCGACGCCAACCCCGGTTCGCTCGTCACCGTCCTGTTCCACCTCGGTGAGATGGCGACGGCGACCGAGTCGCTCGACGAGGCCACCTTCGAGGTGCTCGGCGCCGAGCTCGGCTACAAGATCCAGGTCGTCTCCCCGGAGGACGAGGACCGCGAGCTGCTCGAGGGCTTCGACATCGACCTCGACCAGGAGCTCGAGGACGAGACCGACGAGGACCTGATGGCGCGACCGCCGGTCGTGACCGTCATGGGTCACGTCGACCACGGTAAGACGCGCCTGCTCGACGCCATCCGCAACGCGAACGTCGTCGCGGGCGAGGCCGGCGGCATCACCCAGCACATCGGTGCGTACCAGGTGCACACCGAGCATGAGGGCGTCGACCGAGCGATCACCTTCATCGACACCCCGGGTCACGAGGCGTTCACCGCCATGCGTGCCCGCGGTGCGCAGGTGACCGACATCGCGATCCTCGTGGTCGCGGCCGACGACGGCATCATGCCGCAGACGGTCGAGGCGCTGAACCACGCCCAGTCGGCGAACGTGCCGATCGTGGTCGCGGTGAACAAGATCGACAAGCCCGATGCCAACCCCGGCAAGGTGCGCCAGCAGCTCACCGAGTTCGGCCTCGTGGCCGAGGAGTACGGCGGCGACGTCCTGTTCGTCGACGTCTCGGCCCGCGAGAACATCGGCATCCAGGAGCTGCTCGACGCGGTCCTCCTGACCGCCGACGCCGGGCTCGACCTGCGCGCGAACCCCGACAAGGACGCGCGCGGTGTGGCCATCGAGGCCAAGCTCGACAAGGGCCGCGGCGCAGTGGCGACCGTGCTCATCCAGTCGGGCACGCTGAAGGTCGGCGACGCGATCGTCGCCGGAACGGCCTACGGCCGCGTCCGCGCGATGAGCGACGAGAACGGCGAGCCCGTGGACGCCGCGACGCCGTCGCGGCCGGTGCAGGTGCAGGGCCTCTCGAGCGTCCCGCGAGCCGGCGACACCTTCCTCGTCACCGAGGAGGACCGCACGGCCCGCCAGATCGCCGAGAAGCGCGAGGCCGCCGAGCGCAACGCCCAGCTGGCCAAGGCCCGCAAGCGGATCTCGCTCGAGGACTTCACGCGTGCGCTCGAGGAGGGCAAGGTCGAGGCGCTCAACCTCATCATCAAGGGCGACGTGTCGGGTGCCGTCGAGGCGCTCGAGGAGTCGCTGATGAAGATCGAGGTCGACGACTCGGTCCAGCTGCGCATCCTCCACCGCGGTGTGGGCGCCGTCACCGAGAGCGACATCGACCTCGCCACGATCGACAACGCGATCGTGATCGGGTTCAACGTCCGCCCCGACGTGAAGGCGCGCGAGCGCGCGGCCCGCGAGGGCGTCGACGTGCGCTTCTACAACGTCATCTACAACGCGATCGACGACATCGAGAACTCGCTGAAGGGCATGCTGAAGCCCGAGTTCGAAGAGGTGCAGTCGGGTGTCGCCGAGATCCGCGAGGTGTTCCGCTCCTCCAAGTTCGGCAACATCGCCGGTGTCATCGTGCGGTCGGGAACGATCACGCGCAACGCCAAGGCGCGCGTCATCCGCGACGGCGTCGTGGTCGGCGACAACCTCGCGATCGAGTCGCTCCGCCGGTTCAAGGACGACGTCACCGAGGTCCGCACGGACTTCGAGGCGGGCATCGGCCTCGGCAAGTACAACGACATCCAGGTCGGCGACGAGATCGAGACCATCGAGATGCGCGAGAAGCCGCGGGCCTAGGCCCTCGGTGCGGGGCCCCGTTCGTCGACACGATGAGCGGGGCCCCGACCCCTCCACCAGAACCGAAGGGACCGCTCCGGGCGAGACCGCAGCCGCGGCATCCGGGGCGGAACGGAAAGGCAGGCCATCATGGCCGATCCGCAGCGGGCCAGGAAGCTGGCCGACCGCATCAAGGAGATCGTCGCGCGTCGCCTCGACAAGGGCCTGCGCGATCCGCGCCTCGGGTTCGTCACGATCACCGACGTCCGCGTCACCGGCGACCTCCAGCACGCCAGCATCTTCTACACGGTCTACGGCACCGACGAGGAGCGCCGCGACTCGGCGCTCGCGCTGAAGGCCGCGACCGGGATGCTGCGGAGCGAGGTCGGGCGCAACATCACCGCCCGGCTCACGCCGACGCTCGAGTTCATCGCCGACGCGATCCCCGAGAACGCCCAGCACATCGAGGACCTGCTCCGCGAGGCTCGCGAGCGCGACGCCGAGACCACGGCGCTCGCCGCCGGCGCGCAGTACGCGGGCGACGCCGACCCGTACGTGACGCCGCGCGATCTCGACGAGGGCGAGGACGAGTTCGACGAGGAGTCGGCGGCCCGCTGATCGCGCGGGGCCGTCGGGATGCGCTCCGGCGCTACCAGGCCGCCGCCGGCCGACCCAGCAGTGCGTCACGCGCCTCGTCCATCCGCATACGGAGTGCCGCGATGAACGCGACCGCGGTCGGCTGGCGCAGCGCCTCGGGGCGGCAGACCAGCCAGTAGGGCAGGCGCTCCTCGACCTCGTCGGGGAAGAGCCGGACGAGGTCGTCGTGCGGGTCCGCGAGGAACGCCGGCAGCAGGCCGAAACCCGCGCCCGCGCGGGTGGCGTCGACGTGCACGTACACATTGGTGCTCGACACGGCGTCGACCATGCCGCGCGTGGATCGCCGCGCCGCGTCGAGCGCGTCGACCTGCAGCATCGACTCGATGAAGTACACGAGCGGCTCGCCGGCGAGGTCGTCGACCGATGCCGGCGTGCCGCATCGGGCGAGCAGGCTCCGGCTCGCGTAGAGCCCCAGGACGTAGTCGCCGAGGTGGATCGCCTCGGCGCGGTGCACGTGCGGGCGACCGACCACGACCTCGAGGTCGACCCCGACGCGCTGCTGCGCGGCACGGCGGGTCGCGGCGACGACCTCGAGCGAGACATCCGGATGCCGCGCGCGCAGCGCCGCCATGGCGGGCGAGGCGATGAACCCGCTGAAGCCGTCGGTCGCCGAGAGGCGGACGACGCCCGCGAGCGTCGGCTCGTCGGGGGAGAGGCGCCGCATGGCCTGCTCGACGTCCTCCGCGGCGGCGAGCGCGTGCTCGCCGAGCGGGGTCAGCACCCAGCCCGCGGCACCGCGGACGAGCACCCGGCCTCCGAGCGCCTGCTCGAGCGCGTCGATGCGTCGGGCGATGGTCGTGTGGTTCAGGCCGAGCCTCGTGCCGGCGCCGGTGTAGCGGCCCTCGCGGGCGACGGCGAGCAGGACGATGAGGTCGTCGGCGCTCGGCGTCCGGCGTGGCGGTGCGGCTGGCATCTGTGCAGTTTCGCACATCGCGGGTGCGAGGTTCGTCATTGGACTGCACAGGCATGCACGCGAGACTCGTCCGGTGACGCGCCAGCGTCCGACCCCCATCACGTTCCATGCAAAGGAGCATCGAATGACCCAGGCACCCGCACGGGACGCCGCCGCGAACCCCGCGACGTCGGGCCTCCGCCGCGTCGTCACCGCGTCGATGGCCGGCACCGTCGTCGAGTGGTACGAGTTCTTCCTCTACGCCTCGGCCGCCACCCTCGTCTTCGGCACGACCTTCTTCCCGCCGTCCGACGACCCGTACGCCGGCATCATCGCCGCATTCCTCACGTACGCGGTCGGGTTCATCGCCAGGCCCCTCGGCGGCATCGTGTTCGGCCACCTCGGCGACAAGTACGGCCGCAAGAAGCTGCTGCAGTTCAGCATCATCCTGATCGGCGTCGCGACCTTCCTCATCGGCTGCCTGCCGACCTACGCGCAGATCGGACTCGCCGCACCGGCGCTCCTGGTCCTGCTCCGGTTCCTGCAGGGCTTCGCGCTCGGCGGCGAATGGGGCGGCGCCGTCCTCCTCGTGGCCGAGCACAGCCCGTCCGAGCGTCGCGGCTTCTGGGCGAGCTGGCCGCAGGCCGCCGTCCCGGTCGGCAACCTGCTCGCCACGCTCGTGCTGTTCGTCCTCAGCTCGACGCTCTCCGACGAGGCGTTCCTCGGCTGGGGCTGGCGCGTCGCGTTCTGGCTCTCCGCGGTCATCGTGCTCATCGGCTGGTACATCCGCACCAAGGTCACCGACGCGCCGATCTTCCTCGAGATGCAGGCCGAGCGCGACGCCGCCAAGGCGACGAGCTACGGGGTCCTCGAGGTCATCAAGCGCTACCCGCGCGGCGTCGTCACCGCGATGGGCCTCCGTGTCGCGGAGAACATCCTCTACTACGTGGTCGTCACCTTCTCGATCGTGTACCTCACCCAGGTCGTGAAGGAGGGCACGGCGAACACGCTGCTCATCCTCGTCGCCGCGCACGCCGTCCACTTCGTCGCGATCCCGATCGCGGGCAACCTCTCCGACCGCTTCGGCCGGAAGCCCGTCTACGCGGCCGGCGCGATCCTCGGCGCGACGTGGGCGTTCTTCGCGTTCCCGCTCATGAACACGGGCAACCCGATCGTCATCTGGGCGGCCATCGCCCTCGGCCTCGTGTTCCACGCGCTCATGTACGCGGCGCAGCCGGCGATCATGGCCGAGATGTTCCCGACGCGCATGCGCTACTCGGGCGTCTCGCTCGGATACCAGGTCACCTCGATCTTCGCCGGATCGCTCGCTCCGATCATCGCCACGGCCCTGCTCGGGCAGTACGGCTCGAGCGTGCCGATCGCGATCTACGTCGCCGTCGCCTGCGCGATCACGCTCGTCGCCGTCGCGGCGGCCCGCGAGACCCGCGGGCTCGACCTCCGCGAGGTCGATGCCGCCGACCGGGCGCGCACCGAGGCGACCGCGACGGTCGGCTGACCCGTGCGGCCGCGGCGCGGCCGAGCAGCGAGACGGATGCCCCGGGGCCGACGCCCCGGGGCATCCGTTCGCCCGAGCCGCACGCGACCGGCCCGACGCCCCTGTCGTGCGCGAGGGAGCGGGCGGTACACTGCGGGCGTCGGCGGTGCCCGGTCGGCGACCCGGATGCGGGTGGTCGCGGCGCGCCGGCGGGAGGAGAGCGCATGTCGAGCGTCGCACGACCGGTCATCATGGTGGTCGCACGCGAGCCCGGCGCGCGCACCTCCGTCGTCACCGAACTCGAGCGCCGCTACACGGTCGACTACGCCGTCGTTCCCGTCCACGACGACCGGGAGGCGGCCGAACGCATCGACGCGCTCGCCGACGAGGGCGGCCAGCTCGCGCTGATCCTCGCCGACCGGGCGGGCGATCTCGACGGGCGCACCGTCTTCTCGCACGCCCGCCGCCGGTTCCCCGACGTCCGGCGCGGACGCCTCATCGAGTGGGGGCAGTGGGGCGATTCGGCCGTGCGCGAGGAGATCCTCTCGCTCATGGCCGCCGCCGAGCTGGAGTACTACGTCATCCGCCCGTGGCACTCGCCCGACGAGTACTTCCACCGCACGATCACCGAGTTCCTGCTCGAGTGGGAGCGCTCGATCGGCCTGCGACCACGGGAGGTCGCGGTGATCGGACGGGCGGGGATGCCGCGCACGCACGAGCTCCGGAGCCTGCTCGCCCGGGGCGGCATCCCGCACGAGTGGCTCGAGCCCGGGTCGGACGCCGCGCGCGAGCGACTGTTCGCGGTCGGCGTCGAGGAGGAGTTGCCGGACGTCCCGGTCGTGCTGCTCCTGGACGGCCGGGTGCTCCTCGACCCGGGCAACGCCGAGCTCGCCGCCGCGTACGGGCTCACGACGACCCTCGACGGCGAGGCCGACGTCGTGGTCGTCGGGGCGGGGCCCGGTGGGCTCGCCGCTGCGGTGTACGCGGCATCCGAGGGCCTGGACGTCCTCGTCGTCGAACGCGAGTCGATCGGCGGACAGGCCGGCTCCAGCTCGCTCATCCGCAACTACCTCGGCTTCTCGCGGGGCATCTCGGGGTCGGAGCTCGCGCAGCGGGCCTACCAGCAGGCGTGGGTGTTCGGGGCCCGCTTCGCGCACGCGCGCGAGGCGGTCGGCATCGAACGCGATGCCGACGGATTCCGCGTGCGCGTCGCGCCCGAGGACTGCATCCGCTGCTCGTCGATCGTCCTCGCGACGGGGGTGTCGTACCGCCGACTCGACGTTGATGAACTGACCCCCTTCGAGGGCGCCGGCGTGTACTACGGGGCTTCGGCGATCGAGGCGCAGGGCATGGCCGGGCGACACGTCACGATCATCGGCGGCGGCAACTCCGCCGGACAGGCGGCGCTGCACCTGGCCCGGTACGCGGCATCCGTCACGGTGCTCGTGCGCGGCACGGGGCTCGCCGCCAGCATGTCGCAGTACCTCATCGACCAGCTCGTCGCGCAGGGCGTCGCCGTGCGCACGCGCGCCGAGGTCGTCGGCGGGGGCGGTGACGGGGTGCTCGAGCGCATCCGCGTGCGCGACCGCGACACGGGCGAGGAGCGCGACGTGGAGTGCGGCGGGCTCTTCGTGCTGATCGGTGCGGCACCGCGCACCGAATGGCTGCCGCCGGAGATCCTGCGCGACCGCTGGGGGTACGTGCTCACCGGGCCCGAGGTCGTCGCCGAGGGCGAACGCGCGAACTGGCCGCTCGAACGCGAGCCGTTCCCGCACGAGACGAGCGTGCCGGGCGTGTTCGCCGTGGGCGACGCACGGCGCGGCTCGGTCAAGCGCGTCGCGTCGGCGGTCGGCGAGGGATCGGTCGTGGTGTCCTCGGTGCACCGGCGACTCGCCGAGGTCGAGACCGGCACGGTGGAACCGGCGTCCGCGGCGACGCTCGGCGTCGCATCGCCCGTGCCGGAGCCACCGGCTCCGCCTGCCCCGCCGGCCGAGGATGTCGCACCGCCGGCCGCGCCGACCCCGCCGGCTGATGATGCCGCGCCGACCGCGGCGCAGGGTTCGGGGGCATCCGGGCCGTGAGCGGGCTCGCGCCCGGCACGGGTCCGACGGCACCGCCGCCGACCGCCGGGCGGGTCGCGTGGGCGATCGTGCTCCTCGCGATCCCGCTCGCCGGGCTCGCGCTCCTCATCGCCCGCCCCGGGCTCGACCTCGAGTGGGAGCATCAGCCGACGCACTTTTGGCTCGTGCTCGCGGCCGGGACCATCAACGCGGCGCTCGCGTGGGCGGTCGCCGCGGCGGCGCGCCTGCGCCACGACGCACGACTCGTCCTGGTCTCGCTCTCGTTCCTCGCCGCGGCCGGGTTCCTCGCGCTGCACGCGCTCGCGACGCCGGGCGTGCTGCTCGCCGGCAGCAACACCGGGTTCGCGCTCGCGACGCCGGTCGGCCTGACGATCGCCGCGGTGTTCGCCGGGTGGTCGAGCGCCGACCTCGACGGCGCGCACGGCGCGCGCGTGCTGCGACTCGCGCCCTGGCTCGTGGCCGGGCTCGTCGCGGCGATGCTCGCCTGGGGCGCGGTGTCGCTGCTCGAGATCGGGCCGTTCGCCGAGACGCCCCCCGAGCGCATGACGATCCCCTTCGCGCTGCTCGCCATCGTCGGGCTCGCCTGCTACGCGGTCGCCGTCGTCAGGTACCTCCGGATGCCGCGGCACGCCGCCTCGCCGCTGCCGCTCGCGTTCGCCGCCGCGTTCACCCTCCTCGCCGAGGCCGAGATCGCGGTCGTGTTCGGTCGCAACTGGCACCTGTCGTGGTGGGAGTGGCACGTGCTCATGCTGGCCGCGTTCGTGGTCATCGTCGTCGCCGCGCAGCGCTCGTGGCGGGAGGAGCGCTGGGCGGGTCTCTACACGCGGGACACCGCCGCCGGCGAGCGCGAGGTGTCGGTGCTCTTCGCCGATCTCGAGGGCTTCACGAGCTTCTCGGAGGCGCACGATCCGGCCGAGGTCACCGCGACGCTGAACGCGTACTTCACCGACGTGATCCCGCCCCTCGTCGAACGCTACGGCGGTCGCGTGGACCGGTTGATCGGCGACGCCGTCATGGTCGTGTTCGAGGACGCCGCCTCGGATTCGTCGCACGCGCGCCGGGCGGCCGGCGCGGCGTTGGCGCTGCAGCGGGCGGCCGCCGCGGTGCAGGCCGCGCATCCGAACTGGCCGCGGTTCCGCGTCGGCGTGAACTCGGGAGTGGTCAACGTCGGGATCCTCGGCACCGGTGGCGGCCGCACGTACACGGTGATCGGCGATGCGGTCAACGTCGCCTCCCGGCTCGAGGGCTCGGCGCCGGTCGGCGGCGTCGCGATCGGAGCGGACACCGCACGCCGGCTCGGCGCGTCGGCCGTGCTTCGCCCCCTCGGCGCCCTCCAGGTGAAGGGTCGTCGGGCGCCGGTCGAGGCGTTCGAGTTGATCGGACTCGACGAGGAGTAGCCGGGATCACGCCTCCGGCAGCGCGAGCCCGCCCTCGACGGGCACGGCGAGGCCGTCGGCGACGAGCCCGTCGACGGCGCGGGCGAGCCGCTCCGGATCGGCGACTGCGTGCGCGAGCTCGTCGACGGGGACCGGGCGGTGTGCCGCGCGCAGCTCGCGCATGACGAGTCCTCGGGCCTCGCGGTCGCTGCCCTCGAAGCGCGCCTGACGGGCTCGGCGCGGGCCGTCGTAGGCCGGGTAGCCTGCGGACCGCCAGGCGCAGCGGGCGGCGATCGGGCAGTCGTCGCAGCGCGGTGCGCGCGCGGTGCAGACGGTCGCACCGAGCTCCATCGCCGCGGCGTTGAACACGCGCGCCGCGCCGGGGTCGTCGGGCAGGAGGGCCGACATCGCGTCGAGGTCGCGCCGGGTCGCCGGCGGGCCGGCCTCGCCGACGCCGTCGACCGCTCGCGCGATGACGCGCCGCGTGTTCGTGTCGACGACCGGGTGCCGCTCCCCGAACGCGAACGCCGCGATCGCCCGCGCGGTGTAGGGCCCGATGCCCTGCAGGGCGAGGAGCGCGTCGAGGTCGCGCGGCACCTCGCCGCCGTGACGCTCCACGATCTCGGTCGCGGCGCGGTGCAGCCACAGCGCCCGGCGCGGGTAGCCGAGCCGATCCCACATGCGCACGGCCTCCGACGGCGGCGCGGCGGCGAGGTCGGCGGGCGTCGGCCATCGTCGCATCCACTCCTCCCAGCGCGGCTGCGCGCGCGCGACCTGGGTCTGCTGCAGCATGAACTCGCTCACGAGCACGGCCCAGGGGGAGACATCCGCCGCCCGCCAGGGGAGCGGCCGCGCCGCGCCGGCGAACCACTCGTTCACGGCGTCGGCGATCGCCCGCGCGGAGGCGGCGTCCACGTTCGGCACGGGGGTCGGCATCCGTCCAGCGTATGGCCGACGACTCGGGGCGGGGCGCCGGTCGACGCGACCGAGTCGGGCGACGTACGCTCGGAGCATGCGCCTGGTCACCACACCCCGGGTGGCGTTCCTCCGCGGGGTCGCCGACGAGTTCCTCGCCCGCACGGGCCGAGGTCGGGTGATCGTCGCGATCGACGGGCCGCTCCGGAGCGGCAAGACCGCGCTCGGCGACGACCTCGCCGACGTGCTCCGCGAGCGCGACCTGGCGGTGTTCCGCGCGAGCGTCGAGGACTTCCACCGGTCGCGCGAGGCCCAGGCCGAGTACGGACCCGACACGCCCGAACGATACTGGCGCTACGGCATCGACGAGTCGCTGCTGCAGCGCACGCTCGTGGAGCCGTACCGGATGGCCGGGTCGACCGCCTTCGTCACGCGCGGCTTCGACCTCGCGCGCGACGCGTGGATCGAGCCGAAGTGGCGGACCGGCCCCGCCGACGCGATCCTCGTGCTCGACGGCCGGTTCCTCCTGCGCACGCGGCTGCGGGACGAATGGGACGTGGCGATCGCCGTCGACGGCGAGCCCACGGACGCCGCGGACCGGCTCGCCTACGCGTCGAGCGACCCGCGGGAGGTCGCGTCCATCGTCGTCGACCTCGCGGACCCCGCGCATCCGACCCGCGGCGCGGCGGGCGGCGCCGGCGACGACGACGGGCCGGCCGACGAGGCGTGGGCCGAGGCGGCGGGCACACGGCCCGAGGCCGACTGAGAGTCGTCGGTCAGGTCAGTCCGTCCGCGACGGGGGCGGGCCGGATGCCACGGTGTCGTCGTCCGCGCGCGCCGACGCGCCGTCGGACCCCGGCGACGAGCCCGGAGCGGCCGTCGACGCGCGGTTCCGCCGCACGACCAGCCCGCCGACCAGCCCGAGTGCGGCGACCACGACGGCGACGACGATCGGCGGCACGACGAGCTCGGGCGTCGTCGAGGCCGCCCGGAAGACCCCGACGGCCTGGTCGAGCATCTCGTCGGGGTGGCGTGCGAGCACGCGGCTCCCGGCGGCGTTCGAGACCGCGGTGATGAGTGCCGGGCCGATCCAGAGCACGACGAGCGCGCCGATCGCGGCGATGACGCGGCCGATCGAGCCGACGCCGCCCCACGCGATCGCGGCGCCGACGAGCACGGCGGGCAGCCAGCGCAGCACGAAGAGCACGGCGTCGGTGGCGGGCCCGGTCGTCACCGGGTCGGGCAGGAGCAGGCCGCCGAGCCACGACGGCGCGAGCACGGCGGCGATGGCGAACCCGATGACGGCGCCCGCGCGCGGGGCGGCGCCGACGAGCAGCATCACCAGCACGCCGATGAGGTTCGCGAGCACCGCGATGGCGACGAGCGCCGCGAGGTACAGGTCGGACTCGAACCGCTCCTGGAGTCCCTCGCGGACGACCGTGGTGGTCTGCACGATCGCCGTCACCTGCACCGCGAGCAGTCCGGCGAGCATCCAGGCGATGCCGAAGCGGCGCTGCCGCGACCGCGTCGCACGCGCGACGATGCCCGCGATCGCGGCGCCGACGACGAGCAGCGCGGCGATCCGCGTGAGGAAGTACTGGCTGAAGGGCAGCAGCACCAGCGGGTACTCGTCGGGCGTGGCATCCGTCGCCCACAGGTTCTGCAGCGGCAGCCGCATGCCCTCGACGAGCCAAGGGAGCAGGCCGATCGCGGCCGCGGCGGCGCCGATGAGCAGGCACAGCCACCAGCCGAGCGGACGCGAGCGCGTCGTCTCGGGCTCGGTGGACGCAGCGGTCGCGGGTTCGGATTCGATGGCGGTGTCGTCGGGTTCCACGTCGGCTCGCTTCGGTCGGGTCGTTCCGGTCGGGTGCACGGGCACCTTAGCCGCGCGAGGGCCGCGACCCGGTCACTCCGCGCCGAGGTCGGCGAGGACCGCCAACACGCGCTCAGGCGGCAGCGGGGCTCCGGAGGCCTCGACCTCGTGCACGAGCGCTGTGAGCACCCGGTTCACGGGCGCGTCGATCCCGGCCGCCTGCGCCTCGCGGACGACGGCGCCGTTCAGGAAGTCCACCTCGGTCGGCTGCCCGCGCCGCAGGCTCTGCTGGGTCGACCCGAGGTTCGGCACCGAGCCCATGCGCACGCGCATCGACCACGGCAGCACCTGCGCGAGGCGGAGAGGCAGCCGCGCGAACGCGCGGAGGCGAGCGTCGCCGAGACCTTGGAGCGATCCGAAGCGGATGCCGCGGGCGACGCCCACGCGCACGCACTCGCGCATCGAGGCCGCGACGACGCGTCGGAGCGCCCGGTCGTCGACGACGTCCTGGACGCTCCGGCCCACGATCGCGGGGACCGCGTTCAGCATGTTGACGACGAGCTTCGTCCACTGCGCACCGCGGAAGTTCGACACCGCGACGATCGGCACGGCCTCGGAGAGGATGGCGGCGATGCTCCGCACCTCGTCGTCGGGCGCGCCGTCGCCCCGCCCGAGGTAGCTCGCCGCGGTCGTCGTCACGCGCACCGACCCAGGCTCGGTGTAGTTGGCCGCGATGATCGAGAGCATCCCCATGCACGAGGAGCGGGGGAGCAGCCGCTCCGCGGTCGCGACGCCGTCGAGGCCGTTCTGCACGACCACGACGGGCACGCCGTCGATCGCGGCGCCGTTCGCGGTGATCGCGCCCGCGGCATCCTGCGCCTTCGTGCACACGAGCACGAGCTCGGGCCGCACGGTCAGGCGCTCGGCCGCGGCCGGATGCACGTGCGCCTCGCCGTACCCGCCCGAGAGCCGGATGCCGCCCTCGCGGATCGCCTCGAGGCCCGCGCCGCGGGCCGTCACCTCCACGTCGTGCCCCGCACGTGCGAGCAGTGCGGCGAACGTGCCGCCGAGCGCGCCCGCGCCGATGATCCCGATCCTCACCGGACCAGCGTAGGGCGACCGGTCGGGACCGTCGGCACCCGCTGTTAGCCTGTACGGCGTGAACAGCGGCATCCTCCTCGTCGACAAGCCGCAGGGGATGACCAGCCACGACGTCGTCGCCCGCGTGCGGCGCCTCGCCGGCACCCGCAAGGTCGGCCACGCCGGCACGCTCGATCCGATGGCGACGGGCCTGCTCCTGCTCGGCATCGAGAGCTCGACGAGGCTCCTCCACCACCTCGTCGGCCTCGACAAGGAGTACCTCGCGACCGTGCGCCTCGGCTGGGCCACGACCACCGACGACGCCGAGGGAGAGGCCCTGCCCGCGGCATCCGCCGAGGCCGTCGCGGCCATCGCGCGCACCGCGGTCGAGGTCGGGATGGCCGAGCTCACGGGCACCATCGACCAGGTGCCGAGCGCCGTCAGCGCCGTCAAGGTCGACGGCAAGCGCGCGTACCAGCGCGTGCGCGACGGCGAGGCGGTCGAGCTCGCGGCGCGCACCGTGACCGTGTCGGCGTTCGACCTCCTCGAGGTGCGCGAGGGCGACGGATGGCTCGACCTCGACGTGCGCGTCGCGTGCTCGTCGGGCACCTACGTGCGTGCGCTCGCGCGCGACCTCGGCGCCGCGCTCGGCGTCGGCGGGCACCTCACCGCGCTCCGGCGCACGCGCATCGGCCGCTTCGACGTCGCCGAGGCGGGCGCGCTCGAGGGCCTCGACGTCGCCGCTGCACGCCTGACGCCCGCCCAGGCGGCCCGGCGGACCCTGCACGTGGTCGAGGTCGACGCCGACGCGGTGCGCGACCTCCGCCACGGCAAGCGCGTCGACGCCCCCGCCGCGGTGCGCGAGCTCGCCGGCGGCACCCCGATCGCCGCCATCGGCCCCGGCGACGTGCTCGTCGCGATCGTCGAACGTCGCGGCCCGCAGCTCAAGGTGATCACGGGGTTCCCCGCGGAGGAGGTCGCATGATCGAGTGGTTCGCGTACGCGCAGGTGGGGATCGCCGTCGTGGCGGGGCTCCTCTGCATCGTGCTCGGCCTCGCCGGGCGCGTGCCGAACGACCTCGTGCTCGGCTCGCTCGCGCTCGTCGAGGTGCTGCTCATCGGCCAGGTCGTCGTCGCGCTCGTCGCACCCGCGGTCGGCAATCCGCCCACGGGCAGCCTCCTCGAGTTCTGGGTCTACCTCGTCAGTGCGGTGCTGCTGCCGCCCGCTGCAGCGCTCTGGGCGCTCATCGACCGCGGCCGCTGGGCGACCGTCGTCTGCGGCGTCGGAGCGCTCGCCGTCGCGGTCATGGTCTACCGCATGCTCCAGATCTGGACCGTGCAGCAGGCGTGAGGCTCGGTCTGGGAGAATCGAACGACATGAACGAGACATCCACCGCACCTGTCGGAGCGCGCCGTCGCGGGCGCCTCAGCGGCATCGGCCGGGTGCTCGTCGCCGTCTACGGCGTGCTCGCGCTCGCGGCGACGGGGCGCTCGCTCGTGCAGATCGTCGAGAAGTTCGACGAGGCACCCGTGGCGTACGCGCTCTCGGCGCTCGCCGCCGTCGTCTACATCCTCGCGACGGTCGCGCTCGTGATGCCCGGCCGCACGTGGTACCGCATCGCGTGGGCGACGATCCTCTTCGAGTTCACCGGCGTGGTCGTGGTGGGCCTGCTCAGCATCGTGCGCCCCGACCTCTTCCCGCACGACACCGTGTGGTCGTGGTTCGGCCGCGGGTACCTGTTCATCCCGCTCGTGCTGCCGCCGCTCGGCATGTGGTGGCTCGCGCGCCACCCGGTGCAGGATGCCGCGGCCGACGTCCGCGGCGAGGGCGCGCGCACCGCGGTCGACGCCGAGGGGCGCGCGTGAGGACCTTCGCGGGGATCGAGGCGGTCCCCGCCCACTACGGTCCGTCCGCCGTGACGATCGGCAAGTTCGACGGCGTGCATCAGGGGCATCGCGCCGTCATCGCGAAGTTGCGCGAGATCGCCGGGTCGCGGCACCTCGAGGCCGTCGCGATCACGTTCGACCGCCATCCGGCCGCCTTCCACGCACCCGACCGGTGCCCGCCGCAGCTCGTGAGCACCCGCCAGAAGCTCGAGCTGCTCGCCACGACCGGCCTCGACGCGACCGTGCTGCTCCACTACGACGGCGCGCTCGCGTCGAACACGGCCGACGCGTTCGTGCGCCGGTTCCTGGTCGACGCGCTCGACGCGAAGGTGCTGCTCGTCGGGCACGACTTCCGGTACGGCGCCGGCAACGAGGGCGACGTGACGATGCTCCGCCGGCAGGGCGAGGAGTTCGGCTTCGAGGTCGTCGTCGTCGAGGACGTGGTTCCCGAGGGCGGGCGCCGCGTCTCGTCCACCTGGATCCGGGAGCTCCTCGAGGCCGGCGAGGTCGAGCACGCCGCCGAGCTGCTCGGCCACGTGCCGACGGTCAGCGGCATCGTCGTGCACGGCTTCAAGCGCGGTCGCGAGCTGGGGTACCCGACGGCGAACCTCGCGCTCGACTCCGAGGGGTTCGTCCCGGGCGACGGCGTCTACGCGGGCTGGCTCATCGACGGCGGCGTGCGCTATCCGGCGGCGATCTCGGTCGGCGACAACCCGACCTTCGAGGGCGTGCCGAAGAAGCAGGTCGAGGCGTACGTGCTCGACCGCGACCTCGACCTCTACGACCACGTGGTCGGCGTCGAGTTCGCCCACCGCATCCGCGGCATGGAGAAGTTCGACGGCATCGACGCGCTCATCGTGCAGATGGGCCGCGACGTCGATCGGGCGCGCACGCTCGTCGGCTGATCGCGGCACGCCGGGCGACGGGTCGCGCGCGGTCAGTCGCGCCCGGGCTGCGCCGATCGGGGCTCGTCGCCGGCCGGCGGGTGCGGTGCGACCGTGCCGATCCCGGTGAGGAAGCGCAGGAGCCCGTTCGCCGTGTCGACGAGGGGGCTGCCGTGCCCGAACTCCCACCCGGCATCCGTCGCCCGCAGGGTGTGGCCGGCGATCACGGCCCGGATCTCGGTCGGGGCCGCCGCGGCGCGGCGGAGCGCGACCGCGCCCGACGCCCGAGGGGAGACGGGCACGACCGTGCCCGCCGCAGCGCCGATGAGGAGCGCCGCGACCACGGCGTCGTCGAGTTCGACGACGCCCGTCGGCCGATCACGCGCGAGGAGGTCGGCGGCGCGGGCGTCGAGCGCGTCGGCCGCGGCCGCGGGACCGTCGAGGGGGCGCAGCTCGTCGAGCCGGCGTGCCTCGCCGCCGCGCACGAGCCGTTCGGCCGCGTCGAGCGCCCGCCTGGTGCGGGTCCGGTCGAAGCCCCGGACGAGGTCGGCCGCGACGTCGGCGACACGCCACCCGGCGCGCTCGGTCGAGGTCGTCCAGAGATCGTCGTGGCCGGCGGCGCGCAGCAGCGCGGCGAGCGATCGCAGCACCTCGGAGGTCTCGGCGCGTCGGTCGGCGGTCACGCCGGACTCGTCCACGTCGGGGCGCCGGCTGAGCGGCAGATAGCGCGAGAGGTCGGCCACGCGACCAGCCTAGACGCGGCACGTCGCGTCGCGACCGCGGGTCCCGGACCGGCCCACCGACGATCCGGTGGGCGCGGTCGCGGGACCCGCGGGGTTCGCCTGCGTCGAGCGCGTCAACCGGCGACGGGAACGGCCGCGGCGGCCGGCGCGGTGCTCGCTTCCTCCTCGGCGGCCGGAACCGCCTCGCTCGGCTGCGTCGCGCGGCCCGCGGGGAGC
Source organism: Agromyces bracchium (assembly GCF_009709675.1). Lineage (GTDB taxonomy): Bacteria > Actinomycetota > Actinomycetes > Actinomycetales > Microbacteriaceae > Agromyces > Agromyces bracchium. The sequence goes on along the minus strand of NZ_WMLB01000023.1, from coordinate 111,010 downwards.
AGGAGCGCGAGCGCACCGGCGACGGCGAGCACCGCGGCGCCGGTCGCAACCGCGGGGATCGCCGCATCGACGTACGCCGTGGGGGTGAGCGCACCGCCCGCACCGGTGAAGACCGCCGTGAGCACGGCGACGCCGAGGGCGCCGCCGATCTCGCGGAGGGTCGAGTTCGTGCCCGACGCCTTCGCGTGGTCGCGCTCGGGCATGTGCGCGAGCACGGCCGTCGCCATGGGGGCGAACACGAGGCCCATGCCGATGCCCGCGAGGGCGAACGCCGGGACCAGGGTCGGGTAGGCGACGTCCGCGCTGAGGGTCGCGGCGATCCAGAACATCGCCGTCGCCTGTGCGGCGAGGCCGGCGACCATGAGGGCGCGGGTGCCGACGCGCGGTGCGAGCAGACCCGCGACCGGCGCGACGAACATCGGCGCCAGCGTCCACGGCATCGTCATGAGCCCGGCCTCGAGGGCGCTGCGCCCCTGGACGACCTGGAGGAACTGCACGAGCAGGAAGATCGCGCCGAACACGCCGAAGCTGAAGGTGAAGCCCACCGCATTGGCGACGCTGAAGCTGCGGTCGCGGAAGAGCGACAGCGGCAGCACGGGCGAACTCGCGCGCGCCTCCCAGACGAGGAACCCGACGAGCAGCACCGCCCCGGCGACCAGCGGGACGAGCACCTCGCCGCTCGTCCAGCCCGCCTCGTTGCCGCGGACGATGCCGAAGACCACGCCGAGGACGCCGAGGCCGGCCAGGGCGACGCCGAGGAGGTCGATCGGGCGGCGCTCGCCGCGCGCGTCGTCGAGCACCAGGCGAGCGAGCACGAACGCGACGACGCCGATGGGCACGTTGATCCAGAAGATCGACTGCCAGTTCCAGCCCTCGATCACGGCGCCGCCGACGAGCGGGCCGAGCGCGACGCCGAGGCCGGACACGCCGCCCCAGATGCCGATCGCGAGGGGGCGCAGCCGGGTCGGGACGGCTCCGGCCACGAGCGTGAGCGACAGCGGCATGATCGCCGCCGCGCCGAGGCCCTGGACGGCGCGTGCGCCGATGACCATCCACGGCTCGGTGCTGAGTGCGGTCAGGACGCTCGCCGCCGTGAAGACCGCGATCCCGGCGAGGAAGACGGTGCGCCGGCCGATGCGGTCGCCGAGCGCGGCCGCGGGGAGGATGAACGTCGCGAACGCGAGCGTGAAGGCGTTGAGGAACCACTGGAGCTCCTCGATCCCGGCGCCGAGGTCGACGGCCATGACGGGGAGCGCGTTGGTGATGACGAGGTTGTCGAGCGACGCCATGAACATCGGCAGCGACGTCGCGACGAGGATGAGCCAGACGGGGGTCCGGCGGAGTGATGGCATGTCCGAGCTCGTTTCGATCGAAATGGAGTAATCGAATGATTACAAGAGGGAATGTAGTAATCGACTGATAACATGTCAAGCATGACCCCACGAGCCGAGCGCATCCCCGCCGAGGAACGGCGCGAGCAGATCCTCGCCGCCGCCACGACCGTGTTCGGCGAGCTCGGGTACGCGGGGGCCACCACCGACCGCGTCGCGCGTGCGGCGGGCATCAGCCAGCCGTACGTCGTCCGGCTCTTCGGCACCAAGGAGCAGCTCTTCCTCGAGACGCTGGACCGCACGCTCGCCCGCCTGCTCGCGTCGTTCCGTGCGGCGCTCGCCGAGGATGCGCCGGGCGATGCGACGGATCGCGAAGCGCGCCTCGGGGCCGCGTACCTCGAGCTCGTCGAGGACCGGGGCACGCTGCTCACGCTGCTGCACGGGTTCATGATGGGCTCTGATCCGGTCATCGGCCCCGCCGCGCGCGACGGGTTCCTCCAGGTGTTCCGCATGCTCCGCGACGAGGCGGGCTTCACGCCCGAGCAGATCCACCGGTTCCTCGCCGACGGGATGCTCATCAACACCCTGCTCGCCTCGGGCATCGGCCTCGCGGCCAAGCGCGACCGCGATGCGGCCGACCTCATGGACTGCACGTTCGGCGCGCACGTCGCCGAGGTCCTCGAGCGCGCTTCGGCGTGACCGGACGCCCGGGGTCCGAGCGGTCCGCTCGGGCATCCGCGGTCGCGCCTAGACTCGGCGGGTGAGTCCCGCGACGACCAGGCCGCTCTGGCACGGGCGCACCCTCGCGCTCCTCGGGATCCTGCTCGTCGCGTTCAACCTGCGCACGGCGGTCGCCTCGCTCTCGCCGATCCTCGACCTGGTCGAGCGCGACATCCCGATCTCGACGGCACTGGTCGGCATCCTCGGCATGCTGCCCCCGCTCTGCTACGCCGTGTTCGGCATCGCGACGCCCGTCTTCACGCGGCGGGCCGGCCTCGAGCCGGTGCTCGTCATCGCCCTCGTCGCGCTCGTCGCAGGCAGCGCCGCACGCGGGCTCGCGGGGTCGGCGTGGTGGCTCTTCGCCGCGAGCGCGCTGACCTTCGCGGCCGTCGGCGTCGGGAACGTCCTGCTGCCGCCGCTCGTCAAGCGGTACTTCCCGGATCGCATCGGGCTCGTGACCGCGCTCTACGTGACCGCACTGTCGGTGAGCACGTTCGTGCCGCCGCTCGTCGCAGTCCCGGTCGCCGAGTCCGCGGGGTGGCGCGCCTCGTTCGAGATCTGGGCCGTGGTCGCCCTCGCCGCGCTCGTCCCGTGGGTCGCGCTGCTCGTCCATCCACGCCGAACCGCACCGGAGGAACTGCCCGAGGAGGCCGAGCCGGGCCTCCTCCGCGGCGCGTTCCGGTCGCCGCTCGCGTGGGCGCTCGCCACGGTCTTCTCGATCGCCGGCTTCAACGCCTACGCCGTCTTCGCCTGGCTGCCCTCGATGCTCGCCGACACCGCGGGGACGACTCCGGCCGCAGCCGGGGTCCTGCTCGCGCTCTACGCCGCGATGGGCCTGCCGGTCTCGCTCGTCGTGCCCGCACTGGCCACCCGTCCGGCGCGGGTTCGGGCGATGGTCGCGATCGCGGCCGGCACGATCGCGGCGGGGTGGGCGGGGCTGCTCGTCGCCCCAGGGAGTCTCACCTGGCTCTGGGTCGCGCTCGCGGGCATCGGGCCGCTGCTGTTCCCGCTCTCGCTCGTGCTCGTCAACCTCCGCACGCGCACGCACGCCGGTTCGGTCGCCCTCAGCGGCTTCGTGCAGTCGGTCGGCTACGTCGTCGTCGCACTGGGTCCCGTCGCCGTCGGCCTCCTCCACGAGGCGACCGGGGACTGGACCGCGCCGATGCTCCTGCTGCTCGGAACGTCCGTCCCTGCGCTCGTCGCCGGCGTGGTCGTCGCGCGCGCCGGATTCCTCGAGGACGAACGGCGGGGCTGAGGCCGTCGGTCGACCCGGTCGGCCTCGTCGCCCGATGCCGCATCCGGCGCGCCATCCGCTCGCCGCCTGCTCATATGAGCAGACTTGCACGCGAGTGTTGCCGATGCGCGAATGCCTGCCTACGCTGGATGAGGCGGAAGGAGACGAATGGACGAGACCGACGAACTCCTCTCGATCCGCGCGGCGGAGCTCTACTACGAAGAGAACAAGACGCAGGACGAGATCGGCCAGGCGCTGCGACTCACGCGCTGGAAGGTGGGGCGCCTGCTCGCGCAGGCCAAGCAGCGCGGCTTCATCCGCATCGAGATCCTGCACCCGCGCGCCAGGCGCCTGCCGATCGAGCGGCGACTGCGCGAGGAGCGCGGGCTGGAGGACGCGATCGTCGTCTCCTCGGCCGGCGTCGCCTCGCCCGACGAGCTGCAGGCGCGCACCGCGCAGGCCGCGGCCGACTACCTCACGGCGCTCCGACCCGTGCCGCGCACGCTCGGCGTCAGCTGGGGCCGCACGCTGTTCGAGATCTCCCAGCACCTCCGCAACGGCTGGGCGACCGGCGTCAACGTCGTGCAGATCAACGGCGGCGTGAGCCTCAACCGTCGCGCCGGCACGGCGGCCGCCACCGCGGTCGCGATCGCGCAGAAAGGCGGCGGCAGCGCCACGCTGCTGCCGAGCCCCGCCATCCTCGAGCACCTCGCGACGAAGGAGGCGATCGAGTCCGATCGCGTCGTCGCGGGCGTGATCGACCTCGCCAGGTCCGCCGACGCGTACCTCTTCAGCGCGGGCCCCGCCGACCACACCTCGGTCCACATCGAGAGCGGCTATCTCACCGAGGCCGACGTCGACCTCCTCGTCCAGAAGGGCGCCGTGGGCGACGTCGTCGGCCGCTACATCGACTCCGAGGGCAACATCGTCGACCCCGCGCTCGACGCGCGCACCGTCGGCCTGACCCTCGACCAGCTCCGCGACGGACACCTCCGCATCGCCGTGATCGCGGGGCGCAGCAAGCACGCCGTCGCCGACGCGGTCGTCCGCTCCGGCCTCTGCTCGGTCCTCGTCACCGACGAGGCCACCGCACTCCACCTCCTCGACGGCTGATCCGGCCGAACCACGAAAGACAGGTCACCCACCATGTCCGGCACCTCCCTCGTCACCGCGCGCGAGCGCGCGCTCGCCGTGCTCGGCGGTGAGCCCGACGACGCCACGCTCCGCAGGTACCTCCACGGCATCGCGGGCGTCGACGCCGTCGGCCTCGAGCAGCGCGCAGCGGGCCTCGGCACGCGTTCCATCAAGACGTCCTCCAAGAAGTGGGCGCTCGACCGCATCATCTCGCTCGTCGACCTCACGACCCTCGAGGGCGCCGACACGCCCGGCAAGGTGCGCTCGCTCGTCGCCAAGGCGATGAACCCCGACCCGGCGGATGCCACGACGCCGCGCGTCGCGGCCGTCTGCGTGTACGGCGACATGGTGCCGTACGCCGTCGACGCGCTCGGGTCCGTGCACGGCGACCCCGACGACGGGCTCATCTCGGTCGCCGCGGTCGCGACCGCGTTCCCGTCCGGTCGCTCCTCGCTCGAGATCAAGCTCGCGGACACGGCCGAGGCCGTCGCGAACGGCGCCGACGAGATCGACATGGTCATCGACCGCGGCGCCTTCCTCGCCGGCCGCTACGGCCTGGTCTTCGACCAGATCGCCGCGGTGAAGGAGGCGTGCCGCCGCCCCGACGGCACGAGCGCGAGCCTCAAGGTGATCCTCGAGACCGGCGAACTGGTGACCTACGACAACGTCCGCCGCGCCTCGTGGCTCTCGATCCTCGCGGGCGGCGACTTCATCAAGACCTCGACCGGCAAGGTGCAGCCCGCCGCAACGCTGCCCGTCACGCTCCTCATGCTCGAGGTCGTGCGCGACTGGCACCTGATGACCGGCCAGCGCATCGGCGTGAAGCCCGCGGGCGGCATCCGCGCCTCGAAGGACGCGATCAAGTACCTCGTCACGGTCGCCGAGACCGTCGGCGAGGAGTGGCTCCAGCCCCACCTGTTCCGGTTCGGCGCCTCCAGCCTGCTGAACGACGTGCTGCTGCAGCGCCAGAAGATGGCGTCCGGCCACTACTCCGGCGCCGACTACGTGACGATCGACTGATCTCGATACGGCCTCCGGCCTACTCGATCACCGAACCACTCGCACCCGCATCGAACACCGAACCGGAAGGTTCCATAGATCATGAGCTTCCTCGAATACGCACCCGCCCCCGAGTCGCGGGCGATCCTCTCGCTCCGCGACAGCTACGGCCTCTTCATCGACGGCGAGTTCGTCGACGGCCGCGGCACCCCGTTCCAGTCGATCTCGCCCGCGAGCGAGGAGAAGATCGCGACGATCGCGAACGCGAACGCCGCCGATGTCGACGACGCCGTGGCCGCCGCCCGGCGCGCCCACGACCGCGTCTGGTCGCGCATGTCCGGCCGCGACCGCGGCAAGTACCTCTTCCGCATCGCGCGCCTGATCCAGGAACGCGCCCGCGAGCTCGCCGTCGCCGAGTCGCTCGACAACGGCAAGCCGATCAAGGAGTCGCGCGACGTCGACGTGCCGCTCGTCGCGGCCTGGTTCTTCTACTACGCCGGCTGGGCCGACAAGCTCGACTACGCCGGCCTCGGCGCGAGCCCGAAGGCCCTCGGCGTCGCGGCGCAGGTGATCCCGTGGAACTTCCCGCTGCTCATGCTCGCGTGGAAGATCGCCCCGGCGCTCGCTGCGGGCAACACGGTCGTGCTGAAGCCCGCCGAGACGACGCCGCTCACGGCGCTCATCTTCGCCGAGATCGTCCAGCAGGCCGACCTTCCGCCCGGCGTCGTGAACATCATCACCGGAGCGGGCGACACCGGTGCGGCCCTCGTCGGCCACGGCGACGTCGACAAGGTCGCCTTCACGGGCTCGACCGCGGTCGGCCGCGCGATCGCCAAGCAGGTCGCGGGCACGCACAAGAAGGTCACGCTCGAGCTCGGCGGCAAGGCCGCGAACATCGTGTTCGACGACGCGCCCATCGACCAGGCGATCGAGGGCATCGTCAACGGCATCTTCTTCAACCAGGGCCACGTGTGCTGCGCCGGCAGCCGCCTGCTCGTGCAGGAGTCGATCCACGACGAGGTCGTCGAGCGCCTGAAGACCCGCCTGTCGACGCTCCGCCTCGGCGACCCGCTCGACAAGAACACCGACATCGGCGCGATCAACTCGCGCGAGCAGCTCGATCGCATCCGCGAGCTCTCCGATGCGGGCGTCGCCGAGGGCGCCGACCGCTGGAGCGCGCCGTGCGAGATCCCCGAGAACGGGTTCTGGTACGCGCCGACGATCTTCACGAACGTGCAGACCTCGAACCGCATCGCGCGCGAGGAGATCTTCGGGCCGGTGCTCTCGGTGCTCACGTTCCGCACGCCGCAGGAGGCGATCGCGAAGGCGAACAACACGCCCTACGGGCTCTCGGCGGGCATCTGGACGGACAAGGGCAGCCGCATCCTCGCCGTCGCCGACCAGCTGCGCGCCGGCGTGGTGTGGGCGAACACGTTCAACCGATTCGACCCGTCCAGCCCGTTCGGCGGCTACAAGGAGTCCGGCTACGGCCGCGAGGGCGGCCGGCACGGGCTCGGCGCGTACCTCGCGCCCGCCTCGGTCACCCGGGCCGGCCGCCCCGCGCCCCGCGCCGTCGAGGCCGCGTCCGCGGCATCCGCCGCAGCCGCCGACGAGAAGCCGGCCCGCCGCACCCGCCGAACGACCAAGCCCGCGAAGAAGGGAGCCGCGAAGTGAGCCGCCTCGCCGTGCCCAAGACCTACAAGCTGTTCATCGGCGGCGCGTTCCCGCGCAGCGAGTCCGGTCGCACCTACGAGGTGCGCTCGGCCGACGGCGCGTTCCTCGCCAACGCCGCGAAGGCCTCCCGCAAGGACGCCCGCGATGCCGTGGTCGCCGCGCGCGGCGCGGTCGCCGGGTGGGCGGGCGCCACCGCGTACAACCGCGGGCAGGTGCTCTACCGCATCGCCGAGCTCCTCGAGGGCCGTCGCGCGCAGTTCGTCGCCGAGATCGAGGAGGCCGAGGGCCTCACGCGTGCGCAGGCCGGCGCCCAGGTCGACGAGGCGATCGACCGCTGGGTCTGGTACGCGGGATGGGCCGACAAGTTCGCGCAGGTCGCTGGCAACGCCAACCCCGTCGCGGGGCCGTACTTCAACATCTCGGTGCCCGAGCCGACGGGCGTCGTCGCGATCGTCGCGCCGCAGGACTCGTCGCTCGTCGGGTTCGTCTCCGCGATCGCGCCCGCGCTCGTTGCGGGCAACGCGGTCGTCGTGGTCGCGAGCGAGCGGTTCCCGCTCTCGGCGATCAGCCTCGCCGAGGTGCTCGCGACGAGCGACGTGCCGAAGGGCGTCGTGAACGTCCTGACGGGTGCGCCCGCCGAGATCGCGCCGTGGCTCGCGAGCCACGCCGACGTCAGCGCGCTCGACCTCGTCGGCGCCGGCGACCTCGACTGGGTCGACCTCGAGATCGCGGCGGCCGACACGCTGAAGCGCGTGCTGCGGCCCGAGCAGGGCCCGGATGCCGCGGCACCGGCGCTCGACCGGATCGCCGCGTTCACCGAGACGAAGACCGTCTGGCACACGAAGAGCCTGCGGTAGGCGAGCGCGCATGTCCGGACGCGACGGGGCTTCCGACGAGCGCGGCCGACTGGTGGTCGATCCGTTCGACTACCGGGTGACCGGGCACGGCGCGGTGATCGTCCTGCGGGGCGGCCGCCCCGTGATGACGGTGGGCGGGCGTTCCGCGGCGAAGCTCGTCGCGGCGCTGCAACGTGCGGACGATTCACAGGCGCAGCACCTCCTCGCCCGCGCGAGCGGGAACTATCGTCGGGGGAACGAGCACGGCTGAGGCCGTGCGACGCCGACGAGGGGAGGCCGCACGTGCGGGTCCTGGTGACCGGGGCGACCGGCTACATCGGCGGTCGCCTCGTGCCGCGTCTCGTCGCGGAGGGGCACGAGGTCCGCGTCATCGTCCGCCGGCCCGAGCGGCTGCGCGACGTGCCGTGGGCGGCCGACGTCGACCTGGTCGCGGGCGACCTGACGGATGCCGCGGCGGTCGACCGCGCCACGCGCGACATCGACGTCGTCTACTACCTCGTGCACTCGATGGGCGGGCGCGGCGACTTCGAGGACGTCGAGCTCGCGATCGCCCGGAACGTAGCCGAGCAGGCCCGGAAGAACGGGGTGCGGCGCATCGTGTACCTCGGCGGGCTGCATCCGGCGGGCGGGCGCCTGTCGCGGCACCTGCGGTCGCGGGTGCGGGTGGGGGAGATCCTGCTCGATTCCGGGGTGCCGACGATCGTGCTGCAGGCCGGCGTCGTGATCGGGTCGGGTTCGACCTCGTTCGAGATGATCCGGCACCTGACCGAGGTGCTTCCGTACATGCCCGCGCCGCGCTGGGTGCGCAACTTCATCCAGCCGATCGCCGTGCGCGACGTGCTGCACTACCTGATCCGCGCGGCCGAGGTCCCGCCCGAGGTGAACCGCACGTTCGACATCGGCGGGCCCGACGTGTTCCGCTACGGCCAGCTCATGAACGGCTACGCGGTCGAGGCCGGGCTCCGGCAGCGTCCGATCGCCGCGCTGCCGGTCCTCACGCCCTGGCTGGCCGGGCAGTGGGTCAACCTCGTCACGCCGATCCCGCGGCGCATCGCGGTGCCGATCATCGAATCGCTGCAGTTCGACTGCGTCATGCGCGAGCACGACATCGACGACGTGATCCCGCCGCCCGCCGAGGGGCTGACGCCGTACCGCAGGGCCGTGCGGCTGGCCCTCGAGCGCGAGCGCGAGGGCGAGGTCGAGACGAGCTGGCGCAACGCCGAGGTCGCCGGAGCTCCGAGCGACCCGTTGCCGAGCGATCCCGACTGGTCCGGCCACACGGTCTACACCGACCACCGCGAGCGTCGTTCGACCGCGCCCGTCGAGGCGCTGTTCGCGGTGATCGAGGGGGTCGGCGGGGAGAACGGGTGGTACTCCTTCCCGCTCGCCTGGGCCGTGCGCGGCTGGATCGACAAGCTCTTCGGCGGCGTCGGGCTCCGCCGCGGCCGACGCGACCCGGACACCCTGCACCCGGGCGACGCGGTCGACTTCTGGCGCGTCGAGCGCATCGAGCGGCCGCGGTTCCTCCGGCTGCGCGCCGAGATGCGCGTGCCCGGGCGGGCCTGGCTCGAGATGTCGGCCGAACCGGATGGCTCGGGCTCGCGCTACCGCCAGCGCGCCGTGTACTTCCCGAAGGGGCTCGCCGGGCGGCTGTACTGGTGGGCGGTCTTCCCGTTCCACGGGATCGTGTTCGCGGGCATGGCCAACCGGATCACCGCGGAGGCGGAGGCCGCCGCGTCGACGGCGCAGCCGGCGGGCACCGCCGCGACGGACCCAGAAAAAGTAACGAAACGGTAACGGCCTTTGCTAGGGTGACCTGCACGGTCCCGCGCAAGGAGGCGCGGGTCGTGGAAAGGCCCCCTCAGTGCGTCCCACCCGAGACGCGGTCGTCCCAGCGACCGCGACCCCCGCTCGACCCCACGCCCGCACCCTCGCACGCCCGCCGCGGCCGCTCGTCCGGATCCCACTCGCCGTCGCGGGCATGGTCGCGATCGCCGCCGCGCTCTGGGGCGTCTCCACGCCCACGGACGTGTACGCGATCGACGTCTTCGGCGCGCTCCGCCAACCGGGCGACGCGGCGGCCATCATCGGCCACCGCGGCGACCGCTCCCAGGCCCCCGAGAACACGATGCCGGCGCTGGAGCTCGCGATGGACGAGCTCGCCTACGTCGAGACCGACGTGCGGCTCACGCGCGACGGCGTGCCCGTGCTCTTCCACGACACCGACCTCGAGCGGATCGCCGGTCGCGAGGCGCGCGTCGAGGACCTCGATCTCGATCGGCTCGAGCGGCTCGACGCCGGCGCCTGGTACTCCTCCGAGTGGGCGGGCGAGCGCATCCCGACCCTCGAGGCGTTCCTCGTCGCGCTCGCCGAGCGCGAGGACGCGCGGGCGCTCGTCGAGCTGAAGGCCGACTGGACCCCGGCCGAGGTGCGGACCGTGCTCGACCTCGTCGAACGGCACGGCCTCCGCGGCCGCGTCGTCCTGCAGAGCTTCAGCATCGAGACGCTGCAGTCGATCCAGCAGGTCTCGCCGACCACGCCGCGCATCATGCTGATCCGCGAGCTGCCGGCCGACCCGGTGCCGCTGGCCGAGCAGCTCGGGCTCATCGGGTTCGGCACGACCGCGGCATCCGTCACCGCGGCCCCCGAGGCGATCGACTCCGCGCACGCGGCCGGCATCGCCGTGCTCTGCTACACCCTCAACAGCCAGGACCGCTGGCAGGAGGTCAGCGCGCTCGGGGTCGACGGCATCATCACCGACCAGCCGAGCGACCTCGACGCGTGGATCGCCTCGACCTCGCCCGGGACCTGAGGTGTCGCACGCTCGGTGTCGCGGTCAGCGCACGACGATCACGTCGGCGCCGAGGCGTGCCCCGGCCTCCGCGAACGTCGCGTGCATGCGCTCGGAGAACAGCACGAACCTGACGAGGCCGGGCGCGGCGTCGACCGCGGCCGCGGCGGCCGTGCCGACGGCGACCTCGGCCACGTCGTCGGCCGGCCAGCCGTAGACGCCCGCCGAGACCGCGGGCAGGGCGACGGATGCGGCGCCGAGCTCGGCCGCGAGCGCGAGCGAGTTGCGGTACGCCCGCTCGAGGAGCGCCCGCCGGCGCAGCGCCTCCGGACCCTCGCCCGGCCACACCGGCCCGACGGTGTGCACGACCCAGCGCGCGGCCAGCCGGCCGCCGGTGGTCGCCACGGCTTCGCCCGTCGGCAGGCCGTCGGGGAGCGTCGTCTCCCTGAGCCGTCGGCACGCCGCGAGGATCTCGGGACCGCCCGCGCGGTGGATCGCGCCGTCGACGCCTCCGCCGCCGAGCAGCGACGAGTTCGCCGCGTTCACGATCGCGTCGACGCGCTCCCGCGTGAGGTCGCCCGTGACGAGCTCGATCCGCGGCATCCGGAGATCAGCCCCGGTTGTTGGAGAGCTCGAAGATGCGCACGAGCTCGGCGACGGCCTCCTCGCGCTGGTCTCCGCCCTGCTCGTACATGTGCGAGACGTGGGTGCGGAGGTGGTTCTCGACGAGGAGCTTGTTGAGCGACCCGAGGGACTTCTGGACCGCGAGCGACAGCGTGATGATGTCGATGCAGTAGTCGTCGTTCTCGATCATCTTCTCGATGCCGCGGAGCTGGCCCTCGATGATCTTCGTCCGGTGCAGCGCCCGCTTCTTGATGTCCTCGATCACCCCGTCAGGATACGCCCCGACGCGGGTCCGATGGCCGGTTGAGCGGATGACGCGGAGCGCCGTGTTCGCTAGCGTGAGCGCATGACGACCCCGCGTCCGACCAGGCGGCGCCAGTTCCTCGTCGCGGCGAGCGCGCTCGCCGCGCTCGCGCTCGGGATCGGCCCCGCGGCGGCGGCCGCCGCGTCGCCGCCCGTGCTCGCCGCGTCGTCCGCGCGGTCCGTCGACGGACCCGTTGCCGCGGTCCCCGCCGACGTCGACGACTTCACGTTCGCGAGCTTCGACGCGGTGTACGAGCTCGGCCGCGACGGCGACGGCCGCTCCACGCTCCGCACGACCGAGACGCTCGTCGCCGTGTTCCCCGAGTACGACCAGAACCGCGGCATCCGTCGCGCCATCCCGCGCAACTACGACGGGCATCCGACCGACATCCGCATCCGCTCCGTCTTCGACCAGGACGGCGTGCCGCGGTCGTTCGAGACCGAGCGCAGCGAGGACGGCGAGTTCGAGCTCGTCACGATCGCCGCCGACGACTTCGTGCACGGCGAGCAGACCTACGTGATCACCTACGACCAGCGCAACGTCACGTTCGATCCCGACGACCTCGACCTGCAGGAGTTCTACTGGGACGTCAACGGCACCGGCTGGCGCCAGCCGTTCGGCGTCGTCCGGGCCGAGGTGCGCCTCGAGCCCGATCTCGTCGAGGCGTTCACCGGCGACGTCGCCTGCTACAGCGGCTACGAGGGCTCCAGCACGCCGTGCGCGAGCCTCGAGGTGCAGCCCGACGGCGCGCCGATCGTCGTCGCGCGGGCCGACCTGCTGGGTCCGTACCAGAACCTGACCGTGGCGCTCGGGTTCGCCGCCGGCACCTTCGAGCCGCGCGACGAGCGGTTCACTTCCTCGCCCGCGGCCATGACCTCCCTCGTCGGCGCGCTCGCGGCCATCGCCGTCGCGGTCACCGCGGGGGTCATGCGCGCCACCCGGTGGCGCGACCACCCGGGTCGCGGGCTGATCATCGCGGAGTACGAGCCGCCCGAGCGGCTGACGCTCATGGAGGCGGCCGACCTCGTCAAGGCCGCGTCGAAGGGCATCACGGCGACCCTTCTCGCCGAGGCCGTCGACCGACGCGTGCGGGTCATCGAGACCGGCTCCCGGAAGTACACGGTGCAGCTCGCGGCGCCCATCGAGGGCGCCGACCGCGACGCGACGGCCGTCCTCCGGGCCGTCTTCGGGCCGATGGCGGCGATCGGCTCGCGCCGCGACCTGAAGTCGCGCGACGCCACGCTCGGAACGAAGCTCGCGCGGCTGCGGACCTCCGTGCACTCCCGCGTGGAACGGGAGGGACTCCGGCGCCGGCCCGATCGCGGCATGCGCGCGCTGCTCTCGCTGCTCGCGATCGGCGCGGCGGTCCTCGCCGCCGTGTTCGGCTTCGTCGCCCTCGACGAGCGCATGGGCGGCGGATGGCCGTGGCTCACGATCCTCGTCGCCGGCGCGATGGTGTTCGTCACCTTCGGCCTCGTCGGCGTCGTCCGCCCGCTCACGGAACGCGGACGCGCCCTTCGCGACCACCTCGAGGGCCTCGAGGAGTACATCCGGCTCGCCGAGGCCGACCGCCTCCGCGTCCTCCAGTCGCCGACCGGCGCGGAGCGCGCCCCGATGCCGGCGCTCGACATCCCGCCGCCGGCACCGGGTGCGATCCCGACCGGGCTCCCCGCGCCGGTCGGGAGCCGGCCGATCCGCGCGGACGGGACGCCCGACCCCGAGGCGGTGCTGCGCCTCAACGAGCGGCTCCTGCCGTACTCGGTGCTCTTCGGGATGGAGCGCGAGTGGAGCCAGGTGCTCGCGGCGCTCTACGCGGAGCAGGGGCGCGAGCCCGACTGGTACTCGGGTCGGAGCGGCTTCCACGCGGGGTACTTCGCCGCGAGCGTGAGCTCCTTCAGCAGCGTGTCGAGCACCAGCTGGTCGGGTTCGTCGTCGAGCTCGTCGTCGGGCGGGTCGAGCGGCGGCGGATCCTCGGGCGGCGGAGGCGGCGGAGGAGGCGGCGGCGGCGTCTGACCCGCCCGGTCACTCGTCGTCGGCCCGATCACTCGGCGTCGGCCCGGTCACTCCTGGTCGGCCGGGTCACTCCTCGTCGGCGGCGGGCGCGCGCTCGTCGGGGAGCACCACGCGGCGCTCGGCGTCGATGCCGACGACGTCGTCGTCGGAATCCTCGCCGACGGGCCGCTCGTCCTCGTCCTCGTCGGGCTCGGGCGCGGGCGGGAGCTCGCCGTCCTGTGCGACCTGGAACTCGTGATCGTCGGCGATGCCTCCGCCGACCCCCGTCGACTCGTCCATGGCACGAGCGTAGCCCCGCCTGCCGCGCTCCGACAGGGCCGAGGTCCCGGTCCGGGCGTGCCGATCGCGCCGCATTCGCGCCGACCGCGCCACCGCGCGTAGAATGGCCGAGGCGCTCGACGGATCCATCCATCGACCGACGGCTGGGGGAACTCGCTCCGCCATGCTCGGCCTCTCCGGATCCGGCGCACCGCGACGGCCTCGACGTCCGATCCCGTCAGGCGGTGCCGACCACCCGCCCGTGGTCCCGATCGCCGGATCCCATCGGGCCCAGACAGGGGAGGACCATTGGCCCAGACGAGGCAGCGGCAGCGCACGCGCTCGCGTGACGACGACGCGCCCATCATCCCGATCCTCGCGCGCAAGGTGCGAGAGGTCGAGCAGAAGGCCCAGAAGAACAGGCTGGGCCCCACCAACCGCACCAAGTTCCAGGTCATCGCGCTGCTCATGCGCGAGGAGCGGGCCCGGGTGAAGGGCGACGGCGAGATCGGCGACGGCGCGCGCGCCGAACTGCTGAAGCGCCTCGACGGCATCGCGCAGATCCTCGCGAAGACCGCGGCGCGCGACACGAGCCTCATCACGCTGCTCGAGCCCGATGCGTCGATCTCGACGGTCGCGCAGCGGTTCCGCCGCGACTGGCTCCTCGAGTCGGGCGCCGAGCTCAGCGACGACGAGCTGATCATCGTCCGCGAGCCGGCACCGGCGCCCGAGATCGCAGTCAACCAGGTCATCCCGCCGTCGGTGAAGTCCCGGCAGCTCGCGAACCCGTTCCTGGCGCCCGACTTCGCCCGCGGCGACCACCACGTCGTCCCCGTCCGGCGGCTCGCGAACTGGGAGCTGCTCGGCCCGCTGTTCAAGTCGTTCGAGTCCGGCTCGGGCGGCCAGGCCGCGTCGATGGACCTGCCCGAGGCGCCGCGGGTCGACCGGCTCGCGCCGCGCGGCCTCGAGCTCATGCCCCACCAGGCGCGGTTCATCGAGTCGGCGCGCCAGGGGCACCGCACGTTCCTGCTCGCCGACGAGCCGGGCCTCGGCAAGACCGCCCAGTCGGTGCTCGCGGCATCCGTCGCCGACGCCTACCCGCTGCTCGCGGTCGTGCCGAACGTCGTGAAGATGAACTGGGCGCGCGAGGTCGAGCAGTGGACCCCGCACCGCCGCGCGACCGTGATCCACGGCGACGGCGACACGGTCGACGCGTTCGCCGACGTGGTCGTCGTCAACTACGACATCCTCGACCGGCACATGTCGTGGCTGTCGACCATGGGCTTCCGCGGCATGGTCGTCGACGAGGCGCACTTCATCAAGAACCTCCAGTCGCAGCGCTCGCGCAACGTCCTCGCGCTCGCCGAGCGCATCCGCTCGAACACGCCGGGCGGCGATCCGCTGCTGCTCGCGCTCACCGGCACCCCGCTCATCAACGACGTCGACGACTTCCGCGCGATCTGGCAGTTCCTCGGCTGGATCGTCGGCGACCGGCCGTCGCCCGAGCTCCTCGGCCGGCTCGAGGAGACCGGGCTCACGCCCGCCGAGCCGGGCTTCTACGCCGAGGCGCGGCGCACCGTCATCGACCTCGGCATCGTGCGTCGCCGCAAGGTCGACGTCGCCGCCGACCTGCCCGACAAGCGCATCGCCGACCTCCACGTCGAGCTCGACGACGAGCTCGGCCGCTCGATCCGCGCCGCCGAGCGCGAGCTCGGCAACCGGCTCGCGAATCGGTTCCGCGCGCTGGTCGAATCGCGCAAGCTCCGCGTGGGCGACCTCGACGAGCTCGAGCGCGACCAGTACATCCGCGCGGTGGCCCTCTCCGAGCTCGAGGAGTCGAAGTCGTCGAAGTCGGGCGAGAACGTCTTCACGATGGTGCGCCGCATCGGCCAGGCGAAGGCCGGCCTCGCGGCCGACTACGCCGCGCAGCTCGCGCGCTCGGCGGGCAAGGTCGTCTTCTTCGCCAAGCACATCGACGTCATGGACCAGGCCGAGGCCGCGTTCGCGGCCCGGGAGCTGCGCACGGTGTCCATCCGCGGCGACCAGACGGCGGTCGCGCGCCAGCAGGCGATCGACGCGTTCAACACCGAGTCCGACGTCTCGATCGCGGTCTGCTCGCTGACGGCCGCGGGCGTCGGCGTGAACCTCCAGTCGGCGTCGAACGTCGTGCTCGCCGAGCTCAGCTGGACCGCCGCGGAGCAGACGCAGGCGATCGACCGCGTGCACCGCATCGGCCAGGACGAGCCCGTCACCGCCTGGCGGATCATCGCCGCGCACACCGTCGACGCCCGCATCGCCGAGCTCATCGACCAGAAGCAGGGGCTCGCGCTCCGCGCGCTCGACGGCAGCGACATCGAGCCGGGCTCGGCCGATTCGGTCCAGCTCGACGCGCTGCAGCACCTGCTCCGGCAGGCGCTGGACGGCGCCCTGTAGCGCCGGCTCGCGGCATCCGTCGTCGCCGTCGGTCGCCCACGTCGGGCGGTCACGACGCGACCGGATGCCGCGAGCCCCGCTAGACTCCGTGACGTTCGCGCCTCGACGATGCGGCACCCCCGCGAACGTCCCTTCCCACGAGGAGTCACTCAGGCATGAAGATCGGCATTCTGACGAGCGGCGGCGACTGCCCCGGGCTGAACGCGGTCATCCGCGGCTCGGTGCTGAAGGGCGTCATCTCGCACGAGGCGGAGTTCGTCGGGTTCCGCTGGGGCTGGCGCGGCGTGGTCGAGCGCGACATCATGCCCATCACGCGCCACGACGTCCGCGGACTCTCGAAGCAGGGCGGCACCATCCTCGGCTCGAGCCGCACGAACCCCTTCGAGGGCGAGCGGGGCGGCCCCGAGAACATCCGCCGCATGCTCGACGAGGAGGGCATCGACGCGATCATCGCGATCGGCGGCGAGGGCACGCTCACCGCGGCCCGCCGGCTCTGGGACGAGGGCGGCATCCCCGTCATCGGCGTCCCGAAGACCATCGACAACGACCTCGCCGCGACCGACTACTCGTTCGGGTTCGACACGGCCGTCGAGATCGCGACCGAGGCGATCGATCGGCTGCGCACCACCGCCGAGTCGCACAACCGCGCGATCGTGCTCGAGGTCATGGGCCGCCACGTCGGCTGGATCGCCCTGCACTCCGGCATGGCCGGCGGCGCGCACGCGATCCTGATCCCTGAGCAGCCCATGGGCATCGACGAGATCTGCCACTACGTCGAGTCGGTCCGCGACCGCGGCCGCGCGCCCCTCATCGTGGTGGCCGAGGGCTTCAAGCTCGACACCATGGAGGAGGCGCACTCGCACCTCGGCCTCGACGCGTTCAACCGGCCGCGTCTCGGCGGCATCGCCGAGAAGCTCGCGCCCATGATCGAGGAGCGCACGGGCATCGAGTCGCGGCACACCGTGCTCGGCCACATCCAGCGCGGCGGCGCCCCGTCGGCGTACGACCGCGTGCTCGCGACGCGACTCGGCATGGCCGCGGTCGACGCCGCGGTCGATCGCGCCTGGGGCAGCATGGTCACCCTCCGTGGCACCGACATCGCCCGAGTCTCGATCGCGGATGCCACGGGCGGGCTGAACGTCGTCCCGCAGTCGCGCTACGACGAGGCGCGGATCCTCTTCGGCTGAGCGCATGTCGGCTGAGCGGATGACGGCTGAGCGCACGTCGGCCGAGCGGATGCCGCTTCCGGAGGTCTGCGTCTGCTACGTCCTCCGCGAGGTCGGAGGACGCACCGAGGTGCTGCTCGGCCGGAAGAAGCACGGCCTCGGAGCCGGCAACTACGTCGGCCTCGGCGGAAAGCTCGAGCCGGGGGAGTCGGCCGTCGACGCCGCGGTGCGCGAGGTCGAGGAGGAGTCGGGGCTGGTCGTCGCGGCCGTCGACCTCGAATCCCGCGGGCGCCTGACCTACCTCTTCCCGCACCGCGAGGCGTGGAGCCAGGTCTCGAACGTGTTCGTGGCGCGGGTGTTCACCGGCGAGCCGGCACCCTCCGACGAGCTCGACCCCGAGTGGTTCGCCCTCGACGAGGTGCCGCTCGCCGAGATGTGGGACGACGCGCGCAGGTGGCTGCCCGACGTGCTCGCGGGCGGAACGGTGGGCCGGACCTACGTGTTCGGCGAGGACCTCGCGACCGTGGTGGATGAGCCCGATCACGTCGCGTAGGATCGACGGGGCTCGGCGCTCGCCGAATTCCGCAACCCACCTTCCGTGAACATCCGGCGAACCCCGGTCCGCCGACGACAGAAAGACGCCGGTGGATCTCACCCTCATCGTCGTGCTGGTCATCGCGCTGGCGCTCTTCTTCGACTTCACGAACGGCTTCCACGACACGGCCAACGCGATGGCGACGCCGATCGCGACGGGTGCCCTCCGGCCCAAGATCGCGGTGGCACTCGCAGCCGTCCTCAACCTGGTCGGCGCCTTCCTCTCCACCGAGGTCGCGAAGACCATCTCGGGCGGGCTCATCCGCGAGGGCGAGGACGGCGTGTTCATCACGCCCGAGCTCATCTTCGCCGGCCTCATCGGCGCCATCACCTGGAACATGGTGACGTGGCTGCTCGGCCTGCCGTCCTCCTCGAGCCACGCCCTCTTCGGCGGGCTCATCGGCGCCGCCCTCGTCGGCTTCGGCATCCAGGCGATCGACGGCGGCGTCGTGATGTCGAAGATCATCCTGCCCGCTCTGCTCGCACCGCTCACGGCCGGTCTCGTGGCCTTCGCGGCGACCAAGCTCGCCTACGCGATCACGAGGCGCTACGACGGCAAGCCCGACGGGCGCGACGGGTTCAGGCACGCGCAGATCTTCTCCAGCTCACTGGTCGCGCTCGCGCACGGCACGAACGACGCGCAGAAGACGATGGGCGTCATCACGCTCACGCTCATCTCCGTCGGCGCGCAGCCGGTCGGGTCGGGGCCGGAGTTCTGGGTCGTCGTCACCTGCGCCGTCGCGATCGCGCTCGGCACGTACATGGGCGGATGGCGCATCATCAAGACGCTCGGCACGGGCCTCACCGACGTCAAGCCCGCGCAGGGGTTCGCCTCCGAGACCGCGACGGCGGCGACGATCCTCGCGTCGAGCCACCTCGGCTTCGCCCTGTCGACCACGCAGGTCGCCTCCGGATCGGTGATCGGCTCGGGCCTCGGGCGCCGCGGCTCGACGGTGCGATGGCGCACGGCGGGGCGGATCGGCGTCGGCTGGATCCTCACGCTGCCCGCCGCCGGGGGCGTCGGTGCGCTCGCGGCGGTGGTCGCGTCGATGGGCGTCGTCGGGGTCCTCATCGACGCCGTCGCGGCCGCGGTGATCATCGGCGGCATCTTCCTCTGGTCGCGACGCGACGAGGTCTCCCACCGGAACGTCCTCAGCGAGGTGGCCGATTCGGGTCGTGCCGTGAAGATCAAGCGCACTCCCGAGCCGAAGCGGAAGGTGACCTCGTGATCGACTGGATCTCGTTCGTGATCGTGCTCGTCGCCTCGCTCGTCGGGGCGAGCGTCGTCGTGAGCGCGTACGCCCTCGGCATCCGCCTGCTCACGATCGGCGGCCGGACGCCCGTGGTGGCCCCGGCGGAGTTCACCGACGCCATCACCGTCATCTCGCCCGAGGAGGCCGCGCGCGCCGCGAAGCGCGCGGCGAAGGCCGCCCGCAAGAGCCCGCTCACCGATGGTCAGAAGCGTGCGGCGGTCGTCGGCGCGTGGGCCTGCTTCGCCCTGAGCGGCCTCGCGGTGCTCTACGGCATCTACCTCATCGTTCCCGCACTCCACGGCGGCTGAGCCGCCCTCGCATCGTCGGGCCACCGTCGTCCCGTCCTCCGCTCGACACGAGCGGAGCCCGACCGATCGTGCGCGCCCGCGCACCCGACGAGACGACCAGGACGCCCATGACCACCCCCCGACCCGACACCGAACCGCGCCCCGACCTGGCCGAGCCGCGCCCGACGGGCGCCCTCGACCGCTTCTTCGAGATCACGCGACGCGGCTCGACGATCCCCGCCGAGATCCGCGGCGGCGTCGTGACGTTCGTGACGATGGCCTACATCGTCATCCTGAACCCGATCATCCTGTCGGGCGGCACGGATGTCGCGGGCGAGAACCTGGGCTTCGCGCAGGTCGCGGCCGTGACCGCCCTCACGGCCGGCGTGATGACGATCCTGTTCGGCGTCGTGGCGCGCCTGCCGTTCGCGTTCGCCGCCGGCCTCGGCATCAACTCGTTCCTCGCCGTCTCGGTCGTCGGCCAGGTCACCTGGGCCGAGGCGATGGGTCTCGTGCTCGTCAACGGCCTCATCATCGTGCTCCTCGCGGCCACGGGCCTGCGCCGGCTCATCTTCGAGGCCGTGCCCATGCCGTTGAAGCTCGCGATCACGGTCGGCATCGGCCTCTTCATCGCGTTCATCGGGTTCGTCGACGCCGGGTTCGTGACGGCGACCGGCGCGTCCTCGCCGCCCGTCGGCCTCGGCGTCGACGGGTCGGTCGGCACGATCCCGACCGTCGTGTTCGTGGTCACGCTGCTCCTGACCGGTGTGCTCGTGGCTCGCAGGGTGAAGGGCGGCATCCTCATCGGACTGCTCTCGGGCACCGTGCTCGCGATCGTGCTCGAGGCGATCCTCGACCTCGGCCCGAAGTTCGGCGCGGACGGATCCGTGAACCCGCAGGGCTGGGGCCTTTCGGTGCCCGAGCTGCCCGCGCAGTGGGTGAGCCTGCCCGACCTGTCGCTCGTCGGCCAGGTGAGCTTCGGCAGCTTCGAGCGCATCGGCGTGCTCGCCGCGCTCATGCTCGTCTTCACGCTCGTGTTCACGAACTTCTTCGACGCGCTCGGCACCATGACGGGCCTGTCGAAGGAGGCCGGCGTCGCCGATGCGAAGGGCGAGTTCCCGCGCCTGCGCTCGGCGCTCGTCGTCGAGGGCGTCGGCGCCGTCGCGGGCGGGTTCACGTCGAGCTCGTCGAACACGGTGTTCATCGAGTCCGGCTCGGGCATCGGCGAGGGTGCGCGCACGGGCCTCGCGAACCTCGTGACGGGCGCGCTGTTCCTCCTGGCGATGTTCCTCACGCCGCTGACCTCCGTCGTGCCCTCCGAGGTCGCCGCCGCGGCCCTCGTCATCGTGGGCGCGCTGATGATGTCGCAGATCCGGGAGATCGACTTCGGCGACTTCAGCGTGCTGCTGCCGGTGTTCCTGACGGTCACCGTCATGCCGCTCACGTACTCGATCGCGAACGGCATCGGCGCGGGCTTCATCAGCTGGGTGATCGTCCGCTCGCTCTCGGGGAAGGCGAAGGAGATCAGCCCGCTGCTCTGGGTCGTCGCCGCCGGGTTCGTGATCTACTTCGCGCGCGGGCCGGTGGAGGCGCTGCTCGCCGGCTGATCGGGGCGCACGGCTCCCGGTCCGGCCGGTCCGTACGGGCGGCAGCCGCCCCGCCGATCGGGGGGTTCGCCCCATGTCGTCGTCCTCGCGGCATCCGTAGCCTCGGAACACCCCGATGGACAAGGAGATCCACCAATGACCACCATCAGCCCCGCACCGACGGCGACCGACGTCGAGACGCGCGGGTTCGCCGTGTCGAGCCTCGTGCTCGGCATCGTCTCGCTCGTCGCCGGCTTCACCTTCGTGGTGCCGGTCGCCGGCCTCGTGCTCGGCATCCTGGCGCTGCGCCGCGAGCCCTCGGCGCGCACCATGGCGATCTGGGGCATCGTGCTGAACGGCGTGATGCTCGCCGGCGTCGTCATCGCGACCCTCGCGTTCCTCGCCTTCGGCCTGCTCCTGCTGCCGTTCGCACCGCTCGCGTTCGTCTGATCGCCCGAGCCCCACGAGGCCCCCGACCCGCCGGTCGGGGGCCTCGCCCGCGTTCGGGCCTGCGTCCGCTCCGTCGCCGGGTCTACCCTGACGCGTGAGAGGACAGCGCGGGGGAGCGGATGGACGCGGAGCACGGGCAGGGGATCTCGACGTGGGGATCGGGGGCGCCCGAGCCCCGCTACGCCGAGAGCGAGGAGGGCTCCGTCGCCTACCAGGTGTTCGGCCGCGGACCACGCGACCTCGTGTTCATCGGCAACTGGGCGAGCAACATCGAGGTGATGTGGGAGCACCCGTCGATGGCGCGCTACCTCGAGCGGCTGGCACGGTTCGCACGCGTCATCTGCTTCGACAAGCGCGGCGCCGGCCTGTCGGATCCCGTCGCGATGGGTGCGCTGCCGACGCTCGAGCACTGGATCGACGACGCGCGCGCCGTACTCGACGCCGCCGGATCGAGGTCCGCGACGCTCCTCGGCGATGCGGAGGGCGGGCCCATGGCGATGGTGCTCGCGGCGAGCCATCCGCAGCGCACCGACGCGCTCGTGCTCGTCAACTCCTTCGCGCGCCTGCTCCGCGCGCCCGACTACCCGATCGGCATCCCCGAGCCGACGGCGGAACTGCTGCTCGGGGAGTGGCGCCGCAACTGGGGCACGGGGGCCGTCCTGCAGCTCACCGCACCCGACGTCGCCGACGACCCCCAGCTGCAACGATGGGTCGGCCGCTACATGCGCCTGTCGGCATCCCCGGCCGCGGCGACCCGGATCTACGAATGGGTGCTCCAGCTCGACGTGCGATCGGTGCTGCCGAGCATCCAGGTCCCGACGCTCGTCCTGCACAAGAGGCGGAACCCGCACTACCGGCTCCCGATGGGGCGCTACCTCGCCGAGCACATCCCGGGCGCGCGGCTCGTCGAGCTGCCGGGCACGGCCTGGTACCCGCCCTTCGTCGAGTCGGACCTGCTCCTCGACGAGGTCGAGGAATTCGTCACCGGCGACCGACCGGCACCGGTCGACGACCGCGTGCTCGCGACGGTGCTCTTCACCGACATCGTCGGATCGACCGACCTCGCCGCGCGGCTCGGCGACCAGCGATGGCTCGACCTCAAGCTCGCGCACGACGAGCTGGTGCGCTCGAGGATCGAGCGGTATCGCGGCACCCACGTCTCCTCGACCGGCGACGGGTTCCTCGCCCTGTTCGACGGGCCGGCGCGCGCCGTCAGGTGTGCGTGGGAGGTCGCCTCGGCGGTGCGTTCGCTCGGCCTCGAGGTCAGGGCCGGGCTGCACAGCGGCGAGGTCGAGTTCCAGGGCGACGACGTCGCCGGGATCGCGGTGCACCTGGCCTCCCGCGTCATGTCGCAGGCGTCGGCGGGGACGGCCTTCGCCTCGAGCACCGTGAAGGATCTCGTGGTCGGGTCGGGCATCGGGTTCGAGGAGCGCGGCACGCACGTCCTGAAGGGCGTGCCGGGGGAGTGGCGCCTGTTCGAGGTCACCGGCGTCTGACTCCGACTCCGTTCGAGCGCGGTCCCGCCTCAGCCGTAGAACCCCCGCAGCAGCGCTTCGGTGCCCTCGAGGTGCTCGCCCATCGCCCGTGCGGCATCGTCGGCGGAACCCCGGAGGATCGCCTCGGCGATCGCTCGGTGCTGGTCGTCCGAGTGCGAGATGTTCGGCGCGAGCAGCGGGATGCCGTCGAGGTAGGCGTTGATCCGCATGCGCGCGTCGGCCATGAGGCGCACGACGCTCGGCACGCCGACGAGTTCGGCCACGAGCAGGTGGAACCGCGAGTCCGCCACGCGGTACTGGGCGGGGTCGGCGTCGTGGCAGTCCCGGTAGGCCTGCCACAGGCGTTCCCGGTCGGATGCCGGGAGCGGACGTTCGGCGGCGCGACGCGCGGAACCGACCTCGACGACCGCGCGCAGCGCGAGCGTGTCCTCGAGGTCGGCGGCGAGCGCCGCGGGATCCGCCGGGGGCGCGGGCGAGTGCGGCGACGTGCGCTCCGGCGGCGGGTCGGCCACGAACGTGCCGCCGTAGCGGCCTCTCCGCGAGACCACCCAGCCGGCCTCGGCGAGCGAGCCGATCGCCTCGCGCAGCGTGTCGCGGCTCACCTCGAGCATGCCGGCGAGCTCGCGCTCGGCGGGCAGGCGCTCGCCCGGGGCGATGAGCCCGAGTCGGATCGACTGCAGCAGCCGCTGCACGGTCTCCTCGAACGCGTTCGCGGGCCGGGCCGGGGTGAGCAGGAGTCCGGCGTCGAGCACCTCCGCGGGCTCGGCCGCGCCGTCCGCGTTCACCCGCCGCGCGCCGTCGTCGTCGTCGTCCCCGCCCATGCTCCGAGCCTAGAGCGGCGTCACGTAGGCGGAGCTGATCCCGCCGTCGACGAGGAAGGTCGAGCCCGTGATGAACGACGCGTCGTCGCTCGCGAGGAACGCGACGGCGGCAGCGAGCTCCTGCGGCTCGGCGAACCGGCCCACGGGCACGTGCACGAGGCGGCGCTGGGCGCGCTCCGGGTCCTTGGCGAACAGCTCCTGCAGCAGCGGCGTGTTCACCGGCCCCGGGCAGAGCGCGTTGACCCGGATGCCCTGCCGCGCGAACTGGACGCCGAGCTCGCGGCTCATCGCGAGCACGCCGCCCTTCGAGGCCGTGTACGAGATCTGCGAGGTCGCCGAACCCAGCACGGCGACGAACGACGCCGTGTTGATGATCGACCCGCGGCCCTGCGCGACCATGTGGCGCAGTGCGGCGCGCGAGCAGAGGTAGACGGACTTCAGGTTGACGTCCTGCACCTTCTGCCAGGCGGGCAGCTCGGTCGTCTCGATCGAGTCGTCGTCGGGCGGTGAGATCCCGGCGTTGTTGAAGGCGATGTCGACCGAGCCGTAGACGCGCGCGGCCTCGTCGAAGAGGTGGTCGACCTGCTCCTGGTCGGTGACGTCGACCGGCACGAACAGTCCGTCGACGGCGGATGCCGCGGCCTCGCCCGACGCCCGGTCGAGGTCGCCGATCACGACCTTCGCGCCCTCGGCGGCGAGGCGCTTCGCGGTCGCGAGACCGATTCCGGAGGCTCCGCCGGTGATGACGGCGACGCGTCCGGCGAGGCGCTGGGTGAGGTCGATCTGGGTGAGGTCTGCCATGGTGCTCCTTTGGTGTGCGGGGCCTCGTACGCGGCGTCGCCGCTACTCGACCACCGGCTGGTCGACGGCGAAGAAGACGTTCTTGGTCTCGGTGAACGCGAGCGGCGCGTCGGGTCCGAGCTCGCGCCCGAGACCCGACTGCTTGAACCCGCCGAACGGGGTCGAGTACCGCACGGACGAGTGCGAGTTGACCGAGAGGTTGCCCGACTCGACGGCCCGGGCGACGCGGATGCCGCGGCTGAGGTCCCCTGTCCAGATCGAGCCCGACAGGCCGTACTCGGTGGCGTTGGCGAACCGGACGGCGTCGGCCTCGTCGTCGAACGGGAACACCGAGACGACAGGCCCGAAGACCTCCTCCCGGGCGACGCGCGCGTCGCGGGAGGGCGTCAGCACGGTCGGCGGGAACCAGTGGCCGGGGCCGGTCGGTGCCGTGCCGCGGAAGGCGACGTCCGCGTCATCCGGCACGAACGACGCCACCCGCTCGAGGTGGGTGCGCGCGACGAGCGGTCCCATCTCGGTCCCCTCGTCGGCGGGATCGCCGACCGCGACGCCCTGCACGGCGGGCTCGAGCAGTTCCATGAACCGGTCGTAGGCGCTGCGCTCGACGAGGATGCGGCTGCGCGCGCAGCAGTCCTGCCCGGCGTTCTCGAAGACGCCGTACGGCGCGGTCGCCGCAGCCAGCTCGAGGTCGGCGTCGGCGAAGACGATGTTCGCGCTCTTCCCGCCGAGTTCGAGCGTCACGCGCTTCACCTGTGCGGCGCAGCCGGCCATGATGTGCTTGCCGACCTCGGTCGAGCCGGTGAAGACGACCTTGCGGACCGTCTCGTTCGTCACGAAGCGCTCGCCGACGACCGACCCCTTGCCGGGGATCACCTGGAAGAGCCCGTCGGGCAGCCCGGCCTCGAGGCCGAGCTCGGCGAGGCGCAGGCTCGTGAGCGGGGTCCACTCGGCCGGCTTCAGCACGACGGCGTTGCCGGCGGCGAGCGCGGGGGCGAAGCCCCAGGAGGCGATCGTCATGGGGAAGTTCCACGGCGTGATGACGCCGACGACGCCCAGCGGCTCGTGGAAGGTCACGTCGAGCCCGCCCGCGACGGGGATCTGGCGGCCGGAGAGCCGCTCGGGCGCGGCGGCGGAGTACTCGAGGACGTCGCGGACGTGCCCGGCCTCCCACCGCGCCTGGCCGATCGGATGGCCCGAGTTGGCGACCTCGATCGACGCGAGCTCCTCCACCGCGCCGTCGACCGCGTCGGCGAATCGGCGCAGCAGGCGCGCGCGGTCGGCGGGCGCCAGGCGAGCCCAATCGCGCTGCGCGGTCGCGGCGCGTGCGATCGCGGCATCCGTCTCCTCGATGCCGGCCGAGGCGACCGTCGTGACGACGGTCTCGTCGGCCGGGTTGACGATGGTGTGGGTGCTCACTTACGGATTCCTCCTGCTGTGCTGGGTGCGGGCCGCCGCGACGAGGCCGGCGAACAGGCGACGGTCCGCGGCGTTCTCCTCCGGGTGCCACTGCACGGCCAGGCCGAAGGTCGCGTCGTCGAGTTCGACGGCCTCGATGACGCCCTCGGAGGTGCGTGCGGTCACCGTGAGGCCGTCGGCGACCCGGTCGATGGCCTGGTGGTGGTAGACGTGCACGGGCAACGTGCCGCGCGGTTCGTCGGCATCGCCGAGCACCGCGTCGAGCAGGCTCCCGCGCTCGACCGCGACGTCGGTCTCGCCGAAGACCGCGGGCGCCGGCTGGTAGCCCTCGTGGCCGACGACATCGGGAAGGTGCTGCACGAGCGTTCCGCCCAGGGCGACGTTCAGCACCTGCGCGCCCCGGCAGATGCCGAGGAACGGCACGTCGCGTTCGATCGCCGCGGTGAGCAGCGCGTCCTCCCACGTGTCGCGGTCGGTGCGCGGAGCCCCCGTGCGTTCGTGGGGCTCCTGCCCGTAGCGGCGCGGATCGACGTCGGCGCCGCCCGCGACGATGAGCCCGTCGAGGGTGTCGACCACGCGTCGGGCGATCGCCGGGGTGACGGGCTGGGGCGGCAGCAGCACGGCGACCCCGCCCGCGTCCGTCACCGCGTCGAGGTAGACCTTGGGCAGGAAGGACGCGGGCAGGTCCCATACGCCGGTCTGCGAACGCTCCAGGTAGGTCGTCACGCCGATGAGCGGCGCGGGTGCGGGTGCCGCGTCGCCGTCAGAAGCGCTCGAAGCCACGGATCCGCTCCCAGTCGGTGACGGCCGCCTCGTACGCGGCGAGTTCGACGCGCGCGTTGTTGAGGTAGTGCTCGACGACCTCGTCGCCGAACGCGGCGCGCGCGACATCCGATGCCGCGAACAGCTCGGACGATTCGCGCAGCGAGGTCGGCACGCGCTCGACGTCGCTCTCGTAGGCGTTGCCGACGAAGACGTCGCCCGGCTCGAGCTCGTGGTCGATGCCGTAGAGCCCGGCGGCGATGAGCGCGGCCACGGCGAGGTACTGGTTGACGTCGCCGCCGGGCACCCGGTTCTCCACGCGCATGCCGAGGCCGTGGCCGACGACCCGGAGGGCGCAGGTGCGGTTGTCGAGCCCCCACGCGATCGCGGTGGGAGCGAAGCTGCCCGCGACGTAGCGCTTGTAGGAGTTGACGTTCGGCGCGGAGAAGAGCGTGAGCTCGCGCATCGCGGCGATCTGGCCGCCGAGGAAGTGGCGGAACAGCGTCGACATGCCGTGCGGCTGCGACTCGTCGCTGAGCACCGCGCTGCCGCCCTCGCCGCGCAGCGAGATGTGGATGTGGCAGCTGTTGCCCTCGCGCTCGTTGAACTTCGCCATGAACGTCAGCGACTTGCCGTGGCGATCGGCGATCTCCTTCGCGCCGTTCTTGTAGATCGAGTGGTTGTCGCAGGTGCCGAGCGCGTCGGTGTACCGGAACGCGATCTCCTGCTGGCCGAGGTTGCACTCGCCCTTGACGCCCTCGCAGTACATGCCGGCGCCGTCCATGGCGTTGCGGATGTCGCGGAGCAGCGGTTCCATCCGGGTGGACGCGAGCAGCGCGTAGTCGATGTTGTAGTCGCTCGCGGGCGTGAGGTCGCGGTAGCCCTTGCGCCAGGCGTCCCGGTACCCGTCGTCGAAGACGATGAACTCGAGTTCGGTGCCGACGTGCGCGGTGAGTCCGCGCTCGGCGAGCCGCTCGAGCTGGCGCTGCAGGATGCGACGGGGCGATGCCTCGACGGGTCGCCCGTCGAGCCACTGCAGGTCGGCCGTGACGAGCGCGGTCGACTCGAGCCATGGCGCCATGCGCAACGTGGCGAGGTCGGGGACGAGTGCCATGTCGCCGTACCCGCGTTCCCAGCTGGACATCTCGTACCCGTCGACGGTGTTCATCTCGACGTCGACCGCGAGGAGGTAGTTGCACGCCTCGGCGCCGTGGTGCGCGATCTCCTCGAGGAACAGGCGGGCCGACGCGCGCTTGCCGACGAGGCGTCCCTGCATGTCGGTGAAGGCGACGATCACCGTGTCGACGTGGCCGTCCGCGACCGCCGCGCGCAGGTCGTCGAGCGTCAGGAATCCGGTGGGTGCCGACATGTCGAGCGCCTCCTCGCGTGGAAATGGTCGGGTTCGGCGACCATTACACCACGGGCTGATCGCATGAGCCAGAGATGCCATCGGCGAATCTGCACGAAAAAGGTCTGTACGAGCAACCATTGCCGCCCCTATCATGTGGCGCACACCATCGCAGCCCGCGCCCGCCCCCAGAGGCCCGCGCGATGAGGAACAGGAGCGCCATGACGAAAGACACCCTGAAGGTCTCGGGCGTGACGTACACGACCGCCGACCAGGGATACTTCGAGAAACGCAAGCTCACCCGCACCGCGGGCGTGTGGGGCCTCTGGGGCCTCGCCGTCGCCGCCGTCATCTCCGGCGACTTCTCCGGATGGAACTTCGGCATCGACTTCGCCGGCTTCGGCGGCATGCTCATCGCGTTCGCGATCCTCGTCGTCATGTACTACGGCCTGATCTTCTCGATCGGCGAGATGGCGTCCGCCATGCCGCACACGGGCGGGGCGTACTCGTTCTCGCGCGCCGCGATGGGCCCGTGGGGCGGTTTCGTCACGGGACTCGCGGAGACCATCGAGTACGTCGCGACCACCGCGGTGATCGTCTTCTTCTCGGCCTCCTACGCGGACGCGATCACGAGCGAGCTGCTCGGCTTCTCCCTGCCCGGCTGGGTGTGGTGGGTCGTGCTCTACCTCATCTTCATCGGGATCAACGCCGCCGGCGCGAGCATCTCGTTCAAGTTCGCGATCGTCGTCTCCATCATCTCCATCGCGATCCTGCTCGTCTTCAGCGCCATGGCCCTCTTCTCCGGCCAGTTCTCCTGGGACAAGCTGTTCGACATCGCGCCCGACGCAGGCCAGTCGGCATTCCTCCCGCACGGCGTCCTGCCGATCCTGTTCGCCCTGCCGTTCGCGATGTGGTTCTTCCTCGGCATCGAGGAGCTGCCGCTCGCCGCCGAGGAGTCGCGCGATCCCGTGCGCGACATCCCCAGGGCCGGGATCATCGCGCGCGCGACGCTCATCATCACGGGGCTGCTCGTGCTGTTCCTCAACACGGGCGTCATCGGGGCCGAGGCGACCGGCGTCGCAGGCGAACCCCTCCTGGACGGCTTCCGGGCGATCGTGGGCGACGAGGTCGCCGCGGTGCTGGCGCTGTTCGCGCTGATCGGCCTGCTCGCGTCGCTCCAGGGCATCATGTTCGCCTACGGGCGCAACATGTACTCGCTCTCGCGCGCCGGGTACTACCCGAAGTTCCTCTCGCTCACCGGCAAGCGGCAGACGCCCTGGGTCGCACTCGTGGCGGGCGCGGTGATCGGGTTCGTCGCCCTCGTGGTGCTCGACGTGCTCGCCCGCGTCGACGCCGAGGGCGCCGGTGCCGTCGCCGGCGCGATCGTGCTGAACATCGCGGTGTGGGGTGCCGTGCTCGCGTACCTGCTGCAGATGGTCTCGTACGTGATCCTGCGCCGGAAGTACCCGAACGCCAAGCGGCCGTACCGCAGCCCCTGGGGCGTGCCCGGCGCGATCACCGCGGCGGCGATCTCCGCGCTCATCTTCCTCGGGTTCCTGCTCAACCCGACCTTCGTGCCGGCGATCATCGCCATCGCCGTGGTGTACGCCGTCATGCTCATCGGCTTCGGCCTGTACGGCCGCAACCACCTCGTCCTCTCGCCCGAGGAGGAGTACGCGGTCTCCGGCGGCCTCCACGGCGACCCGCAGGCCGAGGGCTACGGCGGCGCGATCGAGGAGGAGATCCTCGCGTCGGACGGTGTCGACGACCCGCGGAGTGCGGAGGCCGTCGAGGACGCGAAGGAGTAGCGCTCGTCACGATCGGGGCGGCGGGGCCGGAAGGTTCCGCCGCCTCGGCGTGTCCGGGGGCGGCTCCCTCGACCCGGATGAGCCCGCGCTGCGCGGGTCGGTGCGCGGGACGCACGAATCGGACGCCGTGTACAGCGGACGCGCATGGAACGTACACGCTGCAGCACGAATCGCCGCGGACCCGCGAGTAGGCTCGGGGACGTACCGAGCGCGGCGATCCCGCGCGTGTCCCCGAGGCGATGGAGCCGAAGTGTCGATGACCCGACCGCATCCCAACACCGTCGAGAGCGTCCGATCGGAGGACGAGGTGATCCCCACGAACACGTCGGAGACACGGACCGAGACCGACTCGCTCGGCTCGGTCGAGGTCCCCGCAGATGCCTACTGGGGCGTGCACACCATGCGTGCGCTCCAGAACTTCCCGATCTCCAAGCGACCCATCTCCGTCTACCCCGAGCTCGTCGTCGCGCTCGCGCAGGTGAAGCAGGCGGCGTGCCGGGCGAACAAGGAGCTCGGAGCCCTCGATCCGCGCAAGCAGGCGTGGATCGACGAGGCGTGCCAGCGGATCATCGACGGCGAGTTCCACGACCAGTTCGTGGTCGGCGTCATCCAGGGCGGCGCGGGCACCTCGACGAACATGAACGCGAACGAGGTCATCGCGAACATCGCGCTCGAGATCGCGGGCTACCCGAAGGCGCGCTACGACCTCATCCACCCGATCGACGACGTCAACCGCAGCCAGTCGACCAACGACACGTACCCGACCGCCCTGAAGCTCGCGATGACCGCGTCGCTCACGACGATGCTCACCGAGCTCGACCTGCTCCGCATCTCGTTCGGACGCAAGGGCCGCGAGTTCCACGAGGTGCTGAAGGTCGGCCGCACGCAGCTGCAGGACGCGGTGCCGATGACGCTCGGCCAGGAGTTCCACGGGTTCGCCACGACCCTCGGCGAGGACATCGCCCGGCTCCGCGAGACGATCAAGCTGCTCTCCGAGGTGAACCTCGGCGGCACGGCCGTCGGCACGGGCATCACGGCCGACCCCGGGTACGCGGCCGCGGTCGTGCGCCACCTCAGCGAGATCACCGGCCAGCGTCTCGAGACCGCTCCCGACCTCGTCGAGGCGACGAGCGACACGGGCGTCTTCATGACCTTCTCGAGCGCGCTGAAGCGGAGCGCGATCAAGCTCTCGAAGATCTGCAACGACCTCCGGCTGCTCTCGTCGGGCCCGCAGGCGGGCCTCGGCGAGATCCACCTCCCGCCCAAGCAGGCCGGCTCGAGCATCATGCCGGGCAAGGTCAACCCGGTCATTCCCGAAGCGGTCAGCCAGGTCGCGTACGCGGTCGCTGGGGCGGATGTCACGGTCATGATGGCGGCGGAGAACGGCCAGTTGCAGCTCAACGCGTTCGAGCCGGTCATCGCGCACTCGCTCCTGCAGTCGATCACGTGGATGCGTCAGGCCTGCTGGACCCTCCGCGTGAACTGCGTCGACGGCATCACGCCGAACACCGAGCACCTCGAGGCGCAGGTCGCGTCGAGCGTCGGCGTGATCACGGCGCTCATCCCGTTCATCGGCTACGCCGAGGCGGCGAAGCTCGCGAAGGCCGCGCTCGCGACCGGGCGGCCGGTCGCCGACCTCGTCGTCGAGGCCGGCCTGATGACCCGCGAGGACGTGACGCGGCAGCTCATGCCGTCGCGACTGTCGGGCGTGCACCCGATCACGCAGGCGATCAACGTCGTCGAGCTGAAGGGCGAGCCGAGCGACTGAGCCCGGCGCCCCCGTCGTCGACCATGACGGCGACGGATGCCACACGGCATCCGTCGCCGTCGTCGCCTCCGGCCGTGCGCGGAGCGCGGTGGCCGGCCCGCCTCGTCAGATGACGCGGCAGTGCGTGGTGAGCGAGCCGATGCCCTCGATGGTGACGGTCACGGTCGAGCCGTCGTGCAGGAACACCTGTGGGTTGCGCGAGTAGCCTGCGCCGCCGGGGCTGCCCGTGGAGATGAGCGTGCCCGCCGGGAGGGTCGCGGTCTTCGAGAGATAGGAGATGATCTCGGCGACGCTGCGGACCATCTCGTTCGTCGAGGCGTCCTGGAGGATGTGGCCGTCGAGGTTGGTGGTGAGCCAGAGGTCCTGCGGGTCGGCGATCTCATCGGCGGTGACCACGACGGGCCCGGTCGGCGTGAACCCGTCGAACGACTTGCAGCGCGACCACTGCGCCTCGCTGAACTGGATGTCGCGGGCGGTGATGTCGTTCACGACCGTGTAGCCCCACACGTGGTCGAGGGCGTCCTGCGGCGAGACGTTGCGTGCGGGCGTGCCGATGACGACGCCGAGCTCGGCCTCGTAGTCGACCTGGGTCGCGACGTCGCCCGCCCACGTCGTCGTGCCGCCGTGCGCGGCGAGCGAGTTCGGCCAGAGCGAGAAGATCGTCATCGCCGACTCGGATCGGAGCTTCAGCTCGGACGCGTGCGCGGCGTAGTTCGCCCCGATCGCGAGCACCTGCGCCGGCCGAAGCACGGCCGGGTCGTGGCGGAGGTCGGCGACCGGCGTCGCCGGAGCGCCGGACGCGAGGGCCGCGGCCACGACCGCGCGCACGTCGGCGAGGGCGTCGGGACCGCGCTCGATGAGCTCCTGCAGGTCGCGCGGGGCGTCGGACATCACCTCGTCGAGGAAGGTCGCCTGCTCGTCGTGGACCACCGCGAGTCGGGGGGTCGTCTGGCCTTCGACTCGGAGGTGCGCGAACTTCACCCGTCTAGGCTATCGGCCGCCCTCGCACCCGCCCTGTGCAGAACGTACAACGAACCGGGTGCGATGCTCCGTCACGTCGACAAGGCGGATGCCGCGACCCGCCACAGGTGCATCGACGCGTAGCTCCGCCACGGCGCCCAGGCCGCGCCGCGCGCGGCGAGCGCCTTCGCGTCGGGCGGCAGGCCGAGCCGTGCGGCGCCGTTGCGGAGGGCGAGGTCGGAGACGAGCAGCTCGTCGGGCTCGCGCGTCACGCGCATGGCGAGGTACCCGGCCGTCCAGGGGCCGATTCCCGGCACGGCGAGGAGCTCGGCGCGCAGCTCGCCGCGTTCGCGCTCGGGCGCGACGACGAGGTCGCCGGTCGCGAGCCGACCGCACACGTCGGCGATGGTGCGGATGCGGGCGGACGGGCCGCGCAGCACGTCGGCGCCGTGCTCGGCGATCGCCGATGCGGTGGGGAAGAGCGTGCGCACGCTGCCGTCGTGCCCGATGCCCTCTCCGACGACGACGCGTTCGCCGAGGTCGGCGGAGAGCCGCGTCAGCGCAGTGCGTGCGGCGGCGACGGAGACCTGCTGGCCGACGAGCGCGCGCACGACGAGCTCGTGCGGGTCGAGGCAGCCGGGCATGCGGATGCCCGGAACCGCGGCGACCGCGGGCGCGAGGACCGGGTCGCCGGCGAGCGCGGCGTCGATCGCCTCGGCGTCGGCGTCGAGGTCGAACAGGCGCCGCACGCGGGCGACGAGCGGCGCGAGGTCGGCGAGGCTCGACAGGTGCGCCTCGACGTCGAGGGCGGGGGCGCCGTCGACCGCGGCGAGCCGGACGAGTGCCGGGCCCGACGGCAGGGCGAGCGTGCGCGCGTAATGGTCGGGGCCGGCGCTCTCGACGCCGTCGAGCGCGCGGGTCGCGAGCCACGCGAACACGCCCGCGGCGTCGAAGGGCGGCCGGGCCGGAAGCCGGAGGCGGACGACGCCCGCGTCGCCGGGTTCCGGCGACCCCGAGCCGTCCGTTGCGGTGGTCGGCGCGGGCGTCGCCGGCGCGACCGCGGTCGCGACCCGCCCGCCCCGTCGCGCGCGCGCGGTCGCGCGGAGCTCGAGCGGACTGCGCTCGTACACCGCGCGCACGGTGTCGTTGAACTGGCGGATGCTGCCGAAGCCCGCCGCGAACGCGACGTCGGAGACCCGCATCGAGGTCGACGTGAGCAGGGCTCGCGCAGTCTGCGCGCGGTGCGCGCGGGCGAGCGCGAGCGGACCGGCGCCGAGTTCGGCGGTGAGCACGCGGGTGAGGTGGCGGGGCGTGTAGCCGAGCCGGCCGGCCAGGCCCGGCACGCCCTCGCGCTCGACGACGCCGTCGGCGATGAGCCGCATCGCGCGGGCGGCGAGGTCGTCGTCGAGGTCCCACTCGGGGGAGCCCGGCACGGCGTCGGGCAGGCACCGCTTGCAGGCGCGGAGGCCGGCCTCGTGCGCGGCCGCCGCGGTGCGGTAGAAGGTCACGTTGCGGGGCTTCGGCGGTGCGGCCGGGCAGCTCGGCCGGCAGTAGATGCCCGTCGAGTGCACGCCGGTGATGAACTGCCCGTCGAAGCGGGCGTCGCGCGCGAGCATCGCACGGTACCGCTCGGCGAAGACCGGGTCGGCGAGCGGGTCCGCGGCTGCGGCTGCGGCTGAGCCTGCGGGCGGGACGGCGGTGGCGGTCGGGGTCACGCTTCCAGCGTCGCATCCGCCCCCGACCTTGCATAGCGGAAATCGGACATCACTGCGTCGGTACGCTGGAGCCCATGCCCACCGACGCGCCGCCACCCGCCGCCCGCATCCCCGATTCCTCGACGGCCGACGTGCGTGCGCGCCTCGCAGCGGCCTTCGGCGACCGCGCCGCGTTCGACGGCCCGGCCCTCGAGGCGGTGCGCGAGGACCGCTCGGGATGGCGCAGCGACGCGCCGCCCGCGGCACTCGTGCTTGCGGCATCCGTCGAGGAGGTGCAGGAGCTCATGCGCATCGCGAGCGCCACCGGCACGCCCGTCGTCCCGCGCGGCGCGGGGACCGGGCTCGCCGGCGGCGGGATCTCGAGCCGCGGCTCGATCGTGCTCGACCTCTCGCGCATGGACCGGATCCTCGAGATCGACGACGTCGACGAGCTCGCGGTCGTCGAGCCCGGCGTGCTGAACGGCGACCTCGATCGCGCCGCGCGCGAGCGCGGGCTCTGGTACGCGCCCGATCCCGCGAGCCGCGCGATCTCGTCGATCGGCGGCAACATCGCCACGAACGCCGGCGGGCTGCTGTGCGCGAAGTACGGCGTGACCCGCGAGAGCGTGCTCGGCCTCGCCGTCGTGCTCGCCGACGGCTCGCTGCTGCGCACCGGGCACCGGACCGTCAAGGGCGTGACCGGCTACGACCTGACCGCGCTCCTGACGGGCTCCGAGGGCACGCTCGGCGTGATCGTCGAGGCGACCCTGCGCCTGCGCCCGGTCGTGCACGGGGCGATCGAGACGGTCGCCGCGGCCTTCCCCGACGTCGAGTCGGCGGGCGTCGCCGTCGGGGGCGTCGCCGCGGCCCGGGTCCGCCCGGCGATCCTCGAGCTCATCGACCCCGTCGGGCTCGCGCGCGTCGCCGAGCACCTCGGCACCGACGCGCTCGCGGGCACGCCGCTCGCCGACTTCGCGCCCGGCGAGACGTTCCTCCTCGCACAGTGCGACGCGGGGGACGCCGCGGCGGAGGCGGACGTGATCGCGCGCGTGTTCGCCGAGGCGGGCGGGCGGGTCGAGCGGTCGACGGATGCCGCGACGGGCGAGCGCCTCCTCGACATCCGCCGCGCCATGCACCCGGCCCTCGCCTCGCGCGGGAACGTCCTCATCGAGGACGTCGCGGTGCCGCGCTCGAAGCTGCCGGAGATGTTCCGCGAGATCGCGCGGATCGGCGCGCACTACGGCGTGGAGATCCCGACGCTCGCGCACGCGGGCGACGGGAACCTGCACCCGAACTTCGTGTTCGAGGGCGACGAGGTGCCCGAGCACATCTGGGCCGCCGCCGACGAGCTGTTCCGCGCCGCGGTGCGCCTCGGCGGCACGCTCACGGGCGAGCACGGCGTCGGCGTGCTGAAGCGCCGCTGGCTCGCCGAGGAGCTCGGCGACGCGTCGGTCGACCTGCAGCGCCGGATCAAGGCGGTGTTCGACCCGGCCGGCATCCTGAACCCGGGCGTGATGTTCCCGCCCGGCGACGGTGCGGATCGCTAGGCTTCCGCCGTGAGCCTGACGCCTCCGCCGCCCGCCGATCCCTACGGGCACCTGAACCCGGCCGGACCGCCCTCCGGCGATCCCGCCTTCGCGCATCGCCCTCCCGGGCGTGCGCGCACGGGCCTCGGCGCCGGCGCGGCGATCATCGCGCTCATCGCCGTCGCGGGCCTCGTCGCGCTGCTCGTGGCGGGCTACCTCGCCGTCTCGCTCGGCGCCTCCGTCGTCGCCGTCGGCACGCTCGTCGCGCTGGTGCCGCTGGCCATCGTCCTCTTCGCGGTCCGCTGGATCGACCGCTGGGAGCCGGAGCCGCGCTGGGCGCTCTGGCTCGCGTTCCTCTGGGGCGCCGCGGTGTCGGTCGCGATCGCGCTCGTCGTCGACCTCGGCGTGCAGCTCTTCGCCGCCTTCACCTCGCCCGACGGCGCGAGCACCGACGAGGCGCTGCAGGCCGTCGTGCAGGCGCCGATCGTCGAGGAGCTCGCGAAGGGCGCCGGGGTGCTCCTCATCTTCCTGCTCGCCCGGTCGCACTTCGACGGCCCGGTCGACGGGCTCGTCTACGGGGCGACGGTCGCCGCCGGCTTCGCCTTCACCGAGAACATCCTGTACTTCGGCGTCGCGCTCATCGAGGGCGGCGCGGGCGAGCTCGGCACGACCTTCATCATCCGCGGGCTCTTCTCCCCGTTCGCGCACGTGCTGTTCACGGCGTGCACGGGCGTCGCGATCGGCTTCGCCGCCCGACGCGGACGCGGTGCGGGCGTCATCGCGTGGTTCCTCGTCGGCCTCGTCGCCGCCATCCTGCTGCACGCGTTCTGGAACGGCTCGCTCGCCTTCGCCGACGCCTTCGCGCTGTACTT
The DNA here is from genome assembly GCF_009709675.1 of Agromyces bracchium. Taxonomy (GTDB): domain Bacteria; phylum Actinomycetota; class Actinomycetes; order Actinomycetales; family Microbacteriaceae; genus Agromyces; species Agromyces bracchium. The sequence continues at coordinate 74,030 of NZ_WMLB01000023.1, read as the reverse complement.
CACCGTGCAGGTGCCGATCTTCATCGCCGCGATCGTCGTGACCGTGCTCCTCCGGCGCGAGGAGCAGCGCGTGACCCGCCGGCGGCTCGCCGAGTACGCGGCCGCGGGGTGGTTCAGCCAGGACGAGGTCGACGGCCTCTCGACGTGGCCCGGCCGGCGGGCCGCGCTCGCCTGGGCTCGTGCGCAGCAGCCGCCGCGCACCGCCGAGGTCCAGCGGTTCATCGCGGATGCCACGAGGCTGGCCTTCACCCGGAACGTCATCGCGACCGGCCGAGCCGACGTGCGCCGACATGCAGACGAGCAGGCCCTCCTCGACGCCGTCGCGCGCGACCGCGCCGCGATCTCGGCCTGAGCAGGCGCGCCGCACCACCGACCGGTCTATGCTTGCCGCAACCGCGAGGTGATCGACGGCGATCGGAGACGGCGTGCCCAAGCCGAACGAGGTGCCGCAGGGCGACCCCGGCGCCCTGCGCGATCGGCTGCTGCGCGCCCAGGAGGACGCCCTCGCCACGGGCGTCGTGCCCCTCAGCCTCCGCCCCGTCGTGCGTGAATCGTGGGAGCGCGCCATTCGAGGGGCCATCGACCCCGATCGGGCGCTGCCCCGCATCGAGCTCGACGAGGACGAGTTCCGCGCGTACCGCGCCTCGCACGCCCTCGCACCCGTGATGCCCGTCATCCGTCGCCTGCTCGTCGACGGCACGGAAGACGCCGGGCTGGTGGTCGCCGTCGGCGACGCCCAGGGGCGGCTGCTCTTCGTCGAGGGCGACCCGCACCTGCGGCGCCGTGCCGAGGACATGCTCTTCGTCGCGGGCGCCGACTGGTCGGAGGCGAGCATCGGCACGAGCGCCCCTGGCACCGCGCTGCAGCTCGATCGGGCGGTGCAGATCCGCGGCGCCGAGCACTACAACCGCATCGTCCACCCCTGGAGCTGCACGGCCGCGCCGGTGCACGACCCCGCGACCGGCGCCCTCCTCGGCGTCATCGACATCACGGGCACCGACCTCGCCGTCGCCCCGCACACGCTCTCGCTCGTCTCGGCGACGGTCGCCGCCGTCGAGGCCGAGCTGCGCATCGCGAACCTCGAGTCGAGCGTCCACGCCACCATCCGCCGCTCGCGCATGCGCCCGGTGCCCACTCCGCGCACGCTGCTCACGGTGCTCGGGGTGCAGCGACCGCGCCTCGGTGCCCACGAGCTGAGCCCGCGGCACGCGGAGATCCTGACCCTGCTCGCGTGGCACCCGCACGGCATCGGCGCCGAGCGGCTCGCGGCGCTCGTGTACGAGGGCGACGCCTCGCCCGTGACGCTCCGCGCCGAGGTCACGCGGCTCCGACGGGTGCTCGAGGCTGCGGGCGAGCCCCCGCTCGAATCGCGGCCGTACCGTCTCGCGCGCGAGCTCGACGTCGACGCCGCCCGCGTGGCGAGGCTCGCCGCCCAGGGGTCGCTCCGCAAGGCGCTCGAGCAGTACCCGGGGCCGCTCCTGCCCGCCTCGGTGGCGCCGGGCATCGTCGAGCTCCGCGATGAACTCGCGGGCCGCCTGCGCGAGTCGATGCTCGCCGACGCCTCGCCCGAGCTCCTCGCCGAGTTCGCCGAGCGCGACGAGCACCGCTACGACGCCGAGCTCTGGCGGGCGCTCCTCGAGGTGCTGCCTCCGCGGTCGCCGCGTCGCGCGTCGGTCGTCGCGCACCTCGAGCGCATCGACGCGGCCCTGCGCTGACTGCAACCCTGCGCTGACTGCAACCCTGCGCTGTCTGCAACCCTGCGCTGTCTGCAACCCTGCGCTGACTGCAACCCTGCGCTGACTGCAACCCTGCGCTGACTGCAACCCTGCGCTGACTGCAACCCTCCTGCAACCCTCGGGCAACCGGGCCGCAACGCCCGTCTCCGTAGCGTGGCGCACGCCCCACTCCGAGGGCATGACGACGACGTCACGAGGAGACACGATGACCGTGTACGCCGCGCCCGGCACCGCCGGCGCACTGATCCAGTTCAAGCCGCGCTACGAGCACTTCATCGGCGGCGAGTGGGTGAAGCCCGTCGAGGGCGCCTACTTCGACGACATCTCGCCGGTCAACGGCAGGCCGTTCGCCGAGGTCGCCCGCGGCACCGCGGCCGACATCGAGGCCGCGCTCGACGCGGCGCACAAGGCCGCGCCGGCCTGGGGCCGAACGAGCACCGCGCACCGCGCCGCCATCCTGAACGCGATCGCCGACCGCATCGACCAGAACCTCGAGCTGCTCGCGGTCGCCGAGACCTGGGACAACGGCAAGTCGATCCGCGAACCGCTGAACGCCGACCTGCCGCTCGCGAGCGACCACTTCCGCTACTTCGCGAGCCTCATCCGCGCGCAGGAGGGCAGCTTCACGCAGCTCGACGAGGACAACGTCGCCTACCACTTCGACGAGCCGCTCGGCGTCGTCGGCCAGATCATCCCGTGGAACTTCCCGCTGCTGATGGCCGTGTGGAAGCTCGCCCCCGCGCTCGCCGCGGGCAACGCGGTCGTGCTGAAGCCCGCCGAGCAGACGCCCGTTTCGATCCTCGTGCTCGTCGAGCTCATCGCCGACCTGCTCCCGGCGGGCGTGCTCAACGTCGTCAACGGCTTCGGCGTCGAGGCCGGCAAGCCGCTCGCGTCCTCGAACCGGATCCGCAAGATCGCGTTCACGGGCGAGACCACGACGGGCCGGCTCATCCTGCAGTACGCGTCGGCGAACATCATCCCCTCGACGGTGGAGCTCGGCGGCAAGAGCCCGAACATCGTCTTCGAGTCGGTCGCCGACCGCCGCGACTCGTTCTACGAGAAGGCGCTCGAGGGCTTCAGCCTGTTCGCCTTCAACCAGGGCGAGGTCTGCACGTGCCCGAGCCGATCGCTCATCCAGAAGTCGATCTACGACACGTTCCTCGACGACGCGATCGAGCGGACGAAGCTCGCCCGGCAGGGCAACCCGCTCGACACCGAGACGCAGGTCGGCGCGCAGGCCTCGAACGACCAGCTCGAGAAGATCCTGAGCTACATCGACATCGGCAAGAAGGAGGGCGCGAAGCTGCTGCTCGGCGGCGAGCGTGTCGACCTCGGCGGCGACCTCAGCGAGGGCTACTACGTCGCGCCGACGATCTTCGAGGGCGAGAACCGCATGCGGCTCTTCCAGGAGGAGATCTTCGGGCCGGTCGTCGCGGTCACGAGCTTCCAGGACTACGACGACGCGATCCGCATCGCGAACGACACGCTCTACGGCCTCGGCGCCGGCGTCTGGAGCCGCAACGGCAACGAGGCGTACCGCGCAGGCCGCGACATCCAGGCAGGCCGGGTGTGGGTGAACAACTACCACGCCTACCCCGCGGGCGCGGCGTTCGGCGGCTACAAGTCCTCCGGCATCGGCCGCGAGAACAACAAGGAGGCGCTGTCGCACTACCAGCAGACCAAGAACCTGCTGGTCAGCTACAGCGAGAACCCGCTCGGGTACTTCTGATCGGGAACCGGCCATGACGATCGAGACGACGGATGTCGCGGCGCTCGCCGCACGCGTGGTCGCGTCGGTCACGGTGCCGGGGGACATCTCGCCGCGGGTGGAGCTCACGCCCGCGGCGAGCGTCCTGCTCGCGACGCTGTGGGCGAAGCACGGGCCGCTGATGTTCCACCAGTCGGGCGGATGCTGCGACGGCAGCGCCCCGATGTGCTACCCGGCGGGCGACTTCGCCACGAGCGCCGCCGACGTGCTGCTCGGCGAACTCGACCTCGGCTCGGGCCGGGTCGTGCCGTTCTGGATGTCGGCCGAGCAGTTCCGGTACTGGCGACACACGCACCTCACGGTCGACGTCGTGCCGGGCCGGGGGAGCGGCTTCTCGCTCGAGGCGCCGGAGGGCGTCCGCTTCCTCATCCGCTCGCGCCTCATGGAGGAGTGAGCCGCCTCCCAGCTCCACCCCGCGGGGCGGCGTTTCCGCCGCCTGCCCCTTCCTCGTCGCGGCGGCCCACGGCCGCCGTACACGAAGAAACTCGTCGCCCCGCGGTGTGGCCTCAGCCGACAGCACTCCGGGGCGACGAGCTCTTTAGGGCTACAGACTGCAACGTGTTCGCCGTCAGCACAAGACCCGCATGGACGGGTGTCCCGGATTGAACGCGCACGCGGCATCCGTTTGGATGGACCCATGACTGATACGAACAGCAAGCCCGAGGTCGAGGCTCCCGAGGGTCCGGCTCCCGTCGAGCTCGTCATCGAGGACATCGTCGTGGGCGACGGCCCCGAGGCGGCACCCGGCTCGACGGTCGACGTGCACTACCTCGGCGTCGAGTACGACTCGGGCGAGGAGTTCGACTCGTCGTGGAGCCGCGGCCAGTCGATCAACTTCCCGCTGCAGGCGCTCATCGCCGGCTGGCAGGAGGGCATCCCCGGCATGAAGGTCGGCGGGCGCCGCAAGCTCACCGTCCCGCCGCAGAAGGCCTACGGCGCCGCCGGCGGCGGTCACCCGCTCTCGGGCAAGACCCTGATCTTCGTGATCGACCTGCTCGGCGTCAGCTGACCCGAGTCCCAGCACCGCACGGCACGACGGCCGGCGCACCCCACGGGGCGCCGGCCGTCGTCGTGTCCGCGCGAGGAATTCTCCATGCATGTGCATCCGATCGGGCGGGTCGATCGGAAGGAAGTGGTGTCAGGCAAGATCCGCCCCGCGAACCGCGGGAACGACCAGGAGGACACCATGAAGAAGATCGTCGCCGCCGGCATCGGCGTCGGAGCGCTCGTCGCGCTCGGCGGGCTCGCGCCCGCGAACGCCGCCGAGGACGCGGCCATGCTCTCCGTGCTGCACGGAGTCCCCGGCCTCACCGTCGACGTGTACGTCAACGACGAGCTGACACTCGACGACTTCGAGCCCGGCGACCTCGCCGGCCCGCTCGAACTCGCCACGGGCACCTACACCGTCGCCATCACCGCGGCGGACGCCGCCGACGCCTCGGAGCCCGTGATCGGCCCGGTCGACCTGCCGCTCGAGGCCGGTGGGAACTACACGGCGGTCGCGAACCTCGACGCCGAGGGCAACCCGACCGCCAACCTCTTCACGAACGACGTCTCGGAGATCGCGGCCGGCGAGGGCCGGTTGACCGTGCGCCACGTCGCAGCGGCACCCGCGGTCGACGTGCTGGCCGGGGGCGAGGCCGTGATCACGGGCCTCGAGAACCCGAACGAGCAGTCGCTCGACCTGCCGGCAGGCACCGTCGAGGCCTCGGTCGCCGCCGCGGGCACGACCGACCCGGTGCTCGGCCCGGCTCCCGTCGACGTCGCCGAGGGCACGCTCACGATCGTCTACGCCTGGGGCAGCCTCGAGGACGACACCCTCGAGCTCGCCGTGCAGACCGTGACCGGCATGCACTCGAGCCCCGACGGCGTCCCGGCCGGCGCAGCGGGTCTCGTCGCGACGAACTCGCCGGAGCGCGTGTTCGGCCTGTGGGCCGCAGGGGGAATCGCGGTCCTCTCGGCGATCGCACTCGCAGTCGTCGCGGCCCGCAAGGTCGTGGCGGCGAAGGCCGAGCGCTGATCGCCATGCGGGGGAAGGCGGTCGCGGCCGGGGTGTTCGGGTCCCCGGTCGCGGCCGCCGCCGTGCTCGCCCTCCTCGCCGGCTGCGCGGTCGCGCCGGGGGAGGCCGAGCCGGCGGGCGTCGAGGCGTCCGCCTCGGCGGCGACGCCGTCGCCCTCCGCCCTTCCCGGGGCACGGCCCGCGGCTGCGGGCCAGGTCTCCGCCATACCCGACGTGCCGCGGCGGTCGGCATCGCTCGACGCCAACCGCCTCGTGGCACCGCCGGCGCCGGTGCGGATCGAGGTGCCCGATCTCGGCATCGACATGCGCGTCGAGCCGGTCGGCCTCGACGCCGACGGTCGCATGGGACTCTTCGACGATCCGGCGATCGCCGCGTGGTATCGCTGGGGGCCGGCGCCGGGATCGGAGGCCGGCTCGACCGTGATCGCGGCCCACGTCGATTCGCTCGAGTACCGCGTCCTGCCCTTCGCGCGCCTGAAGGACGCGGCGGCCGGCACGGCGGTGTTCGTGACGGATGCCGCGGGCACGCGCCACGCGTACGCCGTCGAGTCGTCGCAGGTCACCGAGAAGGCCGACGTCGACTGGGATGCCGCGTTCGACCGATCGGGCGGACCACGGCTCACGCTGGTCACCTGCGGCGGTGCGTTCGACTACGAGGCGCGCCGGTACCTCAGCAACCTCGTCGTGACCGCGATTCCGACGTGACCGTGGATGCGACCCGGACGGGAGGGAGTGCTCGATATGCTGATGCCCACGCCGCAGTCGACGATCGCGGCGCCGCCGCTCGTCATGATCGACGTGCGGTCCCGGTCCGGCCGACGAAGGGGTGAACGCCGCACGGTGAGCCCGATCGCCTTCGACACCCTCGACGACCGAGCCCTCGCGGAGCAGTTCTCCGCGGGTGATGAACGGGCGCTCCGCGAGGCGTACGCACGCTGGTCCCCGCTCGTGTTCCGGCTCGCCCTGCGTTCGCTCGGCGATCGCACCGACGCAGAGGACGTGACGCAGCAGGTCTACCTCGCCGCGTGGCGCGGCCGGGCCACGTTCGACGCGTCGCGCTCGACGCTCAGCGCGTGGATCGTCGGCATCACGAAGCATCGCATCGCCGACGCGCACGAGGCCCGCTCACGCGCCAGGCGCCTCGAGGAGAGTCTCGTCGCCGAGGCATCCGTCGCCGCCACGACCGGGGCCGACGACGACTTCGCGGAGCGCGCCATGGTCGCCGAGGAGCTCGACCGGCTCGAGCCGGTGCCGCGGCGGGTCATGCGGCTGGCGTTCTACGACCAGCTGAGCCACTCGCAGATCGCCGAGGCGACGGGCCTGCCGATCGGGACCGTGAAGAGCCATGTCCGACGAAGTCTGCAGCGATTGAGATCACGATGGGAGGTGGATGATGGACCACATCGAGCCTGAGGAGCTCGCCGTGCTGGCACTCGACGGCGCCGCGCCCGAGGCCGCAGTCCGCGCCCACCTCGAGGCCTGCGAGACCTGCGCGGCCGAGTACGCGGCGCTCGCGCGAACCGTCGAACTCGGGCGCGACGGCCCGGCCGACGACCTCGAGCCCCCGCCCCCGGCCGTCTGGGAGCGCATCCACGGCGAGCTCGGACTCGCGCCGGAGCTCGCGGGCGACCCGCTCGCCTCGGCGGGCGCGGTCGTGTCGCCTGAACCCGCCTCGTCGGCGGCCGTGGCGGCGTCGGCAGAGCGGGCCGCCGACGCACTGACGGCCGTGCGCTCGGAGCAGCACGTTCCCCCGAGCCGTGCACGCACCCCCGAGCTCGCGACCGGGAGCGCACGTGCTCGTCGGCGCTGGTGGCCGATCGCCGCAGCGGCCGCGGTCGTCGGCCTCGTCGCGGGCATCGGCATCGGCGTCGCGATCGGCGGCGCGGGCGGGGGTTCGGCCACGACCGTGCTCGCGAACGCCGAACTCGACGCCTTCCCCGGGTGGGACGCCGTCGGCACCGCCACGGTCGAGGAGGATGCCGCGGGCGAGCGCACGCTCCTCGTCGATCTCGCCGCGGAGGTTCCCGCCGGCGAGGTGCGCGAGGTGTGGCTCATCCGGTCTGACGCCTCGGGCCTCGTCAGCCTCGGCCTGATGGACGGCGACACGGCGCGGCTCGTCGTGCCCGCCGGCATCGACCTCGACGAGTACCCGCTGGTGGATGTCTCGGCCGAGCCGGTCGACGGCGATCCGGCGCACTCCGGCGACTCGATCGTGCGCGGCGAGCTCAGGGCGGCGTGAGGGTCGGTCGCGCGGCGAGTCAGCGGTCTGCGAGCCGGTGGATTGCGAGCCGGTAGATTGCCCATGACCCGATCCACGCTCCCGAGAGGCACGACGACGTGACCCCTTCCGCCCCCGCGCCCGTGCGCGACGAGGCCCTGCTCCCGCCCGCCCCGCTCGCTCGGGCCGATCGCCGGAGGCTGCTCGTGGCCTTCGCGCCGTACGTGCTGCTGAGCCTCGTGCACCTCGTCGTGCTCGTCGGCGGGGTCGACGGCGCGGCCGTCACCGCGACGAAGCTGCTGCTCATGCCCGCGCTCGTCGTCGCCGTGCTCGTCGCGCGGCCGCGCGCGTCCGCGACGACGTGGCTGCTCATCACGGCGCTCATACTGTCGTGGGGCGGCGACGCGCTGCTGACGGGGTCGGGCGACGGATGGTTCGTGGCCGGCCTGCTCTCGTTCCTCGCCGCGCACGTCGCGTACGTCGTGCTGTTCGTGCGGCTGCCCGCGGCCGGTCGCCGGCTGCCGTGGTGGGCGCTCGCGTACGTCGCGTGGTTCGCGGCCTTCCTGGCCCTCCTCGCGCCGGGGCTCGGCGGGCTCCTCGTCCCGGTCGCGGTCTACGGTGCGGTGCTCGGCACGATGGCCGCGCTCGCGGGCGGCCTCGGCGGGGCCGTGGCGTTCGGCGGTGCGCTCTTCGTGGTCTCCGACTCGGTGCTCGCGCTCGGGCGGTTCCTGCCCGGCTACGAGTTCGCGGCGCACGACCTCGTCGTCATGTCGACCTACCTGGCCGCACAGGGACTCATCGCGTTCGGCGTGCTCACGCGTCGGGTGAGCGCTCAGGGTCGGTAGTCGCGGGCGCGGGCGCGTTCTCGGGCGCAGACCCGGTCTTGGCCTCGGCCCCGTTCTCGGCCTCGTTCTCGGCCTCGGGCGCGGCCCGCCCCGCGGCATCCGGTCGCCCTCGCTCGGGTTCGGCCACGTCGCGGACGCGGTCGACGAGGTCGCGCCACGGTCCGGTCACCTGGCGCTCGGCGAGCGTCGCCTCATGCGGTTCGCAGCGGATCCGGTAGGTGTACCGGTCGGGCTCCGGCGGGCCGGGCGGCGTTTCGCTCCACGGAAGGCGCTCGACGAGGAGCACCCACTCCTCGGGGTCGGGCTGGTCCTCGACCTCGACGGTCCACGTGAGCCGCAGTCCGGCGATCCCTCCGCTTCGGACGACCTCGACCTCCATGTTCCGGATGCTACTCCGCTTCGACTCCGACGGCGTTCCACCCGTTCGCGACGGCCGCGGCCTCGCGCGAACCCTCGCCGTAGCGGTCTCGCGCCGCGGCGAGCGTCGCCGCCGCGAACGCTGTGAACCCGTCGTTCGGCCTCAGCGTGCCGCCGGTCAGCGTGTCGTACCAGATGCGGCCGACGTGCTCCCACGCGAAGCCGCCGAGCTCGACGGCCGCGAGTGCGAACGCGCGGTTCGGGATGCCGGAGTTGAGGTGCACGCCGCCGTTGTCGGCGTCAGTCTCGATGTAGTCGCGCAGGTGCGCCGGCTGCGGGTCGCGGCCGAGCACGTCGTCGTCGTAGGCGGTGCCGGGTTCGAGCATCGAGCGCAGCGCACGGCCCTGCACGAGCTCGGTGAAGACGCCCTCGCCGATGAGCCACGTCGCCGCGTCGGCATCCTGTCCCATCGCGTACTGCTCGGTGAGCGCGCCGAACACGTCGGAGACGTGCTCGTTCAGCGCGCCCGACTGGTCGCGGTAGCGAAGGCGCGCGGTCAGCTCGGTGACCCCGTGCGCGAGCTCGTGGCCGATGACCGACAGCGACTGGGTGAATCCGCGGAACACCTCGCCGTCGCCGTCGCCGAAGACCATCCGCTCGCCGTCCCAGAAGGCGTTGTCGTAGCGGTCGCCGAAGTGCACGGTCGCCTCGAGGGGCGCGCCCTCGCCGTCGATCGCGTCGCGCCCGTAGACCCGCTCGAAGAGCGCCCAGACCTCGCCGAGGCCGTCGTAGGCATCGTCGACCGCCTCATCGCCCGTCGGCGGGCGGCCCTCGGTGCGGACGAGCCGCCCGGGCAGCGACTCGGCGCCCTCGGCGTCGGAGATGCGGCGGTCGGGTGCGGGCGCCGGAGCGGCGACACCGTGATCCGCGGCTCCCGGAGCGCCCTCGCCCTCGGCGACGGCCCCGCCCGGGCGTTCGCCCTCGAGGGTCGTCGACCGCGTGTGCTCGTGCGGCAGCAGCCCGGGGTGCGCGCCCTCGACGCGAAGCTCGCGCATGGGCTCGTCGCGCAGCAGCGAGCGGCGGGCGGCGTCGGCCGCGACGTCGTAGTGCTCCTCCGCGGCCGCGATCCGCAACAGGAGGTAGGGCGGGACGATGCCCGCGCGGGCGCGGGCACGCGCGAACGTGCGGGCGTCGGGGTCGCGCGGAGCGGGTGGCTGCGGCATCCGGGTCATGGGTCGATGCTGGCATGCGCCGCCGACAGGTCGGAGCGCCCCGCCGGACAGTGGACATGCACATGACAAGCTTGAAGGGTGACCGCCGCCGTCGCCGCTCCCTCCGAAGTGCGCACCCACCCGATCGCGCTCATCCCGGCCGTGCTCGTGTGCTCGGCCGCGGTGCTGCTGTTCGGGTTCCAGCTGCGCCCGCCCGGGTACGCGATGCTCGTCGTCGGGCTGGTGATCGCGTGGCTCGTCGACCGGTCGGGTCGCACCGAGCGGTTGCTGCCCGACCTCGCGCTCATCGCGATCGGCCAGGCGATCATCTCGACGATCTCGCTCGAGGCCGAGCTCTCGAACGAGGCGATCGTGCGCTTCGCGGTCGTCCTCGGGGCCGCGGTCGCGGTGCCGTTCCTCATCTCGCGGTTCCTGTACCGCGAACGCACGATCCGCTTCCCGTGGCGGACGGGCCGGCGATGGACGCGCACGCAGTGGCTCTACCTCATCGTCGTGACCATCGCGGGCTGGCTCATCCTGCCCTTCTACTTCATCACCTCGGGCGTCTACCAGAACTGGCCGACCGTGACCGAGCCGAATGAGATCGCGCGACTCTTCGTCGGCGTGAACGCCGTCGGCACGTGGGACGAGCTGTTCTTCATCTGCACGGTGTTCGCGCTCCTGCGCCGGCACTTCCCGACCTGGCAGGCGAACCTGCTCCAGGCGATCGTCTTCGTCTCGTTCCTCTGGGAGCTGGGCTACCAGTCGTGGGGGCCGCTGCTGACCATCCCGTTCGCACTCATCCAGGGCTACACGTTCAAGCTCACGAAGTCGCTGACGTACGTGCTGGTCGTGCACCTGCTGTTCGACGCCGTCGTGTTCTGCGTGATCGTGTACGCGCACAACGGGTGGCCGGCGATCTTCCCGCTGGTGCCGGCGGGGTAGCGCGGGTTCAGTCCCGCCGCCGCGAGGGCACCATCGCCCGCACCGAGCCCGCTCCCAGCGCGATCGCGCCGGCGACGGCGGAGGCGCACACCGCCCACTCGATCGCGCCGGGGGCCTGGGGCGGCGTCTCGAACACGTCACCTGTGCCGCTGCGATAGACCTCGGCGTCCGCCCCGACGGCGAGGTCGTCGCTCTGCACGTCGGCGGTGGTCCCGTCGGGCAGTTCGACGATCACGTACCGGAACGGCGCGTACCGGCTGCCGCGCCGGTCGGCCACGAGGTGGTCCTCCGTGTACTCGCCCACGACGGTCGCCGCGACCGGCGAGGTCGACGTGATCGCCCGGGAGACGGTCTCGCCGAGGGCGACGATCCCCGCGATCGCGAGTGCGACCGCGCCGATCGCCAGCACGGCCGCGGTGACCCGGCGCGGCGGGAGGCCCGTGCGCTCGTCGGTTCGTCGTGGGATGTCGGCCATCGGATCGCGAACTCCGGATCGATCCGGATCGATCCGGATCTCTCGATTCCATGGTCGCACGCGCCGCAGGATCCGGCGCCGCCGGCAACGGATATGCTTCGCGCCATGCGTGCGGTGCGGTACGAGCGGTACGGCGGCCCCGACCGGTTGCGGCTCGTCGATGCGCCGGTTCCGGCGCCCGGGCCCGGCCAGGTGCTCGTTCGGGTCGTGGCGTCGTCAGTCAACTCGTGGGACTGGGACCTGCTCCGCGGCGGGGTCCTGGCGCGGATCGTCGCGCCGCGCCGGCCGGCGCACCCGGTGCTGGGGGCGGATGTCTCGGGCGAGGTCGTCGCGGTCGGCCCGGGTGGCGACGGGACCGCCGACTTCGCCGTGGGCGACGCGGTCTGGGGCGATCTCTCGGAGGCGGGCTGGGGCGGGTTCGCCGAGTTCGTCGCGACGGATGCCGCTGCCCTTCGCCGTCGGCCTGCGGGACTCGATCCGATCGCGGCCGCGGCGATCCCGCAGGCGGGCGGGCTCGCCTGGCAGGCACTCGTCGACGTGGCGGCGCTTCGCGCCGGTGAGCGCGTGCTCATCATCGGGGCCGGCGGCGGTGCGGGCACGATCGCGGTGCAGCTCGCCCGGCATCTCGGAGCGGGCGAGGTGGTCGCCGTCGATCGAGGCGCGAAGCTCGGGATGCTCCGCGACCTGGGAGCGACCGAGACGGTCGAGGCGGATGCCGCTGACGGGCTGTTCGCCGAGGCGGCAGGATCGGCCGAGTCGGGTTCCGGTCGCTTCGACGTGATCGTCGACCTCATCGCGGGTCGTCCGCTCGCCGAGTACCGCCGAGCGCTTCGGCCTGGCGGCCGGTTCGTCATCGTCGGCGGTCGTCTGCGCGCGATCGCCCGAGTCGCGGCGACCGCCGGGCGACCCGATGCCGAGGGCCGCACGTTCCGCCTGCTCGCGGCGAAGCCGAACGGCGGTCTCGACGAGCTCGGCGAGCTCGTGGCATCCGGCGCCCTCGCCCCGGTCATCGAGGAGGTGCTGCCGCTCGAGCGCGCACCCGAAGCGCTCGCGCGGATCGGCGCGGGCACGGTGCACGGGAAGCTCGTGATCGCGCCGTAGCGTCCAGCTGAATGCCACCCTCGGACTACGTATCTGGCGAGCCGGGGCCACCGATCGTGTTCGCCCGAGCCCGAGCACGCCATCGCGGATTCCAGCCGAGAAGGGCGAGCTGGTCCCAACAACCGCCACGCGCGACTGCTCACGCGCTAGGCGGACGATCCTCGATACTCTCGGCCGTGATGTTCTGTACGAATTGCGGCGTGCCGTTGCCCAGCGATGCAAACTACTGTCCGGGCTGCGGTTCGGCACGACAGCGTCTCGACGCCGTTTCATCCGCGAGTTCCATAGCAGTGGTCACTCTTCGGCCTGACGAGCGCCGAGTTCGCATGGGCTCGCTCTCCGATCCAGCGCAGACTGAGAAGAGCATCACGGTAGAGGCAACCTCGCCGGAAGCACTTGAGGCGCGCCGACCGTTCGATCCGTCGGTTCGGCCGCCAACCCCAGACGAGCTTGTGCCGGCTGACTGTGTCTGGGCGTACTTCCCCTATCCCGGGCCCTTCCCAAGGGACCCACGTCCGTTGAGCAGGATCGATCAGAAATTCGTGGCCATGGGCACGTTGATCGGCCGGCACTTCAACGAGATCGCTTCTATCGCCGGTATTCCGATGGTCGACATGTCGCGTGATGGCATCCGTTCCTCGGTCTGGGGGCGAACGAGTCTCTGGACTGGGTCGTGGCAGATCAACCTCGTGTTCGATCGCTACGGCGTCTGCGCACGTGTTGGGACTGAGACGGCCTTCTAGTTCGGGTTAATCGCGATGCGTGACGCGAGCCGCTGAACGCAAGATTCGCTGATGCACTACGGCGATCGACGGGTCTGCCAGACTCGAAGACTGCGGCACGGCAGCCGCGGCAACGGAAGGACGGCGACGCAACAGTGGTCACGGGTGAACTCCGCTCCAAGGTCGACAGGGTCTGGGATGCGTTCTGGTCGGGCGGTATCGCGAATCCGATCGAGGTGATCGAGCAGATCACGTACCTGCTCTTCATCCGCCGGCTCGACGAGATCCACACGCGCGAGGAGCGCAAGGCGAATCGCACCGGCAAGCCGATGGAACGCCGGGTCTTCCCCGATGGCATGGATGACACGGGCCGGATGCCGCGCCCGTACGACGACCTGCGCTGGAGCGCGTTCACGAACCGCTCGCCGCAGGAGATGTTCGAGATCGTGGGGGAGCACGTCTTCCCGTTCCTGCGTCGCATGGGCGGCGAGGGCTCGAGCTACGCGCGCAACATGAAGGACGCGCGGTTCACGATCCCGACCCCGGCGCTCCTCGCGAAGGTCGTCGACCTGCTCGCCGAGATCCCGATGGAGGATCGCGACACCAAGGGCGACATCTACGAGTACATGCTTGCCAAGCTCTCGCAGAGCGGGCAGAACGGCCAGTTTCGCACGAGCCGTCACATCATCAAGCTCATGGTCGACATGACCGCGCCGACCCCGGCCGACCGCATCATCGACCCGGCGGCCGGCACCGCGGGCTTCCTCGTCATGGCCGAGGAGTACCTGCGCGAGCACTACGAAGACGAGATCTTCGCGGATGACGCGAAGCGCGACTTCTTCAACACCAAGGCGTTCACGGGCTACGACTCCGATGCCGCGATGGCTCGCATCGCGAGCATGAACATGCTGCTCCACGGTGTCGAGGAGCCGGTCATCGAGCGTGCGGATTCGCTCGCCGAGGGCCACCCGGCGACCGAGGACTACACGCTCGTGCTCGCGAACCCGCCGTTCGCCGGCAGCCTCGACTACGAGACCACCGCGAAGGACCTGCTCCAGGTCGTCAAGACGAAGAAGACCGAGCTGCTCTTCCTCGCGCTCATGGTCAAGCTCCTGAAGAACGGCGGACGAGCGGCCGTGATCGTGCCCGACGGCGTGCTCTTCGGCTCGTCGAACGCACACAAGAGCCTGCGGAAGATGCTCGTCGAGGACCACAAGCTCGACGCCGTCGTGAAGCTGCCGAGCGGCACCTTCAAGCCCTACACCGGCGTCTCGACGGCGATCCTGTTCTTCACCAAGACGAGCTCGGGCGGCACCGACCACGTCTGGTTCTACGACGTGCGTGCCGACGGGTTCACGCTCGACGACAAGCGCACGCCGATCGAGGCGAACGACCTGCCCGATGTGCTCACCCGCTGGCAGAACCGGGATGGCGAGGCCGACCGCCGCCGCACCGCGCAGAGCTTCCTCGTGCCGAAGCAGGAGATCGTCGAGAATGGCTACGACCTGTCGATCAACCGGTACAAGGAGATCGAGCACGAAGAGGTCGAGCACCGCAGTCCGGAGGAGATCCTGGATGAGCTCGATGCGCTCGAAGTGGAGATCGCGGAGGGGCTGAAGCGGCTTCGGGGGATGTTGGCGACCGGTAAGGCGGATGCGGCGTGAGCACGGTGCGTCTGGAGGAAGTGGCGCTTGTCAATCCTCGAATGGTGCGGGGGATTGACGACGACTATGAGGTCGCATTCCTCGGCATGGCTGACGTATCTGAAGAAGGACTCACAACCGAGGGGACGGTGCGGGCCTACTCCGAAGTCCGCAAGGGGTACACCGCCTTCCAAGACCGTGACCTGCTCGTCGCGAAGATCACGCCCTGCTTCGAGAACGGGAAGATCGCGCAGGCAGAAATTCGGCGGGAGGTCGGCTTCGGGTCGACCGAGTTCCACGTGGTCCGGCCGAAGCCCGAAGCGGTCGATCCGCGCTACTTGCTGCACTTCCTCCGGTCTCCACGCGTGCGAGTCGCCGGTGAACGTCAGATGACCGGTAGCGCTGGCCAGAAGCGTGTTCCGGCTGAGTTCGTTCGACGGTTGGAAGTTCCCCTCCTACCCCTGTCCGAACAGCGCCGCATTGCCGCCATCCTCGACGAGGCCGACGCCCTTCGCGCGAAGGTTCGTGCTGCGTCGTCGCTGCTCGATGAGCATGCAGAGGCGGACTTCGAAACACGCTTCTGGGACGCCACTGGGCATCATCGGTTTCCGGAGCATCCAGTAAATGAGCTTTGCGATCTGGCGGTCGATTGCGTGAACAAGACGGCGACGACGGTTGACGGCCCGACCGATTTCAAGATGCTTCGAACCACGAACGTCCGGAATCGCGCCGTAGACGTTTCGAAGGTCAGGTTCGTCGAGGAGGACGTCTTCGCGGTTTGGACGCGTCGAGTTCGACCTCGCGCTGGTGACGTGATATTCACCCGCGAAGCTCCCGCCGGGGAAGCCGCGGTGCTTCGGACGGACGAGAACGTGTTTCTCGGGCAGCGTCTCATGCTTTACAGAACTGATGAGTCGCGACTGCTGCCGGATTTCCTAGTCGCTGCACTGATGTCGCCGCTCATGCAACGACGATTCGCCGAGAACGCGTCTGGAAGCACGGTGAAGCATCTCGGTGTGCCATATTGCCGAACCATGTTGATCCCCACGCCACCCGTGGTCGAGCAGCGCGCATTCGTTTCTGATCTTGCGCGGACTCGCGATGTTGCGCGTGCCAAGCTGCTGCAACTTCGTCAACTCGACTCCCTCTTCTCCGCCCTCCAGCACCGCGCGTTCCGGGGCGAGTTGTGATCGACGGCTTCTCCGAATTCGTCCCGTTCGCCGAGCTTTCGACTGCCGGCGTGCCGATCGGCCCGGGCGTGTACGTCGTCAGTCGTCCGAGCAGGGCCGTGCCGGAGTTCCTCGACGTGAGCCCGGCCGGGTGGTTCAAGGGCAAGGATCCGTCGCTGCCGGTCGACGAGCTCGAACGGCGGTGGGTGGGCGAGACATCCGTCATCTACATCGGGAAGGCGACGAGCCTTCGGACGCGGCTCTCGCAGTATCGCCGCCACGGCGAAGGCACGCCGGTCGGCCACTGGGGCGGCCGCATGATCTGGCAGCTCGCCGACAGCGCCCACCTGCTCGTCGGCTGGCGCGAGACGCCCGACGACGACCCCGAGTCCGTCGAATCGGCGATGCTCGCGGAGTTCGCGGCAACCCACGGCGCCCTGCCGTTCGCGAACCGCAAGAGCGGACGCTCCGGCTGAGCGGCCGAGCGGTCCATACTCGGCCCCTCCCGCCGCAGCACACGTGTACTGATTCGCTCAGACCCGAACGAGCACGAACCCCCGCCGAATCGATTCCGACCGGTTCTCGCGGAGCTCGCGATCGACGAGATACGCCAGTTCCGCGGGAAGGCAGCTCACCGCGCCACCACCACCGCCGTGCTGCGCGTGCGGGCACCGCAGCGGGTGCGGCACGCCCGGAGAGAGCGCCGGGACGCAGACACGATGCTCGTGGCCGTTCCGGCACACGATGAGCGCCTGGATCATGTCCTCTCGCTGATTCACCGAGCTCACCCCACCTTGCGCCAGTCGCCGCATCGCTGCGACGAGAAGTCCTGCCCGGCCGAGACCGTGACGCGGATCACGCCGCGCGTGCCGAGGTCGTTGTCGACGATGTCGGAGTAGTTCGAACCGGTGGTCGTGATCTCCCAGTAGCAGGTGCCGCCGGTCGCGTTCGCCTCGTACGTGCCGGCCTCCATCGTCTGGCCGACGGTGTACGCGAACCCGTCGAGCAGCGTCGTCGCGGCGACGCGCTCCTCCTCGGCGGTGATCGCCTCCTCGCGGGCCGTGACCTCGTCCTCGCGCTTGGAAACCTCGATCTCTCGCTCGGCGACGCGGCTCGCGTCATCGCGATACTGATCGCGTGAGGCGGTCACGTCTTCGAGGTCGGTCTCCAGGTCGGCCACCTGCGCTGACAGCTCGGCGGTCTCGGCCTCGGATGCCGCGAGCTCGCGGTTCGCGTTCGCGACCGCCACGCCCAGTACGACCGCCGTCACGATCGCGACGGCGAGTCCGCCGAGCAGGATCAGGGTGGTGCGCTCGAGGCGGCGGCGCGACGGCGTCGTCTCCGCGCCCGGTGGCTGCTCAGCCTCTTCGATCGTGCGTTCGGCGATGGTCGCGGCAGCCGTCTTCGTCGTCTGCTCGTTCGTGTGCTCGTTCTCGTGCTCGGACATGTCGTCCTCCTGGGCGCACGGCCCGTTCCGTGGCATCCGGATGCTCCATCCGGGCGACTGCCGACCGTGCGAACGGCAAGTAGAGCAGGATGCGACGACCCACCGACATCGCGTTGCGTGATCGGTCAGCGTGATCGGTCAGCGTGATCGGTCGGAGTGATCGGTCAGAACGGCGCCGGTTCGAGGTCGGAGTCGAGCAACTCCAGAACTTCGGCATCGACGGATGCCCCAGGGGCGGGTGGATCGGTCGGTTCCGGTGGATCGGGCGGGTGAACTCCCTCACCCGCACCGACCGGCTCGAATCGCCGCTCCGGCGTCGTGCGCAGCACGTGGCCGGCGGGGGAGGTCCAGCGCATGATGCCGTTCGCCTCGAGTGCGACCCGCCAGCCCGCTTCGTGCTTCAGCCGGTGGTGGTGCCGGCAGAGCACGGCGAGGTTCGCGGAGCAGGTCTTGCCGCCGTGCGCCCAGGCCCGGGTGTGATCGAGGTCGGCGCGCTCGGCGCGGCGGTTGCAGCCGGGGAACCGGCATTGCCCGTCGCGAACCCGCACGAAGCCGTCGAGGTCGGCGGGCGCGCGGTAGTGCTCGCGCCCGTAGCTGAGCGTCGCGCCGGTCTCGGGGTGCACGAGGATGCGCCGCATCGACGGCGCGTGCGCCGCGATGATGCGGGCGGTCTCGGCATCGATCGGCCCGTAGCCCTCGAGGTCGGCGGGCTCGTCGTCGAGGCCGAGCAGCGTGAGCACCGGCACGGTCACGTTGAGCCGCGGCTGCACCGCACCGGTCGGCCCGGTGACCACGTCGCGCGTGCGCGGGTCGTCGACGAGCGTGCCGGAGAGCAGCAGGTCGGCGGCGAGGTCGGTCGCGCGCTGCGCGCCCGTGCGGTGGTCGTCGGATGCCTCGCGGCTCGCGAGCACGTCGAGCCGCCGCTCGATCGCGAACGCGCGCTCGGCCTCGAGGAAGAGGCTCAGCCACGCCATGCCGTCGGGGGCCGCCTCGACGCAGACACGGCGGTCGGCCGCGGCACGGGCGCGCCGGTCGACGAGTGGCTCGGGCATCAGTCGCTCGCGGACCCGCCGCATGCGGCGGCGCACGTCGGCGTTCGTCGAGACGACGCCGTCGGCCACGGCAGCGCCCGCCGCGTCGAGCGCGACCCGTTCCACGGCGTCGGCGACCTCGGCCGGCGCGCCGCGCGTGAGCTCGAGCACGGAACGGACCTGCGTCGGCGCGACCTCGCCGGCGTCGAGCGCGTCGAGCGTCGCGATGCGCGGCCCGGTCAGGCGCTCGGCCTCGGCGACGAGCCGAGAGGCGGATGCCTCGTGCTGTCCGAGCGTCGTCGCGAGCTCGGCGACGAACGACCGGGTGGCCATGTTGCGATCGCCCGCTCGGCTCGACTCGGTGATGCCCGCGACCTCGGTGGCGAGTGCACGCGCCCGTTGGACGGCCCGGTACCGGTCGGCGTGGAGCCGCCGGATCAGCTGCTCGGCGCTCACGATCGCGGCCAACTCGAACTCGAGCGCCTGTTCGGCGGGGAGGTCGAGGATGGCTGGCATGGGTCCATCCAATCAGGACCCTCTGACATTGGAGGTGGCGAAGCGAGGCACGAAACCGCTGGTCATACGCGCAATCACTGCACACTGTGCGGAGTGCGGGCACCCGCGTCGGCGACGCGTGAACAGGGGAGATCCGCCGCGCCGCGGCATCCAGCGCCCCGCCCTTCGCTACGCTCGGGACCGAGTGCCGACCCGAACCCGGACCACCGCCGAGAGAGGACCCTGCCGACGTGGGCAACTTCGACTTCGTCACGGCTGACTGGCCCGAGATCGCCGCCGAGGCGGCGCGCGCCGAGTTCTACGCGTACGGCGACCCACGGTCGAGCCTGTTCTACGCGCGGCGCACGGTCGAACTCACCGTCACCTGGCTCTATCGAGCGGATGCCTCGCTGCGGCGGCCGTACAAGGACGACCTCTCCTCGCTCCTGCACGAACCGACCTTCAAGCGGCTCGTCGGCGACGCGGTGCTCACGAAGATGAACCTCATCCGCAAGCGGGGCAATGACGCCGTGCACCGGACCTCGAAGCTCGCCGACCGCGACAGCCTGCCCATCCTCCGCGAACTCTTCCACACGCTTACCTGGCTGGCGACCCGGTACGCCACGGTTCCCGACCGCCGCCCGGCGCCGGGTCGCCCGTTCGACGCGGCATCCGTCCCCAGGCCGCAGCCGGGGCTCGTCGCCAAGACGCGCGCCGAGCTTGCGAAGGCGCTCGAGGAGAACGCGGCGAAGGACGCAGCGCTCGCGGCCAAGGAGGCCGAGAGCGACGAACTGAGGGCGCAGATCGCAGCCCTGCAGGCTGAGATCGCGGCGGCGAAGACCGCCAACGCGACCGTGGTCGACACGCACGACTACCGCGAAGACGAGACCCGCGACCTCTTCATCGACCAACTGCTGCGCGAGGCCGGATGGGACCCCTCCGCCGACGGTGTCACCGAGGTCGAGGTGCAGGGTCTCGAGGGCGCCCCGAACGGCATCGGCCGCGTCGACTACGTGCTCTGGGGCGACGACGGGCGACCGCTCGGCCTCGTCGAGGCCAAGCGCACGACTCGCGACGCGCGCAACGGACAGCGGCAGGCGAAGCTCTACGCCGACGCGCTCGAACGGCAGTACGGGCAGCGCCCCGTGATCTTCACCTCGAACGGGTACGAGCACTGGATCTGGGACGACCTCGCGCACCCGCCACGGGAGGTGCAGGGCTTCTACACCAGGGCTGAGCTCGCGCGACTGCAGCAGCGCCGCTCGCCCGGGGTGCGCAAGCCGCTCGCGTCGCTCGCGATCGACGAGCAGATCGCAGGCCGCGCCTATCAGCAGCAGGCGATCCGAGCCGTCGCCGAGGCGTTCGAGCACCACCACGAGCGGCGAGCGCTCGTCGTCATGGCCACCGGCGCCGGCAAGACCCGCACCGTGATCGGACTGGTCGACCTGCTCACCCGGGCCAACCACGTCAAGACCGTGCTCTTCCTCGCCGACCGGAAGGCGCTCGTCACCCAGGCCGCGAACGCGTTCAAGGCCCACCTGCCGGAAAGCCCCACCGTCAACCTGCTCGACCGTCGCGACGTCGACGGGCGCGTCTACGTCTCCACCTACCCGACGATGCTCGGCATCCTCGACTCCGGCGACGCCGCTCGCCGGTTCGGCCCCGGGTTCTTCGACCTGATCATCATCGACGAAGCCCACCGCTCGGTGTACCAGAAGTACGGCGCCATCTTCGACTACTTCGACGCGCCCATCGTCGGGCTCACCGCGACGCCGAAGGACGAGGTCGACCACAACACCTACCGGCTGTTCCACCTCGAGGACGGCGTGCCGACCTTCTCCTACGAGCTCGGCACGGCGATCGACGAGGGTTACCTCGTGCCGCCGGTCGCGCACCGCATCGAATCGAAGTTCGTGCGCAGCGGCATCCGCTACGACGATCTCACCGACGCCGAGAAGGACGACTGGGACCTCACCGAGTGGAGCGAGGACGGCGTCATCCCCGACCGGATCGAAGCCGATGCGGTCAACCGCTGGCTCTTCAACGAGGACACCGTCGACGACGTGCTCGCCATCCTCATGACGCAGGGCCGCCGTGTCGCCGCGGGCGACCGGCTCGGCAAGACCATCGTGTTCGCGAAGAACATCGACCACGCGCGCTACATCCAGCAGCGCTTCGACGCCAGCTACCCCGAGTACGCGGGCCACTTCGCCCAGGTCATCGTCTCGAGCGACGACCGCGCCCAGCACCTCATCGAGCAGTTCTCGCAGCCGGAGAAGGCGCCGCACATCGCGATCTCGGTCGACATGCTCGACACCGGCGTCGACGTGCCCGACGTCGTGAACCTCGTCTTCTTCAAGGCGGTGTTCTCGAAGTCGAAGTACTGGCAGATGATCGGCCGCGGAACGAGGCTACGGCCCGATCTCTTCGGCCCGGGCGACGACAAGCAGGACTTCGTCGTCTTCGACGTCGGCGGCAACATCGAGTACTTCAACGGCGACGTCCCCGAGGTCGCGACCTCGTCGGGGCGCTCACTCCACAGCCGTCTCTTCGATGCGCGGCTCGCACTCATCACCGAGATCGACCGAGCGACGGCGCCGCACGGGATCGGCGCGACCGATGCCGATCGCGAACTGCGGGCCGCGCTCGCCGAACGCCTGCAGGGCATCGTCGTCGGCATGAACGAGCACAACGTGCTGGTGCGGCCGCATCGACGGCTCGTCGAACGGTTCGCGAGCGGGGAGGCATGGCAGGCCGGCGCGGACCCGCGTGCGAGCGCGGACGCGCTGGCCGAGGCATCCGCGCTCGCCGAACTGCCCTCGGCGGCGCTGGTCGCCGACACCGACGAGCGGGCGAAGCGATTCGACCTGCTCGTGCTGCGCGCGCAGCTCGCGGTGCTCACCGCCGACGGCGGATTCACCAACGCCCGGGACCGGATCCGCGCGATCGCGGCCGCGCTCGGCGAGCACCGCGCCATCCCCGCCGTGGCGAAGCACCTCGACCTGATCGACGCGATCGCGGGGGAGGAGTGGTGGCAGGACGTCACGCTGCCGCTCCTCGAGCTCGCGCGGATCCGGCTGCGCGAGCTCGTCAAGCTCATCGAGGTCACGCCGCGCTCGCCTGTCTACACCGACTTCGACGACGTGGTCCGCTCGGGAGAGGGCGAGATCTCGATCACCACGCCGGGGGTCGATCGCGACCGATTCCGTGCGAAGCTCTTCGCCTACCTGCGGGCGCACCAGGACCATGTCGTGCTGCGGAAGCTCCGCACCGGGCGCCAACTGACCGCGACCGACGTTGCGGAGCTCGAGCGCATGCTCGCCGAGAGCGGCGAGTTCGATACCTCGGAGCTCGCCGCCGGTGCCGAGGCGGCACGCGGCCTCGGTCGATTCATCCGATCGATCGTCGGCCTCGAGCGCTCCGCGGCGCAGGAGGCGCTCGCCGACTTCGTCTCGGAGCACCGACTCGGGTCGCGGCAGATCTCGTTCGTCGACCTCATTGTGAATCGGCTCGCGCAGAGCGGATCAGTGCCGATCGCCGCGCTCTACGACCCGCCGTTCTCGGACAAGGCGCCCGGCGGTCCGGAGGAGCTGTTCACCGAGGCGGAGATCGTCGAACTCGAGGCGGTGCTGAGTTCGGTGGATGCCGCCGCGGAGCCGGTGGGTGAGTCGCGCACGGCCTGAGCCGGAGGCATCCGCCCTCAGCGCTCGACCGCAGCGCCGTGCTCGCCGAGCCAGTCGCGCAGCACCGCCGCGTGATTCCGCACGGCATCCCTCGCGCCGTACAGCAGTGTCACGCGCTCACGCTCGCCCGCGAGCGCCAGCAGCGCCTGCGCCGCCGGATTCCCGTCGAGCTCGGCTCGGTACCGAGCGGCGAACTCGTCGAACCGATCGGCGTCGGCGTGGTGCCACTCGGTGCGCAGCTCGGGGGAGGGTGCGGCATCCTTCAACCACTCGTCGAGCTCGGCGCGCTCCTTCGAGACGCCGCGCGGCCAGAGCCGGTCGACCAGTACCCTGACGCCGTCGGATGCCTCGGGGGCGTCGTAGACGCGCTTGATCGCGATGGCCATGCGGCCAGTGTGCTCCCGCGGAGCCCGGCGGGCAACGACTACGGCAACGGCAACGGCAACGGCAACGGCAACGGCCCTCGCCCCTACGCCGCGACCGCCGCCCGCCGCTCCAGCACGATCTGCTGCACGGCCGCCCGCCCAGCGCGGTTCGCGCCGATCGTCGACTGCGACGGTCCGTACCCGATGAGGAAGAGGCGCGGGTCGTCGAGCGACCGGGTGTCGGCGACGCGGAATCCGCCGGCGCGGGTCCGAAGACCGAGCGGCGCGAGGTGGTCGAGCGCCGGGCGGAACCCGGTGGCCCAGAGGATCACGTCGGCAGGCCGGAACGACCCGTCGGGCATGCGCACGCCGTCCTCCTCGATCGCGGCGAACATCGGATGGCGCACCAGCACGCCGCGCGCTTCGGCCGCGCGAGCCCAGGGCGTCCAGTGCATTCCCGTCACCGCGATCACGCTGCCGGGAGGGAGCCCGTCGCGGACCCGCGCCTCGACGCCGGCGATCGCGGCGCTCCGGGCGGCGAGGTCGAAGTCCTCCTCGATCCAGTGCGGCTCGCGCCGGGTCATCCACGTCGTCTCGGCGACCTGCGAGATCTCGTCGAGCAGCTGCACCGCGGAGACGCCCGCGCCGACGATGATCACGCGCTTCCCGGCGAACTCGTCGGCCGAGACGTAGTCGGCGACGTGCAGCTGCCGGCCCAGGAACCGGTCGACGCCCGGGTAGTACGGGCGGAACGGGCGCGTCCACGTCCCGGTCGCGTTGATCACGTACCGCGCCGCCCAGGTGCCGCGATCCGTCTCGACGAGGAGCCGGCCGTGCGGGTCCTCGTCGGCACGGCGCACGGCGCGCACCGGGACCGAGCGCTGCACGTCGAGGTCGAACCGGCGCTCGTACTCGGCGAAGTATGGCGGGAGCACGTCGCGGCTCGGCGACGTCGGGTCCGCGGGCGGGACGGGGTACCCGGGCAGCTCGTGGATGCCGTTGACCGTCCCCATGCGCAGCGACGCCCAGCGGTGCTGCCAGGCACCCCCGGGAGCGGGGTTCGCGTCGAGTACGACGAAGGTCTCGCTCGCGGCGGGGTCGAGCCCCACGGGCACGAAGCCGCGCCGGCGTAGGTGGTGGGCGGCCGAGAGCCCGGCCTGCCCGGCGCCGATCACGGCGACGTCGACTCGCACTGCGTCCACCGGCACTGCATCCACGCAGGTCGGAACCGCGGTCGACCGAGCGATATTCCCGCACTCGACGCGATGGTGTCGACGGCGCCGCTCCGAGCTCACCCGGCTTCGCGAGCGACGCGGAACGTGCCGTCGGCGTGCCATTCGGCCACCAGGACGTCGGTGACCGCCGCGTCGCCGGAGACCCCGTCGCCGTCCGGGTCCTCGCCCGAGCCGAGGCCCGCCGGGATCGCGGTCCGCATCACGAGCCCCTCGGAGGCGAGCGTGCGCACCGCGGTGCAGTCCCACACCATTCGCCTCGCCTCGATCCGGACGATCAGGCACGCGACGAGGTCGGTCGTCGTGACGGCGTACACGCCGACGCCCGGGACCGGTCCGTCCGGTCCGAGCACCTGCGCGACGCGGGACGAGGGGAACGTCGCCTCGAGCCAGCCGGGCAACGAGCCGCGGCTCCGATCGGGATCCTGGAACACCGCCATCGTGCCCTGCCCGCGTGCGGGCTCGTTGCCCGACGTGCGGGCACCCGCCTGGGCCGACACGGGGGCGCTCGGAGCGATCGAGAGCTCGACGATTGCGGCCGCAGGCACCGTCGCCGAGCGCGACGACCACCAGCTCCATGCGGCCGACGTCGCGGCGACGGCCAGGGCGGCGGCGATCGACACGACGACCGCGGGGTGACGGCGCCGTCGTCGATCGCGCAGCTGGGCGGCGGGTGCGGCGGGGGTGGCAGGCGGGTCGGCGAGCGCGGCGGGGCCGGTACGCGAGCCCGTTCGAGCGGATGTGTCGTCACGGCCGTGCTCCGAGGTTGCTCCGCAACCCTCGAGTTCGAGCAGTTCCCACTCGCTGTCGCTCGCCCAGCGAGGCTCGCCCGTCACCGGATCCACGTGCTCGGTGCGCGGCTCGTCCTGTCCGGTGCGGGAGTACACCCGTGCCAGGAGCTGGTTCCGCCGTTCGTCCTCCGACGCCATGACCGATCCGATCCGGGCAGCACGATACTCGCCTCGCTCGAGGGGAGGTATCCCGCCGACGGGGGTGATCCGGGCACGCGAGCCCGCGGCATCCACGCAGCGGGACGGCGCCCGCACCGTCCGGCCCGCGCCATCCGCTCTGCTAGACTCTTGAGGTTGCCGTGAATCGGCCGCGCATCAAGAGAGCCCAGGCATCAGGCCCCGGGCAGCGCGCAACGAGAAGAAGGGATCCCATCTATGGCACTGGATGCAGACATCAAGAAGGCGATCATCGAAGAGTACGCGACTCACCCCGGTGACACTGGATCCCCCGAGGTCCAGATCGCGATCCTCACCAAGCGGATCAAGGACCTCACCGAGCACCTGAAGGAGCACAAGCACGACCACCACTCGCGTCGTGGCCTGCTGCTCCTCGTGGGTCAGCGCCGTCGTCTGCTCGGCTACCTCGCCGACGTCGACATCAACCGCTACCGCTCGTTGATCGAGCGTCTCGGTCTGCGTCGCTGAGCGCACTCGCCGCCGCATGGCGGCCGCGCGGCTCTCGATGACACCGCGAACTTCTTGCGAAGGCCCCCGCCCCGCTCTCCACGAGCCGGCCGGGGGCCTTCGTCGTGCGTGCGCCGAGATCGCACGCGACGGATGCCGCGGCATCCGTTCGAACGACGGATGCCGCGGCATCCGCTCGGAACGGCGACGACGTGAACGCCATGCCGACCGTGCCGAGGGTCGGAAGGCCCGACCGCCGGCCCGCCCGGCCCGCTAGCCTCGACCGACCGCGCGCAGGGCTGCCCGCGGCGGCCCGAGGAGGACCGCGATGACCGAACCGACGCCCGCTCCCTTCACCGCCGACGACTTCGCGGCCCGCATGCGCCGCGCCGCCCGCTCCGCCGCCGACGCGGGCCTCGCGGGGCTCGTCGTGACGCCGGGGCCCGACCTCCGCTACCTGACGGGCTATCTCCCCGTCGCGATCACCGAGCGCCTCACGATGCTCGTGATCCCTGCCGAGGGCGACCCCTCGCTCGTCGTGCCGAAGATCGAGCGCCCCGACGCCGAGCGCGCCGTCGCCGCGCCGATACTCCGGCTGGTCGACTGGATGGACGGCGAGGACCCGTACGCGGCCGCCGCGCCGCTGCTCCCACCCGGGCGGTACGCGATGTCCGACTCCGCCTGGGCCATGCACCTGCTCGGCCTGCAGGACCGCCTCGCGACCACCTCGTACGTGTCGATGACGACGGCGCTGCCGATGCTCCGCGCCGTGAAGGACGCCGACGAGCTCGAACGCCTCGCCGCCGCGGGCGCGGCCGCCGACGCCACGTACGGCGAGATCCTCGGCGTGCGCTTCGCCGGTCGCACCGAGGCCGAGGTCGCCGCCGACCTCGCCGCGGGCCTCGTCGCGCACGGGCACTCCCAGGTCGACTTCACGGTCGTCGGCTCGGGGCCGAACGGCGCGAACCCGCACCACGAGCAGGGAGACCGCGTGATCGAGGAGGGCGACATGGTCGTACTCGACTTCGGCGGCCTGAAGCACGGCTACGGTTCCGACACGACCCGCACGGTCCACGTCGGCGAGCCGACCGACGAGGAGCGCGCGGTGCACGAGCTCGTCGTCCGCGCCCAGCAGGCGGGCTTCGAGGCGGTGCGCCCGGGCGTGCCGTGCCAGGAGATCGACCGCGTCGCGCGAGCCGTGATCACCGAGGCCGGCTACGGCGAGTACTTCATCCACCGCGTCGGCCACGGCATCGGCCTCACCACGCACGAGCCGCCCTACATGGTCGAGGGCGAGGAGACGCCGCTCGAACCCGGCATGTGCTTCTCGATCGAGCCGGGCGTCTACCTGCCCGGCCGGTTCGGCGTCCGCATCGAGGACATCGTGACGGTCACGGCCGACGGCGGGCGTCGGCTGAACTCGACGCCGCACGAGATGGCCATCGTGCACTGAGCGCCCCGCGGCATCCGCCACCGCACCTCAGTCGGCGCTTCGCGCCCGGTACGCCCGCGTCGCCATGCGGTTGCCGCAGCGGGTGCTGCAGTAGCGCTTCGACGCGTTCTTGGAGAGGTCGACGAACACGCCCGTGCAGTCGTCGGCCTGGCAGCGCGCGAGCCGGTCGATGCCGTCGGCGCGGATCACGTCGACGAGCGCCATCGCAGCCTCGACGAGCATGCGCTCGGCGAGCGGCCGGTCCTGCGAGACGGCGTGGATGTGCCAGTCGAGCGCGTCGTGGCGCACGAGGCGGGGGATCGCGTGGGCCTCCTCGAGGATCGCGTTCACGGCGCCCGCCATCGGGTCGCGCTCGAGGGTCCAGATCTCGCGCAGGCGGTCGCGCACGGCGCGCACCTCGTCGAGTTCGCGCCGGTCGCCCTCGCGTCGTCCGGAGAAGCCCCACACGTCGAGGAGGCCCGCGAGCTGGCCGGTCGTGGCGAGCTCGTCGTCGCCGGATTCGGACGCGCCGGGCACGGTGTCGGCGACCGCGGCCATGAACCCGAGCGCCGCGACCGTGTCATCGGTGAAAATCATTTGACTCCTGACATCCGCTCGACTACTGTCACGAGCATAACGACGTTCGGTCCTCACAGGGCCGACGGCGTGCGGACTGTGGAGGAGGCGGCCGTGCGTGCATCACGGGGGATCGTCGGCATCGCGCTCGGACTCGCGGCCGGACTCGCGTTCGGCGTGGGCGGCGTGTTCGTGAAGCCCCTGCTCGAGGCGGGGTGGTCGCCGGGCGCCGCCGTGCTCGCGCGCATCTCGATCGCCGCCGCGATCCTGGTCGTCCCGGCGCTCATCGCGCTGCGGTTCGACCTCAGGCCGCTCTGGCGCGCCCGGTGGACCGTGCTGCTCTACGGCGTCGTCGCGGTCGCGGGCGTGCAGTTCGCCTTCTACGCGTCGCTCGAGCGCATCCCGGTGTCGATGACGCTCCTCATCGAGTACCTGGCGCCGATCGCCCTCGTCCTCTTCGCCTGGCTGACCACCAGGCGGATGCCGCAGCTCATCGTGCTGGGCGGATCCGCGCTCGCGCTCGTCGGCCTCTGGCTCGTGATCGGGCCAGGGGGAGGCGACCTCGACCCGCTGGGCCTCGCGTTCGCCGCGATCGCCATGGTGGGCGTCTGCGTCTACTACGCGATCGGCGAGCGCGCGACCGAGCACCTGCCGCCCGTCGCGCTCATCGCGGCCGGGTTCGTGGTCGGTGCGGTCGCCCTCGGCGTCGCCGGGCTGCTCGGCCTCATGCCCATGGAGGCGGCGCTCGTCGACGTCGACTTCCTCGGCGGGACCGCGCCCTGGTGGGTCCCGCTCCTCACGGTGGGCGCGGTGTCCACGGCGTTCGCGTACTCGGCCGGCATCGCCGCCATCCGCATGCTCGGATCGCGCGTCTCCTCGTTCCTCGGGCTCTCCGAGGTGATCTTCGCCGGGATCGTCGGCTGGATCCTCCTCGGCGAGGCGCTCGGACCGCTGCAGGTCCTCGGCGGCGCCCTGATCCTCGGCGGGATCGTGCTCGTGAAGCTCGAGCGCGCGCCGCGCGACGCGGCATCCGAGGCCGTACCGGAGCCACTGCCCGTCTCGACCTCGGCGTAGGCTCCAGCCATGCGATTCGGCCTCGTCATCCTCCCGCAGTACGACTGGCCGGAGGCGGCCCGCCGCTGGCGACAGGCCGAGGAACTCGGCTTCGACCACGCCTGGACCTACGACCACCTCTCGTGGCGCGGCCTCGCGGGGGAGCGGTGGCACGCCACGGTCCCGACGCTCACGGCCGCGGCCATGGTGACCGAGCGGATCCGGCTCGGCACGTTCGTCGCGAGCCCCAACTACCGGCATCCGGTGCCGTTCGCGAAGGACGTCGCGACGCTCGACCAGCTCTCCGGCGGCCGACTGATCCTCGGGCTGGGCTCGGGCGGCACCGGGTTCGACGCCTACGTGCTCGGGCAGTCGGAGCTCTCGGCCCGCGACCGGTTCGACCGCTTCCGCGAGTTCACCGAAGCGCTCGACGTGCTGCTGCGCTTCGAGCGGGGTTCGGGCGAGGGCATCTCCTATTCGGGCGACCACTTCTCGGCGGTTGCGGCGCGCATGGTCGGCGATCCGGCCCAGGAACCGCGTATGCCGTTCCTCATGGCCGCCAACGGACCGCGCGCGATGCGACTCGCCGCGCGCTACGGCTCGGGCTGGGTGACCACCGGCGGTGGTGACCTCGACTCGGATGCCGCGTGGTGGACCCACCTCGCCGACCTCGTCGCCCGCCTCGACGACGCCCTCGCCGCCGAGGAGCGCGCGCCCGGCGAGTTCGACCGCGTGCTCTCGCTCGACGGCGACACCCGGTACTCCATGGCGAGCGTCGCCGCCTTCGAGGACGCCGTCGGGCGGGCCCGCGAACTCGGATTCACCGACGTCGTGTCGCACGCGCCCCGCGGGCACGGCCTCTACGCCGGGAGCGAGGCGGTGCTCGAGGAGATCGGATCGCGACTGCCGGCGCTCCGCTGAGCCGGGCGCGTGCCGCGCCGGGTCGGGCGCCGTGCCGGATCGGGTGCCGTGCCGGCTCGGGTGCCGCGCCGGTCCTCCGGGTAGCCTGTCGTGGTGCCCGCGCCCCGCTTCGTCTCTCCGCTCCGCTGGGAGCCGCTCCCGTACCTCGTCCTGGTGGCCCTCCTGCTCCTCACCGGCCTGATCCGTCCGGACAGCGGCGGATGGCTCGTCGCGCTGGTCGTGGCGATCATCCTGACTCTCGCCTGGGGCGTCGTCGCGTTCGTCCGCGAACGCCGCATGCGGAATCCGGACCCGATGGGCGACCTCACGAGCCTCGACGGCATCCGGGTCGTCGATGCGACACCTGTCGACGCCGAGGTCCGCAGCGTCGTCCCCGTCGTCGACGTGCACCGGCACCAGCCCGCGATCGACCTCGCCCGACTGCACGGCGGTGCCGCGCAGTCGGCGCTCCTGGTGCCGCGGGCGCGCCGATGGCTCTCGCCGAAGTACCGCATCGGCGTGCAGCTCGTCGGCGGCGACCGCCCGCGCCACGCGGGCTTCCTCGGCGATGCGGCCGACGCGCGCTGGCGAGACGTACTCGACGCGCTGCGGGTCGATCGGGGTGCCTACGCGCGGGTGCCCGCGGTCATCGACGGCGCCGCGCGGCCGTATCGCGTCGACCTCGACCTCAGCGGGCTCGGAGCGGTGATCCCGGGCGACGGCGACGCGGCTGCCGATGATCGGTCCTGAGGAATCGTCGTTCTCATAGTCGGGCACTCGTCCGAAGTCAAGACTGTTACCGATCGCGTCCGGCAACGTAGTCTCTCGCGGGAGGGGCGTCGATGAGGACGCCCTCCGAATAGGAGAGACGATGTATCGAACTACGAGGCTTTCCCGCCGCGCCGCCGTGCTCGCGACCAGCACTGCGGCGGTCGCGGCGCTGGCGCTGGTCCCGGCCGGCGCCGCCTTGGGGGCTCCGGCCGCCAAGGCGTGTGAGAACCGCATCACCAAGACGATCTCGAGTCTGCTCGCGTGCGTCGACGCCGATGGTGCAATGGAGCACCTCGAGGCGTTGCAGGCGATCGCGGACGCCAACGACGGCAACCGCGCAGCCGGCACCGAGGGCTACGAGGACAGCGTCGACTACGTGGTCGACACGCTCGAGGCTGCCGGATGGGACGTGTCGGTCGAAGATTTCCCGTACCTCTTCGTCGGCCCTTCGTCGCTCGAGCAACTCACGCCCGTGGCCGCCGTCTACGAGACGGGGCCCTACACGGGCACCGGCTATGGCGAGGTCGAGGGCAACGTGGTCCCGGTCGACCTCAGCCTCACGCCCCCGCGTGCGAGCGACAGCGGCTGCAGCACCGACGCCACGACTGAGGCGCCGGAGGACGACTTCGCAGGCCTCGACCTCTCCGGACCGAACGACATCGCGCTCATCCAGCGCGGCTGGTGCTCGTTCGCCGAGAAGGCGCTCAACGCCGAGGCCGCCGGCGCGGAAGCCGTCGTGATCTTCAACCAGGGCAACACCCCCGACCGTGAGGGGCTCATCGTCGGCACCCTCGGCGGCGACAACGTCGTCGGCATCCCGGTCGTCGGCGCGAGCTTCGCCCAGGGTGAGGCCCTCGCCCAGCCCGGCTCCACGGCGAAGGTCTTCGTGCCGGCGCCCGAGTCGCGCCCCCAGAAGAACGTCATCGCCGAGAAGACCGGCGTGAACGACGACAACGTCGTGATGGCGGGTGCGCACCTGGACTCGGTCCAGGCGGGCCCGGGCATCAACGACAACGGCAGTGGCTCCGCGTCGCTGCTCGAGCTCGCGCAGAACCTCAGCAAGCACGAGCCGCAGAACACCATCCGCCTGGCGTGGTGGGGTGCCGAGGAGTCGGGCCTGATCGGTTCCGAGGAGTACGTCGCCGGCCTCAGCCAGGAGGAGCAGGACCGCATCGGGCTGTACCTGAACTTCGACATGGTCGCATCGCCGAACTACATCTTCATGGTGTACGACGGTGACGAGTCCGGCTGGCTCGCCCCGGCGGGCGTGCCGATCCCCGACGGGTCGGAGCAGATCGAGAAGCTCTTCGAGAGCTACTACACCTCGGTCGGCGAGCCGTACGACGACGCGCAGTTCAGCGGTCGCAGCGACTACGACGCGTTCATCCGCGTCGGCGTCCCCGCCGGTGGCCTCTTCACGGGCGCCGAGGTCGTCAAGACCGAGGAGCAGGAGTCGATCTGGGGCGGCACGGCGGGCGAGTCGTACGATCCGTGCTACCACCAGGCGTGCGACACGATCGACAACGTCAACGAGCACGCGCTCGACGTGAACATCGACGCGATCGCCACCGCGGTCTTCGCCTACTCGTACTCGACCGAGTCCGTGAACGGCGTGCCGGGCGTGAAGGTGCCCGGCGGCCTGAAGCTGCCCGCCCCGGCCGGACCCGAGGGCACCATCGGCGGCAACGCCGGCGGCCTCGACCCCGACCTCGTGGGCGGTCACGACCACGAGCACGGGCCGACCGAGACCGAGTAGTCTCGTCCGATCCGACCAGCGGGGCCCGTCGCGACAGCGACGGGCCCCGCGCTCGTGCGTGGGGCCTCCAGGCCGTGCTGGACCTGGCGGAATGACGTCGGGAATACTTCGACCGAGTCATCCGTTCTGGTCAATTGCATGCAAAAGCATGGAACGAGAGAAGGAGCCCAGGAGGGCGACATGCAGTTCGGAATCTTCACCGTCAGCGACATCACGCAGGACCCCACCACCGGCCGCACGCCGAGCGAGGCCGAGCGGATCCAGTCGACGCTGACCATCGCCAAGCACGCCGAGGAGGTCGGCCTCGACGTCTTCGCGCTCGGTGAGCACCACAACCCGCCGTTCTGGTCCTCGTCGCCCACCACGACGCTCGCGTACATCGCCGGACAGACGAGCACCCTGCAGCTCTCCACGGCGACCACGCTCATCACCACCAACGACCCGGTCAAGCTCGCCGAGGACTACGCGATGCTCCAGCACGTGTCCGGCGGCCGCGCCGACCTCATGCTCGGCCGCGGGAACACCGGCCCGGTCTACCCGTGGTTCGGCAAGGACATCCGCCAGGGCCTGCCCATCGCGATCGAGAGCTACGAGCTCCTGCACCGCCTCTGGCGCGAGGACGTCGTCGACTGGGAGGGGAAGTTCCGCACGCCGCTCCAGGGCTTCACCGCGACGCCGCGCCCGCTCGACGGCGTGCCGCCGTTCGTCTGGCACGGCTCGATCCGCACGCCCGAGGTCGCCGAGCAGGCCGCCTTCTACGGCGACGGGTTCTTCGCCAACCACATCTTCTGGCCGGCATCCCACACCCAGCGCATGATCGCGCTGTACCGCCAGCGCTACGAGCACCACGGCCACGGCACCGCCGCGCAGGCGATCGTGGGCCTCGGCGGCCAGGTCTTCATGCGGAAGAACTCGCAGGACGCCGTGAACGAGTTCCGCCCGTACTTCGACAACGCGCCCGTCTACGGCCACGGCCCGAGCATGGAGGAGTTCACGCAGCAGACCCCGCTCACCGTCGGCAGCCCGCAGGAGGTCATCGACCGCACGCTCGGCTTCCGCGACTACGTGGGCGACTACCAGCGTCAGCTGTGGCTCATCGACCACGCCGGCCTGCCGCTGAAGACCGTGCTCGAGCAGCTCGACCTGCTCGGCGAGGAGGTCGTGCCCGTGCTCCGTCGCGAATTCGCCAAGGACCGCCCGGCCGACGTGCCCGACGCGCCCACGCACGCCCGTCTCGTGCAGGCGAAGTACGGGGATGCCGCGCCCCGCCAGGCGACCCCGAACGCCAACCGCGGCGACAACCTCACGCTCGGCTCGCCCTACCAGGACGGCACGACCGCCCCGGTCGGCGCCGCCTCGACCGGCTCGGCCTTCGGCCCGGCCGCGACCCGGACGGCGGGTGCGCGATGACCACCAGGAAGATCGTCGTCATCTCGGCGGGACTCTCCACGCCGAGCTCGAGCCGCCAGCTCGCCGATCGGCTCCTCGCCGACAGTGCGAACCTCCTGCAGGAGCGCGGCGTCGAGGTCGAGGCGAAGGTGTTCGAGCTGCGCGACCTCGCGCACGACATCACCAACCACCTGCTCATGGGCTTCGCGCCGCCGAAGCTCGAGGAGGTGCTCGACGCGGTCGCGTCGGCCGACGGCCTCATCGTCGTCACGCCGATCTTCACGACGAGCTATGCCGGCCTGTTCAAGTCGTTCATCGACGTGATCGATCCGCAGGCGCTGACCGACCTCCCGGTGCTGATCGGCGCCACGGGCGGCACCCCGCGCCACTCGCTCGCGATCGACTACGCGATCCGGCCGCTCTTCACCTACCTGCACGCCATCCCGGTCACGACGGGCGTCTTCGCCGCGACGAGCGACTGGGGCGGCGGCGACGGCGTCCGCTCGCTGCCCGACCGCATCTTCCGCGGTGCGACCGAGTTCGCCGACCTCGTCGAGCGGACCGACCGCAGCGAGATGGTGAGCGACCCGTTCGCCCTCGACCGCCCGATGGGCCACCTGCTGGGCGGCCTCGCGGGGGAGTAGGCAGCCGGGTTCCAGACGAGCGGATGCCGCGGCCGGACGTGTTCCGGACGCGGCATCCGTCGTTCGCCGACGTGAACAATGATTCACATCAGGTGACGGTGCCCAACGCGTCAGCCCGTCGGGCGGTTCATGTCGGGGATGGTGATCATGGTCGTGGTCGGCGACGTGCCCTTGTTGAGGAACGCCATGGCGAGCGCCCGGACGAACTGGTCGAACAGGTAGAAGTTCGCCGGCATGATCGGGATGAGCGATTCGCGGAAGGCGATGTAGAGCGGCCAGCCCTCGCGGATGATCACCTCGGAGGCCGGGTCGCGCTCGAGGCCGAGCCAGTCGCCGACCTCGTCGCCGAGCTGGTAGCGCACGAACTCGTTGAGGAAGCCGCGCGTGACGCCGAGGTCGACCTGCGCGGTGAGCCCGAGGAGCACCTCGGCGAGCTCCTGGCCCTCGGGCGTCCACGCGAGCTTCGGCGTGAGGATCTGGTCGGCCTGCGCGTGCGCGTCGGCCCACGTCGCCGGGATGTACTCGTCGCGCACGCCGAGCATGTGGAGCGCGACCTGCCACGAGTGCAGGAACGCGTCCTGGTCGGCGTTCGACATGGGCACGCCCCACTCCTTCAGCTTCTTGTGCGCGAACGTGCCCGTGCTGTGGAACGTGACGAGGATGTCGTGGTTCGAGATGGGGATCTGCTCGTCGTGTCCGCTCGCCTGCCAGTGCGGCGACTGCGGCAGCATGTGCCGCACCGCCGCGTGCACCATGCGGGTCCGGTTCGAGGTGACGAGGAACTCGCCCGTCCACTCGAACGCGTCGATGTCGCTCAGGTCGTAGCCGAAGCTGAAGGTCTTCGCCGCGCGGTCCTGCATGTCGGCGCCGCCCTTCGACCAGTACACCGACCGGGCCTCGCGGGGGATGACGGTCGACATGATGCCGCCGCCGATGCCGTAGATCAGGAACAGGTAGGTGTCCTTGCGGCGGTTGAAGTCGGCGGCGCGGCGCAGCTTCCAGATGTCCGCCCAGCTCGGGAGCCGGTTCGCGCCCTGCAGGAAGGTGCGCAGCTCGGAGGGCAGCCCGCTCGGCACGGACTGGCTGTTGTAGACCCAGTTCCGCATCGCGTGGTTCACGGCCGGCACCTGGCCGCCGTCGATGATGTCGGCCATGATCCGGTCGATGTCGTCGTCCCACACCCACTGCGGGTCGGTGCCGGAGCCGGACCCGAGCACGGATCCGGTCGACGGCCACGACCAGGCCGCGGTCGGGCTCGCGACCCCCGCGAACCCGAGTGCGGCGCCGAGGGTCAGGACGGTACGTCTGGTGATGTCGGGCACGTGGCCACCTTCTTCCGAGAGGAGGATGGACCCCGCCGCGACCTCGTCCTCGAGTCCGCCCCAGCATCCGCAGCCCATCCTGCGAACATGTGATCGGGCGTTAACATAATCCTTCCCCTGAAGGGGGCACAACCCCCGCGCGTGCCCGAGAATAAACATGAGGATCCCTCATTCAGGGGATACCCGTCGAGCGGTTCCGGGAGTAGCGTCGACCCGGGAGCGCGGCTTCGGCCGCACACGCCTCTTCTCTCGCCCTACCGGGTCAACCGACGCGCGCGAGCCGCGGTCGCATCCGCTGCCAAGGAAATCAACCCGAGAGAAGAACCATCATGTCCATCCGTCGTGCACTCGCCGCGCTCGGCGCGGCCGCCGCGCTCGTGCTGGTCGGCGCGGCCGGACCCGCCATGGCGGGCAACCCGCACTTCATCAAGAACGCCACCTCCGCGCACCTCGACGGCGTGAACCTCGTCGTCGACTTCAAGGAGGCCGGCCTGCCCTCCGGCGCGGTCGAGACCGTCGTCGCGAGCGCGGACCTCAGCGCCACCTACTCGTGCGTCAACGGCGGCAACAACGTGCCGTCCGATCCGAAGAAGACGACCATCGATTCACGGGTCTCCGAGAGCGGCGAGTTCACCGCCACGAAGAACGGCAACATCGTCGGTTCGCTGACGCTCGAGCCGACGCCCGCCGACGTGGCACTCGACTGCCCGCCCGGACAGACGGCGACGCTGTTCTCCGTCGTCTGGTCGAACGTGACCGTCGAGGACCTCGACAGCGGTGCGTTCATCGCACTGAAGGGCACCTTCAGCGCGCCCTGACCGGCACGCGCACGGCGCGGGGCGGATGGCGCCAGCCGTCCGCCCCGACCCGTCGCGGCCTGCCGCGCCCGGTCAGTCGTCGAGCACGAACGTGACCTCGAGCGTGACCGACCACTCGACCACGCTGCCGCCCTCGACCTTGACCTTCTGCTCCTTCACCCATGCGCCCTTGACGCCGCGGAGCGTCTCGACGGAGCGGGCGATGCCGACCGCGACCGCGTCCTCGAAGCTCGTCTCGGAGAAGGCGGTGATGGTGGTGACTCGTGCGACCGATGACATGGCGTTCCCCCTCGAACGATCCGGGCGCACCGGAGCATGCGCCCGGCTCCCATCATGCGCCTGCCCGGCGGGCGCCGCGAGGGGTTGACCCGTTCGCGACCGGCGCGCGAACGGCATCCGTCGCCTCGGTGAACCCTCGGCGCACGACGGCGTCTCGGCTCGTGTCGCATGCGCCGGCGCCCCCATGCTGGCCGCGTGAGAGTCGCACTGCTCGCCGAGTCGTTCCTCCCGCACATGAACGGGGTCACCCACTCCCTGCTGCAGGTGCTCGGCCACCTCGAGCGGCAGGGTCACGAGGCGCTCGTCCTCGCCCCTCGCTCCGGCCCGGTCGACCACGGCCTGCACGGCGCGCGCGCCGAGTTCCTCCGCTCGGTGCCGATGCCCGGCTACCCGGAAGTCCGCGTGACCTTCGCCGGCGCCCGTCGCCTCGCCGCGACGCTCGCCGACTTCTCGCCCGACGTCGTGCACCTCGCGTCGCCCTTCGTGCTGGGCTGGCAGGGCGTCCTCGCCGCCGAGCGCGTCGGCGTGCCGAGCGTCGCGGTCTACCAGACGGATGTCCCGGCCTACGCCGAGCGCTACCGGGTGCCGGGCGCCGCCCCTGCGATCGCCAACCACGTCGGCCGCCTGCACCGGCGGGCGACGCTCACCCTCGCGCCGTCCTCGGCGGCGATCGCGCAGCTCGAGGGATACGGGGTCGAGCGCCTGCGGCGCTGGGCCCGCGGGGTCGACACCGACCGGTTCCGGCCCGGGCGGCGGTCGTCCGAGTGGCGCCGCCGCTTCGCCGCCGACGGCGAGGTGCTCGTCGGGTACGTCGGCCGTCTCGCGCCCGAGAAGCAGGTCGAGGACCTCCGCGCGCTGTCCGCGGTCGACGGCGTGCGCCTCGTCGTGATCGGCGACGGCCCGGCCCGGCCGGCCCTCGAGGCCGTGCTGCCGGATGCCGCGTTCACGGGCTTCCTCGGCGGCGACGCGCTCGCCGAGGCCATGGCGAGCCTCGACGTGTTCGTCCACCCGGGAGAGAGCGAGACGTTCTGCCAGACCGTGCAGGAGGCGCTCGCGAGCGGCGTCCCGGTCGTGGCGACGGGCCGCGGCGGCCCGCTCGACCTCGTGACCTCGAGCCGCGACGGATGGCTCTACCGCCCGGGCGACCTCGACGAGCTCGCAGCTCGCGTGCGCGACCTGGCGGGCGATGACGCGAAGCGCCGGGCGTTCGGTCGCGCCGCGCGCGACGGCGTCGCCGGACGCAGCTGGTCGGCACTCGGCGACGAACTCCTCGGCCACTACGAGCACGCGCGCGCACTGCTGCGCGGCGCCGGGCACGCGGGCCCGTCGGTCGGTGCCTCACTGTCGGTGACGGAGCGGGTCCGCCCCGCCCCGGCGGCGACCTCCGCGATCGGCTCCGGTGGCGGTGCGCCCGCGGCAGGCGTCGACGGCGCCGAGCGGATGCCGCGAGGCGAGCCGGACGCGTCGCGGTCCCGTCCGACGTGGCGGAGGTTCGTGGCCGTCGGCGACTCCGTCACCGAGGGGCTCTGCGACTCGTCGAGGATGGCCGCGGGGGAGTACCGCGGGTGGGCGGACCGCCTCGCGATGCTCCTCGCCCAGTCGGGCGACGGCATCGGGTACGCGAACCTCGCCGTCCGCAGCCGGCGCATCGGCGACGCGATCGACGTCCAGTTGCCTCGCGCCGTCGCGCTCGAGGCCGACCTCGTCACGGTGCTCATCGGCGGCAACGACCTCGTGCGCGTCGGCGCCCGGGCCGAAGCCCTCGCCGACCGCGTGGGTGACGCCGTCGACGGGCTCCGGGCGGCGTCCGGGTGCGACGTGCTCGTCGTGACGCCGTTCCTGCCCGCGCACGCGCGACTGGGCTCGGTCCGCGTCGCGTTCGAGCGGTTCGCCGAGCGGCTCGTCGCGCGGGCCGACGACGCCGGGGCGATGGTCCTCGACGCCTCGACCCACGGCGGGCTCACCGCCCGCGGCATGTGGGCCGAGGACCGCGTGCACCTCAACTCCTCGGGCCACCGGGCGCTCGCCTATGCGGCGGCCGACGTGCTGGGGGTGCCGGATGCCGCGGCCCTCGCGGGGCTCGACGCCGTGCTCCACGGCGACGCCGACGCGCCCGACGAGCCCGACGCTCCGCCGCTGCCGAACGCCGAATGGCTGCTGCGGCACGCGATGCCCTGGGCCGGCCGACGCCTCCTCGGCCGCACGGCGGGCGACGGGCGCGTCGCCAAGCACGACGCGCTCGTGCACCTCCCGGGCCGGAACGACGAGCACGCGCAGCGCGGAATCCGCACGTGACCGGGCCGTGCCGCGGCATCCGCTCGACCCGGTCACCATTTCGCCCGCTAGGTCGCGACACGCCGTACTGGTAGGCTCGGCGAGGATGCCCACGCGGCATCCGCTCAAATCAACATGAGCTCGCGCCCGTTCTCGGGCGCTCCGGAGCAGGCCGGCAGGAAGCTGGTCCCCTGTGGTGGCTTACCAAGCGAGAGCTTGGTGGACTTCTACTGGTGGCCAGCGCTGGCGGGTCATCGACGCGCTGAGATCTGCCTGTTCCCTGCTCCTTGTTCACCTCGCGCGCCACACGGGCGTGCGAGCCGAAACAAAGGAGAGAGACCTCTTGGAAGGTCCTGAAATCACGTTCGCCGAGACGACCATCGACAACGGTCGCTTCGGCACCCGCATCATCCGGTTCGAGACCGGTCGCCTCGCGCAGCAGGCGCAGGGCTCGGCCGCCGCGTACATCGACGACGAGACCATGCTGCTCTCGGCGACCTCGGTGTCGAAGCAGCCGAAGGAGCACTTCGACTTCTTCCCGCTCACGATCGACGTCGAGGAGCGCATGTACGCCGCGGGGCGCATCCCCGGCTCGTTCTTCCGCCGCGAGGGCCGCCCCTCGACCGAGGCCATCCTCACCTGCCGCCTCATCGACCGTCCGCTGCGCCCCTCGTTCGTCGAGGGCCTCCGCAACGAGGTCCAGGTCGTCGTGACCGTCCTGGCGATCGAGCCCGACGAGCTCTACGACGTGCTCGCCATCAACGCGGCCTCCCTCTCGACGCAGCTGTCCGGCCTGCCCTTCTCGGGCCCGGTCGGCGGCGTGCGCGTGGCCCTCATCGACGGCCAGTGGGTGGCGTTCCCGAAGCACTCGCAGCTCGAGGACGCGGTCTTCAGCATGGTCGTCGCCGGTCGTGTCGTGACCGAGGCCGACGGCTCGCAGGACGTCGCGATCATGATGATCGAGGCCGAGGCCACCGACAACGCGTGGAACCTCATCAAGGCCGGTGCCGTGAAGCCCGACGAGACCGTGATCGCTCAGGGCATCGAGGCATCGAAGCCGTTCATCAAGCAGCTCGTCGAGGCGCAGCAGTCGGTCGCGTCGACCGCCGCGAAGCCCACCGCCGACTACCCGACGTTCCCGCCCTACCAGAGCGAGACCTACGACGCCGTCGCCGGGCTCGCCTACGACGAGCTCAAGGGCATCTACCAGATCGCCGGCAAGGTCGAGCGCCAGGACGCCGACGACGCGCTCAAGGCGCGCGTCAAGGAGGCCGTCGCCGCCAAGGTCGAGGCGGGCGAGCTGCCCGAGTCGGCCAACGGCGAGGTCTCGGCCGCGTACAAGTCGGTCACGAAGCTCGTGGTCCGCTCGCGCGTGCTGTCCGAGGGCGTCCGCATCGACGGCCGCGGCCTGGCCGACATCCGTCCGCTCGACGCCGAGGTCCAGGTCATCCCGCGCGTGCACGGCTCCGCCATCTTCCAGCGCGGTGAGACCCAGATCCTGGGCGTCACCACGCTGAACATGCTGAAGCTCGAGCAGCAGATCGACTCGCTGAGCCCGGTCACCAAGAAGCGCTACATGCACAACTACAACTTCCCGCCGTACTCGACGGGTGAGACGGGTCGTGTGGGTTCGCCCAAGCGCCGCGAGATCGGCCACGGCGCCCTCGCCGAGCGTGCGCTCGTGCCGGTGCTGCCGACGCGCGAGGAGTTCCCCTACGCCATCCGCCAGGTCTCCGAGGCGCTCGGCTCGAACGGCTCGACCTCGATGGGCTCGGTCTGCGCCTCGACGCTGTCGCTCCTGAACGCCGGCGTGCCGCTGCGCGCGCCGGTCGCGGGCATCGCGATGGGCCTCATCTCCGACACCGTCGACGGTGAGACCCGCTACGCGGCGCTCACCGACATCCTCGGTGCCGAGGACGCGCTCGGCGACATGGACTTCAAGGTCGCCGGCACCTCCGAGTTCGTCACCGCGATCCAGCTCGACACGAAGCTCGACGGCATCCCCGCCTCGGTGCTCGCGGGCGCGCTGACCCAGGCGAAGGAGGCGCGCACCACGATCCTGCAGGTGCTGAACGCCGCCATCGACGGCCCCGACGAGATGGCGCCCACGGCGCCGCGCGTCATCAGCGTGCAGATCCCGGTCGACAAGATCGGCGAGCTCATCGGGCCCAAGGGCAAGACGATCAACGGCATCCAGGACGACACCGGCGCCGAGATCTCGATCGAGGAGGACGGCACCGTCTACATCGGCGCGACCGACGGCCCCTCGGCCGAGGCCGCCCGTGCCGCGGTGAACGCGATCGCCAACCCGACCAACCCCGAGGTCGGCGAGCAGTTCCTCGGCACCGTCGTGAAGATCGCCGCCTTCGGCGCCTTCGTCTCGCTGCTGCCCGGAAAGGACGGCCTGCTGCACATCTCCGAGGTGCGCAAGCTCGCCGGCGGCAAGCGCGTCGAGAACGTCGAGGACGTGCTCGGCGTCGGCCAGAAGATCCTCGTCGAGATCACCAAGGTCGACGACCGCGGCAAGCTCTCGCTCGCGCCCGTCGTCGCGGAGGAGGCCGACACCAACGGCCGCGCCGCGACCGGCGAGCACGCCGACGCTCCCGCCGAGGGCGTCGACGCGTAGGCGCACGCGGCCTGCTCCGGATGTCCGTCCCGATTCGTCGGGGCGGGCATCCGTCGTCTTGCCGGCCGTTGCCGGCGACTACGCGCGGGTGTCGGCCGCGGCCGCGACGATGCCGCGCATGACGTTCCAGTAGCCGACGGGTGCGACGCGCGTGACGAGGTCGCTGAGGCGCGAGTCGCGGCCGATGAAGACGCGCGGGCGCCGCCGCACGATGCCGTCGACGATGCGCTCGG
Source organism: Agromyces bracchium (assembly GCF_009709675.1). Taxonomy (GTDB): domain Bacteria; phylum Actinomycetota; class Actinomycetes; order Actinomycetales; family Microbacteriaceae; genus Agromyces; species Agromyces bracchium. Next base: position 32,080 of record NZ_WMLB01000023.1, on the reverse strand, counting down.
CCGCCTGGGCCGGCGTCGTGCGGTAGAGGGCGGCCTGCGCGTCGGCGGCTCGCGCCGCGGCGCCCGGCGCGACCGCGGCGGCGACGCGGGCGTGGTGGATGATGCCGGTCTGCACGCCCCCGGGGTAGATCGCCGAGACCGAGACATCCGTCGCCTCGAGCTCGTGGCGGAGCGCGTCGGTGAACCCGCGCACGGCGAACTTCGAGGTGACGTACGGGACGCGTCCCGCGGGCGCGGCCAGGCCGTAGAGGCTCGACACGTTGGCGATATGCGCGTCGCCGGCCGCGATGAGCGCGGGGAGGAACGCCTTCGTCATCGCGACGGTGCCCCACAGGTTGATGTCGACGACCCAGCGGAACTCCTCGAGCGTCGCCTGCTCGAAGCTGCCGAGCATCGAGACGCCCGCGCAGTTGAGGAGGACGCTCGGACCGCGATCGTGGGCGGCGGCGACCGCGTCGGGGAGGGCGGCGACGGCCGTGAGGTCGGCGAGGTCGATCACGTGCGTGCTGACGGACGCGCCTCGGGCGCGCAGCACGCTCGCGAGCCCCTCGAGCGCCGCCGCGTCGCGGTCGACGAGCGCCAGTGCGCACCCGCGTGCCGCAAGCAGCTCGGCCGACGCCCGGCCCATCCCGCTCCCGGCTCCGGTGACGACGGCGAGCCGGCCGTCGAGCTGCAGGGGACGTCGGCGTGCCATGGTGCTCCTTCGCGGGGGTGTTCGGGCAGTACACCCTGACACGGGAGGCGCGCCGAACCAAACCCGAGCGGTGCGCGCGATTCGCGCGCACCGCTCGGGCGCGGGTCACATGAGCGTCAGGCGTGCCGCCGAGTGGACGCGGGCGTTCTCCGCGTGCGCGTCGCGCGCGGCCGATCGCTCGGCGATGGCGCGCAGCATCCGCTCGCGATCGGTGCGCCGGATGGTGCGGCGTCGACCCCATCTCGCGAGCGCGAGGCCCGCGCGGACGGCCAGGTCGGAGCGCCGGCCCGACGCGGGGGAGACGGTGAGCGTGTTCATGGCCGTTCCGTTCCGTCGGTGTCGGGAGCCTGCCCGCGCACGAGCGGGAAGGCGTTGATGTGGATCTGCACGGGACGAGACCCGGGCGACGGCGTCTTCTTGTACGCGTCGATGTACTTCTTCAGCAGGACGTCGATGTCGGTCACGAGCCCGTGCAGCTGGTCGGGGGTGAGCTTGAGGTTGATGGTGTCGGACGTGGCGATGTCGAGCCAGTCGCTGCCGAACACCTCCTCGCCCGTGGTCAGGAACTCGCGGAAGTTCTGCTCGCGCGAGCGGAACCACTCGTCCTCGACGAGCTTCACCGCGAGCCGGTCGGCGCTGCCCGGCGGCAAGCTCCGCGCGTCGGGGATCGCGATCGAGCCGGGTCGGCGTTCCCACCAGCGTTCGCGCCCCTTGCCGCGGCCCTCGACCTCCTGCACGAGACCGGCCTTTGCGAGCTGGCGCAGGTGATAGCTGGTCGCGCCGCTCGATTCGCCGAGCCGCTCGGCGAGCCCGCTCGCGGTGAACGGACCGTAGGTCGAGAGCTCGTCGTAGATCTGCACCCGGAGCGGATGCGCCAGGCTCTTCAGGCTCTCGGAGGAGAGCACGTGGTCGATGCCCGGATGGCGGGTGCTGCTCGGCCAGGATTCGAGGTCGTCCGTCTGCTCGCCGTCGTTCGTCTGCTCGCCGTCGTTCGTCTGCGCGTCCATGGTGCAAAGGTATCGCTGCAAAGAACACTTTGCAAGCAAATGTTTGCAACTGTTCCTTTGGAACTCCGCCCGGTCGTCACGCTCCGGTTCCGCGAAGCACGGCGGCCGCCAGTCGCCCGGCGGCTCCCGGCGCGAGCGCGAGGTACAGGATCGGCTCGATCACCTCGAGTTCGAGGACGCTGAGCCGGCCCTCGTAGCGCACCACGTCGATCCGGGCGTAGTCGAGCTCGAACGGGAGTCGAGCGGCGAGCGCCCGGATCTCGGCGAGGTCGCCGGCGTCGGCCGCGTGCGCCTCGACCGTCCCGCCGTAGATGCCGTGCGCGCGGAAGTCGCCGGTCGCGGGCCGCTTGCGCAGCACGTGACTCGCCTCGCCGCCGATCAGGACGTGCGAGTACTCGCCCTCGTCGAGCACCGCCCGTGCGAGCGGCTGGACGAACAGCGGCCCGTCCGCCGAGGCGAGACGGCCGGGCAGGTCCGCCGCCCGGAGGCGCGCGACGCCGGCCCCGCCCACGCCCACCTCGGGCTTCACGACCAACTCGGTCCAACCCCGGTCGGCGACCGCCTCGACCGCCGGACCCGGATCCCCGGGGTCGGCGCGGATCAGGGGGACCACCGGCACACCCCGCCGATCGAGGTCCTCGAGATACCGCTTGTCGCTGTTCCACCGGACCGCGTCGAGCGGGTTGCGCACGCGACATCCGCTCGTCTCGATGCGCTCGAGCGCGGCGAGGAACTCGGGCAGGCGATCCACGTAGTCCCAGGTGCTGCGGAGCACCGCGAGGTCGAACGCGGTCCAGTCGGCGTCGGCGGACCACGCCAGCGGGACCGCATCGACACCCCGTGCGCGGAGCGCCTCCACGAGCAGCCGGTCGTCGTCGAAGAGCGCGTCGACGTCCGGGATCTCCCACGTGACGAAGCTCGGGAGCCGCTCGCACCGCAGCACCGCGACGCGCACGATCAGCCTGTTCGCTCGAGCAGGGGGCCGAGCCGGTAGGGGATGAGCTCGCCCATCGCGAGCGAGGTCTCCGTGCGCTCCACACCCTCGATCGCGAGGATCTCCTCGTCGATGCGGAAGAGGTCGTGCGCGTCGCGGCACACGACGCGCACGAGCAGGTCGATCTGCCCCGAGAGACCGTGCGCCTGGATGACCTCGGGGATCTCGGCGAGCGCCGCGACCACCTCCGAGAGCACCTTCTGCCGTGCATGCACCGCGACGAACGCCTCGAGCGGATAGCCGAGCGGGCTCGGATCGATGCTCCGCTCGAACGAGAGGAAGGCGCCGGAGGACTCGAGCCGCGCCATCCGCGCCTGCACGGTGTTCCGGCTCATCCTCAGCCGCTCGGCGAGCGCGACGACCGTCGCCCTCGGATCGGCCGCGAGGGCCGTGAGCAGAGCGCGGTCGACGGGGTCGTAGCCGGTCATACCGCCACACGTTAGCACCGAGATCGGGCCTGCCGCCATGCAACATGCTCAATGCGATCGTCGTTGCTTGAGCCGAATGCCAGATCGTCGTACGCTGCGAGTACCCGGCATCGGCGCCGGTGCGAGGCTGCCCACAAGGCGGCCGAGCCGACACGGAGGTTCGACGATGACCCCTTCCGACCGAGAGGCGACCGGGCTGCTGACCCGCCCCGACGACCTCGTCCGACTCCTCGACGCGACCGGCCGTCGCCACGCGAACCCCGAGTTCGACCCGTGGGTCGCCGACGTCGACGTCGATGCCCTGGTCGAGCTGCACCGCGAGATGGTCGTGGTCCGCCGGCTCGATGCGGAGGCCACCGCCCTGCAGCGCCAGGGCGAGCTCGCCCTCTGGCCCCCGCTCGCCGGACAGGAGGCCGCGCAGATCGGCTCGGCGCGCGCCCTGCACGAGGACGACTTCGTGTTCTCCAGCTACCGCGAGCACGCCATCGCGTGGCTGCGCGGCGTCCGTCCCGACGAACTGCTGAGCGTGTGGCGCGGTGCGGCGGCGTCCGGGTGGAACCCGTACGAGAAGCGGATGGCGATCCCCAACATCATCATCGGCGCGCAGTCGCTGCACGCCGTCGGCTGGGCGATGGGCGCGAAGTGGGAGGCCTCGAGCGCCGCCTCGATCGCGTACTTCGGCGACGGTGCGACGAGCGAGGGCGACGTCAACGAGGCGCTCGTGTTCGCGTCGAGCTTCGATGCGCCCGTCGTGTTCTTCTGCCAGAACAACGGGTGGGCGATCTCCGAGCCCGTCGGCCTGCAGTCGAAGCAGCCGCTGGCGCGCCGCGCCGACGGCTTCGGCATGCCCGGCATCCGGGTCGACGGCAACGACGTGCTCGCCGTGCTCGCGGTCACCCGCTGGGCGCTCGACCGCGCCCGCCGCGGCGAGGGCCCCGCGTTCATCGAGGCCGTCACCTACCGCATGGGTCCGCACACCACGGCCGACGACCCCAAGCGCTACCGCACCGACGACGACCTCGCCGAGTGGCGCGAGCGCGACCCGGTCACGCGGTTGCACGCGTTCCTCGCCGCATCCGGTGCCGACATGGAGGCGGTCGACGCCGACGCGAAGGCCGCCGCCGACCGCGCCGCCGCCGAGCTGCGCGCCGGGATCACCGCGATCCCCGACCCGGAGCCGATGAGCGTGTTCGACCACGTCTACGCCGAGCCGAACAGCCACCTCGAGCGCCAGCGCGACCGCTACGCGCGGTACCTGGCGATGTTCGACGAGGAGGGCGCCCGATGACCACCATCACCTTCGGCAAGGCCATCAACGAGGGGCTCCGCCGTGCGCTCGCCGACGACGACAAGGTCGTGCTCATGGGCGAGGACATCGGCACCCTCGGCGGCGTGTTCCGCATCACCGACGGCCTGAAGGCCGAGTTCGGCGAGCACCGCGTGGTCGACACGCCGCTCTCCGAGGCGGGCATCGTCGGCACCGCCGTCGGGCTCGCCTATCGCGGGTTCCGCCCCGTCGTCGAGATCCAGTTCGACGGGTTCGTCTACCCGGCGTTCGACCAGATCGTCGCGCAGGTCGCCAAGCTCCACTACCGCTCACGCGGGACGGTGCGCATGCCCATGGTCATCCGCATCCCGTTCGGCGGCGGCATCGGCGCGGCCGAGCACCACTCCGAGTCGCCGGAGGCGTACTTCACGCACACCGCGGGCCTGCGCGTCATCGCCTGCTCGAACCCCGCCGACGCCTACGTCATGATCCGGCAGGCCATCGCGAGCGACGACCCCGTGGTCTTCCTCGAACCCAAGCGCCGCTACCACGTCAAGGGCGAGGTCGACCTCGAGGCGAACCTGGCCGACGCACGCCCCATGGGGGTCGCGACCACGGTCGCCGCGGGCGACGACGTCACGCTCGTCACCTACGGCGCCCTCGTGCAGACCGCGAAGGACGCCGCGACCGCCGCCGCCGAGGACGACGTGTCGATCGAGGTGATCGACCTGCGTTCGCTCGCGCCCGTCGACTACGCGACGATCGAGGCGTCCGTGCGCCGCACGGGCCGGCTCGTCGTCGCGCACGAGGCCGGCGAGCAGGGCGGCGTCGGCGCCGAGATCGCCGCGTCGATCACCGAACGCTGCTTCGACTTCCTCGAGGCCGCGCCCGTCCGCGTGACCGGGCACGACATCCCGTACCCGCCGGCGAAGCTCGAGCAGTACCACCTGCCCGACCTCGACCGCATCCTCGACGGCGTCGACCGCGCCCTGGGTCGGCCGAACTCGCTCTCGGAGGTGGACGCGTGAGCACCATCCGCGACTTCGCACTGCCCGACCTCGGCGAAGGATTGACCGAGTCGGAGATCGTGGCCTGGCGCGTCCAGGTCGGCGATCACGTCGAGCTCAACCAGATCATCGCCGATGTCGAGACCGCCAAGGCCGTCGTCGAGCTGCCGTCGCCGTTCGAGGGCACGGTGACCGCACTGCACGCGGCCGAGGGCGAGACCGTGAACGTCGGCGAGAGGCTGTTCTCGTGCGACACCGGCGGGCCGGGCGATGCGCCCGCGGCGGCCCCCTCGGTCGAGACGGATGCCGCGGCCACGGCGTCGACGTCGGCGGCGACCGGCGCGGCGGAGGCGCAGGCACCCGCTTCCGCCTCCGCCGAGCCCGTCGAGACCCGCGAACCCACGCTCGTCGGCTACGGGGCGGGCGCCGAGCGCGGACCGAAGCGCCGGCCGCGCCGGCTCGGCGCCGCCGCGCTCAGCGAGGACCTCGTCCCGGCACCGCCCGAGCACGATCGCATCGAACCCGACACGGCGACCCACCCGCGCGGCGACGGCACGGGCCGCGGCGAGCGGCCGCGATCGACGCCGCCCGTGCGCAAGCTCGCACGCGACCTCGGGGTCGACCTCGAACAGGTCGTCGGCACGGGCGAACGCGGGCTCATCACGCGGTCCGACGTCGAGGCCGCGGCATCCGCGACCACGAGCACGGCGGCAGAACCCGTGTCGCAGCCCACGCCGGGCGCCCGCGAGGCCGCACCCACCGAGACCCGCATCCCCATCAAGGGCGTGCGCAAGCACACCGCGGCCGCAATGGTCCGGAGCGCCTTCACCGCGCCGCACGTCACGGAGTTCCTCACGGTCGACGTGACCGCGACGATGGAACTGCTCGCCGGCATCCGCGGCGACCGCGCGTACGCGGGCCACAAGGTGACGCCGCTCACGGTCGTCGCCAAGGCGCTCTGCATCGCCGCGGCCCGTACGCCCGAGGTGAACTCGCGGTGGGACGAGGAGGCGCAGGAGATCGTGCGCTTCGGGCATGTGAACCTCGGCATCGCCGCGGCGACCGAGCGCGGGCTCGTCGTGCCGAACGTCAAGGGCGCCGAGCGGATGACGCTCATCGAGCTCGCCGACGCGATCGCCGCGCTCGCGGAGACCGCGCGCGCCGGGCGGACCGCGCCGGCCGACCTCTCGGGCGGCACGATCTCGATCACGAACATCGGCGTCTTCGGGATCGACGCCGGCACGCCGATCCTCAACCCGGGGGAGGCGGCGATCCTCGCGATGGGCGCCGTGCGCCGCACCCCGTGGGGGCATCGCGGCGAGATCGCGCTCCGCGACGTCATGACGCTCTCGCTCTCGTTCGACCACCGCCTGGTCGACGGCGAGCAGGGCTCGCGGTTCCTCGCCGACGTCGGTCGGATCCTCCGCGACCCGGGTCTCGCGCTCACGATGGCCTGAACCGAACGGGCGGGACTGCCGGGACCGGCCCGGCGTGTCGCGGCGCGACACGCCGGGCCGAGGAGGTTCCTCCCGTTCCCGTTCCCGTTCCCGTTCCCGTTCCCGTTTCCGTTTCCGTTTCCGTTTCCGTTTCCGTTCCCGGGGGTGGCGGCTGCTCCGGCGGGCGAGCACCATGGCCTCATGGACGAGCACACCCTGCTTTCCCGAGCGGATGTCGCGGCCGAACTCGACGGAACGGGATTCCGGCACGACGGCGAGCGGCTTGTCGCGGAATTCCGGACTCCGGATTTCGCCGGAGCGGTTCGCCTGCTCGATGCCGTCGCCGTCGAGGCGGATGCGATGAATCATCATCCGGACGTGCGACTCGGATGGGGTCGCATCGAATTCGACCTGCTCTCGCACGATGTCGGCGGCGTCACGGCGAGGGATGTCGCGCTCGCTCGGCGGATCGGCGAGATCGCGGTCCGGCAGGGCGCGACGGCCGGGTGATCGCGAGGTCGGGCCGCAGGAGGCCGACGGCGTCCACGCACTCGACGGAAGTGTCCGCGCCGGTGACCTGAATTCGCGGTGCGCGTCGGTTTGCTCGAATTGCGCGCGAAAGGCCGCGGCGCCGATGAATTCTCCACATCCGACGGGAATGTGCGGAATTCCACGGCATTCGACTTTATGCTCTGAATAGCCCGTTCCCCAGAATTACGCGGTACCGACCGCAGAAACGGAAGTGCACGATGGCAAAGCGCGTGGTCGAGACGCTCATCGACGACCTCGACGGCAGCGACGCCGACCGGACCCTGTCGTTCGCGTTCGACGGCGACCAGTACTCGATCGACCTCTCGTCGGCGAACATCGACAAGTTCGAGGCGGCGCTGGCGCCGTACATCGGGGCGGGGCGCAAGACGGCCGGGCGAGGCGGTGCGACCCGTCGCCGCGGCGGCGCTGCCGCGGGCGGCGGCGACACGAAGGACGCGCGCGAGTGGCTTCGCGCCAACGGGCACCAGGTGTCCGACCGCGGCCGGATCCCCGCGCCGCTCATGGAGCTCTACCGCAACCGCTGAGTACGGCGCCGCGCCCGCGGTATCTCCTTATCGGAGGACGAACTCGATCTCCTCGATCTCCTCACCGCGGGCGTTGGCGTAGTCGCGATCGCGGCCGACTTCGACGAATCCGAGCTTGGCGAGCACGGCGACGGATGCCGCGTTGTCGGCCGCGGCGCGCGCACGCACGGGTCGCGGCTGCGTGTCGAGGAACAGCCGCAGGGCGCGAGTGGCGATCCCGCGGCCCCAGTGCTCACGATCGATCCAGTACGTGATCTCGGGCATCCCCGTTTCAGCGTCGATCCAGCGGGCCACGCTGCCGACGATCCGGCCGTCGCAGCGGACGGTCCTCGCGTCGTAGTCGACCCGGTCCGCGAACTTCGCGACATGCGCGTCGTACGCGGCGCGGTCCGAAGGATCCACCGCGGTGAACGCAGCCATGCGGTTCGCCTCGGGATCGAGTTGGATGCGGAACAGCTCGTCGCGGTCGCCGGCGCGGGTCGCGCGCAGGGTCACGACGTGAGGCTCGACCATGCCATGTCCTCCAGGATGCTGCGGACGACTCTGTCCGCGGGTCGGCGCCCATGGATGCGGGCGCTGTGGGGGGTCGAGTTGATCAGTCCGAAGGCGGCGTGTGCCCGGATGCGCAACTCGGATTCGGCCCGGTCGGGCCTCAGGCGGGCGAGCACGCCCACCCACAGTTCGACGTAGGAGCGCTGCAGGCGCCGGACCTCGTGCGCGTCGGCGTCGCCGAGGCTGTCGAGGTCGCGGTCCTGCACGCGGATCACGTCGGCGTTCGCGAGCGCGAAGTCGACGTGGAAGCGGATGAGCGCGCGGAGCGCCTCGTCGGGTGCTGCGGCCTCCTCGACCGTGCGGTGGCCGCCGTCGAGGAGGCCCTGGCTCGCGTCGACGAGGATGGCCGCGAGGACCGCGGCCTTGCCGGGGAAGTGCCGGTAGACCGCGGGCCCCGAGACGCCGGCGGCCTGGCCGAGCTCCTCGAGCGTCACGCCGGGGTACCCGCGATCGGCGAAGAGCCGCGCGGCCGCGGCGAGCAGCGCGGCGCGACGGTCGGCCTTGGCGCGACCGCGCTCGGTGAGCGTCTCGGTCAGGGGGCACCTCCCTGGGCATTCGGTGAATGCACACTAACCGAACGGCTCGCGGGTGGCAAGCAGGCGAGGTCGGGCGGGCCTCAGTGCACGGATGCCGCGGCGGCCTCGCGGACGAGCCGGACCGCCTCGGCGGCCCCGTGGTTCCAGGGCGTGCCGTGGCCTGGCAGCACCCACGTGGCATCCGTCGCCGCAAGCCGGGCGAGCGAGTCGAGCGCGGTATCGGGCGCGTCCGTGAACGGCGCGGGCTGCGGACCGCGCCGCCCCGTGAGCACGTGGCGCGTGGTGAGCGCGTCGCCGACCGCGATCGCGTCGAGCGCGGGGGAGTGGACGGCGACGCTGCCGGGCGAGTGGCCGGGCATCGCGATGATCTCGGGCGATCCCGGGAGGTCGGCGAGGTGCTCACCGCCCTCGAGCGTGCGGGCGTCGGTGAGGTACTCGGTCTTCGCGCCGCCCTTGCCGAGTGCATAGGCGAAGAACCGCACGACGGGCCACGGGCGCACGCCGCGGCCGAACGAGGTCGCGGGCTTGTCGCCGCCCTTCGCCCGGTCGAGGTCGGCCGCGTGGACGTAGACCGGCACGCCGTGGTCGCGCCGCAGGCGCTCGGCGAAGCCGAGGTGGTCGGTGTCGCCGTGCGTGAGGATGACCGCGCGCACGTCGTCGATCGTGAGGCCGGCATCCGCGAGTTCGGCGAGCAGGTCGCCGTAGTGGCCGGCGAGGCCGGCGTCGACGATGGTGACGCCGCGGTCGTCGATGAAGAGGTAGGACGCGACGATCTCGTTGCCGACGCGCCGGAGTCCTGGTGTGAGTTGCATGAAGGCTATGATACATAGCTATGATGGCTAGTGTCAATAGCCATGGAGGAGGCGGTCATGCCGGCACCCGCGAAAGTCACCCCCGATGCGCTGCGAGCCGCGGCGCGCGCGATCCTCGAGCGGGCGGGGCAACCCGGGCTCACCATGCAGGCCGTCGCGGCCGAACTCGGCGTGCGGGCGCCCTCGCTGTACAAGCACCTGCGCGATCGCGACGCGCTCGTGCGTCTCGTTGCGGAGAGCGTCGCCGCCGAGCTCGGCGAGCGGATGGACCGGGTGCTCGCCGCCGAGACGGATGCGTCCGACGCGGTGCGCGCGATTGCGGCATCCGCTCGCCGCTACGCGCACGAGCACCCGCACGGCTACGGCCTGATCTTCGGACCGCTGCCCGAGCCGGCGCGGGCCCGCGGGTCGGCCATGGAGCGCGCGAGCGTCGCGATCCTCGAGGCCGCGCGGCGGCTCTCGGGCGAGGGGCGCGCGCTCGAGACGGCGCGCACGATCACGGCGTGGATGCACGGGTTCGTCAGCATGGAGATCGCGGGGGCGTTCCGCCTCGGCGGGTCGGTCGACGAGGCCTGGGAGTACGGGCTCGACCACCTCGTCCGGGGCCTCGCCGCGCCTGACTGAGGCTGCGGTTGCGAAACTCGGTGAATGGTCGCTAACATGAATCCCGGTTAGCGAGCGTTCACCGAACCGCTCGCACGCACGCCACGACGGAGAGGCGGAACGGGAGCGGATGCACACCATCACGAGCGCGGTCGACGCGGCGTCCGACGCCGCACGCGCGAACGCCGACGCCCACGCCGCCCTGGCCGACGAACTGCGCGAGAAGTTGCGCGTCGCCGCGCTCGGCGGGCCCGAGGCATCCCGCGACCGCCACGTCGCGCGCGGCAAGCTGCTGCCGCGCGACCGGGTCGAGCGACTCCTCGACGAGGGCAGCCCGTTCCTCGAACTCGCCCCGCTCGCCGCGGGCGACCTCTACGACGACGACACGCCCGCGGCGGGTGTCATCGCCGGGGTCGGGCTCGTGCACGGCCGGCCCGTCATGGTCGTCTGCAATGACGCGACCGTCAAGGGCGGCACGTACTACCCGATGACGGTGAAGAAGCACCTCCGAGCGCAGGAGGTCGCCCTCGAGAACCGCCTTCCGTGCGTGTACCTCGTCGACTCGGGCGGCGCGTTCCTGCCGAAGCAGGACGAGGTGTTCCCCGACCGCGACCACTTCGGTCGCATCTTCTACAACCAGGCGAACCTCTCGGCACGGCGCATCCCGCAGATCGCCGCGGTCATGGGCTCCTGCACCGCGGGCGGCGCCTACGTCCCGGCCATGAGCGACGAGACCGTGATCGTGCGCGACCAGGGCACGATCTTCCTCGGCGGCCCGCCCCTCGTGAAGGCCGCGATCGGCGAGGTCGTGACCCCGGAAGAGCTCGGCGGCGGCGAGTTGCACGCCCGCACGTCGGGCGTCACCGACCACCTCGCGGAGGACGACGAGCACGCGCTCGAGCTCGTCCGCGACATCCTGACCACCCTGCCGCGGCTGCCCGGGCGGGCCTGGGCGGTGCGCGAGCCGCGCGAGCCCGCGGTCGATCCGGCGACCCTCACCGCGGCGGTGCCGGTCGACGTGCAGCAGCCGTACGACGTGCGCGAGGTCATCGCGAGGCTCGTCGACGGCAGCGAGTTCCACGAGTTCAAGAAGGAGTACGGCGACACGCTCGTCACGGGCTTCGCCTGGATCGACGGCCACCCCGTCGGCATCGTCGCGAACAACGGCGTGCTCTTCAGCGAGTCGGCCATGAAGGGCGCCCACTTCATCGAGCTCTGCGACCAGCGCGGCATCCCGCTCGTGTTCCTCCAGAACATCTCGGGCTTCATGGTCGGGCGCGACGCCGAGGCCGGGGGCATCGCCAAGCACGGCGCGAAGATGGTCACCGCGGTCGCGACGACCCGGGTACCGAAGTTCACGGTCGTCATCGGCGGATCGTTCGGCGCGGGCAACTACTCGATGTGCGGCCGCGCCTACTCGCCGCGGTTCCTGTGGATGTGGCCGAACGCGCGTATCTCCGTCATGGGCGGCGAGCAGGCGGCATCCGTGCTCTCGACCGTCAAGCGCGACCAGCTGGCCGTCCGCGGCGAGGAGTGGTCGGCCGAGGCCGAGGAGGCGTTCAAGTCGCCCGTGCGCGACCAGTACGAGGCCCAGGGCAGCCCCTACCACTCGACCTCGCGCCTGTGGGACGACGGGGTCATCGCCCCCGGCGACACCCGCACGGTGCTCGCCCTCGCCCTCGAGCTCGCGAGCCGCACCCCGCTGCCCGAGCCCCGCTTCGGCCTCTTCAGGATGTGATGGGAATGTTCGAACGTGTCCTCGTCGCCAACCGCGGCGAGATCGCCGTCCGGGTCATCCGGACCCTGAAGCGGCTCGGCATCCGCGCGATCGCCGTGTACTCCGACGCCGACGCCGGTGCGCCGCACGTCGCGCTCGCCGACGAGGCCGTGCGCATCGGCCCGGCCGCCGCCGCCGAGAGCTACCTCGACCCCGCCCGCATCGTGCGCGCCGCGCTCGAGACCGGCGCGCAGGCGATCCACCCGGGCTACGGGTTCCTGTCGGAGAACGCGGCCTTCGGTCGCGCCTGCGGCGAGGCCGGCATCGTGTTCGTCGGCCCCGGCGAGCTCGCGCTCGAGGTCATGGGCGACAAGATCCGCGCGAAGCGGCACGTCGAGGCATCCGGCGTGCCCGTCGTGCCCGGCGTCAGCGAGCCCGATGCGACCGACGACGAACTGCTCGACGCGGCACCCCTCGTCGGCTTCCCGATCCTCGTGAAGCCGTCGGCCGGCGGCGGCGGCAAGGGCATGCAGGTCGCCCGCGACCAGTCCGAGCTCGAGCACGCGCTGCCCGCGGCACGTCGGGTCGCCCGCGCCGCGTTCGGCGACGACACGCTCCTGCTCGAGCGCTTCGTCGAGCGGCCGCGCCACATCGAGGTGCAGGTGCTCGCCGACGCGCACGGCAACGTCATCCACCTGGGCGAACGCGAGTGCTCGCTGCAGCGCCGGCACCAGAAGGTCGTCGAGGAGGCGCCCTCGCCGCTCCTCGACGCCGCGACCCGCGAGCGCATCGGCGCGGCGGCCTGCGACGCGGCCCGCAGCGTCGAGTACCTCGGTGCCGGCACCGTCGAGTTCCTGGTGTCGGATGCCGCGCCCGACGAGTTCTTCTTCATCGAGATGAACACCCGGCTCCAGGTCGAGCACCCCGTCACCGAGCTCGTCACGGGCATCGACCTCGTCGAGCAGCAGCTGCGCATCGCGGCGGGCGAGCCGCTCGCGATCGCGCAGGACGACGTGCGTATGGCCGGACACGCCATCGAGGCGCGCGTCTACGCCGAGAGCCCCGAGCGTGGGTTCCTGCCGTCGACGGGCGACGTGCTCGCATGGCGACCCGCGACGGGGGAGGGCGTGCGCGTCGACGCCGGCGTCCGCACCGGCCAGCAGGTCACGGCGGACTACGACCCGATGATCGCGAAGGTCATCGCGCACGGCGCCGACCGCACCGAAGCGCTCGACCGGCTCGACGCCGCGCTCGCCGACACGGTGCTGCTCGGCGTCGAGACGAACATCGCCTTCCTGCGCACGCTTCTGGCCCACCCCGACGTGCGTGCCGGTCACCTCGACACCGGGCTCATCGACCGGTTGCCCGAGGCCGGTTCGGCGGGCTCGGTCGGTGCGGCGGGCTCGGTCGGTGAGGCCGGCGCGGCGGCGGATGTCCCGGCCGACGCCGACCCGAGCGCGGCGGTCTCCTCGACCGACCCGCTCGAGGTGGTCGCCCGCGCCGCGCGCGAACGCGACGCCCTCGCCGCGGCTCACGGCGACCGCGCCTGGCGGAGCGCCCGTGGCTGGCGCATCGGGGCGGGCGACGTCGCCGCGGCATCTGCCGGGACCGCCGACCTCGACCACGCGAACGTCGCGACCGCCGCCGACGGCACCGTGTGGGTGCACCTCGACGGCCGCACCGCCGCCTTCGCGCGCCCCGACCGCCGCGCCGCGCTCGACGCGCGCCTCGCGCAGCTCGAGCGCGGCGGCAGCGCCGACCCCGACCTCCGCGCGCCCATGCCGGGCAGCGTCACGACGCTGCTCGTCGCCGACGGCGACCGCGTCGAGGTCGGGCAGGCCGTGCTCGCGATCGAGGCCATGAAGATGGAGCACCGCGTGACCGCGACCGTCGCCGGTGTCGCGCGCCTCCGGGTCGCCGTCGGCGAGCAGGTGTCGCGCGACCAGGTCGTCGCGCTCATCGACCACGTCACGGAGGCCGACGCGGCGAGCCCCGCGGCATCCGGAACCCAACCTGTCGACGGCCCGCACGAGGGCGCCGTCGTGAACGCATCCCACCAGGAATGAGGAGCACCATGCACGACCTGACCGACGAGGAACAGCAGCTCTACGACATGGTCTGCGAGTTCGCCGACACCGTCGTCGCCCCGCAGGCCTACGAGGCCGACCGCACGCACGAGCTCTCGATGGACGTCGTGGCCCAGATGGGCGAGCTCGGGCTCTTCGGCCTGCCCTTCCCCGAGGAGGTCGGCGGCCAGGGCGGCGACTACATGGCGCTGTGCCTCGCGATCGAGGCGCTCGCGCGCGTCGACCAGTCGATCGCGATCACCCTCGAGGCCGGTGTCGGCCTCGGCGCCATGCCGATCTACCGTCACGGCACCGACGAGCAGAAGGCGGAGTTCCTGCCCGACCTCGTCGCGGGGCGAGCGCTCGGCGGCTTCGGCCTCACCGAGCCCGAGGCCGGCTCCGACGCCGGCGCCACCCGCACGACGGCCGTGCTCGACGGCGACGAGTGGGTCGTCAACGGCTCCAAGCAGTTCATCACCAACTCGGGCACGCCGATCACCCGGTTCGTCACCGTCACCGCGGTGACGGGGGAGCGCACGCGCCCCGACGGCACCGTCTCGAAGGAGCTGTCCACGATCATCGTGCCGAACGGCACCCCCGGGTTCACCGTGGGGCCGGGCTACGACAAGTCCGGATGGCGCGCCTCCGACACGCACCCGCTGACCTTCGACGACGTCCGGGTGCCGGCCGGCAACCTGCTCGGCGAGCGCGGCCGCGGCTTCGCCAACTTCCTCCGCGCGCTCGACGAGGGCCGCATCGCGATCGCCGCCCTCGCGACGGGTGCGGCGCAGGGATGCCTCGACGAGGCCATGGCCTACGCGAAGACCCGCAACGTGTTCGGCGTGCCCATCGCGAGCCACCAGTACATCGCGTTCACCATCGCCGGCATGCAGGCCCGCGTGCACACCGCGCGGCTCGCCTGGCACGACGCGGCGCGCCGGGCCGACGCGGGGCTCCCGTTCAAGAAGGAGGCCGCGATCGCGAAGCTCGTCTCGAGCGACGCCGCCATGCTGAACGCCCGTGACGCGACCCAGATCTTCGGCGGAATGGGCTTCATGAACGAGACGACCGTGGCCAGGCACTACCGTGACTCGAAGATCCTCGAGATCGGCGAGGGCACGAACGAGGTGCAGCTCATGGTCATCGCGCGCGAGCTCGGGCTGGCGGCGTAGGGCGGTCCGGCCGTCGGGGAGGAGAGGGAGCGTCATGGCGGATGCCGAGATGCGCGAGGTCGTGCAGCGCGGGCTCTGGTTCGAGGAGTTCGAGGAGGGCGTGCGCTACCTGCATCGTCCCGGTCGAACGGTGACCGAGGCCGACAACGTCCTGTTCACGACGCTCACGATGAACCCGCAGCCGTTGCACCTCGACGCCGCGTGGTCGGCGCGCCAGCCGTTCGGCCGCATCCTCGTGAACTCGCTCTTCACGCTGTCGACCCTCGTCGGCCAGTCGGTGGGGCAGCTCACGCAGGGCACGCTCGTCGCGAACCTCGGGTTCGGGGCGGTCGCGTTCCCGAACCCGGTGTTCGTGGGCGACACCCTCTACGGCGAGAGCGTCGTGGAGTCGAAGCGGTTGTCCTCGTCCCGGCCCGGCGAGGGCATCGTGGTGCTCGGCCACACGGCGCGCAACCAGGACGGTGCCGTGGTCGCCACGGCATCGCGCACGATGCTCGTCTGGACCCGCGAGGCGGGCGAACGGCACGCGATCGGGAACGGAGAGGCGAGCGGATGACGCATCCGGCGTTCCCCTTCGGCCCCGCCCTGCTGTTCTGCCCGGCCGACCGGCCCGACCGCTACGCCAAGGCGGCGGAGCGTGCCGACGCGGTGATCCTCGACCTCGAGGACGCGGTGGCGGAGGTCGCGAAGTCGGCGGCACGCGAGTCGCTCGTGGCGAACCCGATCGATCCCGCACGCGTCATCGTGCGGGTGAACCCGGCGTCCACACCGCACCTCGCCGACGACCTCGCCGCACTGCGGCGCACCGCCTACCGCACGCTCATGCTCGCCAAGTGCGAGGGCACGGCCGACCTCGTGGCCCTCGAGGACTTCGACGTGATCGCGCTGTGCGAGACCGCGCGGGGCGTGCTGGCCGCACCCGAGATCGCCTCGGTGCCCATCGTCTCGGCGCTCATGTGGGGCGCGGAGGACCTCGTCGCCTCGCTCGGCGGCGCCTCCAGCCGCCACGCCGACGGGCGGTACCGTGACGTCGCGCGGCACGCCAGGTCCCAGGTGCTGCTCGCGGCCGGTGCGCACGGCGTGGCGGCGATCGACGCGGTGCACCTCGACCTCGCCGACGCGGACGGCCTCCGCGCGGAGGCCGAGGATGCGACCGCGCTCGGCTTCGCCGCCACGGCGTGCGTGCATCCGGCCCAGGTGGAGGTCGTCAGGGCCGCCTACGCGCCGAGCGCGGAGCGTCTCGAGTGGGCGCAGGCGCTCATCGCGGAGGCCGCCGTGCGCGAGCGCGACGGCGTGTTCGCCTTCCGGGGCCAGATGGTCGACGCGCCGCTCCTGCACCAGGCCGAGGCGGTCGTGCGGCGCGCGAGTTCGCACGGTGGAGACGACGGAAGGAACGGCGCCCGATGAAGATCATCGTCCTCGTGAAGGAGGTCCCCGACACCTACGGGGAGCGGAAGCTCGACCTCGAGACCGGGCTCGCCGACCGCGCGGCGAGCGAGCCCGTGCTCGACGAGATCGGCGAGCGGGCGCTCGAGGTGGCGCTCGCCCACGCCGACGCGCACGCCGACACCGAGGTGGTCGTCATGTCGATGGCACCAGAGAGCGCGGCGACGACGATCCGGAAGGGCCTCGCGATGGGCGCCGGATCGGCCGTGCACATCGCCGACCCGGGCCTCGCGGCCGCCGACCTCGGCCTCACCGCGCGCACGCTCGCCGCGGCGATCCGACGCACCGGGTTCGACCTCGTCATCACGGGCAACCTCTCGACGGACGGCAGCGGTGGCGTGATCCCCGCCATGCTCGCGGAGCTGCTCGAGGTGCCGAACGCGACTGCCCTCACCTCCGTCGAGATCACCGACGGTTCGGTGTCCGGGACCCGCGACGTCGACGGCGGCACGATGCGCGTGAGCGCGCCCCTGCCCGCGGTGGTGTCGATCACCGAGGCGCTGCCCGACGCGCGGTTCCCGAACTTCAAGGGCATCATGGCCGCGAAGAAGAAGCCGTTCGAGACCGTGAGCGCCGCCGACCTGGGCATCGAGCCCGAGGATCTCTCGGCCGCCTGGTCGATCATGACCGCGATCGCCGAGAAGCCCCCGCGCACCGCGGGGACCAAGATCACGGACGAGGGCGACGGCGGCACGAGGATCGCGGAGTTCCTGATCGAGAACCGGCTGGTCTGAGAGGACGAACATGACCGACCACCCTGCAGCCCCCATCCTCGTCCTGCTCGAGGCCACGCCCGACGGCGAGCTCGCGACGAGCGCAGCGGGCCTCGTCGCGGCCGCGTCCGGGATCGGCGCGCCCGTGGCGCTCGTCGTCGCCGCTCCCGGCCGGGCGCAGTCGCTCGCCGAGCAGGCGGCCGCGCTCGGCGCCGAGCGGGTGCTCGCCGCCGAGACGACCTCGGCGCAGTCCGAGCTCACGGTTCCGCACGTCGACGCGCTCGCCGCGGCGGCGAAGCTCATCGCGCCCGAGGCGGTGCTCGTCTCGAACTCGATCGACGGCCGCGACATCGCGGGCCGGTTCGCCGCCCGCACGGGCGCTCCCATCGCGGTGGACGCGGTCGGCGTCTCGCGCGACGACGAGGGCGTGCTCGCCCACCACTCGGTCCACGGCGGCGCCTACAACGTCGTGTCCGCGGCGACCTTCGGACCGCTCGTCGTCACCGTGCGGCAGGGGGCCATCGACGCGCGCGCCGAGGCGCGTCCCGTCGCGACCGAGTCGCTCGAGGTTCCCGCTTCGGGCGCCGCATCGGCCACGATCGAGTCCGTCGAGCCCGTGACCGAGACCTCGAGCCGACCCGAGCTGCGCGGGGCGAAGCGGGTCGTCTCCGGCGGTCGCGGCCTCGGCTCGGCCGAGAAGTTCGCGCTCGTCGAGGAGCTCGCCGACGCCCTCGGCGCCGCGGTCGGCGCGTCGCGTGCGGCCGTCGACGCCGGCTACATCCAGGCGAACCACCAGGTCGGGCAGACCGGCGTGTCGGTCTCGCCGCAGCTGTACGTCGCCCTCGGCATCTCGGGCGCCATCCAGCACAAGGCGGGAATGCAGACGGCCAAGAACATCGTCGCCGTCAACAAGGACCCCGACGCGCCGATCTTCGAGGTCGCCGACTTCGGCGTGGTCGGCGACGTCTTCGCGGTTGTCCCGCAGTTGATCAGCGCCCTCGCCGAGCGGAAGCGGTGACCCGTGGCCGCTGCAGGCAACCTGCGCAGGGGGCTCCCTCGCCGCCGCGGCGGTGAGCCCTGGCCTCCCGCCGGCAGTGCGGCCGGCGTCGCCGTCGCCGAGTCGGTCGAGGCGCCGGCGGATGCGGCGGCGCCCGTGGCGACGATCGCCCCGGCACCGACTGCGTCTGCGCCGGCGGAACCGACCGCCGCCACCCCGGTGACCGCCGTCGGCGCACCGACGGCTGCAGCGCCGGCTCGTCGGCTCCGGAGCGGCCTTCCGCGCGTGCGCGGCGGTCGGCCGTGGCCGGAGCCCGAGGCGGCCGGCGTTGCGAACGTCGGGGCGACGGATGCCGCGGCCGCGCCGCCGCCCGCCGCCACCGTCGAGCCCGCTGCCGAACCGGTCACGGCGCCGGCACCCGCACCCGCGGCGCGATCCGCAGGGGCCTCCGCGCCATCGGCGGCGGCCGGAACCGGGCTTCGCCGAGGGCTTCCGAGGGTCGCCGGCGGGGATCCGTGGCCGCCGGTATCGGTCCCCGCGGTCGCACCCGTCGCCGAGTCCGCCGCGCCGGCTGCGGAGAGGGCGGTCTCCGCAGTTTCCGCCTCAGCCGCATCAGCGGCGGCGGCACCCGCACCGTCCGTGGAGGCCGATGAGGCGGTGCCCACTGCGGCCGTCCACGCCAGTCCGCCTCCTCCATCGCCAGCGGTGACGGCTGCCGCGGCATCCGTCGCCCCCGTGCCCGCGCGACCCGCCGAGCCCGCAGCGCCCGCCGAGCCCGCGGCTTCCGTCGCACCCGCCCCCGCACCGAGCGCCCCCGCGCAGTCGGGCCCGACGCGGTACGGCCCCTTCACCGTGCGGCAGTGGGTCGGGGCATCCGTCGTCGGCGTCCTCGCGATCATCGGTGCGGCGACCATCGTCGTCCAGCTCACGAGGTGGTTCATCGGGCTGGAGTCCATGCAGGACTTCATGGCGACCTACCCCGGCGAGACGCACCTGCCCGAGGGCGCGCCGGTCGGGCTCCCGGCCTGGCTCGGCTGGCAGCACTTCTTCAACGTCTTCCTCATCGTGCTGATCATCCGCTCGGGACTGCAGGTGCGCACCGAGCGGCGCCCACCGGCGTCCTGGACGCCGCGCTGGTCGAAGGGCGGGCAGGGGAGGATCAGCCTGACGCTGTGGTTCCACCAGTCGCTCGACATCCTGTGGTTCGTGAACGGCCTCGTCTTCGTGGTGCTCCTGTTCGCGACGGGCCAGTGGATGCGCGTCGTGCCGACCAGCTGGGAGGTCATCCCGAACGCGGTGTCGGCACTGCTGCAGTACCTGTCGCTCGACTGGCCGCTCGAGAACGGCTGGGTCAACTACAACAGCCTCCAGGTGCTCGCCTACTTCGCGACGATCTTCATCGCCGCGCCGCTCGCCGCGATCACCGGCGTCCGCATGTCGGGGCTGTGGCCGAAGAACGCCGCGACCCTCAACCGGATCTACCCGGTCGAGTGGGCCCGCGCCGTACACTTCCCGGTCATGCTGTACTTCGTCGGGTTCATCGTGGTGCACGTCGCGCTGGTGTTCCTGACCGGGGCGCTGCGCAACCTCAACCACATGTACGCCGCGCAGGACGCCGACGGCTGGCTGGGCTTCTGGATCTTCGTCGCCTCGCTGGTCGTCATCGCGGCGGCGTGGGTCGCCGCCCGCCCGACGGTGCTCGCGCCGATCGCGGGGGTGTTCGGCAAGGTCGGTCGATAGCCGTGCGCCGCGCGAGGTCGACGACGATGACGACGGGCGGATGCCGCGGCGCGGCGCCCCACGACGGGCGCGCGCCGTGGCATCCGCTCGTTCAGACCGCGATGTCGCGGCGACGGAACACGAACCAGCCGACCGCGAGCAGTGCGGCGATGACGGCGTAGTTCAGCCAGATCGTGCCGTTCCAGCCGTTCAGGATCGGCGAGTCGCCGTACGCCCAGCTGTACGGCGACCAGTCGTGCAGCCAGGCCAGGTCGTCGCTCTGGTTGCCGAGGGCGTTCAGCGCGTAGGCGAACACCGCGACACCCGAGCCGGCACTGACCGCCCAGGTCCGGCGTCCCGTGGCGGCGCCGACGCCGATCGCCGCCGTCGCGGCCAGCGACACCAGCCCGAGGAACGCGACGGCGGTCGCGACGAGGTTGCCGAACTCGATGCCGAGTTCGGCGGGCTCGTTCAGGATCATCACGACCGCCACGCTCACGATCGCCAACCACGCGAGCTTGACGAGCACCGCGGCCGTGCGCTCGGCGAGGATCTGGCCGCGGAGCACGCCGTGCGCGAGCGTCAGTTCGAGCTGGCCGTTCTCCTCGTCCTCCGCGATCGCTTCCGTGCCCCATCCCACGGCGGCGATCGTCAGGAGCACGAAGCCGATGAGGCCGTAGAACGTCGCCTGCGCGTAGCCCGGTCCCGAACCGATCTGGTCGTAGTTCAGCGACTTGACCAGCTCGGGTGGAAGCGTGTCGACGATCTGCTGCATCTGGCCGTTGCCGCCGAACGACGGGTACAGCGGCAGGTAGAGGAACAGCGCCACGAGGATGCCGATCGTCCAGCCGACGAGGCCGCGCCAGCCGTCGAGGATCGAACGGCGGAAGAGCGGGAGGGAGCGGTTCATCGCTTCGCCGCCTTCCGGTCGGTGTCGACGGGTTCCGCGGTCGACGAGAGGTCGGTGCCGTAGTAGGCGAGCACCATCTCCTCGAGGTCGGGTTCCTCCATCGTCAGGTCGACGACGTCGAGGCGGGCGACGGCCTTCACGAACGCGTCGACGTGCGCGTCGAGCGTCGCGGTGAGCGCGACCGTGCCCGGCCCGTTGGCGACGGACGCCGTGCCGGCGACGCCGGGGAGCGCGTCGAGCGTCGAACGCGCCGACGCGGCATCCGCCTCGGCGACCACGAGCTTGACGTGCCGCACGGCATTCTCGCGGAGGTCCGCGACGGTCGACCGCTCGACGATGCGCCCCTCCTTGAGGATGGCGATCTCGTGCGCGGTCTGCTGCACCTCGCTCAGCACGTGCGAGCTGAGGAACACGGTCTGCCCCTTCGCCTTCGCCTCGTGCAGCATGGCGTGGAACTCCTGTTGCACCAGCGGGTCGAGGCCGCTCGTCGGCTCGTCGAGCACGAGGAGCTCGGGTTCGTGCATGAACGCCTGGATGAGGCCGACCTTCTGCTTGTTGCCCTTGGACAGGCTGCGGACGGGCCGGCCGAGGTCGACGCCGAGCCGGTCGGCCAGGTCGTCGACCGCGCCCTTCCGGACGGGGCCGGAGATCTCCGCGTAGTGCGCGAGGAACTCGCGGCCCTTCACGCGCGTGCCGAGGTGCAGTTCGCCGGGCAGGTAGCCGATGCGTCGCCGCAGTTCGGCGCCGCCGTCGCGCGGCGTTCGCCCGAGCACGGAGAGCTCGCCGGCCGTGGGCCGGATGATGTCGAGGAGCAGCCGCATCGTGGTCGTCTTGCCTGCACCGTTCGGCCCGATCATCCCGAACACGCTGCCGCGAGGGATGTCGAGGTCGAGGCCGTGGAGGGCCGTGGTCGCGCCGTAGCGCTTGGTCAGGCCGCGCGTGCTGACGGCGGCCCCGGTGTCGGTGGTCATGTGGATCCTTTCGTGGTCGATGGGTGGGATGCCGCGGCGCGTCAGGCGCGCGCGGTATCCCCGACCGGTGGGTCCGGATCCTGGACGGGGTTGCCCGGTCCCTTGTCGGAGCGCACCCGGGGCACCGGGTCCTCACGGCGCGCTCCGGGCGCGTGGGCGCCGGACGCGGACTCGATCGCCGCGCGCGCCGCGTCGAGCAGCTGCGTGTCGGCGTAGAGCCCCTGCGTGTAGAACTCGAGGGTCGGCAGCGTCATCCGCCGCACGACGGCGGGGGAGTCGAGCGGGGCGCCGAGCACGCGCGCGAGCTGCCCGCGGAGGAGGAGGGGCGCGAGCCCGTAGGCGGTGATGAGCACGGCGCGCAGGTCGGGATCGCTCGAGTCGTTCATGCTGCCGTCGGCGACGCCGCGCTCGAGCATGGCGCTGGTCTCGGCGAGCAGCAGGTCGAAGAGGCGGTCGGCGCCCGGGGACTCGTCGGAGAGCATCGCCGCGAAGTAGGCGATCGAGGTGCGGAACCGGGCCGGGTCGTCGAGCCATTCGCGGATCGTCGCGGCGACGGAGGTGTCGCCCAGCCGGTCCTTCTCGCCCATGAGCTCGTGCACGAGCCAGTCGTCGCAGGCGCGGCGCAGGCCCTCCTTCGAGCCGAAGTGGTGGATCACGAGCGCCGCGCTCACGCCGGCGTCGGCGGCGACCTCGCGCAGGCTCGTGCCGGCGTATCCGTGCGCGCCGAAGCGGGCGATCGCGGCGTCGCGGATGCGGGCGGCGGTCGTGGCATCCTCGGGACGCACTGAACGCATGTTCAGCATACTAAACACTTGTTCAATGCGCCGCAAGGCCTCCGAGGCGACCGACGATCGATCGGCCGTCGACTCCTCGTCACCCGCCGTTCACCAACGGTTTCGTAACGCTTCGTTGTCATGTTCAACCACCCGGTTCATTCCTGACATACGCTCGTCTCCAATCCTGGGGAGGAGGATCGCGTGGCACGACGACACGCACTGCAAGGAGGCAGGCGCGCAGGAGGCCCGTCGATCGCCATCGGCGAGCACGACGAGTCGGTTCCGGAGCGCGCCGCCGCGGTCGGACGCGAGCACGACGGGCGGATGACGGGGGCCATCGCACCACCGACGGAGCAGGTCGAGACGAACGCCGATTCCGGGCCGATCACCGTGCCCCGGCGCGTGCACATCGGCGAGACCGGGTTCGAGGTGCATCCGCTCGCGCTCGGGGCGAGCACGTTCGGCTGGACCCTCGACGCGGAGGCGAGCGGCGACATCCTCGACCGATTCGTCGCTCTCGGCGGCAGCCTCATCGACACCGCCGACAGCTACGCCGCCGGTCGGAGCGAGACGATCATCGGCGGGTGGCTGGCGTCGCGCGCGACGCGCGACCGGGTGCGGATCGTGACGAGGGTCGGTCGCCACCCCGATCACTCGGGACTCGCTCCCGCCTCGATCACCCGCGCCGTCGACGCGTCGCTGGAACGACTCGGCACCGACCGGATCGACCTGCTCTGCTTCCACGGCGACGACCCCGAGGTCCCCCTCGAGGAGAGCCTCGGCGCCATCGACGCGCTCATCGCCGCCGGAAAGGTGCTCGCAGTGGGCGCCTCCGACCTCTCGCCGGAGCGCCTCATCGAGGCGCGGGTGCTCGCCGCGAACGGCCTGCCCAGGTTCCAGGTCCTGACCACCAGGTACAACCTCATGGAGCGCCGGGCGTTCGAGGGGGCCACGGAGCTCGTCGCGCACGCGCAGGGCCTGCCGGTGCTGCCCGACTTCGCGCTCGCCGACGGATTCCTCGGCGGCGCGATCCGACGTCGGGCCGACGTCCGGCGCGACGCGCGCGGGGAGCGCCAGGCGCGCCACCTCGGTCGGCGGGGACTGCGGATCCTCCGCGCGCTCGACGAGGTCGCGGCCGCGCACGGGACGGTTCCCGCTGCCGTCGCGATCGCGTGGCTGCTCGCGCGACCCACGGTCGTCGCCCCCGTCACCGGGGTGAGCCGGCCCGAGCAGGTCGATGCGCTGCTCGGTGCGGCCTCGCTCGAGCTGCATCGGTCCGAGCTCGTCGAGCTCGACCGAGCCTCGGCGTAGGGCGCCGCGCGGGCGCGGACGGGCTCGCCGAGCGCGGGCGGTGGCATAGGCTGGGAGGCGTGAACGGCGCCGTCGAACTCCCGCTTGGTGAGCCCGAACTGGCCTTCCGCGCCGCAGGCGACACGCACGTTCGTCGATCCGTGCTCCCGTCCGGCATCCGCGTCCTCAGCGAGCAGGTGCCCGGAAGCCGGAGCGCGACGATCGGGTTCTGGGTCGCCGTCGGCTCGCGAGACGAGCATCCGGCGGAGAGCGGCAACCCCGCGACCTTCGGGTCCACGCACTTCCTCGAGCACCTGCTGTTCAAGGGCACCGAGACCCGGAGCGCGCTCGACATCGCGGTCTCCTTCGACGCCGTCGGCGGCGAGCACAACGCCGTCACGGCGAAGGAGTACACCTGTTACTACGCCAAGGTGCAGGACCGCGACCTGCCCATGGCGATCGAGGTGCTCGCCGACATGTTCACCTCGTCCGTCCTCGATCCCGACGACTTCGAGAGCGAGCGCCGGGTCATCCTGGAGGAGCTCGCGATGGCGGGTGACGACCCGGCGGACGTCGCGAACGAGCGCTTCTTCGAGGCCGTGCTCGGCACCCACCCCCTCGCCCGCCCGATCGGCGGCGACCCCGAGACGATCGGCGTCGCGACCCGCGACGCGGTCCTCGAGCACTACCGCGCGAGCTACCGCCCGCGCGACCTCGTGGTCACGGCCGCCGGTGCCGTCGACCACGACGCCCTCGTGGCCGGCCTGTCCGCCGCACTCGAGACGGCCGGTTGGGAGCTCTCGGAGACGGCGGCACCGGTCGATCGGCGTCCCGCCGAGCTCGCCCTCGTCGACGGCCGTTCAGCGCTCACGGTCGTGGAACGACCGGGCGAGCAGGTCAACCTCGTCCTCGGCGTGCCCGGCCTCGTCGCGACGGACGAGCGCCGTGCGGTGCTGAGCGTGCTCAACACCGTCTTCGGCGGCGGCATGTCGTCGCGCCTGTTCCAGCAGGTGCGGGAACGGCGAGGGCTCGCCTACGCCGTGTACTCGTTCGCACCGGGGTACTCGGACGCGGGGGTGTTCGGCATGTACGCCGGATGCGCGCCGAAGAACGCCGCGACCGTCGCCGCGCTCATGCGCACCGAGCTCGAGCGGCTCGCCCACCACGGCGTGACCGATGACGAGCTCAGCCGCGCGATCGGCTACCTCGGCGGCGCCTCGGCGCTCGCGCTCGAGGACTCCGACACGCGGATGTCGCGACTCGGCCGCGCCGAGCTCGCGCTGGGGGAATTCGCCGACCTCGACGAGGCGCTGCGCCGCGTCGGACGCGTCACCGCCGACGACGTCCGGGCGCTCGCCGGGGAGCTGGCCGACCGGCCGTTCTCACTCGTCGCGGTCGGCCCCGTCGACGAGCACGCGTTCCGCTCGATCGTCGACCAGCCCGACACCCGACCCGACGTCGCCTAGCGGCGTCCGACCACAGGACCCGACGTGCCCCACCACCTCTACCTCGTCCGCCACGGCGAGCAGCTCGACGCCGAGCACGGCCTTCCCGACGGCCCGCTGTCCCCACGCGGACGGCGCCAGGCCGAACTGCTCGCCGAACGCGTCGGCGGCATCCCCTTCGATGCGGCCTACCACTCGCCCCTCCAGCGGGCGACCGAGACGGCCGACATCATCGCCTCGAAGCTGCCGTCGCTGCAGCCCGAACCCTCGCCGCTGCTGTTCGACTGCGTGCCGTCCGGTCCGGCGCCCGAGACGCCGGCCGCCTACGCACCGTTCTTCGGTTCGTTCACCGAGCTCGACTTCGAGGCCGGGCGCGCGCAGATGGCCGATGCGAACGCCGAGTTCCTCCGCTCGCACCGCGAGGACCGCCACGACCTGCTCATCACGCACAACTTCGTGATCGGCTGGTTCGTGCGCGAGGTGCTCGGCGCACCCGAGTGGCGCTGGGCGACGATCAACCAGGCCAACTGCGGGCTCACCGTCCTCACGCAGCGTGCGCCCGGCCGGCCGTGGAACCTCGTGGTGCACAACGACCTCGCGCACCTGCCGCCCGAGATGCGGACCGGCCTGCCCGAGCCGTTCGCGCTCTGAGCGCGCCCGAGCCGATCCGCGCGTCGAACCCGTCTCAGCCGGCGCGCGCGACGCGCTTGCCGTACCAGTTCGTCGCGTTGGGGTTCTCGTTGTACGGCTCGATGGCGACGTACCCGCTCGCGGCGTAGAGGCCGCCGGCTGCAGCGAGGCTCGCGTTCGTGTCGAGCACGAGCTCCTCGGCGCCGAACGCGACCGCGCGACGCTCGAGCTCCTGCAGGAGGGCACGGCCGCCGCCGCGACCGCGGGCCGCGGGCGCGAGCCACAGGTGCTTCACCTCGTAGCGGACGAGACCGTCCTCCGACGACCGGATGCGGCGCACCCCGCCGCATCCGACCGCTCCGCCGGTCTCGTCCTCGACGATGACGAAGACGCCCGCAGGAGGAGTGAACTGCGCGGCATCCGGCCAGGTCGGACGGTACTCGCCCTGCTCGGGCGGGAAGCCCGCGGCGCGCTCGGCGAAGTAGTCGCCGATCAGCCGGTTCGCGTCGGGGTCGGTCACGGCGGCGTCGCGGAAGCGGAGCATGCGCCAAGCCTAGGGCGCGCGTGCGCGGCATCCGTCGCCCGGCCGTCGCCGGGAGGCACCCGCCCGGCCCGGCCGCACCCGCTTGCTAGGGTGAACGTCGTGACGATCACGGTGGCGGTCGCTGGCGCGACGGGGAAGATGGGGCGCCTCGCGACCCGGTTGATCGACGAGGCCGACGACCTCGCCCTGCACGCGGGGCTCGACTCGACCTCCAGCCTCGACGAGCTCGCCGGGGCCGATGTCGTGCTCGACGTCACGCACCCCGCGGCCAGCGCGGCGATCGTCGAGGCCGCGATCGAGGCGGGCGCCGCGGTCGTCGTCGGCACCTCCGGCTGGTCGCGAGAGCGCATCGCCGAGGTCGAGACGCGCCTCCGCGAGGCCGATGCCACCGCCGGCGTGATCTTCGTCCCGAACTTCTCGATCGGCAGCGTCCTCGGCTCGGCGTTCGCCGCCTTCGCCGCACGTCACTTCGACTCGATCGAGATCGTCGAGGCGCATCACGCGGGCAAGGTCGACTCACCGTCGGGCACCGCCGTCCGCACCGCGGAGCTCATCGCCGCCTCGCGCGGCGAACTCGGGCCGGTGTCGGCGCCGCACGCCGACCAGCGCGCCCGGGGCCAGCTCGTCTCGGGCGTCCCGATCCACAGCCTCCGCATGGACGGCATCCTCGCCGACCAGCGCGTCGTGCTCGGCGGGCCGGGGGAGAGCCTGCAGATCACGCACTCCACGATCGCTCCGACGGCGTACGAGGCCGGCATCCTGCTCGCGCTGCGCCGGGCCGCC
Source organism: Agromyces bracchium (assembly GCF_009709675.1). GTDB lineage: Bacteria > Actinomycetota > Actinomycetes > Actinomycetales > Microbacteriaceae > Agromyces > Agromyces bracchium. Next base: position 4,489 of record NZ_WMLB01000023.1, on the reverse strand, counting down.
ACGGCCGAGGGCGTCACCGTCGGACTCGACGCCCTGCTCGGGCTCGAACTGCCCGACGGCCGATGAGCGGCGCCAAGCTCGGCGCCGTCGTCATGGCGGTGCTGCTCGTCCTCTACGTCGCGCTGGTCGGATGGCGCGCGGTGCAGTTCGTGCTCACCGGCGAACCCGTCGCGATCGCCATGGGCGTCGCGCTCATCGTGCTGCCGATCGTCGCGGTCTGGGCGATCTGGCGCGAGCTCGCCTTCGGGGTCCGCTCCCAGCGACTCGTCGAGCGACTCGATTCCGAGGGCGCGCTCGACCTGGGCATCCCCGTGCGCCCGAGCGGTCGCCCCGAGCGCGGCGAGGCGGATGCCGCGTTCCCCGAGTTCCGCGCCGCCGTCGAGGCCGAGCCCGACTCGTGGCGCGCCTGGCTCCGACTCGGGCTCGCGTACGACGCGGCGGGGGACCGGCGGCGCGCGCGCCGGGCGGTGCGCCGGGCTATCGAACTGGAGCGGGCTCGGGACTGAGCATCGCGTCGATGGCCGACTCGATGCTCGGGTGCCGGAACCGGTAGCCGTCGTCGATGAGGCGCTGCGGTCGCACCTTCTGGCTCGAGAGCAGCAGGTCGTCGGCGGCCTTGCCGAGCGCGGCCTCGAGCAGCTTCTCGGGCACCGGGATCACGTACGGGCGGTGCATCCGCTCCGCGAGGGCCGCCATCACGCGATCGGCGGTCGCGGGCGTCGGCCCGACGAGGTTCACCGCGCCCGAGAGATGCGAGTCGAGCAGGTGCACGATCGCGGCGACCTCGTCATCGAGCGCGATCCACGGCCAGTGCTGGCCGCCGGTGCCGAGGCGACCGGAGACGCCGAGGGTCGTGAGCGCCCGGATCCGCTGCATCGCGCCGCCGCGGCCGACGACGATGCCCGTGCGGAAGACCACGGTCCGCGTCTCCGAGGGGGCGAGCTGCGCGGCGGCCTCCCAACGGGCGACGACCTCGGCGAGGAACCCGGTGCCTGCGGCGGAGTGCTCGGTGAGGAGCTCGCCCGGCCGATCGCCGTAGTACCCGACCGCCGACGCGCTGAGGAAGGTGGCCGGCGGGGTTCGCGCCTTGCGCATCGCGTCGGCGAGGGTCCGCGTCGCGGCGATGCGGGATTCCAGGATCTCGTCGCGGTATCGCCGGGTCCACGGAAGCCGGGCGAGCGAGGCGCCCGAGAGGTTCAGGACGGCGTCGACCCGGTCCATGACCGTGAAGTCGATGATGCCCGACGACGGGGACCAGCTCACCTCGTCGGCCGACTGGGCGCGCCGGCGGACGAGCCGCACCACCTCGTGGCCGTCGGCCACGAGCCGGTCGCGCACGGCCGTGCCGATGAAACCTGAAGCGCCGGCGACGAGGATGCGCACCGCTACGCGAGCTCCGCCTCGATCGTGATCGGGATGCCCCCGAGTGCCACCGAGATCGGGCAGTTCGCCTTCGCCTCATCGGCGAACGCCTCGAACTCCGCCTCGGTGACCCCCGGCACGCGCGCGCTCACGAGCAGGTGGCTCCCGGTCACGCCCTCACCGGGCTGGAACGTGACGGCGGCGGTGGTCTGGATGCTCTCGGGCGTGTGCCCCGCCTTGCCGAGGATGTTCGAGAGGGCCATCGAGAAGCACGCCGAGTGCGCTGCGCCGAGCAGCTCCTCGGGGTTGGTCACCCCCGCCTCGCCTTCGGCGCGGGCCTTCCAGTCGATCGCGAACTCGGCCAGCTTCGACGAGTCCAGCCGAGTGGTGCCGGAACCCTCCAGGAGGCTTCCCGTCCAGACCGTGGTCGCTTCGCTCGTCAGTGCCAATGGGTCCTCCTCCTCGAGCCGGGCTCCCAGCCTACCGAGCGGATGCCGCGTGCGGCAGTCGCGGCCGCGGGCGCGTCACCCGGAACTGCTCACGCGGTCCGGATGACCCGGGCGCGGACGAGCAGCAGGTACAACTGGCATCCGAGGCAGTAGCCGAACGCGGCGTTGAGGAACGCGGCGAAGAACGCCGCAGCGGCGGCGATCGGCACTGCGACGCCGATGCCCACGAGGCCGAGCACGACGCCGATCCCGGTCACGACGAGGCCGACCAGCTGGGCGAACGTCGGTGGGCGCGGATCCTCGAGCTCGGCGGGCGGCGCAAGTCGCGGGCGGACGAGGGCGCGGCACAGCAGCCCGAACGGGTGTCGCGCGACCCCGGCGATCGCGCCCCAGGCGAAGAGGGCCGCGAGGAGCGCGAGGAGCACGAGCGCCGCCACGCCGAGCCCGCCGACCGCGAGCACGACCACGGCGAGCAGCAGCACGGAGGTGATCGCCGCCGAGAAGCGTGGCCCGCGCGGGTCGATGCCGGCGCGCTGCGTCGGGGCGGCGCCGGACTCAGGCGTGATGGCGGACACGGGGCCTCCCGGTGGTGGTGTCGAGTTCGGCGCGGAGGTCGTCGAGGCGGGGCACGCCGGCCGCCCGGGCGGTCGCGCGACCGTCGGCGCCGAGGACGAGGACGGTCGGCGTCTGCGTGACGTGGAACGCCTGGGCGAGGTCGCGTCGGTGCGTGAGGTCGACGTCGACGTGGCGGACGTCGTCGTACTCCGAGGCGAGTTCGGCGAGCGCTCGCGCGGTGCCGGGGCAGCGGCTGCAGAACTCGGTGGAGAACTGCACGATGGTCGCCCCGGTTCCGAGTGCGGCGGCGTCCAGCCCGAGCCGCGCGGCGTCGGTCGCGGGTACCGCCCCGCCGGGATGGATCGCCGAGGCCGCCGCCGCGGGGACGCCGACCCGCCGGTCGACACGCCGCACGCGCCCGTCGCGGGCCCGCCAGAGGAGGCCGACCACGAGCGCGACCGCGGGCAGCCCGAGGCCGACGACGAGGGCGGGCGCGAGGTCCATGTCCCGCAGGCTACGTCGGGCGTGCCGGTGCGGTCACGCCGTGTGACGTCGGGTGACGCGCTCCGGAGCCCTCCAGGCATCGGCCCCGCCTGTCATGCCGGCGCTGTCGCCGGGTCGGCGTAGCCTTGACGCCGTGGCCAGCGCGATCCCCACCCCGTACGAAGACCTCCTCCGCGACGTGCTCGAGCACGGCACCGCGAAGGCCGACCGCACCGGCACCGGAACGCGCAGCGTCTTCGGCCGGCAGATCCGGTTCGACCTCTCGCAGGGCTTCCCGCTCGTCACGACCAAGCGCGTGCACTTCAAGTCGATCGCCTACGAGCTGCTCTGGTTCCTCCGCGGCGAGTCGAACGTGCGCTGGCTGCAGGAGCACGGCGTCACCATCTGGGACGAATGGGCGGATGCCTCGGGCGAGCTCGGCCCCGTCTACGGCGTGCAGTGGCGCAGCTGGCCGACGCCGTCGGGGGAGCAGGTCGACCAGATCGCGCAGGTGATCGAGCAGATCCGCACGAACCCCGACTCGCGCCGGCTCATCGTGTCGGCGTGGAACCCGGCCGACATCCCCGACATGGCGCTCGCGCCGTGCCACGCGCTGTTCCAGTTCCATGTGGCCGACGGTCGGCTGTCGTGCCAGCTCTACCAGCGCAGCGCCGACCTCTTCCTCGGGGTGCCGTTCAACATCGCCTCGTACGCGCTGCTCACCCACATGATCGCGCAGCAGGCGGGCCTCGAGGTCGGCGACTTCGTGTGGACCGGCGGCGACTGCCACATCTACGACAACCACGTCGAGCAGGTGACCGAGCAGCTCACGCGCGAGCCGTTCGCCTACCCGACGCTCCGCATCGGTCGCCGCCCCGCATCGATCGACGACTACCGCTTCGAGGACTTCGAGGTCGTCGGGTACGAGCACCACCCTGCGATCCGCGCGGCCGTCGCCGTATGAGCGACGCGTTCGACGACGATGACGTCCCGCGGATCGGCCTCATCTGGGCGGAGGCGCGCGGGGGAGTGATCGGGGCCGCGGGCGGCATGCCGTGGCACGTCCCCGAAGACCTGGCGCACTTCAAGCGCACGACCCACGGTGCGCCCGTCGTCATGGGCCGGCGGACCTGGGACTCGTTGCCGCCGCGGTTCCGCCCGTTGCCGGGGCGGGCGAACATCGTCGTCACCCGGCAGGCCGACTGGCACGGCGACGGCGCGGTGCGCGCGGCCTCCGTCGACGAGGCGCTCGCGCTCGCGGCATCCGACGCCGACGATCGCATCTGGGTGATCGGCGGCGCCGAGCTCTTCGCCCGGACGATCGACCTCGCCGACCGCCTGGTCGTCACCGAACTCGACCTCGACGTCGACGGTGACACCTTCGCGCCCGATCGATCGGCATGGCACGTCGTCGCCGCCGATCCCGCCGACGGATGGCACGACTCGCGCTCCGGCATCCGCCACCGCTTCCTCACCCTCGCCCGCTGACCCGAGGTCCACTGTGCGCGACTCCTGAATCGAGGGGCGCCTGCGCGGCTGCGGTGTGGTCGTGCCGCTCGGGCCTACTGTGCGTCTTCCGATGCTCCTGAATCGAAGGGCGCCTGAGTTGGCTGCGGTGTGGTCGCGCTGCCCGCACGCCC
>NZ_WMLB01000022.1 GCF_009709675.1 Agromyces bracchium | reverse complement strand
GGGGGGGGGGGTACGGGTCGGCGTCAGCCGAACCGCGCGACCCGCTCCAGCTCGGGCAGGAGCGCGCGGAACGCGCGTGCCCGGTGGCTGTGCGCGTTCTTCACCTCGGGCGCGAGCTCGGCGGCCGACACGTCGAAGCCGTCGGGCAGGAAGATCGGGTCGTACCCGAACCCGTTCACGCCCGCGCGCTCGGTCGCGATGCGCCCGGGCCACGTGCCGACGGCGGCGAACTCGTGCGGCTCGCCGCCCGCGGCACCCGGCACCACCAGGGCGATCGTGCAGTGGAAGTGCGCGGTGCGGTGCGGGTCGCGGATGTCGCCGAGCTGTGCGAGCAGCAGCTCGAGGTTCGCCTCGGCGCCGCGGCCCGGGCCGGCCCAGCGCGCGGAGAAGATGCCGGGCGAGCCGCCCATGACGTCGACGGCGATGCCGGAGTCGTCGGCGAGAGCGATGCGCCCGGTGTGGGATGCCGCGGCGCGCGCCTTGATGAAGGCGTTCTCGTCGAACGACGTGCCGTCCTCGACGGGCTCGGGCCCGTCGTACGGGAGCACGATGAGGCCGGGCAGTGCGTCGCCCAGGATGTGCTGGAACTCGGCGACCTTGTGCGCGTTGTGCGTGGCGAGGACGACCTCGAGCGGCTGCGGCATCCGTCGACCCTCGATCAGCCCGCGGCGCCCGCGCCCGCGCCGAGCTGCGCCTCGAGCGCGGCCCGCTGGATCGAGGCGAGCTCGGCCGTGCCGGCGAGGGCGAGGTCGAGCAGCGCGTCGAGCTCGCGCCGGTCGAACGGCGCGCCCTCGGCGGTGCCCTGCACCTCCACGAAGAGGCCGCGGCCGGTGGCGACGACGTTCATGTCGGTCTCTGCACGTACGTCCTCGACGTAGGCGAGGTCGAGCATGGGCGTGCCGTCGATGATGCCGACCGAGACCGCCGAGACGGTGTCGATGAGCGGCGTGGCCTTCTGCGCGATGAACTTCCGGCCGCGGGCCCACTCGATCGCGTCGGCGAGCGCGACGTAGGCGCCCGTGATCGCCGCGGTGCGCGTGCCGCCGTCGGCCTGCAGCACGTCGCAGTCGATCTGGATGGTGTTCTCGCCGAGCGACTTCATGTCGACCACGGCGCGCAGGCTCCGGCCGATGAGTCGGCTGATCTCGTGGGTGCGTCCGCCGATGCGGCCCTTGACCGACTCGCGGTCGTTGCGCGTGTTGGTCGACCGCGGCAGCATCGCGTACTCCGCGGTGACCCAGCCCTTGCCCTTGCCGGTCATCCAGCGCGGCACGCCGTTCGTGAAGCTCGCGGTGCAGAGCACCTTGGTGTTCCCGAACGAGATGAGCGCGCTGCCCTCGGCGTGCGCGCTCCAGCCGCGCTCGACGACGACGTCGCGGAGCGCGTCGGGGGTGCGGCCGTCGGCGCGCACGAGGTCGGGGGTCTCGGTCACTGGGTTCTCCTGTCGGTGACGGATGCCGCTACCGCGGCCGGAAGCGTGAGCACGCCGGTCTGCACGAGCTCGACCTGCGAGATCTCGGGCCCGATGAGGCGATGCGCGAGGTCGAGGAACGCGGCGCTCGAGCCGCCCGTCGCCTCGAAGCGGTGCACGGGTGGTTCGGGCGAGCGCCGCTCGAGTCCTTGCGAGACGAGCACGCGGTAGACGTCGTTCGCGGTCTCGACGTCGCTCGAGACGAGGCTCACGCCCTCCCCCATGACGTAGGAGATCGCACCCTTCAGGAACGGGTAGTGCGTGCAGCCGAGCACGAGCGTGTCGACGCCCGCTGCACGCAGCGGTGCGAGGTACTCCTCGGCGACGGCGAGCACCTCGGGCCCGGTCGCGACGCCCGACTCGACGAACTCGACGAAGCGAGGGCACGCGGCCGACGACAGCTCGAGGTGCGGCGCCGCGGCGAACGCGTCGTCGTACGCGCGCGACTGGATGGTCCCGGCGGTGCCGATCACGCCGACGCGCCCGGTGCGGGTCGTCGCGACGGCGCGCCGCACCGCAGGTTGGATGACCTCGACGACCGGCACGTCGTAGCGCTCGCGCGCGTCGCGGAGCATGGCCGACGACGCGGTGTTGCACGCGATCACGAGCATCTTCACGCCCTGCGCGACGAGGTCGTCGAGCACGGCGAGCGCGTAGCGGCGCACGTCGGCGATCGGCTTCGGCCCGTAGGGCGAGTGCTCGAGGTCGCCGACGTAGAGGATCGACTCGTTCGGGAGCTGGTCGCGCACCGCGCGGGCGACGGTGAGGCCGCCGACCCCCGAGTCGAAGATCCCGATCGGTGCATCACTCACGAGGCACCAGCCTAGATCAGGCGCGCCCGGCGTCGCCCTCGCCCGGAGTCGTGCCCGCCGCCGCGTACGCCGCGCGCACGGCGCGCGCGATGCGGCCCGACGCCGGATGCCGGTGGTTCCGGTGCCACGCGAGGCGCACCTCCAGCGGCGGCGCGTCGCCGATCGGCACGAACACGACGCCGGGTCGCGGGAGGTGGTGCGCGGTCGCCTCCGAGGTGACGCCGATCGCGTCGCCGGCGGCGATGAGGTCGAGCCACTCCTCGACGTCGCCGCTCCATGTGAGGGGCGGCGCCGCGATGCCCGTCGATTCCCAGAGCTCGGTCGTCGTCGTGCCCGAGCGGCGGTCGACCGCGACCTCCCACGGCGTGAGGTCGGCGAGCGCGACGCTCTCGCGGTCGGCGAGCGGATGGTCGATCGGGAGCGCGGCGACCCGCCGCTCGCGCCCGACGATCTCCGACTCCAGCTCGGGCGGCAGGACGGGGTGCCGCACGACGGCGAGGTCGACGTGCCCGTCGAGGAGGCCGGCGTCGCGCGAGTTGATCCGCACGAGGCGGATCGGGTTCGCGGGGTGCCCGTGGTTCCAGGCGCGTAGCACGGACGTGGTGTGCGCGCCGAGCGCCGCCCACGCGTACCCGATCCGGATCACGGCGCGGTCGCCGCGTACGGATGCCACGGCGCGGTCGAGCTCCGCCGTGACCCGCCGCGCGACGCCGGCGAGCATGGTGCCCGGCTCCGTCGGCTCGACGCGCCGGGTCGTCCGGTGCATCAGGGTCGCACCGACCGCGCGCTCGAGGGCGGCGAGCGACCGGGAGACGGCGGCCTGGGACATCCCGAGCCGGTCGGCGGCGGCGGTGAACGACCGCTCGTCGTCGACCGCGATGAGGACGCGGAGGTGGCGCAGTTCCAGTTCCATGCATCGAGCGTATCAATCATCTCCGATTGCATTTCTCAACGCGTCAATGCCGACGTAGCGTGATCGGCATGGGACGAATGAACGGAGACGGGATCGGCGGCGCGGCCGCGGTCGTCGGCGGCGCGGCATCCGTGCAGGTCGGCGCGGCGATCGGCGCGACGATCTTCCCCCTCGTGGGGCCGGCCGGCGTCGTCGCCCTCCGCCAGGCGGTGGCGGCCGTCGCGCTACTCGCCGTCGCACGCCCGCGCCGTCGCGACCTCACCTGGTCCGTGCTGCGACCGGCGATGCTCCTCGGCGGCGTGCTCGTCGTCATGAACCTCGCCCTGTACGCCGCGGTCGAGCGCATCGGCCTCGGCCCGGCGGTCACGATCGAGTTCCTCGGCCCGCTCGCCCTCGCGATCCTCGGATCACGCCGCCGCATCGACCTCGTCGCCGCGGTGCTCGCCGCTGCGGGCGTCGTGCTCCTCACGGGCACAGTGCCCGGCATCGATCCGCTCGGCATCGCGTTCGCCCTCGCCGCGGCGGCCGCCTGGGCGGCCTACATCCTCCTGAGCCAGCGCGCGGGCCGGTCGCTGCCCGGCGTGCAGGCCACCGCGGTCGCGACCACGGTCGCGGCGATCCTCACGGTGCCGCTCCTCGTGGTGGTGCTCCTCGGCCTCGAGCCCGGCGCGATCGCGCTGGTGCTCGGCGTCGGCGCGATCGCGGGACTGCTCTCCTCCGCGATCCCCTACTCGATCGACGTCATGGTGCTGCGACGGATGCCTCGCCAGCGGTTCGCCGTCCTGCAGAGCGTGCACCCGGCGGCCGCCGCGCTGGCCGGACTCGTCGTCCTCGGCGAGGCGCTCGCCGCCTGGCAGCTCGTCGGGCTCGGGCTCGTCACCGCCGCGAACGTGCTCGCGGTCGGGTTCCGCTCCCGCACCCGCACGCGTGCACGTGCCGGTGCCGGAGCCCGTCGGCCGGATGCCCCGCCGCGCGCCGCCGCCGCGGCATCCTGACCCCCGAGCATTAGGCTAGCCGGGTGACCGGGTCTGCTGCGCTGTTCACCGACCGCTACGAGCTCACCATGGTGGATGCCGCCCTGCTCGACGGCACCGCCCACCGCGAGAGCCTCTTCGAGGCGTTCGCACGGCGCCTGCCCGACGGTCGCCGGTACGGCATCGTCGCGGGCACCGGGCGCCTGCTCGAGCTCATCGAGCGCTTCCGCTTCGAGGACGCCGAGCTCGAGTTCCTCCGCGAGCACCGCGTGGTGCGCGACGAGACCCTCGACTGGCTCGCCGACTACCGCTTCCGCGGCGACGTCTGGGGCTACCGCGAGGGCGAGGCCTACTTCCCGGGTTCACCGCTCGTCACGATCCAGGCCTCGTTCGCCGAGGCCGTCATGCTCGAGACCGTCGTGCTCTCGGTGCTGAACTACGACTCGTCGGTCGCGAGCGCCGCCGCGCGCATGGTGTCGGTCGCGCTCGGGCGCCCGATCGCCGAGATGGGCTCGCGCCGCACCAATGAGGCCTCCGCCGTCGCCGCCGCACGCGCGGCCTACATCGCGGGGTTCGACGCGACGAGCAACCTCGAGGCCGGCCGCACCTGGGGCATCCCGACCATGGGCACGGCCGCGCACGCGTTCACGCTGCTGCACGACAGCGAGGAGGCCGCGTTCCGCGCGCAGGTCGAGGCCATGGGCCCGGGCACGACGCTCCTCATCGACACCTACGACATCCCCACCGGCGTCGAGACCGCGGTGCGCGTGGCCGGCACCGGGCTCGGCGCCGTGCGCATCGACTCCGGCGACCTGCCGACCGTCGTCGCCGCGGTGCGCGAGCAGCTCGACGAGCTCGGCGCGGTGAACACGCGCATCACCGTCACGAGCGACCTCGACGAGTTCACGCTCGCCGCCCTCTCGGGCGCGCCCGTCGACGCCTACGGCGTCGGCACGTCGGTCGTGACGGGTTCCGGCTTCCCGGCGGCCGGCATGGTCTACAAGCTCGTCGCGAGACGCGGCGACGACGGCGAGTGGGTGAGCGTCGCGAAGTCGTCGACGAAGAAGCTGAGCGTCGGCGGGCGCAAGAACGCGGCCCGCCGCATCGACTCGACGCGCACCGCGCGCGAGGAGCTCGTCTTCGTCGGCGACGGACCCGACGGCGAGGAGGAGTTCGCCGACGACGACCAACTGCGGCCGCTCATGGTGCGACTCATGCACGAGGGGCGAGCGGATGCCGCGTTCACCGGCCACGCGGGCGTCGAGGCGGCACGCGCGCACCGCGCCGAGGTCATGCAGGAACTGCCGATCGAGGCGTTCCGCCTGGGTCGCGGCGAGCCGGTGATCCCCACGACGTACCGCTGAGGGGTGCGCCGCCGAGCGGGCGTCAGCCCTTCTTCATCCGCTCGTAGATCTCCTTGCACGTCGGGCAGACCGGGAACTTCTCCGGGTCGCGACCCGGGGTCCACTTCTTGCCGCACAGCGCGCGGACCGGCTTGCCCGTCATCGCCGACTCGAGGATCTGCTCCTTCTTGACGTAGTGCGAGAACCGCTCGTGGTCGCCCGGCTCGATGTTCTCCTCTTCGAGCAGCTGCTCGAGTTCGCGGTCGAGGACCGAGGTGCCGCCGCCGGGCGCGTCGGGGTCGGCGATGCTCGCCTGCACGGGTCGGATCATGCCGAGAAGTCTACGCCGCGATCAGGCGCGGACGGCCGCGGCGACGATCTCGGGAGCGCGGCGCTCGAAGACGCGCCCGCCCGCGAACACGCCGATCACGAGCACGAGCAGGCCGAGTCCGGCGCCCGCCGCGAGAGATGCCGCGTGCCACGCCGGGTCGTCGAAGATGCCGAGCGCGGCGAACCAGATCGCGGGGCCCGCGGCGATCAGTGCGGCGAACATCGCGAGGGACTGCACGAGCGCCGTGATGCCCCCGGTCGACTGCGGCTGCTGGAACGGGCTGTCGCCGGGCTTCACGACCGGATACGGCATCGCGGCCGACGTGATCGACCCCACGCCGAGCCCGGCGAGCAGCAGCGCCGTGCTCACGCCGAGCAGCGACGGCAGGAGGCGCCAGTCGTCGAGCACGAACACGGTCACGGCGCTGCCGAGTCCGATCACGAGGATGCCGGCGACGAGCACGGGCACGAGCCGGCCGAATCGGTCGGCCGCGCCGCGCACGCCCGACGCGACGTGCAACCAGATCGCCGTGTTGTCGTAGGCGGTGTCGTTGTGCAGGCTCCAGCCGAGCAGGAGGCACATGAGCGGCACCGGGATGAGTCCGAGGTACATCTGCGGCACGCCGGCGATGCCGAGCGGCAGCATGACGAGGATCGGCGCGACGGGCACCATCAGCAGCGACACCCAGTAGCGCGAGTCGCGGAACCAGTACGTGGTGCTGCGCGCCGCGATCGCTCCCGTCGGGCCGCCGGTCGTGCGGCCGAACCAGCCGAGGCCGTGGTAGCTGCGCGGGCTCGCCTCGCGGCCCGGCGTGACGAGCATCTTCGCGACGAGCGCCTTCCAGGCGAGCCATCCGAACCACACGGTCGCCGCCGCGATGAGGAGCTTCGGGAACGCGAGCCCCCAGGCACCGGATGCCGCCTCGCCGGGCACGGCGAACGCGGCCCCGAGGGGGGTCCACGACAACGCCCCGGCGATCGCGCCGATGGCCTGCCGACCGGAGGCCGCCCAGTCGACCGTGGTCAGGGCGACCGCGATCGGTGCGAGCATGACGACGAAGAGCACGCCGAGCACGGTTCCCACGTCTCGCGCACGGCGGGTCTCGAGGAGCAGCCCGGCGATGCCGGCCGTGAGCCGCGCCGCGAGCAGGCAGGTCGCGAACGCGAGCAGGGCGCCGACGATCGCGAACACCGTCGACCCGAAGCCTCGCGACCAGGTCACCACCGTGCCGGTGAGCACGATCGCGAGCGCGATCGCGGGCACGCCGATGACGGCGGACAGTGCGAGCCCGAGCGCGATGGTGCGATCCGGGATGCCGAACAGCGCGAACCGACGCGGGTCCATCGTGTCGTCGATGCCGAACACCAACGGCACGACCAGGAAGCCCACCACGGTGGCCGCCCCGGCGACGACGAGCACGTCGCGCACGAGCGCGACGTCGTCGACCGACCGGAGCCCGACCAGGATCAGGAACAGCAGCGCCGAGATGCCGAGCCCGTAGACGATCGCGATCGAGAGGCCGACGACCTGCCACGCACTCCGCTTGAAGATGTTCCCGAGCAGCCGCAGCTTCAGTCGGAGAAGCTGTGCAACCATTCCATGCCCTCCGCTGCCTTGCGTCCGCCCGCGAGCTCGACGAACCGCTCCTCGAGCGTGTCGCCGCGGCGCACCTCGTCGAGGGTGCCGGATGCCAGGACCCGACCGCCGACGATGATCGCCGCCGAGTCGCAGACGCGCTCGATGAGGTCCATGCTGTGGCTCGAGAGCAGCACGGTGCCGCCGCCGCCGACGTAGCGTTCCAGGATGTCGGTGAGGTTCGCCGCCGAGACGGGATCGACCGACTCGAACGGCTCGTCGAGCACGAGCACGCGCGGCGAGTGGATCATCGCGCAGGCGAGCGCGATCTTCTTGGTCATACCCGCCGAGTAGTCGGCGACGAGCCGGTCGAGGGCGTCCTCGAGCCCGAACGCATCGGCGAGGTCGGCGCTGCGATCGAGCACCGTTCGGTGGTCGAGGCCGCGCAGCGAGCCGGCGTAGTACAGCATCTCGGCGCCGGTGAGCCGGTCGAACAGGCGGAGCCGGTCGGGCAGCACGCCGGTGATGCGCTTGGCCGCACGCGGCTCCTTCCAGACGTCGATGCCGTTCACGTGCACCGACCCGCCGTCGGGCCGCAGGAGTCCGGTGATCATCGAGAGCGTCGTGGTCTTGCCCGCACCGTTCGGGCCGACGATTCCGTAGAACGAGCCGGCCCGGATGCCGAGGCTGATCGCGTCGACCGCGGTGGTGTCGCCGAACCGCTTGACGAGCCCGTCGATGGCGAGCACCGTCGGAGCCTCGGGCGCCGGCGCCTCGCGGGCCACCCGGATCGTGCGCTTCTTCCGCGCCGTCGCGCTCGCACCGGTGGCGACGACGCCGAGCGGGATGACGGCGACGCCTCGCTCTCCGTGGTGGTCGTCGGCGGGCGCCTCGACCTCGGTCGACTCGGTCGTCTCGACCTCGGTCGTCTCGGTCGCGGTCACCTCGGTCGTCGCGCTGGCCGCTTCGGGCGCCTCGACCGCCGCGTCGGTTACCTCATCGGTCGGCTCGATCGTCGCCGCCGCCGCCGACTCGACGGTCGCGTCGTTCGTCTCGACTGCCGCGTCGTTCGTCTCGACGGTCTCGTCGGTCGTGTCGACCGTCTCGACGTCCGCGGCCGGCGCCACGGCCGAGTCGTCGCCGACGAGCAGGATGGCATCGGCCGTCAGGTCGGTCCTCGGCTCGGCTCCGGCCGCGGCCTTCGCACCGTTCCCGGCCGCGTCGGTCTCGCTCGCGCTCGCGCCCGCCGAGTCGCCCTCGTCGGTCGTCGCCGGTGTCTCGTCGGGTCCGCCCGGGTGCCACGTGCGCGTCACCTCGGCGGCGGCCTCGGCAGGCTCGACCTCGGACGGCTCGACGCGGTTCTCGACGACCTCGGGCTCCGCGACGATCGGCTCGATCGGCCCGGTGGAGCGTCGCGGCCTCGGTTCCGCCTCCGTCGTGTCGGTCGTGACCGACGCGGCGACGCGCTGGCGAGCGGATGCCGCGGCCTTCCTCGCCTCGGCGGCGCGCGACCGGGCGGCCGCCGTGGACGCGGCTCGGGCCGACCTGGCGGTCTGCCCCTTCGCCGCGGACGTGCTGGCCGATTCGTTGCGGACCGCAGCCGCGCGCTTCGGCGCGGACGCGGTCGTCTCCGTCGTGGCCTCGGCGCCATCGGCGGCCGCCGCAGCGTTCGCCGCAGGCCCCGATGCGCCCGTGCCGGCCTTCGTCGCCGGTCCACTCGTCGACGTCGACTTCGTCGCGCCCTTGGCCGAGCCGGACTTGGCCGACGCCCGCTTCGCGGCGGCCTCGGACGAGGGCCGCTTGGCCGTGCCGGACGACGCGGCCGGCTTCCTCGCGCTCGTCGAACGCTTCGCGGCGGGCTTGATCGGCTCGGCGGCCGTCGTCTCGGTGGCATCGTCGGCCGCGGTCATCGCGCGCGCGGCCGACGCTCGCTTCGCGGCGGTCGATCGCGTCGCCGTGGACTTCGCCGCGCTGCTCTTCGTGGACGACTTCGCCGCAGCGGACTTGGTCGCCGAGGCCTTGGCGGCGCTCGAACGCGCGGCCGCGGACGTCGCGGCGGTGGCTCGGCCGGCGGTCTTCCCGGCGGCGCGGCCCGATTCGCCACGTCCCTGTTCGGACGCGGCGGATTCCCCCCGACGAGCAGACACCCCCGTGTCCGTGCCTTCGGGAGTCTCGTCCTCAGGACCTGATCGCGAAACGGAAGTCACCACGACAACCTACCAACCACCTCGCCCGCAGCCATGGAGCCTTCACAGCGAATTCACGTCGTGGCGAGCGCAACCCCCAGCTGGGCGAAACCCGTGCGTCGCATCACGATCGCACTACGGCTTGCGCGCAACCCCCAGCGGCCGCTCCGACTGTCCGGTATCCTGTGACACGGCATAACGGCGTGTCCAGAAGTGAACTTGCGGATGAATCCCCGGTGAACTCGAACCGAATCGAGTGCTCCGGCATCCGATCGACGAAGGAGATGCAGTGACCACGCAGATCGTGATCCTCGCAGCCGGCATGGGGAGCCGGCTCGGGCGTTCCCTCCCCAAACCGCTCACCGAGCTCAGCGACGGCCGCACGATCATGCGCCAGCAGTTCGACAACATCGAGCACGCGTTCGGCCGCAACGCCGCCGTGACGATCGTCGTCGGCTACAAGCTCGAGCACATCATCGAGGCGTTCCCGCAGGCGTCCTTCGTCTACAACGAGGAGTACGACCAGACGAACACCTCGAAGTCGCTCATGCGCGCGCTGCAGGCGTCGCAGCCGGGCGGCGTGCTCTGGATGAACGGCGACGTGGTCTTCGATCCGGCGATCCTCGACCGCGCGCTCTCGTTCATCGCGCGCGACCAGTCGTTCGTCACCGTCAATACCGCGAAGGTGTCCGACGAAGAGGTGAAGTACACGACCACGGCCGAGGGCTACATCAAGGAGCTCTCGAAGACCGTCAAGGGCGGCCTCGGCGAGGCCGTCGGCATCAACTACATCTCGAGCCGCGACAAGGGCACCTTCCTGGCGCACCTGCAGCGCGTCGGCGACCAGGACTACTTCGAGCGCGGCCTCGAGCTCGCCATCGAGAAGAACGGCCTGCTCGTCGAGCCGATGGACGTCTCCGACCTGTACGCGGTCGAGATCGACTTCGCAGAAGACCTGGAGCGCGCGAACCACTTCGTGTGACCTGCGCACCACACAGCGTGAGAAGCGGATGCCGGTTGCGGCATCCGCTTCTCGCATGTCCGGGCGATCGCAGCGTCAGCGCGCCGATCCGGCCGGTACGGAGGGCCGCCTCCGTCCATCTACGATGAGAGCGTGATGAGCTACGCCGACTCGCATCCGTTCACGCGGACGCCATGGGACGGCTACCGGCATTCGCTGTGGCTGCTCACCACGCGCGATCTCAAGGTCCGGTACTCGACGTCGGCGCTCGGCTATCTCTGGTCGGTCCTCGACCCGCTCGTGATGGCCGGCATCTACTGGTTCGTCTTCACGCAGGTCTTCCAGCGACCGGTCGGCACCGAGCCGTACATCGTGTTCCTGCTCGCCGGCCTCCTGCCCTGGATGTGGTTCACGGGCGCCGTCTCCGACTCGACCCGCGCGTTCCTGAAGGACGCGAAGCTGGTCCGCTCCACGAAGCTGCCCCGGACGATCTGGGTGAACCGGATCGTGCTGTCGAAGGGCATCGAATTCGTCCTCTCCCTGCCGGTGCTCGTGCTGTTCGTCGTCCTGGCCGCCGTGTTCGGCGAGGAGATCCGCGTCGGATGGGAGCTGGCCCTGTTCCCGGTCGCCATGCTGCTGCAGGCGATGCTGACCGCGGGACTCGGGCTCATCGTCGCGCCCCTCGTGGTGTTCTTCCGCGACCTCGAGCGGGCGACGAAGCTCGTGCTCCGCTTCCTGTTCTACGCGTCGCCCATCGTCTACGGAACGACGAACCTCCCCGAGTCGCTGCACTTCTGGGCCGCGTTCAACCCGCTCACCGGGATCTTCGGCCTGTACCGGTCCGCGATCTTCCCCGCAGAGCTCGACTGGTTCGCGGTCGGAATCGCCGCCGCCATGTCGCTCGCGTTCCTCGCGATCGGACTCTGGGTGTTCCGGAGCTCCGAGCGACAGGTGCTGAAGGAGATCTGATGCCAGGGGCCGCCATCCGCGCCGACGACCTCGGCGTGCGCTTCCGACGCAATCGTCGGGGCAGGAAGTCGTTCAAGGACCTCCTCTCCCGCCGCCGCCGTCGGATCCGGCCCGACGAGTTCTGGGCGCTGCGCAACGTCTCGATCGAGGTGCACCCGGGCGAGGCGATCGGGGTCGTCGGCCGCAACGGCCAGGGCAAGTCGACCCTGCTGAAGCTCGTCGCCGGCGTCATGCTGCCCGACGAGGGGTCCGTGAACGTCGAAGGCGGCGTGGCGCCCCTCATCGAGATCACCGGCGGCTTCGTCGACGACCTCACGGTGCGCGACAACGTCTACCTGACCGCGGGCCTGCACGGGATGACCCGCGAGCAGATCGACGCCAAGTTCGACGAGATCATCGAGTTCGCCGAGATCGGCGACTTCCTCGACACGCCGTACAAGCACCTCTCGAGCGGCATGAAGGTCCGCATCGCGTTCGCCGTCATCTCGCAGCTGGAGGAACCGATCCTGCTGGTCGACGAGGTCCTCGCCGTCGGCGACAAGGCCTTCCGCGAGAAGTGCTACCGCCGCATCGAGGAGCTCCTCGCGGGCGGTCGCACGCTGTTCTTCGTCTCGCACAACGAGCGCGACCTCCGCCGGTTCTGCACGCGCGGGCTCTACCTCGACAAGGGCGCCCTCGTGCTCGACGCCGGGATCGACGAGGTGCTCGACCGCTACAACGCGGACTACGGCACGCGCTGACGCGGGCGTCAAGCCCCCGCCCCGACGGCCGGGTCCCGGCGATGTTCGCAGCCGCGGCGCCTAGGATCGACGACATGTCCGAACGCGTGCACCGGATCACGACGATGGGCCCCGGTGCGCCCGAGGAGGGGACCGAGGGTCCCGACGGCACTCCCCCGAGCGATCCCGCCGATCGGGCCGTCGGACTCGAGCGCGGCCTCGATCGCCTGCTGTCGATCCAGCGGCCCATCGTGCTCGCGCACCTCCGCGCCATCCGACGCCATCACCCGACGGCGACCCCCGAGGAACTCGTGCGCGTGCTCGAGCGCCGGTACCTCACGGCGGTGACGACGGGCGGCGCCGCCGTCGGCGCGACCGCGGTCGTGCCCGGCATCTCGACCGGTATCACGCTCGCCCTCTCGGGCGTCGAGACCGCGGGCTTCCTCGAGGCGACGGCGCTCTTCGCGCAGTCGGTCGCCGAGGTGCACGGCCTGCACGTCGAGAACCCCGACCGCGCCCGCGCGCTCGTGATGACGCTCATGATGGGCCGCGAGGGCGCCGACCTCGTGCGACAGTTCGCGGCGCAGGCGACCGGCGGGGGCGTGCCGCGGAACGCGTACTTCGGCGAGATCATCACGAGCACGCTCCCCCGGGCCGTCATGGGATCGGTCGTCGACCGGCTGCGGCACGTGTTCGTCAAGCAGTTCGCGGTGCGCGGCGGCGCCGGGATCGTCGGCCGCGCCATCCCGTTCGGCATCGGCGCGGCGATCGGCGGCATCGGCAACCACGTGCTCGGTCGTCGGGTGCTGCAGCAGTCGCGTCTCGCGTTCGGCCCGGCGCCGTACGCGCTCCCCGTCGAGCTCGAGCCGCGCGGCGACGAGACGGCGATCGCGTCGGCCGGCAAGCGCCTCGCGCGGGCGGTCTCGACCGCCGGACGGGTCGCGAGCCGGCCGTTCGGACGCCTCGCCGCTGCGACGTCGCGGCGCGGGGAGACGGATGCCTCCGGCCAGGCCGGCGACGTCAGCGAGGTCGAGGCGTCGGGTGAGCCGGAGGCGTTCAGCGACCCGGAGGCGTTCGAGCCGGAGACCCCGGGCGAGGCCGTCGGCCCTACCGAGGACCGTCCGGCGACCTGAGGCCCGGCCTAGCGGATCGGCTCGTACCCGAGCAGTTCTCGCAGCTGCGTCGTCTCGGCGTCGAGCACGTCCTCGGGCTTGCCGGCGTCGCGTCGCACGCGGAAGCGGCCGCTCAGGGCGATGAGGCGATCCGCCACGTCGTGCTCGGGGTCGCGCTCGATGATCCGGAGGGTGATCACGAACCAGCGTTCGGCGAGTTCGAGCTCGTCTGCGAGCTCGAACGCCTCGGCGACGTGGAGGTGCCGCCACCAGTCCCCGTTGCCCGAACCGCGCAGCGCGTCGGCCTCGGCGACCGCGTCGTCGCCCCGGCCGAGCGCGAGCATGGTCGAGACGAGCGTGCCGGTCGCCTCGTACGGCTCGGCGTCGGATGCCTCCGCCGCGCGTCGTGCGACGGCGAGCGCCCGTTCCAGCTCGCCCGCCATCTCGAGGTGCTCGGCCGCGACCAGGAGGAGGTGCGCCCGCCGGATCCCGTCGTCGAGCTCGTAGGCCGCGGCATCCGTCGCCCACCGCTCGAGCAGGTCGGCCCGCTCGACGTGCCCGCGTCCGTCGGCGACCCGGAGCTCGACCTCGTCGAGCTCGGCCTCGGTGATCAGCTGCGCCATGAGCCCGAGCATACGTTCCGCGTCGCCGGATCGCATCGGGCGGATCGCCGGGTCAGTCGACTTCGATCTCGTCGGACTGCTCGGCCGCCTCGCCCTCGGCGTCGTGGTCGTCGACTTCGGGGTCGGTCGCGTGCAGTGCCGCGAACCGCTCCCATTCGGTCATGAGGTGGTCGACCGCGTCGTGGAAGCGGGCCGTGGTGACGCCCGGCGTCGTGTCGCCGAAGTAGCGCTCGACCCAGTAGCCGAGGCGCTCGAGGGCCAGCGCGTCGTGCGCGACCTCGTCGACCCGCTCGAGCATCGCCGCGCCGTCGGCACGGTCGAGCCACTCGCACGCCGCGAGGTAGCCGCCCGTGTCGATCTGCGCATCCGGGTTCACCGGGCGGGTCACGAGGAGCGGCCGGCCGGCCGCGAGACGGTCGTAGACCATCGCGGAGATGTCGACGATCGCGACGTCGGCGGCCGCGAGCTGCCAACCGAGGTCCGGGCCCTCGTCGACGACGTGGTGCGCCGACGGGTCGGCCGCGTTCGCCTGTACGAGCATGCGCTTGATCTCCGCGTTCGCGGCCCCGTAGTCGTGGTCGACGACCCCGGAGCGCGGGTGCGGCCGGTAGATCACGCGATGGCGTCCGGATGCGACGACTGCGCGCACGAGCTCGACGCCGTGCGAGGCGATCGAGCCGTAGGCCGCCGCACCGCGGTCGCCCTCCCAGGTGGGCGCGTACAGCACGACCTCGCGGTCGTCGTCCGGGTACGGAAGCGGGCTGCCGTCGAGGTAGTGGTCGGCCTGCGGGCGGCCGATCGGGATGGCGCGCTTGTCGAAGTCGTAGTCCCACAGCACCTTCTCGAGGCGCGCACGCGCGGCGTCGCCGGCGATCAGGGCGTAGTCGTAGGCCTTGAACTGGTTCGTGGTCATGTACATCTTGTCGGACTCGCCGTGGTTGATGAACACGTGCCAGCGGCGCCCGTAGCGCATCATCTGGAAGTTCTTGGCGTTCTGGTTGACGTAGAAGACCACGTGCAGGTCCTGCTCGTGGATGACGTGCTCGAGGTCGGCGACCCGCCGGACGTAGGCGACCGGCAGCGGCGACTCGTCGAGCAGGGCGAGCGCGGCGCCCGAGGCGCGGCTGAGGACCAGCACCGGATGACGCTCGGCGAGGCGCGCGAGCGGCTTGTACCACTGCCGCAGCTGGTAGAGGTTCACCTTGCCGTCGGCGAAGTAGACGCCCACGCGGAACCGGTGCGGCTCGAGCGGCCCCTGCTCGGCGAGCTTCTCGACGAGCAGTCGCTGCGCACGTCGCGAACGAAGGACGTTCTGCACCAGCTTCACGGCGCGGCGCGCGTCTCTCCTCAGTTCCACCGTCCAAGGGTAGCCGCCGCGGCGGGGCGCGCGTGACACGCGTCAGACGACGGGCGGCCGTCCCGCCGCCGTCATCCGCCAGACGGTGCGCCACGACATCGGACGACGCTCCCCCGCGTCCTCGCGCCAGCCGGCGCGCCAGCCGGCGAACCATGCGCCGAGCGCCGCGGGCTGCCGGAACCAGCGCAGCACCTGGATCGCCGTCCACGAGCCGACGTAGCACGGCACGAGGATCGCCGGCAGGTTGCGGCGCGCGAGCCAGACCCGGTTCCTGGCGTTCAGGCGGTAGTAGTACTCGTGTCGGGCCGGGTCGATCACGGGGTGCGCCGCCTCGAGGTCGCCGGCGTACCAGGCCCGGTAGCCGGCATCCCACACCCGCCAGGCGAGCTCGATGCCCTCGTGCGCGTAGAAGAACGGGTCGGCCCAGCCGCCGGATGCCTCGAACGCGCGCCGCGGCATGAGCACCGCGCCCTCCCAGCAGGAGAACACCGGGCTCGAGTGCGCCGGGTCGCCCTTCCGGATGCGCGGGATCCAGCGCCGCGGCGACGCGAGGCCGGTCGGGTCGACCACTCGGGGCTGAACGAGCCCGAGGTCGGGCCGCGCGGCGAGCATGCGGCATCCGTCGGCCAGGAAGGCCGGGCTCGGCAGGTAGGCGTCGTCATCGAGGAAGAACAGCACCTCGCCCGCGACCTCGGGGACGCCGCGGTTGCGACCGGCCGGGATGCCGAGG
Source organism: Agromyces bracchium (assembly GCF_009709675.1). Lineage (GTDB taxonomy): Bacteria > Actinomycetota > Actinomycetes > Actinomycetales > Microbacteriaceae > Agromyces > Agromyces bracchium. The sequence continues at coordinate 209,288 of NZ_WMLB01000022.1, read as the reverse complement.
TTCTCCGGCAGGTGCAGCGTGCGCACCTCGGGCGGGAGCGGCGGGTCGGCGGTGGCGGGGTCCCAGCCGTTGCCGACGCAGACGACGTCGACGTCGACGTCCTCTTGGTCGAGGATGCTCCAGATGCCGCGCGCGAGCTCGATCGGGCGGCGACCCATCGTCAGGACCACGACTCCGACGCGGGGCCGACGGGTCGTCGGCGCGGGGTCAGGAACGGACACGGCGGGAGGCCATGATCGCGACGAAGTGGCCGACCAGTGCGAGCAGCGCGAGCGGCAGCAGCGCGGCGACGACGACGCGATCGACGAGCGGCTGGCCGACGAAGAGCCCGACGACGGCCGCGGCGAGCGCGATGAGCGTCAGCTCGACGGAGTGATAGAGGCGGTGGAACGGGAGGAACCGGGCGGCCTTGCGGAGCGTCGCGACGAGACCGCCGCGCGGGGCCGTCTCGCCGTGCGTGTCGGCGAGCTTCGGCAGGCCGGCGTTCGCACGCGCGACGTGCACCATGTCGTTGAGCGCCTTGTTCAGCACGATCACGAGGGCCAGCATGGCGGCGATCGTCGTCCACAGGAAGTCGGCGGGGAACTCCAGCGGGTACGCGGCGGCGCGGATGCCGAGGGCGAGCGGGATCAGCGCCTCGGTCGAGTAGTGGCCCACCTTGTCGAGGAAGACCCCTGCGGGACTCGACGTGCGGCGCCACCTCGCGACCTCCCCGTCGCAGCAGTCGACGAGCATCTGCAGCTGGCCGAGCACGACCGCGAGCAGGGCGCCCCAGATGCCGGGGATCAGGAGCGCCGCGGCCGTCGACCAGCCGACGAGGATCATGAGCCCGGTGACGCCGTTCGCCGAGATGCGGGTGTGGAGCAGCACCCACGTCAGGTACGGCGAGAGGTCGCGCAGGTAGAGCGATGCGGTCCAGTGCTCCGCGTTCCGGCGGCCGCGGACCTCGGGCGGTTGCGTGACCGCTCGCTGCTTGGCGAGGCTCGACGGGATCCCCCGCTCCGGCATGGGCTCCGACATGCTCACCTTCCCGTGTGCTCGGCGATGTTGCTCGTGAGCGAGAGGTAGCCGAGCACGAAGCCCGTTCCCCAGGCGACGTGGATGCACGGCAGGACGAGCAGGAACCAGGCCGCGGTCGCGCCCCCGCGGCCGCGTGCGTACGCGAGGGTCGCGGCGACCACGAAGAGCAGGTAGACGAGCGGCACGGCGAAGCCGATCAGCAGCCACGGCGCCTGGCCGATCGCGGCCTGCACGACGCCGATGACCCCGAGCAGGAGGCCCAGCACGACGCCCACGACCATGGCGGGCGGGACGAAGTAGCGGAACCCGTTCGCGGCGGGGAACCGGCGGGCGAGTTCGCCGCGCCAGAGGCCCGTGGAGAACATCTGCCGCGCCAGTCGCTCCAGGCTCGACCTCGGACGATAGGTGACCGCGAGCTCGGGCGTGAACCACACGGTGCCGCCGGTCTGCCGGAGGCGACGGTTCAGTTCCCAGTCCTGGCCGCGCTTGATCGTCTCGTCGAAGAGGCCCACGCGCTCGAGCGCGCTCTTCCGGAACACCCCGAGGTAGACCGTCTCGACCGCACCCTCGTGACCGCCGACGTGGAACGCCGAGCCGCCGAGGCCGACCGGGGTCGTGTACGCCAGTGCCACCGCCCGCTCGAAGGGCGTCTCGCCGCGCGCGTCCATGATGCCGCCGACGTTGTCGGCGCCGGTGCGCACGAGCGTGTCGACCGCGATGCGCGTGTAGTCGACCGGCAGCATCGAGTGGGAGTCGACGCGGACCACGACCGGGTGCACGGCCGCGCGGATGCCGATGTTGAGACCGGCCGGCGTCGACCCGACCTCGTTCTCGAGCACGTGCACACGCGGATCGCGCGAGGCCAGGTCTTCGACGAGCTCGGTCGTGCCGTCGATCGACGGACCGAGGGCGATCAGCACCTCGACCGGGCCGTCGTACTCCTGCTCGAGGATCGATTCGACCGCGGCGCGCACGTGCGATGCGTCGTTCAACACGGGCATGACATACGAGACGCCGATCGGCGGCGACGGTTCCGCCGGATGGTGCTGGTCGGGCATGGTCCTCACTCGTGCACAGGGTCGATCGAGCCTAGCAGCAGGGACCCACGCGATCGCGGTGACGCCGCGGCATTCCGAGGGCACGACGACGGGGGCCGGACCGGTCGGTCCGGCCCCCGTCGGTGCCGTGCGCTGCGGATCAGCCCTCGAACGTGCCGAGCGTCACCGTCACGGTGTTCGACTCCCCGTCGCGCGTGTAGGTCAGCTCGGCCTCCGCGCCGCCGGCCAGGGCGCGCACCTGCGCGGTCAGGTCGGTCTGGTCGGTGATCGGGATGCCGTTCAGCGCCGTCACCACGTCACCGGACTGGAGTCCCGCCGCCTCGGCGGCGCCGCCGGCGCTCACCTCGGAGATGAGGGCGCCGACCGTCGCGCTCTCGCCGCTCGCCTGCGCGGAGGTCACCGTGGCACCGAGCAGCCCGTGCGTGGCGGAGCCGTTCTCGATGATCTCGCTCGCGATGCGCTCAGCGAGGTTCGAGGGCACCGCGAAGCCGACGCCGATGTTGCCGGCCTCGCCCGAAGCGCCGCCCGCCGAGAGGATCGCGACGTTCACGCCGATGAGCTTGCCCTCGCCGTCGAGCAGCGCGCCGCCCGAGTTGCCCGGGTTGATCGCGGCATCCGTCTGGATCACCGGGATCGAGATGAGGCCGCCGCCGCTCGAGGAGCCCGAGCCGCCCTCCTCGCCGTCGAAGTTCCAGAAGTCGAAGGGGCTCTCGCCCGACCCGCCCTGCTCGCCCTCGCCGCTGTCGGGCGTGGTCTCGGGGGCGGCCGACGACTCGACGTCGATGCTGCGGTTGAGCGCGCTGACGATGCCGTTCGTGACGGTGCCGGAGAGGCCGAGCGGCGCACCGATCGCGATCGCCGTGTCGCCGACGTTGAGCTCGCTCGAGTCGGCGAACTCGATCGGCGTCAGGCCCGAGGCATCCGCCAGCTTGATGACGGCCAGGTCGCTCAGCGGGTCGGTGCCGATGAGCTCGGCCGTGTAGAGCGTGCCGTCGTCGGCCTTCACCTGGATGGTCGGGTCGCCGGTCGCGCCGTCGAGCGTGACCACGTGCGTGTTCGTGAGCACGTAGCCGTCCTCCGAGAGGATGATGCCGGAGCCCGTGCCGCCGGACTGGCCGCCGCTCACCTCGATGGTGACGACGCTGGGGCTCGCGGCCGCGGCGACGGCGGCGACCTGGTTCACCGAGCCGTCGTCGTTCACGACGATGCGCTGCGTGCCCGACGAGGTCTGCTCGACGGCGCTGTCGCCGTCGTTGGTCAGGAGGGCCGTGATGCCGGCGCCCGATGCGCCGCCGATGAGCGCGGCGGCGACGATCGCCGCGGCGACGCCGAAGCCGACGCGACGCTGCTTGGGCGCGGGCTCCTGGGCCGGGGCGGGCGCGGGGGCGCCGCCGAAGGCGGGCGGGACGGTTCCGGCGCCACCGGCCTGCGGGGTGCCGGGCGCGCCGGCGATCGGCGTGGTCGGCTGGGTCTGGCCGGGGGTCGGCGTGGTGGCCGGCTCGTGGCGGTACTGTCCCGCGACGTACGGCTGCGGGGCCTGGCCGGGCGTGTAGACGGTGCCGGTCGGGCGCGGTGCGGGCGCGGCGGCCTCGGCGGGTGCAGCGGGCGCAGCGGGCCTAGCCGAAGCGACGGGCGCAGCGACCGGCTCCGCGCGCTCGACCGATGCGGGCTGCGCCGAGGCGGCCTGCGCCGCCGGCGTGGCCGGCTCGGTCGCGGGCTCGGGCGACGACTCCGCGCGGGGGGTCTCGACCTGGGCGGTGGCCTCCGCGGCATCCGCACCCTGGGCCGTCGGCTCGGGGTGGTTCTCCGGGTTCTGCTCGATCCCGCCGGTGTTGGTCTCGGTCATCTTCGCTCCTTCCAGCGGATGCCAGCATCCCGCTCCAAGCTGTGCGGCGAGTCGGCGGTCCCTATGTCGAAGCTATGTCGCCACCGTGAACCGCCCGGGCGCCGCAGACAGCGTAGCCGCCGCACCGTGGCATACGGTGTGAGCGTGGATGCCATGCCCTCACGACCGCTCGCACCGTGGCAGCGGACCGCCGCCGGCGCGGGCCTGCTCGCCGCCGACGGCGGCGTCGCCCCGACCGTCTTCGCCGAGATGAGCGCGCTGGCCGTCTCGACCGGCGCGATCAACCTCGGCCAGGGATTCCCCGACGAGGACGGCCCCCGTGAGGTGCTCGATGCGGCCCGCGAGGCGATCGCGACCGGCGTGAACCAGTACCCGCCGGGCCCGGGCATGCCCGTGCTCCGCGTGGCGATCGCGCGGCACCAGCACCGGTGGTACGGCCTCTCGGTCGACCCGGCGCGCGAGGTGCTCGTCACCGCCGGCGCGACCGAGGCGCTCGCCGCGACGCTGCTCGCGTTCGTCGACGACGGCGACGAGGTCGTCACGTTCGAGCCGTCGTACGACGCGTACGGAGCGGTCATCGCTCGTGCCGGCGGCATCCACCGAACCGTGCCCCTGCGGTTCCCCGACTGGCGGCCCGACCACGACGAGCTCCGCGCCGCCGTCACCGACCGCACGCGCGTCATCCTCGTGAACTCCCCGCACAACCCGACCGGCATGCTCCTCGACGAGGCGACGCTCGACGTGATCGTCGAGCTCGCGCACCGCCACGACGCGCTCATCGTCACCGACGAGGTCTACGAGCACCTCGTCTTCGACGGCCAGCACGTGCCGATCGCGACCCACCCCGGCGCGTGGGAGCGCACGATCTCGATCTCGTCGGGCGGCAAGACCTTCAACACGACCGGGTGGAAGATCGGCTGGGTCACCGGCCCCGCGCACCTCGTGACGGCCGTGCTCGCGGTCAAGCAGTACCTGACGTTCGTCAACGGCGCGCCGTTCCAGCCCGCGATCGCGGCCGGGCTCGACCTGCCCGACCGGTTCTTCACGGATGCCGCGGCCGAGCTCGCCGCACGCCGCGACCTGCTCGTCGCGGGCCTCACGAGCGCGGGCTTCACGACGTCGGTCCCGGCGTCGGGCTACTTCGTGGTGGCGGATGCCGCGCCGCTCGGCGCGCACGACGGCGACGCGTTCTGCCGCGAGCTCCCCCATCGCGCCGGGGTCGTCGGCGTGCCCATCACGGCGTTCGTGCACCCCGAGCGGCGCGACGAGGTGCGGAGCCTCGTGCGGTTCGCGTTCTGCAAGCGCCGCGAGGTGCTCGAGACCGCGGCCGAGCGGCTCGCGGCGATGGGCTGAGCCCGGCGGGCGCGAGAGCCGGCGCGGAGCCGCCGCCGGCGCATTCGCTGCGGGCGCCGCGGCGGCTCAGGGCTCGTCGCGCACGACGACCGCGAACCGGCGCAGCGCGAGCGCGGGGTTGCGCGTCCGCACCTCGGCGATGCGCTCCGCCGAGAGCCAGGCCACCGCGACATCCGTCTGCTCGCCGATCGTGGCGACCTCGACGCCCATCGGATCGACCACCATGCTGTTGCCCGCGCCGACGGGCGGGGCCTGGTCGGCGGCGAGCACGTACGCGGTGTTCTCGATCGCGCGGGCCGTCGTGAGCGTGCGCCAGTGCGCCTCCTTCAGGGGCCCGCGCACCCACTCGGCCGGCATGCAGATCGCGTCGGCGCCCGCGTCGACGATGCGGCGCGACACCTCGGGGAAGCGCACGTCGTAGCAGGTCTGCAGCCCGAAGCGGATGCCGCCGACCGCGAACGTCTCGGGATCGCCGATCTCGCCGGGGGCCACCCACTCGCTCTCGCGCTGGCCGAACGCGTCGTAGAGGTGCAGCTTGCGGTAGCGCGCGACGACGCCCTCCCCCGGCGCGACGGCGACGACGGTGTTCGCGACGCGGCGCTCCTCGCCCGCCGGGCGCTCGATCATGCCGGCCACGACGTGCACGTCGAGCCGATCGGCGAGGGCCCCCAGCGCGGTCGTGAACGGCCCGCCGACCGGTTGCGCGGCCCCGACCCACGCCGGGCCCGCCTCGGGCGTGAAGTAGCTCGAGTACTCGGGGAAGACGACGAGCCGCGCTCCGCGCGCCGCCGCGACGCCGGCGAGGCGCTCGATCTCGGCGAGGTTGGCATCGGGGTCGTCGCCGGGCGCGAACTGCGCGACCGCGACGCCGAGGGGCGCGGCATCCGTCTGCATGCCGCCAGCCTATGCGCGGCGCGTCAGGGGGCGTAGTCAAGCCGATCCGGGCCGCGATGACAAGCGCCTCCCGTCGATCCGCGACGCCTGCTGGACTGGTGGGGTTCACGCGCGCGACCCGGACGGCCGCCGCACGATCGGTCCCTACGCCGACGGACCAGGCACGCTTCTCTCCGGCCCGGGGCCATGACAGATGGGAAACCCCGTGCTCAGAGCACAACGACGCTCCCTCGGCGCCCTCGCCGTCGGAGCCCTCGCCGCGAGCTTCCTCGCGGCGACCGCGGCGCCGGCCTCGGCCGACGACCACGAGAACCTGCCCGGCGAACCGACCATCGCGCTGCCGATCAACGACAGCGCGGCCGGCGGCACCTACGACCAGGACTTCACGCGCGTGTACGCGGGCGTGACGCCCGACGGCACGCCGGTCTACATCTACGTGCCCGAGGGCACGCCGCTCGACGGCAGCGCACCGGTCGGCGTCGACAGCCTCGACCCGGCGTTCGACCACACCGCGCCCGACGACGAGTTCGTGCCGTGCGCCGACGCGGACGTCGCCGACTACACGATCACGCAGGCGCAGATCGACTACATGGGCGACCAGCTCGCGAACCAGATCGTCGCGGTCGACGAGGAGCACTTCGGCCCGATGGATGCCGCCGACCCCGACGAACCCGCGAGCGACTCGCTCGTCATGGTGGTCTACAACGTGCAGGACGAGCAGTACTACGACTGCGACGTCACGAGCTATACGGCGGGCTACTTCGCGCCCGACTTCATCGACTCGGCGGGCATGAACACGATCGTGATCGACGCCTACGACTGGGCGAACCGCGTCGGGCCGGATGACTCGGAGTGGCGCGACGACGACCCGGCGAACGACCAGGCGACCCTCTACGAGGGCGTCATCGCGCACGAGCTCGAGCACCTGCTGCACAACTACAGCGACCCGGGCGAGCTCAGCTGGGTCGACGAGGGCCTCGCCGACTTCGCCGTGTTCCTCAACGGCTACGACGTGGGCGGCTCGCACCTGACCTACCACCAGGTGTTCTACGCCGAGACCTCGCTCACGCGGTGGGGCGGCGGCCTGGAGAACTACGGCGCCGCCTACACCTACATGCAGTACCTCTGGGAGCAGGCCGGCGGCAACGGCGACGGCACCTACGAGCCCGACCTCGAGTACGACGGCGCGGGCGGCGACCTGCTGATCAAGCTCATCTTCGAGAACCAGGCCGACGGCATGGCGGGCGTCGACGCCGCCATCGCCGAGTTCAACGCGGCGACCGGAAGCGACCTGCGCTCGGCCGCCGAGCTGTACGAGGACTGGGCCGTGGCCGTGTACCTCGACGACGAGGACTCGGAGCGCTTCGACATCAAGGCCGTCGACTTCGGCGACCCCGCCTCGACGAGTTGGACGATCGACATCGCCGACGACCAGTTCTGGGACGGCCGCGGGTCGAACCAGGGCGCGCAGCCCGAGGCGAAGTGGGACCGCCGCAAGAACGGCCAGGCCGACACGGCGCTGCCGTACGGCATCCAGATCGAACGGTTCCGCAACCCGGGCCCGCGGGTCACCGTCGCACTCGACGGCGACGACACCACGCAGATCGCCCCGCACACGGGCGACACGCACTGGTACGGCGGCTACGAGAGCCAGTCCGACAACGTCCTCGACGTCGACGTGGCGGATGGCGCGGCCTCGACCCTCGACTTCTGGAGCTGGAGCTTCATCGAGGAGGGCTGGGACTACGGCTTCGTCGAGGCGCTCGTCGACGGCGACTGGGTGACGGTGCCGTTGACGGATGACTCGGGTGCCGTCGTCACGACCGACGACGACCCGCACGGCAACAACACCGAGGGCAACGGCCTCACGGGCACGTCGGGCGGCGAGTACTTCGTCGACGACCCCGAGTACGTGCACCTCACGGCCGACCTGCCTGCTGGGACGACCGACGTGCGCTTCCGCTACTCGACCGACGCCGCCTACCTCGACACCGGATGGTTCGTCGACGACGTGATGGTCGACGGCGAGGCCGCGACGCTCTCGTCGGCCGACGGCGAGTGGATCGAGACGACGGGGCTCCAGGACGACAACTGGACGCTGCAGGTCGTCGCGAGCTGCGACCTCACCCCCGGCGAGGAGTCGGACTACGAGATCGTCGACGAGGCGGGCAACCACGTCTACCGCCTCGAGGGCGACGACATCACGATGGCCGGCCTCGACACCTCGTGCGCGAAGGGCCAGAACCGCGACTTCGCGACCCTCGTGTCGAACCTGCCCACCGGCGACCTCGACACGCTCGACGCGGGCTACGAACTCACCGTGACGAACACCGGCAACGGCAAGAAGGGCTGACCTCGGGGAAGGTCGGAAGGCCCCGGTCCGAGTGGACCGGGGCCTTCATCGTGCTCGCGAACCGCGCTCCCGTCCGTTCAGGACGCCGCTCGCTGGACGATCACGCAAGGACGATCACCCCGAGCACCGCGCTCACGGCCGACAGCACGGCGAGCACGATCGCCGGGACCGCCGACTCGCCGCGACGGACGTGCACGACCGCGGCGCCGACCATCACGACGACGAGCGCCGCCGCCGCGATCGGGCTGAGGATCGGGGCGATCCCCGTCGCCAGCGGCAGGATGAGGCCGAACGCCCCGACGACCTCGGCGACGCCGATCAGCTTGACGCTCGGCGACGAGAAGTCCTCGGTCCAGGCCATGCCCGCGGTCGCGAGCGCCTCCTTCGGGCGGATCGCCTTCATCGCGCCGGCGGCGAGGAACGCGAGGGCGAGCAGGGCGTTGAGGATCCAGAGGGCGATCAACATGGGGAACTCCTGAGGGGGTCTGTTACCTTGTGTAAGTAACCCCATGATGCGTGCTCGTCCAGACGCGTGCAAAAGGCACATCCAGGTAAGCAGGTGACATCCGATGTCGACACCGACCGACCGGCTCCCCGAGCCGCTCACCTCCTACGAGGACACGTGCATGGCCTCGACCGGCGAGGCCGGGGGCCGCGCCATCCGCGAGGTGCTCGACCGCGTCGGCGACAAGTGGTCGCTCCTCGTCGTCGCGACCCTCCGTGACCGGCGCCTCCGGTTCACCGAGCTGCAACGGCACATCCCGGGCATCTCGCAGCGCATGCTGACGCTCACGCTCCGGCAGCTCGAGCGCGACGGCCTGATCTCCCGAACTGTGCACGCAGAGGTGCCGCCCCGCGTCGAGTACGAGCTCACGCGCCTCGGCACGAGCCTCATCGAGATCTCGACCGCGCTCGGCGAATGGGCGATCGAGAACCATCCGCGCATCGTGGCCGCGCGGGCGGACTACGACGCGCGCGCAGCGCGCTGACGGCGCTCGCGACGCTCTTCCGGCGGCGTTCCCGGACATGCGAAAGGCCCCGGTCCGAGTGGACCGGGGCCTTCCGATTGGTGGCGGGTTCGGGGAATCCGGAGGGCCTTGTGGCTGCTGGGCAGTTTCGGCGTTGCGGTTTCGGCGTTCCAGGCCAAGCGGCTGATCGTTCCAGCGCGTCCGAGCGGAGCCGTCCGGTCAGTCCGGTGTGAGGAGGTGGATCGCACCGGTGCCGCGATCCGAGCTCGGGGAAAACTCTGGCGCGTGCACGCGCCACTCAGACGGAGGTGCCGGGATCAACTCCGACGACCAGCCGGAAGAGCGGCCATGTGCCCGGGACCCCTTTGAGCGAGAACTCTCCCGCCGGTTCGAATCGCATGCGCGAGCCCAGCACGAGCATGCGAACGGCGTCCGTGACGAATACGGCGCCGGGGATCGCTGCGGCTTCCACGCGCGCGGCGATGTGGGCAGCGATACCGATAACGTCGGCGTCTCTCACGAGCACCTCGCCGATGTGCACGCCGACGCGCAGTCCGATGCCGAGTCGCGACGCATCCGTGACGGCTTCCTCAGCGAAACGAAGTGCCAACGAGGGGAGGGGGAACGACAGGAAGAATCCGTCCCCTGCCGTATCCACCTCGCGGCCGGAGTACCTCGCCAGGGAATGTCGCACCGATTCGCGATGCGCCACGAGGCGATCTCGCCAGGCGGCGTCACCAGACTGAGCGAGCGAGTCGGTTGAACCAACGACATCGGTGACCACGAGGGTTGCGATTTCGCGTCGACCGCCCGTCCTCGTCCCAATGAGGAACTCCTCGACCTCGTCTACGAAAGCATCCCCGGGAATGAAGATCGGTGTCGAACTGTCTTGAATGAGCGTCAGCCTGCCGTCGGAGAGTTGATCGGCGAGCCAACGGAACGCCGCTGTCGGCAGCATCTTCATGTCGACGTCATGCACGACGAGCACCGGCACTCGCACATGGGGCAGGTATGGCCGAATGTCGATGTCTACGATCTCCTCGAGCAGCCTCGAAGCACCACTCGGGGTCGTGGCCAGGCGTTCGTATCGCATCCACCATTCGAACAGGCGGCGATCTGCTGTCCACGATGGCGCGAGGATTTTCATGACCTGCCCGTTGCCCCACCCGGCACTCACCAACGCTCGCATCACCGGTCCAGTGAACTTCGCACGCACTCCCCAGGGAAACTCTTTGTCGCGATGCCCGACGACGAGCACCTCGCCCGCGATGACGGACTCGACCCGATCGTGATGCCTCGCAGCCGTCGCGAGGCATACGGCAGCACCGTCGCCGTAACCGAGTAGCGCGGCACTCTTGCTTCCCGCTGCATCGAGTACGGCGATCACATCGTCGCTGCGCTGTTCGATCGATACGAGATCGGTCGTTCGTTCCGATAGGCCTGTTCCACGCTTGTCGAACAGGATGACCCGGCCGAATCTCATCATGCGCTCAATGAATTCGACGTTCTCCGAGAGCTCGAACAGTGCGTCGATATTGGATGCGAAGGAGAACGAAATCAGGAGATCCCGTTCGCCTTCTCCGCAGACCTTGTACGCGATGTCCGCGTCGCCGCTTCGGACATAGCTCGTGCTCGGGATCACAGCAGACTCCCGCCGCGCTGCCGACGGCTCGACAACGAGGTCTCGACGTTGCCTGGGCCCCTCCCGCCCATGGGCTCACGATACGCCCCTTGGGTCGCGAACGCGGACCGGTCGGAGAGCCTCGATGCACTCCGGCGTCGGTCGTCTCCAGTTTGCGATTCCTGCAGGGTCATCCTGTCGCTCATCGAGTACCCAGCGATCCGGATTTGAGAACGCGTCCTTGATCGCGCAGCAGTGCAGCTTGAGCTCGCTCGTGCGGTGTTCGGTCATGTCGGTCAGCCAGACGCTATTGGCCGCATCGGCGCGGTAGGCGCCGCTTCACGGGGTCGTCGAACATCGAAGGAGTGCTAGTAGACCGTGTTGACTCATTATCTGGGCCGCGGGCTTCAAGCGGTCTCGTGACCTTCGGTGAATTTTTCAGAACCACTGGGATTGAATTGCTTGTGGTTTGCGTGGACTTCGCAATGCGGCAGCCCCGTGTGTTCGGCAGCGATCTAACCCCCACCCTGTCCGTGACTGACGCAGCCAACGCGTCATCCTCAATCCCATTCGCATTCCGCCCAGGCCGCCTGCGAATTGTGTCGGCCGCCGGGGAGGAGGAAGTTCATGGACTGATGGATGGAGGGGTGTGGGCCAACTATCCCACTTTCATCTTCAAGGACCCGAACCCGCAGCTCACGTCCGCAGAGGTCATCGCCGAGCTGGTCGCGCTCGCGAAGGAAGTCGCCGCCGAGGCATCCCGCGGGTCGCACTTCTCTCTCCCACTGTCGAGCGACCAACTCGCGTTCTCCGACGCCGTGGCCACCAATGAGTCGGCGATCGACGTGCAGGGCGAAGACGTGCTCGCCCAGATCGCTCGGGAGCTCGTCGCCGTGATGCGACGCGACGTGCGCACCGACTGGACCGTGCGCGACGACGTGCGGGCGAAGCTCCGCGCATCGATCAAACGCCTGCTCGTGAAACACAAGTACCCGCCCGACAAGCAGCCCGAGGCGATCAAGCAGGTCATGGACCAGATGGAATCGCTCGCGCCGCGGTATGCGGAGGAGCGGCGCGGGGTAGAGCACCCGGATCCGACTGGAAGGGGAGCCGCCCGTCGGGGTCGCTTGGACACCTTCACTTCTCCGAACGACTCCGGTTGCCCGTTCGTACGTCGTCGAGAATCTGCTTGGTCCGCGCGACGAATGTCTCTGCGATCTCCTCGTCTGTGGCGGTCCAGTACAGACCAAGCGACTCGATCGTCGAGTCCTTGTATGTCTGTCCGCGGCGGTCGTAGATGAAAATCGCCGGACGCGACGGCTGGGCCGAAAGCTTCAATTCGACGCTCCAGTCCGCCGCGGGGAAGTAGTACGCGTTCCAGGTCTCTTCGCGACTCCCGCCGTGCGATTCCCATCCAGTGACCAGCCCTTCGGCGGCCAAGCGAGAGGCGATCAGCGGTCGCAACCGCTCTCGGCGGTCTCGAATCAATCGGCCGATGGAGCTACGGGCGTCTTCGAACGCCTTGATGGCCTCGCCATGCGTTTCCATCAAGGCGCGCCATTCGTCCAGCCGCTCAGCATCGTTCTCGAGTTCGATCATCGACATGTCTCCACTTCTCGCTTCGATGAACTGCTGAAGGAGTTCGAGGCTGCGCCTCTGGTCCAGGTCCCTCGGCGCCAGGAGGAAATCAATCAGCTGGGGTGTTTGCCGGATCGCTTCACCGAACTCTGAGTATGTGAGGGCCGCCGACACAAACTGCTGCTGCTGATTCTCGACGTGCGAGCGGACCTCGGGTGCGAGTACGACGACGATGATCGTGGTGAACCCATCCGTGCGCGCATGCTCGGCGTAGGCTCGCAAGGGATTGTTCAGCACGTGGCCGATCTTGTTCTCGAGCACGATCGCGATATCCAACTCGCGATTCACGGCATAGACGTCGATGAAGCCGACCTGAGTTTCGATCACCCAATCGTCAGACCCCAACGCGTCCGCCGCCACGAGACGTGCGGCGGTGACGCCGTCGGGCCCGATCACCGGGGCATCATCCAGACATCGCAACAACGCGTCGATGACGAGCGAGCCGAGGCCGTGGCGTTCGCGGGGATCCAGGAAGAACTGCAAGGTCATATCGACCCGCGTTTCGCGCCAACCCTCGCGAAGGATGTCGTAGACATTCACCGGCCTCGGCCGCGTCCTCGCGGGTGAGAGCGACGCATCGAGGAACGTCATGTCGAGTGTCATGGCCGACACGGTAGCGGATGCTCCCACACGGCCTCGTGCGCATCCCCGCACAGCGACATTGACGTGCTCGCTCGACCGCGCCGTGGACATGCGAAAGGCCCCGGTCCGAGTGGACCGGGGCCTTCCGATTTGGTTGCGGGGGCAGGATTTGAACCTACGACCTCTGGGTTATGAGCCCAGCGAGCTACCGAACTGCTCCACCCCGCGGCACAAGAGATAACACTAGCACGGGTTCCGAGGGCGGTCGAATCGAGGCCGCATCCCGGGCGGGTCGGGGGTCTCGATACGGCGCTGCGCGCCTACTCGACCACCGGGTCGGGGTCTCGATACGGCGCTGCGCGCCTACTCGACCACCGGCGACGGAGCCCGCGACGCCACGAGCTCGTAGCCGAGCGGCAGCCACTGGAGCTCGGGCCAGCCGAACATGCCGTCGCCCTTGGGCACCGTGACGGGGAACATCCGCCACGGCAGCTCGTAGTGCTCGGCGAACTCGTCGACCGTGAGCCCGGCGTCGCGCAGTGCGGCGAAGACCTCGCCGAGCGGATGCATCCACTCCCAGGTCCTGGCGTTCACGAGCCGCGCCTCGGGGTCTGCGTAGTCGCTCGGGTCCTCGATGATGTCGGGACCGGTGCTCACGTAGGGGTACGCGAACGCGGGCATGCCGCCCGGTCCGGCGTCGCCCTCGAACACGTAGGCGGATGGGTGACCGTCGGCGAAGAACAGCCGGCCGCCGGGCTTCAGGAACCACGCGATGATGCGCGCCCACTCCGCGACATCCGGAAGCCACCCGATCGTGCCCCAGGTCGTGAAGACCAGGTCGAACGACTCGGGGTCGGGCAGCCGATGGCGTGCGTCGTAGACGTTGGCCTCGACGAAGCGCGCGCGGTCGGCGACGCCGAGCTCGGCGGCCATGCGCCGCGCCTCCTCGACCGCGGGGCGGGAGAAGTCGACACCGACTGCGGTCGCGCCGAGGTTCACGAGCGAGAGCGTGTCGGAGCCGAAGTGGCACTGCAGGTGCAGCACGCGCGCGCCGTCGAGGCCGTCCGGGAACATCCGGTCGATGCCGGCCTGCGCGATCGGGTCGAGCACGCTGCCGCCCGCGCGCAGGCGCGACCGGTCGTAGAACGGCGACGCCACGTGCAACGCCACGCGCTCATCCCAGTTCGCGCGGTTCTCCTCGAGCCAGTCGCCCGAGTCGAGCTCGACCGCCATCAGCCGTTCGACGGTTCCTCGGTCGACGGCGCCTCCGTCGACGGGGTGTCCGTCGAGCTCGCGCCGTCCTCCGCGAGGACGATGAGCTCCGAGATGATCTCGGCGAGCTCCGCGTCGGCCGCACCGTAGGCCACCCAGTCGCCGTCCTGCAGCGCCTGCTGCTTGTCCTCGATCGCCTGGCGGGCCCGGTTGAGCAGGGACTGCAGCTCGGTGTCCTCCGTCGTCGGGGGCGCCTCGCCCTCGCCGCCGGTCTCGCCCTCGCCGGGCGTGGTCGGTTCGACCTCCTCGTCGCCCGCGGCCGCGCCGGAGTCGCCGCCGAACAGCACGTTCAACGCCTCGTCGAGCGTGTCCTGGAAGGCGATCTCGTCGCCGAACGCGACCAGCACCTTCTGCAGGAGCGGGTAGCTCGTCTCACCGGTCGACTGGACGTAGACCGGCTGGACGTAGAGCAGGCCGCCGCCGACGGGCACGGTGAGCAGGTTGCCGTTGATCACGTCGGACTGGCCCTGCTTCAGCAGGTTCAGCGACTGCGACACGGTCGGATCGGAGTTGAAGGTGTTCTGCACCTGGCCGGGGCCGGGCACGTTGTCGTCCTCGGGCAGCGACAGGAGCCTCAGCTTGCCGTAGCCCTCTGCACGTTCGCCGTCGGTCGCGCCCGCGTCGGAATCGACCGCGAGGTACCCGCGCAGCACGTTGCGGCTCGCGCTGCCGCGCGCCTCGGGGATGAACGTCGAGTAGATCGAGTAGGTCGGTGCCTCCTGGCCGGGCATCTGCATGGTCAGGTAGTACGGCGGCTGCAGGAACGAGGTCGCCGCGCTCTGCGTCGGGTCGAGCGGCGTCGTCCACGCGTCCTCACGCGAGTAGAACGTCACCGGGTCGGTCACGTGGTAGCGGCCGAGCACCGCGCGCTGCATCTTGAACAGGTCGGCCGGGTAGCGCACGTGGCTCATGAGCTCGCCCGACATCTCGCTGATCGGCTCGATCGCGTTGGGGAAGACCTTCTGCCACGTCTCCAGGATCGGGTCCTCGGTGTCCCACGCGTAGAGGGTCACCTTGCCGTCGTACGCGTCGACCGTGGCCTTCACCGAGTTGCGGATGTAGTTGACCTCGTCGAACGCGAGCGGCTGCTGCACCGACTCGCTGTCGGAGATCGCCTCGCTGTAGCTGACCTTGTTCGAGTACGGGTACTGGTCGGAGAGCGTGTAGCCGTCGACGATCCAGACGAGGCGACCGTCGACCACCGACGGGTAGGTGTCGCTGTCGAGGGTCAGGTACGGCGCGACCTTCTGCACGCGCTCGATCGGGTTGCGGTCGTAGAGGATCTGCGACTCGTTCGAGACCTGGTCGGAGAGGAAGATCTGCTCGGACTGGAACTTCAGCGCGTAGACGAGCTTCGTGAAGACGTTGTCGAGCACGGGTCCACCGTCGCCGGTGAACGTGGTCTGCTGCGGTTCGCCCTCACCGCCCGCCGGGTAGTCGAGCTCGATCGGCGACGCGCCCTCGGGCGCGCCCACGATGGAGTAGTCGGGCGAGTTCTCGCCGAAGTAGACGCGCGGCTCGAACTCGGGCAGCGTGCCGCTCGACGGGATGCCCGACTCGAGGAACACGGGCTGCCCGTCGCTCGAACGCTGGTTGCCGGCCGCGGCGACCAGGCCGTAGCCGTGGGTGTAGACGAGGTGCGAGTTGAACCACGTCTGCGCGTCGTTCAGGCCCTCGAGGTTGAGGTCGCGGATCGCGACGACCGTGTCCTGCGACTGCCCGTCGATCTCGTACCGGTCGACGTCGAGCATCTCGGGGAACTGGTAGTACTGGCGGAACTGCTCGAGCTGGCGGAACGCCGGGCTGATGACGGCGGGGTCCATGAGGCGGATGCTCGCGGTCGTCGCCGCATCGGAGCGCAGCGCGCCCGGCTCGGCATCCGTCTCGGCCTCGTAGGGGATCTCCTCGATGTCGGCGACGCCGAACGCGTCGCGCGTCTCGTCGATGTTCCGCTCGATGTAGGGCGCCTCGAGCGCACGCGCGCTCGGGTCGACCTGGAAGCGCTGCACGACCCACGGGTAGAGCGAGCCGATGAGCAGGCTCGACACGATGAGCAGCACCGCGCCGACGAGCGGCAGCCGCCACCGGCCGAGGATCGCGGTGATGAAGAACAGGATCGCCACGACGGCGGCGATGACCGACAGGATCTGCCGGCCGGGGATCGTCGCGAACACGTCGGTGTACGAGGCACCCGTGATGAGCGACCCGGTCTCGGTGACCGTGGCGTACTGGTCGAACCAGATGCTGACGGCCTGCAGCAGCAGGTAGAGCCCTGCGGTGATCGCGATCTGGATGCGGGCGGCCTTCGAGATGACGACCTCACGGCCGCTCACGCGGATCGCGCCGTAGAGGTAGTTCGTCGCGATGACGAGCAGGCCCGAGAGCAGCACGACCGCCGACGCGAAGCCGACGACGGAGCGGTAGAAGGGCAGCTCGAAGACGTAGAAGCCGATGTCGAAGCCGAACTGCGGATCGACGGAGCCGAACGGCGTGCGGTTCAGCCAGGCGAGCACCGAGTCCCAGCGGCTCGCGGTCGAGACGCCCGCGAAGATGCCCAGCACGGCCGGGATGCCGTACATCGCGAGGCGGCGCAGCGGCTCGAAGATCTCCTGATAACGATCCAGTTGCGAATTGAGTTTCGCGTACACCGGACGGGTCCGATAGGCGATCTGGATCGACAGCCAGACCGGCAGCGCCATGGCGATGAACCCGACGAAGAAGAGCACGATGCGCGTGATCCACTCGGTCGTCAGCACCTCGAGGAATCCGAGCTGGTCGTACCACCGGATATCCGCGTAGATACCGGCGAACACGAAGAACGCGACGACGAGCGCACCCACGATGCCGATCGTGATCGCGATCGGAGCGCGTCGGCGCGTCGTCCTCGGTTCCTGCGACTGTGCTGTGGACACTCTCGGCCTCATTCGGGTCGGGACGGGATCGGATTCCCATCCTATGGTCGGCTTTCTTGGAAACGGCTGGCGAGGCGGGCCGCGCGGCTCCGCTCCGGGCGAACGCCGGCCGCGGCATCCGTCACCGAACACCGGGGCGGATGCCTCGGGGCGGTCTTCAGCCGACGACGGCGTCGCAGCTCCGGAAGCCGGACGTGTCGCCGCCCTCGCCGATCGTCTCGACGATGCTGCGCGCCTCGTCGAGCGTGCCGACCGCGAACACCTCGAGCCCGTCGGGCACGTTGCCGACGACCTCGTCGCAGTTCGCCTCGGGGGCGAGGAACCACGGGGAGTCGGCGTCGAGCGCGCCCCACAGCTTCTGGCGGATTCCGCCGATGGGGCCGACGGTCCCGTCGGAGTCGATCGTCCCCGTGCCCGCGATGTTCTCGCCGCCCGTCATCGCCTCGGGCGTCAGCGTGTCGACGATGCCGAGGGCGAACATCATGCCCGCGCTCGGGCCGCCGACGTCGTTGAGCTGGATCTCCACGTCGATCGGGAACTCGTACCGCATGCGCACGCCGACGCCGAGCACGGCGTTGTCTCCGTTCGCCGCGGGCGTCGCCTCGACGGTGAGCTCCTCGCCGTCGCGGACGATCCCGATCTCGGCGGGCGTCTCGGTCCCGTGCTCGCCGAGCGCGGTGCGCAGTTCGTCGACCGAGTTCACCTCGGTGCCGTCGACCGAGCGGATGACGTCGCCCTCCTCGATCACGCCTTCGGCGGGCGTCCCCTCGCCCACGCCCTGCACGACCACGTCGCGCGGGAAGTCGTAGCCGAGCTCGACGAGGGCGGCCGCGATCGCGTCCTGCTGCGAGTCGACCATCTGCGCCTCGTTCGCCGCGTCGCGGTCCTCGGTGCTGATGCCGGGCGGGTACAGCACCTCGAGCGGCAGCACCGCACGCCGCGGGTCGAGCCAGGCCGCGGCGACGTCGAGCCATCCGGGGGTCGCACCGGGTCGACCGATCGCCGAGACGGTGAGCAGGTCGAGCGAACCCTCGGTCGGGAAGGTCTCCTCGTCGGGGACCTCGATGAGCGGGACCTCCTCGCCGTCGACCTCGGTCGTGCCGAGCGTGTCGTAGACGGGCCCGGCCTGCTGGATGACGTACGGCGTCGGCAGCAGCGCGAAGCCGAGGCCGACGACGGCGGCGATCGCGATGGCCGTCCAGCCGATCCGCTCGCGACGCGAACGTCGCGGCGCGCCGCCATCGGGCACGGCCACGGGCACCGGCCGGTCGTCGCCAGGGCCGCCGAAGAGCGTCATCCGCCGTGGTCCTTCCCGAGCGCCCGCGGGGAACCCGGCACTGTTCGCGACGGGCGGACACCCGAGGGGTCAGCCTAGGCCATTTCCCGGCGAGGACGCAGATGACCGGCGGTAGCGTTGAGCGCGAAGCGAGGGAGGTGGCCCGAGTGGCCGAACGCGACCAGGAGCCCGACCGCGACCCCGAGGACGAGTTCCGCGACATGCTGCGGGAACTGCTGTCCGGTTCGGGCGGCATCGACCCGTCGAAGCTCGCCGGGGCGGCCGGTCTGCCGAACGATCCCGCGAGCCTCGCGGCGCTCTTCAGCCAGCTCCAGCAGGCGATGCAGCGCTCCGAGGAGGAGGGCATCGACTGGTCGCTCGCGCTCCGCCAGGCCGAGCAGCGTGCGTCGACCGGCCAACGCCAGATCGCGGCCGCCGAGACCGAGCGCCTCGACCGCGCCTTCGACCTCGCCGCCCTCTGGCTCGACGAGGCCGTGGAGGTCTCGGCGCTTCCCGGCACGCCCGAGCTGCTCACCCGCCGCTCGTGGGCCGCGGCGACCATGCCGATCTGGACGCAGCTCGCCGAGCCCGTCGCGACGAGCATCGCCGACTCCCTCACCCGCGTCATGAGCGAGCAGGCGCCCGAGGAGCTGCGCTCGATGGTGCAGGGCGCGAGCCGCATGATGCGCGGCATCGGCGGCGCGATGTTCGCCATGCAGCTCGGCCAGGTCGTCGGGCAGCTCTCGACCGAGGTGGTCTCGGGCGGCGACGTCGGGCTGCCCCTGCTCGAAGACGGCCGCGCCGCGCTCCTGCCCGAGAACGTCGTCGAGTTCGGCGAGGGCCTCGACATCCCGACCGACCAGGTCGAGCTCTACCTCGCGGTGCGCGAGCTCGCGCACGCGCGCCTCTTCCGCCACGCCCGCTGGCTGCGCCTGCACCTCATCACGGCGATCACGGCCTTCGCGCGCGGCATCGACGTCGACGTCGAGCGCCTCGAGCAGCTCGCAGAGGGCTTCGACCCGTCGAACACCGACGAACTGCGCGACGCGGTCGCGAACGGCGCGTTGCTCCGCCCCAAGAGCCCGGAGCAGGAGGCGGCGCTCGGCCGCCTCGAGACGATGCTCGCGCTCGTCGAGGGCTGGGTTGACGTGGTGACGGCGGATGCCACGTCCCGCCTGCCGAAGTCCGACGCCGTCGCCGAGACCATCCGCCGTCGCCGCGCGACCGGGGGCCCGGCCGAATCCGCGCTCGCGACGCTCGTCGGCCTCGAACTGCGCCCGCGTCGCCTGCGCGACGCCGCGGCCATGTGGCGCGCGGTGACCGACGCGGTCGGCATCGCCGGTCGCGACGCCCTGTGGGCGCACCCCGACCTCCTGCCGACCGCGGCCGACCTCGACGACCCGGCGCCGCTCGCGGCGCGGCTCGCCGCGGGCGGGGAAGCGGGCGGCGAGGCCGACGCGGAGTTCGACGAGGCGCTCGAGGCGCTGCTGCGGGGCGACCTGCCGCCGGCGGATGCCGCGGACGACGACACCTCGGAGGGCGGGTCCGAGGGCGAGTCCGACGACGGCCCGGAGGACGGTCCGCGCTCGGCCTGAGCGCGGCGCTCCCTCTGCTCGTCCCGACCTCCGTCGTCGGGCCGTCGCGCGCTTGGCCTCGATCGGCGCCATCGGCCTGTGGACGCTCGGCGACGCGGCACCGGTCGCTGCGGCATGCTGCCCGCATGACGCCCCGACTCGACCCGGCACTCCCCCAGGTGTGGCGCTCGCCGACCACACTGCAGCTCGGCGGCGTCCGCCCCATCGCCGTGCTCGATGATCCCGGCGCGCTCGAGACCGGCCTGCTCACGGCCCTCGCAGCGGGGGCGTCGCGCGCGACACTGCACACGATCGGCGCCGCACTCGGCGGCGACCCGGGGCGCATCGACGCGCTGCTCGACCGGCTCGAACCCGCGTGCCTCCTCGACCCGGCTCCCCCGGCCTCCGGCGTCGTCGCGCTCGCCGGTCCCGCGCCATTCATCGACGACCTCGGCACCGCGCTCCTCCGCCTCGGGCATCGCCCGGTCCTCGCGTCCGACGCCGACCCGACGACGACGGATGCCGCGGTGCTGCTCGCCGCCCGCATCATCCCGCCCGCGACCCACCTGCCCTGGCTCGCGGCCGACGTCCCGCACCTCGCCGTGGTCTTCGACGAGCGCGGCGCCGAGGTCGGCCCGTTCGTGCGCCCCGGGTCGGGTCCGTGCCTGCGGTGCACGCACCTCGCGCGGCGTGATGCGGATGCCGCGTGGCCGGCGATCTCGGCGCAGCTCGCGGTCGCGCCCGCACCCTCGCACCGCGGGCGTGCGAGGCACGAGGCGCTCGCACTCGCGGCATCCGTCGTCGACGACCTCGTGCGCACGGGGCGCTCGTCGCTCGACTCGGCGACGGTGGTCGTCAGCGACGCGCCCGCGCCGGAGCCCCCGCGGCCGACGCCGGTCGGGATGCACCCGGAGTGCGGATGTCGAGCTCCCGGAGGAAGCGCGACGGCTCCCGTTCCGCTCGACGCCCGGCCGACCAGCGCGAGAAGCTCAGAGACAGCCGTCGCCGTGCCCGCGTGATGCCGACGTAGAGCAGCCGGCGCTCCTCGTCGATCGCCTCGAACCCGGTGGCGTAGGCGATGGGCAGCATGCCCTCCGTGAGACCCGGCAGGTGCACTTCGTCCCACTCGAGGCCCTTCGCCGAGTGCAGCGTCGCGATGGTGACGGCCGCGACGGCGGGCTCGTGGTGGGTCTCGGCACGGGTGCGGAGGTCGTCGGCGAACCTGCGGAAGGTCGTGCCCGCGGGCTGGTCGTCGACGAGGCGGGCGATCGCGTTGAGCGACTCCCACCGGTCGCGCACGGCGCCCGGGCCGGCCGGCGGCTCGACGGTCCAGCCCAGCGAGCGCAGCACGTCGCTCACCGACTTGAACAGCGGCTCGTCGGCGATCGCGAGCGCGGCCGCGCGGATCGCGTGCACCGCCTCGCGCACCTCGGGCCGGTCGAAGAAGCGCTGCGCCCCGCGCACGCGGACCGAGACGCCGACGTCGCCGAGCGCCTGCTCGAACAGCGCGGACTGCGAGTTCACGCGCAGCAGCACCGCGATCGACTCGGGCGGCGTGCCGGCGTCGATGCGCTGGCGCACCCGGGCGGCGACGCCGCGCGACTCGGCGAGCTCGTCGGGGTACTCGACGACCTCGGGCGCCGGGCCGTGCGCGATGCCGTCTGCTGCGGCGCGTCCGCCGCGTGTGGGCGCGGGGTCGGCGATGGGCGCGGATCGGTCGTCGGGCACGGACCTGGCGGGCGTGGACCCGTCGACCGCGGACCCATCGGGCGCCGACCCGTCGGATGCCGCGGGATCGCCCCCGTCGGGGGCCGCCGCCGCGAGGCGCAGCGCGCCGGGCCGCCCCCGCATGAGGCGGTTCGCGACGTCGACGATCTCGGGCGTCGACCGGTAGTTGCGTTCGAGCCGCACCATCGTGGCATCCGGGTAGTGCCGCTCGAAGCCGAGCAGGTACTCGGCGCTCGCGCCGGCGAACGAGTAGATCGTCTGGCTCGCGTCGCCGACGACGCATACGTCGCGGCGCCCGCCGAGCCAGAGCTCGAGCAGGTGCTGCTGCGCGGGCGAGACGTCCTGGTACTCGTCGACCACGAAGTGCCGGTACGCCTCGCGCACCTGCATCGCGACGGCCGGCTCCGACTCGATCATGCCGGCGGTGGCGAGCAGCACGTCCTCGAAGTCGATGGCGCGCCGCTCGTCCTTCAATTCCTCGTACGCCTCGACGAGCGCGAGCATCTGCTCCGCCGTGAGGGAGCCGGGCGCTCCCCGGGACGCGAGGCGCACCCGGTAGTCGTCCATGCCGACGAGGCCGACCTTCCGCCACTCGATCTCCGCGGCGACGTCGCGCAGGGTCGCGGTGTCGACCTTCACCCGGCTCCGCTCCGCGGCGAGGCCGAGCAGGCGCCCCTTGAACTCGAGCACCCGCGGTGCGGGCCCCCCGACCACGATCGGCCAGAAGTGGTTCAGCTGCGCGAGCGCGGCGGCGTGGAAGGTCCGCGCCGCGACGGTGCCCGCGCCGAGGCCCCGGAGCCGCGTGCGCAGCTCCGCGGCCGCGCGCGACGTGAAGGTGAGCGCCATCACCCGGGCGGGGTCGTACGATCCGGAGGCCACGCCGTAGGCGATGCGGTGCGTGATCGCGCGGGTCTTGCCGGTGCCGGCGCCCGCGAGCACGCAGACCGGTCCGATGAGCGCCTCGGCAGCGACGCGTTGCTCGTCGTCGAGCGCGGTGAGGAGCGGGTCTCCCGTCACGAGGTCGACCACGGCATCGACGAGGAAAGAGGCCCGCCGTACCAGCCCTCGAGCATCCAGCGGGCGATCGAGGTCTCACCCGGCAGTGCGACGCGTCCGAGCGCATCGTTGAGGCCGTCGCGGTCGAACCAGCGCAGTTCGAGGATCTCCTCGCCGTCGGGCACCACCGTCGTCTCCGCGCCGTGCGCGACCCGCGCTCGGAAGGCACACATCAGGCTCGCCGGGAACGGCCACGGCTGCGAGCCGAGGTACTCCACGCGATCGACCGCGAGGCCGGCCTCCTCGCCGATCTCGCGCACGACGGCCGCCTCGAGCGACTCGCCCGGCTCGACGAAGCCCGCGAGCACCGAGAAGCGGTCCTGCTCCCACATCGCGTTCGATCCGAGGAGCACTCGACCGTCGTCGTCGGTCACGAGCACGATGACGGCCGGATCGGTGCGCGGGAACCGCAGCCGGTCCTCGACGAGGCACCGACGCGCCCACCCTGACGACACGACCTCGGTCGGGCTGCCGCAGCCCGGGCAGAACCGGTGCGTCGCGTGCCAGTTGGCGAGGGCGACGGCCTCGATCGCGAGGCCCGCGTCTCGGTCGTCGAGCGCGGTCGCGACCCGGCGCAGCCCGACCCAGCGCGATTCGGCGGCGACCGCCGGGATCGCCTCCGACTCGTACGCCCACGCCTCGATCGGAGCCCCGGCGGGCAGCGCCGCGCCCGCGGCATCCGCCCCCGCATCGAGCGTGCGGCCGAGGTAGCAGCGCACCAGGGGCTCAGGCAGGGTCGACGGATGCCGCAGCTCGAGCCGCGGCGCACCGTCGGCGCCGGCCGGCTCGGTGACGAGCACCCGGCCGTCGTGCACGGCGAGTACGCGCGCGCGCGGGTCGGCGAGGAATGCGTCGGCGCGCCCCTCGAGGGTCCGCGAGACCGCGTCGCGGTCGAGGTGCTCGCGCGCCAGCGGCGGGGCCGGGGTGCGCGCGGAGCCGGCGGGAGTCGGCACGTCGGGGTGGAGCACGGTGCACCTCTCGTCGGAGCCGGAGTCGTCGGGAAGGCGTGGCGGTCGCCGGGCAGGCCGGATGACCTGCTTAGGCTGTGTGCCATGGCCAGACCCCCACTCACTCTAGCCGCGTTGGCCACGGCCGCGGTGGCCGGACTCGAGGTGCGGGCGGCCCGGGCGCACTCCCGCGGAACGGGCGGGGCGTTCGATGCCGTCGAGCTCCATTCCACCGACGGACGGCGCCTGCTGATCCGCGCCCCGAGGTCGCAGACGGCCGAGTCCGAGCAGTCCTCCGACCTCGTCGCGCTGCGCGCGCTCACCACGGGAATCCGCTCCCGGCTGCCGTTCTCCGTGCCGCAGTTCGTCGGCCAAGCGCCGATCGGCCCGACCCGCGCGGTCGTGACCGAGTTCATCCCGGGCGCCGGGCGCACGGCCGACGAGCTGACCGGCGACCCCTCGCTCGCGGCCGACGTGGGGCGCGCGATCGCCGCCATCCACGCGCTGCCCTCGGGCTTCATCGGCGACGCCGGGCTTCCGAAGCGTTCGGCGAACGAGGCGCGCGAGGCGGCGGTCGCGATCATCGATCGCGCCGCCGACACCGGCCGCCTGCCCGCGGCGCTGGTCCGGCGCTGGGAGGAGGCGACGGACGACGACACCCTGTGGCGGTTCGCGCCGACGGTCGTCAACGGCCAGCTCGGCGCCGACTCGTTCCTCGTCGAGGGCGACCGGGTGACCGGCGTCATCGGGTGGTCGGGGCTCGCCCACGACGACCCGGCGCACGACCTGCACTGGGTGCTGACCTCGACGGGCATGTCGGCCGAGCAGACCCTCGCCGCGTACCTCGACGCACGTGCCGGCGGCGCCGACTCCGAACTCGCCCGCCGGGCGCTGCTCTACGGCGAGCTCGAGCTCGCGCGCTGGCTCCTGCACGGAGTCGACACGCACGACGACGAGGTGATCGAGGATGCCGTGGGGCTCCTCGACGGGCTCGTGGCGAGCGTGCACGACCACTCGTCCGAGTCGCTCACGACCGACACCGGACCGGTGCTCGCCGTCGCCGACGTCGAGCGGATGCTCGAGAAGACGCCCCGACAGGGCCTGCCGCGGGAGCCCGGCGCGACCATGCTCACCGACAGCTACGACGTCGCCGAGCTGCGTCGACATCTTGCGGACGGCGACGACGCGGAGGAGCGCGACCTCGGTCTCACTGCGCCCATCACGCTCGATCTCAGCGATTGGGGCGACGCGGCGCCGGCATCCGAGGGCTCCGGCTCCGAGGCGAACGGGCCCACCGGACGCGGCTCCGAGCCGGCCGACCGGGCCGGAAGCCGCGACCGCTCGGCGTAGCGCCGCTATCGCTCCGAGGACGCGCCGCCTGGCGTCGCCACCGCTTGGCGCGCCGCGACCAGCGGTCGGCGTGGTCGGCGACGCAATCGACGACGGGCGCGAGACCACGAGGCCGAATGCTCAGGACCGCGCGATCGCGCTGCGCACCTCCTCCGGGACGGTGGAGGACTCCCCTGCGAGCGCAGGGCGACGACCGGCGCGCCCCGCCACTCCCGCCCAGGCGCGACGCAGCGCCGTCTCGTCGTACAGCTCGTCGGGCCGCAGCACGAGGTCGTCCTCGACGTAGTAGAAGACCGCATCGATCTGCTCGGGCGGCAGCCCCGACCAGCGGGAGTACGCGAGCCGGTACAGCGCGAGCTGGGTCTGCCGGAGCTCGAGTTCGCGCGCGTCGCGCGGCGCGGCGCCCGTCTTCCAGTCGACGACCTGCGCCCGGATGCCGCGGCGATCGAGCTCGGAACCGGGCTCGATGTCGTACACGGCGTCGAGCTTGCAGACGAACACCTGCTCATCGAGGGGCAGGTGCAGCTCGAGCTCCACGGCGACCGGCTTGCGATCGCCCCACTCGGAGGCCGCGAACGTCGCGCGGAGTCGTTCGAGGCGGGCGTCGACCGGGTCGACGAGGACGTCGTCGGCCATCGGCGCATCGTCGAACGCGAAGTCGAGCGCGTCGAGGTCGGCCGACGCACCGCCGGCCCCGACCGACGCGACCGACCCGGGCATGCCGGGCGCCGCCGCAGGTCCGGCGGGCCCTGCGGCCGACCCGCCCGAGCGCTCTTCCACCCACGTGTGGAAGAGCGTGCCGATGCGCGTCGCGCGATACGGGCGCTGCGGCATCGGCCGTGCGAGCTCGGCGGCGACGGCGTCGGGGTCGTCGACGTAGTCCTTGAAGCGCGACGCCGGCACGCGCGTGGGCACGCCCGCCGCACCGCGCGATTCGCCCCTGCGTCGGCGCTCCTCGAGCAGCATCCGCAACTCGTCGGCGAGCGCGGGGCCGATGCCGGCGCCGGTGGGCAGTGCCGCCGCTTCGCGCACGGCGTCGGCGGCGCGCACCACGGCGGGACGCCGGGCGCCGAGCGGGTCGAGCGGCCAGCTCACACGGGCCGCGTCGGACGCCCGGGGGTTCTCCGGCTCCGCCGGGGTGGTCGGCAGCACCGCGGCATCCACCACACCGGCGATGACGAGCTCGCGCAGGAACGGGCTCGGTGCGCGCGGCGCCCGCTGGGTCGCCCACCAGGAACCGGAGAGCAGGAGCTCCGACCGCGCGCGCGTGAGCCCGACGTAGGCGAGGCGGCGCTCCTCCTCGGCATGGCGCTCCCGGTTCTCCTCGGAGTAGGCCTTGACGGCCTCGTCGAACTCCGCCTGGCTCTGCACCCCGCGCCACATCAGCTGCGGGATCTCGTCGGCGTCGCCGCGGAACTCGTCGGGCAGGATGCCGAACGCGAGCCAGCCGCGGTTGCTCCGAGGCTTCGACGGCAGTTCGTCGTCGACGAGCCGCGGGATCGCGACCACGTCCCACTCGAGGCCCTTCGAACCGTGGATCGAGAGCACCTGGACCGCGCCCGGCTCTGGTTCGTCCTGTCGCGGGCTCAGCCGGTCGCGCTGCTCGGCCTCGGTGAGCCAGCCGAGGAACGCGCCGAGGGTCGGATGCTCGGCCGAGTCCGCGAAGCCCGTCACCAGGTCGTCGAACGACTCCAGGCTCGCCGCGCCGAGCGGCTGGGCCGGGTTCGCCGCGACCTCGATGTCGAGCAGCAGCTCCTGCTGCACGAGCGTGACGAAGTCGACGAGGCCGAGCCCGGCGCGACGTCGGAGCGCCTGCAACTGGGCGCCCGCCCGTCGCATCCGCGCGAGACCCTCCTCGCTGAGGCCGGCGAGCGCCCGATGGTCGTCGGGCGCGGTCAGCACGAAGTCCAGCGCGTCGACGATCGAGGGCGACTCGTCGGGGGCGATCGACCCACGGATGCCGCGGCGCACCTCGTCGGCGAGGCGCCTCGTCGAGAGGTCGCGATCGGAGAGCCACTTGCCGAGCGCGCCGAGCGCCGCGAGGTCGGCGGTGCCGATGCGCCACCGCGCGCCGCCGAGGAGGCGCAGGAGCTCCGAGCCCGCGGTCGGGTCGTGGACGACGCGGAGTGCGCACACGAGGTCGGCGATCACCGGCTGGTCGAGCAGCCCCGCGACGCCGAGCACGTGCACCGGGACTCCGCGCTCGCGCAGCGCGGTCGCGAAGAGGTCGACGTGCGCGAACGTGCGGCAGAGCAGGGCGCCCGTGCGTCCGCCCGGCCGCATCCGTTCGGCGAGCCAGTCGGCCACGGCCGCCGCCTCGTCGTCGATCGTCTCGGACCACGAGACGTCGAGACGGCCCGCCCCGGCGAACGGCGACGGCCGGAGCGGCGCCTTCGGGATGCCGCCGTCGAGCGGTGCGATGAGCGCGTTGGCCGCGTCGAGCACGATCACGGGGTTCCGCCAGCTCGTCGACAGGTCGTACGCGACCGCCTCGCCGGACTCGGAGAAGTCGCGACCGAAGCGCGCCAGGTTCGCGGCGCTCGCCCCGCGCCATCCGTAGATCGACTGGTCGGGGTCGCCGACCGCCATGACCGCATGGTCGCGGAAGAGCGTCGAGAGCAGGCGCGTCTGGACGACGCTCGTGTCCTGGTACTCGTCGAGGAGCACCGTCGCGTACCGCTCGCGGTGCTCGGCGACCACCTCGGGATGCGCCGTGCAGATCTGCAGGGCGAGGGCGACCTGGTCGGAGAACTCGACGACCCCGCGGCGCTGCTTCTCGGCGGCGTACGCATCGGCGAGCTCGAGGAGCGGCGGCAGGGCCTCGACGACCCCGAGCGCCGAGACGAAGGTGTCGAACGGCGTCCGCTTGCGAGGCGCCTCGATCGGCAGGTCGTGCATCGCGAGGAATTCGCGCGCGAACGCGCGAACGTCGCGGCTGTCGGTGACGTTCTCGGCGAGCGCCCGGCTGAGCGAGAGCACGGCGCCCGTGACGCGGTCGAGCGAGGCATCCAGCTCGACAAGTCGCTCGTCGGCCGACGCCGAGACGATCGCTCGAGCGAGCTGCCACGCGGCGGCCTCGCCGAGGATCGACGCGTCGGGCTCGCGGCCGATGCGGAGCGCGTGCTCGCGGTAGATGGCACCCGCGAACGCGTTGTACGTGAAGACCGCCGCGGACTCCAGCGGATCGAGCCGCACGTCGGCGATGCCCTCGGCCACGAGCTGCCCGACCCGCTCGCGCACGCGCTCGGCGAGCTCGCCGGCGGCCTTCCTGGTGAAGGTGAGACCCAGCACCTCGGGCACGTCGACGACACCGTTGGCGAGGAGCCACACCACGCGGTTCGCCATCGTCTCGGTCTTACCGCTGCCTGCACCTGCCACGACAATGCTGCGCCCGCGCGGGTCGGCCTCGATCATGGCGCGCTGCTCGGGCGTCGGCGGGTGCAGGCCGAGGCGCGATGCGATCTCGTCGGCGCCGATCCGGACCGCGCTCACGCGCACACCGCCGGGACGAGGTGGACGCGGTACTGCCAGTCGCCGAACCTCGACCCGTGCGCGAACTCCACGGGCGAATCGAATCGCGCTCCCGCCATGACGCGGGCCACCTCCTCCAGCCGGTCGCGGAACGCCGTCTCGGCCTCGTCGTCGAACGGCTGCTGGGCGCGTTCGGTGTAGAGCCGGCCGCCCACGGGGCGCGCGACGTAGACGAGCTTGGCTCCGCCGAGTCGGCCCTCGTTCGGCAGCGCGCCCGCGCGCGCCGCCAGCTGGTACGCCGCGAGCTGGGGGTGCTCGGCCGTCTTCGCCGCGGTCGGCGGCGTGCGACCGGTCTTGAGGTCGACGATCACGGTCGTGCCGTCGGGCGACGCCTCGACCCGGTCGATCGTGCCGGTGATGCGCACACGGCCGCTGACGAGCGTGAACCGCCCCTCGGCGCCGAGCACGACCACCCCGTCGTCCTCCGCATCGCGGAGGTAGTCGGCCGCGCCCTCCGTCATCTTCCGCGCGCCCCGGCGCTCCCGTTCGGCGACCCAGCCCGCCTCGAAGCGCAGGTCGCGCCACCGGCGCTCGACCGAGGCCCACAGGCTCTCGACGTCGATGTCGCCCGCCTGCTGCGCCGCCTCCTCCACGACCGCGTGGACGATCGTGCCGATCGAGGCCGCGAGGCCGGAGGGCGGCTGGGCGACGTGGTCGACGAACCAGCCGAGCGGACTCTCCTCGACGCGGTCGATCTGCGACGGCGAGACCGGCACGAGCGCGTCGGGATCACCGTCGAGGTCGACGAGCGGCGCGGTCGTCGTGGGCTCGGCCATGCCGTACCACTCGTCGGGATGCGCTCCGGGCACGCCGTGCTCGGCGAGCAGCGCGATCGCGGCCGCGGCCTCGCGGTCGCCCGCCCCGGCGTCGCGCCGGAGCGCGCCGACCATGCCCCTGAGGTGCAGCGGGCGCCGCCGTCGCGCGGCACGCCGCGCGGGTGCGAGACCCATCAGGACCGAGGGCTGCTCGTCGTCGTTCGCGGTGCACGCGAGCACGACCTGCCGCGACGCGCGCGACACCGCGAGCGCGAACAGGCGCAGTTCGTCGGCGCGCACCGAGGCCCGCACGGATGCCGCAGGCTCCTCCTCGCCGACCGGCTCCCCCGCACGTGCCGCCGCGACCGCACGCGGCAGCGCCGCCGCGTGCAGCAGCGTGCCTCTCGGGCGGAGGTTCGGCCAGACGCCCTCCTGGAGGCCGGCGACCACGACCACCTCGAACTCGCGGCCGATGAGTGCGGGCGGCGTCGCGAGGACCACGTACTCCGCCCCGCGCTCCGGCGCGAGCGAGTCCTCGGGGAGCGCGTTCTGCAGCACCTCGTCGACGAATCGGCGGGCGGGCGCGCCCGGCTCTCGCTCGACGAACCGCCGTGCGGCGGCGAAGAGCGCGACGACCGCGTCGAGCGAGCGGTTCGCCTCGTCGGCGAGCACGCCCGAGCCGGCGGCCTGCGAGGCCCACTCGGCCTCGAGCCCGCTGTCGTGCCAGAGCCGCCAGAGCAGCTCCTCGACGGTCGCGCCTCGTACCGCCGCCCGCCGCGCGGAGTCGAGCAGCCGCGCGAGACGCGACGCACGTCGACCGGCCGGAGCGTCGATCGTCGCGAACCCGCCGGCAGCCCCGAGGGCCTCGACGAGCAGTTCGTCCGCGCTCCGCACGCCGCCCCCGGCGAGCTCCTCGTGGCGGAGTGCGAGCCGGAGTCGGCGGAGGCCGACGCGGTCGAGCCGGCCGAGCGGGCCGGTCAGCAGCGCGGTCGCCCGGTCGGCGTCGAGCGGCTGGAGGTCGAGCACGACCGCAGCGGCCGCGAGGAGCCCGGCCGAGCCCGGGGCGTCGCGCAGCGCCGCTCGCACCGCGCCGCCCGAGACCGGCACCTCGGCCGCGGCGAGCGATCGCGCGAGCGCGGGCAGTTCGGAACCGGATCGGGTGACGATCGCCATCGACGACCACGGGATGCCGTCGAGCAGGTGACGTTCGCGGAGCAGGCCGGCGATCGCGGCGCCCTCGCCCCCCGGCGACGGCGCCTCGATGCCGAGGACGGCCTCGAGCGGGTCGTCGTCGCGGTCGCCGTCGTGCGCGAGCCCGGCGGAACGGTGGGCGCCGCCGAGCGCCGTGCCCACGTGCGCAGTGACCTGGGCGAGGAGCTCGCGATGCGCGGGGCGACCGCGGTGCACGCGGGGCAGCTCGACGCGTCGCACCTCGGCGCCGCCCAGGACCCGGCCGAGCGAGCCGAGGAGGTCGGCGCGGCCGCCACGGAAGCCGTTGCTCGCAACATCGGGGTCGCCGAGGGCGACGATCTCGACGCCGCGTGCGGCGAACGCGCCGA
Organism: Agromyces bracchium; assembly: GCF_009709675.1. GTDB lineage: Bacteria > Actinomycetota > Actinomycetes > Actinomycetales > Microbacteriaceae > Agromyces > Agromyces bracchium. The sequence goes on along the minus strand of NZ_WMLB01000022.1, from coordinate 177,995 downwards.
GGAGCGCGGCGGTGCCCTCGGTGGCCTCCTGCGCGTCGTCGACGACGATCAGCCGGAGCGCTCCGAGCGCACCGAGCGCGCGCTCGTCGTCGGGGTCGTGCAGGCTGCGCCGCACGATCGACGCGGCGTACGCTCCGAGCTCCGCGGAGTCGAACTGGGTCGGTCGCAGCTGCTCCTTGACCTCGGCGTACTCCGCGAGGAAGGCGCTCGCCGCCTTCCACTCCGGGCGCGACGCGGCCGCGCCGAGTCGCCCGAGCTCGTCGGGGCCGACGCCCTGCTCGACCGCCCGCATCATCAGGTCGCGGAGTTCGGAGCGGAACCCGCGCAGCTCGCGCACGTCGGGTGCGAGGGCCTCCGGCCACTCGGGCCCGCCCCCGTCGATCGCCTGCGCCTCGAGCAGCTCGCCGATCACCTGGTCGTGCTCGGCGCCCGTGAGCAGCGTGACCGAGCGACCGGTCCGCGCACGCACGAGGTCGTACGCGACCGCGTTCGCGGTGCGGGCGAGTGCGCCCCGCGTGGTGCGGTCGAGCCGCAGCGCGATCGCGTCGCGCATGGCCGCAGCGGTGCGGCGCGTCGCCGACAGCACGAGCACCTGCGACGGGTCGAGCCCGAGCCCGACGCGATGCGCGACGAGCTCGATCGCGAGCCGGGTCTTGCCCGACCCCGGAGCCCCGAACACCGCGGCGTGACCGCCCGCCGCGAGGGCCGGCACGAGGTCGACGACGGCGGATGCGGTGGTCGCTTCGTGCTGCATGCCGCCCACGGTATCCGTGTCCGCCGACAGTGAACGCGTCCGGCTCGCACCCCCGCGTGTCGTAGTGTCGTGTCAACGACAGAAAGGCGCACCGTGGACCTTCGTATCGGCATCCAGAACTCCCCCCGCGAGCTCTCCTTCGAGACCTCGCTGACGGCGGCGGAGGTCGAGCAGGCCGTCTCGGCGGCGCTCAGCGGGCAGTCGCCCGTGCTGCGCCTGACCGACGCGAAGGGCACGGTCTACGTGGTGCCCGCCGCCGCGCTCGCGTACGTCGAGATCGGCACGGAGGAGTCGCGCAAGATCGGCTTCGTCGGCTGATGGAACTGCTCTTCGTCACGCTGGGCGGCGCCATCCTCGGCCTCGCCGCCCACTTCGCGCTGCCTCGCCGCGAGTTCCGCGGCGTCGTGCTCGTCCCGGCCGTCGGCGCGGGCGTCGCCGCGGTCGTGTGGGTCGCCCTGACCTGGCTCGGCATGCCGTGGGACGGCGGATGGATCTGGGTGATCTCGCTCGTGGCATCCGCTGCCGCCGCGGCCGGAACCGGCCACCTGCTCGCCCGTCGCCGGCAGGAGGACGACGCGCGGACGTTCGCGCACCTCGCTCGCTTCGGCCTCGCGCGCGGCTGACCGCCCGCGCGCCTGCGGGCCGCGACCGAGCGACTCGCGGGCCGCAGGCCCGGCGACCCGAGGCCCGGGCCCCGCTCAGGCGGTCAGCCCGAGCGCGTCCATCCGTCGCGTGTGCGACGCGATGAGCTCGGTGAAGACCGGCTCGACGTCGGGGCCGTGCTCGCCCGAGCCGGCCGCCCGCACGGCGGAGCGCGCGATGAGGAGCGTGTCGCCGACGAGGCTCCGACCCCACAGCGCGAGCCGGTCGTCGAGCGTCGCGTCGGCCGCGATCGCGCGCTCGAGCTCGCGCTCGATGACCTCGGCCGAGCGCGACTCGCCGAGGATGGCGCGCACGCGTGCGCGGAGCTCGTGCGGGAGCCCCTCCGCGAGGCGGATGAAGTAGTCGTCGAGCATCCCCGACGTGATGTGGATGCCGAGCAGCAGCTCGAACCAGTCGGCGCCCGAGGTGACCTGGCGGAACCGGTCGGCCGCGGGGGCGAACGGCGCCATGACCTCGGCGGGGTCGGCGCCGAGCCGGCGCAGTTCGGCGATGAGCTCGTGGTGCTTGCGCAGGGCGACGCCGGCCGCCGCGCTCAGCCCCTCCTTCGACGCCAGGTCGGGGGCGGTCGCCACGGCCTTCGCGAGGCTCTCGAAGAACTCGAGCTGGATGTACGCGGCCTGGCCGAGGAACGGCACGGGATCGGGCGTGAACTCGGTGAAGTCGACGCGGGTGAGGTCGGTCGGCGCGACCCGCGGACGCAGCCTCGGGGTCTCCGGACGGGGACGGCGCGACATCGACCAATTGACCACGAGCACAGCATATCCGGGGCCTTGCAGCCCGCTCGGATAGGCTGGGACCCGCCGCGGGCGATGGAACCGCGGCCGTGCGCCGGTCGATCGGAACTGGGCGCACCCGAATTCCGCATCACGGACAGGCAGACATTTGACCACCTTCACCGAACTCGGCATCGCGCCCGACATCGTCGAGGCCCTCGCCGGGAAGGGCATCGCCGATGCCTTCCCCATCCAGGAGCAGACCATCCCCCTCGCCCTCACCGGGCAGGACATCATCGGCCAGGCGAAGACCGGCACGGGCAAGACCTTCGGGTTCGGCCTGCCGCTCATCCAGCGCCTCGGCGACGACCCCGAGCCGGGCGTCAAGGCGCTCGTCGTGGTGCCCACGCGCGAGCTGTGCGTGCAGGTCACCGAAGACCTGGAGCTAGCGACCTCCAACCGCCCCACGAAGATCGTGTCGATCTACGGCGGCAAGGCCTACGAGGGGCAGATCGAGCAGCTCAAGGCCGGAGCCCAGATCGTCGTCGGCACGCCCGGGCGTCTGCTCGACCTCGCCTCGCAGCGCCTGCTGTCGCTGAAGAACGTCACCGAGATGGTGCTCGACGAGGCCGACAAGATGCTCGACCTCGGCTTCCTCGCCGACATCGAGAAGCTCTTCGCGCAGACCCCGCCGACCCGGCACACCATGCTCTTCTCGGCGACCATGCCCGGCCCGATCGTCGCGCTCGCGCGCCGCTTCATGAGCCGCCCGATCCACATCCGCGCGAACGACCCCGACGAGGGCCTGACGCAGGCGAACATCAAGCACCTCATCTACCGGGCGCACTCGCTCGACAAGGACGAGGTGATCTCCCGCATCCTCCAGGCCGACGGCCGTGGCAAGACGGTGATCTTCACGCGCACCAAGCGCGCCGCCGCCAAGCTCGTGGAGGAGCTGAACGACCGCGGCTTCAACGCCGCGGCGGTGCACGGCGACCTCAACCAGGACCAGCGCGAGCGCGCCATGGCCGCCTTCAAGGCGGGCAAGAAGGACGTGCTCATCGCCACGGATGTCGCGGCGCGCGGCATCGACGTCGACGACGTGACGCACGTCATCAACCACACGATCCCCGACGACGAGAAGACCTACCTGCACCGCGCGGGCCGAACCGGCCGCGCCGGCAAGACGGGCATCGCCGTCACGTTCGTCGACTGGGACGACCTGCACAAGTGGGCGCTCATCAACCGCGCCCTCGAGTTCGGCCAGCCCGAGCCGACCGAGACGTACTCGTCGAGCCCGCACCTCTATTCCGACCTCGACATCCCCGAGGGCACGAAGGGCCGCCTGAAGCCCGCGGCGCCCACGGCGGCACCGTCGCGGTCGAGCACCGCGGGTCGCCATGAGAACGGCGGGCGGGTGGATGCCTCCGGCGAGCGCGGCTCGCGGTCGCGCCGTCGCACGCGCTCGGGCCGGCCGGTCGGCGAGGGCGCCGCGACGGGTGACGCCGCCGCCGCGGAGTCCGGCGCCGCTCAGGAGAAGGAGCCGGGCGCGGGCACGCACGACGGCAAGGGCAAGGAGCACCACGACGGCAACGCGGCCCCGCGTCGCCGCCGTCGCCGCCGCGGCGGTCGCTCGGGCGGCAGCGCGGCGGGAGCGCCGTCGACGGCGCCCACCGCCTGACGCGACACGCGCACGAGCGCGAGCCGCCGCACGACACGTCGGAACGGGCCGGATGCCTCCTCACGAGGCATCCGGCCCGTTCCGCGTCTCGCCCGCCTCAGCGGCTCGTCACGGCAGGAACGGCTCGCTCCCGCGCCCTTCCGCGAGGATGCGCGCGACGACCTCGGGTGCGGTCGTGTACTGGCCGAGGCGGTTGACCTTGCCGCGCCCGTGGTAGTCGCTCGAACCCGTGATCGCGAGCCCGTGGCGGCGTGCGAGCTCGCGCAGGCGCGGCTTCGCGGCCTCCGTGTTCTCGGGGTGGTCGACCTCGAGGCCGAACAGGCCCGATGCGGCGAACCGGGCGAGCCGGCGATCGGGCACCACGTCCTCGGCGCCGCGCGTGCCCGGGTGCGCGAGCACGGGCACGCCGCCCGCGGCCCGGATGAGGCGGATGCCGGTGAGCGGGTCGGGCGCGTAGTGCGGCTGCGCGTAGCCCGAGCGCCAGTGCAGGATGCCCGCGAAGGCGTCGGAGCGCGTCGAGGCGTGGCCCCGCGCGACGAGCGCATCGGCGATGTGCGGGCGGCCGATCGTGGCGCCGTCGCTCGTCTGCGCGAGCACGTCGTCCCACGTGAGGTCGTAGTCGGCGGCGATGCGCCGGACGATCGCCTCGGCGCGGGTGAGCCGCGAGTCGCGGATGCGCGCGGTCTCGGCGAGGAGCGCCTCGTCGGTCGGGTCGATGAGGTAGCCGAGCACGTGCACGCTCGTGAACTGCTCGCGCGTCGAGAGCTCGATGCCGGGGATCAGGCCGATGCGGTGCCGACGTGCGGCGTCGATCGCCTCGCTCCACCCGGCGGTCGAGTCGTGGTCGGTGATCGCGAGCGCGTCGAGGCCGGCGGCGGATGCCGCGGCGACGAGCTCCGCGGGCGTGTCCGTGCCGTCGGAGACCGTGGTGTGCGCGTGCAGGTCCGCTGCGACGGCGAACGGAGCGTCGGCCATGTGCCCATCGTAGGCGCGCCTAGTCAGCCGCTTCCCCGCAGACTCCCAGCCGACGCCCTGTGGATGCTCCGCCCGGTGCGCGCGCGCTCGCCTACGCTGGGGTGAATGCTCCCCCGCATCCTCGGCTGGGCCGTCGTGCTCGGCACCGCCGCCGTCGCGTCGGCGCTGCTGTGGCCGCAGGCGTTCGGCCTGCAGGACCAGTGGATCGCCGCGCACGTCGTCGCGTTGCGGGGCGTGGCCGCGGCCGGCGCGGGCGCGCTGGCCGCCGTGCTCGCGATCGCCCTGCTCCTCGGGCCCGGGCGACGCCTGATCGGGGCGCTGGCCGCGATCCTGGTGCTGTTCGCGCTCGGCAACCTGGGCGTGCTCGCGCTGCGCGGCCTCGGCGGCGGCGGCGCGGCCGCGGCATCCGATTCGGTCACCGTGCTCTCGTGGAACACGCTCGGCGAGGTGCCCGACGCGTCGACGATCGCGGGACTCGCGCTCGAGCAGGAGGCCGACGTCGTCGTGCTCCCTGAAACGACCGAGTCGCTCGGCGAGGAGGTGGCGATCGCGATGCGCGAGGGCGGGCGCCCGATGTGGGTGCACACGCAGGCCTTCGACGAGGTCGCCAAGGCGCGCTCGACGACCATCCTCATCTCACCCGACCTCGGCGACTACGACGTCGTGAACGATCCGTGGCCGGGCCCGCCCGGCAACACCAACACGCTGCCGACCGTCGTCGCCGAGCCGGCGGGCGGCGACGGCCCGCGGATCGTCGCCGTGCACGCCGTCGCGCCGATCCGGTGGGAGCTGCGGAACTGGCGCAGCGACCTCGACTGGCTGGCCGAGCAGTGCGCGGGCGACGACGTCATCATGGCGGGCGACTTCAATGCGACGGTCGATCACTTCGCCGGTCGCGGCGTCGACGGCGGCGACCTCGGCCGGTGCGCCGATGCGGCGGTCGCGGGCGGCGCGGGCGGCCTCGGCACCTGGCCGACGAGCCTGCCCGAGCTGCTCGGAAGCCCCATCGACCACGTGCTCGCGACTCCAGGCTGGTCGGTCGAGGCGTTCCGGGTGCTCGACGCGCTCGACGGCGCGGGCAGCGATCACCGGCCGATCGTGGCGACCCTCTCGCGGGTGGGCGGCTGATCCTCCGCGGCTCGGCGCGTCGGCGGCGCGGTGCGAGAATGGAGACCATGACGAACACCGGCGACGCGACCGCGACGGCCCACGAGGCCCCCACCGACGAGACCACCGCTGAGGAGACCGGCCGGAACGCGAACCGTTCGACCACGCCGGCGTCCGAGGGCTTCAAGGACTTCATCGGCAACGGATGGGCCGAGCGCGACGAACGCCTCCCCGAGGCCCGCCCGCAGGCCGCGCACGCGACCGCCCGCCGTGCGAAGGTCTCCGCCGAGTTCCCCGGGCAGCGGCTCGTGATCCCCGCGGGCGACATGAAGCAGCGCGCGAACGACACCGACTACCCGTTCCGGGCGCACTCCGCGTTCGCGCACCTGACCGGCTGGGGCTCCGACTCCGAGCCGGGCGCCGTGCTCGTGCTCGAGCCGGCCGGCGACGCCGGCCACGAGGCGACCGTGTACTTCCGTGAGCGCGCGGGGCGCGACAGCGAGGAGTTCTACGCCAACCCCGCGATCGGCGAGTTCTGGATCGGCCCGCGCCCGTCACTCGCGCACGTCGCCGCCGACCTGCAGCTCGCGACGCGCGGCATCGCCGACTTCGACTCGGTCGTGAACTCGACCGACACCGCGACGCTCGTGGTCCGCGAGGCCGACGCCGCGATCACCGAGCGCATCGACCACGCGCGCCTGCGCTTCGCCGCCGAGGAGGCACTGTCGACGAACGCGTCCGACGCGCCGTTCAGCCTCGAGGTGAACGCCGAGCACGAGCCCGACGCCGACTTCGCGCGCGTGCTCTCCGAGCTGCGCCTCGTGAAGGACGACTTCGAGGTCGCCGAGCTCCGCGCCGCGGTCGACGCGACCGAGCGCGGCTTCGCCGAGGTGCTCGGCGAGCTGCCGCGCATCACGAGCGAGGTGCGCGGCGAGCGCGTCATCGAGGGCGTCTTCGCGACCCGCGCTCGCCTCGACGGCAACGACGTCGGCTACGCGTCGATCGCCGCGGCCGGCCCGCACGCGACGATCCTGCACTGGACCCGCAACGACGGCGCCGTCGTCCCCGGCGACCTGGTGCTGCTCGACGCGGGCGTCGAGATGGACAGCTACTACACGGCCGACATCACGCGCACGTTCCCGGTGAACGGCACGTTCTCGCCCGTCCAGCGCCAGGTGTACGAGGCCGTGCTCGAGGCGGCGGATGCCGCGTTCCGCATCGTGCGCCCCGGCGCGGTGTTCCGGGAGATCCACGCCGCCGCGATGGAGGTCATCGCGAAGCGCACCGCCGAGTGGGGCTTCCTCCCGGTCTCGGCCGAGGAATCGCTCCAGCCCGAGAACCAGTTCCACCGCCGGTACATGGTGCACGGCACGAGCCACCACCTCGGCCTCGACGTGCACGACTGCGCGCAGGCGCGCCGCTCGATGTACATGGACGGCGTGCTCGAGCCGGGCATGGTCTTCACGATCGAGCCGGGCCTCTACTTCCAGGCCGACGACCTCTCGGTGCCCGAGGAGTTCCGCGGCATCGGCGTGCGCATCGAGGACGACATCCTCGTGACCGCCGACGGCGCCGAGAACCTCTCGGCGGGCATCCCCCGCACGGCCGACGAGGTCGAGGCCTGGGTGCGCGGCGCCCGCCGCTGAGCCGGCCCGTCGATCGGCTCACTCGACGGTGAGCCGGTCGACGCCGTCCCAGTCCTCGTAGGTCAGCTCGACCTCGGTGATCCGGCCCGCGGATGCCTCGGGCACGTCGAGTTCGGTCGTGTACGCGGCCATGTCGGCGGTGCAGGCGAATCCGCCGGCGCGGTCCACGTGGACGCGAGCGAGCGTGCCGTCCCACTCGACCTGGTCGACCTCGCGGTGGCAACTGGAGCTCCCCCACGTCGTGATCGCGAGCACGGTGCCGTCGTCGAGGAGGGTCGCGCGCGGAGACTCGTCGAACGCCTCAGGGCGGTGCCCCGGAGGGAAGCCGGCGTAGCCGTCGCCGCCGCCGGTCCCCGGCCCGGTTGGCGCACAGGCGGCGAGGCCGAGGGCGATCGCGAGCCCGACGGGGACGACGACGGAGATGCGGCGTAGGGACACGTCCGCATCATCCCGCCCAGCGAGGCGCATCGCAATCGCGAGGCGTCGCCATCGCGAGGCGCGTCGCCATCGCGAGGCGCGTCGCAATCGCGAGACTCATCACGTTCCGGCGCATTCACCGTCGAGCGTGTCGGGTGATCCGGAACCCGGCGCCTGCCGTGGATGCGATCCCCTCCGCGCGACTCCTGAATCCAAGGGCGTTCGAACGCCCTGGCCTTCGTCCTTGGATTCAGGAGTCTCAGCGACCGCACCCTCCGCCCGACGGTCGATCGGGTCGGTCGCGGCGCGACGGGTGCGAGCACCTCGCGCAGCAGTTCCTTCGCACGAGCTTGCCGACCCCGGGCGGTCGATGCACTGATCCCGAGATGCATTGATCCCGCGAAGCGATGCGGCCGGTTCAGGTCGTGCGGGCCTCGCGCTCCGCGCGGCGCGCCTTCCACCAGGCCCAGAACCGGTCGAGCATGCGCTTGACCCAGGCCGCCAGGCGGCGCGCCCAGGCGAACTCGGTGCCGAGGATCGCGAGGCCGAGGAAGACGACGAGCCATCCCGGGCCCGGCAGCGGTACGAGCGCCAGGCCGGCGACGGCGATCACGCCGCCGAGGATGCCGACGCCGGTCCGGTAAGCGAACCGCAGGCGGGGATGGCGGTCGATCCGGCGACGGATGCCGCGGAGCCACCGCCGCACGGGCCGGTCGGGCCGCTCGGCCGCGGCGATCTCGGCGCGCACCGTCCGCTCGAGCGGGGTGCGGTCGGGGTCAGGACGGGTCGTTCCGGGCATGGTCGTCACGCTAGGTGCCGACGCTGGGAGTCGCCGGTGCGTCCGTTCCCGGAGCGGGCGCCGGTGCGCACGCCGCGGTGCGGACGGCGCGGTGCGGACGCCGCAGTGCGCACGCCGCGGTGCGGGCTATTCCTCGCCGCGCTCGCGCGCCGCGCGGCGGCGGGCATCCTGCGCCTCGCCGTAGGTCAGCGGACGCGAGGGGTCGATCTCGCGCGCCTCGGGCTCAGTCGGCGCCTCGCCGTCCGAGGCGGGCGGCTCGGCCGGGGCATCCGCCCCCGCCTCCGGCGCCGGGGCGGCCGGCGGGCGGGCGACCGTCGTCGCGACCGGCGCGGGCGGCGCCGCGGCATCCGTCACGCCGAGCACCTGGCGGGCCCGTACGACGTGCGCGGGCTCGGCGATGATCGCGTAGCGAGTGGCGAGCACCTGCATGACCGACGTGAAGTCGCGACGGCGGCGGTTGATCGAGTACGACACGAGGCTGAAGATCATGCCGAAGCCGGCGCCGATGAGGACCGCGGCGCCGAGGATGCCGAGCGAGGTGCCCGACGGCGAGAAGATGAAGAACAACAGGCCGAGGAACGTGCCGAACCACGCCCCCGACAGCGCGCCCGCGGCCGCCGTGCGACCCCAGCTCAGGGTGCCCGTGATGCGCTCGACGCTCGTCAGGTCGTGGCCGACGATCGAGAGCTCCTTGACCGGGAACTCGGCCTTCGCGAGCTGGTCGACCGCGGCCTGCGCCTCCTGGTAGGTCTCGTAGCTCGCGACCGTCTCGCCCTTCGGCAGGGTCGGGAAGGCGCGGCCGATGCGACCGCCGAACGGCGACTGGGTGCTCACCCCGCCATTCTTCCACGCGGCTCCGCCGCCCGGCCCGATGCCGGGCCCGCGGGGTAAGTTGGGAGGCGTGAGCGCCACGAGAGTCTTCGTCGCCCGACTCGCCGGGTGCGCCGTGTTCGACCCCGCGGGCGACCGCGTCGGGAAGGTGCGCGACGTGCTCGTCGTGTACCGAAAGGACGACCCGCCGCGGGTCGTCGGCCTCATCGTCGAGATCCCCGGCAAACGCCGCGTGTTCGTCTCGATCGGCCGCGTCACCTCGATCGGCGGCGGCCAGATCATCACGACCGGGCTCATCAACATGCGCCGCTTCGAACAGCGCGGCGGCGAGGTCCGCGTCATCGCCGAGATGCTCGGCCGAAAGGTGAGCTTCAACGACGGATCCGGCACCGCGAGCATCGAGGACGTCGCGATCGAGGAGCGCGATCCCGGCGAGTGGGAGGTCGACCAGCTCTTCGTGCGGCGCCCGAAGACGAGCGCGTCGCCGTTCGCGAAGGGCCCGTCGGCGTACGTGACCTGGCGCGAGGTGCGCGAGACGACGGAGGCCGGCGAGGCGCAGTCGGCCGAGCAGCTCATCGCGACCTACTCCGAGCTGAAGCCCGCCGACCTCGCGAACACCCTGCTCGACCTGCCGCCGCAGCGTCGGCAGGAGGTCGCCGCCGAACTCCCCGACGACCGGCTCGCCGACGTGCTGGAGGAGATGCCCGAGATCGACCAGGTCGAGATCCTCGCGAAGCTCGGCGACGACCGCGCGGCCGACGTGCTCGACCACATGTCGCCCGACGACGCCGCCGACCTCATCGCGCAGCTTCCCGAGGAGCGCGGCGAGCACCTCCTCGAGCTCATGGAGCCCGAGGAGGCGGAGGACGTCCGGTTCCTGCTCTCCTACGGGCCCGACACGGCGGGCGGCCTCATGACGACCGAGCCGATCATCGTGTCGGCGGATGCCACGGTGGCCGAGGGCCTCGCCCTCATCCGCCGCCACGACCTGCCGCCCGCGCTCGGGGCGGCGGTGTGCGTCACACTTCCGCCGTACGAGCCGCCGACGGGCCGTTTCCTCGGCATCGTGCACTTCCAGCGGATGCTCCGCTACCCGCCGCACGAGCGGCTCGGCTCGCTCATCGACCAGGGGCTGGAGCCGGTGACCGCCGAGACCTCCGCCGCCGAGGTCAGCCGCATCCTCGCGAGCTACGACCTCGTGTCCGTTCCGGTCGTCGACGAGAAGCACCGCCTCGTCGGCGTGGTCACGATCGACGACGTGCTCGACTACCTGCTCCCCGACGACTGGAGGAGTCATCCCGAGGACGAATCGGAGGTGAGCAGACGCGCGACGGCTCGCGCACAGCTGGCCACCGGCAGCATCCCGATCGCACCCGGAAGGAGGGCAGGAGATGGCACGCGCTGACGCCGCCGACGACCGTCGGTTCGACACCCCGAAGGGTGCACGCCGATCGGCGCCGCCCCTGCGCCGTTCCGGCGACCGGGACCGCTTCGGTCGTTTCACCGAGTGGGTCGCGCGCAACATGGGCACCCCGTGGTTCCTGCTCGGCCTCACGCTCTTCGTGACGTTCTGGATCCTCTGGAACACGCTCGCGCCACCGGCCTGGCGGTTCGACTCGGTCGAGCTCGGCTTCATCGCGCTGACCCTCGTGCTCTCGCTGCAGGCCTCCTACGCCGCCCCGCTGATCCTGCTCGCGCAGAACCGCCAGGACGACCGCGACCGCGTGCAGATCGAGCAGGACCGCCAGCGTGCCGAGCGCAACCTCGCCGACACCGAATACCTCGCGCGCGAGGTCGTCGCGCTCCGGCTCGCGGTGCGCGACCTCGCCTCGAAGGAGTTCATCCGCCAGGAGCTCCGGCAGGTGCTGGAGGAGCTCGACCGCCGCGACGAGGAGGACGCCGCGAATGCCCCGTCCTGACGCGGGCGACGTCGAGCGGGCCGTCCGAACCGCGCTCGAGGGCGTCATCGATCCCGAGATCCGTCGACCGATCACCGAGCTCGACATGGTCGATCGCGTGACCGCGACCGACGCGGGCGTCGAGGTCGGCGTGCGCCTCACGATCGTCGGCTGCCCGGCGTCCGACCGCATCGAACGCGACGTGCGCGCCGCGGCCGAGCAGGTCGTCGGCGAGGGCAACGCCGTCGTCGAGCTCGGCGTCATGACGCCCGAGCAACGTGCAGCCCTCACCGAGCGCCTCCGCGGCGGCCGGGCCGCGCGCGGCAACCCCTTCGGCCCGGGCACGCTCACGCGCGTGATCGCGGTCACGAGCGGCAAGGGCGGCGTCGGCAAGTCGACGCTCACCGCGAACCTCGCGGTCGCGCTCGCGGCGCGCGGCCTCTCGGTGGGGCTCGTCGATGCCGACGTCCACGGCTTCTCGATTCCGGGCCTGCTCGGACTCGTCGACGAGCACGGCACGGCCGCACGCCCGACCCGCGTCGACGACATGATCCTGCCGCCCGTCGCCTTCGGCGTGAAGGTCATCTCGATCGGCATGTTCGTCGAGCCGACCGAGCCGGGCGGGCGGGGCTCGTCGGTCGCGGTCGCCTGGCGCGGCCCGATGCTGCACCGCACGCTCCAGCAGTTCCTCACCGACGTGTACTTCGGCGACCTCGACGTGCTGCTCGTCGACCTGCCGCCGGGCACGGGCGACGTCGCGATCTCGCTCGGCCAGCTGCTGCCGAACGCCGAGGTCGTCGTCGTGACGACCCCGCAGCCGGCCGCCGCCGACGTCGCCGAGCGTTCGGGTCTCGTCGCCCGGCAGACCGGCCAGCGCGTGGTCGGAGTGATCGAGAACATGGCGGGCTTCGCCCAGGCCGACGGGTCGCTCCTCGACCTGTTCGGCTCGGGCGGCGGCGCCGAAGTCGCGCGACGGCTCTCCGACGGCGTCGACGAGCCGGTGCCGCTCATCGCCGCGGTGCCGCTCAGCGTCGCGCTCCGGCGCGGCGGAGACGAGGGGATGCCGGTCGTACTCGCCGAGCCCGACGACCCGGCCGCGCGTGGGATCGAGAAGGTCGCGGCGTTCCTCGCCGGCCGCCCGCGTTCGCTCTCCGGTCGTCGTCTCGACGTCTCGGTGCGGTGAGACGGATGCCGCGTGCCGCCCGCTCCAGCGTCCGGTCCACGCGGCGCGCGCGCGTCGGGCCCGCGGGCCTGCTCGTCGCGGCACTCGCGATCGGCGTGCTCGCCGCGTGCGGCGCGCCGGCCGACGGCGGCGGCACCGGCAGCGGCGGCGACGACCTGCCCGACGGCCTCGCCGTCGCGGTGCAGCAGGGACGACTCGACGTGCCGCAGGGCCGTCTCGTCGTGCACCTCGAGAACACCGGCGAGCCGGTCACCGTGACCTCGCTCTCGGTCAGCTCCCCCGCCCTCGAACCGGGCATGGACCGCGACGAGCCGTTCGACCTCGGCACGGGCGACGCGATCGACATCCGCCTCGACCTCACCGGCAGCGTGTGCGACGGCGACCCGAGCGCGGTCTCGATCGACCTGCGGGTCGTCGCGGCCGACGGAACCGAACGCGAGGGCAGCATCGAGCCCGACGACCCCTTCGACACGATGGCGCGCATCGCCGACGCCGACTGCCTCGCCGAGTCGGTCGCCGCGGTCGCCGCGATCGAGCTGCCCGAACGCCTGCGCACGATGGGCACGGGCGCCGACCAGCGCGCGTGGATCGACGTGACCGTCGCGCCCGTGGCATCCGGCGACGGCACCCTCTCGATCGACGGCGTGACGGCGACGACGCTCATCGGCAACGAGGAGGGCCAGGACTGGCCGCTCGGGATCGACGTCGCCGCCGGCGACGCACCCGTCGAGGCGGCGCTCGCGGTCCGGCCGGCCCGGTGCGACGCGCACGCGCTCGCCGACGACAAGCGCGGCACCATCCTGCCGTTCACCGTGGCGACCGGCGACGGTCGCGAGGGTCGCCTCGAGGTCGCCTCGGGCGCCGAGCTCAAGGCCGACCTGTACCGCTACTACGCCGAGCGCTGCGGGCTGTAGGCCGCCGCCGCGGCGCCGAGCGGCGCCGCGGGCCGCCCAGCGCGGGCCCTCAGCGCGGCTCGACGACCCGCGCGAGCAGTTCGACGAGGAGCCGCTCGGTGAGCGGCCCGGGCAGCGCCTCGACGAGCGCGAGCACCGGCGCCATCCGCTCGGGCAGGGCCCCACCGGCTCCCTTGCCCCCGAGGAGGCCGAAGGCGGAGAGCAGCGCGGCCGCAGTGTCGGAGTCGGGCCCGGAGGATGCGGCGAGCGCGGTCGCCCCGCCCGGAAGTCGGTCGATGAGGCCGCCGACGAGCGCGCCGCCGTCGATCGCCGGCACGCCGCGGACGGCATCCGCCGCGGCGGCGAGCGCCGGAACCAGCTCGCCGACCACGTGGTCGGTGACCGGGGTGACGGTCAGGTGCGTCGTGTGCGGCAGCACGGTGCCGTCGGACTGGAACATGCCCGGCTGCAGCTGCAGGTGCCAGCCGGCGCCCCGCGCGGCATCCGCCCAGTGGTGCGGGTCGACCCGACGCTCGGACGGGACGGAGGCATCGGACCGGACCGCGAGGAGCGGCCCGACGGGATCTCCGACGACCTCGAGCCCCTCGATGCCGTCGATCGCCTCGCGGAGCGTCGCGGTCGCCGTGGTCGCCCGGGCGGTGAGCTCGGCGAACCCGGGCTCGCCGAGCACCTGCACGATCGCCCACGCCGCGGCGAGCGGACCGGCGGGCTTCGAGCCGGCCATCGTGGGGTTGACGACCGGATACCCGGGCCACGCGGTCGTGGCGAAGTACTGCCGGCGCTGCCGGTCGCGGCCGCGCTGCAGGAGCACCGAGACGCCCTTCGGCGCGTACCCGTACTTGTGCAGGTCGGCCGACAGGCTCGTCACGCCGGGAACGCGGAAGTCCCAGTCGGGGAGCCCGTCACGGAAGGCCAGCGCGAACCCGCCGATGCACGCGTCCACGTGCAGGGCGATCCCGCGCTCGGCGGTCGCCGACGCGACCTCGCCGATCGGGTCGAGCGTCGCGAACGGGTACGAGGGCGCGCTCATCACGACGAGGGCCACGTCGTCGTCGAGTCGCGCGACGACGTCGGCCACGTCGGGCGCTCCGGTGTCCGCGGAGACCGGCACGAGCTCGAGCTCGAGCCCGAAGTAGTGCGCGGCCTTGTGGAACGCGGCGTGCACCGTCGTCGGGGCGACGAGCCGCGGCATCCGCTCGTCACCGTGGTTCGCCTCGCGCCAGACGTCGCGCGCGGTCTTCACGGCCAGCAGGCAGCTCTCGGTGCCGCCCGACGTGACGGAGCCGACGACCTCGGCGCCCGGCGCGGGCGCGCCCGGGCCGGCCTCGCCCGCGGCCTCGCCGTGGAACACCCGACGCGCGAAGCCGACGACGCCCGCCTCCATCGCCGCGACCGAGGTGAACGTCGTCGGGTCGAGGCCGTTGACCGGCTGCACGAGCCGGGCCGCGCGCGCGGCGAGCTCGTCGAGCTCGGCGAGGCCCGAGTCGTAGACGTACGAGAGCACGCGACCGCCGTGGGTCGGCGCGTCGGCCTCGCGCAGCGCTGCGAGCTCCGCGAGCACCTCGTCGGGCTCGCGTTCGAAGGCGTTCATCGGGCGATCTCCTCGGTGGGGACGGGGGTGTCGATGTCGGTGCGCCGCAGCGGGTAGCGCAGCAGCGGCACGAGGCTGAGGAGCACGAGCAGTGCGGGCAGCACGCTGAAGCTCAGCGCGATCCCCGCGACCGCGGCGTCGGGCTGCGCGACCACGTCGGATCCGACCGACTCGAGGTAGCCGGTGGCGGCGAGCACGATCGTGAGCAGTGTCGCGCCGAGCGCCATCCCGGTGGTCTCGCCGGCGGTCCACACCCCGCCGAACGTGCCGGCGCGTCCCGGTCCGTTCGTCCGCGCGTCGTGTGCGACGACGTCGGGGAGCATCGCCATCGGCAGCGACTGCATGCCGGCGTACGCGGCGCCCGCGATCGCGACCGGGGCGTACACCCAGGCGCCCGGCGCCCACAGCATGCCGACGAGGGCGGCGGATGCCACGGCGAACAGGGCGCTCGCGAAGACGAACGAGCGCTCCTTGCCGATGCGGCGTGCGAGCCGGCCCCAGAGCGGAGCGCACAGGATGGCGGGGCCGATGAGGGCGACGAAGAGGAATGTCAGCGCATCCTCGGAGTGGAGGACCCACACGGCGACGTAGTTGGCACCGGCGAGCATGACGCCCGTCGCGAGGCCTTGGAGCAGGAAGCCGGCGAGCAGCAGGCGGAACGGCCGGCTGCGGCGCAGCGCGTCGAGCCCCTCGGCGTAGCCGGCGGCGAGGCTGCGTCGCGCCCGCTCCTCGACGACCATCCCGGTCGGCGCCGTGGTCGTGGCGACGAGCATGCCGACGCCGATCACGACGCCCGCGACGACGGCCATGACCAGGTACCCGATCGCCTCGTCGTCGCCGCCCGCGCGTCGCAGCATCGGGCCGCCCGCGCCGAACAGGAGGATCGCGAGGCTCAGCACGACCACACGCCAGGTGAGCAGCCGAGTGCGCGCGTCGTAGTCGTCGGTGAGCTCGGCCGGCAAGGCGATGTAGGGCACCTGGAACAGGCTGAACGCGGTGGCCGTCGCCAGGAACGCGACCATGACCCACGCACCCGCGACGACCGGGCCCAGCGCGGCGGGCGCGGCGAACGTGACGACGAAGGCGACCGGGAGCACGAGCGCGCCGACGCGCATCCAGGTCCGGCGCGTGCCGGCGACCGCGAGGGCGTGATCGCTCCGGTCGCCGATCCAGGGATCGATCAGCACGTCCCACACCTTCGCCGCGGTCACGACGAGTCCGGCGAGCAGGGCCGTGACGCCGAGGGTGTCGGTCAGGTAGAAGACGAGCACGAGACCGGGCAGCGTCGCGAACCCGCCGGTGCCGATCGAGCCGACGGCGTACCGGGCCACGATGCCGCGGGAGAGCCGCCGTTCCGGGGAAGTCATGCGGGGAAGCATACCCACTCGGCGAGGCCGATCCGGACACGGTCCCCCGGTCTGCGCACCCCTAGACTTGCCGCGTGTCCAACGCCGCCACCCGAACCCCGGCCGTCGCCCCGAGCCCCGCGCGCGACGCCCTCGCCGCAGACCTGATCGCCACGACCGGCCGCACCGCTGCGATTCCGACCCCGGCGACCGGCGAGACGCTCGTCAAGCTGCCGCGATCGAGCGCCGACGACGTGCGCGGCGCGGTCTCGCGCGCACGGCTCGCGCAGGTCGCGTGGGCCCGGGCCGGGTTCGCCGCGCGTCGGAGGATCCTGCTCCGCGCACACGACCTCATCGTCGCCCGGCGCGAGGAACTGCTCGACCTGACCCAGCTCGAGAGCGGCAAGACGCGCGGCCAGGCGTTCGAGGAGGTGTTCCAGGCGCTCTCGGTCGCCAGGTGGAACGCGCTCCGCGCGCAGCGCGTCCTGCGCGGCGGCCGCCGACGCGCCGGAATCCCCGTCGCGATGACCACGCGCATCCGCTACCGCTCGAAGGGCGTCGTCGGCGTCATCACGCCGTGGAACTACGCGATCAGCCTCGCCGCGATGGACGTGATCCCGGCGCTGGCCGCGGGGTGCGCGGTCGTGCAGAAGGCCGACGACCAGGGCGCGCTCTCGGTGCTGGCGCTCCGCCGCGCGTTCATCGACGCGGGGCTTCCCGAGTCCGTCTGGGCCGTGGTCGCGGGCGAGGCCGCCGAGGTCGGCGAGGCCCTGACCGACGAGGCCGACTACATCTGCTTCACCGGATCGACCGCGACCGGGCGCCGGATCGCCGAGAAGGCCGGCCGGCGGCTGGTCGGCGCCTCCCTCGAACTCGGCGGCAAGAACGCGCTGATCGTGCTCGACGACGTCGACGTCGAGCAGGCGGCGGCGGATGCCGCGCACGCGTGCTTCTCGTCGATGGGCCAGCTGTGCGTATCGGTCGAGCGGATCTACGTGCACCGGCGCGTCGCGGACGCCTTCACCACGGCGCTCGCCGCGCGCCTGGCCGACCCGCGGATCGGCTCGGGCCTCGATCACGACGCCGACTACGGCAGCCTCGCCACGGCGGCCCAACTCGACCGCATCCGCGGGCACCTCGACGACGCCCTCGCGAAGGGCGCGCGGGTCGTCGTCGGCGGGAACGCGCGACCCGACATCGGGCCGTGGGCGTTCGAGCCGACCGTCCTCGCCGACGTCGCGCCCGGCATGCGCGCGCTCGACGAGGAGACCTTCGGTGCGATCGCCTCGCTCCACGTCGTCGACGACGAACTCGAGGCGGTCTTCGCGGCGAACGCGTCGGAGTACGGCCTGAACGCGTCGGTGCTCGCCGGCTCGACCCGCCGCGCGCTCCGCGTCGCCGACCAGCTCGACGCCGGCAGCGTCAACGTCAACGAGGGGTACCGCGGGAGCTTCGGCTCCGTCGACGCGCCGATGGGCGGCCTCAAGGCGTCGGGCATCGGTCGCCGCAACGGGCGCGAGGGGCTCCTCCGGTTCGTCGACCCCGTGACGGTGTCGGTGAACACGCGGGTGATCCCGCTGCCGCACACCGGGCGCGACTATGCGCGGCTCAGCGACCTGCTGGTCGTGCTCGCACGAGTGCTCCGCGCCATCCGTCGCGCCTGACCCGGGCCGACCGGTGCGCGATCAGGCCGGGTTCGGCCTCAGGTCGCCTCGGAGTCGAACGGCGCCGACTCCCCTGCGGCGATCGCGTCGAGCTTGCGCTTGCGCTGCAGGTAGGCGGAGTTCTCGTTCACCGCGGCTCGGGCGACGACCGGCTTGGCCGGCTCGGCGAACGGGTCGACCTCGCTCAGCGCCTCGCGCACGATGCGACGCGGGTCGTACTGGCGCGGGTCGAGCTTGCGCCAGTCGACGTCGTCGAAATCCGGGCCCATCTCCTCGCGCATGCGGTCCTTCGCACCGTTCGCCATGTCGCGCATCGACCGCACGAACTTGCCGAGCTGCGCCGCGTAGTGAGGGAGCCGCTCCGGACCGAGCAGGAAGACGGCGATCACCCCGATGATGAGGAGTTTGTCGAAGGTGAGGCCGCCCATGCGGTCAAGGATAGTCGGCGGCGAGGCGTGCGATCGACCGTTGCCTCGACCCCTAGGCTTGGGGGTCGACAGAGTCCCCGGGAGCCGCCACGTGTCCGAACACGACCTGAACTGGAAGTACGTCGACGAATCCGTCGTCGAATCGGAGTCGATCGCGAAGGCCCGTCAGCAGTCCCTCGAGCTCGGCGTCGAGCCGGTCTCCCCGGCCGTCGGCGCGCAGCTGGCCGTGATCGCCGCCGCGAGCGACGCCCGCGCGATCATCGAGGTGGGCACCGGGGTGGGCGTCTCGGGGCTCCACATGCTGCAGGCCGCACGGTCGGCGCACCTGACCTCGATCGACGCCGAGACCGAGTACCAGCAGCACGCGCGCGAGCACTTCGCGGACGCGGGCATCGCGCCGGCGCGTGTGCGCCTCATCGCCGGCCGCGCCGGCGAGGTGCTGCCGCGCATGAACGAGCGGTCGTACGACGTCGTCGTCATCGACGCGGATGCCGCCTCGGTCATCGAGTACGTCGAGCACGGGCTGCGCCTGGCCAAGCCGGGCGGCAGCGTGCTGGTCGCGCGGGCCCTGTGGAAGGGGAGGGTGGCCGACCCGGCTCGGCGGGACGAGGTGGCGACGGCGTTCCGCGGGCTCATCTCGGAACTCGCGGCGTCTTCCGCCGTCGTCACCGCGATCTCGCCGGCCGGGGACGGCCTGCTGCAGATCGTGAAGCTGGGCGCCTGACTAGGCCGCGTTGACGACGCCCCCCAGGACGTCGTAGAGCTCCTTGGCCTCAGCGTCGTTCACCGAGACGACGAGGCGACCGCCACCCTCGAGGGGTACGCGCACGATGATGAGCCGCCCCTCCTTCACAGCCTCCATCGGTCCGTCTCCAGTGCGTGGCTTCATGGCCGCCATTGAGCTACCCCTTTCGTGGCTGAATCTCCATTATCCCGTATCGGGACGCCCGCCCGGGACACCGGGCCGGGCGTTGTGGACGACCCGCCGCTCACGGCGGCGTCCAGTCGTACCCGTCGATGAACCACCCGATCCGCAGCCACACGGCCTGCAGCGCGATCGAGGCCGCGACGAGCGAACCGCGCCACCACGGCGAGCGCGGAACGGCGAACGCGCCGACGATCGGGAAGAGGGGCGCGAGCAGCCGGAACGTGCTCGACTGCGGGAAGAAGACGGCGAGCAGGTACAGCGCGTAGCTCGCGAGCCAGAGCCTGATGTCGACGCCGAGCCGCCGCACCCATGGCGTGAAGAGCAGCACGGCGAACCCCACGACGAGCGCGATCGGCAGGATCGTCCCCATGGGCTGGCCGAGCCACCAGTCCCCCGACTGGAACCAGGGCGTGAGGGGCACCAGCTCGACGTAGCCGATGTACGGCGCCCGCCACGCGAGCTCGGTGTCGGTGTAGGCGGCCGGTTCGCCGGTGAACGCCCACGCGATCGCCGGCCAGGCCAGCCCGACGACGGCGGCGAACAGGGCGACGGATGCCGCGACCACGCGCTCGCGGACGGGGAACGGGTCCCGGGACCGCGTGAACCACCGCACGATCCAGTGCAGCCCGAGCGCGAGCGCGAACGCGAGCGCCCCCGGCCGGGTGAAGGCCCAGATGCCGATCACGGGCACGAGCCATCCGTACCGTCGGTCGACGAGGAGCAGCAGTGCGAGCGCCAGCCAGAGGAAGCCGAGCGACTCGGCGTAGCCGAACCCCATGATCGGCGAGACCGGCGCGACGCAGAAGAGCACGACCGCGAAGAGCGCCTGGTCGGGGTCGAGGACGCGCGACATGAGCCGGTGGAGGACGAGCGCCGCCGCGAGGCCGGCGACGAGCGCGATGACGACGGATGCGACGTCCCACGGCACGCCGACCGTGGTGAAGAGCCGCACGACGCCGGGGAACACGGGCAGGAACGCCCAGGCGTTCTCCGCGACGTGGCCGTCCTCCGTGAACGGCAACTCGGTCGGGTACCCGGCGGCGGCGATGAACGCGTACCAGCGCCCGTCCCAGATGTTCGCGTACTCGAAGTAGCCGGGTCGCGCGCCCGTCCAGGCGTTCGCCGGCTGCGCGTGCGCGAACTGCAGCACGACGACGATCGACACGACACGGGCGGCGAGGTAGACGACGACGACCCGCCCCCACCACGGCAGGAGGCGCCACCGCACGCGCGGCGACCACCGCCCGACCCGGTGCGCGTCGGCCTGCCGCGGCTCGGGCGCACCCGCCGCGGTCTCCTCGCCGACGGATCGGCTCAGCGCGCCGCTCCCGTCAGCCAGGCGCGCAGCGCCGACTCGCACGCGATGATCTCGTCGCAGTCGACGCGCTCGTCGTCGGCGTGCGCGAGGAGCGGGTCGCCCGGGCCGAAGTTCACCGCCGGCACGCCGAGCGCGCTGAAGCGTGCGACATCCGTCCACCCGTACTTCGGCTGCGCGTCGGCGCCGACGGCGCGCACGAACTCCTGCGCGAGCGGGTCGTCGAGCCCCGGCCGCGCGCCCTCCGACGCATCGGTGACGGTGAGCTCGTACTCGGGGAAGAGCGCTCGGACGCGCTCGGTCGCCTCCTCGACGGACCGGCTCGGCGCGAAGCGGTAGTTCAGCGTGAGCACGGCGTCGTCGGGGATGACGTTGCCCGCGATGCCGCCGTGCATGAAGACGGCGTTCAGTCCCTCGCGGTAGTCGAGGCCGTCGACGCGGACGGTCTCGGCCTCGTACGCCGCGAGCCGCTCGAGCGCGGGCGCGAGCTTGTGGATCGCGTTCTCGCCGACCCAGCTGCGCGCCGAGTGCGCCCGGCGCCCCGTCGCGCGCAACTCGATCCGGAGCGTGCCGTTGCAGCCGCCCTCGACCTCGCCGCGCGTCGGCTCGCCGAGGATCGCGAAGTCGGCCTCGAACAGGTCGGGCCGGAGACGCAGGACCCGGCCGAGCCCGTTCAGGTCGGCCGCGACCTCCTCGTGGTCGTACCACATCCACGTCACGTCGACGATCGGCGAGGCGAGCTCGTGCGCCAGCTTCAGCTGCACGGCGACGCCCGCCTTCATGTCGACCGTCCCCCGGCCCCACAGCACCTGCCGGTCGCCGTCGACTTCAAACCGGGTCGGCACGTTGCCGTTGATCGGCACGGTGTCGAGGTGCCCGGCGATGACGACGCGCCGGTCGCGCCCGAGGTTCGTGCGGGCGACGATCGTGTCGCCGTCGCGGATCACCTCGAGGTGCGCGGCATCCGCCAACGCGTCCTGCACGAGGTCGGCGAGCGCACCCTCCTCACCCGAGACGCTCGGGACGTCGCAGATCGCCTGCGTGATGGCGACGACGTCGGCCGACAGGTCGAGGGCGGCCGTGGGCGGGACGGGTGCAGCCATGCCCAGAGTCTACGAGGGCGGATGCGGCGGCCCCCGCCCCGCGTCATCCGCCGTCGCCCGCCCATCGCGCTCGGTACCCTTGGAACATGCCCGCAGACTCGTCGAACCCGACCGCGCCCGCCACCGCCTGGGGCGACGGCCTCGCCACGATCGCCGGCGACGGCACGGTGCTCGACACGTGGTTCCCGGCGCCGCAGCTCGGCGAGCCCGCCGACGCGCCGGAGTGGGAGCCGCCCGTCGGGTCGGTCGGCCCGGACGAGCGGCGCGGGGTCCGCGTGGAGGCCGTGCGCGTCGCCATCCGCCTCGCCGACGCACCGGCGAGCACGTCCGACGCGTACCTGCGGCTCCATCTCCTCTCGCACCTGCTCGTCCGCCCCAACGGGCTCAACCTCGACGGCGTCTTCGGACACCTGCCGAACGTCGCGTGGACCAACGCCGGACCGGTGCACCCCGACGACCTCGACCGGCTGCGTCCGGCACTCCAGCGTGCGGGCATCCACGTCACCGGCCTCGACAAGTTCCCGCGCCTGCTCGACTACGTGATCCCCGATCGCGTGCGCATCGCCGACGCGTCGCGCGTGCGCCTCGGCGCGCACCTCGCACCCGGCACGACGGTCATGCACGAGGGCTTCGTGAACTTCAACGCCGGCACGCTCGGGTCCTCGATGGTCGAGGGCCGCGTGTCGCAGGGCGTCGTCGTCGGCGACGGCAGCGACATCGGCGGCGGCGCCTCGATCATGGGCACGCTCTCGGGCGGCGGCACGCAGCGCGTCGCGATCGGCGAGCGCGCCCTGCTCGGCGCGAACTCGGGCATCGGCATCTCGATCGGCGACGACTCCGTGGTGGAGGCCGGGCTGTACGTCACCGCCGGCACCAAGGTGGTGCTCCGCGGGGGCCCCGGCGAGCGCGACCGGATCGTGAAGGCGGTCGAGCTCTCGGGCCTGCCCAACCTGCTGTTCCGCCGCAACTCCCTCGACGGGCGCGTCGAGGTGCTCTCGCGCGGGGGCGAGGGCATCGCGCTGAACGCCGCGCTGCACGCCTGAGGCCGCGCCCGGCGCCGCGAGCCGACGCGTCGCGTGCGGCGGGGTACAGTGATGACCCGGGGCCGCTCGGACGAGCGGCCCGAGCCATGCGGCGACACGAAGGAGTGACGTGGGAACCGACGCGCCGAGGACCCGACGGACCGGTTGGGCGAAGTTCCTCGTCGGGGCGCTCGTCACGGTGCTCGTTCTCGGCGTCGCGGCGGTCGGGTTCGGCTGGTGGACGGTGCACCGCTCCTTCCCGGTCGAGTCGGGGCGCATCTCGGTCGCCGGCCTGAACGGCGCGGTGACGGTGTACCGCGACGACGCCGGCATCCCGCAGCTCGTCGCCGAGACCGACCACGACCTGCTCTTCGCACAGGGGTACGTGCACGCGCAGGACCGCTTCTGGGAGATGGACTTCCGCCGGCACGTCACCGCGGGCCGAGTCGCGGAGCTGTTCGGCGAGTCGCAGGTCGCGACCGACGCGTTCATCCGCACGCTCGACTGGCGCGGCATCGCCGAGCAGGAGTTCGAGATGCTCGACGAGGACTCGCGGGCGCTCTACGAGGCGTACGCCGACGGCGTGAACGCCTACCTCGCCGAGCGATCAGGTGTCGAGCTCTCGCTCGAGTACGGCGTGCTCGCCCTGCAGAACCCGGGCTACGAGCCGGAGCCCTGGACCCCGGTCGACTCGATCGCGTGGCTCAAGGCCATGGCCTGGGACCTCCGGTCGAACCTCGGCGACGAGATCGACCGCGCGCTCCTGCTCTCCTCCGGGCTCAGCTCGGAGCAGGTCGCGCAGCTGCACCCCGACTTCCCGTGGTCGGCGAAGCCGACCATCGTGGGCGGACCGGTCGCGGCCGCACCCGCCGGGCTCGACGTGCGCGCGGTCGAGGCCGCGACCGCGGCCCGCGGGGAGTCCGCCGCGTCCCTCGCCGCGACCACCGCCGACCCGGAGACGGCGAACCTGCTCGGCGACCTCGCGGCCCGACTCGACGCACTGCCGCAGCTGCTCGGCCCCGAGGGCGGCGACATCGGGTCGAACTCGTGGGTCGTCTCGGGCGCACTCACCGACACGGGCAAGCCGCTGCTCGCCAACGACCCCCACCTCGGGCCGGCGATGCCGTCGATCTGGGTCCAGATGGGGCTCCACTGCGCCGAGCTCACGTCGAACTGCACGTTCGACGTCGCCGGCTACGGGTTCTCGGGGCTCCCCGGCGTCATCATCGGCCACAACGAGCGCATCGCGTGGGGCTTCACCAACCTCGGGCCCGACGTCGCCGACCTCTACCTCGAGCGCGTCACGGAGGACTCGTACGAGTTCGACGGCGCGCTCGAACCGCTCACGACGCGCGAGGAGGTCATCGAGGTCGCCGGCGGCGAACCCGTGACCATCACCGTGCGATCGACGGCGCGCGGACCGATCGTGACCGGCATCGGCGCGGACTTCGCCGCCGTCGCCGAGGGCTACGCGGCCGCCGACGACGCCGAGGAGCCCGCCGCGACCGAGGGGGCGGAGCTCGAGGTCTCGCTCCAGTGGACCGCGCTGCAGCCGGGTCGCACCCCGCAGTCGATCTTCGCGATGAACCGGGCCTCCACCTGGGAGGAGTTCCGCGCCGCCGCCGAGCGCTTCGAGGTGCCCTCGCAGAACCTCGTCTACGCCGACGTCGACGGCAACATCGGCTACCAGGCGCCCGGCCGCATCCCCGTGCGCGCCTCGGGCGACGGGACCGTGCCGCTGCCGGGCTGGACCAGCGAGAACGGCTGGACCGGGACGGTCCCCTACGACGAGCTGCCGTCGGTGCTGAACCCCGACCGCGGCTACATCGTGACCGCGAACAACGCCGTCGAGAAGGACGGCCCGATGCTCACGCGCGACTGGGACCTCGGGTACCGCGCCGAGGGCATCGAGCGCCGGCTCGGCGAGCTCATCGCCGAGGGCGAGCCGATCACCGTCGAGGCGATGGGCGAGATCCAGTTCGACACGCGCGACGCCAACGCCGAGGCCTTCCTGCCGGTGATCGCGGAACTCGACCTCGACGGCGACGCCGCACGCGGCGCGCGCCTGCTCGCCGACTGGGACGCCTCGGCCGACGCCGACAGCGCCCAGGCGGCGTATTTCGCGGTGTTCTGGCGCACCCTGCTCGACGGCATGTTCGGCGGCCTTCCCGAATCGACCCGTCCCGTCGGCGGCGACCGCTGGTTCTCGGTGCTCGGCACCCTGCTCGGCCAGCCCGATGACGCGTGGTGGTCCGATCGGGCGTCCGGCGCGACCGGACGCGACGCCGTGCTCGCCGCGGCCCTTGGCACGGCGTGGGCCGAGGCATCCGCCCTTATGGGCGACGACCCCGCGTCGTGGCGGTGGGGGGAGCTGCACACGCTGACCCTGACGAACCAGACGTTCGGCGAGTCCGGCATCGGACCGATCGAGTGGCTGTTCAACCGCGGGCCGTACGAGACGGGCGGCGGCTCGGCGATCGTGAACGCCAACGGGTGGGATGCGACGCTCGGCTACGAGGTGAACTGGGTGCCCTCGATGCGCATGGTGATCGACCTCCAGAACTTCAACGACTCGACCTGGGTCAACCTGACCGGCGCCTCCGGGCACGCCTTCCACCCGCACTACGACGACCAGGCCGAGCTGTGGCAGGCGGGCGAGACGCGCGAGTGGCCGTTCTCGACGCGCGCGGTGCGACGGGCCGCGACCGACACGCTCGTGCTGCAGCCCGGCCGCTGACGCGGCGCCCGGGTCTCAGCGCCCCACCGAGCTCAGCGCAGCACCGAGCTCAGCAGCAGGCTCGTCTCGCTGTTGACCACGCCGTCGATCGAGCGGATGCGCCCGAGCACGCGGTCGAACTCGCCGAGCGTCTCCGTCCGGAGCTCGGCGACGAGGTCCCATCCGCCGTTCGTCGTGTGCAGCGCGATGATCTCGGGGAACCCTCGCAGGCGGCGGATCACGTCGTCGGTCGTGCGCCCCTCGACCTCGATGAACGAGATCGCGTGGATCGAGAGCGGGTCCGTCTCGTCGCGCACGCGCACCGAGAAACCGACGATGATGCCGGATGCCACGAGCCGGTCGATCCGCCCCGTGACCGTCGCCCGTGCGACGCCGAGCCGGCGCGACAGCTCCGCCACGGGAGTGCGGCCGTCCTCACGGAGCAGCGCCAGCAGGCGGCGGTCGAGGTCGTCGAGTGGTTCCATGTACAGATCGTACATCGCCGTATCGCAGACTGCTCATCTGGGTGACGATCCGTGCGCAGAGGGGTCGTTGCTGTTGCATATCGACGGATCGTACCCTCGAATCACCGAACTGAAAGGATCGAGATGACGAGCTTCGTCGACGTACGCAACATGGTCGGATGGGTCGCCGCAACCGGCCCCGAGCGCATCATCGCGGGGATCATGGAGTACCTCGAGCAGGACTTCGCACGCTGGGAGAGCTTCGACAAGACGCCCCGCGTGGCGAGCCACACGCCGTTCGGCGTCATCGAGCTCATGCCGACGAGCGACCACGAGTCCTACGCCTTCAAGTACGTCAACGGCCACCCCTCGAACCCCGCCCGCGGCTACCAGACAGTCACCGCCTTCGGCGTGCTCGCCGACGTCCACAACGGCTACCCCACGTTCCTGGCCGAGATGACCGTGCTCACCGCGCTCCGCACCGCCGCGACCTCCGCCTTCGCGGCGAAGCTGCTCGCGCGCCCCGACTCCCGGGTCATGGCGATGATCGGCACCGGCAGCCAGGCCGAGTTCCAGGCGCTCGCCTTCCGCCACGCCTTCGGCATCACCACGCTCCGCGTGTTCGACGTCGACCCCGACGCCATCGCGAAGTTCGTCCGCAACATGCTCCCGCTCGGCTTCGCGATCGAGGTCGCCGGGAGCGCGGCGGAGGCGCTCGACGGCGCGGACATCGTGACGACGTGCACGGCCGACAAGGCGCGCGCGACCGTCGTCGCGGACGAGTGGGTCCGCCCGGGCATGCACCTGAACGCGATCGGCGGCGACTGCCCCGGCAAGACCGAGCTCGACCCCGCGATCCTCGACCGCGCCGACGTGTTCGTCGAGTACACGCCCCAGACGCGCATCGAGGGCGAGATCCAGGCCAAGCCCGCCGACTTCCCCGTCACCGAGCTCTGGGAGGTCCTGGCGGGTCGCCGCGCGGGTCGAGCGGAAGCGGACGCGATCACGGTCTTCGACTCCGTCGGCTTCGCCATCGAGGACTTCTCGGCCCTGCGGTACGCGCGCGACCAGGTCGCCGGGACCCGGTACGAGCAGCGGATCGACCTCGTCGCGGACCCGGACGACCCGAAGGACCTCTTCGGCCTCGTCGGCGCCTTCTCGCCGGTGGGCTGAGCGGATGTCCGTCCAGTCCCCCGCCGCGGTCGTCATGGTGCGGCCGCACCACTTCGCGCCGAATCCGCACACGCTCGCCGACAACGGGTTCCAGCCCGACGCCGGCGGGCTCGACCCCGATCGTCTCGCCGCGTCGGCGTACGACGAGGTGACGCGCGCCGCCGCCGCGCTCGAGGCCGCGGGCGTGACCGTCCACCTCTTCGAGGACGAGACCGCGCACCGACCCGACAGCGTCTTCCCGAACAACTGGATCTCGACGCACTCGGGCGGGCACATCGCGCTGTTCCCGATGTTCACGCCGAATCGTCGGACCGAGCGCCGCAGCGACATCGTGGAGCTCCTGAAGACCACGTACCGTGTCCAGGACGTCATCGACTACTCCGGGCTCGAGTACGACGACGTCTTCCTCGAGGGCACCGGGGCGATGGTGCTCGACCACGAGTCGCGCATCGCGTACGCCGCACGGTCCAACCGAGCCGATCCGATCGCGCTCGAGCGGTTCTGCACGAACTTCGGCTACGAGCCGATGGTCTTCGACGCGGTCGACGGGCGAGGCGTCGCGGTGTACCACACCAACGTGATCCTCAGCATCGCGACCGAGTTCGCGCTCGTCGCCGCCGACATGTTCGTCTCGCCCGCGCGCCGCGACGAGGTGCTCGGCCGGCTGGCCGCCCGCGGCCGACGCGACGTGATCGAGCTCGACAACGCGCAGGTCGACGCGTTCGCGGGCAACGCCCTCGAACTCTGGTCCGCGGACGGCCGCGTGCTCGCGCTCTCGCGCACGGCGTTCGACGCGCTGACCATCGACCAGCGGGCCCGGATCGAGCGCACCGCGCGCCTGCTGCCGCTCGACGTGCCGACGATCGAGCTTGCGGGCGGGTCCGTCCGCTGCATGCTCGCGGGCATCCACCTCGACCCGCGGCCGGGTCTGGTCGAGCACCGCTCGGCGCCGGTGGACGACGCCGCGGCCGACGAGATCGCCGCGCTCTGACGCGGGCTGCGGCATCCGAGCCAGGGAACGACGAACGGCCCGTCCGAGGACGGGCCGTTCGTTCTCGCCGCGGATCGGGCGCGGCTCAGTGCGTCGGGTAGTGCCGCTCGCGTGAGCCCGTGTACAGCTGCTGCGGACGACCGATCTTCGTGGCCCCGTCGAGGTTCATCTCGCGCCAGTGCGCGATCCACCCGGGCAGGCGGCCGATGGCGAAGAGCACGGTGAACATCCGCGTCGGGAAGCCCATGGCCTTGTAGATGACGCCGGTGTAGAAGTCGACGTTCGGGTAGAGGCGCCGCTGCTTGAAGTAGTCGTCCTCCAGCGCGAACTGCTCGAGTTCCTTCGCGATGTCGAGCAGCGGGTCGTTCACGCCGAGGCCCTCGAGCACCGCGTCGGCGCTGGTCTTCACGATCTTCGCGCGCGGGTCGTAGTTCTTGTAGACCCGGTGGCCGAAGCCCATGAGCTTGACGCCGTCCTCCTTGCGCTTGACGCGCTCGACGAACTTGCCGACGCCCTCGCCCGAGTCGCGGATCTGCGCGAGCATCTGCAGCACGGCCTCGTTCGCGCCGCCGTGCAGCGGGCCCGAGAGCGCCTGGATGCCCGCGGAGATCGACGCGTACAGGTTCGCGCCGGTCGAACCGACCAGGCGCACCGTCGACGTCGACGCGTTCTGCTCGTGGTCCTCGTGGAGGATGAGCAGACGGTCGAGCGCCTTCGCGAGCGTCGGATCGATGCGGTACGGCTCGGCCATGTTGCCGAAGTTGAGCCGCAGGAAGTTCTCGACGAAGTTCAGCGAGTTGTCGGGGTACAGGAACGCCTGGCCGATGCTCTTCTTGTGCGCGTAGGCCGCGATCACCGGCATCTTCGCGAGCAGGCGGATGGTCGTGAGCTCGACGTGGTCGGGATCGTGGGGGTCGGACGAGTCCTCGTAGTAGGTCGAGAGGGCGGCGACGGCGCTCGAGAGCACCGCCATCGGGTGCGCGGTGTGCGGGAGCGCGGAGAAGAACCGCTTCAGGTCTTCGTGAAGGAGCGTGTGCCGACGGATCTTCTCGTCGAACTCGGCGAGCTGGTCGGCCGTGGGCAGCTCGCCGTACATGAGCAGCCAGGCGACCTCGAGGTAGGTCGAGTGCTCCGCCAGCTCCTCGATGGGGTAGCCGCGGTACCGCAGGATCCCCTGCTCGCCGTCGATGTAGGTGATGGACGATCGCGTGGACGAGGTGTTCACGAACCCGTAGTCGAGCGCGGTGAGACCGGTCTGCCGGGTGAGCGTCGACAGGTCGATGCTCGGGTTGCCCTGCGAGGCGTGGTGGATCGGGAATTCGGCCGTCCCGCCGGGGAAGTTCAGCGTCGCGGTGTCGGCGTCGACCCCGACGGATTCGTTCACGACGTTGCTCACGGCGTCTCCTGTGATCGTCACTGTCTCGCGGTTCCCTGCTCTCCGGTCCGGCACCGGTCGGCGCGCGCGGCCCGACTACAGCCTAGACGGGTCCGGCGCACACTGTCGCATCCGCCAATGGATCACGCGATCGATTGGAGTGGTGCCACAGTCATGGCGACGATTCGGTGACGATCGGCGCGATCAGCGCACCGCCGTCGCCCGCAGGCGGGCGGCGGCCTGACGGATCCGCTCGTCGGTGGCGGTGAGCGACAGTCGCACGTGCTGCGGGAAGTGCGGCCCGTAGAAGTGCCCGGGTCCGCCGAGGATGCCGAGGTCGGCGAGGCGTCCGATCGACTCCCACGCATCCCTGCCCTCGGTCGCCCAGAGGTACAGCCCCGCCTCGCTGTGGTCGATGCGGAAGCCGGCGTCCTCGAGGGCGGGCCGGAGCTCGTCGCGCCTCGCGCGGTAGCGCGCCTTCTGCTCCTGCACGTGCGCGTCGTCGGAGAGCGCGACCGCCATGGCCGCCTGGAGCGGCGCGGGCACCATGAGCCCGGCGTGCTTGCGCGCGGTCGTGAGTCGCGCGATCAGCTCGGGGTCGCCGCCGACGAACGCGGCCCGGTACCCGGCCATGTTCGACTGCTTCGAGAGCGAGTAGATCGCGAGCACGCCGCGCGGGTCGGCGCCGGTCGCCGCCGGGTCCAGCACGCTCGGGACGGCCCCCTCCCGCCATGGCTCCTCCCAGCCGAGCTCGGCGTAGCATTCGTCGCCCACGATGACGGCGCCGAGCTCGCGAGCCCGCGCCACGGCGCGACGGAGCTCGGGCACGCCGAGCACCCGGCCGTCGGGGTTGCCCGGGGAGTTCAACCACACGAGCCGAGTGTTCGCCGGCCAGTCGGCGGGGTCGTCGGATGCCACGGCCTCGGCACCCGCGAAGACGGCGCCCATCTCGTAGGTCGGGTAGGCCGCACGCGGATGGACGACCGCGTCGCCGGCGCCCACCCCGAGGAAGAAGGGCAGCAGTGCGACGAGTTCCTTCGAGCCGACGGTCGGCAGCACGGCATCCGCCTGGAGGCCCTCGACGCCGCGACGACGCGAGAACCAGTCGACGATCGCGCGTCGCAGTGCGGTCGTGCCCACGGTCGTCGGATAGGAGTGCGCGTCGGTCGCCGCCGCGAGCGCCTCGCGGACCAGGTTCGGCGTCGGATCGATCGGCGACCCGATCGAGAGGTCGACGATGCCGTCGCGATGCGAGGCCGCACGATCGCGGTACGGGACCATGAGGTCCCAGGGGTACTCGGGCAGGGCCCCGAGCGCCATGGTCAGTGACCCTGCGGGGGCAGCGCGGCGATCAGCGGGTGGTCCTTCGGGATGACGCCGACCTTCGCGGCTCCGCCGGGCGAGCCGACCTCGTCGAAGAACTCGACGTTCGCCTTGTAGTAGTCGGCCCACTCGTCGGGGAGGTCGTCCTCGTAGTAGATGGCCTCGACCGGGCACACCGGCTCGCAGGCTCCGCAGTCGACGCACTCGTCGGGGTGGATGTAGAGCGAGCGTTCACCCTCGTAGATGCAGTCGACGGGACACTCGTCGATGCAGGCACGGTCCTTCACATCGACGCACGGCAGGGCGATGACATAGGTCACGGTGGGTCGCTGTCCCTTCGGTGATGCTGGACTGCCAGTCTATGCGCGCCGCGCCTCGCGCGATGGCAGCGAGGGCCACGCGACGACCAATACCGAAACGATGGCGGGGCCGATCGCCCAGACCATGCCCACGACGCCGTCGGCCACGAGCACCGAACCGCCGGGACCGGGCAGCGAGAGCACGGCCACGGTGCCGACGACGCCGACCGCGGCGGCCGTCGCGGCCGCCCTCCCGCCCGCGACGAGCCGGATGCCGACGAGCAGGGCGGCGACGCCGACGAGTCCGGCGACGAGGCCCCACGGGATCGAGACCCCGGCGACCTCGAACGCATGGCGGTGCCCGATCGTGGCGATGGTGCCGTACACCACGCCGACCGCGAACGCGATCGCCAGCGTGCCGATGCGGGAGCCGAGCGAGCCGCGCTCGCCGGCGGCGCTCACGGCGCCGGCGTCACGGTGTAGGTCACCGTGCCGCCCTCGCCCGCGAGGATGACGAGGTACTCGCCGTCGGTGTACGCGGACCCGGCCGCGGTGGCCTGGGCCAGCGTGGGGTCCTCGCGGAACCCGGCGCCCTCGATCGCGGCGCGGGCGTCGCCCAGCGGATCCGTCGCCTCGGAGCTCATGACCACGACCCACCCCTCGGCGTCCGCCGCGCCGCCGGCGAGCTCGACGTCGCCGTCGATGACCGGCACCGACGCCGGGAAGTCGGCCGGGAGCTCGCCGCTCAGGTCGACCTGACCGCCCGTCGCACCCTCGACGGCGTCCTCGACACCGCGCTCGACGGCCTCCTGCACGGTGCCCGTGCACCCGGAGAGCAGGGCTGCCGCCGCGAGGCTCGCCGCGACGGCCGTGGCGCGTGCGCGCCTGGAGAGGAGAGGCATGGGCGCGAGTCTATCCGCCGTGGCTGGGTCCGTCCCGACGGGCCCGGCTCGACCCGTGGGCGCCATGCCGTAGCGTGGTCGGCGGTGCGGCTGAACGCCGCGGGAAGGACGATCGAGGATGACCGAACAGCCCGGAACCGACGCGGACCGCGCGCCCGTGCGCATCGAACGCGACGGCGTCGTCGCCACCGTCGTGATCGACCGGCCGAAGGCGCTGAACGCGCTCTCCCCCGAGGTGCTCCGCGCGCTCGCCGACGCCTTCGACGAGCTCCTCGAAGAGGCCGACGCGGTCCGCGGCGTCATCGTCGTCGGCGAGGGCGGCCGCGCGTTCGTCGCCGGCGCCGACATCCGCTCGCTCTCGACGCTCACTCCCGAGGAAGGTGCTGAGGCCTCACGTCTCGGGCATCGCGTCGCCTCGGCGATCGAGGCATTCCCGGCGCCCGTCATCGCGTGCGTCGACGGGTTCGCGCTCGGCGGCGGGCTCGAGCTCGCACTCGCGTGCGACGTGATCTATGCGACGGATGCGTCCTCGTTCGGCCAGCCCGAGGTCCGGCTGGGTCTCATCCCCGGGTTCGGCGGCACGGTCCGCCTGCCGCGCGCCGTCGGGCTCTCGCTCGCGAAGGAGCTCATCTTCACGGGCCGGCGCATCGACGCCGCGACGGCCGAGGCGGCCGGCCTCGTCGCGCGGCGCTTCGCCGACCGGGAAGCGCTGCTCGCGGGCGCACGCGCGACGATCGAGGAGGTCGCGGCGAACGCCTGGACGGCGGTCGCCCTCGCCAAGCGCGTGCTGGTCGATGCGGCAGGAACCCCCACGGAGACCGCGGCCTCGCTCGAGGTCGCCGGCTTCGCGGACGCGTTCCGCACCGCCGACATGCGCGAGGGCGTCGCCGCGTTCATCGAGAAGCGCGAGCCCGAGTTCTCGGGTCGCTGAGGCGAGGGGTGCCGCGGCACGCACCGCGGCACGTGAGCCGGCGTCGTCGCTGTCGCGAACCTCAGCCGTTGACGTGCGAGCTGAGCCAGGCCATCCCGTCGAAGCGGACGCCGTCGGCGCCGTACATCTCCAGGTGGAGGTGCGGTCCGGTCGACTGACCGGTCGTTCCGACCGCGCCGAGCGGCTGACCGGCGGTCACCCGCTGGCCGGGAGCGACGGCGAGCGAGCCGTACTGCATGTGGGCGTAGAGCGAGGTGACGACCGCGCCGTCGATGTTGTGCTGCACCTCGACGTAGACCCCCAGGCCGCCGCCGGCCTCGGTGGCCGTGATCACGACGCCGTCGGCGATCGAGCCGATGGTCGCGCCGACGCCCGGGTTGAAGTCGATGCCGTCGTGGAAGGTGGAACATCCGGCGCACGGCGCGATGCGGGGGCCGAAGCCCGACGCGGTGCGCGAGGGGTCAACCGGCCACACGACGCGGTCGGCCTGCAGCAGGGAGACCTCGCCCACGCCGGCGACGCTCGACTCGATGGGCGGCGGGGCCGCCTCGACGTCGAAGCCGCCGACCTCGATGGGCTCGAGCGCGACCTCGGAACCGACCTCGAGGGTCTGCGAGCGGAGCGAGATGGTGTCCTCGGCGGGGGCGTACACGGAGGCGCGGGCCACGGTGTCGGTCGCGGTCACCGCGAGCGCGGGGACGCTCGTCGAGAGCAGCATGCCACCGGCGAAGGTCATGGCGCCGATCGTCATGACGGGGCGCAGGGCGGCTGCGGCGCGACGACGGCCGGCCGGACGTGCCGGGGCCACGGTCTCCTGCGGGGCGTCGGGGACGGCGCGGGTGATGGGCGTTGCGGGGGCGGTGCGGCGGTAACGGGGCCGTCCGGCCGCACGACGGCCATGCTGGGGCTGGGGGAAGTTCATAAGCGGGGGAAGTTGGTACTCAGGTAACGGTTGCGTAACGACAAACTCGGGTTTCGAAGAACCCGACAACCATACGAGGTCGTTTCTGTGAGGTTCCTCCACTGCCCGCATCGATGACGAACGCGCCACCGCCGAGACGCCGAAAGGGGATGCCGCGGGCTCCCCGCGGCATCCCCCTTCGACCGGGTGTCAGCCCTGCTTCTTCAGGCGCGATGCGGCCCGCGCACGCGCCGTGGCGTCGAGCTCGACCTTGCGGATGCGCACGGCGGTCGGGGTCACCTCGACGCACTCGTCCTCACGGGCGAACTCGAGGCACTCCTCGAGCGAGAGCTGGCGCGACGGCGTCATCGACTCGAAGGTGTCGGCCGTCGACGAACGCATGTTCGTGAGCTTCTTCTCCTTCGTGATGTTCACGTCCATGTCGTCGTTGCGCGAGTTCTCGCCGATGACCATGCCCTCGTAGACCTCCTCGGTGGGGTTCACGAAGAAGGTCATGCGCTCCTGGAGCGCGATGATCGCGAACGGCGTCACGACGCCCGCGCGGTCGGCGACGATCGATCCGTTGTTGCGCGTCACGATCTGCCCCGCCCACTCGTCGTAGCCGTGCGAGATCGCGTTCGCGATGCCGGTGCCGCGCGTGGTCGTCATGAACTCGGTGCGGAAGCCGATCAGGCCGCGGCTCGGCACGATGAACTCCATGCGGACCCAGCCGGTGCCGTGGTTCGACATGTTGTCCATGCGGCCCTTGCGCGCGGCGAGGAGCTGCGTGATCGCACCGAGGTACTCCTCGGGCGCGTCGATCGTGAGGTGCTCGAACGGCTCGTGCAGCTTGCCGTCGACCTGCTTGGTGACGACCTGGGGCTTGCCCACGGTGAGCTCGTAGCCCTCGCGGCGCATCTGCTCGACAAGGATCGCGAGCGCGAGCTCGCCGCGGCCCTGCACCTCCCACGCGTCAGGGCGGCCGATGTCGACGACGCGGAGCGAGACGTTGCCGACGAGCTCGCGGTCGAGGCGGTCCTTCACCATGCGCGCGGTGAGCTTGTGGCCCTTGACCTTGCCGACGAGCGGCGAGGTGTTCGTGCCGATCGTCATCGAGATGGCGGGCTCGTCGACCTCGATCACGGGCAGCGGGCGCACGTCCTCGGCGTCGGCCAGCGTGTCGCCGATCATGATGTCCTCGAAGCCCGCGACCACGGCGATGTCGCCGGGGCCGGCGCTCTCGGCGGGGTAGCGGTCGAGCGCCTTCGTCAGGAAGAGCTCGGTCACGCGCACGTTCTGCACCGACCCGTCGTGCCTGACCCACGCGACGGTCTGGCCCTTCTTGATGGTGCCGTGGAAGACGCGGAGCAGCGCGAGGCGGCCGAGGAACGGCGAGGCGTCGAGGTTCGTGACATGCGCCTGCAGCGGGTGCTCGTCGTCGTAGGTCGGCGCCGGGATGTGCTCGAGGATCGCCTCGAAGAGCGGCTCGAGGTCGTCGTTGTCGGGCAGCGCGCCGTTCTCGGGCTGGGTGCGGCTCGCCGCGCCGTTGCGACCCGACGCATAGACGACGGGCACGTCGAGGATGGCGTCGAGGTCGAGGTCGCCATCCGTTCCGGCCGACGCAGCGTCGTCGGCGAGGTCGGAGGCGAGGCCGAGGAGCAGGTCCTGGCTCTCGGCGACGACCTCGTCGATCCGGGCGTCGGGACGGTCGGTCTTGTTCACGAGGAGGATCACCGGCATGCGTGCCTCGAGCGCCTTGCGGAGCACGAAGCGCGTCTGCGGGAGCGGTCCCTCGCTCGCGTCGACGAGGAGCACGACGCCGTCGACCATCGACAGGCCGCGCTCGACCTCGCCGCCGAAGTCGGCGTGGCCGGGGGTGTCGATGACGTTGATCGTCACCGGGGATCCGCCCGCGTGCACGCCGTTGTACGAGATCGCCGTGTTCTTGGCGAGGATCGTGATGCCCTTCTCGCGCTCGAGCTCGTTCGAGTCCATCGCGCGCTCCTCGACGTGCGCGTGCGCGTCGAAGGAGTTCGTCTGCTGCAGCATCGCGTCGACGAGCGTGGTCTTGCCGTGGTCGACGTGGGCGACGATCGCGACGTTGCGCAGGTCGTTGCGGGTGGCCTTGGCCATGGTGTGGTCCTCGCGTGGCCTCCGGTCGCCGTGCGGCTCCGGGGCGCGGATCGGCAGCGCCGAGGCGCTGGAGTGGAGTCGGTGGGAGCGCGAGGAGCCGAAGTCACGGATCGCGCCAGACCAGCCTACCGCGTCCGGCGGAAACGGCGGACGCCCGGCCTCCGCGAGCGGAGACCGGGCGTCCGGCAGTTCAGCGCGACTACGCGCCGATCTGGAGGTTCGCACCGGGGATCGCCGCGAGGAGATCCTTGGTGTACTGCTCCTGCGGGTTCTCGAACACCTCGTCGGTGGTCGCGGCCTCGACGATGCGCCCCTTCTGCATCACGCAGACGTGGTCGGCGATGACGCGGACGACCGCGAGGTCGTGCGTGATGAAGAGGTACGTGAGATCGAGCTCGGCCTGCAGGTCGGCGAGCAGGCGCAGGATCTGGGCCTGCACGAGCACGTCGAGCGCCGACACGGCCTCGTCGAGCACGACGATCTCGGGCTTCAACGCGAGCGCACGCGCGATCGCGATGCGCTGTCGCTGGCCCCCGGAGAGCTCGTTCGGGTAGCGGCCGACGAGCGTGCGCGGCAGCGAGACCTGGTCGAGCAGCTCGAACACGCGCGCACGGCGCGACGCCCGATCGCCGACCTTGTGGGTCGACAGCGGCTCGGCGATCGTGTTCCCGATGTTGCGGAGCGGGTTCAGCGAACCGTACGGGTCCTGGAACACCGGCTGCATGCGACCTCGGAGCGCGAAGAGCTCCTTCTCGCTGAGCTTCGCGAGGTCCTTGCCGCCGACGACGATCTTGCCGCTCGTGGAGTCCTCCAGCTTGAGCAGCATCTTCGCAACGGTGGACTTGCCGGAACCCGACTCTCCGACGAGGGCCGTGGTTGTGCCCTTGGCGATCTGGAACGACACGCCGTCGACCGCGGTGAAGTCGCCCGACCCGCGGATCTTGAAGACCTTGGTCAGGTCTTCCACCACGATCGCCGGCGGCTGTCCGACCGCGCTCTCCAGCGCCTCGTGACGCGCCTCCGCCGTCGCGATCAGGTCGATCGAGTCGCCCGCCGCCGCGGCCGCGCCTTCGGACATCGACGCCTCGGCCGCTGCCACACTGCCCGTCGCCTGGATGCGGCGCGACGCGAGGCTCGGCGCCGCAGCGACCAGTCGCTGCGTGTACGGGTGCTGCGGGTTCTGCAGGATCTCGAGCGATGGGCCCGATTCGACGATCTTGCCCTTGTACATCACGACGAGCTGCTCCGCGCGCTCCGCGGCCAGACCGAGGTCGTGCGTGATGAAGAGCAGGGTCGTCCCGAGCTCGCGCGTGAGCGACTCGAGGTGATCGAGGATCACCCGCTGCACCGTGACGTCGAGCGCCGAGGTCGGCTCGTCGGCGATCAGGAGCTGCGGATCGGCCGCCAGACCCATGCCGATGAGCACGCGCTGGCGCATCCCGCCCGAGAACTGGTGCGGGAACTGCTTGAGTCGACGGTCGGCGTCCCTCAGGCCGGCCTGCTGCAGCACCTCGATGGCGCGCGCCTTGACTTCCTTCCGGCCAGTGGCGATGCCGTTGGCCTTGATGGCCTCCTCCACCTGGAACCCGATGGACCATACGGGGTTGAGGTTCGACATCGGGTCCTGCGGCACGAAGCCGATCTTGCGACCGCGGATCGACTCCATCTCCCTCTTGGAGGCCTTGGAGATGTCCTGGCCGTCGAGGAGGATCTGTCCGCCGGCGATGTGTCCGGTGCCGGGGAGCAGGTTGATGATCGCGTGCGCGGTCGTCGACTTGCCCGATCCGGACTCGCCGACGATCGCGAGGCTCTGGCCGCGATACAGCGTGATGTTCACGCCGTCGACGGCCTTCACCTTGCCGGTCTGGGTGTTGAACGCGACCTCGAGGTCCTTGATCTCGAGGATCGGGCGCTCCGTGTCGCTCGTCGTTGCCTGGTGCACATCGGTTCCGTTCACGATCTCGGTCATCGCTGCGCCCTCGCCTTCGGGTCGAGCGCGTCGCGGACGACCTCGCCGAGCATGATGAAGCTCAGCACCGTGACCGAGAGCGCGATGGAGGGCAGGATCAGCGTCTGCGGGGCGGTGCGAAGGTCCGTCTGCGCCTGGCTGATGTCGTTGCCCCACGACATGGTCGAGGAGGGCAGTCCGACGCCGAGGAACGAGAGCGTCGCCTCGGCCACGATCGCCGATGCCAGCGAGATCGTCGTGATCACGATCACCGGCGCGATCGAGTTCGGCAGCACGTGCCGGACGAGGATCCGGAAGCGCGAGACGCCGAGTGCCGTGGCGGCCATCACGAAGTCGGAGTTCTTCACCCTCAGGATCTCGGCACGCAGGACACGAGCCGTCGCAGGCCACGCGAAGATGCCGATGGCGAGAGAGATCACCCACACGTTCGCGTACTGCGAGAGCACCGACATGATGACGACGGCGGCGAGGATGTAGGGGATCGAGAAGAAGATGTCGCCGAGGCGCGAGAGCACCGCGTCGACCCAGCGACCGTAGAAGCCGGCGAGGGCGCCCATGACGATGCCGAGGGTCGCGACGATGAACGTCACGATCAGCCCGACGGACAGCGAGGTCGAGGTGCCATGGATGATGCGCGAGTAGATGTCGCATCCCTGCTTCGTGAACCCGAGCGGGTGATCGGGCTGCGGCCCGCCGTTGCTGTTCGAGAGCTGGCAGTCGTTGTTCGGCGGGACCTGCGTGAACCACCCGGGGAAGAGGGCGACGATCACGACCAACAGGATCAGCGCGGCCGAGATCCAGAACATCGGACGCTTGCGCACGTCCTTCCAGGCGTCGGTCCACAGGTTCGACGGCTTGCCGTCGGCCTTCACTGAGTCGATCGCGACCAGCGGCGTCTCTTCGAGGGGCGCGACGTAGTGCGCCTGCGTGGGTCGGGTGTTACTTGGCATAGCGGATCCTCGGGTCGAGAACGGCGTACAGCAGATCCACCAGCAGGTTGATGACGAGGTAGATCAGCACCATCACGGTCACGAACGAGACGACGGTCGGTCCCTCGCCGCGGATGATGGCCTGGTAGAGCGTCCGGCCGACGCCGGGCACGTTGAAGATGCCCTCGGTCACCGTCGCACCCACCATGAGCACGCCGAAGTCGACGGCGAGGTAGGTCACGACGGGAATGAGCGAGTTGCGGAGGATGTGGACGGGAACGATCCGCCGGCGGCTCAGGCCCTTGCTCGCGGCGGTGCGAACGAAGTCCTGGGTGTCCGTGTCGATGACCGACGCCCTCGTCAGTCGGGTGATCTGCGCGAAGCTGATCGTGGCGAGCACGATCGCCGGGAGTATCAGGTCCTGGATCGGCGCTCCGGAGCTCACCGTCGTTCGGAACCATCCGAGCTGGATCCCGAAGATGAACTGCGCGACGAACGCGATGACGAAGATCGGGAGCGAGATGAGGATCAGGCTCACGACGAGCGCGCTCGCGTCGAAGATGCCGCCCTTGCGAAGCCCCGAGACCAGGCCGATCGTGATACCGGCGACCATCTCGAAGAAGACCGCGAGCACCGCGAGGCGCAGCGTGACCGGGAAGGTCGCCGCGAGGATCTCGGAGACGGGCTGGCCGGAGAACGAGGTTCCGAAGTCGCCGCGGAAGATGCCGCCGAGGAAGAGGAAGTACTGGACGATGAACGGCTGGTCCAGGTTGTACCGTTCGCGGAGCTGCTCGACGACCGCCGGGGACGGCGTCTTCTCACCGAACAGCGCGATGATCGGGTCGCCGGGAAGGGCGAACACCATGAAGTAGATCAGGAATGTGGTGCCGAGCAGGACAGGGATCGCCTGAAGCAGTCGGCGCGCGATGTAGCCGGCCATTGATCAGGCCCCGCGATCTGCGTGTGTTGACATTGTGGAAGAAAACCTCACCGATATGGGAGTGCGCACACACGATGTTACGCGTCTCGGCACACCCCGGATACGTGGGAGTGGGGCGGCGATCCACTGGACCGCCGCCCCACGGGCGACAGAGAGTCTAACCCCTGACACCCCGTTCGAGAATTACTCGCTCTTGGTGACCTGGTTCAGGATCGGCCAGGTGTCCCAACCGAACTCGACGTTGTCGACCTGCTCGCCCCAGGCGCCGAGGCCGTTGGTGTACCAGAGCGGGATCACGGGGAGGTCCTCGAAGAGGATCTCCTGAGCCTGCTGGAACTTCTCGATACCGGCCTCGACCTCGGTCGCCGCGGCGCCCTCTTCGAGGAGCGCGTCGAACTCGGGGTTCGAGTACTTACCGTCGTTCGAGCCCGCGCCCGTGCCGTACAGCGGTCCGAGGAAGTTGTAGAGCGACGGGTAGTCGGCCTGCCAACCGGTGCGGAACGGCGTGGTGATGGTCTCCTCGGTAACCGAGGTGCGGAGCTCGGCGAACGTCGGGACGGGAGCACCGGCGGCCTCGATCTCGAGGTTGTTCTTCAGCTGGTTCGCCACGGCGTCGACCCAGCCCTGGTTCGGGCCGTCGGCGTTGTAGGCGAGCTCGAAGGTGCCGCTCCACGGGCTGATCGCGTCGGCCTCGGCCCACAGCTCCTTCGCGAGCTCCGGGTCGAACTCGAGCACGTCGGAACCCGGGATGTCCTCCGAGTAGCCGTCGATGACCGGCGACGTGAAGTCGAACGCGGGCGAGCGGGTGCCGTTGAAGATCACATCGGTGACCTCTTCGCGGTCGATCGCGTGCGAGATCGCGGCGCGACGGAGCTTGCCCTCTTCACCGCTGAAGTGCTCGAGGCGCTCCGGGATGGTGATCGTCGCATTCGCGGCGCCCGGCTGGTTCACCGAACGACCCTCGAACTCGGTCTCGAAGGTCTCGAGGGCGCTGTCCGGAACATCCTGCAGGATGTCGAGGTTGCCGCCCTGGAGGTCGGCGTAGGCCGCGTCGGTGCTCGCGTACAGGATCATGTCGATCCCGCCGTTCTGCGCCTCGCGCGGGCCGTCGTAGTCCTCGTTCTTCACGACGTCGATGCGCTCGTTGTGCTGCCACGCGCCCTCGCCGTCCATCATGTACGGGCCGTTGCCGACCGGGTTCTCGCCGAACGCCTCGAGGTCGTCCCACGCCGAGGCGGGGAGCGGGAAGTACGCGGTGTAGCCGAGTCGCAGCGGGAAGTCAGACTCGGGCTGCTTGAGCGTGACCGTGAACGTCAGGTCGTCCACGACCTCGAGGCCCGAGAGCTCGTCGACGTTCTCGTCGTACGTGAAGCCCTCGATCGGCTCGAAGAAGTAGCTCGAGAGCTGCGCGTTGTCGAGCGCGGCGCCGTAGTTCCAGGCCGTGACGAACGACTCGGCGTCGACCGGGTCGCCGTTGGTGAACGTGAGGCCCTCGCGGATCGTGATCGTGTAGGTCTGTGCGTCGTCGGTCTCGATCGACTCGGCGACGTCGTTGTGGGCGGCGCCCTCGGCGTCGTAGTACACGAGACCGGCGAAGATGTTCTGCAGGACGAGGCCGCCGCCGACCTCGTTCGTGTTCGTCGGGATCAGCGGGTTCTGCGGCTCGGTGTTGTTGACCGAGATGACCGCGGTCGAGTCGCCCTCGGCCGCGGGCTCGTTGCTGGACGAGCAACCGGCGAGCGTGAGCGCTCCGGCCGCCGCAAGAGCAATGGCGCCAACGCCGATTCTCTTGATCTTCAATGTTCCTCCTGTGAGATGAGCGCACGACTGTTCGATTCGTGGTCGAGCAGGGGGGCGCTGGTAGGTGAATCGAGACTATAAGCGGGTCATCGCCGAACAAACTTCACGGCGGAACCGTTACCGAGGCGCAATCTTGCGACGGGTACGTGCGCAGATGAGCAGGCGCCGACGCACGATTCTTGCGTCATCGGCGCCCGTGCGAGGATTGCCGCATGCCTGCGGCACGACGTCTCCGCTTCGAGGTGGCCATCGTGCTCGCGCTCTCGCTCGGGGCGTCGGCGGTCTACTCGATCGTGGCGATCATCGGCCGGCTCACCGCGGAGCGCCCGCTCGGCGAGCAGAGCGCCGCGCTGAACCAGTCGCGGTCCTCGCGCGAGTGGCTCGACTTCACCTACCAGTTCCTGGACGTCGTCTTCGGGCTCGCGGTCGTCGCCCTCGTGCTCTACCTGCTCTGGCAGCCGGGGCGCAGCCCGTTTCGCCGCATCGGCTTCGACCTGACGCGACCGGGCCGGGACGCGGCATCCGGCCTGCTGCTCGCGGCCGTCATCGGCGTGCCCGGGCTCGCGCTGTACGCGGCCGGCCGCGCGCTCGGGTTCACCGTGGCCGTGGTACCCCAGCCGCTCGACACCTACTGGTGGACGATTCCGATCCTCGTGCTCGCCGCCCTCAAGGCCGCGCTCACCGAGGAGGTCATCGCGGTCGGCTACCTCTTCACCCGCCTGCGCGAACTCGGCGTCGGCCCGTGGGCGACGATCCTGTCGAGCGCGCTGCTGCGCGGCAGCTACCACCTCTATCAGGGGTTCGGCGGGTTCATCGGCAACGCCGTGATGGGCGTCGTCTTCGGCTGGGCCTACACGCGCTGGGGCCGCACGATGCCGCTCGTCATCGCGCACTGGCTGCTCGACATCGTGAGCTTCGTCGGCTACCCGCTCGCGGTCGGCTGGTGGCCCGGGCTCTTCGCGCCGCCCGCCGACTGACCGACGGGCGCGTCCGGTCGAACGGGCAGGGTCGACGGATGCCGCGGCCGCGGCGCGTCGGCCATGTGACGCGCTCCCGCGAGCGCGACCACGGTCGCGGGCATCGGCGGCAGCGTCTCCTCCGGCGGTTCGACGCGCAGGTCGGAGTCGTTCGATCGGACGAGCGCTCCATCGATCCAGCTGCGGCGGCCGGGCGTGCAGACCACGGAGAACTGCTCCGCGCCACCGTAGAAGCCGCCGCGCGAGAGGTCGGTGAAGGACTCGGCCCGGCGGAGGGCATCGGCCAGCTGCGGGTTGCGTCGGTCGAGCAGGTCCGCGCGCTGCTCGAGTCCGAGCCCCCGTGCGCCGGCGAGCGTGCAGCCGACCATGAGCCCCGCGAAACCGAGCGTGGCGAGCAGGGCGACGACATCCATCGGCATCATGCGCACCCCCCTTGTGCGAGTGATCCTCAGTGTACTCCCGGGGCTGGTCGAGGGGCGTCCCGGATGTCGCGACCTGCGACCATGCGGAACATGGTCGATGCCGGGCCCGAACCGCCCGGTCCGACCTCGGGAGAAGGAAGCATGGACCTCGCACACGCCGTCAACGCCGGCGGACTCGCCGGCCGTCGCACCGACCACCGCTTCACGGCGGACGAGACCG
Organism: Agromyces bracchium; assembly: GCF_009709675.1. Taxonomy (GTDB): domain Bacteria; phylum Actinomycetota; class Actinomycetes; order Actinomycetales; family Microbacteriaceae; genus Agromyces; species Agromyces bracchium. Next base: position 134,552 of record NZ_WMLB01000022.1, on the reverse strand, counting down.
AGATCCGCGAGGCGGAACGCCGCGTCGCACGTCGCCGCGCCGCGGCCGTCGAGCGCCGCTCGGTCGCGTACGTCGAGCGCGGGCGGCACGTCGCTCCGCGGACGGCCTGACGACCGTCCGCGGCGCTCCGTTCGAAACCGCTACGCGAACGCCTCGATCGGCGGGCAGGCGCACACGAGGTTGCGGTCGCCGTACGCCTGGTCGATGCGGCGCACGGGCGCCCAGTACTTGTTGCGCACCAGGGAGTGCACCGGGTAGACGGCCTGCTCGCGCGTGTAGGGGTGGGTCCACTCCCCCGCGATGACCGACTCGGCGGTGTGCGGGGCGTTCCGGAGCGGGTTGTCCTCGGCCGGCCACTCGCCGCGGCCGACGGCGTCGGCCTCGGCCTTGATCGCGATCATCGCCTCGACGAACCGGTCGAGCTCGGCGAGGTCCTCCGACTCGGTCGGCTCGACCATGAGCGTGCCCGCGACGGGGAACGACATCGTCGGCGCGTGGAAGCCGTAGTCGATGAGGCGCTTGGCGACGTCGTCGACCGAGACACCGGTCTCCGCGGTGAGCGGCCGAAGGTCGAGGATGCACTCGTGCGCGACGAGCCCGTTCTCGCCCGTGTAGAGCACCGGGAAGTGGTCGCGCAGGCGCGCGGCGACGTAGTTGGCCGCGAGCACCGCGGTCGCGGTCGCCTGCTTCAGGCCCTCGGCGCCCATCATGCGCACGTACGCCCACGAGATCGGCAGGATCGACGGGCTGCCGTACGGCGCGGCCGAGACCGGTCCGCCGCCGTGCTCGACGCCGCCGGCGTGGTCGGCGCGCTGCGCCATCGGGTGGCCGGGCAGGAAGGGCGCGAGGTGCGCCTTCGCCGCGACCGGGCCGACGCCTGGGCCGCCACCCCCGTGCGGGATGCAGAAGGTCTTGTGCAGGTTGAGATGCGACACGTCGCCGCCGACGTCGCCGAAGCGCGCGAAGCCGAGGAGCGCGTTGAGGTTCGCGCCGTCGATGTAGACCTGGCCGCCGGCGTCGTGCACGGCCTGCGTGATCGACTTCACCTCGTGCTCGTAGACGCCGTGGGTCGACGGGTAGGTGATCATGAGCGCCGCGATGTGCTCGGCGTTCGCGGCGATCTTCGCGCGGAGGTCGTCGAGGTCGACGTTGCCGAGTTCGTCGGTCGCGACGACGACGACCTTCATGCCCGCGAGCACCGCCGACGCGGCGTTGGTCCCGTGCGCGCTCGACGGGATGAGGCAGACGTCGCGCTCGTCGTCGCCGTTGGCGAGGTGGTAGCCGCGGATCGCGAGCAGGCCCGCGAGCTCGCCCTGGCTGCCCGCGTTGGGCTGCAGCGAGACCGTGTCGTAGCCGGTGACCTCGGCGAGCCAGCTCTCGAGCTGCTCGATGAGGCCGAGCGAGCCGACGACGTCGGCCTCGGGCGCGAACGGGTGCAGGTTCGCGAACTCGGGCCAGGTGACGGCCTGCATCTCGGTCGCCGCGTTGAGCTTCATGGTGCACGACCCGAGCGGGATCATGCCGCGGTCGAGCGCGTAGTCGCGGTCGGCGAGCGTCTTCAGGTACCGCATCATCTGCGTCTCGGACTGGTGCGTGTTGAACACGGGGTGCTCGAGGTACGACGACGTGCGGCGCTGGGCGTCGGGCAGGCTCGCGGGAAGTTCGCGGAGCGACACCGGCACCTCGGTGCGCGGGTCGAATCCGAACGCCTCGACGACGAGCGAGAGCTCGGCCTCGGTCGTCGTCTCGTCGACCGCGACGTGCACCGTCGCCTCGTCGGACTCCCAGAGGTTCACGCCGAGCTCGCGGCCACGTGCGACGACGTTCGCGGCGAGCCCCGGGACGTGCACGCGGATCGTGTCGAAGTACGCGTCGTGCGCGAGCGTCAGGCCGTACCCGGTGAGCGCGTCGGCGAGCGCCTTCGCCTTCGCCGCGGTCGTCACCGCGATGTGGCGGATGCCTCGCGGCCCGTGGTACACGGCGTACATCGAGGCCATCACGGCGAGCAGCACCTGCGCGGTGCAGATGTTCGAGGTCGCCTTCTCGCGACGGATGTGCTGCTCGCGCGCCTGGAGGCTGAGCCGGTAGGCGGGGTGGCCCGCGGCATCCTGCGAGACGCCCACGAGTCGGCCGGGGAGCTGGCGTTCGAGGCCGGCTCGCACCGCCATGTAGCCCGCGTGCGGGCCGCCGAAGCCCATCGGCACGCCGAAGCGCTGCGAGGTGCCGACCGCGACATCCGCCCCCAGCTCGCCGGGGCTCGTCAGCAGCGCCATCGCGAGCAGGTCGGCCGCGACGACCGCGAGCGCGCCCTGCTCCTTCGAGGCGGCGATCACCGACGCGGGGTTCCACACGCGGCCCGAAGCGCCCGGGTACTGCACGAAGAGGCCGAAGTGCTCGCCGAGCGCGGCGACATCCGTCGTCTCGTCGAGGTCGGCGACGACGAGCTCGATGCCGACGGCCTCGGCGCGTGACACGAGCAGCGCGTGCGTCTGCGGCAGGGCGTCGGCGTCGACGACGAAGCGGTTCGACTTCGACTTGGAGGCGCGGCGCGCGAGGAGCATGCCCTCGACGACCGCGGTGCCCTCGTCGAGCATCGACGCGTTGGCGGTGTCGAGCCCGGTGAGGTCGGTGACCATCGTCTGGAAGTTGATGAGCGCCTCGAGGCGGCCCTGCGAGATCTCGGGCTGGTACGGCGTGTAGGCCGTGTACCAGCTCGGGTTCTCGAGCACGTTCCGCTGGATCACTGCGGGCGTGATCGTGCCCGAGTAGCCGAGCCCGATCATCGACGTGCGCACGGTGTTCGCGTCGGCGAGCTCGCGCAGCTCGGCGAGCGCCTCGCGCTCGGTCGCCGCGGCCGGGATGACCGAGTCGAGCACCTCGTGCATGCGGATGGCGCTCGGCACCGCCGCGTCCATGAGCGCGTCGAGCGAGTCGTAGCCGAGCGCGGCGAGCATCCACTCGTGGTCGCGCGGGGTGGTGCCGATGTGCCGGCGCCCGAAGGCGTCGACGTCGAAGGCCGGGGAGGTGCTGGTGGTCATCGTCTTCCTTGTCGTTCGCGGGTCGAGGAGCGGGCGGAGCCCGCGGCTCGAGACCTACTCGCCGGTCAGGGCGCGGTACTCGTCGAGGCTGAGCAGGGCGGGCAGCGACGTGGTCGTGAGCTTCAGGAGCCATCCGTCGCCGAAGGGGTCGCTGTTGACGAGCTCGGGCGAGTCGACGACGGCCTGGTTCGACTCGACGACCTCGCCGTCGACCGGGGCGAACAGCTCGCCGACCGACTTCGTCGACTCGATCTCGCCGACGACGGTGCCGGCGACGACGGTGCTGCCCGCGTCGGGCAGGTCGACGTAGACGACGTCGCCGAGCTTCTCGGCGGCGTAGTCGGTGATGCCGACGGTGACGGTGTCGCCGTCGACCTTCACCCACTCGTGCTCGGCGGTGTACTGCAGTTCGCTGCGGTCGGTCATGGGGTGCTCCTCGTGGTCGTGTGGTGCTGGACCGGCGACGCGGCCGCCGGCGGGTTCGTGGGTCAGGCGCCGCGCTTGTAGAACGGCAGTGCGGTGACGGATGCCGCGACTCGCGTGCCGCGGACGTCGACGAAGAGCGACGAGCCGACCTCCGCGACGTCGGGCGCGACGAACGCCATGGCCACGGGGTGTCCGAGCGTGGGCGAGAGGGCGCCGGAGGTGATCTCGCCGACCTCGCGGGCGTCCTCGCCGGCGCCGTCGAACACGGCGTAGCCGGCTCGCGGCGCCCGTCGGCCCTCGGCGGTGAGGCCGACGAGCACGGGCGCGCCCTCGGCGGGACCCTGCTCGATCGCGGCGCGGCCGACGAAGTCGCCGTCCTTGGTCAACGCGACGACGCGGCCGAGGCCGGCCTGCACGGGGAAGATGTCGCGCGAGAGCTCGTGGCCGTACAGCGGCATACCCGCCTCGAGGCGGAGCGTGTCGCGGCTCGCGAGACCGCACGGCACGACGCGCGGCCCGCCGGTCTCCTGCAGCGTCTCCCACAGCGCCTTCGCGCGCTCGGGCGCGACGTAGAGCTCGAAGCCGTCCTCGCCGGTGTACCCGGTCCGGGCGACGAGCACGGGCGCACCCTCCCACGTCGCGGCGATCGCGCGGTAGTACTTCAGTGCGGCGACGGCGGCGACGAAGTCCTCCTCGTCGTTGCCGGGGCCCTCGATGCCGAAGCCCGGGGCCTGCTGCAGCACCTCGAGCGCGTCGGGGCCCTGCAGCGCGACGAGCGCGATGTCGTCGGACTCGTCGAAGACGTCGGCCTCGAACGGCGCGGTGCGCGCTCGGAGCTCCTCGGCGACGACGTGGCGGTTCGCGGCGTTCGCGACGACCATGTAGCGGTCGGGGCCGGTGCGGTAGATGACGAGGTCGTCGATGACCCCGCCGTCGCGGGCGAGGAGGAGCGAGTACTTCGCCTGGCCCTCGACGATCGCCGACAGCTTGCCGGCGAGCGCGTAGTCGAGGGCGTCGGATGCCTCGGGCCCGACGACGACGATCTCGCCCATGTGCGAGAGGTCGAAGAGGCCGGCGTGCTCGCGCACGGCGTGGTGCTCGGCGAGGTCGCTCGAGTAGCGCACGGGCATCTGCCAGCCGGCGAAGTCGGTGAACGACGCGCCCGCGGCACGGTGCACCTCGTCGAGGGGGCTGCGGCGCTCGGTGGTGCCGGTTTCGGTGGTTCCGGGTGCGTCGGTCACGAGTTCTCCAGGATCGCGCGGATCACGCGGCGGTCGCCGCGGAAGAACTCCCCCTCTGTCATGGGCCTGAGAGCTTCGCGACGCTCCGGGGGAGCTGTGCTTTCACCTTCGGCGGGAAGCCGCCGTTGCGGCATCCGCTTTTCAGAGTCGGCCTCGTCATCGCGGTGATGCGACCTGAGAGATTGGCGGGGAGGCTTGCTCCTTCGGTGCCGTCCGGTTCCCAGGGGGTTCCGGCCGGCTCTCCCGCGATGCGTCGATGGCCCGGTATGCGGTTGTCGGGGGCAGTCTACCAACGCGCGCGCCCGGGTCCGCGCGCCCGGTGCCGTGCGCGCGTCGCGGGCGTCGGCGTCATGCGATTCGCGTTCGTGTCACCGTGACTGTAAGCTGACCTCGAACCACTTAGCGTCACGGTGACTCTAAGCACGGCGAGAGGGGCGAACGGATGTCGCAGCACGACACGCACGCGCGCCTGGCCGTCTCCACGGTCATCTTCGCCCTCGCCCCCGACCAGGCCGACGGCGTCGCCGACGACCGCGAGCGCCCCGCCAGCCTGCGCATCCCGCTCGTCCGCCGCCTGCGCGAACCCGGCCTCGGCCAGTGGGCGCTGCCGGGCGGCTGGCTCCCGGTGAGCGAGGCGCTCGACGGTGCCGCGGCCCGCACCCTCAACGAGACGACCGGACTCGCGCCGAAGTACCTCGAGCAGCTCTACACGTTCGGCGACCCCGACCGCTCCCCCGGCGAGCGCGTCGTCTCCGTCGTCTACTGGGCGCTCGTGCACTCCGACGAGGTGGAGCGCGCCGTCTCCGACGAGAACGTCCGCTGGTTCGACGAGGACGCCCTGCCCGACCTCGCCTTCGACCACGCCGCGATCATCGATTACGCGCTCCGGCGCCTGCGCACCAAGCTCGTCTACTCGCGCATCGCGCACGCGCTCCTCGGCGAGCGCTTCACGATGGCCGAGCTCCGCCGGGTGCATGAGGCCGTGCTCCGGCGCCGCCTCGACCCCGCGAACTTCCGACGCACGATCGAGGCGTCCGGCACCCTCATCGACACCGGCGAGCGCCTCGCGGGCACGCGGCACCGCCCGCCGGCCCTCTACCGCTTCGATCCCGCCCATTCGCCCGTGGCGTCGCCCTCACCGGCGCCCGCGCAGCCGCACGCGGCATCCGCCACCGCATCCCCCACCAGGCCCGGAACGCACAGCAAGGAACCGCAATGAGCACCACCGCCACCACGCCCGAGCGCGAGGTCCGCCTCGCGGCATCCGTCGACCGCACCATCCGGCTCATCACGGCCGGGAAGGCCGCCGGCGAGACCTGCACGCCCGACCTCGCGAAGGGGCCGTGGGAGTTCGACGCCGGGCCCGCCGGCTACGGGCCCGGCTCGTCCATGGGCGACGTGATCCCGACCGGCTCGCCGCGCCAGGGCGCACTGCCCGCCGAGTATCGCGAGGCGACTGACGCCGAGCTGCACGACCGCATCCGCGCCGCGAAGGCGACGCTCGGCGAGAAGGTCGTGGTCCTCGGCCACTTCTACCAGCGCGACGAGGTCGTGCAGCACGCCGACTTCACGGGCGACTCGTTCCAGCTCGCGAACGCCGCGATGACGCGCCCCGAGGCCGAGGCGATCGTGTTCTGCGGCGTGCACTTCATGGCCGAGACCGCCGACATGCTCTCGCGGCCCGACCAGGCCGTGATCCTGCCGAACCTCGCCGCGGGCTGCTCGATGGCCGACATGGCCGACGAGTCGGGCGTCGAGGAGTGCTGGGAGCAGCTCGAGGAGGTCTACGGCGACCTCGCCGCCGTCGACGCCGACGGCCGGGTTCCCGTGATCCCCGTGACCTACATGAACTCGTCCGCGGCGCTGAAGGGCTTCGTCGGGCGCAACGGCGGCATCGTCTGCACCTCGTCGAACGCCCGCGTCGTGCTCGAGCAGGCGTTCGAGCGCGGGCAGCGCGTGCTGTTCTTCCCCGATCAGCACCTCGGCCGCAACACCGCGAAGGCCATGGGCGTGCCGCTCGAGGCCATGCCCATGTGGAACCCGCGCAAGACCCTCGGCGGCAACACCGCCGAGGAGCTCGCCGACGCCCGCGTCATCCTCTGGCACGGCTTCTGCTCGGTGCACAAGCGGTTCACGGTCGACCAGATCGAGCGCGCCCGCGCCGAGCACCCCGGCGTGCAGGTCATCGTGCACCCCGAGTGCCCGATGCCCGTCGTCGACGCGGCGGATGCCGCGGGCTCGACCGACTTCATCGTCAAGGCGATCCAGGCGGCGCCCGCCGGCTCGACGTTCGCGATCGGCACCGAGATCAACCTCGTGCAGCGCCTCGCGGCCGAGCACCCCGAGCACGAGATCTTCTGCCTCGATCCGGTCGTGTGCCCGTGCTCGACGATGTACCGCATCCACCCGGGCTACCTCGCGTGGGTGCTCGAGGAGCTCGTGGCGGGCCGTGTGGTCAACCGCATCTCGGTCGCCGAGGACGTCGCGGAACCCGCGCGCCTCGCGCTCGAGCGCATGCTCGCGGCGAAGCCCCCGGCCTCGGTGCCGGTCCCGGCCGGGTCCACGATCGCGGCGGCGACGGATGCCGCGGCCGCGCGCTCGGGTGCCTCCCCCGCTCCCGCCACGACCGGAGCCTGACATGACCGCCGTGCTCGTCGTCGGCTCCGGCATCTCCGGGCTGTGGACGGCGATCCGCGCCGCCGAGGCGGGCTGCGAGGTCACCGTCGTGACGAAGGCCGCCATCGACGAGGGCTCGACGCCGTGGGCGCAGGGCGGCATCGCCGCCGCGGTCTTCGCGGGCGACGCCCCGGAGCGCCACGCCGCCGACACGCTCGCCGCGGGCGCCGGGCTCGGCGATCCCGAGGCGATCGAGATCCTGACGTCGGAGGGACCGGCCCGGATCCGCGACCTGATCCGGTTCGGCGTCGCGTTCGACCGCGACGAGTCCGGCATCGCGCGCGGGCTCGAGGCGGCGCACTCGCGTGCCCGCATCCTGCACGCGGGAGGCGATTCGACGGGCGCGGCGATCGAGGCGGCGCTCGTCGGGACGGTCCGTCGTCGCGGCATCCGCGTGCTCGAGCACGCGACCCTCGTCGACCTCGTCGTGGAGGGCGGCCGGGTCGTGGGCGCGCAGGTGCTCGTCGAGGGCGGGGCGGATGGCGCGGGCTCGATGCGCGAGCTCCGGGCCGACGCCGTCGTGCTCGCGACGGGCGGCTCGGGCATGCTGTACGCCCACACGACGAACCCCGACGTCGCGACCGGCGACGGCGTCGCGGCCGCGGCTCGAGCCGGCGCCGAGGTGGCCGACCTCGAGTTCGTGCAGTTCCACCCGACCGCGCTGGCGGTGCCGGGAACGCCCCTCATCTCCGAGGCCGTGCGCGGCGAGGGCGCGGTCATCCGCGACGCCGGCGGGCACCGGTTCCTGCTCGACGTCGACCCGCGGGGCGAGCTCGCCCCGCGCGACGTGGTCGCCCGCGCCGTATGGCGGCGGATGGCCGAGCAGGGCGGCGAGCCGGCGCGCCTGGACGCGACCGCGCTCGGTGCGGAGTTCCTCGCGCGGCGGTTCCCGTCGCTCGACCGGGCGTGCCGGGCCGCGGGCTTCGACTGGTCGCTCGAGCCCGTGCCGATCGTGCCCGCCGCGCACTACGCCATGGGCGGGATCGTCACCGACCTCGACGGACGCTCGAGCCTCCTCGGCCTCTGGGCCGTCGGCGAGGCGGCCCGCACCGGGGTGCACGGGGCGAACCGGCTCGCCTCGAACTCGCTCCTCGAGGGCGCGGTGTTCGCCGAGCGCGCCGCCGCCGCGATCGCGCACGCGGCATCCGCCCCTGCCGATCTCATCTCCCACGTTCACGACAGCGGATATACGATCCGCCGCACGGGAGGCGGCCCGGGCCCGGGCGGCGCGGCGGATCGTATATCCGCCGATGCGGACGCGGGCCGGGTGAGCGGGCCGGTCGAGCGCGAGGAGCTGCAGCGGCTGATGTGGGACCACGTCGGGCTCGAGCGCGACGCGGCCGGCCTCGCCGAGGCATCCGCTCGCCTCGACGCCTGGCACGCCCCGGAGCCCGTCGACCGGCGGAGCGTCGAGGACCGCAACCTCCTCGAGCTCGCCCGGCTCACCGTCGCCGCGGCGCTCGCGCGCTCCGAGAGCATCGGCGCCCACACGCGAACCGACGAGCCGGCAGCCCCCGCCGGTGCGCGAAGCGCGCACCGCCCGACCCTGGAGAGGCAGGCCGCCTGATGACCGAGACCCGCGAGATCGAGCGGATCGTGCTGATGGCGCTCGACGAGGACGCCCCGTGGGGCGACCTCACCGGCGAGACGCTGATCCCCGAGGCGGCGACCGCGACGGCCGAGCTCGTCGCGCGCGAACCCGGCGTGTTCAGCGGGGCGCGTGTCGTCGAGGCGACGTTCCGGCTCGTCGACACGCGCATCGCGGTCGAGGTGCTCGCCGCCGACGGCGAGCCGTTCGCGGCGGGCGACGTGCTCGCGCGCGTGGCCGGGCCGGCCCGCGGCATCCTGCGCGCCGAGCGCGTCGCGCTGAACCTCGTGCAGCGGATGTCGGGCGTGGCGACACTGACCGCGCGCTACGTCGCGGCGGTCGCGGGCACCCGTGCGCGCATCGTCGACACGCGGAAGACCACGCCGGGCCTCCGCAGCCTCGAACGCCAGGCCGTGCGCGACGGCGGCGGCCGCAACCATCGCCGGTCGCTCTCCGACGCGATCATGGCCAAGGACAACCACCTCGCGGTGCTCACCGCGGGCGGCGCCGACCTCGCCGAGGCGCTGCGCGCGGCGCGCGAGCGGATGCCGCACACCGCCCACCTCGAGGTCGAGGTCGACCGGGTCGAGCAGATCCCGGCCGTCCTCGCGGGCGGCGCCGACACGATCATGCTCGACAACTTCGACCTCGACGCGCTGCGCGAGGGCGTCGCGCTCATCGACGGCCGCGCGATCGTCGAGGCCTCGGGCGGGGTGAACCTCGACACGGTCGCCGGCATCGCCGCGACGGGCGTCGACGTCATCTCCGTCGGCGCGCTCACGCACTCGGCGCGCGCGCTCGACCTCGGCCTCGACGTCGTCATCGAGGCGGGCCCGGCGTGATCTTCGCCGACCACGCCGCCACGACGCCCGTCCGCCGCGAGGCGCTCGAGGCGATGTGGCCCTACCTCACGGGCGCGTTCGGCAACCCGTCGAGCCGGCACGGCGTCGGCGAGGAAGCCGCGCGCGCGCTGGGGTGGGCGCGCGACGAGGTCGCGTCGGTGGTCGGATGCCGCGCCGGCGACGTCGTGTTCACCTCGGGCGGCACCGAGGCCGACAACCTCGCGATCATCGGCCTCGCGCTCGCGAACCCGCGCGGACGGCACGTCGTCGTCTCCCCCGTCGAGCACGAGGCCGTGCTCGCGTCCGCCGACGCGCTCCGGCGCCTGCACGGGTTCGAGGTCGACGAGGTCGAGGTCGATGCGACGGGCGCCGTCGCGCCCGCGGCGCTGGCCCGCGTCATCCGACCCGACACGACGCTCGTCTCGGTGCAGCTGGCGAACAACGAGGTCGGCACGGTGAACCCGGTCGCGGAACTCGCCGCGGTCGCGCACGCGTCGGGCGCGCTCATGCACACCGACGCCGTGCAGGCGGCCGGATGGCTCCCGCTCGCGATCGACGAGCTCGGCGTCGACGCGCTCTCGCTGGCCGGCCACAAGGTCGGCGCACCGAAGGGCACGGGCGCGCTGATCGTGCGCGGTCGACTGCCGATCGAGCCCGTGCTGCACGGCGGCGGCCAGGAGCGGGGTCGCCGCTCGGGCACCGAGAACGTCGCGGGCGCGGTCGCGTTCGCGACGGCGCTGCGGCTCGCCGACGATGAGCGAGCGGATGCCGCGGCGCGCGTGTCCGCCGCCGCGACGCGCTTCCGCGGACTCGTCGCGGAGGCGGTGCCCGATGCGGTGCCCACGGGCCACCCGACGCGCCGGCTGCCGGGCACGGTCTCGTACGTCTTCCCCGGCACGAGCGGCGAGGCGGTGCTGCTCGAGCTCGAACGGCGCGGGGTCGTCGTCTCGAGCGGGTCGGCCTGCGCCGCGGGCAGCGACGAGCCGTCGCACGTGCTGACGGCCATGGGCTTCCCGCCCGAGGTGGCGCAGACGGCCGTGCGGTTCTCGTTCGGCAGTGAGGTCGACGAGGCGGATGCCGCGACCGCCGCGGGTGCGCTCGCCGAAGCGGTGTCGGCGGTGCGCGGTATCGTCCCCTGATCGGGTCCGTGCGACGCCGCCGGCCCGACCTGGGGGAAGTCCGAGTCGATGCATGCATTCGCATGCATCCCGGGCATCGGGAATAGCGCTCGCACGACTGCGGGTTGCATTCCTCGTTCGCCCAGCCGGGAGCGGCCTGCCGCGCCCGGCGAACCGAGCAACGACGACGACGAGACGAACAGACGACAGGACGCACCGTGAGCGAACGATCCGCACCCGACACCGATTCGATCACCGTGCCCGAGCCCGACCTCGCCACCGCCGAGGCCGAGGCGGCCGATCGCGCCATCGACCAGCACATCGTCGCCGCCCGCCCCGAGCACGGCGCGCGCAACACGCGCGTGATCTGGCTCCTGCTCGCCGCGACCTTCACGGTGTTCCTCAACGAGACCATCATGAGCGTCGCGATCCCCGAGCTCGTCGACGACCTCGGGGTGACGCTCTCCGCGGCGCAGTGGCTGACGACCGCGTTCATGCTGACCATGGCCGTCGTGATCCCGATCACCGGGTTCCTGCTCCAGCGCTTCCCGACCCGGCCGATCTTCGGCGCCGCGATGACGCTCTTCTCCGCGGGCACGCTGCTCGCCGCGCTCGCACCGGGCTTCGAGGTCCTGCTCGGCGGCCGCATCATCCAGGCCACCGGCACCGCGATCATGATGCCGCTGCTCATGACGACACTGATGACCGTCGTCGCACCGGCCGACCGGGGCCGCTTCATGGGGCGCGTCTCGATCGTGATGTCGGTCGCGCCGGCGATCGGCCCCGCGATCTCGGGCCTGATCCTCAACACGCTCGGCTGGCGCTACATGTTCTGGCTGGTGCTGCCGATCGCGGTCGCGATGCTCGTCATCGGGCTCCGACGCGTCGAGAACATCAGCGAGACCCGCGTCTTCCCGATCGACGTGTTCTCGGTGGTGCTCTCCGCGTTCGGCTTCGGCGGGCTCGTGTACGGCCTCAGCCTCGTCGGCGAGGTCGCGAGCGGCCGCGCGCCCGGCGACGCGGTTCCGATGTGGATCGCCCTGGCGGTCGGCGCGCTCGGCATCGCGGCGTTCATCGTCCGCCAGCTGTTCCTGCAGCGCCGCGATCGGGCCCTCCTCGACCTGCGCACGTTCCGCTCGCGGAACTTCGCCGTCTCGATCGCGCTCATGGCGGTGATGATGGCCGCGCTCTTCGGCACGATCATCCTGCTGCCGATCTACCTCCAGGACGTGCTCGGACTCGAGCCGCTCGCGACCGGCCTCCTCGTGCTGCCCGGCGGCCTCGTCATGGGCCTGCTCGGACCGACCGTCGGCCGGCTCTACGACCGGGTCGGCCCCACGCCGCTGCTCGTCCCGGCGAGCATCGGCGTGAGCGCCGTGCTCTGGTCGCTGACGCTCGTGACCGAGACCACGCCGCCGTGGATGATCCTCGCCGCGCACGTCGTGCTCTCGATCTCGCTCGCGTTCATGTTCACGCCGCTGTTCACGACGGCCCTCGGGTCGGTCGAGCCGCACCTGTACTCGCACGGGTCGGCGATCGTGGGCACGCTCCAGCAGGTCGCCGGGGCGGCGGGCACCGCCCTCTTCATCACGGTGATGACCGCGACCGCGGTCGGCGCCTCGGCGGGCGGCGCCGATGCGATCGTCGCGCAGGCCGCGGGCGTTCGCAGCGCGTTCCTCGTCGGCGCGATCGTCTCGCTGCTCGCGATCGTCGGCGCGACGCTCGTGCGCCGACCGGCGGACATGCCGGCGGGCGCGGGCACCGGGCACTGACCGCACCAGGCCGACGACGAAGGGCGCCCTCCGGAGAGGGCGCCCTTCGTCGTCCGCGTCGGTCCGACGCTCAGCCGCAGTCGGGCCGGCACGTGCGCTGCGAGAGCGCGTCGACGAGCACCGTCCCGAGGTCCTCCGGCTTGGTCGCCGAGTACGCGCCGCCCTTGGTCGCCTTGGCGATCCTCTTCATGGCGTCGAGGTCGGTGTCGGGGCCGAAACCGATCATGATCACGGCGACGGGCTTGGTCGGGTCCTCGAGCTTCTTGAGCTCGGCGAGCAGCTGGTCGAGGCTGATGCCGTTCTGGTCCTCGTTCTTGCCGTCGGTGATGACGAGCACCGAGTTGACCTTGTCGGGATCGTACGACTCCTGGACGCGCTTGTAGGCGGCGAGCGTCGTGTCGTAGAGGCCCGTCGCCCCGCCGAGGCGGGCGGGCAGGGACCCGATGATCTGCTGGATCTGCTGCGTGTGCGACGCGTCGGCGAGCGGCGCGATCGGCGACAGGTCCTCGTAGTCGAGGTCGCCGTTGCGGGCCGTCGAGAACACCCACACGCCGAGCTCGACCTCGCCCGAGAACTTCGACATGGCGCCGACGGCGGCCTGCTGGAAGATGTCGATGCGGCGCAGGCCGTTCTCGGCGGGCTCCTCCATGGACCCGGACACGTCGATCACGGCCAGCATCCGCGAACGGAGCGTCAGGACGCCCCACGAACGCAGGATCTCGATCTGGGCCGCGGCATCGAGTTCGGTCTGGGTCGGCGGCGCGGTCGCGGCCACGCCAGGCGAATCGACCTCGCCCGTGCCGTCGGGGGCTCGGAACCCCGCCTCGAGGAAGTGCTCGGTCGCCGTGCCGAGCGCGACCTCGAAGTCGTCGAGGCTCGCCGACTCGGCGTCGCCGATGCGCACGAACGGGTAATCGAGCGCGATCGTGCCCTCTTCCGGGTACGCCGCCACGAGCGGCTCGGCCGAGGCATCCGCGTTGTGCGCGGCGACGCTCGCCTCGCTCGTCAGCACGACGGTCGGCGCACTCGCCGAGGCGACCGTGGTCATCGCGGCATCCGCCGAGGCGGGGATCGACTTGCCGAGCGCGATGAGCGCCCCGGCGAACTGCCGCGGGTCGTCGGGCGACGACTGCCCCTTCAGCGCGTAGAGGCTCGCCAGGCTGGCGGCGGATGCCTCGGGGTCGGGCAGGAGCGCGGGCAACGTGCCGTTCAGCACGCGCGCCCAGCTCACGGGCTCGGCCGCGAGCTCCTGCGCCTCGCTGGCGGGCGCGGCGAACACGACGGGCGAGGTCGCGACCGAATCGCCCACGGTCGCCTGGGGTTCGCCGAGCCCGAGCGAGGCCGCGGTCGATGCGGTGCGTGTGAGCCAGCTGCTCGAGTCGGGCACCCAGGCGTCGGCGGACAGCGTGCCTGACGCGAGCTCGGCGGCGGTGTCGGCGGAATCCTGCGCCCGCACCGAGGTCTCGACGCATCGCGTGGTGTCGGCGTCGAAGTCGGCGGCGAGCTCCGCGATCGCCGGCGCGATGGACGTGTCGGCGACGATCGAGAGCTCGTCGATCTCCGCGCACGCCGGCTCGCCGGCGGAGGCGAAGATGGGGTTCAGGTGGCCTCCCACCCACAGGTACACACCGGACGCGACGATGCCGATGACGGCCACCCCGGCGACGATGGACAGGATGAATCTGCGGCTCGGCGCCTTCGCCGGAGCCGCGACGCTATGACGTCCCACGGACACTCCAAGCCGACCGGCACTGTCGGGGGGCGCCGATCCCAGTCTGAACGGGTTCCCCCGTTCAGGGGGAAGGGTGCTGCCAGCATAAGCGAACGTGAGCGATCGGCGAATTCTGCATCCACCGGTCGCGCGAACCACACCGCGCCCTCATCTGCAACCCCTGTTCGCGGGTCCGCGACGTGGGGTTGAGTGACCACAGTTGACGAAGGGACGTGCGAACGTGGACACCAGCACCACCATCTGGATCGTCGTGGGCGTCATCGCCCTCCTGGTCGTGGTCGCGGCGATCGTGCTCGTGGCGACCGCGGGCCGACGGCGCGAGGCCCGCGCCGAGGCCCAGCGCGCCCACGCGGCGGAGATACGCGAGCAGGCCGCGCAGACCGATCGCGAGGCGCGCGAGCGCGAGGCGAAGGCGATGCAGGCGGATGCCGCGGCCCGCGCCGCCGAGGCCGACGCCGCCAACGCGCGGCTCGAGGCCGAGCGACTGGCCGAGTCGAGCCGCGAGCACCGCGACCAGGCCGCCGAGCTGCGCGACGCGCAGGCGAAGCAGGAGCGACGCGCGATGGAGATCGACCCGGATGCGACCCCCGCGGACGCAGCACCGGCGACGGCTCCGGCCGCAGCCGAGGCATCGCCGACGGCCGCCGAGGGTGACGCGATCCCCGACGGACGGCGCACCGACGCCGTTCCCGCCGACGGAACCGAGCGCGTCGAGACGGCCCCGGCCGCTCCGGCGCGGACCGCCACCGGCGACGACGACCGGGTCGACACCGACGAGCACGCGCCCCGACACGCTCGCGAGGCCTGAGCCGACCGGGCGATCAGCCGAAGACGTGCCGGATGCCGAGCGCCTCGTCGATCTCAGCGTGCAGCTCGTCGAGGCGGCATCCGCTCGGGCATCGGTAGTCGGTCACCGCGAGACCCGCGTCGCCCATCGTCGGCACCACCGTCACGAGCGCGGCGGAGGTCTCGCCGCAGTTCGGGCAGCGGATGCGGTTCCAGCGGTCGGTCATGGGTCGCTCCCCTCGGTCCCGGAGGACGGTTCGCCGTCGCCGGGATCGTCGCGCGGATCGTCGCCGGGTCCGGCTCGATCGTCGTCCGGGCGGTCGAGCGCCTCGGCGATCTCGGCATCCAGGTCGTCGACCGACGCCCAGGACGTGGTGAGGACCTCACCCGCACCGAGCGTGAGTTCGACCAGCTCGGTGAGCAGCGAGCGCAGGCTCGTCGATGCGAGCAGCCGCACCTGGTCGAGCGGCGTGAGCGGCGCGATCCCGGCGAGCTGCCATGCCGCCACGGCGGGGTCGTCGCTCAGCGCCGCGTCGGCGTCCCAGGGCAGTTCGACGAACTCGCTCGCCCGCGCGATGGTGCGGCGCACGACGAGTTCGGCCTTCTCGAGCAGCGGGCGCAGGCGCTCATCCCACTCGAGTTCGGGCAGGTCCCGGACGACGGCGGCGGGGTGCGGGTCGTCGGGCAACCACTCGACGACCTCGATGCGTCGCCCGCCCCGGGCGATGACCGCGAGGTCGCCGTCGGTCGCGCCGAGCTCGGTGACCCGTGCGACGGTGCCGACGCCGAACCGTCGCTGCGACTCGGCGCCCGCCGCCTCGCGACCGCTCTCGATCAGCACCACGCCGAACTCGCACGGCTGTTCGTCGAGGACCCGGGACATCATCACCAGGTACCTCGGCTCGAACACGCGCAGGGCGAGCGGCATGTGCGGGAAGAGCACGCTGCCCAGCGGGAACATCGCGAACGAGCCCATGGCAGCATGCAAGCACGCCCGGGCGACGCGCGGCAGCGACCACAGGTGCCTCGCGGCATCCCCACAGCCCGCTCGGAGGAGCTACTTCACGAGCCGGGAGAGCACGCGATCGGCGAGCGGGGTGCCGCCGGTCTGGCAGGTCGGGCAGTACTGGAAGGTCGAGTCGTGGAACTCGACCTGGCGGATCGTGTCGCCGCACACCGGGCACGCCTGCCCGGTGCGCCCGTGCACGCGCAGGTGGCGCCGCTTGGCGTCCTTGAGCTCTGCGGCGGGCTTGCCGGATGCCTCGGCCAGCGCCTCGCCGAGCGTGCCGCGCATCGCGGCGAAGAGTCGCTCGACCTCGGCCGCGTCGAGCGTCGCCGCGATCTTGTAGGGCGACATCTTCGCGGCGTGGAGGATCTCGTCGGAGTAGGCGTTGCCGATCCCTGCGAGGACGGACTGGTCGCGGAGCAGCCCCTTGATCCGCGTGCGACGCCCGCCGAGGATCTCGGCGAACCGCTCGAGCGTGAAGTCGTCGGCCATCGGGTCGGGACCGAGGCGCGCGACGCCGGGCACCTCGGCCGGGTCTCGCACCACGTACACCGCGAGCGACTTCTTCGTGCCGGCCTCGGTGAGGTCGAAGCCCGCGCCGTCGTCGAGCCGGACGCGCAGCGCGATCGGCGAACGCCCCGGGCGGAGGACCGTCGCCGGAAGCTCGTCGTACCAGCGCAGCCACCCGGCGCGGGCGAGATGGAAGACGAGGTGCAACGACCCGTCGGTCGAGGCCTCGGCGGAGGGATCCGCCCCACCCAACTCGACGTCGAGGAACTTGCCGTGCCGCCCGACCGCGACGATCGGGCGCCCCTCGATCGCGTGCAGCGGCGGATCGAAGGTCTTCAGCGCGGCGATCGCCGCGACGCGGGCCGACGCGATCGCGTGCCCGACCGTGCGCTCGGCGAGGAACCCGGCGAGCGCCTCGACCTCGGGCATCTCGGGCACGCGTCCATGGTCGCATCCGCGGCCGACATCCGCGATGGTCGCACCTCAGCTCGCGGGCTCGACCGCACCGGCCGGCGCGCCGGCGCCGGCGGCTCCCAGGGCTCGCATCGCGTCGATCATGTCCGGCGTCAGCTGCAGCCCGCCGACGCCGTTCGCCGAGCGCATGAGTCGTTCGAGCCATGCGCGGTCGAGGCCGACGGCGTCGTCGGCGTCGTAGCGCACGACGAGCGACATCGACGGGTGCACGAGCACTTCGTCTCGTCGCCCGTCGGGCGAGATCCATCCGACGAGCACCGGCTCGTGGAC
This sequence comes from Agromyces bracchium, assembly GCF_009709675.1. Classification (GTDB taxonomy): domain Bacteria; phylum Actinomycetota; class Actinomycetes; order Actinomycetales; family Microbacteriaceae; genus Agromyces; species Agromyces bracchium. Next base: position 117,073 of record NZ_WMLB01000022.1, on the reverse strand, counting down.
TCGGAGCTTGGCGATGAGGACGGCGTGCACGTGGGCGAGCACGGCGTCGGGGAGGTCGATCCGCGTGATGCGGCCGACGTGGAGCATTCCCAACGGGCGAGGGTCCTTCCGGGCATGGCGATGGAACGGGTCAGGCCGTCGATCGCCCGGGGGTCCCGGGACGCCCGCGTGGTCGAACTCCGCGCGGTGACCGACGGCCTGTCGCGGGCTTCGGGGACCCGCGCAGTCAGTTGTACGGACTGATCCCGGATCGCGGGAGGGACTTGACACGGACCATCGGCCCATGCTGCGGCGGCGATCGTGTCAGCCGACGCGGTGCGCGGCGTCGAGGAGCGCCGTGAGCTCGTCGCGCAGGCGTTCGAGTCGCTCGACGGGGTAGCCGAGGCGCTCGACGACCTCGCCGGGCACCGCGAGCGCACGTTCCCGCAGGGCCTCGCCGTCGGTGGTGAGCGCGATGTCGACGGCTCGCTCGTCGGCGGTGCTGCGCCGCCGCGTGAGGAGCCCGAGCGCCTCGAGCCGGCCGATGAGCGGACTCGCAGTCGCGGGCTCGAGGTGGAGGCGATCGGCGATCTCGCGCAGCCGCAGCGGGCTCTGCTCCCAGAGCGCGAGCATGACGAGGTACTGCGGATGCGTGAGCCCGAGCGGCTCGAGGGACGGCCGGTAGAGCCGCACGACCTCGCGGCTCGTCGCCGCGAGCGCGAAGCAGAGCTGTCGGTCGAGCTCGAGCGGATCGGTCATGACCTCCAGAATAGTCTGTACACTAATCATTCGTGCACGAACAGAAACTGCCGAACCCGTGGAAGGGCGTCCCCGGGTTCTGGTCGCGGGTCAACCAGTTCCTCTATCCCGTGGCGGGGCCCGCGCAGGTGGGGATCGGCCGCCCCGAGGCGCCCTACGTGCCGCCGGCCGACCCGACCTGCCCGCTGTGCGGAGCGCTGATGGCCGAGCACCGCATCGATCGCGGGGATGCCACGACGCCGACGCACCTCCACTGCCCCGAGCCGGCGGCCTGATGCGGCGACGGCCGGCGCGCTGACGCTCCGCGCTCCCTGCTCCCCGCTCCCCGCTCCCCGCTCCCCGCTCCCCGCTCGGGGACTACCATGAAGCGCGACGGCGGGGCGGAGGCGCATGATGCTGGAGTCGATGGAGACCGGCGCCACGGCCGTCGGCACCGCGGTCATCCCCATCGTCGTCGCCGTGCTCACGATCGTCGGCGCGGTGGTCTCGACGCGGATCGGCGCCGGCCGGGACGACCTCCGCCGCGCCGAGCAGCTGACCGCGGTCCTCGCGGGCATGTCGCCGTCGCCGGAACGCGACCTCGTCGAGCAGGTCCGCGACGACCACGCCTCGGCCTACGCCCTCCGGGCATCGGCGCCGCGCCATCCCGGCCTGCGCCTCGCCTCACTCATCGCCGAGGCGTCGGGCATCGCCGTCGTCCTCATCGGGGCCGTGTACGTCCTGCTGGCCCCGGGATTCCAGCCCTGGTTCTGGGCGACCTACGTGGTCGGTGCCGCCCTCGTCGCCGTCGGCCTCGGGCTCGGCTACGCCCGCACCGAGCGGCAGCGGGACTGGATCGCGTCCGAGCGGGACCGGCGCCACCTTCCCCCGCCTGCGGGAACTCGCTGATCGGTCAGGTGTCGGCGCCGTCGGTGCAGCGCACCTGATCGATCCAGCCGAACTCCCGGTCGTCGTTGCCGAAGACGACCGGCACGGCCTGGTCCGCGCGCACTCCGGAGACCAGTCGGGTCTCCGTCTCCTCCGCGACCCACGAGTCGGCGTCGTCGTTGAAGACGATGGTCACCTCGAGCTCGCCGCAGTCCGACTCGGTGAAGAGCGCCATCTGCCAGCATCCCTCGACGAACCCGATCGAGCAGTCGGCGTCGTAGCGGCCGTCCCAGTACGCCTCGAGCGCCGCCGGGAACTCGTAGCCGGTCTCGTACGACTCGTACCGCTCGACGTCGACGTCCGCTCCGTCGGTATCGGGGCCCGACGGCTCGCTCGACTCCGCGATCGCCGTCGACGCGACGTCGCGCACGAGCCCGAACAGGCCGATGCCGCCGGCGACGAGCAGTGCGACGAGCACGACCCCGCCGGCCACGATCCCGGCGATCGCGCCGCCGGAGAGTCCACGGCGCGTCGGGTTCGGGGTGCCTGCATCCGCCGTCGTCGATCCGGCCGACGCGGCGAGCTCCGCCACGAGCACCGCGCGCGCACGACCGAGCGCGTCGCGCCACGCCTCGGCGGCGCGACGACCGTCGGCGTCGGGGTACCGCGACGGATGCCGCAGCCAGAGCTCGCGCTGGTACGCGGCGTCGACCGCCTCGAGGGAGAGCGGTTGGTCGGCGGGGATCGAGAGGATCGTGCGTGCGGCGTTCGGGTCCACAGCGCGATCATAGGCAGGACGCGGCCGACCGGCATCCGCCTGCGTCCCGACCCGCGCATCCGGAATGCGATCGAGATGCCGGCGGACCCGCGCGAATGCTGGCCGTGGCCGACCGGTGCGCGATAACGTGACCGCGACGCCGCGCCTCGCCGGCGAACGCATGCCGATCGGCGCATGCACGCCCGAATAGGGTTGCCGGATGCTCCGACGACTCGTCTCCCGCGTCTACTGGGCCCTCAGCAGGTGGTCCCTCGCGGGCGAGGCCGCTCCGGGCCGACCCTCCGTGCTCATCGGCGCCCCGCACACGTCGAACTGGGACTTCGTCCTCATGCTCGCGATCGCCTGGCACTACGGCATCGACGTGCGCTGGCTCGGCAAGAAGAGCCTGTTCCGCGGCTGGCGCGGTCCGATCATGCGCGGGCTCGGCGGCATCCCCGTCGACCGCGACGACCCGAGCCGGGTCGTCGGCGAGGTCGTCGACCGCATCCGCGCCGGCGAGGTGTTCGGCCTGGTCGTGACGCCCGACGGCACTCGCGGCTCGAACGCGTACTGGAAGTCGGGCTTCTACCGCATCGCGCGCGAGACCGGCATGCCCGTCACCCTGGGGTTCGTCGACCGCACGACCATGACGACGGGCCTCGGCCCGACGTTCGAGCTCACCGGGAACGTTGCCTCCGACATGGACCGGATCCGCGCGTTCTACGCCGACAAGGCCGGGGTGCGGCCCGAGCTTCGGACCGAGCCCCGACTGCGGAACGAGCCGATCGACGACGCGACCGCCGGTCTCGCCTGAAGCCGCACCACCCGTCGCGACGCGACGGCGCCCGGCGCTCGACGCGCCTACTCCTCGAGCCGGAACCCGACCTTCAGGGTGACCTGGAAGTGCGCCACGCCGCCGCCCTCGACGACGCCGCGGGTCGACACGACCTCGAACCAGTCGACGTGACGCAGCGTGGCGGTCGCTCGTGCGATGGCGTTGCGGATCGCGGTGTCGGTGCCGTCGGGCGAACTCCCGACGATCTCGGTGACGCGGTAGACGTGATCGCTCATGTGCTTCGGCTCCCCCTCCCGCACCGTCGCGGGTTGCCTCGACCATAGCCCGATCGCCCCGGCGCCGACAGGGCTCGGGCGACCGGCCGAGCGGCGCCTACTCCATCGAGAAGTCGAGCTGTTCGTCGGCGACGGCGATCACCGACCACGCGCCGCCCGCGGCATCGGTGAACTCGTACGCCGGGACCACGAGCACGCTGCCGTCGGGCTGCCACTGGCTCGCGAGCCCGAGGCGCGCCTCGACGATGTCGACGTCGTTCACCGGCCATGAGAGGGCCGTGCCCGGCGAGGGCACCGCGGGCAGCTCGGTCGGCGGCACCCATTCGGCGATCTCGTCGCTCGCCTGCTCGCGGACCGCGAACGGCATGATCGTCATCTGCGCGCCGAAGCGCGGGTCGGAGAGCCGCTCGAACGCCTCCTGTTCGCTCACCACCGGGTAGTCGCCGAGCGGCACGAGCTCGGCGAGCGCGCCGTAGGCGCTGTACAGGCCGTCGTTCGTGACCTCGACGGACCAGCCGGTGTCGACGCGCTGGCCGTCGACGACCGGCCACGCGGTCGCCGTGCGGGTGACCGCCCCCTCCCAGGTCTCCGAGGAGAACTCGTAGGCGCCCGCGTCGCGCCCCGCGTCGGCGAGCAGCTGCCGGAGCGCGTCGATCGCGACCTGCTCGCTCGGGATCTCGCCTGACGGCTCGCACACGTCCGCGCCGTCCTCGCAGACCCAGGGGTCGAGTCCGGGATCGGTGTACGAGAAGCTCATCGTGCCGTCGAGCGACACCCACAGCGTCGGCGCCGAACCGTCCGACGGGCCGACCGTCCAGGCCCCGTCGGCGAGCACGGGCTCCCCCTCGACGCCGAGCGCGGCGGCGAGCGCCGCGATGGTGGCCGTGTCGGATGCCGCGGGCGCGTCGAACGCGTACGCGGCGGCCGTGCCGCCCTCCGTCGACAGCCCGCTCGCGTGGAACGCGTTGCGCCCGAAGCCGTACGGGTACGACAGGTCGGCGGCGCCGGCGCCGGTGAACCGCGAGTCGGCCGCCGCACCGGGCGCGACGGGCCCGGCTTCGGTCGTCCCCGCGCCGGCCTGACGCTGCAGCGAGATCGGCGGGGCGGCGGCATCCGCGAGATTCGTCGTCGTTCCGGTGGCGGCGCCGACGCCGTAGCCGACTGCGCCGACGACGGCGAGCGACGCCGCGACGGCGGCGACCGGGAGCCAGCGCGGGCGCCGGCGGGTGCGTTCGGCCGTGAGGTCGGCGACCGGCGGGCGGGCGGATGCCGCGGCATCCGTCGTCTTGATCGCACTCGCCTGCGATGCCGCGACCGCGCTCTCGTCCGCGACGCGCGCGACGACCTCGTCGGCGAAGCCGGCGCGCGGCTCGACGCCCTCCGCGGGATCGGCCGCCCGCAGCTCGTCGATCGGATCGCGGCGTTCCTCGCGCTCGTCCATGTCGCCCACCTCGTTCGTGTTCCTGCCGGACTCTCTCACCCTGCATGTGTCCCGCGTCGGCGGAACCTTGCACGGTTCAGAACGACGTGCGCTCGCCCCACGCCTCGCGGAGGCGCTTGCGGGCACGCGAGAGCGCGGCATCCGCCCCCGATCGCGAGATGCCGAGCACCTCGGCGAGCGACTCGCCGTCGAGGCCCTCCCACGCGTGGAGCAGGATGATGTGCCGATCGCGTTCGCCGATGCTCAGGAGCGCCCCACGCAGTTCGGCGTCGAACAGCGCGCTGAGCTCCGGGTCCTCGTCGACACGCGAGGTTCCCGCGTCGGGAACGTGCTCGACGGGGAGGTCGACGAGCTTTCGCCGGTGGTTGGCGAGCGTGAACCCGGCAGTGCGGTACAGCCACGGCAGCACCGCCTCGCGCGGCACGTCGTCGCGGCGCCGCCACGCGGTCGCGAACACGTCGGCCGCGAGGTCCTCGGCATCCTGCCTCGGGCCGCGCCGCGCGAAGTACTTCACGAGTGCGCGCGAGTGCTCGTGCACGACGTCGGTGAACCAGGCGAGGTCGTCTCCGTGCGTCGGCGTCGCGGGCGGTTCGGCTGCATCGGGCATCGCCACCCCCCGGGTCGTGTCGGCGTCTGCGGCGTCGGTGCTGGCGATCCTCACGCCATGCTTGTGTCGCGACTGAGGCGAGTCTTGCACGCGACGCGGAACCGGGTGAACACGGCTTCCGCTGCCGAAACACCCCGGACAGCCTGAAAGGCCTCGGCGTCTGTCGACTCGTCGGGGCCTTTCTATGCCGGAGCGTCCTCCGGTGGTGAACACGATCATACGCCGCTCAGCCCGGGACGCAAGAGATTCCTGACGTTTGCTCATGTTGATTCGTGCCGAGTTCCCGCGACCTCCGACTTCCGGCGGCGAGGCTGCGAACGATGCGGCGGATCGGGGACTGCCGGACGGCGCGCGACCGGCGTAGCCTCTGGGCGGCGCCTCCGTCCGCGCCGATCTCCAGCACGAGGAAGTGGTGTGACATGGCCATCAAGGTGATCATCGAGATGAAGGCCCAGCCCGGCAGGCGGGACGAGCTCAGGCGCCTGCTCGACGACCTCGTCGCCACGCGCGGGCGGGGGCGACGCGGGTTCCTCGGCAGCACCCGCTACGAGGTGCTCGACGACCCCGACCTGCTCGTGGAGATCGCCGACTGGGACTCGGTCGAGGCCCGCATGGAGCACCTGGAGGACGCGATGGCCACGAACGCCTTCGGACCGCTGGCAGAGCTCATGGCCGAGCCGTTCCGCGTGACCGTCGTCAGCCCGCTCGAGTGACGGCGTGACGGCCCCCGTACGGGGCCTGTCCGCCGCGCAAGGGCAGTCGTAGCGTGTGCCGCAGTTCCACTCGTGACCCGTTCAGACGGTGAGAGAGGGGTGCGATGATGCGCACGACATGGCGGAATGCCGTCCGGGCGGGCGTCGCCGGAGGAGCGATCATCGCCCTCCTGATCGGCGGTGGCGCCGCGCTCGCGGCCCCGGGAGGCAACTCGGGAGGCAAGCCGGGAGGCAGCCCGGGCAACGGATGGCCCGTGGCCGGAGGCGACCGCGAGAACACGCGGTACGCGGCATCCGAGAAGAAGATCTCGGCCGCGAACGTCGGCGGGCTCTCCGTCAAGTGGGTGTTCACCACCGGAGGCAACGTCGCGGCGACGCCCGCCGTCGACGCGACGCGGGTGTACGTCCCCGACGGAGCCGGCAACCTGTTCGCCGTCGATCGCGCGACGGGCCAGCAGGTGTGGTCCGCGAAGATCAGCTCGTACACCGGCGTTCTGGGCGACACGGCCATCGCGACACCGGCGGTGACCGACACCGCCCTGGTCTTCGGGAACCAGGGTCCGTTCGGCGGCGGCGGCGGCGAGGTGGTCGCGGTCGACAAGGCGACCGGCGAACTGCTGTGGAGCACGCAGGTCGAGGATCACCCCACGGCGATGATCACGCAATCGGCGACGGTGTTCGACGGTGTCGTGTACGTCGGCACCGACTCGATCGAGCCGTACTACGCCGCCGTGATTCCCGACTATCCCTGCTGCAGCTTCCGCGGGAGCCTCGTCGCGCTCGACCTCGCGACCGGTGCGATCCTCTGGACGACCTACATGGCGGACGTGGGCTACCCGGGGGCGGCCGTGTCGGGAAGCTCGCCGGCGATCGACACCAAGCGCAAGTCGGTCTACATCGCGACTGGCAGCAATTCCGACCTGCCGGACGACGTGCTCTCCTGCGTGGAGGCGGCGGGCGATGACCCGAACGCCCAACGCGCGTGCATCCCGGCCGACGACCTGTTCGACTCCATCGTCGCCCTCGACCTCCGGACCGGAGCGATCAAGTGGGTCACTCGGACGCTGCCGTTCGACGCGTGGAACTTCGCGTGCATCCCCGGTCTCGGGGACGGCGTCAACTGCCCCGAGCCGCACGGCCCGGGTCACGACTTCGGGCAGGCGCCGATGCTCTTCACAGCGAAGTCCGACCGGAACAAGGGCGTGGAGACCCTCGGCGTCGGCCAGGAGAGCGGGAAGTTCTGGGCACTCGATCCCGCGACGGGCGCCATCCTGTGGACGACCGAGGCGGGTCCCGGCGGCACGTTCGGCGGCCTGGAGTGGGGATCGGCCACCGACGGGTCGCAGGTCTACACCGCGAACGCCAACAGCAACCAGCTCCCGTACCTCGACTCGACGGACGGCGTGTGGAGCGCGCTCGATGCCCGGACCGGCCAGATCCGCTGGCAGACCAGGCCGACGTACGGCGGATCGACCGCCGGACCGGTGACCACCGCGAACGGCGTCGTGTTCGGGTGCGCACTCGACCCGCAGGGCCACATGTACGCGTTGAACGCGACGACCGGCGAGGTGCTCTGGGCGTTCGCGAGCGGCGGGTCCTGCATCTCGGGCGCAGCGATCTCGAACGGGACCGTGTACTGGGGATCCGGGTACGACTACCTCGGCCTCGGTATGCCCAACGACAAGCTGTACGCGTTCGGCCTCGACTGACGGTCGAACCACCTCCCGTCGGCGCGATCACCGGCGGGAGGGATCGTCGGGGCGTCAGCGCACGGCCGGACCGGCGAGGAACGCCCGCACGCGCGACATGAGCAGAGCGGATGCCTCGGGGTCGTAGGCATCGAGCGAGGCGTCGGCGAAGAGGTGCTGGTCGCCCGGGTAGAGGAAGAGTTCCGCGTCGGCCGTCGAGGCGACGAGCTCGCGCGCCGCAGGCAGGTCCTCCAGGAAGAACTCGTCGCCCTCCTTGCCGTGGATCTGCACCGGCACGCCCTCCGGCCACGCCTCCCCGAACTCGGAGACGGGGATGCAGGAGTAGAGCAGCAGGGCGCCTCGGGCGCCCGGCCGCGTCTGCGCGAGCCCTTGGGCGATCATGACGCCGAACGAGAACCCGGCGTAGACGAGCCCATCGCCGAGTTCGTCGGCCGCGGCGCTGCCGAGCTCCCAGAGGGCGTCGAAGCCCGTGTCTCGCACGAACGCGGATCCCTCCTCGAGGCTGTCGAAGGTGCGGCCGTCGAACAGGTCGGGCGTGTGTACGACATGCCCGACCCGTCGCAGCTCGTCGGCGACGGAGCGCACCCCGTCCGTCAGGCCCTGGATGTGGTGGAACAGCAGTACTTCGGCCATGTCAGCGGTCTCCCCGACTCATTGATCGACTATTCTCGAACATTCCGTGATGCTAGTCTGATCGACCATGGCGGACAACCCCCCTGACTACGAGCTGGCGGATCGGATCGTGCTGACCCGGCCGGCCCAGGTGCAGGCCATCGGCCATCCGCTCCGCACCACGATCCTGCAACTCCTCCACGAGCGGGCCGCCACGGTCACCGAGCTCGCGACCGCCGTCGACCGCCCCAAGAGCACGGTCGCGCACCACGTCGACGTGCTGGCCAGGAACGGCCTGCTCCGGGTGGTGCGCACGCGGAAGGTCCGCGCGATCGAGGAGCGGTTCTACGGGCGCACGGCTCGGATGTTCACGATCGCGCTCGAGCAGCCCTCGGGGAACCACGCGGCGACGGGCGACTTCAACGACTTCGAGGTAGCGGCGCGCGAATCGGCGAACGCCTTCGAGCAGGGTCGACTCTGGGGATTCATCCGCCATGCGCGGATCACCGACGAGCAGGCGTCGCAGTTCTGGGAACGGATGGCCGAGCTCGTCGATGACTTCGACCGGATGCCGCGTTCCGGCGACACCACGTACGGATTCGCGATCGGCATCTACCCCACGGACCACCCGAGGCTGCCGCCGGCAGAGTGAGTCGTCGGGCTCGTCGGGCTCGGCCACCCACTTGCAGCGCAGTCGTCTCCGACCGATCGCTCGCGGCCGCGAGCGAGCCCGACCAGTAGGATCGGCGCGGAGGGCGACATTTGGAAGGCGTCCTCGAGCTGGGGGCCACATGTCGGAACCGCCGCCGAACCCGCGCACTCGAGGAGCGCGGATCCTCATCGCGCTGCCGCTCTTCCTCGTCACGGCGTACGCGATATACCTCTTCTTCGGCCTGCTGGCATGGGCCGGCCTGTTCGGCCCTGTGATCGTCTACCCGGAGCCGACGGTCTGGACCTTCGTCGGACTGGCGGCCTTCTGGATCCTCGTCGTCGTATCGATCGGCGCCGTAGGTTGGTGGCTCTGGCGATGGGTCACGAAGGTCTGAGTGCTCCGCGCACTATGAACTGAAGCGGAACTCCACCACATACCCGTCCACTACTTGCTCCACGGCCCCACTCGATCTCGTCCGAATGAGATGAGGCGGTCGAAGAAGCCCCGCGAGACTCCTTCGCGCGCCACTTCCAGTATCGCCTCCACGATGAGGTCGACCTGCTCGGGCTCGCTCCCCTCCATCGGCTCCGTGTCGAAGAGAATGAACCGCCCAGCGTGGATGTCGAAGGACCAGTCATATGCGGCGAGCAACACCAGCGGGGCGCCGCCGGGGTTTCGAGGGGTGAAGGTCGCGACTGTCCCGTGGAAACCTCCACCGTCGCGAATCTCGACAGAGGTCGCAGGGTACTTCGCGGTGACCCGCTCAGCCACGGCGACTGCCAGCGCTCTCCCCCGATCGCCCTCGTCGACCATGGTTTCTCCCAGATGCCTGACTGTGACGGAATTCGACCACGTCGCCGATCACCGTCGGCGACGCCGACAGCGAGCCCTCACCGTCCATCGCCGCCACAGCGATCGGATCAACATCACTTCGGCCACGATGAAGGCGACGACGATGAAGCCGATCGAGGCGACCGCAGAACCAAGGGTGCCCTCGCCCCACCGCCCGCCCAGGTCCACCCCTGCGCTCATCTCCCACCTGCGGTCGTCCAGAGGTCGATCAGCGCGATGAACATGACCGGCAGGAGAATACCGACGATGACGGTCCCCGCGAGCTCCCCGTACCACGTTGAGCGATTCGGGCTGCGACTCCAGCTCATTTCCGAGCGGCGCTACACGTTGAAGCGGAACTCCACCACGTCGCCGTCCTGCATGACGTAGTCCTTGCCCTCCATGCGGGCCTTGCCCTTGGCGCGGGCCTCGGCGACCGAGCCGGTCTCGACGAGGTCGGCGAACGAGATGACCTCGGCCTTGATGAAGCCCTTCTCGAAGTCGGTGTGGATCACGCCGGCCGCCTGCGGGGCCTTCCAGCCTTTGCGGATCGTCCAGGCGCGCGACTCCTTCGGGCCGGCGGTGAGGTAGGTCTGGAGGCCCAGCGTGTCGAAGCCGACGCGCGCGAGCTGGTCGAGACCCGACTCATCCTGGCCGGTCGAGGCGAGCAGCTCGGCGGCATCCGCCGGGTCGAGGTCGATGAGCTCCGACTCGATCTTGGCGTCGAGGAAGACCGCCTCGGCGGGCGCGACGAGTGCGGCGAGCTCCGCCTTGCGGGCGGCATCCGTCAGCACCGCCTCGTCGACGTTGAAGACGTAGATGAACGGCTTCGCGGTGAGCAGGCCGAGCTCGGCGATCGGCGCGAGGTCGACCTTCGAGGCCGAGAGCGGCGTGCCCTTCTGCAGCTCCTCCTGCGCCTCCTTCGCTGCGGCGAGCACCGACGGGTCGAGCTTCTTGCCCTTGACCTCCTTCTCGTAGCGCGTGATCGCGCGCTCGAGCGTTTCGAGGTCGGCGAGGATCAACTCGGCGTTGATCGTCTCCATGTCGTTCTTCGGATCGACCCTGCCGTCGACGTGCACGACGTCGGAGTCCTCGAAGCCGCGCACGACCTGCGCGATCGCGTCGGCCTCGCGGATGTTGGCGAGGAACTTGTTGCCGAGGCCCTCGCCCTCGGAGGCGCCCTTCACGATGCCCGCGATGTCGACGAACGACACGGCCGCGGGCAGGATGCGCTCGGAGCCGAAGATGCCGGCGAGCGTCTCGAGTCGTGGGTCGGGCAGGTTCACCACGCCGATGTTCGGCTCGATCGTCGCGAACGGGTAGTTCGCCGCGAGCACCGTGTTCTTGGTGAGGGCGTTGAAGAGGGTCGACTTGCCGACGTTCGGGAGTCCGACGATTCCGATGGTGAGTGCCACGGGCGACCAGTCTACCGGGGCAGGGGCACGGGTCCGGTCGGCGCCGAGCCGGCGACGTCGTCGTCCTGAGAGAGACCCGCGGGGCCGACGAGGTCGCCCGAAGCCGGCTCCGCGGGCGCGACCTTCGCCCGCGGTACGCGCACCGTCAGGTACACGCCGACGAGCACGACCGCGCCCCCGACGATGGCGGCCGGGTCGATCGGCCGGCCGAGCAGCAGCGCGATGACCACCGTGAACACCGGCAGCAGGTTGAGGAACACCCCGGCCCGTGCGGGCCCGACGCTCGCCGAGCCGGCGTTCCAGAGCGCGTACCCCGCGACCGAGGGCAGCAGGACGATGTAGGCGACGGCGAGCGTGCCGCCGAGGTCGGATGGCGCGGTGAGCCCGGTCACGGCGATCACCGGAAGCATGCTGACCGTGGCGAAGGCGGCCTGCAGCGCGGTCGCCGTGATCGGCGGCGTCGTGAGGCGCCGGGCGATGATCGAGTAGACGGTCCACGCGATGACGGCGCCGAGCACGAACAGGTCGCCGACCCCGAACCCCTCCGCGAACGCCGCCAGCGGGTCCCCGCCGGTGAGCACCACGGCGACCCCGACGAACGCGATCACGATCCCGAGGCCCTGCGTCCGCGACATCCGCTCGCCCAGCAGGACCGCCGCGGCGAGCGCGATCGTCGCCGGGTTGATCGCGCTGATGACGGATGCCGTCACCGACCCGGTCATGCCGATGCCCGCGTAGAGCAGCAGCGCGTACCCGGTCAGGCCGAAGACCGACTGAACGAGGTGCCAGCGCCATTCGCGCGCGGCGGCGCGCCAGTCGGGGCGCTCGGCGATCCACGCCACGACGAGCAGCGGAAGGGCCGCGAGCGACCACCGCCAGAACGTCAGCGACACCGGGTCGACCTGCTCGGCGATGACGCCTGCGAACACGAAGTTGCCCGCCCAGAACAGGTTGGCGAGGGAGAGCAGGACGAACGCGCGGCGACGTGGCACCGGGGAATGCTACGGCTTCCGAGACTGTGCGGACGCCGGGAGCGCCCGACCCGTCCGGCGAGGTTCGGTGCACACCCTGAGGCGGGCCGGGCACGCGCTGCGTAGTCTCGCTCCGCGGGCGCCCACTCGGGTGCCCTGATTTCTGTACGGCGACCACGCCGTCGAAGGGGGAACGGATGCCGCAGGACGGGCGCGTCGTCGCAGAGGGAGCCGCAGCGGCGCACCTGCAGGCCGAGCTCACGCCGATCGTGACGGTCGGATCGACCACGACGCTCACGGTCAGGCTGGTGCGAGCGGATGCCGCGGCCGCGACCACCTCGGAATCGCCGGCGCCTCGCATCGAGGGCGGGGGCAGCGGCGGCAGCGGTCGCGGCGAGGTCGGCAGCACCGGTCGCCCGGTCACCGTGACGGTCGTGCCGCGGGGCCTGCGATTCCTCGTCGGCGGTCGGCGCAGTCGCCAGGTCCGGCTTTCCGCGACGGCACCCGCCGAGATCCGATTCTCGATGCTCGCCGTCGACCGTGGTCCCGCCGAGGTGACCGTGCTGGTGCGCGGCGAGGGCGAACTGCCGCTCGCGACGGCACGCCTCACGAGCGAGGTCGTCGCCTCCGACGACCACGACCAGGCCGGCCTGGCACGGGCGTCGGTGCGCATCGGCACCGCGGACCCGCTGATCGCCTCCCGACCGACGCTGCGCGTCGACGAGGAGCACGCCCGGGGTCGCTCGATCCTCCACGTCGCACTCTGCGTCGGGCCCGAGGTGCACCGGTTCCGCGTCCGGCTCGCCGACAAGTCCCGCCTCGTGCAGGACGTGCGCGACTCGCTCGCCCGAGCCAAGGACGTCGGCGCTGAACTGCCCGTCGCCGAGCGCGCGGGCGCGGTCGAGCAGGCGCTCCGCGAGGTCGGCGCCCGCTTCGCCGACCGCGTGCTCGACCGACGCGCCCGCGACCTGCTCTGGTCCCGCCGAGCCGACCTCGACGGGTTCGTCGTCCAGACCACCGGCGAGACCGAACTGCCGTGGGAACTGCTCGTCGTGCGTCGCCCGGGCACCGCGCCGTCGGACGCGGACCCGTTCCTCGGCCAGTTCGGCCTCACCCGCTGGCTGTACGACGTGGCGCCGCCGGCTGCCGTGCGGTTGTCGACGACGGATGCCTCGGCGCGGCGCCCGGCGACGACGATCGCCTCGGCATCCGTCGTCGCCCTCGGCTCCGGCGGGAGCGGGGCCGCCGACGGCGGCGCCGCCGACGCGATGCGCAACGGAGCCGGCGTGGTCGTCGAATGCGGCGGCAGCGGCGGCCGGAGCGCGCTCTCGGAGACGTTCCTGGCGGCCTTCTCCGCGGAACTCGCGGACGGATCGCCGGTGGATCGGGCCTCCCGCCTGGCGCGCGAGGCGGCGCGGGCGGCGGGCGAGGCGTGCGCGCTCGCGTACGCGGTCTACGGCCACCCGGACGCACGGGCCCTCGCGGCCTGAGCGCCCGGGGCGCGGACCTTCGCCGCGGCCGATTCCGACGGGGACGACGGACGGTCGCGCGCGCCGCTCGGCGGTCAGCCGCGGACGGCGCGGAAGCAGTGCGTGACGTACGGGATCGCGAGTTCGTCGGCCCCGGCGACATCCGGGTGCGTGACGAGCAGGGTCTCGACGGCGGCGATCACCGTCCGCTGCTCGTCGGGCGGCGCGGTGATCCACCGGCTGCGCGAGCGGACCAGGTCGAGGAACCTCGCGCGCGACATCCGCTGGACCCACTCGACCCGATGGGATTCGACCGCACCGAACGGGCCCCCGATGCGCACCGTCGAGGCGAACGAGGCCGACGGGTCCTCCTGCTCGTGCATGATCTCGCCCGCGGCCCTGAGCCAATCGGGGCTCGCATCGCGGCGGTTCCAGGCGAGGCCGAGCACGCCGCCGCGGCGGAGCACGCGCGCGATCTCGGGCACGGCGCGTTCGCGGAGGAACCAGTGCCACGCCTGGCCCGCGACGACCGCGTCGAACGAGGCGTCCTCGACGGGGAGGTCCTCGGCGGTGCCGAGGATGCGCGGCACGCCCGGCACCCTGATCTCGAGCTCGTCCAGCATCTCCTCGACGGGGTCGACGGCGACCACGTCCCGATCGAGCGCGATGAGCGCCTCGGTCAGTCGACCGGTGCCCGCGCCGAGGTCGAGCACGCGACCGGCGTCGCCGACCAGCCATTCGACGGCCTCGAGCGTGTACCCGGGCCGGGCCGATCCGTAGACGGATGCCACGGCGCCGAACGATCGCGCCGCGCGGCGCGTGTCGGGGTCGGCCGGATCCGCGACGAGTCCGCCGCGCACGCTCGTCGCCGTGTCGTCCTCGCCAGCCATCGCCCACCCCCGGATGCCGCCCACCGGACATTCCACGCCCTGCGGGCACGCGCGTCAATGGTGCGGTGCCCGCGGCGCGCCGATCCCGCCGCCGGGCCGCGTCGGCGGCGCGTGCGAGGATGCCCGCGTGCCAGTGAGCTTCACCGCGATCGACTTCGAGACCGCCAACCCCTCCGCCGCCTCGGCCTGCTCGATCGGGCTGGTGAAGGTCGTCGACGGCCGCGTCGTCGAGCGCGAGCACCGCTACATCCGCCCGCCGTTCCCGCACGGCGACTTCTCGCCCTGGAACATCCGGATCCACGGCATCACCCCCGACCTGGTCAAGCGTGCTGACGGGTGGGAGGTGCACCTGCCGTTCCTCCGCGAGTTCGCCGGCGACGACTGGCTCGTGGCGCACAACGCCGGATTCGACATGGGCGTGATCCGGGCGACCTCCGAGGCCCACGGCCTCGCGGTGCCCGACTTCCGCTACGTGTGCAGCCTGCAGATCGCGCGGCGCACGTACCACCTCGAGTCGTACCGGCTGACCTCGGCCGCCGCGGCGGCCGGGTTCGACGACTTCGCCCACCACGACGCGCTGGCCGACGCCGAGGCGTGCGCGGCGATCGTCGTGCACGCCGCGAAGCGGCACGAGGCGGGCGACCTCGAACGACTCGCGCACGTGACCCGGGTGCGGGTCGGGGCGATCGGCGCGGTCGCGTCGCGCGAACGGGGCGCTGAGCACGGGCCGATGGCGCTGCAGTAGTCCGCTGCTGCTCCCGCGCCTGCCGGTCGGGCATCTCGCAGGGCCGCTCGCCGCCCTGCCGGGCGGCCTGCCGAGGGATGTCGGGGGCCGCTGCCACACTGGCCGACATGGACCTCCTCCTCCTCGTCATCGGGCTCGTCGTCGGCGGCACGCTCGGCGCCCTCGTCATGCACGTCGTCGCGCAGCGTCGCCCCGCGGGCGAGGCGACCGCCACCGAAGACCCGGCGCTCGTCGAGGCACGACACGAGCGGGCGCTCCTCGAACAGCGTGCGGCCGCCGACGCCGAGCGCGCGCGGCTGCTCGCCGAGCAGCAGACCGTGCAGGCGGCGCTCCGCGCCGAGCTCGCCGCCGCCGAGACGGCCGCCGCGGGCCTGCGCGAGCAGGTGGAGCAGCAGGGGCAGCGCCAGCGCGAGCTGCTCGAGCAGCAGCGGCTCGACCAGGCCGAGCGGAGCGAACGCGAGCGCCGCGAGAGCGCGGTGCTGCAGGCGCTGAGCCCGGTGCGCGAGACGCTCTCGACGATGCAGCGCAAGGTGTCCGAGCTCGAGCAGCAGCGCAGCGAGCAGTACGGCTCGATCGCCGAGCAGCTGAAGCGCGCGCAGCTCTCCGACGCCGAGCTCCGCGCGACGACCGAGTCCCTCGCGAGCGCGCTGCGCAACAACAGCACGCGCGGCGTCTGGGGCGAGACCCAGCTCCGCCGCGTCGTCGAGGCCGCCGGCCTCACCCAGCACGTCGACTTCGAGCTCCAGACCCAGGTCACGACCGACCAGGGCCGCGGCCGCCCCGACATGGTCGTGAACCTCCCCGGCGGCAAGTACATCCCGCTCGACTCGAAGGTTCCGCTCGAGCACTACCTCGAGGCGTCGAGCATTCCCGAGACCGCCACCGGCGAAGAGGGCGCACGGCGCAAGTCGCTCATCGAGAAGCACGTCAAGGCCATGCGGTCGCACATCGACGCGCTCGGCAAGAAGACCTACTGGGAGGGCCTGGCCGCGAGCCCCGAGTTCGTGATCGCGTTCATCCCGAACGAGTCGCTGCTCTCGGCCGCCCTCGAGGCCGACGCCGGCCTGCTCAACTACGCGTTCGAGCGACGCGTCGCGCTCGCCTCGCCCGTGAACCTCTTCGCGGTCCTCAAGACCATCGACTACGCGTGGCAGCAGCAGGCGGTCTCCGACGAGGCGAAGAAGCTGTTCGACCTCGGCACCACGCTATACCAGCGCATCGGGGTGCTCGCCGGCCACGCCGACTCGCTGCGCAAGGCCATCGAGCGCACCGTCGACAGCTACAACAAGTTCGCCAGCTCGCTCGAGTCGCGCGTGCTCGTGACCGCGCGCCAGTTCCCGGGCATCAACGAGACCAAGCTCTCGCTCGTCGAGGAGCCGACGCCGATCCACGAGTCCCCCCGGCGCCTGTCGGCGCCCGAACTCACCGGGGGCGATCCGCTCGGCGCCGAGGCGGCCGCGTCGCCGACGGCCGACGAGGCCCGCGGCGGGGCCGAGGCGGCCGACCCTGAAGCCCAGGCGACCGACGGGTTCACGCTCGAGATCGACGACGACTTCGACGGCGCCGACCTCGACGAGCACATCCGGCGCTCGGCGTCCTCCTGACGTCGGGCGACCGCTCGCCGCGCGGTCAGGTCGACTGCTCGGAGTCCGGGGGTGCGTGCCGCTCATCGACCGGCGGCGCGAACCCCGCGGCCGCCTCGGCACCCGTCGTCTGCATGGCATCCATCTGGCCGTCGTCGAGCGGGTGCGCGAGCTCGTCCTGTCCGAGTCGCGCCGTCGCAAGGGTCACGATCGCGAGGATCGGCGGCACGACGCCCGCGATGAGGAAGGCGGGTGCGAGCCCGAGCCACTCGCCGACCGGCCCCGCGATCGCCATCGACAACGGCATGAGGGCGAGCGAGACGAAGAAGTCGAGGCTCGAGACGCGTCCGAGCATCGCGGGCGGCACGCGCCGCTGCAGCAGCGTGCCCCACACGACCTGGGCCGCATCGAACAGGAAGCCGCAGACGAACGTCGCGACGACCATCACCCAGAGCCAGGGCGTCACGCCGATCACGGCGAGCGGCAGGCACCCGAACCCCCACGCGAGGATCATGAGGGTCAGGTAGCGTCTCGGGAGCCGGAACGACGACACCAGCAACGACCCGATCGCCCCGCCGATCCCGAACGACGCGAGCACCAGCGCGAACTCGCCGGCCCCGCCGCCGGTCTGGTCGCGCACGGCGAACGGGATCAGCACCTCGATCGGGCCGATCACGACGAGCACGAGCAGGATCGAGAACGCCAGCGTAGCGAAGAGCCACCTCGTGCGCAGCAGGTAGGCGAAGCCGTCGCGGAGGTCGACCGCCATCTGCCGGAGCGGGTGCGCCTCCGATTCCTCGAGGTCGCGCCGCAGCGGAGTGGTCCGCATGACCGCGAGCGCGACGATCGCGACCACCTGCAGCGCGCCGACGACGAGGAACGCGAGCCACGGCGCCTGCACCGCGATGAGCAGGCTCGCGAGCGCCGGGCCCGCCGCATTCTGGGCGACCGGTCGCAGCACGCCCTCGACGCCGTTCGCCGCGAGCAGCTGCTCAGCGGGCAGCAGTGCCGGCAGCCACGCCGAGTACGCCGGGTAGAAGAACCCGTCGGCGACGCCCAGGACGAAGGAGAGCACCGCGAGATGCCACACCTCGATGAGCCCCGCCGCGGCGAGCAGGCCGGCGACCGCGAAGACCACGGCCCGCGCCGTCTCGATGACGAGGAGGATCCGCCGCTGCGGCACGCGATCGGCGACGACCCCGCCGACGAGCACGGCCAGCACGAGACCGAGGCTCGCCCCGACGGCCACGATCGACAGGTCGATCGGCGTTCCGCCGAGTTCGATGACCTGCCACGCGGCAGCGACGATCCACGCCCCCGCCGAGAGCAACGACGCGGAGAGGGCGACCACGAGCCGTCGATACTGGGCCGAGGAGAACGGCCGCAGTGCGCGCGGCATCCGGGTCTCGGAGGTCACCCGACCAGTCTGCGGCACTCGCCCGGAATCGGACAGGCCCGTCCGCTCAGGGCAGTGGGGCGAGCACCTGGATCAGAGCGCCCGCGACCCGGCGATCAGCGGTCGGTGTCGTCGAGCCACTTCTCGACGAGGTGGTCGGCGACGATGCGGCGGATGGTGCCCGACTTGCCGCGGAGCACGATCGACTCGGTGCGGATGATCGGGCCCTTCTTGCGCACGCCGTCGACGAGCTCGCCATCGGTCACGCCCGTCGCGACGAAGAACGTGTTGTCGCTGCGCACGAGGTCGTCGAGCTCGTAGACCTGGTCGCAGTCCAGGCCCGCGGCCTCGCCGCGCGCCCGCTCCTCGTCGTCCTTCGGCGCGAGCCGGCCCTGCATGAACCCGCCGAGCGCCTTGATCGCGCACGCGGTCGTGATGCCCTCGGGGCTGCCGCCGATGCCGACGCACATGTCGATGCGCGATTCGTACCGGGCCGCGTTGATGCCCCCCGCGACGTCGCCGTCGCTGATCAGCCGCGTGCCGGCGCCCGCCTCGCGGATCTCCGCGATCAGCTGCTCGTGCCGGGGACGGTTGAGGACCGCGACGCGCAGTTCCCCGACCTCCTTGCCCTTGGCCTTCGCCAGCGCCCGCAGGTTCTCGCCGATGGGCTTGCGGATGTCGACGACGCCGAAGCCCGAGGCATCCGTCACGATCTTGTCCATGTAGAACACCGAGGACGCGTCGAGCATGGTGCCCCGGTCGGCGACCGCGATGACCGACAGCGCGTTCTGGCGACCGGCAGCGGTCAGCGACGTGCCGTCGATCGGGTCGACCGCGATGTCGCACGCCGGCCCGCGCCCGTTGCCGACGCGCTCGCCGTTGAAGAGCATGGGCGCCTCGTCCTTCTCGCCCTCGCCGATCACCACGACGCCGTCGAAGTTCACCGTGCCGAGGAACGCGCGCATCGCATCCACCGCGGCCCCGTCGGCGGCGAGCTTCTCGCCGCGGCCGATCCACGGGTACGAACGGATGGCGGCCGCCTCGGTCGCCCGGACCAGCTCGAGCGCGATGTTGCGGTCGGGGTGCAGGTAGAGGCTGTCGTGTTCGGTGCTCGCCATCGAGGGATCCTCCTGGTTCATGGGCGCTGCGCCCGCACGGCTCGGAACGGGCCGGGGCGACTGTCTTCGAGCCTACTGACGGGGGTGCCGGAACGGGCCGGTGCGACCGCGATCGGGCGTGAAAGTTCGTGCATTCTTAACGGTCGGCGCGAACGCGACGCCGTCCTGCGCCGCGCTCGAGTGCGCGGATCCGCGACGGTTGCGCGGGCCGGACCTCGCGCACGCGTCGCGGATCCGCGCAGTCGAGGGGCGGAAGCCGGGAGGGGCCGACGCGCGGCACGGCCTCCCGGCATCCGGTCTCGCGCGTGTCAGGCGCCGATCGCGCTGACGATGCCCCACGCGACCGAGACGAGCAGGAACCCGGCCAGACCGAGCACGGTCGTCAGGATCGTCCAGCTCCGCAGGCCGTCGCGGACCGACAGTCCGAGGTAGCGCGTCACGACCCAGAAGCCCGAGTCGTTGACGTGCGAGAGCCCGAGGGCGCCGAACGCGATGGCGAGGGCGAGCAGGGCGATCTGCAGCGGCGTGTAACCGCCCTCGGCGACGCTCGCGGCCAGCAGGCCGGACGTCGTGAGGATCGCGACGGTCGCCGAACCCTGAGCGGCGCGGAGCGCGAGCGAGACCAGGAAGGCGAGCACGAGGAGCGGCAGGCCCGTCGCGAGCAGCGACTCGGAGAGCGCGGTGCCGATGCCCGACTCGGTCAGGATCTTCGCGAACGCGCCGCCCGCGCCGGTCACCAGGATCACCACGGCGGCCGGGCCGAGCGCCGACTCCGAGACTTCCGCGAGGTGGGCGGCCGACCAGCCCCGGCGCGTGCCGAGCAGGTACCCGGCGAGGAGCACCGTCACGAGGAGGGCGAAGATCGGCGAGCCGATGAAGCCGAGCACGTCGCGGACCGGGTCGCCGGCAGGCAGCAACGTGGCGCCGACGGTGCCGAGGCCGATCATGACGAGCGGGGTGAGGATCAGGCCGACGATCATGCCCGCGCTCGGCGGGGCCTCCGTCTTGGTGAGCACCGAGGTGGCGCCCGTCGGAGTGAGGCCGCGCGACGAGCCGCCCGCGCCGCCACCGCCGTTGCCGCCACCGCGGCCGCCCAGGTCGTCGCGCTCGGCGCCGAAGGAGCGGAACGCCTCGGCGGTCGCCGCGAGCATCGGGAAGTCGCGGCGGTTCAGCCACTTCGAGACGAAGTGCGAGAGCACGCCGAGCGGGACGGCGACCGCGAGGCCGATGAGCGTGATCCAGCCGAGGTCGGCGCCGAGGAGCGCGGCGCCGCCGACGATGCCGGGGTGCGGCGGGATCGAGACGTGGACGGCGAGCATGATGCCGGCGATCGGGAGGCCGAACTTCACGGGGTTCACGCCGGCGAGCTTCGCGAAGCCGTAGATGATCGGCACGAGCACGATGAAGCCGACGTCGAAGAACACGGGGATCGCGAGCACGAGCGCGGCGGCGGTCAGCGCCCCGGCGATCCGCTTGGGTCCGAGGATCTTCGTGAATCGTCCGGCGAGGCTCTCCGCGCCGCCCGAGAGCTCGATGATCTTGCCGAGCATCGCTCCCAGCGCGACGAGGATCGCGACGGTGCCGAGCGTTCCGCCCATGCCCGCGACGATCGCGGGGATGATGCCGAGCTGTTCGGGCTGGTCCTCCGTGGCGGGGATGGTGGCGAGCGGCAGGCCGGCCGCGAGGCCGACGAGCACGCTCACGATGAGCAGGGCGAGGAACGCGTGGACCTTGAACCTGATGATGAGCAGCAGCAGGAGGCCGATGCCTCCCGCCGCGATGGCCAAGAGGGCGATCGTCGACATGATGTCTCCTTTGACGTTGAGGGTACGTGCGGTGCCGGGGCGGCCCGCGCTCGGGGTGGACGGTTGGAGCGGTGGTGCGGGTGGAGCCGGGGGTGAACTGGTGGGCGGCGGGGGCCGCTCAGCGGTGGCGGCGCTCCGGGGCGACCGCGCGGACGACCGCGGAGTCGTCGGCGGCGCCCAGGCCCTGGGCCTGGCCGATGAGGTAGAGCTGCTCGGCGGCGGATGCCACGGGCGTGGCGAGGCCGGCGGCGCGGGCCGCCTTCCCGACGATGCCCATGTCCTTGACGAAGATGTCGAGACGGCTGAGCACCTCGGCGCCGCCCTCGTCGTACGCCTGCAGGACGCGAGGGCCGCGGTTGCCGAGCATGAAGGAACCCGCGGCGCCCGCCTGCAGGGCGTCGAGCGTGCGGTCGAGGTCGAGTCCGAGCGCGTCGGCGAGCGCGAGCGCCTCGGCGGCGGCGGCGATGTGCACCCCGCAGAGCAGCTGGTTCACGGTCTTCAGCGCCTGGCCGTCGCCCGGCCGGTCGCCGACCACGGTGAGCGTCGAGGCGAGGAGTTCGAGCACCGGGCGCGCCTTCTCGAGGGCGGCGGGCTCGGCGCCCACGACGATGAGCAGGTCGCCCGCGCCCGCGCGCACGGGGCCGCCCGAGAGCGGCGCATCGACGAGGTCGACGCCGTGCGCCGCGAGTCGCTCGGCGACCGCGGCGATGCCGTCGGTGCCGACCGTGCTGGTGAGGATTACGACGGCACCGGGCGCGAGTGCCGCGGCGATGCCGGTCGAATCGGCGAAGAGCAGGTCGTCGAGCTGGGCCGAGTCGCGCACGGCGAGCAGTACGGCGTCGGCGTCGGCCACCGCCTCGCGCGCCGAGCCGAACGGCGCGACGCCGGCCTCGGCGGCCAGCTCGAGCCGAGCCGGGGCGATGTCGAAGCCGTGCACGGCGAGGCCGGTGGTGAGGCGCGTGGCCATGGGCAGGCCCATGGCGCCGAGCCCGAGCACGGCGACGGTTCCCGTGCGGGTGGCGGTGGTGGTGGTCATGTCGATCCTCCTCGGTCGAGCGTTGGTGCGGAGCCGCGGGTCAGGCGGCGCTCAGGACGTCGACGACGTCGGCGAGCGAGTCGTCGTCGCCGACGTTGCCGGCGAAGACGATGTACGGGATGCCGGCGGCGGGGCCGTCGGTGGGTTCCCAGAGCGAGACGATGCCGGGCAGCATCGGCCCGCGGACGGTGGCGTGGCGGATGCCGAGGCCGTGCGCGGCGACGTCGCTCGAGGTGATGCCGCCCTTCGCGATCACGAACCGCGGAGCGCGAAGCGCGAGCGTACGGCGCACGACGTCGACCACGGCGGCCGACACCCGCCGGGAGATGGCGAGGCTCTCGTCTGGGTCGTCGGTCTTCACGAGCGTGCGGCTCGTGTGCACGATGACGTCGCCCGTCTCGAGCGCGGTCGCGATGCCCGCGGAGATCTCGGCGAGGTACGCGGTGGGTTCGAGGTCGGCCGCGCCCGCGGCATCCGCCCCGACCACGCGGTCGACGTCGATCTCGAACGTCACCGCGGCCGGCCGTTCGCGGCGCAGCGCCGCCAGCTGGCGGGAGGTGAGGCCGACGTGCGAGCCGACGACGACGAGTCCGCCGCGGGTCGCGGGCGGGCGGGCGCCGAAGATCTCGGGGGCGGTGAGCGGATGCCGCGGCTCCTGCCCGATCCGGGCGCGGACGAACGGCGGGCCGACGCGGTAGAGGAAGGTCTTGCCGGCCCGTTCGGCGAGGTCGAGGCCGAGCGCCAGCAGCCGCAGGTCGTCCTCGGTGACGGCGTCGGCGACGACCGGGCGGCGGGCGGATGCTCCGGCGAGCGCCGCGGCGATCGCCTCGGCGCCCGCGCGGATGGTCGCGAGGTCGAGCACGATGACGTCCTCGGCGCGGTCGCGGCCGCCGGTCTTCTCCTCGACCCACCGCGCGAGTTCGGACTCTGCGTAGCCGAACGTGGAGTCGCGGGCGAACTCGGTCTCGCCGACGGGTACGATGCCGTCGGGCCGACGCATGTAGTGCACGCCGCCGACCGTGATGCGGCCGGCGTCGGGGAACGCGGGGACGACGACCACGCCGTCGACCACGCCCGCGCCCGCGGCCTCGAGCTCCTCGGCGATGACGTCGGTCTCGAGCGGGAAGTGCCCGCGGAGCGTCGAGTCGCCGCGGCTGACGAAGGCGAGGGGCCGGCCGGATGCCGCGGTGAGCGCGTTCCGGACGATCTCACGGTTCCGGGTGGCGGCGGTCTCGGGGTCGAGGCTGCGCGTGTTCGTGAGGACGTACACGGCGGGCGCACCCTGCGCGATGGCCCAGGCGAAGTCCGCGACCTCCCAGCCGGTCAGCACCGGCAGCCCGGCGACGGACTGGGTGCCGGTCGGGTCGTCGTCGAGGACGACGAGGGTGCGGGGTGCGGCGGCGATCGCCGCGGCGACGCGAGCGGCGGGGACCTCGACGGGACCCGGGAATGCCGCGAGCAGTTCGCGTTCGTCCATGGTGGCTACTCCTTCGTATCCGCAGCCGGGTCTTCGACCCATCTGCTATCTGCTGTCATATAGGTTAGCGCCCTGAACGCGGATGTCAAGCGCAGGGCTCGAACCCGCTCGCGACGAGGACTCCGTCGCGGGCCCTGCCCGGCACGGCGGCTAGGAGGAGACGGCCTGCTCCGCACCGAGCACGTAGTGCTGCAGGTCGGCCATGGTCTGGTCCATGTGCCGGTCCATGGCACGCCGCGACGCCTCCGCGTCGCCCGTGCGCAGCGCCTCGAGCACGCGGGCGTGCTCGTCGATCGCGTGGGCCTGGATCTCCGGGACGCGCGAGGTCTGCGCGCGGCGCTCGGCGAGCACGCGCGCGAGCGGCTCGAACAGCACCCGCAGGAAGACGTTGCCGCTCGCCCCGAGGATGATGTCGTGGAACTCGAGGTCGGCCCGCACGAACTCGGGAACCTCTCCGGCGTCGTGGGCGCGGCGCATCTCCGCGACGCACGCGGCGAGCCGCTCGAGGTCGTCGTCGTCGCACCGCGAGGCGGCGAGCGCGGCGGCGCCGGTCTCGAGCATCCGCCGCACCTCGATGAGCTGCACGGCGACGGTGTCGTCGCGCCCGCCGGCCGACGTGACGCGCAGCACGGCGTCCAGGGAGACCCACTCGTCGATGGGGTTCACGTAGCTGCCGCGGCCGTTCTCCACGCGCACGACGCCCTGCGCCTGCAGCGTCTTGATCGCCTCGCGCACGGTGATGCGGCTGACGTCGTGGATGCCGCCGAGCTCGGCCTCGCTCGGCAGCGAGTCGCCCGGCGCGAGGTCGCCGCGCACGATCGCGTCGAGGACGGCATCCGCGACGGTGGCGACGAGCGACTTGCGGGCCATGCGACTCCGATCAGCTGCCTGCTCTCGGACAGGTCGCCTCCAGACTAGCCGCGGAAGACCTCCGTCGACCCGATCCCCCACGAACGTCCCGCATCGAGCCGGGCGCCGGGCCCGAGGTCGCACGGCGTCACCGCGGTGAGGAAGACCGCCACGGGCTCGGCGCAGAGCTCGTCGAGTCCGACGACGTGACCGAGGGGGACGCCCGCGGCCGCGAGCCGCTCGGACTCCCCCGCCGACTGCGGCGCGAGGCGCGCCTGCATCCACCCGCCGAGCGCGCGGACTGCGGCAGCCGTGAGCACGCCCTCGGGCGCGCCGCCGATGCCGATCACGAGGTCGAGGTCGCCGTCGGCGCGGGCGGCGCGCAGGCACCGCTCGACGTCGCCGTGCACGAACCGCTCGACCTGCGCTCCGGTCGCCTCGGCCGCCTCGGCGATCGCCTCGTTCCGCGGCCGATCCTGCACCGCGACCCGCACCTCCGACACGGGCGCACCGCGGGCCTCGGCGATGCGCGCGATCGCCTCGCGGACCGGCGCGTCGATCTCGAGCCCGGGTACGCGTGAGACGAGCTTCGCCATGTAGTGCGCGGGGCCGATGTCGAGGAAGCCGCCGCGCGGCGCGACCGCGAGGATCGCCATCGACCCGGGTAGGCCGGCGGCGGCGAGGCTCGTGCCGTCGACCGGGTCGACGGCGACGTCGACGGCCGGACCGTCGCCCGTGCCGAACCGCTCGCCGAGGTGCAGCATGGGCGCCTCGTCCTTCTCGCCCTCGCCGACGACGACGCGCCCGTCGACGGCGAGCCCCGCGAGCGCCGATCGCATCGCCGCGACCGCGGCGCCGTCGACCGCGTCGCGGTCGCCGCTGCCGACGAACGGCACGGCCGCGAGCGCCGCGGCCCGCACGGCGGCGGCGACGCCGTCGGCCAGTGCGTCGTGGAAGTCCCCGGGATCCTGAGTCACGCCCCAATCCTGCCGCGCGCGCCGCGGCATCCGTCACCCCTTGCGTCATCGCACCTGAGGCGGACTCGACACCTCGGTAGACTCGTGCCGATCCCACTCACCTCCGAAGGAGCAAGGTATGCCCATCGCAACGCCCGAGCAGTACGCCGAGATGCTCGACACCGCCAAGGCCAAGGGTTTCGCCTTCCCGGCGTTCAACGTCTCGAGCTCGCAGACCCTCAACGCGGTGCTGCAGGGCCTGACCGAGTCGGGTTCCGACGGCATCATCCAGGTCACGACCGGCGGCGCCGACTACTTCGCCGGCCACACCGTCAAGGCCCGCGCGACGGGCGCACTCGCGTTCGCGAAGTTCGCCACCGAGGTCGCGAAGTCCTACCCCGTGACCGTCGCGCTCCACACCGACCACTGCCCGAAGAACGCGCTCGACGACTTCGTGTACCCGCTCATCGCCGCCTCCGAGGAAGAGGTCAAGGCGGGCCGCAACCCGATCTTCCAGTCGCACATGTGGGACGGCTCGGCCGTGCCGCTCGAGGAGAACCTCGAGATCGCGAAGGAGATCCTCCCGAAGCTCAAGAACATCAACGCCATCCTCGAGGTCGAGATCGGCGTCGTCGGCGGCGAGGAGGACGGCGTCAAGCACGAGGGCTCGAACGAGGCGCTCTACACGACCCTGAACGACGCGATCGCGGCGGTCGAGGCGCTCGGCCTCGGCGAGCAGGGCCGCTACATGGCCGCCCTCACGTTCGGCAACGTGCACGGCGTGTACGCGCCCGGCAACGTGAAGCTCCGTCCGGCGCTCCTCAAGGAGATCCAGGACGGCCTCGCGGCGAAGTACGGAACGGGCGAGAAGCCGCTCGACCTCGTCTTCCACGGCGGCTCCGGCTCGACCGACGCCGAGATCGCCGAGGCGGTCGCCAACGGCGTCGTGAAGATGAACATCGACACCGACACGCAGTACGCCTTCACGCGCTCGATCGCCGGCTACATGTTCCAGAACTACGACGGCGTGCTCAAGGTCGACGGCTCGGTCGGCAACAAGAAGCAGTACGACCCGCGCGCCTGGGGCAAGGTCGCCGAGTCCGCCATGGCGGTGCGCGTCGGCGAGTCGACCCGCCAGCTCGGCTCGGCCGGCAACTCGCTCACGGCGTAGGGCGACGGATGACGCAGGACGAGGCCGCTCGGAACGAGACGCCGGAGCGCGCCGACGACGGCGCCGCTCCCCCGCCGCGCGACGAGCGGCCTCGCCCGCAGTACGGCGAGTACGCGCCCGAGGGCTGGTCGTGGCAGCCTCCGGCCGATGAGCGAGCGGATGCCGCGGCATCCGCCCCGGCACCGCCGCCCCCGCCCGCAGCACCCGCGCCGACCCGCGCGACCGGGCCGGCCGCGGCCGACACGACGGGCCGCCCGCCGCGCACGACCGACCGGTTCTTCACGATCCTGCTGCTCGCGCTCGGCGCGATCGGCGCGTGGAACACGTCGGTCAGCCTGCAGCAGCTGCCGGGCGCCATCCAGGGCGTCTACGCCGACCAGGGCGTCGGCACCTACACACCCCAGGCGTGGCTGCCGACGCTCGCGCTCATCGGCACGGTGTTCATGCTCGCGCTCTACGCGGCCGTGCTCGGGTGGTCGATCATGCGGCTGCGGGCGCGCAAGCTCGCGTTCTGGGTGCCGCTCGTCGGCGGCGCGGTGGCGTTCCTCGCGACCATGGTGCTGACGTCGATCGTGTTCCTCACCGACCCGACGTTCCAGTCGTACCTGGAGCGGATGACGGGCGTCTGACGCCGCGCGGCGCGGTCGTGCGAGTCGCACGGCGACGCTCGGCCGCGCCGCCCGGCGCGGCGCGACGGCTCAGGCGTTCGCGCCCGCCCGGTTGCGGCCGCCCAGCGCCCGCGCGTCGCGGTTGCCCGCGAGGTCCTTGCGGAGCTCCTTCGGCAGCGAGAACATCAGGTCCTCCTCGGCCGTCTTGACCTCTTCGACGTCGCCGAAGCCGGCGTCCTCGAGCTCGAGGAGCACCTCCTTCACGAGCCCCTCGGGCACGGACGCACCGCTCGTGACGCCGACCGTCTCGACGCCCTCGAGCCACTCCTGCTTCACCTCGGTCGAGTAGTCGACCCGGTAGGCGGCCTTGGCGCCGTACTCCAGTGCGACCTCGACGAGGCGAACGCTGTTCGACGAGTTCGCCGAGCCCACGACGATCACGAGGTCGGCGCCCTGCGCGACCTTCTTGATCGCGACCTGGCGGTTCTGCGTGGCGTAGCAGATGTCGTCGGACGGCGGGTCCTGCAGGTTCGGGAACCGCTCGCGCAGGCGTCGCACGGTCTCCATGGTCTCA
The DNA here is from genome assembly GCF_009709675.1 of Agromyces bracchium. Lineage (GTDB taxonomy): Bacteria > Actinomycetota > Actinomycetes > Actinomycetales > Microbacteriaceae > Agromyces > Agromyces bracchium. The sequence goes on along the minus strand of NZ_WMLB01000022.1, from coordinate 89,012 downwards.
TCGACGCTCAGCGTGGTCTGCGAGAGCCACACGACCTTCTCGGGGTCGCGCACCTCGATGTTCGGCACGTCGTCGGGGCTGTTCACGAGGGTCACGTGGTCGGGCGCCTCGCCGGCCGTGCCCTCGACCTCTTCATGCCCCTCGTGGCCGATGAGCAGGATCTCGTAGTCGTCGCGCGCGAAGCGCACGGCCTCGCGGTGCACCTTGGTCACGAGCGGGCACGTGGCGTCGATCGCGTGCAGGCCGCGCTCCGCGGCCGAGTTCACGACCGCAGGCGAGACGCCGTGCGCGCTGAAGACGACGTGGGCGCCCTCGGGCACCTCGTCGACCTCCTCGACGAAGATCGCGCCGCGCTTCTCGAGCTCGGTCACGACGTGGATGTTGTGCACGATCTGCTTGCGCACGTACACGGGCGCGCCGTAGTGGTCGAGGGCCTTCTCGACGGCGATCACCGCCCGGTCGACGCCCGCGCAGTAGCCGCGCGGCGCCGCGAGCAGCACCTTCTTGCGTCCGGGGACGGGGATATCCTTGAGCCGGCCGCGCACGCTCGGGATCCGAGGCATGCCGAGGTCGATTCGCGGGGCATCCGTCAAGCTCGTCACGGGTGCCATCCTACGCGGGCGATGATGACGGGCCGCTGGGAGGCGCATGGCCGAGGGACCGACCACCCGCGAGAGGCCCTGGCCCGTCTCGGTGCTCTCGGCGAAGCTGAAGGAGTACCTCGACCGTCTCGGCACCGTCTGGATCGAGGGCGAGATCACGCAGTGGGGCGTGTCCGCCGGCAACGTCTACGGCAAGCTGAAGGACCTCGAGACGGATGCCACGGTGTCGTTCACGATCTGGTCGTCGACGCGCGCGAAGCTCACCGAGCAGTTCAAGGCGGGCGACCACGCCGTCGCGCTCGTGAAGCCCAACTGGTGGGTCAAGGGCGGCTCGCTCACGATGCAGGTCTTCGACCTCCGCCATGTGGGGCTCGGCGACCTGCTCGAGCGGCTCGAGCGGCTGCGCGCGCAGCTCGCGGCAGAGGGCCTGTTCGCCGCCGACCGGAAGCGGCCGCTGCCCTTCCTGCCGCAGGTCATCGGCCTCGTCACGGGCAGGGACAGCGACGCCGAGAAGGACGTGGTGCGCAACGCCCGCCTGCGCTGGCCGGCCGTCGAGTTCCGGATGGCGTACGCCGCGGTGCAGGGCGACCGCTCTGCGCCCGAGGTGGCGGGCGCCATCCGTCGCCTCGACGCCGACCCCGAGGTCGACGTCATCATCGTCGCGCGCGGCGGCGGCGACTTCCAGAACCTGCTGGGGTTCAGCGACGAGCGCGTCGTGCGGGCCGCGGCCGCGGCATCCACCCCCATCGTGAGCGCGATCGGCCACGAGGCCGACCGCCCCCTGCTCGACGAGGTCGCCGACCTCAGGGCGTCGACGCCGACGGATGCCGCGAAGCGCGTCGTGCCCGACGTCGCCGAGGAGCTGATCCGGGTCGAGCAGGCCCGCGCGCGCCTCCGCATGCGCGTGACGACGCTCGTGAACCACGAGGTCGACCGGCTCGGGCACCTGCGGAGCCGGCCGGCGCTCGCCGACCCGGGGTGGATGATCGACCGCCGAGCCGAGGAGGTCACCCGGTGGGTCGCGCGCGGCAGCGACCTCGCGGAGCGCGCGATCGAGCGCGCCGCCGTCCGGACCGCCGAGCTCCGCTCGCAGCTGCGCGCCCTCTCTCCGCTCGCGACGCTGCAGCGCGGGTACGCGATCGTGCAGCGCGAGCACGACGGCGTGCTGACGGACCCCGAGCAGGCGCCCGAGGGCACCGGGCTGCGGATCACGCTCGCCGAGGGTCGTCTCGCGGCGACATCTCGGGGAGCGCTCGGCGACGCCGAATAGAATGCCCTCCATGCCCCCCACTTCGACGGATGTCTCCGAGCTGAGCTACGAGCAGGCGCGCGACGAACTCGTGCGCGTCGTCGGCGAGCTCGAGCAGGGCTCCGCGACGCTCGAGCAGTCGCTCGCGCTGTGGGAGCGGGGCGAGGCCCTCGCGCAGCGGTGCGAGGAGTGGCTCGTCGGCGCCAAGGCGCGGCTCGACGCGGCGCGCGCCGGGGCGGCCGCCGCCTCGGGCGGTACCTCCGCGACCGCCGGGGGCGCACCGACCGCGCCCGACGCGCTCGACCTCGACGGCGGCGAGGCCTGATGGCCGCGCGCGCGCCGCGGGTCGTCGCCGAGCTCGGCCGCCCCGAGACCCCGCAGGAGACGGCCGATCGCAGGGCCGAGCAGTCCCGCAAGCACCGCGAGCGGCAGACGCTGCGCAACCTCATCGGCTCGCTCGTGGCGTGCGTGGCCGTGGTCGCGCTCATCGTGCTGCTCGTGCCGCGCAGCGACACCCCGATCGAGCGCGACATCGACGTGGCCTCCGTCGCCGACCAGGCGCAGGTCGGCATCGACGAACCGCTCGCCGTGCCCGAACTGCCCGACGGCTGGCGCTCGAACGCGGCAGAACTGCGCACGCGCGACGCCGACGGCATCACCGCCTGGTACGCCGGGTACCTCACGCCGAGCGACGAGTACGCGGGCATGTACCAGGGCCTCGGGGCGAACCCGACCTGGACGGCCGAGCTGCTGAAGAACACGATCGCGACCGGCGTCGTCACCGTCGACGGCGTCGAGTGGACGGTCTACGACAACCGCGAGACCGACGCCGACGTCGGCAACGCGCGATACGGGCTCGTCACCGAGGCGGGCGAGAGCACCTTCGTGGTGCTCGGCACCGCGACCCCCGAGGAGTTCGAGACCCTCGCCGGCGCGCTCGCGCCGGCGATCGACGCGCAGCGATGAGAGGAGCGGCCGTGAGCAAGCACGCACCCGCACGACCGACCACCCCCGCCGAGACGTGGCGCGAGCTGCGTGCCGGCAACGCCCGGTTCGTGGCCGGCGCACCCCTGCACCCCCGACAGGACGTCGACCGCCGGACCGAGCTCGCGAACCACCAGCGACCGCTCGTCGCGATCTTCGGGTGCAGCGACTCGCGCCTGTCGGCCGAGATCATCTTCGACGTCGGACTCGGCGACGCCTTCGTCGTGCGCAACGCCGGCCAGGTCCCCTCCGACTCGGTGCTCGGCTCGCTCGAGTACGCCGTCGCCGTCCTCGGCGTCCCCCTCATCCTCGTGCTCGGCCACGACGAGTGTGGCGCGGTGCGCGCGGCGATCGACTCGCAGGCGGAGGACGCCGCACCGCTCCCGGCGCACATCAGGGGCATCGTCGACGAGATCGTGCCCGCGGTGCGGAAGGTCGCCGGCATCGACGAGGGCCCGATCGCGACCGACCACCTCGACGCCGGCTACGTCGGCCGGGAGCACCTCCGCAACACGGTCTCCCAGCTGCTCGAGCGCTCCGAGGTGATCAGCGACGCGATCGCAGCGGGTACGCTGGCTGTCGTCGGCGCGAACTACCGCCTGCTCGAGGGCCGCGCCGAGACCGACGTCGTCGTCGGTCGCATCTGACGCCGCCGGCGGCATCCCACCGCCGCGCCGCACGTATTCCGAGATCGAAGTGGAGCACACCGTGGTGGACAACGCCGCCGACTACCGGATCGAACACGACACGATGGGCGAGGTGCGGGTCCCCGCAGCGGCGCTCTATCGCGCGCAGACCCAGCGCGCGGTCGAGAACTTCCCGATCTCGGGCGCCGGCCTCGAGCCCGCCCAGATCGCCGCGCTCGCCCGCATCAAGAAGTCCGCTGCGCTCGCCAACGCGCGCCTCGGCGTCCTCGACGGCCAGCTCGCGCAGGCCATCGCCGACGCCGCCGACGAGGTCATCGCGGGCACGCACGGCTTCACCGAGCACTTCCCGGTCGACGTCTACCAGACCGGCTCGGGCACGTCCTCGAACATGAACATGAACGAGGTGCTCGCGACCATCGCGACGCAGAAGCTCGGCAGCGCCGTGCACCCGAACGACCACGTCAACGCCTCGCAGTCCTCGAACGACGTCTTTCCGACCTCGGTGCACATCGCCGTGACCGCCGCGCTCATCGACGACCTGATCCCGGCGCTCGACCACCTCGCGGTCGCCCTCGAGGCGAAGGCGGAGGCGTGGGCCGGCATCGTCAAGGCCGGTCGCACGCACCTGATGGACGCGACGCCCGTCACGCTCGGCCAGGAGTTCGGCGGCTACGCCCGCCAGATCCGCCTCGGCATCGAGCGCGTCCGCACGGCGCTCCCCCGCGTCGCCGAGGTGCCGCTCGGCGGCACCGCCGTCGGCACCGGCATCAACACGCCCGCCGGCTTCCCGCAGCTGGTGATCGAACTCCTCCAGCAGGAGACCGAGCTGCCGATCACCGAGGCCGCCGACCACTTCGAGGCCCAGGCCAACCGCGACGGCCTGGTCGACGCGTCGGGCGCCCTGCGCACGATCGCGGTCAGCCTCACCAAGATCTGCAACGACGTCCGCTGGATGGGCTCCGGCCCGAACACGGGCCTCGGCGAGCTCTTCATCCCCGACCTCCAGCCCGGCTCGTCGATCATGCCCGGCAAGGTCAACCCGGTCGTGCCCGAGGCCGTGCTCATGGTCGCCTCGCGCGTCATCGGCAACGACGCGACGATCGCGTGGGCGGGCGCCTCCGGCTCGTTCGAGCTCAACGTGCAGATCCCCGTCATGGGCACCGCGCTCCTCGAGTCGATCCGCCTGCTCTCGAACTCGGTGCGCGTGCTCGCCGACAAGACGGTCGACGGCCTGCAGGTCAACGAGGCGCGCACGACGGCGCTCGCGGGCATGTCACCCTCGATCGTGACCCCGCTGAACAAGATCATCGGCTACGAGGCCGCGGCGAAGATCGCGAAGCACTCGGTGTCGAAGGGCATCACCGTGCGCGAGGCCGTGATCGACCTCGGTCACGTCGAGCGGGGCGAGCTCACCGAGGCCGAGCTCGACGAGGCGCTCCACCTGCTCTCGATGACCCGCCCGCCGCAGCAGGGCTGAGCCCGCGGCATCCGTTCGCACGCAACGCCGACGGCCCCGGAATCCGCTCTCGCGGTTCCGGGGCCGTCGTGCGTGGGCGGGGCGCGTGCCGGGCGTGCTGCCGGCGTCAGGCGAGCTCGGCGCCGTCGAGCATCTCGGAGACGAGGGCGGCGATCGCGGAACGCTCCGACCGCGTGAGCGTGATGTGGGCGAAGAGCGGATGCCCCTTCAGCGTCTCGATCACGCTCGCGACGCCGTCGTGGCGGCCGACGCGCAGGTTGTCGCGCTGGGCCACGTCGTGCGTGAGCACCACGCGCGAGTTCTGCCCGACGCGGCTGAGGACCGTGAGCAGGACGTTCCGCTCGAGCGACTGCGCCTCGTCGACGATCACGTACGCGTCGTGCAGCGACCGCCCGCGGATGTGCGTGAGCGGCAGCACCTCGAGGATGCCGCGGTCGACGACCTCGTCGAGCACGTTGTCGGAGACGAGCGCACCGAGCGTGTCGAAGACCGCCTGCGCCCAGGGGTTCATCTTCTCGCCCTGATCGCCTGGCAGGTAGCCGAGTTCCTGGCCGCCGACCGCGTAGAGCGGGCGGAAGACCATGATCTTCTTGTGCTGCTGCCGTTCGAGCACGGCCTCGAGCCCCGCGCAGAGCGCGAGCGCCGACTTGCCGGTGCCCGCGCGGCCGCCGAGCGACACGATGCCGATCTCGGGGTCGAGCAGCAGGTCGATCGCCAGGCGCTGCTCGGCCGAGCGGCCGTGCACGCCGAACGCGTCGCGGTCGCCGCGGACGAGCCGCACCTCGCGATCGCCGACGACCCGGGCGAGCGCCGACCCGCGGTCGGAATGGATGACGAGTCCGGTGTTCACCGGCATGCCCACGACCGCGTCCGTCTCGAGGTGCTCGTGCTCGTAGAGCTTCGCCATGTCGTTCGAGCCGAGGGCGACCTCGCCCATGCCGGTCCACCCCGAGTCGACGGCGAGCTCGGCGCGGTACTCCTGCGCGTCGAGGCCGATGGAGGCGGCCTTGATGCGCAGCGGCAGGTCCTTCGAGACGACCGTCACGGCGACGCCGTCGTTGGAGAGGTTCATCGCGCACGCGAGGATGCGCGAGTCGTTGTCTGCCAGTTGCAGGCCACTCGGCAGGACCGACAGGCTCGAGTGGTTCAGCTCGACCCGGAGGGACCCGCCGTCCCCGACGGGGATCGGGAAGTCCAGTCGCTCGTGCTGCACGCGCAGGTCGTCGAGCAGCCGCAGCGCCGCTCGGGCGAAGTACCCGATCTCGGGGTCGTTGCGCTTGGCCTCGAGCTCCGTGATGACGACGACGGGCAGCACCACCGGGTGCTCCGCGAATCGGAACAGGGCGCGCGGGTCCGACAGCAGCACCGACGTGTCCAGCACGTAGGTGCGCTCGTCCTGCGCGGCACCCCCGGCCGACGCCTCGCCGGGACGGCGCTGGTGCTGCGCCTCCGGCTCGACCGGTCCGAGGGGCTTGATGGGATCGACAGAGGTCACGACCGCTCCTGCCCCGAGCTCTCGCTCGGCTCACGCGCCGGCCGGCGATCCTCCCACGAGCGGTTCACGAGCCGACTCGACCGGGCGCCTTGCCCGATGTCCTGACGGTACGTCCGACCGGCGACATCCGCCGAAGCGACACGCGGCGCGACATCCGCTGTTCACAATCGGCGGCTCGGAGCGCGACGGCTCGAACGCGAGGGCTCAGTACGCCGCGGCGGTGTTGAACGAGACGAAGGCGCCGCGCAGCATCTCGACGGTCTCCTCGTGGAGCGCCGCGTGCACGCCGAGGCGCACGGTGCCGAGTCGCGTGGTCGTGGTCAGGCCGTGGTTGTGCAGCGAGGCCGTGAGCACGGTGACCTGCTCGGGTTCGGGCTCGAGCACCACGATGCCGGCGCGCTCCCGCTCGTCGCGGGAGCTCACGACCGGGACGGCGAACTCGTCGGCGAGGTCGATCACTCGGCTGACGTGCTCGGCCACGCGGGCGTTGACCGCCGCCACGCCGACCTCGGCGAGCTCCTCGAGCGCGGCCGCGAAGCGGGCCCCCGCGATCGGGTCGGGATTGGACACGCGGAACGCCCGCGCGCCGGGCGCGGGCGGCGGCACCTCGTCCCACACCTCGTCGTCGGTCGTGCCGGTGTACCCGGAGAACACGGGCGTGAGCCGCTCGGCCGCCCGCTCGGAGAGGGCCATGACGCCCGTGCCCCACCCGGCGCGGCACCACTTCTGCCCGCCGGTGACGACGACGTCGGCGACCTCCCACGGCGCATCGACGATGCCGAAGCCCTGGATCGCGTCGACGATGAGGAGCCGGTCGCCGATCACCTGGCGGATGCCCTCGAGGTCGCACAGGTAGCCGGTCCGGCTGTCGACGAGGCTGACGGCGACCGCGGCGACGTTCGACTCGAGCTGGTCGCGGATCAGGCCCGGGGTCACCTTGCCGTGGTCGGTCTCGAGCCACGCGGGCTGCACCGAGTGGAGCGCCTCGTTCGCCCGCACCGCGGCGATCGGCACGCTCGGGAACTCGCCCGGCGAGAGGAGCACGGTGCCGGTCAGCCCGAACATCGCGTGCATGAGGCCCGTCGACGTGTTCGGGATCGCGACGATGCGGTCGGCCGCGATGCCGGTGAAGGCGGATGCCGCCTCGCGGAGCCGCCGGTCCTGCTGGGCGAAGGCCTCCATGCTGCCGTGGCGTGCGCGCTCGAGCACCTGCGTGAACGCCAGGGTCTCCTCCGCCGCGACGCGCGCCAGCGGGCCCACCCGGGCGTAGTCGAGGTAGCCGGGTTCCTCGCCGAACCCGGCCAGGTAGTCGTCCATGCTCACGGGCGGTGCCCCCTTCTCCGAGGCATATCCTGACAGAATCCTGATCGGCACGTGTGCGCGATCAGCCGCCGAAGCGACGGTGTCGGCGCGTGTAGTCGCGGATGGCGCGCAGGAAGTCGACCTCGCGGAGGTCGGGGCCGAGCGCCTCGACGAAGTAGAACTCGCTGTGCGCGGCCTGCCACAGCATGAAGTCGCTGAGGCGCTGCTCGCCCGAGGTGCGGATCACGAGGTCGGGGTCGGGCTGTCCGCCGGTGTAGAGGTGCTCCCCGATCAGCTCGGGCGTGAGCGACTCGGCGAGGTCCTCCAGGCTGCGGCCCTCGGCATGGTGGGATGCCACGATCGAGCGCATCGCGTCGGTGATCTCGCGCCGCCCGCCGTAGCCGACCGCCAGGTTGACGTGCAGGCCCTTCTTGCCCTCGGTGCGGTGCTCGGCGGCGTCGAGCGCGGCGACGAGCGGCTCGGGGAGGCCGGCGTCGGACCCGACGTGCTGGACGCGCCAGTCGCGGTAGTGACTGAGCTCCTCGGCGAGTTCGGCGATGATCTCGATGAGGTCGGCGAGCTCCTCCGAGGTCCGGTTGCCGAGGTTGTCGGCCGAGAGCAGGTACAGCGTCACCACGGAGATCCCGAGGTCGTCGCACCACTCGAGGAACTCCCGCATCTTCGCCGCGCCGGCGCGATGGCCGTGCGCGGCCGAGTCGTAGCCCAGCTGCTTCGCCCACCGACGGTTGCCGTCGATGATCATGGCCACGTGTCGTGGGAGTTCCGCCTGGTCGAGTTCCCGGCGGAGCCGGTTCTGGTAGAGCCGATAGAGGAGGCCGCGACCGGGGCGCTGATCGCTCGTCTGCACCCGACCACGCTACTCCCCCGCACGCGATCGGACACTCACAGCAAGCCGTGATGGGGCTCGTCCTACGCTGTGACCATGACCCAGCGCGAGCCAGAAGACGTCGCCGAGCACCTGCATCGACCGGTGGCCGAACTCGATCGCGCCGACGCCGCGGTCGCGGCCGACGAACGTCTCGGCCCCGACCTGCCGAACCTCCCCCTCATCGATGCCTCGCCGGAGCATCCGACCGACGTCAAGCCGTCGTGGCGGGGCTGGATCCACGCCGCGACCTTCCCGCTCACGATCGCGGCGGGCATCGTGCTCATCGTCCTCGCCGACGGCCCGGCCGCGAAGTGGGCCTCGGCGGTCTTCATGCTGACCTCGATGCTGCTCTTCGGCAACTCGGCCCTGTACCACCGGTTCAACTGGCGGCCGCGCACGAAGGTGATCCTGAAGCGCATCGATCACGCGAACATCTTCCTGCTGATCGCCGGCACCTACACCCCGCTGTCGGTCCTCGCGCTTCCGCCCGAGAAGGGCCTCCTCCTTCTGGTGCTCGTGTGGGGCGGCGCGCTCGTCGGCATCGCCTTCCGTGTGTTCTGGATCGGCGCGCCGCGCTGGCTCTACGTGCCGATCTACGTGCTGCTCGGCTGGGCCGCCGTGATGTACCTCGGCGACCTGCTCGCGGCGAGCGTGGCGATGATGGTGCTCGTGATCGTGGGCGGCGTGCTCTACACGATCGGCGCCGTCGTGTACGGCCTGAAGAAGCCGAACCCGTGGCCCGGCCACTTCGGCTTCCACGAGATCTTCCACGTGTGCACGGTGCTGGCGTTCATGTGCCACTGGGCGGCGACGCTGCTCATCGCGATCCAGCCCGCCTACCACGGGGGCTGACGGGCGGCGCCGGGCGGCGGCGAGTCGCCGGCGTACGGCTCGAGCGCTACCGCTCGTCGCGGTCGGCGGGCGGTGCATCGGATGCCGCGGCATCCGCCTGCACCTCGGACGCGTCGTCGGCCGACGTGACGTTCCCGGCCGCCGCCTCGGCCGCGGCGGCCTCCTCCGCCTCGATGCGCTCGCGCGCCTCCGCGCGGTAGTTGACCCGGCGGATGCGGCGGACCATGTCGAGCACGAGCAGCAGCACCGCGACCATGATGAGGATCGTCGCGATGAAGCCGACCACGCCGGGGGTCACGTCGTTCGGGTCGAACTCCTCCTCGGCGGCCGCGACGAACGTGAACGCCGACGCGAGCGCGGGGCTCATCGACGGTCTCCGCGAGTGGTGACGGCGGACGCGACGAGCATCGGATTCCCTTCAGGGACGGACGGTTAGGCTGGGAGCCAAGCCTAGACGATCCACCCGGGAAGGAGCCGCGCGGTGCCCCCACGCGAGTCCGCCGACGCGGCGGCCGAGGACGCCGCACTCGACGGCGTCGCCGCCGCCGCCGCCGGCGCTGCACAGGGCGACGCGCCCGCGGCATCCGACCTCGCCGGCCGCTACGGCCGGACCCCGGCCCGTCGCCGTCGCGACCGGTTCGTCCTCGTCGGCGCCGCGATCGCCTTCGCGGTGGTCCTCGTCTCCTGGGTGGTGTGGGCGGGCCTCGACGGCAGCAAGCCGCTCGTGCAGGCCACCGACCTCGGCCACGAACTGCTCGACACGCGTGCGGTCGAGGTGACCTGGCGCCTCTCGGTGCCCTCGGGCAACGCCACGGCGTGCATCGTGCAGGCCTACAACGAGGACTTCACCGTCGTGGGGTGGAAGGTCGTCGAGATCCCGGCATCCGACCGACCGCTGCGGACGTTCACCGAGACCGTGCGCACGGCGCAGGAGGCGAACACCGGTTTGATCTCGAACTGCTGGCTTCGGTAGAATTGGGGATTCGCCCCGGCAGACGCTGGGGCGACATGTCTATTCACGGGAGTGTGCACCATGGCGCAGGACGCCACCGTCACCTGGCTCACTCAGGAGGCCTTCGACCGCCTGAACAGCGAACTCGAGCACCTCTCCACCACCGGCCGCGAAGAGATTGCCAAGCGCATCGAGGCCGCGCGTGAGGAGGGCGACCTCAAGGAGAACGGCGGCTACCACGCCGCGAAAGACGAGCAGGGCAAGCAGGAGGCCCGCATCCGACAGCTCACCGAACTGCTCCGCCACGCCGAGGTCGGCGAAGCCCCCACCTCGAGCGGCGTCGTCGAGTCGGGCACCGTCATCACCGCCGTCGTCGCGGGCGACGAGGAGCGCTTCCTCATCGGCAGCCGCGAGATCGCCGGCGACTCCGAGCTCGACGTCTTCAGCGAGCAGTCGCCGCTCGGCGCGGCGATCCTCGGCCTCAAGGTCGGCGACACCACGTCGTACACGGCCCCGAACGGCCGCGAGATCGCCGTGAAGGTCACGGGCGTCGACACCTGGTCGGGCCAGTGAGGCACTGACCGGCTCGAACGCGAACGGCCCCTCCGTCAGGAGGGGCCGTTCCGCGTTTCCGGGGTCACCCGAGGCTCACTCCGCGATGATCTCGGGCTCGTAGCCGGCTCGGCGCAGGGTCGCCACGACCTCCTCGCGGTGCGCGGGGCCCCGGGTCTCGACCGAGAGCTGGAGCGCGACCTCCGAGATCTGCATGCCCGCGCCGTGGCGCGTGTGCAGCACCTCGACGACGTTCGCGTTCGCCGCGGCGAGGAGCTCCGAGATGCGCGCGAGCTGGCCCGGCCGGTCGGGCAGCCCGATGCGCAGCGTCAGGTAGCGGTCGGATGCCGCGAGCCCGTGCGCGATGACCCGCTGCATGAGCAGCGGGTCGATGTTCCCGCCCGAGAGCACGACCACGAGCGGCCCGTCGGAGTGCACCCTGCCGGTCATCAGGGCGGCGACGCCGACCGCTCCGGCCGGCTCGACGACGAGCTTCGCGCGCTCGAGCAGGACCAGCAGGGCGCGGGCGATGTCGTCCTCGGTGACCGTGACGATCTCGTCGATCGTGTCGCGGATGATCTCGAAGTTGAGTTCGCCGGGCCGGTAGACGGCGATGCCGTCGGCGATCGTGGGCACGACGGGCACCGTCGTCGGCTCGCCCGCGGCGAGCGAGGGCACGTAGGGCGAGGCGTTCTCCGCCTGCACGCCGATCACGCGGATGCTCCGGCCGAGCGCCGCCGCCTTCTGCTTCGCGGCGCTCGCGATGCCGGCGGCGAGCCCGCCGCCGCCGATCGGCACGACGATGGTCGTGGCATCCGGTGCCTGCTCGAGGATCTCGAGGCCGAGCGTGCCCTGCCCGGCGATGACGTCCGCGTGGTCGTACGGCGGGATGACGGTCGCTCCGGTCTCGGTGGCGAAGCGTGCGGCGGCCTCGAGCGTCTCGCCGATCGAGTCGCCGCGGAGCACGACGTCGGCGCCGTACGCGCGGGTCGCCTCGAGCTTCGGCAGCGCGACGCCGACGGGCATGAAGATGGTGGCGCGGACGCCGAGCTCGCGCGCGGCGTAGGCGACGCCCTGCGCGTGGTTGCCCGCCGATGCGGCGACGACGCCCCGCGCCCGCTCCTCGGCTGTGAGCGCGGAGAGGCGGTTGAACGCGCCGCGGAGCTTGTACGAGCCCGTGCGCTGCAGGTTCTCGCACTTCAGGTGCACGGGCACTCCCGCGATCGCGCCGAGGTGGCGCGAGGTCTCCATCGGGGTGCGGCGCGCGATGGCGGCGACCGTGCGCTGGGCGTGCTCGAAGTCCGCGAGCGTGGGGCCGGGGATCCCGGGCAGGGCCCCGCTCGCGCCGTGCGGCGCCGTGGAGGTGGTGTCGAGGGCGTGGTTCATGTCACCGTCCGTATCCGGGTCGCTGGGGTACCGTGCGCCACAGCGGAGATCGGATCTCGGCGGGCGGGGGCGGTTCGGCCTGCTTCCAGGCGCCGCCTGAGATGTACATGATCATGACGTTGGCGACCGCGGCGACCGGCACCGCGAACAGCGCCCCGGGGATGCCCGCGAGCAGCGACCCGGTGGCGACCGCGACGACCACGCCCAGCGGGTGCACCTTCACGGCCGTGCCCATGATCAGGGGCTGCAGCACGTGTCCTTCGACCTGCTGCACGAGCAGCACGACCCCGAGCATCGCCAGCGCGATGCCCCAGCCGTTGTAGACGAGCGCCACGAACACGGCGAGGGCACCGGTGACGACCGCACCGACGATGGGGATGAACGAGCCGAGGAAGACGAGCACGGCGATCGGGATCGCGAGCGGCACGCCGAGCAGCAGTGCACCGAGGCCGATGCCGACGGCGTCGATGGCCGCCACGAAGATCTGGACGCGGACGAAGTTCTCGAGCGTCGCCCAACCGGACCGGCCGGCCCCGTCGATCGCGGCACGCGCCCGCCGGGGGAAGATCCCGACGATCCAGTCCCAGATGCCCCGGCCGTCGATGAGGATGAAGAGCGTCGCGAAGAGCGCGAGCAGCAGCCCGGCGAGGAAGTGCCCGATCGAGGAGCTGACCGACAACGCCCCCGAGACGAGCACCCCGCTCTGCGACTGGGCGGCCTCGACGGCCTGCTGCACGAACTGGTCGATCTGGTCGGGTGTCACGTGCAGCGGCCCCTCGAGGAGCCAGGAGCGGAAGTCCTCCCACGCAACGATGCTCTGCTCGGCGAGGTCGGAGGAGCCGCGCACGATCTGGGAGATGCCGAGCGTGAGCAGCCCGCCGACGAAGGCGAGCGTCGCGACCATCGCGGCCGCGACCGCGAGACCCTTCGGCCAGCGGTGCCGCTGCAGGAACCCGGAGAACGGTACGAGGAGCGCGGAGATGAGGATCGCCACGAGCACGGGGATGATCACCAGGCGGAGCTGGATGATCAGGAAGATCACGACGGCGAGCACGCCGCCGACGAGCAGCAGTCGCCACGACCAGGCGGCCGCGACGCGCATCGGGTAGGGCACGGATGCCGCGGCGTCGCGCACCGGCTCGGCATCGCGTGGGGCCTGATCGGCCGCCCGCTCGGACGTGGAGGATCGGCGCACGCGCATCCGCCGCGCACGCGAGGTCCCCTTCGCCTCGGTCACCGTCACAGTCTAGGCGCGGACCCATGCTCGGTCGGCCATGTGTCGGCGGTCGCGGCTATGGTCGAGGCACCATGGTCGACTCCGTCTCGCCGGCGCTCGCACGCCGCATCGCCCTCGCCGCCCAGGGCTTCGGGCGCTCCGTTCCCACGACGCCGGGCACGCGGCAGGTCTCCGGCGTGGTCGACCGGCTGGGGCTCCTGCAGATCGACTCGGTGAACGTGTTCGAGCGCAGCCACTACCTCCCCGCGTTCAGCCGCCTCGGGCGGTACGACCGCGAGCTGCTCGACCGCATGGCGTGGGGGCGCCGGGGGCGCCTCGTCGAGTACTGGGCGCACCAGGCGGCCTTCATCCCGCGAGAGCTGTGGCCGCTGTTCGAGTTCCGTCGCGCCGAGTACCGCCGCGAGGGCACGTCCGAGTGGGGCGGCTGGCTCAGCGAGAACCGCGAGCTCGCCGCATGGCTGCGCTCCGAGCTCGCCGAGAACGGACCCATGCCGGCGAGCGCGATCGAGCACGATGCGAACGAGCGGCGCGGGCCCTGGTGGGGCTGGTCCGATGCGAAGCGCACGCTCGAGTGGATGTTCCGGACCGGCGAGGTCGTCTGCGTCGAGCGTCGCCGGTTCGAGCGCGTCTACGCGCTCCCCGAGCAGGCGCTCGAGCCGCACCTGCTCGAGCACGGGCCGTCCGAGCCCGATTCGATCCGCCTGCTCGTCGAGCGGGCCGCGGCCGCGCTCGGCATCGCGACCTCGGCCGACCTGGCCGACTACTGGCGCATGCGGCAGGCCGACGTGCGCCCCGCGATCGCCGACCTCGTCGATGCGGGCGTGCTCGTGCCCGTCGAGGTGCCCGGCTGGGGCAACGGCGGCCGGCCGGGGCCCGCCTGGGTGCATCGCGACGCCCGCAGGCCGCGCCGCATCGAGGGCGTCGCGTTGCTCTCGCCGTTCGATCCCGTCGTGTGGTTCCGACCGCGGACCGAGCGCCTCTTCGACTTCCACTACCGCATCGAGATCTACACCCCCGAACCCCAGCGGAAGTTCGGCTACTACTCGCTCCCGGTGCTCGTCGACGACCGTGTGGTCGGCCGGGTCGACCTCAAGAGCGATCGCAAGGCCGGCGTGCTCCGCGTGCAGTCGGCGTGGGCCGAACAGGGAGCGCCGCCCGAGCTTGCGGAGCGCCTCGCGCCGGTGCTGCGCGAGGCGGCGGCATGGCAGGGGGTCGACGAGGTGTCGGTGGCCGGTCGCGGCGACCTCTCCCCCGCCCTGGGCGCCGCGCTCGGCGCTTCATCGACCAGGGCGGCGGCGATCTAGAAGCTGCGGCCCATCTCGTGGAGCCGCTGGACCCGCTCGGCGATCGGCGGGTGCGTCGCGAACAGCCGGTCGATGACGCCCGGCTTCAGCGGGTCGGCGATCCAGAGGTGCGCCATCGACGAGTTCTGCCGCCGCATCGGGCGCCCGTACTGCTCGAGCTTCAGGAGTGCTCGGGCGAGTGCGTCGGGGTGCCGCGTGGTCATCGCGCCCGTGGCATCCGCCAGGTACTCGCGCTGTCGTGAGATCGCGAGCTGCACGAGGCTCGCCACGAGCGGGGCGATGAGCATCGCGACGAGGCCGAAGATCATGACGACCGGGTTGCCGTTGTTGTTGCGGCCGAAGAACGCCATGCGCACGAACATGTCGGAGATGAAGCCGACGGCGACGACGAGGCCGAACACGATCATCGACAGCCGGATGTCGTAGTTGCGCACGTGCCCGAGCTCGTGCGCCATGACACCCTCGAGCTCCGAGTCGTCCATGATCTCGAGGAGCCCCGTGGTCGCCGCGACGACCGCGTGCTCGGGGTCGCGCCCCGTCGCGAAGGCGTTCGGCGCGGGGTCGGAGATCACGAAGACCCGCGGCATCGGGGTGCCCGTCGTGATCGAGAGGTTCTCGACCGTGCGCCACAGCCGCGGATGCTCCGACACGCTGTGGATCTCGACGGCCCCGGACATCGCCAGCGCCTGGCGGTCGGCGGTGAAGTACTGGAAGAGCGCGTACCCCGTCGCGATGACGAGCGTGATCACGACGATCGTGAGGTCCTGGTAGATCACCGCGGCGAGGTAGCCGAGTCCGCCGACGATGGCGAGGAAGAGGATGATCGTGAAGACGGAGTTGCGCTTGTTCCGGGCGATCGCTCGGTACATCGGCGGCTAGAACTGCACGCGCGGGGGCTCGGCGATCGCCGCCGCCTCCGTCACCTCGAAGAACTCGCGCTCGTGGAAGCCCAGGCTGCGGACGAACAGCGTGTTCGGGAAGACCTTGATCTTGGTGTTGAGTTCGCGCACGCCGCCGTTGTAGAAGCGGCGCGACGCCTGGATCTTGTCTTCGGTGTCGACCAGCTCGGACTGCAGCTGCAGGAAGTTCTGGCTCGCCTGGAGCTGGGGGTAGGCCTCGGCCACCGCGAAGATCGACTTCAGGGCCTGCTGCATGTGGTTCTCAGCGGCGGATGCCTCGGCCGGCCCGCTCGCGGACAGCGTCTCGGCGCGCGCCTTCGTCACGTTCTCGAAGACGGCCTTCTCGTGCGCGGCGTAGCCCTTGACCGCCTCGATGAGGTTCGGGATGAGGTCGGCGCGCCGCTTCAGCTGCACCGTGATGTCGCTCCAGGCCTCGTCGACGCGCACGTTGAGCGTGACGAGCGAGTTGTAGGTCGCCCACAGGTAGATGCCGATCACCAGGACGAGGACGACGACGATGATGAGCGGGATCAGCCATTCCATGGCGGGGACTCCTGAGGCTTCGGCGACGAAATCTGCGGACATTCAATCCTAACGATCACGCCGCTGACGTGCGGGGAACTCCCATGAGACTCGAAGCGAGCGGAGGCGCGCCTCCGGGCGTAGGCTCGGCCCGTGGACGAGTCCTCCGCCGCGCACGCGCGTCATCGCGCCCCGACCGAATCGGTTCAGGTGCCGGGTTCCGGCGGAGCGGATGGCGGCGACGCCGCCGAGGCCGTCATCGTGGTCCGCGACCTGCACGTGCGACGCGCGAAGACGCCGGTCCTGCACGGGCTCTCGCTCACCGTTCGGCGCGGACGCATCGTGGGGCTCCTCGGCCCGAGCGGCAGCGGCAAGACGACGCTCATGCGCTCGATCGTGGGCGTGCAGGTCGTGCAGTCCGGCACCGTGGAGGTCCTCGGCCTGGCCGCTGGTTCGCGCGAACTCCGCAGCCGCGTCGCCTACGTCACGCAGCAGCCGAGCGTCTACGACGACCTGACGGTGCGCCAGAACCTCGCCTACTTCGCGCGCGTGCTCGGCGTGCCGAAGGCGAAGGTCGACGAGGCGATCGCGCGGACGCACCTGGGCGACGTCGAGCGGCGCCTCGCCGGCTCGCTCTCCGGCGGGCAGCGGAGCCGGGTCTCGCTCGCCACCGCGCTCCTCGGCGATGCCGAGCTCCTCGTGCTCGACGAGCCCACGGTCGGGCTCGATCCGGTCCTCCGTGTCGAGCTGTGGGAGCTGTTCCACCAGCTCGCCGACGAGGGCGCGACGCTCATCGTCTCGAGCCACGTGATGGACGAGGCCAAGCGCTGCGACCAGCTCCTGCTCATGCGCAACGGCGAGCTCCTCGCCGACGCCACCGTGGCGAACGTGCTCGCCGCGACCGGCACCGACGACATGGAGACCGCGTTCCTCACGCTCATCGAGCGCGCGACGACGCCGATGACCGACGAGGAGGCGCCGCGATGACCCCGATGCGCACCCTCGCGACCGCCGGTCGGGTGCTCAGCCAGATCCGCCACGACCCTCGCACGATCGGCCTGCTCCTCGTCGTGCCGAGCCTGCTGATCGGCCTCGTCGCGTGGATCTTCACCGACACCGACGTGTTCGCCGACATCGGCCCGGCGATGATCGCGCTGTTCCCGTTCATCGTGATGTTCCTCGTCACGAGCATCGCGACGCTGCGCGAGCGCCGGACGGGTACGTTGGAGCGGCTGTTCTCGATGCCGCTCGGCAAAGGCGACTTCATCCTCGGGTACGCGCTCGCCTTCGGCCTGCTCGCGATCTTCCAGACGGCGATCGCGGTGTCGTGGGCCGTCTGGGTGTGCGGCCTCGAGATCGAGGGGTCGGTCTGGCTCCTGTTCGCGGTCGCGGTCGCGGACGCCCTGCTCGGCACGTCGCTCGGGCTCCTCGCGAGCGCGTTCGCGCGCACCGAGTTCCAGGTCGTGCAGTTCATGCCGGTGCTCGTGTTCCCTCAGATCCTGTTGGGCGGCATCTTCCTGCCCCGCGACCAGCTGCCCGAGGTGCTCCAGGCGATCGGCGATGCGCTTCCGCTGAGCTTCGCGATCGATGCGCTCACGGCCGTCGCCGACGGTTCGGAGGACGCCGCGTGGATCTGGGGGAAGGTCCTCGTGATCGGGGCGTGGATCATCGGGTCGATCGTGCTCGGGTCGATCACGCTGCGCCGTCGAACGCCCTGACCGTCGACCGGCCGCCCCGCCCCTCGGCGCCGCCGAGCACGCGGTCGAGGTGCGGGTTCGCGAACCGCCGGTCGGGGTCGAGTCGGTCGCGCACCTCGAGGAACTCGTCGAAGCGCGGGTAGACCTCGCGGAGCGTCTCGGCCGTCTGCGTGTGCATCTTGCCCCAGTGCGGCCGTCCGCCGAAGGACCGCATGATCTCCTCGACGCCGGCGAAGTACTCGGTCGGGTCCTCGCGGAAGTACCGGTGCACGGCGATGTACCCGGTCTGCCGTCCGTAGGCGGTCGAGAGCCAGTTCTCGTCGGATGCCGCGGCGCGCACCTCGATCGGGAAGCTGATGCGCCATCCGCGTGCCTCGATCAGCGAGCGGATGGCGCGGAACGCCTCCGGGATCGCCTCGAGCGGGATCGCGTACTCCATCTCGCGGAACCGGACCGACCGGTTCGTCGTGAACACGTTCGGCGAGAAGTCGCTGAAGTCGCGATTGCCCGTGAACCGATCGACGAGGCGGGCGAGCGGCGGCGTGACCGGGGGCGCGATCCGGCCCAGCGCGCACATCGCGCGGTAGACGCCGTTCGCGAGCACTTCGTCGGAGAGCCAGCGCTCGGCGCGACCGAGCGGCGTACGGTGCGCGTCGCCGGGC
Source organism: Agromyces bracchium (assembly GCF_009709675.1). Lineage (GTDB taxonomy): Bacteria > Actinomycetota > Actinomycetes > Actinomycetales > Microbacteriaceae > Agromyces > Agromyces bracchium. The sequence goes on along the minus strand of NZ_WMLB01000022.1, from coordinate 70,304 downwards.
AGCCGCGTGTTCGTCTTCGTCAGGGCTGTCGCCGTGTGCGGGAACCAGTAGAACTCGAAGTGGTCGTGCTCGCGGACCCGTGGCATCCACTCGTCGAGCACCAGGTCGAGCGGCTCGGTCCGTTCGACGGCGTGCAGCACGAAGCGCGGCACGAGCTGGAGCGTGAGCTCGGTGATCACGCCGAGCGCGCCGAGGCCGACCCGCACCGCGGGAAGCAGTTCGGGCCGCTCGGTCTCGCTCACCGTGAGGAGTTCGCCGGTGCCGGTGACGAGCCGCGCGCCGACGACCTGCGTCGCGAGGCCGCCGAAGCCGATGCCGGTGCCGTGCGTGCCCGTCGAGGTCGCCCCGGAGATCGTCTGCCGGTCGATGTCGCCCATGTTCGGCATCGCGAGGCCGTACGGCGCGAGCAGGTGCGGGAGTCGATGCAGCGGGGTGCCGGCGCCGAGCGAGACGCGCCCGGTCGCGGCATCCGCGGCATACACGCCCGAGAGGTCGGCGAGGTCGAGCTGGATGTCGGGGGCCGCCGCGATCGCCGTGAAGCTGTGGCCCGAGCCGACGGGCTTGATGCGCCGCCCCTCGGCCGCGACGACCGCGCGCTGCACGGCGCCCTCGTCGGCCGGACGCTCGATCCGGTTCGGACGCACCGCCGCGGTGCGCCCCCAGTTGCGCCAGACCGCTCCGCTCGCCGTCACAGGAACGCCTTCCCCTCTCCACGGTACGTCGGCACGGTGCCGACGACCTCGTCGCCGTCGACGAGCGCGAACTCGTTCAGGTGCTCGGCGAGCTCGCCCGACTTCGTGTGCCGCAGCCAGACCCGGTCGCCGGGCCGGAGCCGCGGCGCACCGCGCCCGGTCACCGGGGTCTGCACCTCGCCGGCGCCCTCCCGCGGCAGCATCCTCAGCTCCTCGGGCCAGGCGATCCGCGGCAATCGATCGCCGCCGGGCGGACCCGAGGCCACCCAGCCGCCGCCGAGGATCGTCGCGTGGCGCGCACTCGGCGAACGCACCACGTCGAGCGCGAACGCGGCCGCCGGCGCGGGCGTGAAGTGCGCGTAGCCGTCGAACAGGTGGCCCGCGAGGATGCCCGAGCCCGCGCCGAGCTCGGTGACCGACGGGTCGGCCGCGGTGGCCTCGAGCGAGCCGGTGCCGCCGCCGTTGACGAACTCGAGATCGGCGTGGCGGCGCACCGCGGCGACGGCTCGCGCCCGGCGGTCGACGAGTTCGGGCATCGAGCGGGACTGCATCCAGCGGTTGACGGCCCCGTCGACCGGGCGACCGTGCGGCGCGTTCGCGACGCCCGCGACCTGCGCCTCGTACGCCATCACGCCGACCAGGCGGAACCCGCGGCGGCCGGCGACGTACGCGGCGAGCGCGCCGGCGTCGTCGGGTTCGTGCACCGGCGATCGCCGGACGCCGAGGTGACCGAGCACGGGCGCGTGCCACGAGGCGTCGAGCTCGAGGCACACCCGGATCTCCTCGCGCTGCGACGGCGGGAGGACGGCGTCCACGAGGTCGAGTTGCGCGGGCGCGTCGACCATGAGCGTGATGCGGCGCGCCAGGTCGGGGTCGGTCGAGAGCCGGCGGATGCCCGCGGTCTCCGCAGTGGGGTACCCGACGACGAGGTCGTCGAGCCGCGGCATCCGCTCGGCCAGCCAGATCGCCTCGGCGAGCGTGTATGCGAGCACGCCCCGGTAGCCGGGGAGGTCGAGGAGGGCTTCGATCACCGCCCTGACTCGCACGGACTTCGTCGCGATGCGGATCGGCGTGCCCGCGGCGCGGCGCAGCATCTCGTGCGCGTTCCAGCGGAGGGCGCCCAGGTGCAGCGCGCCGACGGGCGCGTCCAGGTGCCGCGTCGCCTCGTTGAGCGCCGGCCAGTGGGCGGATGGCTCGAGCCAGGGCTGCGCGCCGACGGCGCGCTCGGCCGGAGCGTGCGCCGCGGCATCCGTCGTCGCCGTCGTGGCGCCGCGCAGGTCGAGCGCGGCCGTCACCGGACGCCCCGCACCCGCGAGACCGCGACCGCACCGGCGAACGCGAACGCCGCGCCGAGTGCGAAGACGAGCGTGAACGAGCCCGTCGCGGCGACGGCGAGCGCGCCGAGCAGCGGGCCGATCGACTGGGGCACGGCGGTCGCGATGTTCATGATGCCGAGGTCCTTGCCGCGCGCGGCGGGATCGGGAAGCACCTGGGTCGCGAGCGCCTGGTCGACCGAGAGGAAGCACCCGTACGCGAGGCCGAGGAGGCCGGCCGCGACCATCGCGACGGCGACGGACGGCATGACGGCGAGCAGCAGCGCCGCGACCCCCTGCAGCGCCGACGCGAGGAGCACGAAGATCCGCCGCCGTCCGAGCGCATCGGAGAGCCGGCCGAACGCGAGCGAGGCGATGATCACGAAGACCATGTAGATCAGGGTCAGCACGAGCAGGTCGTCCTCGGCGTTCGGGTCGCCGAGGCCGAACATCAGGAAGTACAGCAGCAAGCTCGTGCCGAGCGCGTTGCCGATCGAGACGAGCACGCGACTCAGCAGGGTCCAGCCGAAGTCGGGGTGCGCGCGCGGGCTGATCCAGAGGCTCGAGAGGATGCCGCGGGCGGTCACGCGTGCGCGCTCGGCTGGGGCGAGCGGGGCGTCGGGGCGGAGGAGGAACGGAACCGCCAGCACGAGGAGCGCCGCCGCGATCACGGCATAGCCCGTGAGCTGACCCGTGAACACCATGGTCACGAGCACGAGGCCGAGGATGATCCCGACGGCCTGCGGTGCCGACATCCACCCCGAGACCACGCCGCGCTGCTCGACCGGCACCTGGTCGGAGATCGTCGCCGTCAGCGCCGCGGTCATCACGCAGAAGCCGATGGTCGCGCCGACCCACGCCACGCCGATGGCCCACAGTTCGTGCTGGAGGCCGAGCAGCACGAGCGACCCGGCGAAGAGGACGGCGCCGCCCGCGATCCACGGCCGGCGACGGCCGAACCGCGACGTGGTCCGGTCGGAGAGGGCGCCTGTCAGCGGGTAGGCGATCACGACGAAGACGGCGGCGATCCCGGAGACCACGCCGAACGCGACGACGCTCTCGATCCAGTCGTCGGGGTGCAGCTCGGCGTCGATCTGGGCCGGCAGCAGCAGTTGCACGGGGGTGAGCTGCGCCATCCAGATGCCGAGCCAGGCCGCGGCGAACGCGGCCATCCAACCGGCGCGGACCGGGCGGGTGGGTTCCTCGAACGCGCCGGCGGCCGGCGTCGTGGTCGACGCCGCTCCGGGCGGCGTGGGCGAGGCGTCGTGGGTCCGGGTCACCGGGGTTCCGCCATTCTCGAGAGGGCGTCGGCGGCGGCGCGGGCGGCCGCCAGCGCGGCGTCGTCGTCGCGGTGGACGAGCCAGTTCAGGGTGATGCCGTCGGAGAACGCGATGAGCACCCCGGCCACCTCCGACACGGGCGCGCGCCACGTGACGCCGGCCCGCTCGGCGGCGAGCGTGAGCGCGCGCTCGGCGAGGTCGGCGTACCGCCGGTACTGGGCGACGGCGAGCGGATGCCGCTCCGGCGCGCGCAGCGCGTGCTGCGTGAGCTCGAGCATGGCCTGCTCGTGCGCCGGATCGGCCCGCAGGTGCTCGAGGTAGCGACGGAAGGCCGCGTCGACGACCTCGCGCAGGTCGCCGTCGACGTCGGGCAGGGGCAGCACGGCCTGGGCCTCACGCGCGACGACGGTCGCGATGAGCTCGTCGAGGAACGCGTCGCGCGAGTCGAACGCGTAGTGGAAGCTCGCCAGCGACATCCCCGCCTCGGCCACGATGGCCCGCGTGCTCGCGCCGGCGATGCCCTCGCGCGCGATGACGCGCAGGCCCGCCTCGATGAGCACCGGGCGGCGCTCGGCGGCGGACATGCGGGACACGGCGCTCCTCTCGGACTCGTGCTCGGCGCCTTGGGCGAGACACGAAAACTGGGACGATCGTCCCAGTTCGACCCAGTATGCACGCACCGCGCGCATCGCACCAGCCTCCCGCTACGCTCGCCTCATGCGCCTCGGGGTTCTCGACGTCGGATCCAACACCGTCCACCTGCTGGTGGTCGACGCGCACCCCGGCGCGCGCCCGATCCCGGCCGCGTCGCACAAGGCGGTGCTGCGACTCATGCGCTACCTCGACGACGACGGGTCGATCAGCCAGGACGGCGTCGACGCCATCCTCGAGGCCGTGCGCGAGGCATCCGCTGTCGCGAAGGAATCGGGCATCGACGAACTGCTCGCGTTCGCCACCTCCGCGATCCGCGAGGCCACGAACGGCGCCGAGGTGCTCGCCCTCATCGAGGAGGCCGCCGGCATCCACCTCGACGTCCTGAGCGGCGCCGACGAGGCGCGCATCACGTTCCTCGCCGTGCGCCGCTGGTACGGCTGGTCGGCCGGCCGCATCCTGCTCTTCGACATCGGGGGCGGGTCGCTCGAGATCGCGCACGGCGGCGACGAGGTCCCCGACCACGCCCGGTCGGTGCCCCTCGGCGCCGGCCGTTCCACGATCGAGTACCTCGCCACCGACCCGCCGACCGACGAGCAGGTCGACGCGCTCCGCGCGCACGCGCGCGCCGTGCTGCGCTCGACCGTCGAGGAGATCGGCGGCATCCCCGAGGTCGACCACGTCGTCGGGTCGTCGAAGACCATCCGGTCGCTCGCCCGGCTCGCCGGGAGCACCGAGGAGGGCGTCGGCTCGGAGGAGCGCAGCATCCTGAAGCTCTCACGCCTCGACGACTGGATCCCGCGCCTGGCGAAGATCCCCGCCGACGCGCGGCCGAACCTGCCCGGCATCACCGCCGACCGGACCTTCCAGATCGTCGCCGGGGCCGTGGTGCTCTCCGAGACCATGCGCGCGTTCAAGGCGAAGACGCTCGAGGTCTCGCCCTGGGCCCTCCGTGAGGGCCTGATCCTGCGGCGGATCGACCGGCTCTCCTGAGGCGGCCGCGGCCGGCCGCCGATCGGCGGTATCGACGGCATCGGTCACCCCGGATTCGGTGCTCCCGCTGGGATTCGAACCCAGACTGAGGCGAGTTTAAGTCGCCTGCCTCTGCCGATTGGGCTACGGGAGCGCGGTACCGGCCCGAGGGCCGGCACCGCGTCACAGCATAGGCGCCCTACTTGGCGGCGACGGCCTTCTCGGCCGGCTTCGCCGACTTCGTCACGGCCTTCTTGGCCTCGGGCTTCGCCGGGGCGGCGGGTGCGGCGACCTCGCCGGCCGGCTTCGGACGGGCGGCGAAGCGCTCGAACTCGGCACGCGGGTTCTGCACGGCGCTGAGCGAGACGATGTCGCGGCCGAGCCAGAAGTTGTTCCACCAACCCCAGAACACGCGGAACTTGCGCTCCCACGTGGGCATCGCGAGGCCGTGGTAGCCGCGGTGCGCGAACCACGCGAGAAGGCCCGTGATCGCGATCTTGCCCGACTGGAACGCACCGGAGCCGATGCCGAGGCCGGCGACCGCGCCGAGGTTCTTGTGGATGTAGTCCTTCGGCTCCTCGCCGCGGAGGACCGCGACGATGTTCTTCGCCATGAGCTTGCCCTGGCGCACCGCGTGCTGTGCGTTCGGAACGCAGTAGCCGCCGACGCCTCCGCCGGTGAGGTCGGGCACGGCGGCGATGTCGCCGGCCGCCCACGCGTCGGGAACGATGTCGTCCTCGTCGCCCACGCGGAGGTCGGGACGGGCCTTGATGCGCCCTCGCTCCTCGACGGGCAGGTCGCTCGTGCGCACGATGGCCGGGTTCGCCATGACGCCCGCGGTCCACACGATGAGGTCGGTCTCGAAGGTCTCGCCCGTCGAGAGCTCGATCCGGCCGTCGACCGCGCTCGTGAGCTGCGTGTCGAGGTGGATCTCGGCGCCGCGCTGGGCCAGGTGCTTGATGACCCAGTGGCTCGTCGGGAGCGACACCTCGGGCATGATGCGGCCCATCGCCTCGATGAGGTGGAAGTGGGTGTCGTCGAACGAGAGCTGCGGGTAGAACTCGAGCAGCGCGCTCGCGAACGAACGGAGCTCGGCGAACACCTCGATGCCGGCGAAGCCGCCGCCCACGACGACGACCGTCAGCAGGCGGTCGCGCTCGGGGCCGGCCGGCAGGTTCGCGGCCTTGTCGAAGTTCGTGAGCAGGCGGTCGCGGATCGCGACGGCCTCCTCGATCGTCTTGAGGCCGTACGCCTGGTCGGCGACGCCGGGGATCGGGAAGGTGCGCGAGACGGCACCGCCGGTGACCACGACCACGTCGTAGTCGAACTGCCACGGCTCGCCGGCCTCGGGCGTGATGGTCGCGGACTTCGACGCGTGGTCGATGCCGGTCACCTTCGCCGTGATGACGTTGGTCTTCTTCAGGTGACGACGCAGCGACACCACCGAGTGGCGGGCCTCGATCGAACCCGCGGCCACCTCGGGGAGGAAGGGCTGGTAGGTCATGTAGGGCAGCGGGTCGACGACGGTCACCTCGGCTTCGCCGGGACGCAGCCACTTCTCGAGCTTCCACGCCGTGTAGAACCCCGCATAGCCGCCACCGACGATCAGAATCTTGGGCACGGTGAATGGACTCCTTGGATCTGTGATGCCTGCGTCGCCTACGCGTCGGACCGCGTGGAACGCCTGATGTGCCGAGTGGCGCCGATGCCCAACAGCGCTGCTAGCGTACCAAACCCGGCGACCAGCGAGAGCGGCACCGTGATATAAGACAACGTCCACGGGGTCGGCAGGAGCGTCTTCGCGCTGTCCGCTCGCGGCGGCGGCGGGTCGGCGATCGGCACGATCTCCTGGTCGTCGGTGCTCCCCGAGCCCTCCTCATCGGGAACGTCGGCGCGCCGGTGGACGCGGATCCACTCCTCGAGGCTGCCCAGGGGATTCTGCTCCACCGCCTCGACCTCGGCAGTGAGTGCCGCGACCGGATCGATGATGCCGTAGCCGTACAGCGGGCCGGGCACCTCCTCGCCCTTCGGGTCGGCGGTGCGGATGACGCGGTTGATGACGTTCGCGGCATCCAGCTCGGGGTACTCGGCGCGCACGAGCGCGACGAGACCCGACACGAGCGGTGCGGCAGCGCTGGTGCCCGACCACACGACGTGGCTGCCGTCGGGCAGCACGCCGACGAGGTCCTCGCTCGGCGCGGCGACGGCGATGGTGATGCCTTGGGAGCTCGCGTCGAAGCTCGCATTCTGGTCGCGGTCGACGCCGGCGACGGCGAGCACGCCCGGGATGGTCGCGGGCGCGCCGACCTGAGTGGTCCCGGATCCCCGGTTGCCGGCCGCGGCGACCACGACGACGTCGTTCTCGAACGCGTAGAGGAACGCGTCGTCCCAGCTCTCGGGCCAGTCGGGCGTGTTCCGGGTGAGCGACATGTTGATGACGTCGGCTCCGTTGTCGACCGCCCACACCACGGCCTCGGCGATCTGCTCGTCGTTCGTCTTCTCGGCGCCGGTCTCGAGGCCGAAGGCGACGGATGCCGTCAGCAGGTCGGCATCGGGCGCGACGCCGATCACGCCGTTGCCCTCACCGGTGCCGCGACCGGCCAGGAGCGAGGCCACCATCGTGCCGTGCTCCTCCTCTTCGCCGACCGGCGTCTGGCCGTCGGGAGAGCCGATGCCCGAGACATCCGTGCCCCCGATCACGACGCCCTGCAACTCGGCGACGTCGCCGTTCACGCCGGTGTCGATGATCGCGACGGTCACGCCGTCACCGCGCGACGTGGTCCACGCCTGCGTGAAGCCGTAATCGTTGAGCCAGTACTCGAGGTCGCGCACGGTGTCGGCCTGCGCCGGGGCGGCCCCGGAGAGCGCGAGCACCCCGGCGACGAGGGCGCCGACGCTCGCACGCCAGATCGAGCGTCGGCGCGCGGGCCTCGACGACCGCTCAGCGGGTCGCCGAACGCGACGGCTGCGGGCCGGACTCACGCGGGCGCCTCCTCGTCGACGTCGTCGACGCCGTAGTCGGGGCACCGGCAGACAGCGGGCGACCACGTCGACCGTTCGAGTGCCAGGTCGCCGATCGGATTCACCCCGGGACCGGCGGCGAGGGCGTGGCCGGCGAGCGCGTGCAGGCACTTGACGCGGGTCGGCATGCCGCCCGCCGAGACGCCCGCGATCTCGTCGACGACGCCGAACATCTCGCGGTCGGCGAGGTACTGCTCGTGCGCCGCGCGATACGCCTCCCGGAGCTCGGCGTCGTCGGCGAGCAGCTCGGTGAACTCGACCATGAGCTGCGCGGCCTCGAGGAACGACATCGCGGCCGTCGCCACCGGGTGCGTCAGGTAGTAGAAGGTCGGGAACGGCGTGCCGTCGGAGAGCCGCGGGCGTGTCGAGACCACCGTGGGCGCACCGCACACGCAGCGCGCCGCGATGCCGACGACGTCGCGCGCGGGTCGGCCGAGCTGGACCGACACGATCCGGAGGTCGCGCTCGGTGACGGGTTCGAACGGCGGGCGGGTCATCGGGTCCCCTCGTCGGCGGGCTGGTCGGTCGGGTCGGGTTCGGTGCCGGCCGGGTCGGGCGCGGTACCCGCGCCATCCGTCGCGCTCTGAGCGAGCCCCGCGGTCATGACCGATCGCAGCATCGTCTGCATCCAGTCGCCCCGCGCCTCGGTGACCTCGGCGGACACCGCGCGATCGGCGGAGACCGCGGCGGCGGGATCGCGGTCGTCGATGACGAGGTAGCTGACCTCGCCCGGAAGCACGTAGTACAGCCGTTCGCGGGCCTGGGTCACGATGAAGGTCTCGTCGTTCCACCGCTCGCGCTCGTCGGTGAGGCGCGCGACCTCGGCCTCCTGCCGGGCGACGTCGGCCTTCAGCTCGGCGATCTGCTGCCGCTGCGCGGCGTACGCCGCGATGCTCGGCGCGAGGACCACCACGGCGAGCACGAGGACGCCCATCATGATGATCGAGAAGCCCGAGAACCGGATGCCGGCGAGCCAGGTCTCCGCGACCTGGCGGATCGACTGGCGCGGCGCGCGCTTCGCCTTCGCGGGCTTCGCCATCGCGGACTTCGCCTTCGCGGACTTCGCGGTCGCGGTCTTCGCCGCCGCGGACTTCTGCGTCGCGGACTTCTGCGCGGCGCGGTCGGCGTTCGTGGTGCCGGGCCTCGTACGCTCCGGACGCGAGGGACGACGTGCAGCGTTCATCGTCCTCCTCACCTCCTGGAAACGACCGACGGGGGCGGCCTCCGGCCACCCCCGTCGTGCGTCTCAGGTACGCGTCACGCCGTGAAGCGCGGGAATGCCGAGCGGCCCGCGTACTCCGCGGCCTCGCCGAGCTCTTCTTCGATCCTCAGAAGCTGATTGTACTTGGCCACTCGCTCGGACCTGGCGGGCGCGCCCGTCTTGATCTGACCGCAATCGGTCGAGACGGCGAGGTCGGCGATCGTCGTGTCCTCGGTCTCGCCCGAGCGGTGCGAGAGCACGGCGGTGTAGCCGGCGCGCTGCGCGAGCTTGACGGCGTCGAGCGTCTCGGTGAGCGTGCCGATCTGGTTGACCTTCACGAGGATCGAGTTGCCCGCGTGCTTGGCGATGCCGTCGGCGAGGCGCGCCGGGTTGGTGACGAACAGGTCGTCGCCGACGAGCTGCAGCTTCGAACCGAGCTCGGAGGTGAGCGTCGCCCAGCCCTCCCAGTCGTCCTCGGCCAGCGGGTCCTCGATCGAGACGAGCGGGTACGCGGCGGCGAGCTCGGCGTAGTACGCGCTCATCTCGGCCGCGGTGCGGTCCTGGCCCTCGAAGCGGTAGACGCCGTTCTCGAAGAACTCGGTCGATGCGACATCCAGACCCAGCGCGATGTCGGTGCCGAGCGTGAAGCCGGCCTTGCCGATCGCCTCGGCGATGAGGTCGAGCGCCGCGCGGTTGTTCTCGAGGTCGGGCGCGAAGCCGCCCTCGTCGCCGAGGCCCGTCGAGAGGCCCTTCGACTTCAGCAGGCTCTTCAGCGCGTGGTAGGTCTCGACGCCCCAGCGGAGGCCCTCGGAGTAGGTCGGCGCGCCGACCGGGAGGACCATGAACTCCTGGATGTCGACGCCGGTGTCGGCGTGCGCGCCGCCGTTGATGATGTTCATCATCGGAACCGGGAGCACGTGCGCGTTCGGGCCGCCGAGGTAGCGGAAGAGCGGCAGGTCGGCCGAGTCGGCCGCGGCCTTGGCGACCGCGAGGCTCACGCCGAGGATCGCGTTCGCGCCGAGGCGGCTCTTGTTGTCGGTGCCGTCGGCCTCGATGAGGGCGGCGTCGACGACGCGCTGGTCGGCGGCGTCGAGGTCTTCGATGGCCGGGCCGAGCTCGTCGAGCACGGCGTCGACGGCCTTCTGCACGCCCTTGCCGAGGTAGCGGTCGGCCTCGCCGTCGCGCAGCTCGTACGCTTCGAACGCGCCGGTCGACGCCCCCGAGGGCACCGCGGCCCGCGAGACGGTCCCGTCGTCGAGGAGGACCTCGACCTCGACCGTGGGGTTGCCGCGCGAATCCAGGATCTCCCGTGCGCCGACAGCTTCGATGAATGCCACAGTGAACTCCTCTGTGATGGGGATGTGCGTGGACGACTCCGTCGTTGCCCGCAGGACAGTCTAGGACCCCGGTTCCGAGGGCCGCTCGCGTATGTCGGCGGACAGCCGCGCGCTACTCGCCGAGGTCGCGGAACGCGAGCGACGAGGCATCCGTCGTCTCGGCGTTCACGGGCGCCCAGGCGTCGAAGCCGTCGGCGGTCACGCGGTCGAGGAGGCCGCGGAGGTTCTTCACGCGCCGCTCGAAGCGCACGCGCATGCCGGATGCCACGAGCTCGTGCTTGAGGGCGAGCAGTGCGGACGGCTCGAGGTCGGCGTCGTGCACGAGCACCACCGAGCGCGGGCGCCCCTCGTCGCGCACGGCGAGCAGGTCGACGATGCGCTCGAACCCGATCGAGAACCCGCACGCGGGCACCTCGTGCCCGAGGAAGCGGCCGATCATGTGGTCGTAGCGGCCGCCGCCGCCGAGCGAGTAGCCGTGGTCGGGGTGCGCGATCTCGAAGATGGTGCCCGTGTAGTAGCCCATGCCGCGCACGAGGGTCGGGTCGAAGTCGACGGGCGTGCCCGGGACGGCGTCGCGGAGCGCCATGAGCTCGCGGTACGCGTCGACGTCGAGCCAGGCGGGCGGCGGGACGACGCCGTCCGCGAGGTGCCAGTCGGCGGCGGCCAGCGCGCGCAGCTCGTCGGCGACGTCCGCCTTCTCGACGCCCAGCGTCGCGAGTTCGGCCGCGACGCCGTCGGGCCCGATCTTGTCGAGCTTGTCGATGGTGATGAGCGCGCGCTCGCGCAGCTCCTCGGGGACGCCCCACGATCCGAGGATGCCGGCGAGGATGCGCCGGTCGTTCAGGCGGATGCGGCAGCCCTCGAGCCCGAGCGCGTCGAGCGCGCCGACGGTCGCGGTGAGCAGCTCGAGCTCGGCGAGCGGGCCGGCCTCGCCGATGATGTCGATGTCGCACTGCACGAACTGCCGGTACCGGCCCTTCTGCGGCCGCTCGGCGCGCCACACCGGCGCGATCTGGATGGCGCGGAACACCGGCGGCAGCGCGGCCCGGTGGGTCGCGTAGAACCGGGCGAGCGGCACCGTCAGGTCGTAGCGCAGGCCGAGGTCGGCGAGTGAGAGGGCGTCGCCGGATGCCGCGGCCGCCGCCAGGTCGTCGGTCGTGAGCCCGCGCTTCATGACTGCGAACGCGAGCTTCTCGTTGTCGCCGCCGAGGCCGGCGTGCAGGCGCGACGAGTCCTCCATGACGGGCGTCTCGATCTCGTCGAAGCCGTGGGTCGCGTACACCCCGCGGATCACCGAGAGCGCGTGCTCGCGGCGGGCCTTCTCGGCGGGCAGGAAGTCGCGCATGCCGCGCGGGGGCGTCACGGTCTGGGCCATGCGCTCCATTCTTCCAGCAGCGGATGCCCCGCCCGAACGCGGCGCGGAGCGCGCGGACGGCACCGACGGCTCGCCCCTTCCGGACGGAGTTCTCCACATCCTGGCGATCCGCGGCCTGCCCCGCTCGCCGGCTCGCTAGGCTCGCGTCTCGTCGGCGCCGCGCCGACCCGAGGGAGGTCGGATGGCCGGCATCGAGGTGTCCGGGGTCGCACGCGCGTTCGGCGACGTGCACGCCGTACGGGACGCGACGTTCACCGTGGAGCCCGGCCACGTCGCCGGGCTCATCGGTCCGAACGGCTCGGGCAAGACCACCCTGCTGCTCATGCTCGCCTCGCTCCTCCGGCCCGACGCCGGCACGATCCGGGTCGCGGGCTTCGATCCCGTGACCGATCCGGCCGAGGTCCGGGCGCGCATGGGCTGGATGCCCGACCTGCTCGGCTCGTGGGCATCCCTCACCGTGCGGGAGGCGCTCGTGACCAGCGCACGGCTGTACGGGCGTTCGACGGATGCCGCGAGGGCGCGCGCCGACGAGCTGATCGGGCTCGTCGACCTCGACGAACTCGCGGATCGCCCGACCCGGGTGCTCTCGCGCGGGCAGAAGCAGCGACTGAGCCTCGCCCGCGCGCTCGTGCACGACCCGGAGGTGCTGCTGCTCGACGAGCCCGCCTCCGGGCTCGACCCGGTCGCGCGCGCGGGGCTCCGCGCGCTCGTGCGCCGCCTCGCGTCCGAGGGCCGCACGGTGCTCGTCTCGAGCCACGTGCTCGCCGAGCTCGAGGAGATGGCCGACCAGGCCGTCTACCTCTCCGGCGGCGTGACGGCGGCGGCCGACGAGATCGCGCGCGCGGCGCGCACCGCGCGCGACTGGCGGGTGCGTTCGCTCGACCCCGAACGGCTCCGGACCGCACTCGACGCCGCCGGATGGGGCGAGGTGGCGCGCATCGACAACCTGGGCGCGATCGTCCCGCTCGCGACCGAGGAGGACGCCGCGCAGCTCATCGCCCACCTCGTCGGCGCCGGGGTCCCGGTCTCGTCGTTCGCTCCGGCGGTCGGCGACCTCGAGCACGTGTTCCTCGATCTCAGCCGCAACGGGGAGGAGGACGCATGACCGGGTTCCTGCAGGGCCTCTGGCTCGTCGTGACGCTCGACCTGCGCCAGCGCGTGCGCACGGTCGCCTGGTACGTGCTCCTCGGCGTGTTCGTCGTGCTCGTCGCCGGCGTCACCGTGCTGCTGGTGCTTGCGACGAACGCGTTCCTCGACGGCGGCGGCGGGGTCTTCTCGTCGATCGTGTTCTTCGTGCTGCTGCTCGGCACGCTCGTCTCCCCCGCGCTCAGCGCGAACGCGATCAACGGCGAGCGCGACGCGGGCACGCTCGCCACGACCCAGGTCACTCTCGTGACGACGACCCAGATCGTGCTCGGCAAGTGGCTCGCGGCGTGGATCACCGCGCTCGCGTTCCTGGCGGCCGCCCTCCCGTTCCTCGTCTTCGCGGTCACGCTCGGCGAGGTCCCGGCATCGACGATCGCCGTCTCTACGCTCGTGACGGCCCTCGAGCTCGGCGTCGTCGCCGCGATCGGCGTCGGGCTCTCGGGCCTGCTGAACCGCCCCCTGTTCTCGGTCGCGGTCACCTACCTGGTCGTCGCCGCCCTCTCGATCGGCACGCTCATCGCGTTCGGGCTCGGCGGCGCGTCCGTGCAGTCCGAGGTCCGCTCGGTCAACCACTATGTCGACTGGCAAGTGGTCGAGGAGGACGGGGTCCCGCCCGGCGAGGAGCCGCCCTGCCTCCCGCCCCAGACCTGGACGTACGACGTGCCGAGGTTCGACCACGTCTGGGGGTTCCTCGCCGCGAACCCGTACGTGGTGGTGGCGGATGCCGCGCCGGCGAGCTTCGACTCGAGCGGCACCCCGACCGACCTGTTCACGTGGATCGCGGTCGGGGTCCGCCAGTCGCAGCACGCGCCCGAGCTCGAGGTCGAATACGACGAGTGCGCGAACTGGACCCCGAACGGTGCGGTCATCGATGACGACACGGAGACACCGGAAGCCGTCTACGAGCGGTCGGTGCCCTCGTGGTTCGTCGGCCTCGCGATCCACCTGCTGCTTGCGGCCGGAGCGCTCGTCTGGGCCGTCCGGCGCACGGCGACGCCCGCGCAGCGGCTCCCCCGCGGGAGCCGGATCGCCTGATCCGAGCGCAGCGAGCGGTCGAACACCGCTCTCCGCGCGAGGGACCGGATCAGGCCTCGGCGGCGCGCACGTCGTCCTGCATCGAACGGATGGCGCCGCGGAGCGCGCGTTCGGCGTCGAACCCCTGTGCTCGGGCGGAGGCGACGAGCGCCATCAGGGTGTCGCCGAGCTCGGCCTCCGAGGCGGGCGCGGACGCGGCATCCGTCGCCGCCCTCGTCACGCCGACCTTCTCGGCCTTGCCGAGCAGCTTCTGGGCGAGCGCGAGCGCGGGCATGCCCTGCGGCACGCCGTCGAGCACGCTCGTGCGATGCGGCTTCTCGCTGGCCTTGAGGTCGTCCCAGAACGCGACGACGTCCGCCGCGGTCTCGGCCTCGCGATCGCCGAAGACGTGCGGATGCCGCGCCACCATCTTCGCCGTCATGTGACGCGCGACGTCGTCGATGTCGTAGTCCTCGCCCGGGGTGTGCGCAGCGAGGTCGGCGTGGAACAGCACCTGGTAGAGCACGTCGCCGAGCTCCTCGATCATCTCCTCGCGACTGCCGGACTCGATCGCGTCGATGAGCTCCCAGCACTCCTCGACCAGGTACTGGACGAGCGACTCGTGGGTCTGATCGGCGTCCCACGGGCACCCGCCGGGACCGCGCAGGCGGCCGACCATGGCGACGAGCTCGAGCAGCCCGTCTCCGGCGACGGACGCCGCGGCCGCGGCATCCGTCGTCACGTGCTCGCCCGTGCCGTGCCCGCCCGCCGTTCGAGTCATGACCCACCGCCCCTCCACGGGCCGCAGCGCGACCCGTCGCTGCGAGCCTAACCGCGCCGACCGATAGACTCGACGGCAGGTGTGCCGGGAAGTCTGGTCGGCCGACGCGTCCGAGCGTCGTCGCTGTTTCCGCACGGCTCCGTCGCCGTTCCCGACTCCGTCAGAGGTGCCATGAACTTCCTCCGCTCCGAGCGCGTCTCCGCGTCGCTCCTGCTCGCCGCCGCCGTCCTCGGCCTCGTGATCGCGAACTCGCCGATCGGGCACGACCTCGTCGAGTTCAAGCATGCGCACCTCGCGGTCCCGTTCACGGGACTCGACCTGTCGCTCGGGCACTGGGTGAGCGACGGACTGCTCGCCGTCTTCTTCTTCATCGTCGCGGTCGAACTCCGACGCGAGCTCGTCATCGGCGAACTGAACAGCTTCTCCAAGGCGGCGCTGCCGGCGATCGCGGCGCTCGGCGGCGTCGTGGCGCCCGCGCTCGTCTTCCTGGCCTTCGCCGGAGCCGGGCCGACCGCCGACGGCTGGCCCATCCCGACCGCGACCGACATCGCCTTCGCGCTCGGCGTGCTCGCGATGTTCGGCCGGTTCATCCCGACGCGCGTGCGCGTCTTCCTGCTCGCGCTCGCCGTGCTCGACGACCTCATCGCGATCCTCATCATCGCGTTCTTCTTCACGAGCGACGCCGACCTCGCCTACCTCGGGTTCGCCGCCATCACGGTCACCCTCTTCGGCATGATGAGCCGCCTGCTCGCGCCGCGATCGCCGTACGTCCTCGCGCGCCGCGCCCAGTGGCCGGTCATGGTCGCGCTCTGGACGCTCGCCGTGCTCACCTGGTCGTTCGTCTACCTGTCGGGCGTGCACGCGACCATCGCGGGCGTCATGCTCGGCCTCGTGATGTCGCGTCGACCGGCCGGTCGCGCGGTGCACTCGCTCGAGCCCGTGTCGAACGCCGTGATCCTCCCGCTGTTCGCGTTCTCCGCCGCGCTCGTCGCGATCCCCGCGGTGCGGCCGAGCGAGCTCGACCCGGCGTTCTGGGGCATCCTCGTCGGCCTGCCGGTCGGGAAGATCGTCGGCATCACGCTCATCGGTGGCATCGCGACGCTGTTCGTGCATCGCCGGACGGGCATCAAGCCGCTCACCTGGTCGGATGTCGCGATGGTCGGCGCACTCGGCGGCATCGGCTTCACGGTGTCGCTGCTGATGAACGAGCTCGCATTCCGCGAGTACCCCGAGGTCGCCGACCAGGGCGTCGTCGCCGTGCTCATCGGCTCCGGGATCGCGATCGCGATCTCCGCGGTCTTCGTCAGCCTGAAGTCGCGCGCGTACCGACGCAGCGGCGCCGCGGAGGGCGTCGGCGGACCGCTCGCGCACTGACTCGGGCGCCCACCGACTCGCTCGCGTACTGACTCGCTCGCGTACGGACGCCTTCGCCCGCCGGCGGCGTCAGCTCGCGGGGGCGGCGGATGCCGCGGCCGGCTGCTCCGCCGGGAAGATCACGCCGATCAGGTTCGACACCCACTGGATGAGGTCGGCGTCGCCCGGCGCCTCGCCGCCGGGCGTCGGGAACGGCACGAGGATCACGTCGTTCTGCGGGAACAGCTTCGCGCCCGGGTACATGCGCTCGAGTCGCACGCGACGCGAGTCGGGCAGCTTCGCGGGCGCGATGCGCAGCTTCGACCCCGTCGCGATGACGTCGGAGAGTCCGGCCAGCTGCGCCGTCCGGCGCAGGCGCGAGACCGCGACGAGGTGCTCGACCGACTCGGGAAGCTCGCCGTACCGGTCGATCAGCTCTTCCACGACGAGGTCGATCTGGCCGTTTTTCGCGGCGGGTCCGCTCGCGGCCGAGAGCTTCTGGTACGCCTCGAGCCGCAGCCGCTCGCTGTCGACGTAGTCCTCGGGGATGTGCGCGTCGACCGGCAGCTCGAGCCGGAGCTCGGTCTGCCCCTCGGCGACGTCGCCGCGGAAGGCGTTCACGGCCTCGCCGATCATGCGCAGGTAGAGGTCGAAGCCGACGCCCGCGATGTGCCCGGCCTGCTCGGCGCCGAGCAGGTTGCCCGCGCCGCGGATCTCGAGGTCTTTCAGGGCGACCTGCATGCCGCTGCCGAGCTCGTTGTTCGCCGCGATCGTCGACAGCCGGTCGTGCGCGGTCTCGGAGAGCGGCTTGGCCGGGTCGTAGAGGAAGTAGGCGTAGGCCCGCTCACGACCGCGACCGACGCGCCCGCGCAGCTGGTGCAGCTGCGAGAGGCCGTACTTGTCGGCCCGGTCGATGATGATCGTGTTCGCGTTGGAGATGTCGAGGCCCGTCTCGATGATCGTCGTCGAGACGAGCACGTCGAACTTGCGCTCCCAGAAGTCGACGACGATCTGCTCGAGCACGTGCTCGTTCAGCTGGCCGTGCGCGACCGCGATGCGGGCCTCGGGCACGAGTTCGGCGAGCTGCGCCGCGACGCGGTTGATCGACGAGACGCGGTTGTGCACGAAGAACACCTGGCCCTCGCGCAACATCTCACGACGGATGGCGGCGGCCACCTGCTGGTCGGAGTGCGGACCGACGAACGTGAGGATCGGGTGCCGATCCTCGGGCGGGGTCGCGAGGGTCGACATCTCGCGGATTCCCGTGACGGCCATCTCGAGCGTGCGCGGGATCGGCGTCGCGCTCATCGCGAGGATGTCGACGTTGGTCTTCAGCTTCTTCAGCTGGTCCTTGTGCTCGACGCCGAAGCGCTGCTCCTCGTCGATGATCATGAGGCCGAGGTCCTTGAACGAGACCTTCTCGGTGAGGATGCGGTGGGTGCCGATGACCATGTCGACGGTGCCGTCGGCGAGGCCCGCGAGGGTCTCGCGCACCTCCTTGTCAGTCTGGAACCGGCTGAGCGCGCGCACGTGCACGGGGAATCCGGCGAACCGCTCCGAGAACGTCTCGAGGTGCTGCCGGACGAGCAGGGTCGTCGGCACGAGCATGGCGACCTGCTTGCCGTCTTGGATGGCCTTGAACGCGGCGCGCACGGCGACCTCGGTCTTGCCGAAGCCGACGTCGCCCGCGAGCAGGCGGTCCATCGGGATGGGCCGCTCCATGTCGGCCTTGACCTCGTCGATGGTCTGCAGCTGGTCGGGGGTCTCGGCATACGGGAACGCCTCCTCCAGCTCGTGCTGCCACGGCGTGTCCTGGCCGAACGCGTGGCCCTTGGCCGCCATCCGCGCCGAGTAGAGCTTCACGAGTTCGACGGCGATGTCGCGCACGGCCTTGCGCGCGCGCGACTTCGCCTGCGACCAGTCGCTGCCGCCCATCTTCGACAGGCTCGGCGCCTCGCCGCCGACGTAGCGGCTCAGCAGGTCGAGCTGGTCCATCGGCACGTACAGGCGGTCGCCGGCCTGCCCGCGCTTGGATGGCGCGTACTCGAGCACGACGTACTCGCGCACGGTCTTCGGCGCCTGCTGGATGCCCGCGGTGCGGCTCGGCCCGGTCGGCCGGGCGCCGGCGGCGACCTCGCGCTGCACGAGTTCGACGAAGCGCCCGATGCCGTGGGTGGAGTGCACGACGTGGTCGCCGGCCTTGAGCTGCAGCGGGTCGACGACGTTGCGGCGACGGCTCGCGAGCTTCTTCACCTGACGCGTGTCGTACCCGGCCGATCGCCCGTAGAACTCGGCCTCGGCGATCAGTCCGAGCTTCGCCTCGGGCACCTCGAACCCGGCTGCGGCCTGCGCCTGCACGAGGAACGCGACCCCCGGCTCGAGCTGCTCCGGTACCGATTCGACGATGCGACCGGCGAGCCCGTGCTCGGCGAGCACGTCGCGGGCGCGCTCGACGAGCCCGTGCCCGGCGGCCGCGACGACGAGGCTCCAGCCGTCGCGCAGCCGATCGCCGACGTGCGCCACGGCGCCCTCGACGTTGCCCTGGAAGCTCGGCACGGTCGTCGCCGCGACGCGCACGTACGAGGCATCCGCCCCGCCCGCGGTCTCGCCGACCGCCTCGGCCGCGTCGCCCTGGTCGAAGCTCGAGAAGGTCCACCACACGCGGTCGGGGTCGGGCTCCCCGGGTGCGCTGAACAGCACCGACTCGCGGAGCGCGCGGAGGGTCAGGAAGTCGCCCGCGGCGAGGTCGATCGGGGCTGCGGCGCCCGCGGTCGCGGCATCCCACGCCGCCGCGAGGAACTCGCGGTTCGTCTCGCCGAGGCTCACCGCACGGCCGGCGACGCGCTCGGGGCCGACCACCGCGACCGCTGCACCTTCGGGCAGGTACGAGGTGACGGGCACGAGGCGCTCGAGCAGCGCGGGCGCGAGCGACTCCATGCCCTCGACGGGGATGCCCTCGGCGATGCGCTCGAGCATGCTCGACAGGTTGGGGAACTCGTGCACCATCTCGCGAGCGCGCTGGCGCACCGGCTCGGTGAGCAGCAGCTCGCGGCTCGGCGCGAGGAGCACCCGCTCGACCTTGTCGGGCAGCGAGCGCTGGTCGGCGACCGAGAAGGCCCTCAGCTCTTCGACCTCGTCGCCGAAGAAGTCGACGCGGACGGGGTGGTCGGCCGTCGGCGGGAAGACGTCGAGGATGCCGCCGCGCACGGCGAACTCGCCGCGACGCGAGACCATGTCGACGCGCGCGTAGGCCAGGTCGACGAGTCGCACCGCGATGTCGGAGAGGTCGTGCCCGCGCCCGCCTGCGGCGAGCTCGATCGGCGCGAGGTCGGCGAGGTTGTCGGCGACGGGCTGCAGGGCGGCGCGCACCGAGGCGACGACGACGAGCGGATGCCTCGTGCCCTCGGCGCTCCACGCGGCCATCCGCCGGATCGCGTGGAGGCGGCGCCCGACCGTCTCGGCGCTCGGGCTGAGCCGCTCGTGCGGCAGGGTCTCCCACGCGGGGAACTCGAGGACCTCGGCCTCGTCGAGGTACGGCGCGAGCGCCGTGCGGAGCGATTCGCCCTCGCGGCTCGTGGCGGTGACGACGAAGAGCACGGGCGGGTGGCCGCTCGCGGCGCGGCGGCCGAGGAGGCCCGCGAGGAGCGGCGCATCGAGCCCGGAGGGCGCCGAGAAGTCGGCGTTCCGCTCGGCCTCCGCGAGGGCTCGATCGATCGTGGAGGCGCGCGAAAGCGCCGTGTTCAAGCCCTGCAGGATCACCGGAGCAGTCTACGCGCGCCCCCTGACACGGCGGCCGGGAGGACGGAGCGGTCGGCGGCCGCCGATAGCATGGTCGCCGCCCGCCCCCACCGGAAGGACCACCGCATGATCATCGCCGCCGCCGACGGCTCGGCCCTCGGCAATCCCGGCCCGGCGGGCTGGGCCTGGTACGTCTCCGACGACTGCTGGGCGGCGGGCGGGTGGCCCCGCGCGACGAACAACCAGGGCGAGCTGACCGCGGTGCTCGAGCTGTTCCGCGCGACCGCGCACCTCGACGACGAGCTGCTCGTGCAGTGCGACAGCCAGTACGTGATCAACTCGGTCACCAAGTGGATGGCCGGCTGGAAGCGCAAGGGCTGGCGCAAGGCCGACGGCTCCCCCGTCCTGAACCGCGAGCTGCTCGAGCAACTCGACGACGCGCTCGCCGGGCGCCGCTACCGCTTCGAATGGGTCCGCGGCCATGTCGGTCACCCCATGAACGAGGCCGCCGACGAGCGGGCACGCGCCGTCGCCGAGGCGTATCGCCGCGGTGGCGACATCCCGAGCGGGCCCGGCTGGGTCGGCGAGTGCGAGCCGGCGACGGATGCCGCGGACGCCGCGCTCCCCGTCGAGTCGGCACCATCCGAGCCGGCGGTACCGGCCGCGGCCGCGCTCGCCGACCGCGAGACCGAGGACGCCGCGCTCTTCGACTTCGACGAGCCCGAGGCGGACTGGCGCACGCTGCCGCTCGAGCTGACCACCGAGGAGCACACCCGCCTCGTCGAGCGCGCCCGCGCCGCCGGCCTCACGCCGGAGGAGTTCCTGCGCGGACTCATCTAGGCGCCCGTGCGGCATCGATGCCGGAGTTCGGCGATCAGGTCACACCGCGCCCGCGCCCGCATCGCGAGCCGCATCGGTGCCGTAGGCGCGTGCCTGGGCGTCGGGGTGCGCGGCGCCGCCCTCCGTCGCGCGAATCTCCGACGCGGTGCCGGCACGGCGATCACGGACGGCCACGACCACCACGAGCGCGGTGATCACCAAGGCGCCGATCACGCCCGCGACGATCATCTCCATCGACGCCTCCCTCGAACTGCGCTCACGGTAGCAGCGTCATCGACTCCCGGTCGTGAACTCGCCGGGCGGCGATGCGCCGAGCGCGTCGATGACCGGGCATCGGCCGGGCTCGGGCGGCCGGTCGGCGAGGCCGACGAGCGCGGCGCGCACGCGCAGCAGGTCCGCGACGCGGCGGTCGAGGTCGTCGATCTGCGCCGCGACGAGCGCTGGCACCTCGGGCGGCGTGCCTCGATCCGAGAGCTCGAGGAACCCGGCGATGTCGGTGAGGGTGAAGCCGAGCGCCTTCGCGCGCCCGATGAACCGCACGCGCGCCGCGGTGGAGGCGGCGTACCGTCGGTACCCCGCGCGACTGCGCTCCGGTTCGGCGATGAGGCCGCGACGTTCGTAGAAGCGGACGGTGCTGACGGGCACACCCGCGGCAGCGGCCAACTCCGACGTGTGCATCACCGCACCGCCCTCTTGACTCCGATCGCCTGCAGGACGGCCCAGATCGCCTCCGGCACGAGGAACACCACGATCACGGGGCTCGCCCCGGCGACGAGCGCCGTCACCATCCACGTCGAGAAGGCTACGCGCCCGACGGTGTCGATCGCGATGAGCGACGCGAACGGGTACCGGATCCGCGCGAGCGCCCACATCGCGACGGCCGTGCCCATCATCGCCGTGAGCATGAGTTCGAACGGTCCGAGCACGGGCGGCGGGCTGCCGGGGAGCCCCAGTGCCACGTGCACGGCATGCATCGATCCGAGCGCGGCGGCCGCGGTCCACGGGGTCGCGAAACCGATGGTCACGACGAGGTCGTAGATCGCTCCGCCGCGGCCGAGCGGGACGCGGCGCTCGCTTCGCGGGGAGGCTGGCGCACCCGGCGCGGGCGATTCGGCGGGCGGACGCGTGGAGACGGTTTCAGAGGTCATGCCGTCATGCTCGACCCTGCACCACGGTGCAGGGTCAAGTCCGACGCCCTACGCCGGCGAGTGGAAGCGCTGCTGCGCGGCCACGAGGCCGTGCTCGACGACCGCCTCGACCGCGTCGGCGGCATCCGACAGCAGGTTCGGGAGCGCCTCGCGCTCGGGCCCGGCGAAGTCGCGCAGCACGTAGTCGGCGGCATCCATGCGGCCCGGCGGGCGGCCGATGCCGACGCGTACGCGCGTGAAGTCGGGTGAGCCGGCCGCCTTCTGGATGTCGCGCAGGCCGTTGTGGCCGCCGTGGCCGCCGCCGCGCTTCAGGCGCACGGTGTCGAACGGGATGTCGAGCTCGTCGTGCACCACGATCAGGCGGTCTGCGCCGAGCGAGTAGAACTTGAGCAGCGCCGAGACCGGGCCGCCCGAGGTGTTCATGTAGCTGTTGGGCTTCGCGAGCACAAGCTTGGGCCGGCCGGGGCCGAGGAAGCCCTCGGCGACGCGCGAGGGCGTCTTGTGGCTCTTGAAGGTCGCGCCGATGCGCGAGGCGAGCTCGTCGGCGACCATCTGGCCGACGTTGTGCCGGTTGCCGGCGTACTGCGCGCCGGGATTGCCGAGGCCGACCACGAGCCAGGTGTTGTCGGACACGACCTCGTCCTTCCGGCGGTGCAGGAGGCGGTCGATGAGGTTCACGGATGCCTCCGGGCTGGGGTTGGTGGGAACGGCGGAGGGCCCGCGGCCCCGCGATCCGAGCGTACCCGGATGCGGCGCCGCGGACCCTCGCGACGAAGCGGGATCGACTACTCGGCCGACTCGCCCTCTGCAGCTTCCTCGGCGGGAGCGGCCTCGACGGCCTCCTCGCCCTCGGCGGCCTCGGGCTCCTCGCCCAGGTCGACCTTCTGCGGCACGTGCACGTTGATGACGAGCGCCTCGGGGTCGCTGACCAGGGTCGCACCCTTGGGCAGCTCGACCTCGCCCGCGAGCACCTTGGTGCCCTCCTCGAGGCCCTCGACGCTCACGACGACGTTCTCGGGGATGTGGGTCGCCTCGACCTCGAGCGACAGCGTGACCGCGTCGAGGTCGGCGATCGTGCCGGCGGCGGGCTCACCCTCGACGTGCACGGGGACCTCGACCTGGACCTTCTCGCCGCGCTTGACGACGATGAGGTCGATGTGCTCGATGATCTGGTGCACCGGGTCCTTCTGCACGTCCTTGACGAGCGCGAGCTGGCTCTTGCCCTCGATCTGGAGGTCGAGCACGGCGTTCGCCTTGCGGATCAGCAGCGCGGTCTGGTGGCCGGGCAGCGTGACGTGCTTGGGGTCGGTGCCGTGGCCGTAGAGCACGGCGGGGATCTTGTCGAGGGCGCGGATCTTGCGGGCAGCGCCCTTGCCGAACGACTCGCGCAGTTCGGCGACGACCTTGTTGTCTTCGTCCATGGTGATGGCTCCTTGCGGGCTCGCGGCCCAGATTGGGGTTTTCCGTTGTGTCAACTCGAACGCCCGGGGCTGCGCGCGCAGCCAGCGTGAGGAACAGCCGTGAGTCTGATTCCACCGCGTCGATAACGGATGCCGCACCGGGGCTGGCCCGGCTCCGGCGGCATCCCTCGCCGAAGTTCAATGGGTCAGTCTACCGGATGCCGCGGCCGGCTCGATGCGATGTGAGAGCATCGTGCCTGTGAGCACCCCGGGGGCCTTGTGGCGGTCGTCGCACCCCGGACCGACCTCGGTCGTCACCGCGCTCGCCTTGGCGCTCGGCTGGTCGGCCGGGCTCGATCCGGCCCGCATCGGGCTGCTCGCGCTCGCGGTGTTCGCGGGCCAGCTCTCGGTCGGGATCTCCAACGACGCGATCGACGCCCCACGGGATCGGCTCGCGTCGCGACCGGACAAGCCGATCGCGCGCGGCGAGGTCGGACTCCGCGTCGCCTGGGGTGCGGCCCTCGCCGCACTGGCATCCGCCCTCGTGCTCTCGGCGCTGCTCGGCTGGGCGACGCTCGCCGCGCACGCCCTCGCGCTGGGGTCGGCGTGGGCGTACAACGCGTGGCTGAAGTCGACGGCGGCCTCGATCGTGCCGTTCCTCGTGAGCTTCGGGATCTTCCCGAGCCTGGCGACGCTCTCGGCGCCCGAGCCCGCCGTCGCCCCGGCGTGGGCCTGGATCGCCGGCGCCGCGTTCGGCGCGGCCGTGCACCTGACGAACGTGCTGCCCGACCTCGAGCAGGACGCCGCGACCGGGGTCCGTGGCCTGCCGCACCGCTGGGGGCCGAGGGTGGCCACGTCGGTCGCCGCCGGCGCCGTCGTCGTGGGCGCCGGCGTCGCCCTCGTCGGCTCGTCGGGCGGTGAGCTCTCGAACGTCGCTCCGCTCTCGTGGGCCTGCTTCGCCGGGGTCGTCGTGGTCGCGACGACGGCGCTCACCACGGCGTTCCTGCGACCGCCGTCGCGCACGCTCTTCCGGCTCGTCATGCTGGCCGCGCTGCTCATGGCCGCGGAGGTCCTCGCGGCCGGCCGGGTGCTCGCGACCTGATCCGATCGGGCTCGCCGCCGTCGCTCAGAACATCGAGGGGACGGGCCGGTCGGGGTAGAGCTCCTGCATCGCGCGGTCGTACCTCCGCTTCATCAGGAGCAGGTGGAGCAGGCGGATCGGGGCGGGGACGTTCGCGTGGTACCACTCCTCGCGCTCGGCCTCGGGAACGCTCGCGAGGAGCAGGCCGAGCTGCAGCGAGAGCACGTCCCTCGGGAAGTCCCTGCGACGCGCCAGGAGGGTCTTCCGCGTGTGCGCTTCGAGCTGGTCCCATTCCTGCTGCGACATCACCGCGCCGGCGACCGGGAGGATGTCGTCCTCCTCCCGGCCGAGGTGCACGAGGAGCGTGTCGCGGAGGAACTCGATGTCGCCGGCGAACGCGTCGCGGAGCCCGGCATCGGCGGTCTCGAGCCAGGGGTCGAGCTGGGGCTCGATCCGGGCGAGCTGCGACGCGACCTCGGCGTGCTGCGCGCGCATGAGGTCGACGTGCACGGCGCAGGCCGGATCGCGTGCGGCCAGGCGGTCCCACAGGATGGTGTCCTCGGTGCGGTGGTGCAGGTGCAGGGCGAAGAAGTCGAGCTTCGCGTAGATCCCGACGACTCCGGCGCGTTCGACGTCGCCGGCCTGCACGTCGCGGACCAGCAGCGGGAGCTCGCGGTACAGCCATCGGAAGATGCGATGGACGAGGATCATGCCCGACGTGTCGCAGCCCGCGACCTGGCCGTCGGGAAGGGAACCGGACGACGGCAGCTTCTCGGCCATCTTCACCCCGATCTCGCCACGGAGGAACGGGTGGATGCCGCAGCCCGCGGCGAACACCCGGATTCTACACCCGGGCGGTCGCCCGCCCCGGGGGCGAGGGGCCGCCGCGAGGCCGGGCGATTGCGGGTGCCGGGCCGGCCGAAATACACTCACGCGCGTGGAGGGGGAAGCTCCCGAGCCGAGGGACGCGACCGACGGGGGTCGGGCGGGGGCCCGCGCCCGACGGCGTCGGTGGGAGCGTCACGTCGTCGTGGACGCGACGGTGCATCACCCGATCGAGGCGGTGTTCCCCTACCTCGCCGACCCGATGCGGTGGCACGAGTTCGCACCGGCGGTCGCGTTCCGACGACAGCTCGACGACGGGCCCGTCCGGGTCGGCACGAGGTGGATGTCGACGGATCGGATCGGGCCGTTCCGGGCGCACTTCATCGACACGCTCGAGCTCCTCGAGGAGGGCCGGCGCGTGGTCTGGCTCTCGTCGGACCCCTGGAATGCGCGCGTCGAGTACGCGTGCACGGCCTCCGGGGCGGCGACGCGGATCAGGGCGGACTACCGGGGCGACCTCGGCGGCGCGCTGCGCTGGCAGGCCGGGTGGCTCCCGCGATGGGCGACGCACTGGATCCTCGCGGGCGACTTCCGCCGGCTGGATCGCGTGCTGACCCGGAGGGCCCGCGCCGCGCGGCGGTGGGAGCTGGGCCACGGCACCGCGTCGACGTGATCGTCCGCGGAGCCCGCCGTTATGCTCGCCGCATGGCTTCCCGACTGCACGACCTCGCCGTCGAGCACCTCGGCTCGCGCATCGTGTCGGGCGAGCTCGAGCCGGGTGCGGTGCTGCGCACCGAGGTGCTCGAGGCCGATCTCCAGGTCTCCCGGTCGGTCGTGCGCGAGGCCGTGCGGGTCGCGCAGTCGCTCGGGCTCGTCGAGTCGGTGCGCCGCGTCGGGATCCGGGTCCTCCCGATGGCGTCGTGGAACCTGTTCGATCCGTCGGTGATCCGCTGGCGGCTCGAGTCCGAGCGCAAGGGCGCGCAGCTGCGCTCACTCACCGAGCTCCGCACGGCCGTCGAGCCCGTCGCGGCCGAGCTCGCCGCGCGGTTCGCCCCGCCCGAGCAGGGCGCCGAGCTCATGGGCATCGCGGCGGCCATGCGTGCGGCGGGGCGCGACGGCGACGCCGACGCGTTCCTCGCCCACGACGTCGAGTTCCACCGGGCGGTGCTGCGGGCGTCGGGCAACGAGATGTTCGCCGCGCTGGGCGACGCGGTCGGCGAGGTGCTGCGGGGGCGCACGTCGAGCGGGCTCATGCCCGCGCACCCGAGCGAAGAGGCGATGCAGTGGCACGTCGACGTCGCCGACGCCGTCCTCGCGGGTCGAGCGGATGCCGCGCGCGAGGCCATGCTCCGCGTGCTGGGCCGCACGGCCGACGACGTCGAGCGCACCTGGCGCGACATCCCGAGAGCCCAGCCGGCGACCTGAGCACGGCGCTGTCGACCATGCGCCGGTCGAGGGGCGTCACACCGCGCCATCCGTTTTAAATCATACGTATTCGATGCGATACTGATTGTCGTCTGATTCTTGACGCCGACCTCGCTGCTAGCGTGGTCCCCGGAAACCGCACCGACGCAGGAGCCATGAGCATGCCCGAGAGCACCACCCCCGCCAGCGCCAACATCGGAGTCGTCGGCCTCGCCGTCATGGGCTCCAACCTGGCCCGCAACCTCGCCAGCCGCGAGGGCAACACTGTCGCGGTCTTCAACCGCTCCCCCGAGCGCACGCACACGCTCACCGGCGAGCACCCCGAGGCCGGCTTCGTCGCCTCCGAGAGCTACGACGACTTCGTGGCCTCCCTCGCCAAGCCCCGCACGGCGATCATCATGGTCCAGGCGGGCCGGGGCACCGACGCGGTCATCTCCGAACTCGTCTCGCGCTTCGAGCCCGGCGACATCATCGTCGACGGCGGCAACGCGAACTTCCACGACACGATCCGCCGCGAGGCCGAGATCAAGCCGACCGGCATCCACTTCGTCGGCGCCGGCATCTCCGGCGGCGAGGAGGGCGCACTCCACGGGCCCTCGATCATGCCCGGCGGGTCGGCCGAGTCGTACGAGACCCTCGGCCCGATCCTCGCCTCGATCGCCGCGGTCGCCGAGGGCGAGCCGTGCGTGACCCACATCGGTACCGACGGCGCCGGCCACTTCGTGAAGATGGTGCACAACGGCATCGAGTACGCCGACATGCAGCTCATCGCCGAGGCCTACGACCTCATCCGCCGCGGCACGGGCAAGACCCCCGCCGAGATCGCCGACGTGTTCGCCGAGTGGAACACCGGCGAACTCGAGAGCTACCTCATCGAGATCACCGCCGAGGTGCTCCGCCAGACGGATGCCGCGACCGGGCAGCCGCTCGTCGACGTCATCCTCGACGAGGCCGGCGCCAAGGGCACGGGCGCGTGGACCGTCCAGAACGCCCTCGACCTGGGCGTGCCCGTCTCCGGGATCGCCGAGGCCGTCTTCGCGCGTTCCCTCAGCTCCAAGCGCGCGCAGCGCGAGGCCGCGGTCGACCTGCCCGGGCCCGACGAGGCCTGGTCGGTCGCCCCGGAGGACGCCGACGCGTTCATCGAGGACGTCCGCAAGGCGCTCTACGCGTCCAAGATCATCGCGTACTCGCAGGGCTTCGACGAGATCATCGCCGGCGCCGAGCAGTACGGCTGGAACGTGCACAAGGGCGAGGTCGCGAAGATCTGGCGCGCGGGCTGCATCATCCGCGCCCGATTCCTGAACCGCATCGCCGACGCCTACGCGGAGGACCCGACGCTCGTCGCGCTCGCCGTCGCGCCGTACTTCCGCGACGCGATCGCGGGCGGGCAGTCGTCGTGGCGCCGCGTCGTGGCGACCGCCGCGCAGGCCGGCATCCCCACGCCCGCGTTCTCGTCGTCGCTCGCCTACTACGACGGCCTTCGCGCCGACCGGCTCCCCGCGGCCCTCGTGCAGGGCCAGCGCGACTTCTTCGGCGCGCACACCTACAAGCGCGTCGACCGGTCGGGCGTGTTCCACACCCTGTGGTCGGGCGACCGCAGCGAGATCGAGACCACGCCTTCCTCGCACTGACCGATACTGGAGGAACGGATCCCACGCGAGGAAGGAGGGCCGGTGCGCGAACCATCGTGGCGCCGTGACGGCGAAGACCCGGACTACCGGTTCACCCTCGCCAACGAACGCACCTTCCTCGCGTGGATCCGCACGGCGCTCGCGCTGCTCGCGGGCGCGGTGCTCCTCGACCAGTTCGCCACCGCGCTCGAGCCGCGCGTGGCGGTGCTGGTCCTCGCGGTCGTGCTCGCGATCGCGGCCGCGGTGCTCAGCGTCGGCGCGTACACGCGCTGGCGCGCCAACGAGATCGCGATGCGCCGGAACGGTCCGCTCCCCTTCAGCTGGGTGCTGCCGCTGATCTCGGCCATCGGCCTGCTGGCCGCGGCCGTGCTCGCGGTGCTCTTCGTGGTGACCTCATGACGGATGCCACGGCGCGCGACCCGGGCCTGCAGCCCGAGCGGACCGCGCTCGCGTGGTCGCGCACGTCGTTCGCCGTCGCCGTGAACGCGCTCCTCGTCCTCCGCGAGGGGCTGATCGGCGACAAGAGCTTGCTGGTCGCCGCATCCGTCGTCCTCCTGGCGGGCGCCGCCGCCATCCTCGCCGTCGGCTGGCACCGGAGGCGGTCGCTCGCCGCTGCGGGCACCCCGTTGCCGCTCCCGCTCCCCATGGCGTGGACCGTGCTCGGCGCGACGCTTCTCGCCTGCGCCGCGGCGGCCTGGTCGATGCTCGCGAGTTCGCCATGGTGAACCACGAGCCCGCGAGCGGGTGGGAGGAGTCCGACAGCCTCGACGACGGACCGGTCGTCGGTGCACGCCGCAGGCGCGCGATCCGCATCGCCGTGGTCCTCGCGCTCGGCGCGATGGTGCTGCCGCTCGTGCTCTCGGCGTTCGGCGTGGCCCGCTCGGCCGCCGCGAACGCCTGCGCAGCGTACGTCGCCGACCTCAGCCTGCTCGACGAGTCGCGCGTCGAGTTCGACCTCTTCGCGCGGGGCGGGCCGGGCTGGCTGTGCATCGCGGTCGCCCCGTCGGGCGCGAGCACGGTGCTCGGCAACCTCGGGCCGATGCCCGCGTTCCCGAAGCCGGCGGCGCCGGGCCGCGACGCCTAGTCGGCCGACGCCTCGCCCGCCTCGGGGCGGACGGCCTCGGGCCCGCCGGACTGCGCCGACTCGGCCTGCAAGCGCTCGCGCACCTGTCGGCGGATCACCTTGCCGATGAGCGAGCGCGGCAGGTCGTCGACCGCGACGACGCGCCGGGGCACCTTGTAGGGCGTCAGGCGGTCGCGCACCGCGGCGCGGATCCCCTCGGCGTCGAGCGTGGCGCCCGGTTGGAGCACGACGGCGGCGACGACCTCCTCGCCCGAGCGCTCGTCGGGCATCCCGACGACCGCGCAGTCCGCGACATCCGGATGCTGGCGGATCGCGTCCTCCACCTCGCTCGGCGCGACGTTGAAGCCGCCCGTGATGATGAGCTCCTTGATGCGGTCGACGATGCGCACGAAGCCGTCGTCGTCGATCGTGACGATGTCGCCGGTGCGGAACCACGGCGCGCCGCCGGCGGGATCGTCGACGAAGACCGCCGCCGTCTCCTCGGGCTTGTTCCAGTAGCCGCCGAACACCTGCGGTCCGCGCACGACGAGTTCGCCGCGCTCACCGGCCGGCACGTCGTTCGTCGGCGCGTCGGGGTCGACGACCCGGCACTCGGTGTCGGGCAGCGGCAGCCCCACGGTGCCCGCCTTGCGGGTCGGCGCGACCGGGTTCGCCATGAGCACCGGCGAGCACTCCGACAGCCCGTAGCCCTCGACGAGGTAGCCGCCGGTCTTCTCCTCCCACGGTTCGACGACGGATGCCGACAGCGGCATGGCTCCCGAGATCGCGATGCTGATGCCCTCGAGCGAGACGCCCTGCTCGGCGGCGGCGGTCGTGAGGCGCTCGTAGATCGGCGGCACGGCCGGCAGGAACGTCGGCGGATGCTTCTTCACGACCTTCAGCACGAGGTCGGGGTCGAACCGCGGGAACAGCACGAGTCGCGAGCCCATGCTCATCGCGAAGGTCAGGCACAGCGTCAGCCCGTAGGCGTGGAACATCGGCAGCACCGCGTAGACGACCGACGTGCCGCGTTCGATGTCGGGAACCCACGCGCGCGCCTGCGCGGCGTTCGCGAGCAGGTTGGCGTGCGTGAGCGCCGCACCCTTCGGGCTGCCCGTCGTGCCGCTCGTGTACTGGATGAGCGCGACGTCGCCGACGCGCGGCGCGTGGATGTGCGGTGCGATGCGGTCGGATGCCACGAGCTCGCGCCACGGCACCGTGCCCTGCACGCTCGTGGTGAGCGCCGCCCGCGACTCGCGGGCCTTCGCGATCGGCAGCCGGAGCGCCACGCGCGTCGCGAACGGCATCGCCCGGGTGAGGTCGACCGACACGATGTGGCGCATCGCGAGGTCGTCGGGGAAGTCCTGGATCGCCCTGACGACCTTGTCCCACGCGATCACGACCCTGGCACCGTGGTCCTCGAACTGGTGGCGGAGCTCGCGCGGCGTGTACAGCGGGTTGTGCTCGACGACGATGGCGCCGAGCCGCAGCACGGCGTAGAACGCCACAATGTGCTGGGGGCAGTTCGGCAGCACGATCGCGACCGGGTCGCCGGCCTGCACGCCGAGCCGGCGCAGCCCCTCCGCGGCGCGGTCGATCTCTTCGCCGAGCTCGGCGTACGACGTGACGCGACCGAAGAACTCCAGCGCGGGTCGATCCGGGTACTGCTCGACCGTGCGGTGGATCAGGTCGATCAGCGACCCATCGGGCGCGGGGAGCGTGTGCGGGACGCCGGGGGCGTAGCTCGCGAGCCAGGGCCTGGCCGCGGCATCCGTCATCAGGCGGCCCCGTCGAACATGCTCGTGACCGAGCCGTCCTCGAAGACCTCGTGGATGGCGCGGGCCAGCAGCGGCGCGATCGGCAGGACCGTGAGCCGGTCCCACCGCTTCTCCTCGGGCAGCGGCAGCGTGTCGGTGACGACGACGCGGTCGATGAAGTCGGACTGGAGGATCTCGGTCGCCGGGTTGGAGAACACCGCGTGGGTGGCCGCGACGACGACGCCGGTGGCGCCGTTGGCCTTGAGCGCCTCGGCGGCCTTCACGATCGTGCGGCCGGTGTCGATGAGGTCGTCGACGAGGAGGCACACCCGGCCGGCGACGTCGCCGACGATCTCGTGCACCGAGACCTGGTTCGGCACCAGCGGGTCGCGGCGCTTGTGGATGATCGCGAGCGGCACGCCGAGCTTGTCGGACCAGATGTCGGCGACGCGCACGCGACCCATGTCGGGCGAGACGACCGTCAGGGTCTCGGGATCGAGCGAGTTCTTGAACTCCTCGAGCAGCACCGGCATCGCGAAGAGGTGATCGACGGGTCCGTCGAAGAAGCCCTGGATCTGCGCCGCGTGCAGGTCGATCGACATGATCCGGTCGGCGCCGGCCGCCTTGTAGAGGTCGGCGACGAGACGGGCCGAGATCGGCTCGCGGCCGCGCCCCTTCTTGTCCTGCCGAGCGTACGGATAGAACGGCGAGACGACGGTGATGCGCTTCGCCGACGCGCGCTTCAGGGCGTCGACCATGATGAGCTGCTCCATGAGCCACTCGTTGATCGGCGCCGCGTGCGACTGGATCACGAACGCGTCGGACCCGCGCACGCTCTCGTCGTAGCGCGCGTAGAGCTCGCCGTTGGCGAAGGTGCGTGCATCGGTCGGGACCAGCTCGCTGCCGAGCTCGGCGGCGATGTGCTTCGCGAGCGCCGGATGGGCACGCCCCGACACGAGGACGAGCCGCTTGGATCCGGTGGTCTCGATTCCCGACATGGTCACAGTCCTTCCCACCGGCCTGGCCGGGTCCTATTCAGCTTCAGGTCCGTCGCCGTCGGCCTCGCCCGCGTCGCGCGCGGCCTCGGCCGCCTGCGCGGCCGCGGTTCCGGCACGGTGCTGCTGGACCCAACCGTCGATGTTGCGTTGCGGGGCGACGTTCACGCCGAGCGCACCGGCCGGCACGTCCTTGCGGACGACCGTGCCTGCCCCCGTGTACGCCCCGTCCCCAATCGTAACGGGCGCGACGAACACGCCGTGCGACCCGGTCCGCACGTGCGAGCCGATGGTCGTGCGGTGCTTGTCCACGCCGTCGTAGTTCGCGGTGATCGATCCGGCGCCGACATTCGACCCCTCGCCGATCTCGGTGTCGCCGATGTACGACAGGTGCGGCACCTTGCTGCCCGGGCCGATGTGCGCGTTCTTCGTCTCGACGAAGGTGCCGATCTTGCCGTCGGCGTCGAGCACCGTGTCGGGGCGGAGGTACGCGAACGGGCCGACCGACGCGTCGGCGCCGATCACGGCCAGCGTGGCATCCGTTCGCTTGACCTCGGCGCGTTCGCCGACCTCGCAGTCGACGAGCGTCGTATCTGGCCCCACGATCGCGCCGGTCGCGATGGCGGTCGCGCCCTTGAGCTGGGTACCCGGGCGGATGGTGACGTCGGGCTCGATGCGCACGGCGAGGTCGATCCAGGTCGT
This sequence comes from Agromyces bracchium, assembly GCF_009709675.1. Lineage (GTDB taxonomy): Bacteria > Actinomycetota > Actinomycetes > Actinomycetales > Microbacteriaceae > Agromyces > Agromyces bracchium. The sequence goes on along the minus strand of NZ_WMLB01000022.1, from coordinate 37,563 downwards.
CGTCGGGTCCTCGATGGTCACGCCGTTCAGCTGCCAGCCGCGCACGATGAGCGCGTTGAGCCGCGCCGCGGTCTCGGAGAGCTGCGCGCGGTCGTTGACGCCCGCGACGAGCCACGCCTCGGAGACCGGACGCGCCTTCACCTCGGAGCCCGCCTCGCGGAGCAGCGCGATGAGGTCGGTGAGGTACTTCTCGCCCTGCGCGTTGTCGGTCGTGAGGTTCGCGAGCTGGTCGCGCAGCGCGCCCGCGCCGAACGCGTAGACGCCGGCGTTGATCTCGTCGATGGCGAGCTCGTCCTCCGTGGCGTCCTTCTGCTCGACGATGCGGTCGAACGCGCCCTCGGCGCTGCGGACGATGCGACCGTACCCGCTCGGGTCGTCGTAGCGCGCCGAGAGGACGGATGCCGCGAGCCCGTCGGCCCGGTGCCGCTCGAGCATCTCGGAGAGCGTCGAGGCGTTGAGGAGCGGCACGTCGCCGTTCAGGACAAGGACGTCGCCCTCGAAGTCGTCGGGCAGTGCGGCGATCGCCTGCTCGACCGCGCGCCCCGTCCCGGCGATCTCGTCCTGGTCGACGATGACGGCTTCGGGCAGCTCGGCCTGGATCGCGCCCGCGACGAGGTCGCGCTCGTGGCGGACGACGGCCACCACGTACTTCGCATCGAGCGCACGCGCCGTGGCGAGCACGTGGGCGATGATCGGGGCCCCTGCGAGCGGGTGCAGGATCTTCGGCGTGGTCGACTTCATGCGGGTGCCCTGACCCGCGGCGAGCACGATGATCGCGAGGTTCTCGTCCATGCTCCGCCACCAGGATTCGAACCTGGTCCTCACAGCTCCAAAGGCTGTCGTGCTGCCGTTACACCATGGCGGACCGCGCCCGGCTCAGGCTGCGAGGCCCGCGGACGCCGCCCCCAAGTCTGCCACGCGGCATCCGTCGACCCGAACGCCCGTGCCCCCGCGGCGATCGGGCCGGGCGACCGTCGGAGCCGGTGCGCACGGCGGTGGGATACTGGCGGCATGACGACCGGCGACCAGGACGAGGTGGACCGGATCGTCGACGACTGGGAGCGCGAGCGCCCCGACCTCGACTTCGCGCCGCTCCAGGTGTTCTCGCGCGTCGGGCGGCTCGCGAAGCTCCTCGACCGGGCGCGGAAGCAGGCGTTCGAGCGCTCCGAGCTCGAGTCGTGGGAGTTCGACGTGCTTTCGGCGCTCCGCCGTGCGGGCGCGCCGTTCCGGCTGCCGCCGAAGGCGCTGCTCGCGCAGACGCTCGTCTCGAGCGGAACGATGACGAACCGGATCGACCGGCTCGTCGCGCGGGGCCTCGTGACCCGGCAGACCGATCCGCACGACGGGCGCGGGATCCTCGTGGAGATGACCCCGGCCGGTGTCACGCGCGTCGACGCGGCGATCACCCGGCTCGTCGACGCGGAGGCCGAACTGCTCGCCGGCCTGCCGCCCGCCGAGCAGCGGCGGCTCGCGGCACTGCTTCGGAAGCTCTCGCTCGGCTTCGCCTGAACCGGCCGAACGGTCGTGGCCGGCAGCCCCTGAGCGCCGGCCGCGGCGGATCGACGGGAATTCCTGCGCATCCCGGAATACCCCCTAGGGGTATTAGGTTGTGGTCATCAACGGCCCGAAGCAAAGGAGTGACATCATGCGACTGTTCGCCATCCGCGACTACCGTCACCTGTTCAGCGCGCAGGTCATCGCACTCTTCGGCACGGGGCTCGCGACGGTCGCGCTGGGCCTCCTCGCCTACGACCTCGCCGGCTCCGACGCGGCCGCGGTCCTCGCGACCGCCCTGACCATCAAGATGGTCCTCTACGTCGTCGTCGCACCCATCGCCGCGGCCTACGCCGACCGCCTGCCGCGCCGCGCCTTCCTCACGCTGCTCGACGCGGTCCGGGCGGGCGTCGTGCTCGCGCTCCCCTTCGTCACCGAGATCTGGCACATCTACCTGCTCATCGGGCTCCTGCAGGCGGCATCCGCCGCCTTCACCCCGACGTTCCAGGCCGTCATCCCCGACATCGTGACCGACGGCAACCAGTACACGCGAGCGCTGTCGGCATCGCAGGTCGCCTACACGATGGAGAGCCTGCTGAGCCCGGTGCTCGCCGCCATCGCCCTGACGTTCATGAGCTTCAGCTGGCTGTTCATCGGCACCTCGATCGGGTTCGTCGTGTCCGCGGTGCTCGTGCTCTCGACGCGCGTCCCGAACGCCCGTCCCACCGGCGAGCGCCGGGTCTGGGCGCGCGTCGCGTCGGGCGTCACGCTGTTCGCCCGGACGCCGCGTCTCCGCGGCATCCTCGCCCTCAACGTCGTCGTCGCGGCGGCCGGCTCGATCGTCGTCGTCAGCACCGTCAACCTCGTGCGCGACGAACTCGGCGGCACGCAGGCCGACGTCGCGTGGATGCTCGCCGCCTCCGGCGGAGGCACGCTGCTCGTCGCCCTCCTCCTGCCGCGGGTGCTCGACCGCATCGCCGAACGCCACGTCATGATGACCGGCGCCGCCGTGCTGGTCGCCGGGGTGGCCGCCGCGATCACGATGACCGCCACCGGCCTCGCCCTCTGGGGCGTCATGGCCGCGATCTGGGCGACGATCGGCGCCGGCATGGCCATGGTCATCACGCCGACCGGGCGCGTGATCCGCGCGTCGGCGACGCCGGAGGGGCTGCCCGCCGCATTCGCTGCCCAGTTCTCGCTGTCGCACCTGGCGTGGCTCGTCACCTACCCGATCGCCGGGTGGGTCGGCACGAGCGCCGGTGTCGTGGTGGCCTGGCCCATCCTCGGTGCACTCGCGGCGATCGGCGCCGTGGCGGCGCTCGTCCTGTGGCCGCGGCGGGTCGCGGCGCGTCGCGTCGCCCGCTCGGCCGTCCTCGGCGCCGCCGAGGCCGAGGCCGCGTCGGCGGCGCTCGGTGAGATCCGGAGCCGCGCCCGAGTGGGCATCGGATCCGTCTGAGCCCGGAAGCAGGCGGGCCCGCGACGCACCGACGTCGCGGGCCCGCCCGCGCCTACCGCCGGAGCACCCGCCGCGCGAGCCAGTTGCCCACGTACTGCACGACCTGCACGAAGACGACGATCAGCAGCACCGCCGCCCACGTCACGACCGGCTCGAACTGCCGGAAGCCGTAGAGCTGCGCGAAGTAGCCGAGGCCGCCGCCGCCGATGAGGCCCGCCATCGCCGACATGTCGATGACCGCGATGACGATGAACGTGTAGCCGAGGATCAGCGGGCCGAGCGCCTCGGGCACGACGACCGTGCCGAGGATCCGCAACGGACCCGCGCCCATCGATCGCGCCGCCTCGATGACGCCGGGGCGCACGGTCAGCAGGTTCTGCTCGACGATGCGCCCGATGGCGAACGCCGCGGCGAGCGAGAGCGCGAAGATCGCGGCATCCGTGCCGATGCCCACGCCGATGACCGCGCGCGTGAGCGGCTGCACGGCCGCGATGAAGATGATGAACGGGATGGGCCGGAAGAAGTTGATGACGACGTTCAGCACGTTGTTCACGACCGAGTTCGGCAGCAGGCCGCCGCGCCGCGTGGCGTAGAGGCCGATGCCGAGGAGGAACCCGCCCGCGCCGCCGAAGAGCATCGTGAGCGCGACCATGTAGAGGGTCTCGCCCGCGGCGGCCCAGAACTCGGGGCCCAGTTCGAGGAGACGATCCATCAGCGCACCTCCGTGACGTCGGCGTGCTGCGCCACCGCAGCGAGCGCGCGGTCGATCGCGGTGTCGTCGCCGCGCACGGCGAGGGTCAGGTGGCCGAACGCACGACCTCGGATGTCGTTGATGCCGCCGTAGACGAGCTCGAACTCGAGCCCGGCCTCGGCGAGGTCGAGGAAGACGCGCGCCTGCGAGGCATCCCCGTCGCGGAACGAGCACGTCACGATGCGGCCCTCGTGCCGCTCCCTGAGCACCGCGAGCTCGGCCGGCGAGGGCACGCCCTTGACCACCGTGCCGACGAATCGCTGCGACGACGGATGCCGCGGGGCGGAGAACACGTCGAAGACGTCGCCGTGCTCGATGACCCTCCCCCGGTCCATCACGGCGACCTTCGTCGCGATCGACTGGATCACGTCCATCTCGTGCGTGATGACGATGATCGTGACGCCCTGCTCCTCGTTCACGCGTTTCAGGAGCGCGAGCACCTCCTGCGTCGTCTCGGGGTCGAGCGCGCTCGTCGCCTCGTCGGCGAGGAGGATCCGCGGCCGGGTCGCGAGCGCGCGCGCGATGCCGACGCGCTGCTTCTGTCCGCCCGAGAGCTGGTCGGGGCGCGCGCCGGCCTTGTCTGAGAGGCCCACGAAGGCGAGCAGTTCGTCGACGCGGGCCCGGATGTCGGCCTTGGACCATCCGGCGACCTTGAGCGGATAGGCGACGTTGGCACGCACGGTCTTCGCCTCGAAGAGCTCGAACTGCTGGAAGATCATGCCGATGCCGAGGCGGATGCCGCGGAGCTCGCGCTCGCGGAGACTCGTGATCTCCTGGCCGTCGATGCGGATGGACCCGCTCGTCGCGGGCTCGAGCGCGTTGACGAGCCGCACGAGCGTGGACTTGCCGGCGCCCGAGTAGCCGATGATGCCGTAGACGTCGCCCGCCTCGATCTCGAGGGAGACGTCGTCGACGGCGACGACCGCCTCGGCCGCGCGGCCGGCTGCGGGATAGGACTTGCTGACGTGCTCGAGGGTCACGAGCGCCATGCGGTACCTCCTTGCATGAGCAGTCCCCGATGGTCGAGTCGCGCCGGAGGCGCGTATCGAGACCTCGCACGGGTCTCGATACGGGCGCGGCCTACTCGACCACCGGGGCCGTCGTCGTCTCAGCCCTGGGCGCGGGTGTCGTCCTCGACCGTGGCGAGCGCGTCGACGAGCTCGTCGACCGGGGTGGTCAGCGCCACCGCCGTGTCGCCGGATGCCTCGGCGAGGCCCGCCTGCACCTCGGGGTCGGACTGGAAGATCTCGACGAGCTTCAGGTACGTCTCGTCGTCGGCGTCCTCGGCGCGTGCGGCGAAGATGTTCACGTACGGCAGCGCGGTGGGGTCGCTCGGGTCGTCCTGCGCGATCGCGTCGGCGAAGGTGAGGCCGGCATCCTGCACGAAGTCGTTGTTGATGACCGCTGCGGCGACGTCGGGCAGGCTCGTCGGCGTGAGCGACGCCTCGAGGGGCGTGACCTTCACCTTGGAGCTCGCCTCGTCGATGTCGTCGACCGTCGAGAAGATGGACCCGCCGTCCTCGAGCTCGATCAGCCCGGCCGACTGCAGCACGAGGAGCGCGCGGGCCAGGTTCGAGGGGTCGTCGGGCACGGCGACGGTCTCGCCGGCGGGGATGTCGTCGACCGAGTCGTACTCCAACGAGTAGAGGCCGAGCGGGTAGATCGCGGTCGCGCCGATGGGCGCGAGGTCGGCGTCGGCCGAGACGTTGTAGTCGGCGAGGTACACGATGTGCTGGAACTGGTTGAGGTCGAGCTCGCCCTCGGTGAGCGCCGGGTTCGGCTGCGTGTAGTCGGCGAAGTCGACGAGCTCGATCTCGATGCCGGCCTCGGCGGCGGCCTCCTCGAAGGCGGGCCACTGGGGGTCGGACTTGCCGACGACGCCGATGCGGACGACGTCGTCGCCCTCGGCGGCGCCCGCCGACGAGCAGGCCGCGAGGCCGATGACGAGCGGGGCTGCGGCGAGCGCGGCGATGAGCTTGGTGGTGGTGCTGGGCATGGCGGGGTTCCTTTTCGCGATCGGCGCGCGCGATCAGGTGCTGGTGGCGGTGGTGCCTGGACATGACGAACCCCACCGCTGGTGGCGGTGGGGCCTCGTTGCCGCGATCGCGGGCGCATTCCAACGGTAGGCGAAGGATCTGCGCTCGATTGACCACACGGTCATCGAGTGTCACAGATCCTGCGACCTCACCCCTCGAGCTGCTCGGAAACTTCGAGCCATCGGGTCTCGAGCTCCGCGACGGAGTCCTCGAACGTCCGCAACTCGTCGCCGAGCGTGCCGAGCCCGACGTAGTCGGACTGGTCGTGGCGGGCGAGCTTCTCGTGCTGCTCGGCGATCTGCGCCTGCAGCTTCTCCAGGCGTCGGTCGATCGACGAGAGCTCCTTCTCGGCGGTGCGCCGGTCTGCGCCCGTGAGGGCGGGGGCGGGTCTCGATACGCTGCCTTCGGCTGCTACTCGACCAACGGTCGCCTCCGGTGGTCGAGTAGCACCCGGCGAAGCCGGGCTCCCCGGTGGTCGAGCAGCACCCGGCGAAGCCGGGCGCGTATCGAGACCCTGCCGACGCAGCTCGAGGTACTGCTCGACGCCGCGCGGCAGGTCGCGGAGGTGCCCGTCGAGGATCGCGACCTGCCGATCGGTGACGCGCTCGACGAGGTAGCGGTCGTGCGAGACCACCAGCAGCGTGCCCGGCCAGGCGTCGAGCAGGTCCTCGATCGCGGCGAGCATGTCGGTGTCGAGGTCGTTGGTCGGCTCGTCGAGGATCAGCACGTTCGGCTCCTGCAGCAGGATCAGCAGGAGCTGCAGGCGGCGCTTCTGGCCGCCCGAGAGGTCGCGCACCGGCGTCGCGAGCTGCTGGCTCGTGAAGCCGAGCCGCTCGAGCAACTGGCCGGGCGTGAGTTCGACGGCCTTCGAGCCCGAGCCGAACACGTAGCTCGTCCTCTGCGCGGCGACGACCGCGCTCACGCGCTCATCGGTCCACTCGGCGAGCTCGGCGAGCTCCTGGCTCAGCACGGCGATCTTCACGGTCTTCCCGCGCTTGACCCGCCCGGTGGTCGGCTCGACCTCGCCCGTGACGAGCTTCAGCAGCGTCGACTTGCCGGCGCCGTTCACGCCGAGGATGCCCGTGCGCTCCCCCGGAGCGATGCGCCACTCGAGCTCGTGCAGCACGGTCCGGGTCGCCGGCGCGCCGGGCGCGGCATCCCGAACCGGGTACTCGACGGTCACGTCGAGCAGGTCGACGACGTCCTTGCCGAGCCGCGAGACCGCGAGGCGGTTCAGCTCGACGGGGTTGCGCACGGGCGGCTCGTCCTCGATGAGCTGGTTCGCGGCCTCGATGCGGAACTTCGGCTTCGACGTGCGCGCGGGCGCACCGCGGCGCAGCCACGCGAGCTCCTTGCGCATGAGGTTCTGGCGCTTGGCCTCGGATGCCGCGGCCATGCGGTCGCGCTCGACCCGCTGCAGCACGTATGCGGCGTACCCGCCCTCGAAGGGCTCCACGATGCGGTCGTGCACCTCCCAGGTGGCGGTGCACACCTCGTCGAGGAACCAGCGGTCGTGCGTGACGACGACGAGCGCGCCGTCGTTGGCCGCCCAGCGGCCCTTCACGTGGCGTGCGAGCCATGCGATGCCCTCGACGTCGAGGTGGTTCGTGGGCTCGTCGAGGAAGAGCACGTCCCAGTCGCCGACGAGGAGCGCCGCGAGCCCGACCCTGCGGCGCTGGCCGCCCGACAGGTCGCCCACCCGGCCCTGCCACGGCACGTCGGCGAGGAGGCCCGCGATGACGTCGCGCACCTTCGCGTCGCCGGCCCACACGTGCTCCTCGATGCCGCCGACGACGGCCTCGGCGACCGTCAGGTCGGGGTCGATGGTGTCGGTTTGGTCGAGCATGCCGATGCGCACGCCGCGCCGCACGGTGACGCGGCCCCCGTCGGGCTCGAGCCGCCCGGCGAGCAGCTTCAGCAGCGTCGACTTGCCGTCGCCGTTGCGCCCCACGATGCCGATCCGGTCGCCCTCGTCGATGCCGAGGGTGACCTCGTCGAAGACGGTGCGCGTGGGGAACTCGAGGTGCAGGCGCTCGGCGCCGAGGAGGTGTGCCATGTCGCGCTCAACCCTACTTCGCCGCGCGCGGCGCGGCCGAGGCGCGGGTCAGAAGGGCAGCACGCGCGCGCCGTGCACCGGTCCGTGCACGTGCAGGGCGGTGAGGCCCGCCGCGGAGAGCGCGACCTGAAGCTCGAGCGCACTGTCGGCGTCGTCGACGAGGAACGCGACGGTCGGCCCCGAACCCGAGACGAGTCCCGCGAGGGCGCCGTTCTGCTCGCCGAGGTCGATCACCTGCGCGAGCCGGCCGGCGAGCCCGACCGCCGCCGACTGCAGGTCGTTGTGGAGCGCCGCGGCCAGTTGCCGCGGGTCGCCCGCGCGGAGCGCGTGCAGCACGGCCGCGTCGACCGTCGGCGAGTCGAGCGCCGACCGCGCGCCGTGGTGGCCGTCGCGCCACTCGGGGTCGAGGCCGGCGTCGCGGCGGCGGTCGAGCTCGCCGTACACGGCCGGCGTCGAGAGCCCGAAGCCGGCGATCGCGAGCACCCAGTGGAACGAGCCCGTCGCCAGCGCCGGGCTCAGCCGATCGCCGCGCCCGGTGCCGATCGCCGTACCGCCCGTGAGCGCGAACGGCACGTCGGCGCCGAGCGAGGCGGCGAGCGCGTGCAGCTCCTCCTTCGGCAGCGCCGTGCCCCAGAGCGCGTCGCACGCGACGAGCGTTCCGGCGGCATCCGCCGACCCGCCGCCCATGCCGCCCGCGATCGGGACGTGCTTGTCGATCTCGAGGCGCACGCCGCCGGGCACGCCCGCGTGGCGTGCGAGCAGCTTCGCGGCGCGGATCGCGAGGTTCGAGGCATCCGTCGGCAGGCCCGACGTGTCGACCGAACCGCCGAACGCGACCGAGAACTCGTCGTCGGGCCAGGCCCGTACGTCCTCGTAGAGCGAGACCGCCTGGTACGCGGTCGCGACGTCGTGGTAGCCGTCGTCGTCGAGCGCGCCGACCCGCATGAAGAGGTTGATCTTGCCGGGGGCTCGGACGTGCACTGCCGCGTCGGTCGCCGGGAAGGTCATGCGACCCACGCTAGCCGACGCGCGCCGGGCGGGCGCGCAGCGTCGGGCGTCGAATCAGGCGACGGATGCCGCGGCGCGGGCGATCCGCAGGAAGTCCTCGACGGTCAGCTGCTCGCCTCGCGCCTGCGGGTCGACGCCCGCGGCCTGGAGCACGGCACTCGCGGTCGCGGCGGAGCCGCCGAGCACACCGGCGAGCGACTGGCGGAGCATCTTGCGGCGCTGCTGGAACGCGGCGTCGACGATCGCGAACACGGCGATGCGCTCCTCCTCGGTGCCGGGCGGATCGCCGGGTGCGTCGCCGCGCTCGAACCCGACGAGCACGGAGTCGACGTTCGGGACGGGCCAGAACACCATGCGCGACACCTGTCCGGCCGTGCGCCAGTCGCCGTACCAGCCCGCCTTCACGCTCGGGGCTCCGTAGACCTTCGAGCCGGGCTCGGCGGCGAGCCGGTGTCCGACCTCCGCCTGCACCATGACGATCCCCGAGGTCAGGGACGGGACGTGCTCGAGCAGGTGCAGCAGCACGGGCACGGAGACGTTGTAGGGCAGGTTCGCGACGAGCCGCGTCGGCTCGCCGGGAAGCTCCGTCACGCGCAGCGCGTCCTCGCGGACGACCGTGAGCGAGGTGCCGGGCTGCATGAGCCGGACGGTGTGCGGCAGCTGGGCGGCCAGGCGTGAGTCGATCTCGACGGCGATCACCTCGGCGCCCGCCTCCAGGAGGCCGAGCGTGAGCGATCCGAGCCCCGGTCCGATCTCGAGCACGGTCTCGCCGCGCTGCACGCCCGCGGTCTGCACGATGCGGCGGACCGTGTTGGCGTCGTGCACGAAGTTCTGGCCGAGCTTCTTCGTCGGCGTGACGTCGAGGAGTTCGGCGAGGTCGCGGATCTCGGCCGGGCCGAGCAGGCGCGGCGTGACGGCGCCGCCGCCGTCGGCCTCGTGGCGATGCGCGTTCACGCCCTGCTCCCCCGCACGCTCCCGATGCTGGGGCAGTCGGCGCCGGCCGCGCGCACGGCGCGCCGCATCACGCCGAACCCGCCTCGAGCCCGTCGGCCCACGAGCCGTACGCGCGTTCGGTGTTCGCGGCGACCTCGGCGCACAGCTCATCGAGGTCGGCGCCGAGCGTCTCGGCCATGAACCGCATGGTGTGCGGCACGAGGTACGGCGCGTTCGGCCGGCCGCGGAGCGGCGCGGGCGTGAGGTACGGCGCGTCGGTCTCGACGAGGATCCGCTCGCGCGGCACGACCCGGAGGGCCTCGCGAAGGTTCTCGGCGTTCTTGAACGTCACGTTGCCCGCGAACGAGCAGTACCATCCGGCGTCGCCGGCGAGCCGCGCGAGCTCCTCGCCGCCCGAGAAGCAGTGGAAGATCGTCGTCTCGGGCGCCCCCACGCGGCGGAGGGTCGCGACCACCTCGTCGTGCGCGTCGCGGTCGTGGATCTGCAGCGCGACGCCGTGGCGCTTCGCGATGTCGATGTGCGCCTCGAACGACCGGAACTGCGCGTCGCGGCCGTCGTCGCCCGTGCGGTAGAAGTCGAGGCCGGTCTCGCCGACCGCGCGCACGCGCGGCTGCCCGGCGAGCTCGTCGATGACGGCGATCGCCGCGTCGAGCTCGCCGCGCTCGTCGAGCTCGGGCGCCTCGTTCGGGTGCAGGGCGACCGCGGCCAGCAGGCGGGGCTCGCGCGCGGCGAGCTCGGCCGACCAGCGGCTCGTCGCGACATCCGTGCCGACCTGCACGGCACCCGCGACGCCGACGGATGCCGCGCGCTCGAGGTGCTCGTGCGCGGAGAGCGGCAGCGCGCCGTCGGCGATCTCGAGGTGCGTGTGGTTGTCGTAGACGGGCACCCGGAGCGGCTCGGGCAGCGGCGGGTACTCGGCGGCACGGCCGCCGTCGGACCGGGTGCGGAGGTGGTCGGCGCCAGCCGTCACTCGGTCGCCTCCACGCGCGGGAACAGCGGCTCGAGCGCGGAGGTCCGCGTGCCGACGCTCCACTCGTGGGCGCGGTCGATGCGCTGCTCCTGCACGGTGCCGGGCGCGCCGAGCGCGGTCCAGAGCTTCGCGGTCGCCTTCGGCAGCACCGGCGAGAGCAGCACGGCGAGCGTGCCGACGCCGTGGTAGGCGGTCTCGAGCACGGCCTCGAGGCGCGCGCGCTTCGTCTCGTCCTTCGCGAGGGCCCACGGCTCCTGCTCGGTGATGTACCCGTTCAGGGCGTCGACGAGCTTCCACGTCGCGGCGATCGCGTCGTGGATCTGCAGCCGCTCGATCGCCTGCCACGCGGCATCCGTCGCCTCGGCCTCGATGCGCCGGATCGCCTCGTCGGCGTCGGTGCGTGCCGCCTCGGTGCCCGTGGGCACCTCGCCGCCGCAGTACCGCCCGATCATGGCGATGACGCGCGAGGCGAGGTTGCCGAAGCCGTTGGCGAGCTCGGCCTGGTAGCGCGCGGCGAGGTCCTCCCACGAGAACGAGCCGTCCTGTCCGAACGAGATCGCCGAGAGGAAGTAGTACCGGAAGGCGTCGGAGCCGAACGTGTCGGTGATCTGCGACGGCGCGATGCCCGTGAGCTTCGACTTCGACATCTTCTCGCCGCCGACGAGCAGCCAGCCGTGGCCGAACACACCGGTCGGCACGTCGAGCCCGGCGGCCATGAGCATGGCCGGCCAGATGACGGCGTGGAATCGGAGGATGTCCTTGCCGACGAGGTGCTGCGCGGGCCAACGCTCCGCGAACCGCTCGTCGTCCTCGCCGTAGCCGACCGCGGTGATGTAGTTGAGCAGCGCATCGAACCAGACGTAGACGACGTGCGTCTCGTCCCACGGGACCTTCACGCCCCAGTCGAACGTCGACCGCGAGATCGAGAGGTCGTCGAGGCCGCGCCGCACGAAGCTCACCACCTCGTTGCGCGCCGACTCGGGCTGCACGAAGTCGGGACGGGTCTCGTACAGCTCGAGCAGCTTGTCGGCGAACGCCGACATGCGGAAGAAGTAGTTCTTCTCGTGCAGCAGCTCGACGGGCTTCGAGTGGATGGCGCAGACGAGCTGCCCCTCGTACTCGCCCGTGCCGTCGACGAGCTCGGACTGCTGCTTGTACTCCTCGCAGCCCACGCAGTAGTAGCCCTCGTATTCGCCCGTGTAGATCCAGCCCTCGTCGAAGAGGTGCTGGAGGAACTTCTGCACGTTGCGCTCGTGGCGCTCGTCGGTCGTGCGGATGAAGTCGTCGTTGGCGACGTCGACGGTGTCGAGCAGCGGCTTCCACGCCTCGGCGACGAGCTTGTCGGCCCACTCCTGCGGGCTCACGCCGTTCGCGGTCGCGGTGCGGAGGATCTTCTGGCCGTGCTCGTCGGTCCCGGTGAGCATCCACGTGTCGCGACCCGCCTGGCGGTTCCACCGCGCGAGCACGTCGGCGGCCACCTCCGTGTACGCGTGCCCGATGTGGGGCACGTCGTTGACGTAGAAGATGGGGGTCGTGATGTAGAACGAGGAGGCGTCGGCCATGCCGACAATCCTACGGGCGCGCACGCGCCCACTACGCCCGAGCGGATGCCGCCCTCCGCTCGCCGTCGGCGGGCGTCAGCCGCCGTCGGCGGCCCCGCCTTCCCTGCCGCCCCGCGGGCCGTGGGCGGCGTGGGCCTCCGCGCGGCGCTGCCGCGCCCGGCCGTCGGCGAGCACCGGCGGGATCTGCTCCTCGACCTGCATCCGCTCGTGCGGGGTCGGCACGCCGATCGTCAGGTCCTGCTGGCGCAGCCCCTTGACGGCGCGCACCTTCTGCCCCGGGTAGTCGACGACCTTCATGCCGATCACGATCTTGCCCGCCGAGTCGCGGTGGTCGAGCTCCCGGTACGCGTCGGCGACGTCGGCGAGCGGGAACACGTCGGCGATCGGCAGGCGCACCTGACGGTCGGCGACGAGCTGCGCGATGCGCCCGAGCGCGATCGTGTCGCCCGCCCAGAGCTTGACGGCGTCGTGGTCCTCGACCGCGGCCCAGTCGGTCGTCGTGAACACGCGGGACGCCGGCACGCCGAGCTCCGCGGCCTCCGCGGTCTGCCCGCCGAGGAAGTCGAGGAATGCGGTGACCTGACGGTCCGTCAGCGCCCGCACCCGCGCAGCGAGGTCCGGACCGTAGGCGAGCGGCTCGATGCCGAACTGGCGGACGAAGTCGAACCTGGACTCGGCGGTCGTGCCGATGACCTCGGCACCGCGCGCCCGAGCCAGCTGGGCCGCGAGGCATCCGATGCCGCCGGCGGCGGCGGTCACCACGACGAGGTCGCGCGGGCCGAGGTTCAGCCCGTCGACGGCACCGAGCGCGGTCGTGCCCGCGACGTAGAGCGATCCGGCGACCTCCCACGAGAGCGAGATGGGCTTCGGAAGGAGCTGCGCCTCCGGCACGAGCACGTAGGCCGCCTGCGCGCCGCGCGCGACGTAGCCCATGACCTCGTCGCCGCGACGGAACCGCGTGACGCCCTCGCCGACGGCGTCGACGACGCCCGCGAGGTCGCGACCCTGGCCGGACGGGAACTCGACCGGCCAGCGGTCCTGGTGGTCGCCGCGCCGCACCGCGGTCTCGACGGGCGAGATGCCGCTCGCGAATACCTCGACGAGCACCTCGCCCGGTCCGGGCTTCGGGACGGCGACCTCGACGACCTCGAGCACTTCCGGCCCGCCGAACGACTCGAACACCACTGCCCTTGCCATCGTCCCCACCCCCGCGTCGGTCCTGTCCTCTCAGGGTCCTCCCGTCGAATGGGAGCCGGATGGGAGCTGCCTGTGACTTCTATGCATGCGTATGCATGGAGAATCGGAAGGGCCGCCGATGGCCCGTGCGTCGCGCCGGTCGGGCTACCGCTCGGCCCTGGCCGCGAGGGCGGCCTCGTACAGATCGCGCTTGCCGAGGCCCGTCTCGCCGGCGACGAGCGCGGCGGCATCCTTCAAGCGGGTGCCGGATGCCGCGAGCGCGACGACCCTCGCGACCGCCTCGCCGGCATCGGCGGCGGGCGCCTCGCCCGAACCCCCGACCACGACGCAGATCTCGCCGCGCACGCCGCCCTCGGCCCACTCCGCGAGCTCGGCGAGCGGCCCGCGCCGGACCTCCTCGTGGAGCTTCGTGAGCTCGCGGCAGACCGCGGCCGGCCGATCGGCGCCGAAGGCCTCTGCGAGCGCGCCGAGGCTCGCGGCCAGCCGCGACGGCGCCTCGAAGAAGACGAGCGTGCGCCGGTCGCCCGCGAGTTCGACGAGCCGGCGCGAGCGCTCCCCCGCCTTGCGGGGCAGGAAGCCCTCGAACGCGAAGCGGTCGGTCGGCAGCCCCGACACGGCGAGCGCGGTCACCACCGCGCTCGGCCCCGGGATCGCCGTGACGTCGACGCCCGCGGCGACCGCGGCCTGCACGAGCGGGAAGCCCGGGTCGGACACCGTCGGCATGCCGGCGTCGCTCAGCACGAGCACGTCGCCCTCGCTCGCGAGCTCGACGAGGTCGCCGGCCCGTGCGCGCTCGTTGTGCTCGTGCAGCGCGATGAGCCGGGGGCGGTTGGCGATGCCGAGCGCCGCGAGCAGGCGCTGCGTGACGCGCGTGTCCTCCGAGGCCACGACGTCGGCCTCCTCGAGCGCCTGCCGCAGCCGGGTCGACGCGTCGCCGAGGTTGCCGATGGGCGTCGCCGCGAGGATGATCACCGCTCCAGTCTGGCGCACGGGTCCGCCGGGGCGCGCGATTAGGGTGGAGCGCATGGGTCTGCACGGGGTCGACGCCGGCGCGCGCGACGAGCACGAGGCGGCCCCCACCGGGAGCGACGGCGACCGCCGCACGCCAGGCGGCGAGCCGGAGGCATCCGTCGCCTCGCCGGCGCCCGCACCCACGAGCCCCGCCGCACCCGCGCCGGTCGGCACGCGCCTCGACGCGTGGTGGTCGAACCTGCTGCGCACCCCGCGCCGCCGTGCGCTCTGGACCTGGGGCGGGCCGATCGCCGTGACCCTCCTGGCCGCGGTGCTGCGGTTCTGGAACCTCGGGCACCCGCACGACATCTTCTTCGACGAGACGTACTACGTGAAGGACGCCTGGACGCTGCTCGCGAACGGCTACGAGTCGGCGTGGCCCGAGGGCGCGAACGAGGACTTCGAGCGCGGCGACACCGACGTGTTCTCAGACGACCCCGCGTACGTTGTGCACCCGCCGCTCGGCAAGTGGATGATCGGGCTCGGCATGGCGTTCTTCGGCGCCGACAACGCGTTCTGGTGGCGCGCGACGACGGCGCTCGCCGGAACGGTCGCGGTCTTCCTCATGACCATGATCGGCACGCGCCTGTTCCGCTCGACGCTCGTCGCCGTGATCGCGGGATTCCTGCTCGCGATCGACGGCAACGCGATCGTCATGAGCCGGGTCGCGCTGCTCGACAACTGGGTCATGCTCTTCTGCCTGATCGGCTTCTGGTTCGTGCTGCTCGACCGGGCGGGGGCCGAGTCGCGACTGCGCGAACGCCTCGACGCACTGCGCGCGGGCGGTGGCGACCCGCACTGGGGGCCGGTGATCTGGGCCAGGCCGTGGGTCGTCGCCGCGGGCGTCGCGTTCGGCGCCGCGACCGCCGTGAAGTGGTCGGGGCTCTACTTCATCGCCGCCTTCGGCATCTACCTCGTGCTCGTCGACGCCATGGCCCGGCGCCGGGCCGGCCTCGGCTTCTGGGTCGAGGGCGCGCTGTTCAAGCAGGCGCCCGCGACCTTCGTCCTGCTCGTGCCGGTCGCGTTCGTGGTCTACCTGGCGTCGTGGACCGGATGGCTCGTGACCGACGGCGGCTACTACCGCGCGTGGGCCGACGAGCCGGGCAACGCGGCGACCGGCTTCTGGTCGTGGGTGCCCCACTCGCTGCAGAGCCTCTGGCACTACCATCAGGCCGCCTACGGGTACCACGTCGGCGTGGCCTCGCCGCACCCGTGGCAGGCGAACCCGCTGACGTGGCCGATCGCGTGGCGTCCGACGAACATGTACTTCGCCTCGACGACCGACGGGTCGGGCGGCTGCGGCCAGGCCGAGTGCTGGTCGTCGATCATGGGCATCCCGAACCCGATCATCTGGTGGGCGGCGACGCTCGCGACCGGGTACCTCGTCTACCGGTTCGCCCGGTACCGCGAGTGGACGTCGGGCCTGATCCTCGTCGGGGTCGCCGCCGGGTACCTGCCGTGGCTCATGTACCTCGGCCGCACGGTGTTCCAGTTCTACACCATCGCCTACGAGCCCTACGTGCTGCTCGCGCTCGCCGCGGTGATCGGCCTCGTGCTCGGACGGCCGGACGATCCGCGATGGCGACGGCAGCAGGGCATCGCGACGGTCGGCGTGTTCCTCGGCGTCGCGGTCGCGGTCTCGATCTTCTTCCTCCCCCTCTGGACGGCCGTGCCTGTCACGCCAGACTTCCGGCAGCTGCACTTCTGGCTGCCGGGCTGGGGATGAGCGGCCCCGAGGAGCCGGGCGGCGCACGCGCTGAGCCCGGCGGCGGGGAGGGCGCGGACGGCGGCCGGCGGCCGGGCGGCGCGTCGCGCCGGTGGGGTGAGCGGATGCCGGGCCTCGCCGTCGCAGCGGCGGCCGCCGCGCTCGCGTGGCTGGTCCACCTCGCGGTCCCGGCCGTGCCGCTCCTCACGGTCGCCGTCGCGGCGGGCATCGTCGCCGGGCAGCTCCCGCCGTTTCGCCCCGCCCTCGACGGCGTGCTGAAGCCGGGCCTCGGCTTCTCCGCGCGGACGCTCCTCCGCGCCGGCATCGTGCTCCTCGGCCTGAAGCTGAGCCTCGCCGACATCGCCGGGCTCGGCTGGATCACGATCGGCACCACGGTCGCGGTGGTCGTCCTCACGTTCTTCGGCACGGTGGCGCTCGGCCGGGCGATGCGGCTGCCCGGCCACGAGCCGCTCCTCGTCGCGAGCGGGTTCGCGATCTGCGGCGCCTCCGCGATCGGCGCGATGGCGGCCAGCGTGCGGGCGCGCGACGACGAGCAGGCCCGCCCGGTCGCGCTCGTGACGCTGTGCGGCACGCTCGCGATCGCGGTGCTGCCTGCGCTGTGGCATCCGCTCGGCCTCTCGGCGACGCAGTTCGGTCACTGGGTCGGCGCGGGCGTGCACGACGTCGGCCAGGTCGTCGCGACCGCGCAGATCGCGGGCGCGTCGGCGCTCGCCGTGGCGGTCGTCGTGAAGCTCACGCGCGTGCTGCTGCTCGCCCCGATGGTCGCGATCGCCGCGGGCGTCGAGCGACGACGGGCGACGGATGCCGCCGGCCCACGCCCGGCGATCGTGCCCCTCTTCATCGTGGGCTTCCTCGTCGCGGTGCTGGTGCGCACGTTCCTGCCCGTGCCCGAGGCGGTCCTCGAGGCGGCCGATCTGGTGCAGACCACGCTGCTCGCGATGGCGCTGTTCGCGCTCGGTGCGTCGATCCGCGTCGCGGCGCTGCTGCACACCGGCTGGCGGGCGCTCGTCACCGGGCTGGCGTCGTGGGCGCTCGTCGCGGCGCTCGCCTACGGGGCGGTGCTGCTCGGCTGAGCGGTCGCCTCCGCGACATCCGTCTCGTCGTCGCCGCCGCGCAGGCGGATCGCGACCTTGCCCCGCACGCGGCCCGACGCGAGCTGTGCGAGCGCCTCGGGCGCCCGGTCGAGCGGGAACACCTCGTCGACCACGGGCCGCAGCTCCCCCGCCTCGGCATACGCGCGGAGCGCGTCGAGGTCGTCGCCGTTGCGCCGGGCTGCGAGCGACACGAGGCGGCGCCGCGTGAAGGGGGAACGGAGCATCGCGGCGGCCATGCGCGGCAGCGGTCCGAACGTGCGCGAACCGGTGCCGGCCGACAACACGAGCGTGCCGCGCGGCGCCAGGATGCGCGTGAGCGCGCCGAGCGACTGCGCGGCGACGAGGTCGATCACGACGTCGTACGTCGCACCGTCCGCCGTGACGTCCTCGGTGCGGTGGTCGATCACGCGCGTCGCGCCGGCCGCTCGCACGTGGTCGGCCTTGGCTCCGCTCGCGACGCCCGTGACGGTCGCTCCCATCGCCGCCGCGAGCTGCACGACGTACGTGCCGACTCCGCCCGACGCGCCGATGACGAGCACCCGGTCGCCGGGCGAGACGCCGGCGAGCCGGAGCGCCTGGAGCGCGGTCGTCCCGGAGACCGGGATGACGGCCGCGTGCACGTCGTCGAGGTTCGCGGGCGCACGTCGCACGAAGCGCGCGTCGATGACCGCGGTCTCGGCGAAACCGGCCTGGTCGGACTCCGCGAAGACGCGGTCGCCGACCGCGACGTTCGTGACGCCGTCGCCGACCGCGCTGACGACGCCGGCGACGTCGCGCCCGACCGGCTTCTTCGGGCGCTTCCAGCCGAACGCGGCGCGCAGTACCAGCGGCTCGCCGCGCATGATCCACACGTCTCCGGCGTGCACGCCCGCGGCGTGCACCGCGATCGCGACACGACCGGGGCCGGGCGGGCCCGGCTCGGGGACGTCGGTGACGGCCAGCATCTCGGGGCCGCCGTAGCCGTTCTGGACGAGTGCGCGCATCATGCCTCCTGGTATTCGGGCACGGGCGTGACGACGACCGTGCCGGCCTTGTGTCCGGTGTCGACGAGGCGGTGCGCCTCGGCGATCGCGTCGAGCGGGACGACGCGTTCGATGACGGGCGCGAACGCGCCGGACGCGGCGAGCGCCGCGAGTTCCTCGAGGTCGGGTCGCTTCGCCTCGACAGAGCGCAGCCCGGTGAACATGATCACCGCTCGGCGGCGACCGATCCGGGACGTCAGCTGCTGGGCCATGATCGCCCACGACGGGACGGTCGTCAGGTACCGGCCGCCCGGGGCGAGCACGGCGCGGGCCCGCCGGAAGGTCGACTTCCCGACGGCGTCGAAGACGACGTCGAAGGGCGCGCCGGGAGCACCGTGACGGATCGGGTCCTCGTGCGTGTAGTCGATCACCCTCGTGGCGCCTAGCCCTGCGACGAGTTCGACGTGCGCGGGCCCGCACACCGCGGTGACCTCGGCGCCGAGCCGCACGGCGAGCTGCACCGCTGCCGCGCCGACCGCGCCCGATGCGCCGTTGACCAGCACCCGGCTGCCCGCGCCGACGCGGCCGCCGTCGCGGAGGAACGGCAGCGCCGTCATGGCCCCGTCGCAGATCGCCACGGCCGCCTCGACCGACACACCGTCGGGCAGGGGCACGACGGCGCCGTCCTCGCGGACGACCACGGCCTCGGCGTGCGCGCCGCCGTCGGCACCCGTGGCGCCGAACACGCGGTCGCCCACGGCGAATCGCGTGACCCCCGCGCCGACGGCGTCGACGACGCCCGCGAAGTCGGACCCGAGCACGGCGTTGCGCGGGCGGCGCAGCCCGAAGGCGAGCCGCGCGAACCAGGGCGAACCCGATCGGCCCGCGGCATCCGCTGCCCCCACCGACGCCGCGTGCACCCGCACGCGGACCTCGCCGGGACCGGGCTCAGGCCGCTCGCATTCCTCCACCCCGACGACCTCGGGTGCGCCGTAGCGGTGATAGGCGGCGATCCTCATCATGCCGACACCTCCTCATGGGGGTACTGGAAGACGTCGTCGAGCGGCACCCCGAACACCCGAGCGATCTGGAAGGCCATCTCGAGCGAGGGCGAGTAGCGGCCCTGCTCGATGGCGATGACGGTCTGGCGGGTCACGCCGAGCCGCTCCGCGAGCTCGGCCTGCGTCATCTCGCCGTGGCGGAAGCGCAGCGAACGGATGTCGTTCGTGACCAGGGTCGGCTTCACCATTCGGGCAGCCCCCGTCGGTACATGCCGAGCTTGGCGAGGCTCGACAGGATGCCGGCGAGCACGAACCCGAGGTAGATGGTGTTCGCGATCCAGAACCAGTGCACCTGGAGCATCGCGAGGATCAGCGCGCCGAGGCCCGCGATCACGACGAGCGAGTTGCCCACCTGCTCGCCGGCCCGGTCGATCTGCTTGTCGCGCACGTCGGCGCGGCGGCTCTCGCTCGGCGTGATGATCTCGAGCAGGATCCGCCCGACGATGCCGGCGACGATCGCGCCGCCGATGGTCCAGAGCATGGGCGCCACGTAGTCGACCTCGTCGACCGGCGTGCCTGCGGCGAGCTGCGCGAGCACGAGCCACAGGTAGACCCCGTAGACCACGATCGTGACCACGAGGAACGACCACGTGCCCTTCTCCTCGTACGACATCCGCTGCCTCTTCCTCCTGATGTGAAGAATGTTTGACATGGCCAGTGTCAACCATTCTCGACACCGTG
Organism: Agromyces bracchium; assembly: GCF_009709675.1. Classification (GTDB taxonomy): domain Bacteria; phylum Actinomycetota; class Actinomycetes; order Actinomycetales; family Microbacteriaceae; genus Agromyces; species Agromyces bracchium. The sequence goes on along the minus strand of NZ_WMLB01000022.1, from coordinate 17,544 downwards.
TCAAGCATTCTTTACATGGCGGATGTCGCGGGCCCGCGCCGCACGCGAGGGTGCAGCGCGGCCCGGGGCGGGCGCGGCCCGGGGCGGGCGCCCGACTAGTGGTCGGCGCCGCCGACGAGCTTCAGGCCGACGACGCAGCCGACGAGGCCCGCGATGAGTGCGAGGCGCGCCCACGAGACCTCCGTCTCGCCCGTGATCATGGCCCAGATCACGGTGAGGGCCGCGCCGATGCCGACCCACACCGCGTACGCGGTGCCGACCGGGATGCCGCGCATGGCCCACGCGAGTCCGCCCATCGAGACGACGAGCGCGACGCCGAACACGACCGACGGCCAGAGCTTGGTGAACCCCTCGGACTTGCCGAGGGCGGTGGCCCAGACGGCCTCGAGCACACCTGAGGCGATGAGGACGATCCACGACATGACGGCACTCCTTCGGCCAGTCTTGTCGCGTTCCGGGTACTGGGTTCCCTCGTCCGGGGGCCGCCGTCGGGCGACCTGCCCTCAGGCTAGCAATCGAGCCTGATCAGGCCCTGTGCAGCCCGGCGCGTGCGGCGTGGCCCTGCCCCGCTTCAGCCCTGCATTCCGGCCGTCGGCCTACGTTCCCCCGACGCGACCCGGCTGACGGCGATGATCAGCGGCCGGCGAGACCCGTCGGCGATCCGCCGCCGCCGGCGATCACGCGATCGGCCGAGAACCGCGACGGCGCGGGCCCCGCCCCGTCGGCGAGGTCGGCGAGGATCCGCCCGACGACGGGCGTGAACTTGAACCCGTGCCCCGAGAAGCCCGCGCCCACGACGATCGGCCCGATCCGGTCGAGCACGAAGTGCTCGTCGGGGGTGGTCGTGTACGTGCAGCTGATCGGCGTCACCGCGTCGGCGTCGACGCCGGGCAGCCAGTCGCGCGCGTAGCGCTGCAGGTCGGCGAGCTGGTCGGGCACGGGCAGGAAGTCGCGTGCGTCGGGGTCGACGACGGGGCCGACCCCGTGCCATCCGGCCTTCACGCCCTCGCCGGGCGTCAGCATGCCGTAGACGGGCGAACGCCAGTAACCGTACCCGTCGGCCGCCGGGCCCGGGAAGTGGTTGTAGCTCGGCCACGGCATCGCCTCGTCGCGCACCGCGAAGTGCGCGGGCCCCTCCTGGGTGACGACGAGCGGCGGCAGCGCGAGGCCGCCGACGAACTTCGTCGTCCAGGCACCGAGCGTCACGACCGCCGTCCGGGCCTCGAACACGTCCTCGACGCCCTCCTCGGTGACGGATGCCACGCGCACGCGGTCCGCGCCGAGCGGCTCGATCCGCGTCGCCCGCGTGCGGTGCCGGACGTCGGCGCCGGCGGCGGCCGCCGTCGCGTGCAGCGCCGCGATCGTGGCATCCGCGTTCGCCCGGCCCGCCCGCTCGTTGAACAGCACCCGGGTGTCGAAGCGGATGCCGGGCCAGCGGCGCGACGCCTCCTCGACCGGCAGGAACTCGGCGGGGATCCCGGCCGCGGCGAGGGCTGCGTGGACGGCATCGAAGTGCGCGGCCGGTCCGTGGTTCGCGACTCCGACGAGCTCGAGGAGCGGCGTTCCCGACTCCGCCTCGAGCTCGCGCCAGAGCGGCAGGGCCTCGACGAGCATCGCCACGTACGCGGGGTCGGCGTACCCGACGTTGAAGTTCCGCGAGGCGCCGTGGGAGGCGCCGTTGCGGTGACCCGGCTCGTACCGTTCGAGCAGCGCGACGTCGCGCCCGCGCCGCGCGAGCTGCCATGCGGCCGCGGCGCCCATCGCGCCGCCGCCGACGACGACGGTCTCGACGTGCGTGACGCCGCTCATCGCGATGCCGCCGTCGCGGAGGCCGGGCGGTTGTCGTCAGGATCGGCGGGTGCCGACGATCGCGCACCCGCCGATCCTGACGACAACCCGATCGAAGCCACCTCCCGGAAGTGCTCGACCACGGGGAACGGCTCGTAGAACCCGTGCAGCAGCTCGCGCCAGCGCGCGTACCCGGGCGACCCGCGGAAGCCGGGGTCGTGGTCCGCGAGGCGCTCCCAGTGCACGAGCAGGAGGTACTCGTTCGGCGTCTCGACCGAGCGCGAGAGGGTCAGGTCGACGAAGCCCGGCATCGACGAGATGATCGGCCGCGCCTCGGCGAACGCGGCTTCGAAGGCCGCCTCGCGGCCTGGGACGACGGGCAGGATCGCGTGCTCGAGGATCACCCGTCCCACGCTACCCGCGCCGAGCATGGCAGTCGTTCGCGCAAGATCGGCAGGGGGCGCGGCCGCACCGGCGCCGCCGCCCGGCGACGATGGACGCATGGACCTCGACGACACCGCCGCCCTCATCGTGATCGACGTGCAGCAGGGCTTCGACGACCCCGACTGCTGGGGCGAACGCGACAACCCCGACGCAGAGGCGAACATCGGCCGGCTCGTCGAGGCCTGGGCGGATGCCTCGCGGCCGATCGTGCTCGTCCGCCACGACTCGCGCGAGCCCGGCTCCCCGCTGGCCGCCGGCACCCCCGGCAACGCCCTGAAGCCCGTCGTCGCCGACGCCCCGCACGACCTGTTCGTGACGAAGAACGTCAACTCGGCGTTCTACGGCGAGCCCGACCTGCACGCCTGGCTCGGCGGGCGCGGCATCCGCCAGCTCGTGGTGTGCGGCATCCAGACCAACCAGTGCGTCGAGACCACGGCCCGCATGGCGGGCAACCTCGGCTACGACGTCGTGCTGCCGATCGACGCGACGCACACGTTCGAGATGGCGGGCCCCGGCGGCATCCGCCTCACTGCGGCGGAACTCGCGCGCGCGACCGCGGTGAACCTCGACGGCGGCGGCTTCGCACGCGTCGTCGCGACCGACGACGTGCTCGGGGCGTAGCCGGCCGCGCCGCGGCATCCGTTGCCCCGCGTTACGGGCGCGAGCGGATGCCGCGGCGGACCGGACTAGCGTGTCCCCATGGCAGACCGCGAATACGGCTTCAAGACCCGCGCCATCCACGCGGGCAACATCCCCGACGCCGAGGCGGGCGCCCGCGCGCTCCCCATCTACCAGTCGAGCGCGTTCGTCTTCGACGACACGGCCGATGCCGCGGCACGTTTCGCGCTGCAGAAGTACGGCAACATCTACTCGCGCCTGGCGAACCCGACGGTCGCGGCGTTCGAGGAGCGCGTGGCGAGCCTCGAGGGCGGCCTCGGCGCCGTCGCGACCGCGAGCGGACTCTCGGCGCAGTACATCACCTTTGCGAGCCTCGCGGGCACGGGCGACCACATCGTCGCCTCCGCCAACCTCTACGGCGGCTCGATCACGCAGCTGGATGTCACGCTCCGCCGCTTCGGCGTCGAGACGACGTTCGTGCGCTCTTCCGACCCGGCCGACTACGCGCCCGCGATCACCGAGCGCACCAAGGCGATCTTCGTCGAGACCATCGCGAACCCCTCGGGCGAGATCGCCGACCTCGAGGGCCTCGCCGACGTCGCGCACGCGCACGGCATCCCGCTCATCGTCGACTCGACGATCGCGACGCCGTACCTCAACCGCCCGATCGAGTGGGGCGCCGACCTCGTCACGCACTCGGCGACGAAGTTCCTCGGCGGGCACGGCACGACGCTCGGCGGCGTGGTCGTCGAGTCGGGTCGATTCGACTGGCACTCTGAGAAGTTCCCGCTGTTCGGCGAGCCGGTGCCGAGCTACGGCGGCCTGCAGTGGTCTGGCAACTTCGGCGAGTACGCGTTCCTCACGCGCCTCCGCGCCGAGCAGCTGCGCGACATCGGGCCGGCGCTCGCGCCGCACTCGGCGTTCCTGCTCGCGCAGGGCGTCGAGACGCTGCCGTACCGCATCCAGGCGCACATCGACAACGCGCGCCAGGTCGCCGAGTGGCTCGACGACGACCCGCGGATCGAGCGCGTGTACTGGGCGGGCCTGCCCGACCACCCGCACTTCGAGCGCGCGGCGAAGTACCTGCCGAAGGGGCCAGGCTCGGTCTTCAGCTTCGAGGTCAAGGGCGGCCGCGAGGTGGGCCAGAAGCTCATCGAGAACGTGAACCTCGCCTCGCACCTCGCCAACATCGGCGACGCGAAGACGCTCATCATCCACCCCGCGTCGACCACGCATGCGCAGCTCACCGACCAGCAGCTCGTCGACGCGGGCGTGCTGCCGGGGGTTGTGCGCCTCTCCGTCGGCATCGAGGATGTGGAGGACATCATCGCCGACCTCGACCAGGCGCTCTCCGCGGCGACCCAGGGCCTGGCCGTGGCCGGCGCGACGATCGGAGCAGACCGATGAGCACGATCGAGACGACCACCGCGTCCGAGACCGAGAGCGCGTCGACGGATGCCGCGGCATCCGACATCGAGACCGTCCGTCTCGTCAACGGGCTCTCCTGCGAGCTCCCGGCGAGCTCGCCGCTGGCGAAGCTGCTGAAGTCGCAGCGCACCTGGATCGGGCCCGACGCCAAGGCGCGCCTCCGGATCCTGAACGCGGCGAAGTCGGTCGCGATCGTCGGCGCCTCGCCGAAGCCGCAGCGCTCGAGCTACTTCGTCGGCACGTACCTGCAGCAGTCGAGCGACTACCGCGTGTACTTCGTGAACCCGAACGAGACCGAGATCCTCGGCCAGCCGGCATACGCGAGCCTCACGGACCTCCCCGAGGTGCCCGACATCGTCGTGGTGTTCCGGCGCGGCAGCGACATCCCGTCGGTCGTCGACGAGGTCGCCGCGGCAGGCGCGAAGACCATCTGGGTGCAGCTCGGCATCTGGAACGAGCAGGCCGCGTACTACGGCGAGGAGCAGGGCCTCACGGTCGTCATGGACCGCTGCATCAAGGTGGAGCACGCGCGCTTCCACGGCGGGCTGCACCTGCTCGGCTTCGACACCGGCCAGATCACGAGCCGTCGCGGCGGTCGCTGAGGCCGGCCGGGCTCTCCGCCCGCGCGGGGCTCCCGCCCGCATCGAACTCGGCGCGCAGGTACTTCGGCGCCTGCACGCGCCACGCCTCGGTGACGAGCTCGTCGAGATGGTCGCGATCGATCCGAGCCATCCGGAACGCGACCTTGGGCTCGCCCCAACTCGTGGTCGTGCGGAGGAACACGTCGGGCGCCATCTGCACGAGCGCGAGCGCATCGACACGGTCGGCGACCTTGACCCCGACGACGAGCTCGGCCGCGATGATCTCGCGCATGTCGGCCGGGATGCTGGGCCACGGATGGCACTCCCACGCGTAGGGCTTGCGGCGGACGAACCAGGCGGCGCCGCCGGTCATCGCGCGCTCCTCACTGCCGGGCAGCGCTGCGGCAACGTGTCGGAGGTCGTCGAGGGTGGCCACGTCACGACGCTACGCCGCCCCACCGTCAGGCGGACCGACGCCCGTCAGGCCGCGGGCGCGGTGGCGACGCCCGGGCCGCTGCTCGAGCCGGGCACGTCGATCCCGTAGGCGAGGATGTGCACGGGCGTGCCGTCCGGCCGCTCGAACGTGAACTCGCGGTCCGCGAGCCGCTCGAAGCCCATCCGCTCGTAGAGCCGGCGGGCCGGGCGCATCTGCTCGCCCGTGTTGAGCACGACGCGACGGATGCCGCGGCTCGCGGCGAGCGCGAGCACGTGCCGCACCATGGCCTCGCCGACGCCGCGCCCGCGCGCGGCCGCCGCGACGCCGAGGAACCGGAAGTCGAGTTCGTCCTCGTGCCGCGCGACGGCGGACATGCGCCGGCCCGGTCGCGGGAGCGTCACGGTGCCGAGCAGTTCGCCGGTCACCGTGTCGGCGGCGACCCAGACCTCGTGCTCGCGCGCACGCTCGCCGACGGCCTCGATCTCGTCGAGGTAGGCCTCGGTCAGCTCGTAGTCGCCCGAGTACGCGTTGCGCACGAGTCGTCCGACCAGCGGGATCTCGTCGTCGCGCATGCGTCGCATCGCCACCCCGTCGGCGGTCGAGGCGGGCATGCGGAACGTCGGGATCGATTCGGTGGTGGGCATCCGAGCCAGCCTACGCGTCGCCGGCTGTGCCCCCGCCGAATGGCGCGCACGGCGACGGCCGGGGATGGTGCCATCCCCGGCCGTCGCACGTTGCGACGAGGTCAGCCGGTCAGGCCGACCTGCCACTCGATGAGGTCGCCGATCTTCGCGACGAGCACGTCGTCCTGCAGGCCGTGGGCCTTCCCCTGGGCCTGGCGGAGGATGGCCGCCGCCCCGGCGTGGTCGCCGGCGTCGGCCGCGGCTTCGGCGTCGGCGAGGTACTCGCTCATGTCGCCGCCGAGCATCTGCGCCCGCATCGAGCCGTCCGCGAGCCCGTCGAGGACGCCCCCGACCTCGCCGAACGTCACGCAGTCGCCGCCGCCCTCGACGACGCCGGCGGTCCACTCGATGCCGCCGAGGATGTGGCTGAGGAAGAGCGGGTCGGACCACGCGGCATCCACGTGCCCGGCGCCCTCGTACCAGGAGCGGCCGCCTTCGAAGTTGTGGCACCACGCGATGGGGTGGTCGGCGCCCATGGCTCCGCTGCCGGGGTTGTACGTGGACTCGTCGAGCGTGAGCAGCACGTGCACGTCGTCGCGCGGGTTGGTCGTGAAGTTGTACCACTCGTCGAAGCGCACCCACTCCGTCGGCAGCATCTCGGTCGACGGATGCGTCGGGCTCTCGACCCGCATGGTCGCCGTCTGCTGGGCGGGGTGGTTGCGGAACCGGGCGCTGCCTCCGGTCAGCTCGCTGTACCAGGGCACGGTGTGCATCGAGTCGGTGGCCGCGTGCAGGCCCACGTAGCCACCCCCGCCGCGGATGTAGCCCTGGAACGCCGCGAGCTCGGTGTCGTTCAGCAGGCGCGGGCGGGTCGGGTCGAGGTTGTTCGTCGCGTCGACCGGCGAGGCGAAGATGATCGTGGCGTACTTCGACAGATCATCGGCGGTGGTGAAGGGCGAGGTCGGGAGCGTCAGCGCGGGCTGGCCGGGCGAGTTGCCCTGCGGCGGGTCCCACACGTCCACGGCGAAGCCGTGCTCGGCGCCGAGGGCGATGATGGCGTTGGTGGTGTCGTCGATGTGCGAGTGGCGGAACCCGAGGGTCTCGCCGACGACGAGCACCTCGTAGTCGTCGTCCGCCTGGGCGGGTGCCGCGGCGATGCCGAGGCCGAGCGTGAGGCCGGCGGCGCAGAGCCCCGTGACGGCGAGCTTGGCAGGTTGCTTCATGGGTCGTTCTCCCCTTCGAGTGGACCGTTCAGGTGCGCCGCACCGCGTCGAATATGTTGCGATGGGCGACATATTGCGTGTCCGACACTAGGCGCCGAGGCCGGAGGTTGTCAATCCCTTTCGTTGATACTTGCGCGCGGCACGTGCATCTTTTGCAAATCAGCCGTTAAAAGCGCCGAAGCCGGCCGAAGCGGTGCATTCCGGCGGGCGGGGGCCGGTCACGCGCACGATCCTTCGACGCGACGGCGAATGCCTGCGCGTGCTGCGACGTAGCCTTGAAGGGTGACAGCGTTCGTCTCAGCCCTCGACCTGTTCTCGATCGGCGTCGGCCCCTCGAGTTCGCACACGGTCGGACCCATGCGGGCCGCACGGATGTTCGTCGACGGACTGGCCGACGACGGCCGCCTCGATCGCGTGCGCCGCATCACCTGTTCGCTCTACGGCTCGCTCGGCGCGACCGGGCTCGGTCACGGCACGCCCGACGCCGTGGTCGCCGGCCTCGGCGGGCTCGCACCGCACGACTGCGATCCCGACGACGTCCGCAGTGCGTGGACCCGGCTCGGCGACGGCGCCGAGGTCCTCCTCGCCGGTCGCCACCCGGTCCGGATGTCGCAGGCCGACGTCAGCCTCGAGCCGCGCACGCGGCTCCCCGGACACCCCAACGCACTCACGCTCCAGGCGTGGGGCGACGACGACGCCCTCCCCCTCGCCGAGGAGACGTACTACTCGGTCGGCGGCGGGTTCATCCGCCGCGACGGCGATGCTCCCGAGCAGGCGGAGGCGCTGCGCCATCCGCTGCCCTACTCGAGCGCGGCCGAGCTGCTCGCCCTCTGCGAGGAGCACGGCGTGAGCCTCTGCGACATCTCGTGGCGCAACGAGGTCGCGGTGCACGGCGAAGACGGCATCGTCGCGGGTCTCGACGCGATCTGGGACGCCATGGCCGAGTGCGTGGCGCACGGCCTCGCGACCGAGGGCACGCTGCCCGGGGGCCTCCGCGTGAAGCGGCGCGCGCCCGAGGTGCGACGCCGCCTCGAGGAGTACGACCGCGACGAGCACGTGCGCGACACCTCGACCGAGTGGCTGCACGCGTTCGCGCTCGCCGTCAACGAGGAGAACGCGTCGGGCGGCCGCGTGGTCACTGCGCCGACGAACGGTGCGGCCGGCATCATCCCCGCGGTCGGCCACTACTACCTCAAGTACGTGCCGGGCGCCGACCGCGAGGGCATCCGCCGCTACCTGCTCACCGCGTCGGCCATCGCGAGCCTCGTCAAGAAGAACGCGTCGATCTCAGGTGCCGAGGGCGGATGCCAGGCCGAGGTCGGTTCCGCGTGCGCGATGGCCGCGGGTGCGCTGTGCGCGGTGCTCGGCGGCACGCCGGCGCAGATCGAGAACGCTGCGGAGATCGCAATGGAGCACCATCTCGGGCTCACGTGCGACCCGGTCGCCGGGCTCGTGCAGGTGCCGTGCATCGAGCGCAACGCCATCGCGGCCTCGACCGCGGTCTCGGCCGCGCGGCTCGCCCTGCACGGCGACGGCACGCACGTCGTCTCGCTCGACACCGTCATCGAGACGATGCGCCAGACCGGGATCGACATGATGTCGAAGTACAAGGAGACGAGCGAGGGCGGTCTCGCGGTGAACGTCATCGAGTGCTGAACCGGGCCGTGTCCCCCGGATGGGTCGCTTCCGGCGCGACCCGCGATTCTGGGAAGGTAGCCGGGTGGACCCGAACATCGACCCCGGAATGCTGGGCGGCCTGAGCGCCGCAGCCCTCATCATCGGCTCGCTCATCTACCTGGCGCTCATCGCGCTGAGCCTCTGGATCGGCTACCTGATCATCAAGGCGGCGGTGCGCAACGGCCTCCGCGAGCACACGCTCTGGCTCGAGCAGCGGCGCGGGCCGCTGCGCTGAGCCGGTCGGCGCGACCGACGCAGCGGTGGCGAGCTCGCTCGTTCGCGCCGCGTCCCCCGATGCCCGTGTCCCCCTAACAGGCGCACTCGACGACCGGCGCACCGGTCTCGACGTTGGTCAGCGTGTCGACCGCCAGCCGCTCGCGACCGCCGTCGCGCTCGAGCTCGAACCCCTCGCGCACCCAGTACTCGAACCCGCCGAGCATCTCCTTCACTGGGTGCCCCAGGCTCGCGAACGCGAGCGCCGCGCGCGTGGCCCCGTTGCACCCCGGACCCCAGCAGTACACGACGACGGGCGTGCCCGGCGCGAACCGCGCCGGCGCGACCTCCGCGATGCGTCGCCCCGGCAGGTGCACTGCGCCGGGAATGCGGCCGGCCGCCCACGCGGCCTCGCTGCGCGTGTCGACGAGCACGAAGCCGGGGTCGGCTGACCCGAGTGCGGCCGCGACGTCGGACACGTCGGTCTCGAACCCGAGTCGTGCGCGGAAGTGGCGCACGGCCTCCTCCGGCGAGGCGACGTGGGCGAAGAGCCCGTCGACGGATGCCGCGGCAGCGGCGGGCACGGGAGCGGTCGCGTTCGTCATGCTCCGATGCTCGCACCGGGTGCGCCGGGTGGCGGGCGCGAATCCGGACCACGATGCGCGACATCCCGCCAGATCGGAGCGCCGGATCGGAGCACCGGATCGGATGCCGGAGTGGAACGCGCCGGATCGGAACGCCGGGCCGGGACGACGGCTCGGACGCGACCGCCCGTCGGCACCGAGCTCAGGCGCCGCGGAAGAACGCCCCGATCGCCGCGCCGAGCGCGGCGAGGTCCTCGACGTGCGCGAGCTCGCGAGCCGAGTGCATCGACAGCAGCGGCGGCCCGACGTCGACGGTGCGGATACCGAGCCGGGTCGCGGTGAGCGGCCCGATGGTCGAGCCGCAGGGGATCGCGTTGTTCGAGACGAACTCCTGGGTCGGCACGCCGGCCGCACGGCACGCGGCGGCCCAGAGCGCCGCGCCCGCGGCATCCGTCGCATAGCGCTGGTTCGCGTTCAGCTTGAGCAACGGCCCGCCACCGAGCACCGGACGGTTCACGGGGTCGTGCCGCTCGGGGTAGTTGGGGTGCACGGCGTGGCCGGCGTCGCTTGAGACGTGCCACGACGCGGCGAACGCGCGGCGGCGATCCTCGACGCCCGCGCCGAGCCCGGCGCCGATGCGGGCCAGCACGTCCGCGAGGAACGGCCCGCTCGCGCCCGACCGCGACTCGGAGCCGAGCTCCTCGTGGTCGAACGCGGCGAGCACGCTGACGTGGCCGGCCTCCGCGGGCGCCTCGAGGATCGCAGTGAGCCCCGCGTGCACCGAGGTGAGGTTGTCCATCCGGCCGGAGGCGAGGAAGACATCGCCCCGGCCGAATCGGGCGGGCGCCGCGGCGTCGACCACGTGCACGTCGTGGCCGACCACCTCCTCGGCGTCGATGCCGGCGATCCCGGCGAGGTGGGCGACGACGTCGGCCGGCTCGCCCATCGTCTCGACACCCCAGATCGGCTGCACGTGACGCTGCTTGTCGAGTGTGAGGCCGTCGTTGTTCACCCCGCGGTCGAGGTGCACCGCGAGCTGCGGGATCCGCAGGAGCGGTCCGGTGGCGACGAGGTGGGTTGCGCCGTCGCGCGTCGCGAGGCGGCCGGCGAGTCGCAGCTCGCGGTCGAGCCACGAGTTCAGCAGCGGGCCGCCGTAGACCTCGACGTTCGCCTGCGAGAGCCCGGCGGCGGCGCTCGACGGGTTCGGCTTGAGCTTGAACGACGGCGAGTCGGTGTGCGCGCCGAGGATCCGGAACGGCGTCGTCGCCTCCGCTCCCTCGGGCTGGACCCACGCGATCACCGCGCCGTCGCGCACGACGACCCGGCGGCCCGGCCCGGTCGGCCAGGCGTCGCGCTCGTCGAGGCGTTCGAACCCGGCCGCCTCGAGGCGGCGGGCCGCCTCCTCGGCCGCGTGGTACGACGACGGCGATGCCGTCACGAACGCGGTGAAGTCCTCGATGTACGCGTCGACGTCAGGGGTGCCCATCCCTCCATCTTGGCAAACCCCGGCGGTTCCCCCGGACCGCCGCCCACGTCCGGCGCGGCCCCGCACCGCGGCTCGGGACCTCAGGCGAACCGGATGGTCGCCTGCAGTCGGGCGCGGATCTCCATGACGTCCGCGCCGCCGAGCACGGGCGAGCCCGGGATGCCCTCGCGGATCGCGCTCGCGAGCCGCGACCGCCGCACGAGCACGGCCGCGGCGCCGCGCACCGAGCCGCCGACCTCGAGCGGCACGCTCGCGTCCTCGTCGGGCACGACCACGACGAGGGCGGTCGGCTTCACGCGCGCCGGCCGGGTGACGGCCTTCGCGCGCGCCGCGAGCAACCGGATGGGCCGCTCCCCCGCGAGCGCCTCGCCGATCAGCTCGCCCCGCTTGAAGGCGACGGGACCGCCCCAGTCCTCGGACTGGATGGCGATGAGGCCGGTCGGGCCGAGCACGAGGTGGTCGAGCTTGGGCGGGAAGCCGGGGCCTCCGGCATCCGTCGCGATGTCGTGCCAGACCGTGTAGGCGATGCCGAGCGTCGCGAGCGCGCGGGCGGTCTCCTCCTCGGCGAGCGCGTCGGCGAGCACGTGACGGATGTCGCGCGGCGCCGACCGCACGAGCGACGGGTCGTACGGGTCGTCCACGGTCACGCCGCGGCCCGCCCATTCGCGGATGAGATCGAGGTAGCGCTCGCGCGTCCAGCCGCCCGGGTGCCCGTAGGCGCGCGCCATCGGCCGCGAATCGCGTCGCGGCCGGGGTGCGGCGGGCGCCCACGCCTCGTGCTGGGGTTCGGCCATCCCTCCGCCCGCCCCGCGATCGAACGCCGCGCGTGCCTCCGGCGTTCCGACGAGTTCCCAGGCCCGCTGGACGGCGTGGAACCGCGTGGCATCCCCACCCGTGTCGGGGTGCGCGTGCCGGAGCGCCCGACGATACGCGAGGCGCAGCGCCGCGGCATCCGCGTCGGAGGAGACGTCGAGCACCTCGTAGGGCGAATCGGACAGTGGGGAGTCGGGCATGGGCTCGCTTTCGGTGGCAGCCACGAGGATACCGTCGCCATCGGGGATCTCGCCGTGCGCGGCCTCAGAGCCTGCCGGTCAGTCGCCGACGGGGTGGAGCAGGCCGCCCGCGACGAGCTCGCGCGTCGCCGGTGCGAGTTCGTCCCAGAGTTCGGCGCGATCGACCTCGAGCAGGTCGGCGATCGCGTCGACGAGCACGCCGAGCGGCAGTTCGCCGTCCGATGCCCCGACGAGCGCGGCGAGCCCGGTGCCCGCGTCGACGACCCGGCCGAATCCGCCGCCCTGCCGGAGGAGGATCACCGTCGGCTGCTCGGCGCCGGGCCAGTGGTGGCGTTCCTCGGTCACGTCCCCGGCGACCGCGAGGCGGGTGGCTCGGAGCGCGTCGTCGTCGAGCGCGCCGACGAGGTCGGATGCCGCGAGGCACGCCTCGAGGTGCGCGGCGAGGCCCCCCGCCACGTCACCCAGCGGCCCGTGCAGTCGTTCGGCGCGCGCGAGCACCGGCGCACTCCCGCCGACCGGGCGGCGCAGGAGCACGTAGCCGAAGCCCACCGACTCGACCCCGCGGTCGGCGAAGTCCTCGAGCCACGCACCGTGCAGCGCCTCGAACTCCAGCGTGCCGGGCCTGGTCCCGCCGTCGCGGATCCACGTCTCGGCGTACTCGCTCGGGTCCTGGCGCTCGCGCTCGACGACCCAGTACTCGAGGCCCGCCTCGGCGGCCCACCCGGCGACGCGCTCGATGCCGTCGGCGAGGTCGTCGCCCTCCCGCCGGTACTCCCAGTTGCCGAGCAACTGTGCGATGCCGCCCGGCGTCAGGCGATCGGCCGCGCCGCGCACGACCGCCTCGACGATGGCGTCGCCCACCATGCCGCCGTCGCGGTAGTCGTACGCCGGGACGCCGTCGCGGCGAGGCGTGATCACGAACGGCGGGTTCGAGACCACGCGGTCCACGCGCTCGTCGGCGAGCGGCTCGTACAGGCTGCCGAGGCGGAACTCCACGCCGTCGATGCGGTTGAGCCGGGCGTTGAGCCGGGCGAACCGCAGCGCGCGTTCGGAGATGTCGCTGGCGATGACGCGCTCGCTGAACCGTGACGCGTGCATCGCCTGGATCCCGCAGCCGGTGCCGAGGTCGAAGGCGGTCGCGATCGGCCGCTGCAGCAGCAGTCCGCTGAGCGTCAGCGACGCGCCGCCGACCCCGAGCACGTACTCCTCGGGGAGCGCCCCGCCGGTCGCCAGCTCGCCCGGGTCGGACGCGATCCACCACTCCCCCGGACCTGCGGCATCGGTGAACGCGTACGGTCGCAGGTCCATGCGCGGTACCGCGCGGTCGCCGTCGAGGCGCACCAGGCCGAGCGCGTCGGCGCGCTCGATTCCGAGGACCGGCAGCGCTTCGGCGAGGTCGGCGGATGCCACGGGCACGCCGAGCACGAAGCACCGCACGAGGGTCGCGAGCGGGCGCTCGTCGGGCTCGACGCGCGCGAGCGCCTGCAGCGCGGGAACGCGGTGCCCGCGGCGGAGCGCCGCTCCCGGGTGGGTGGACGTCGCGGCGGCGCCGCGCTCCCACAGCGCCTCGATGCGGGCGACCGCGTACCCGGCGGCGTCGAGATCGGCCGCGAGCGCATCGATCGACTCGGCGTCGTGGGTGTCCTCGGGCTCGGCTGCGGTGCTCACGGTGGTATTCAACCAGCCGCGTCGCCGCCGTGCCGCCGCCGCGTCGTCCGTTCGACACCCGCCCGTCACCGGCCGTCCATGCACCGCGGGCGCGTGTAACCCGGACGACACACGCGCCAAGTACCGTCGGTTACGATCGGACGAGCGAGGGGAGGTCGCACATGGCAGAACCGACCACGCTCGAGCGCCTGCGACAGGACGCGCGAGACGAGCTCGCCGCACTCATCGAACTGCGGTGCCGCCTCGGCGAAGACCCGTGGGCCTTCCTGCCCGAGCTCCCGTCGGTCGACGAGCAGGTCGTCGCGACGCTCCGCGAGGAGCGCCTGCACTCCGAGCGCTGGAGCCCCGCTCGCGCCCGGGCCTATCACCCGACCGCGCGCCGCGGCGCCGCGGAACGGTTCGAGTTCGAGGTCCTCCGCGACATCGCGCTCGACCACCCCGAGCTGAGCACCGCCGTGTGGAGCCTGCTCGGCCGGGTCCCGACCGCCTGGTGACCGCTGCCCGGGCCGTCATGGCCCGACGTGACCGCGTCAGGTCGCGGTCGGTTCGCTCGCGGCATCCGCTCGCCGCTGCACGCGCATCCAGGTCACGAAGCCGATGAGCGTGAACACGCCGTAGAACAGGTACAGCAGCGCGGAGGCGTAGTAGCCGGCGCTGACGAGCAGCGGCACGCCGACGATGTCGACCGCGACCCAGATCAGCCAGAACTCCGTCCAGCCGCGCGCCATGCCCCATGTGGCGAGGAGCGAGCCGACGAAGATCCACGCGTCCGCCCAGACCGGCTCGAACGATCCGAGCGCTCGGAAGATCGGGGTCAGCGCGAGCGTTCCGCCGACGAGGAGCACGACGAGGAGCACGCGCTCGCGCCCCGTCGCCCAACGCGGTGTCACGGCGGGCGCCGACGCGTCGCCGTGGCGGTTGCGCGACCACTGGATCCACCCGTAGATCGACACGATGATGAACATGACCTGCCTGGCCGCTTGCCCGAGCAGGTTCACCGGGTTCGGCGTGCCGAACACGGCACCGAGGAAGACCGTGAAGAGCAGCGCATTGCCGATGATGCCGACCGGCCACGCCCACACCTTGCGACGGAGCCCGCCGAGCGCCGACGCGAGGCCGAACGCGTTGCCGACGATCTCGCGCCACAGGATCACCTGGTCGCCGATCACCAGCTGCGCGTCGAAGAGCCACGCGATGGGGTTCACGGTGCGACCGCCGGGTCCCCGTGCTCGGTCGATCGCGCCCGCCGCATGCGCCGGATCAGCGCGACGACGGCGCGCCAGCCAAGCAGGAAGAGCGCGAGGGTCGCCGTCGCGACGACCACGAAGGCGAGCGCCGCGCCGGATCCCGTCGCGAGCCGGAGCAGCATTCCGACGACGACGGCCGACACCCACGCGACGATACCCGTCGGCCAGACGGCGAGCGGATGGCGCCACCCGCGCACCACGAGCCATCCGACCGCCAGGCCGACGAGGAACGGCCACGCCGTCTCCCACACGCCGGCGGCATCGACGACGCCGTGGCTCGCGCGTCCGATCCCTGCGAAGACGATGACCAGGACGACGTCGACCGCACCGGCGAGGATCGCCGTCGCGCGCGGGACGGATGCGGGGGCGGGCATGCGTCCATCGTAGGTCGCCGCGCGCGCGTCACCCGACGGCGAGCTGCCGCAGGTCGGCCGCCGTGGTCACGGGCAGCGCGC
Organism: Agromyces bracchium; assembly: GCF_009709675.1. Lineage (GTDB taxonomy): Bacteria > Actinomycetota > Actinomycetes > Actinomycetales > Microbacteriaceae > Agromyces > Agromyces bracchium. Next base: position 2,060 of record NZ_WMLB01000022.1, on the reverse strand, counting down.
ACACGAATGACCGGCACCGGTAGGCGGTCGCGCGGCCGTTCCGCGCGAGGCGGCCCTCGAAGAGCTCGAACCCGGCGTCGGCGAACGCCGCCGCCTGCGACTCGGTCACGACGGCGGTGACGGATGCCTCCTGCCGACGCGCCACCTCGATGAGCTCCTGCCGGTCGTCGTCGCCGGCACGGCCATCGGAGGCCTCATCGTCGGGGATGACGACGACGAGCTGGACGAGCGGTCCGGCGAGCCGCGCCATGACGCCCAGCGCCCCGCCGAACGCGATCGGCCGCGCCGGCGCGATGCCGGCGACCACGCGCACGGCCGCTACGGCGAGTTCGCGGTACCGATCGCCCGCGCCGAGCGCGGCGAGCCGCCACGCGGCATCCGCGCACGCGGTGAGCCCCGACGGTGCCGCCCCTTCGGCGGGGTCGTCGGCGAAGCCGAGTCCGCGCGCGGCGAGCACCGGGTCGCCACCGCCGGGGGCCGCGAACGGTGCGCGGGCACCGCCGTCGTCGTCGCCGTCGTCGTCGGACGATCCGGTTGACCGGCTGCCCGGCTCGCCGGGCCGCGACCGCGCCGCCGTGGCGGCCTCGGCTGCGGCGTCCACGAGTGCACGGGCCGCGACCGCGTAGTCCACCTCACCGGTGGCCGCGGCGAGCCGCACGAGCCCGCCGGCGAGCATGCCGGTGTCCTCGAGGGTCGCGGGTGCGCTCGACGCCCGACCGTCGAGCGAGGCCCGAACGAGCGCACCGTCGGGGCGTACGTGCTCGGCGAGCAGCCGATCGGCCGCGCGTCTCGCGGACTCGATCGCGCGGCGGTCGCCGAGCACCTGCCCGCCGCGCGCGAGTGCGCCGACGGCGAGGCCGTTCCACCCGGTGAGGAGCTTCGCGTCGAGAGCGGGCGGTTCGAGCTCGGCTCGCCCGGCCGCATCCCGCCGGTAGTAGCCGCCCTCGTCGCGACGGCCGTCGATGGTGCTCTCGGAGTCCTGCGCCGCGGCGAAGCCGCCGTCGGGCAGCTGCATCCGCTCGGTGAGGAAGGAGACGGCGCCCGACGCGAGCGCATCGAGGAACGCGGGCCGATCGTCGCCCGTCGCGAGGTCAGCGGCGACGTCGAGGAGCAGCGCGTTGTCGGTGAGCATGCGCTCGTAGTGCGGCTCGCTCCAGTCCGCCCGCGTCGCGTAGCGGAAGAAGCCGCCCTCAACCGGGTCGCGGAGCGGCGACGCGCCCATCTTCCGCAGCGTGCGTGTCGCGAGTTCGCGCCCGTCGCCGCCGGCCGCGGCCAGGAAGCCGAGCACGGGCGCGACCGGGAACTTGGGCGCCGCGCCGAATCCGCCGTGCAGCGCGTCCTCGTCGCCGGCGAGCCGGTGGACCGCCTCGTCGAGCGCCGCACGATCCGGCAGGTCGGCGTCGGTCCGGGCCACGGATGCCGCGGCGATCGCCTCCCCGACGGCATCCGCGGTGCGATCGAGGTCCTCGCGACGCTCGTTCCACGCCTCGCCGACGGCCGCGAGCACCTCGCGGAAGGACGGGATGCCCTGCTGCGCCCGCGGCGGGAAGTACGTGCCCGCGTAGAACGCGCGCCCGTCGGGTCGCGCGAAGACGGTGAGCGGCCAGCCCAGCTGCCTGGTGAAGGCGGATGCCGCGGCGAGGTAGCTCGCGTCGACCTCCGGATGCTCCTCCCGGTCGACCTTGACGGCCACGAAGTCTCGACTGAGGATCTCCGCGATGGCCGGGTCGCTGAAGCTCTCGCGCGCCATGACGTGGCACCAATGGCACGTGGCGTAGCCGATCGACACCATGACCGGGACGTCGCGGCGCAGCGCCTCGGCGAAGGCGTCCTCGCCCCACGGGTACCAGTCGACCGGGTTGTCGGCGTGCGCACGCAGGTACGGGCTCAGGGCGTCGGCAAGTCGATTCGCCATCGATCCAGCCTATGCACCCGGTCCGTCGGGTGGTGCGTTAAATGCAGAAGAGCCGCCCAGCTCTGGGCGGCTCTTCTGTGAAGGTTGTCCGGCGGTGTCCTACTCTCCCACAGGGTCGCCCCTGCAGTACCATCGGCGCTGCGAG